>JAPLQF010000037.1:42337-49011 GCA_026399875.1 Burkholderiales bacterium | reverse complement strand
TCAATGCGCTGCGCTGAGCGAACTGTCCGACTGGAAATCTTACTCGCGGTTGTCCAGCTTGGCGCGCAGCAGCGCACCCAGGCTGGTGGTTCCGGCGTTCTCGCGCTCATTGGTCTGGGTCAGGCGGGTCATCTGCTCTTGCTGGTCGGCTGCATCCTTGGCCTTGAGCGAGAGCTGGATCGAACGCGCCTTGCGATCGACGTTGATGATCATGGCTTCGACACTGTCGCCTTCCTTCAGGTGATTGCGGGCATCTTCGACGCGGTCGCGAGAAATTTCGGAAGCCCGCAGATAGGCTTCGATATCGCCGCCGATATCGACAACCGCACCCTTGGCATCGACCGCCTTGACGGTACCGGTGACCACTGCGCCCTTCTCATGCTCGGCCGCGTAGTTGGTGAACGGATCGCCATCGAGCTGCTTGATACCCAGCGAGATGCGCTCGCGCTCGACATCGATTGCCAGCACCACCGCACCCACATCGTCGCCCTTCTTGAAATCGCGAACGGCTTCTTCGCCGGTCTTGTTCCAGGACAGGTCGGACAGATGAACCAGACCGTCGATGCCACCGGGCAGACCCAGGAACACGCCGAAGTCGGTGATCGACTTGATCGAGCCCTGAACCTTGTCGCCCTTGCGATGGTTGTCAGCGAATTCCTGCCACGGGTTGGCTTTGCACTGCTTCATGCCGAGCGAGATGCGACGACGTTCTTCGTCGATCTCAAGCACCATGACTTCGACCTCATCACCGAGCGCCACCACCTTGCCGGGATTGACGTTCTTGTTGGTCCAGTCCATTTCGGACACGTGCACCAGACCCTCGATGCCCGGCTCGATCTCGACAAATGAGCCGTAGTCGGTGATGTTGGTGACCTTGCCGAACATGCGCGTGCCGGTGGGGTAACGGCGCGAAATGCCGACCCACGGATCGTCGCCGAGCTGCTTGACGCCGAGCGAGACACGGTTCTTTTCCTGGTCGAACTTGAGGACCTTGGCGGTGACTTCTTGGCCGACCGACAGCACCTCGGAGGGGTGACGCACGCGGCGCCAGGCCATATCGGTGATGTGCAGCAGGCCGTCGATGCCACCGAGGTCGATGAAGGCGCCGTAATCGGTGATGTTCTTGACAGTGCCCTTGACGATTGAACCTTCTGCCAGCGTCTCGAGCAGCTTTGCGCGCTCTTCGCCCTGCGAGAGTTCGATCACCGCACGACGCGACAGCACAACGTTGTTGCGCTTGCGATCGAGCTTGATGACCTTGAAGTCCATGGTCTTGCCCTCGAAGGGCGTGGTGTCTTTCACCGGACGCATGTCGATCAGCGAGCCCGGCAGGAAGGCGCGGATGCCGTTGGTCATGACCGTGAGGCCACCTTTGACCTTGCCGGTGATGGTGCCACTGACCAGTTCGCCATCGTCGAGCGCGCGCTCGAGATTGACCCATGCGGCGAGGCGCTTTGCGCGGTCGCGCGACAGGCGTGTTTCGCCGTAGCCGTTTTCGAGGGAATCGATTGCCACCGAGACGAAGTCGCCGATGTTGACATCGAGCTGACCGCGGTCGTCGTGGAATTCTTCAATCGGGATAAAGCTTTCTGATTTCAGGCTGGCATTGACGACCACGAAGTTGTGATCGATGCGCACGACTTCGGCGGTGATGACCTCGCCCTGGCGCATTTCCTGTTTGGACAGCGACTCTTCAAAAAGGGCCGCAAAACTTTCGGTTTCAGGGATGGCAACTGTGTTCAAAATTGACTTCCAGTGTGGATCTCGCCCGGTCACGAGGATGGCCGCAAAACGCGAAGCAGGCCCCGGGAACTGGCGGTGTTGATGACAATGCGAGCGGGCGAAAACCGGGCTGAAGCCCGGGCGACACGACGATCGCTACCTGCGCGCAGCCCAGCGATTCAGGACCTGTTCGACCGTCTGGTCGACATCGAGGCCGGTTGAATCGAGAAGGTACGCGCCCTGCGCAGGCTTGAGCGGCGCAACCGCGCGCGACTGGTCGCGCGCATCACGCTGCTGCAGATCCTGCAAAAGGGCCATTAGGTTAGCAGAAATACCCTTTTCGATCAACTGCTTATACCGGCGATCGGCTCGGGACTCGGGGGTGGCGGTCAAAAAGACCTTGAGCGCAGCCTGCGGGAACACGACGGTTCCCATGTCGCGCCCGTCGGCGACCAGACCGGGCGCGTGCTGAAAGCCCCTTTGCAGCGCGAGCAGTGCCTCGCGCAGCGGCGGATGAACCGCCACCCGCGAGGCGGCCTGCCCAGCGGGCTCGGTGCGGATCGCCTCGCTGACATCGTCGCCCGCCAGCAGGACGCGCCCGTCCGGCTCGAAGCGAACCGGCAGGCTCGCACCGATGTCGGCCAGCGCAGCGGCGTCGTCAAGGCTGACACCGGCACGGGTCGCGGCCAGCGCGGCCACGCGGTAAAGCGCGCCGCTGTCGAGATAGTGAAAACCGAGCGATTGCGCCACCCGTTGGGCAATCGTGCCTTTGCCCGAGGCGGTCGGCCCGTCGATGGTCAGCACCAGAGCTTGGCGGGCATCGAGCGCCGCCAAAGAAGCCGGGACTCTATCCAGGTTGCAGGCCACCATGTCAGGCGTGTTTTTCAAGGCCAATACCAACAGTTGTGGCGAGTTCGACGAAGTTAGGGAAAGATGTCCCGACGTTGACAGTATCGCGAATGGTGATCGGACCGGCGGCACGCAGCGAGGCAACCGCAAATGCCATCGCCGGACGATGATCGCCATGCGAATCGACCTCCCCGCCAGAAAACACTGCCTGCTGTTCGCCGCGACCTTCGATGATGATGCCGTCAGGCGTCGGGGTGACGCCGATACCCAGCCGAGCCAGGCCTTCGGTCATGACCGCAATGCGGTCGGACTCTTTGACACGCAGCTCTTCGGCACCGGTGACCACCGTGCGCCCGCGGGCACAGGCAGCCGCCACGAAGAGCACCGGAAACTCGTCGATTGCCAGCGGCACCAGCTCGGGCGGCACATCGATTCCGCGCAGCTCAGACGAGCGGATACGCAGATCGGCCACCGGCTCACCGCCGACGATGCGCGAGTTCTCGAGCGTCAGATCGGCGCCCATCAGCCGAAGAATATCGATGACGCCGGTACGGGTCGGGTTGATGCCAACATGGCGGATCAGCAGATCGGCATCGCGGGCGATCGCACCCGCCACCAGAAAGAAGGCCGCTGAAGAGATATCGGCCGGCACGTCGATCTGGGTGGCAGTCAGGCGCTGCCCCCCCTGCAGACTGATGACCGGCCCATTCACCTCGACCGTCACGCCGAAGGCGGTGAGCATGCGCTCGGTGTGATCACGGGTCGGCGCCGGTTCGGTCACGCGGGTGGTGCCTTCGGCATAAAGCCCGGCGAGCATCAATGAGGACTTCACCTGGGCACTGGCGATCGGCATGACATAGTCGATCGCCTTCAGGGGCTTGCCGGGGGCGCTGATCCGCAAGGGCGGGCGACCATCCTGAGAGGCGATGCTCGCGCCCATGGCAGCGAGCGGATCGGTGACCCGCTTCATCGGGCGCCTGGACAGGCTCTCATCGCCCACCAGACAGGAATCGAAGGCCTGGCCAGCGAGAAGGCCTGACAGCAGGCGCATTGAGGTGCCTGAGTTTCCGCAGTCGAGATCCGATGCAGCCTGTTTCAGACCGTTCAGCCCGACGCCGGTCACCGAAACCCGTCCATCGAACGGACCGTCGATCGCGACCCCTAGTGCGCGGAAAACATTCATTGTGGAAATCGCATCCGCTCCCTCGAGGAAACCTTCGATCTGGGTGGTGCCGTCGGCAATCGCCCCCAGCATGATCGATCGATGGGAAATCGACTTGTCACCGGGCACCCTGATCGAGCCCCGAAGGACGGCAGCGGGACGGGCGATAAAGTGGTCGGTCATGTGACAAGTTTCCTGGGCATAAAGACAAAGAGGGCGCGAAGCTAAATTGTATCTCTGGCAAGTAAGGCCACCGATTCAGACAGGAAGTACTTTCAAGATGTTCAGCACCCTCAAACGATGGAACAGTGTTGCGAGTGCCGGAAAATCCGATCGCTCGCGCCGGACCGTCATAGTCGAACCCAAGGCCTGTTATCCGAAACCGGACCCCAAGGCCGAGGCGACCTGGGTCGCGTTGCGTGCGCCTGCCGTGCTTCGAGGACCGAGTCCTGACGCCCTGGCACTGCTCGCTCATTTACCGGCCGGACTTCTCGAGCAGACCGCTCGCGACTACCCTCATCTGATCGAAAAATTTGCCGCCAACTGGTTGAGCCCTCAATCGATGCACAAGGTGTTCGACAGCCTGACATTCGAGACCCGCAGCGGGCGACAGGGGTTTCCATTTGAAGTCCTGAGCGAACTGACCGATCTGCGCGAGCGCTACGAGAACGCCCAGCCGCGCTGACCAGGCTGGCTGAGGCTGAACACACAAGCCCTCCAGGGCCTTGGGTACACCAGGCGTGATATCGTGCGCGCGCCAACCACAGGAGCCCCAGAAAATGGCCTATACCACCACCCCTTCGGGTCTGCAGATTGAAGATGTCGTTGTCGGCGACGGTCCTGAAGCCACCGCCGGCTGTTCCGCGCAGGTCCACTACACCGGATGGCTGTATGTCGACGGCGCGGCCGGCCGCAAGTTCGACTCGAGCAAGGATCGCGGATCGCCCTTCGAATTCGGCCTCGGTGCGCGGCAGGTTATCAGCGGCTGGGACGAGGGCGTGCAGGGCATGCGGGTTGGCGGCACACGTCGCCTGATCATCCCGGCCGATCTTGGCTATGGCGCACGCGGCGCCGGTGGCGTGATCCCGCCGAATGCCACGCTGTTGTTCGAGGTGGACCTGCTGGGAGTTTGAGCGGGTCGGGTGCTTCGGTTTTCGAAGCGCTTCAGATAAGGAAAAAGCCCGCCGAAGCGGGCTTTTTTTGCCTACGCCCGAAGGCAGCCCAGCACAGCCGGAGCCGGCACGCGAGCCGAGACCTGCTCCGAACAGGTGATCCCGGCGGGCGAATTCGAAGTGAACTGGAAGCCGCAATAACCACTGGTGATCGAACCGTAGCTGAGCGTCACGTTACCGTTCGAGTTTGCACCGAAAGAAGAAAGCTGGGAGCTGATGTCGCCGATGGAGTCAGACACGAAGAATTTGCCAGGCAGGCTGCCGTCGATCTGATTCGAATTGTTGGACACAGACAGCGAACCGGCGGCATTTGTCAGATTGAGTAAACCTGAGACAAGGCCGAGCCTGTAAGAAAATGATGCGAATTGCTAATGCTCTCCGTAACAACCAAACCGATGTTAATCGGTGCAGCGACAACGGCGACGTTGAGGGCGGACAGTGCGAGAGCAAGCGCGCCTTTGCGAAAGGCTTGTATCAAGATGAATATTTCAGATCCTTCAAAGGGGGAGTTAGAACTGACGACCTCCAGCAGAATCCGAGCCAAACGTGACAAAAGTTACGAAATCAGAAACAAACCCAATACCGTCTGAAATGTACATCACAGAATCAACTAACTGCTGATATCGGTCCGATGAATCATCAAGCTCTGTATAAAGCTATCCGACACCACTCAGCCCGAACGAACGCGAACAGCCAAAGAAATGGCCCGCCTAAGCGGGCCATTTCCTTATCAAAGTCGCTTGGATCAGGCTTTGGCCTTGACTGCCTTTCTACCGAGGCCAAGCGCGAGCAAACCGATACCAACCAGACCAAGTGCTGCCGGCGCAGGAATCACTGACGCCTGACCCGAAACGAGTGTCGTGGTACCCGGGCCTGCGGTGCCTTTCAAAGCGACCGTGTAGTAACCGGACAGGATCCCGGTGTAGCTCAGAACCAGATTGGTACCCGACGTCGCGGTAAAGGTGGCAAGATTAGCGCCTAGATTGCCGGCCGCGTCGGACTGGAAGAGAGTTGCAGTCGCGGTCGTGGATGCTGGCGACCAGTTGATGTTCGAATACAGACCACCGACAGCCGTCGGCACGTTGAAAATGTATTCAAAGGCGAAGCCGGCACCAGGGGCGACCGTTTGCTGACCGAATCCAACAGACGTCGTGTTAGTCAAATTGAACGGCGACGCGTTGATCGCGGTCGCGGAGGCTGCCGAAGCGGCGAAAAGCAACGACACCGCAACTGCCGCGTTGCGCAAGGTGGAGACCGAAGTGTTCATAAGAGATCCTTTCAAAGTTGTTGGACCACCACCCCGCAGCCTCTACCAAGTCGAATCGCGGCGTGACTAAAGTCATGCTCCTAGTAGCAAACGCGGTGCCAGCAGTGACTTACGTCACAAAATCAAACATTTAGAGAAATCGGTCACTTTCCATAGCCTGCCCTGTGTAAAGCCAACCGACACTTCGCCCCCGCTTTCGGCCTTCGAGCGGCAGTGGCAGCGACACCGCTACAATCCGGGGAGATGCGAACGGCGGCATCGTCAACTTCAACAGCAGCTTTCCGCTTTTCGGCTCACAACCTGATCACTTCAATCACACCTCTACGCCCCTTTTTCCTGTGTCAACATCGCTCAAAGCCTCGTCAAACGAATCGCCCGGTGCGTCATCCGATGCCGAGGGCGCTGCGCGCACCAGCAATTTCATCCGGCAGGCGATCGATAGCGATCTGACCGCCGGCACCTATTCCCAACGCCGCTGGGCCGGACATCCCACGACTGCCGA
>JAPLQF010000037.1:0-42320 GCA_026399875.1 Burkholderiales bacterium | reverse complement strand
ATGGTGCGATCGACCCGGCAAAGATCCGCACCCGGTTTCCGCCCGAACCCAACGGTTATCTGCATATCGGGCATGCCAAGTCGATCTGCCTGAACTTCGGGCTGGCGATCGACTATGCCGGGCGCTGCCATATGCGTTTTGACGACACCAACCCGGTCAAGGAAGACCAGGAATATGTGGATTCGATCCTTGAGACCGTGAAATGGCTCGGTTTCGGATGGGACAGGGGCGAAACAGGGGCAGGCGGCGAGGCGAGTTCAGTCGAGTCCAATCTCTATTACGCAAGCGACTACTTCGAGCATTTCTATCGCTTTGCCGAATACCTGGTGCAGGCGGGTCATGCCTATGTCGACTCGCAGAGCGCCGATCAGATCCGCGAACATCGCGGCACCCTGACCGAAGCGGGTACCAACTCGCGGTTTCGCGATCGACCCGCCGCAGAGAGCCTCGCGCTTCTGCGCGAAATGCGCGCTGGCAGCCAGCCCGAGGGCTCGCATGTGCTGCGGGACCGCATCGGCATGGGCTCGCCGAATATCAATCTGCGCGACCCGATCCTGTATCGGATTCGCCATGCCCATCACCATCGCACAGGCGACGCCTGGGCGATCTATCCGATGTACGACTATGCGCATCCGCTGTCGGACGCGCTCGAGAACATCACCCACTCGCTGTGCACGCTCGAATTCGAGGACCATCGGCCGTTTTATGACTGGATACTGGAGCGGGTGGCCGAAGGCGGATTCTTTCAGCGGCCGCTGCCCCGGCAGATCGAGTTTGCGCGCCTGAACATGACCTACACCGTTACCAGCAAGCGCAAGCTGCAGGAGCTGGTGCAATCGAAGTCGGTCGACGGCTGGGACGATCCGCGCATGCCAACGCTGGTGGGATTGCGCCGGCGCGGCTACACACCGTCGTCGATTCGCCTTTTTTGCGAGCGCATCGGCGTCTCGAAAGCCAGCCAATGGGTGGAACCTGCGGTGCTCGAGCAGGCGCTTCGCGACGACCTGGATGCAAGTGCAGCGCGCGCCGCCGCGGTGCTCGATCCGATCCGGCTTGAGCTAGTGAATTTCCCGGAGGCACTCGAAGAAGCCTGCAGCGCACCGGTCCATCCGCACCAACCCGAGCGCGGTCTGCGGCATTTCCCGCTGACCCGCGAACTCTGGATCGAGCGCGACGACTTCATGGCGCAGCCAGCGAAGGGCTTTTTCAGGCTCTATCCGGGCAATCGGGTGCGACTGCGCTATGGCTTCGTGATCGAGTGCACCGGCTTCGAGGCGGATGCCGACGGCCGGGTGACCAAAGTGCTGGCCAACTATTTTCCGGATTCAAAGTCGGGCACACCAGGGGCCGACCTCTACAAGGTGAAAGGCAATATCCACTGGGTCTCGGTGCGCCACGGCCTGCCGGCGCAAGTGCGGATCTATGACCGGCTTTTCACCGAATCCCACCCTGATTCAGGAGGGCGCAATCCGCTCGATTGCCTGAATCCGATGGCCTTGCAGGTGGTTCATGCCTATCTGGAGCCGTCGCTGGCGCAGGCGAAACCGGAGGAACGGTTTCAGTTTGAGCGGCATGGCTATTTCGTGGCGGATCGCGTTGAGCACAGCGCGGACAGGCCGGTGTTCAATCGGGCGGTGACGCTGAAGGATTCGTGGGGGGCGGGGAAGTAGGCGGGCTGTTGCAGGAATGAAAAACGGCGCCCGAGGGCGCCGTTTAGCTTCGGGCGAGGAGTGATCAGGCCTTTTTACGGCGGGTAAGGCTCATACCGGCAAGACCGAGCCCGAGAATTGCCAGCGTCCCAGGGACCGGAACGGTTCCGGTAGACATTGAGAAGCTTTGCGAGTCGGTGGTCTTATTGGCACTGAAGTCCCATCGCGCGTCGGTATCCGCGTAACCAGTCAGACTCAACTTGCCGTAACCATGAAGCGTTATGGCGTTTGCGGTCTGTTGATCAATGACAAAACTGGTCGCCGCAAAACTGTAAGGGCTTCCGGCGGAAGTAATCTTCCACAGCGGATTAACCGCAACACCGGGCGCGGGGCCGAAAGTAAAGCTGCTCAACGTACCGAGTGACATCGTCGGAAACGTCGTAGTCAGGCCACTCAGGGTCGTACTAACGACGAGAAGGTTATTAGTTTGACCGCCAAAATCAAAC
Source organism: Burkholderiales bacterium (assembly GCA_026399875.1). Lineage (GTDB taxonomy): Bacteria > Pseudomonadota > Gammaproteobacteria > Burkholderiales > Burkholderiaceae_E > UBA4615. The sequence goes on along the minus strand of JAPLQF010000037.1, from coordinate 40,165 downwards.
CCGGTCGCCGTTTCGAAATTGGACGACCCTCCTGTCAGGGTAAAGGTTGACCCAGGGGTTTGGACAAATGAAACCGACCCACTGATAAAAGGATCTGCATTCGCAGTTGTACCAAACATCGACACTGCTACACCAACAGAAACAGCAAGAATATTTTTGCTCAAACCGATTTTGATTCCGTTCATTTCGACCTCTATCTAGAATTTTTAGGCGCCGATATGGCGTACGAATCAATAAGCACAAGTCATGCCAGACAGAAATGTACTTTAATTTCATAGCTTTAGAAAAACAAACCCTCTGAACACTGGATGCTCTGTAAGAACCGCCGACGTGAGGAAAATCACACCTTTACGACCCCGACCGCTTTTGATTTCACAGCCTTCGATTTTCCTCAAACCCCTTCGATCCCAAACGCAAAAAACCAATCCTTCCGGATGGGAAACCTCGCTTATTGACCCGCAAGCCAAGTCAATTCAACCGAGATCCGGGCTCAAGCGCGCAAAGGCACAGCAGGCCCCTGAAAGGCCCGACTGTAAAACTCACCGACATGAAAAATCTCACGCTTTTCCGCGTGGAGCCCCTCCGGAGAACCCGGATGGCAATAGAACGGGGCTAGTTCGCCCCGAGCGCCTCGTCACTCACGAACGGATTGCTCGCTCGTTCATCGCCGAAAGTCGACATCGGGCCATGGCCTGGCACGAAAGCAACGTCGTCGCCCATCGGCCATAATCGCTGGACGATCGAGTCGAGCAGCTGCTGGTGGTTGCCACGCGGAAAGTCAGTGCGTCCGATCGAGCCCTGAAAGAGCACATCGCCGACCACTGCCAACCGGGTCTCGGGCTGGAAGAACACCACATGACCCGGGGTGTGTCCCGGGCAGTGGGCCACTTTCAGATCGATATTGCCGAAATGCACGGTATCGCCGTCGTTCAGCCAGCGATCAGACTCGAAGGCCTCCAGCGGCGGCATGCCAAAGCGCTGCCCCTGGGCGGGCAGCTGATCGATCCAGAACTTGTCATCAATATGAGGCCCCTCGATCTTCACGCCATGGCGGCGCGCAAACTCGGCGGCCTGACCGCAATGATCGATATGCCCATGGGTCAGCAGGACCTTCTCGAGCTTGCCGCCGGCGGTCTTGAGTGCCTCGTCGATCCGGTCGAGGTCGCCGCCCGGGTCGATCGCCACCGCCTGCCCGGTGGTCTCATCGACCAGGATCGAGCAGTTCTGCTGAAAAGGGGTCACTGGCACGATCATCAGTTTCATGGCGGCGTTGTCCGGGTCGATCGATCAGTCGGCGTTGCGATGGCGCTCGGGGCGCTGACCCCAGGCATGGGCGAGCAGCGCCTGCAGCGGCACGATGCGAAGCGCCATCTCGTGGGTCGACTCGAGCACCACCGGCGGCGCCATGCCTGCTTCGTAGGCTTCTAACCAGCGCGCGGCGCACAAACACCAGCGATCGCCTTCGACCAGACCCTTGAAGCGGTATTCGGGCCGGGGCGTGGACAGATCGTTGCCGCGGCTTCTGCTGAAGGCCAGGAAGTCGGCGGTGACGCGTGCGCACACCGTGTGGCTGCCGACATCGTCGACGCCAGTCTCGCAGCAGCCATCGCGGAAAAAGCCGGTCAGCGGATCGTACGAGCAGGCCAGCAAGGGCCCGCCGAGCACATTGAGTCCGCCTGGGCGGTCATCGGTGTCAGCCATTTACGACTCCTGAATTACTGCAGACATGCATGGAATGCGGCCTCGGGCCATGCGGACCCGGACTGATCGGCTGCGGGTCGATGCTGCCGTCGCCGACCGACCGCGCCGCCGTGATCTTGACTCAACCCGCCCGATCGATCACCTGATCGAGCACGCGGTCGGCCGACTCTTCAAGACGCAGACGCACCGGCATCATCTCGAAATCGTACCCCAACCAGAGGTCGATCCGGGGATCGCGGCTACCGGCAGGCACCGGCCGCTGAAGGTGCAGCGCCCGGATCGGGCCGCCTGGCAGCATCAGCATCTCTTCGCCCACCACGACAAATCGCTCACGCTGAACCGCACGCATCGAGGCGACCGGCATGTCGATCACCTGTCCGGCGGTCACCGTCGACGGTTCGCGACGCATCATCAGGCCCAGCTGATAGAACACCGACAGCCTGTCCTGGGTGCCGACCGGCATCGGCACGGGGGATCTGCCGTCGAGCGACATCAGCTGACCGAGCTTGCGATCGAAGTCGACCACACGCTCGGAAGACTTGCTGCGAATCTCGACATAGCGCGAAGGCTCAAGCCCATCAGGCCCCAGGCTGCCCACGCTGACCTGACTGAGCGTGCCCGAATACACCAGCGAAATCAGGCCTTCAGCCCGGACGTCGGTGCGAAGCTCGTAGCGGTCGCCCTGGTTGACCAGCCGGTACTCCAGCCGGGCGACCGACTGCTGCTTCGAAAAATCACCCCAGTAAACCCTGAAACGCTGAGTGCGCGACCCGGGCAAGCCTGGCAGCGGCGCTTCGGCGCCCTGTCCCGCTGCAAGCCCGCCGGGCACCCCACTTCCCGCAGGGCCTTCAGGCGAAACATCCAGGAACATTCCGGGAAACGCAGAAGGCAGGGCGCCAGTCGACTCGACGGTGTCGCCCCGTACACTCGCCGCACTCGCCGCACTCGCCGCAGGCGACGAATCGCCCGACAAGATCGGCTCGTTGGCAACCGAGGCGGTCTCGGCGATCACCGAAGAGGAACTCGGTTCAATCGGACCCGGGGTAGCGGGAGGCAGCGCTCTGGGTGCCGGCGCGGTGTCCGCCCGACGAACATCGGCCATCGGCTTGGCCGGCGACATGGCCCGCGGCTTATCACTCAGCGACGAATCGGGCTGCAGCAGCGCCACCCGAATTGGCTCGGGTGGCGCAACCGCCCTGGGCGTCGCGCTTCCCAAATGCCCGGACAACGGCACAAGTACCAGCGCATGAAGCGCCATCGACACCAGCAGCAGCCCGCCAAGCATCAGACGACGCCCCCGGCCGTGCGCTGCAGGCCGGCACGACATCTCACCAACAAGCGCATCTTTAACCATGGACGATCCTAGCCCAGACCGGGCCTTTGCCCCGCCAGTGTCGGTTTTCTTTACAGTCGGTTTCACACACAGCGACCCAACAGATCACACACTCTTTCGGATCAACGACTTGCCGCACCCCAAAAATCAGCGGCATGAAAATTGCTCACCTGTTTTCGCATGAAGATCCTGATGGAACGTCTCTGGAAAGTGCTGCCGGTGCCAGTCCTGGCCGTCGAGCGGATGCCCGGGCGGCTGATCGGTCTGAGCATGGGTTTATTCGTGATCATTCGATCCGATTTTGCTGCAGACCGACCGACCGTGATTCACGAACTCGAACACTGCAAGCAGTTCTGGCGAGGCGGCGCCATCGTCCATATGGCCCGCTACTACCTCAGCCGGACCTATCGGCTCAAGGTTGAGGTCGAAGCCTTCCAGGCCGAGATCGCGGCTTGTGAGCCGCACAACGCGGCGGCGCGTCTGGACGAAGCCGCCAGAGCGCTGTCCTCCGGGTATCGCATCGAGCGGGACACCGAGGCCTGCTTTGCATTGCTGACCGGTCGCATGACGATCGCTGCAGCGCAGGCAGTCATCGACACTGGGTCACGGTCAAGCCGGACCGGCCCGGCTGGCGTTTCCATCATGCTCGCCCGACCCAAGGCATCGATTGCCCCGGTGACGGCACGCACCACCGGCATCCGCTAACGCAGGATCAAGGGCTCGTTGGGCAACTCGTCGGGGGAGTCGATTCCTTCCGACGGAAACGCTCGGGCGAGCGCCTGATTAATCGTGTCGATCGCCGAGATCACGCCCTCGACATGCCGACCATCGCGGCAGGCGTTGGTAAACTGCGCGCAGGCAGACTCCCAGACCGCCGGATCGACCCTGGCCGTAGCGCCCCGGTCGGCCACGATCTCGATCGCATGGTCGGCCCACAACAGATAGACCAGCACCCCATTGTTATCGTGGGTATCCCAGATGCGCAGGGTCGAGAACACATCAACTGCACGCTGACGCGCATTGACTTCACGCCATAACTCGGAGGTTCCAAGAGACGATTCGGCCGCAAAGCGCAGCTCGGCATGGTGTTCACGCTCGCCCTGCGCAATCGTCTGCTCGATCCGCAAAAACGCCTCACGGGTGAACACCGCCCGTACATGCATCGGGCCGATCCACATGTGATACAGCCACCGGAAGAGGCCGTATCGGGGTGTCATTGATTCGCGATCACCATCCACCGGAAGCCCCTCCCCCACCGAAACCGCCTCCGCCGCCCCCACCAAACCCGCCGCCTCCGCCGAAACCGCCGTCCCCGCCTCCGAAACCGCCGGGGATGAACACCGGCCCCTGGCGGTAAGTTCGGCGACCCATCGGTTGCAGTCCGCCTCCCCCGCCGCCGCCGCCACCTCGACTGCCGCCAACGGCCAGCACCAGCGCGAAGATACCGGCACCGATCACGCCACCGAACAGACCCGACGACAGGGCCGCGGCCGATGCCATCCCGGCGCCGCCGCCGGCGACGGCTGCGCCAATGAAGCGGCCGAGCATCTGCGACACCACGATACCGATGATGAAAGACCCGATCAGCAGCGGCACCAGGGCCATCGGCCCCTCTTCGGAAGCACCGGCACCAGGCTGGCGTGGTGCCGGCAGATCCTCGCCGTCGATGCGATGCGTGAGCAGATCGACTGCCGCGTTGAGTCCGCCGAAAAAATCGCCTTCGCGAAAGCGCGGTGTGATGCCATCGGAAATGATGCGCTTGGCAATCGCATCCGGAATTGCGCCCTCCAGGCCATAACCCACCTCGATGCGGACCTTGCGATCGTTCTTGGCGACCAGGATCAGCACGCCATCGTCGATGGCATCGGCGCGCTTGTTACCGGTATCGCGCTGTGCACGCTCCTTGCCGCGTCCGATCTTCCAGGCCTCTGCCACCCGCATCGAATAGTCCTCGATGACCTCGGGCTGGGTGGTCGGCACGATCAGGATCACAAGCTGCGATCCCTTGCGCATCTCGAGCGAGGCCAGTTCAGATTCGAGTCGCGCCTTCTGGGCCGCAGACAGGGTTCCGGTCAGATCGGTCACGCGTGCCGACAGCGGCGGCACAGCGACCAGCGATTGGGCTGCCGCGCCGCCTGCCAGCAGCAAGGCCGCACAGGCCGTGAGCAGCAGCAGCCAGGCCCGCACGACACCCAACAGACCGCCGCCTGGCGTTCGCCTGCGATCTAAAGCCGGAAAATTCGCTGCTGTCATGTCGCCGCCGTCAAGCCGCTCAACGCGCCTGTCGTGCCTGACTCATTACTTGTTGGCAGGAGCCGGAGCGCCAAAGTTCACGGTCGGCGCCTTCGAGATTTCGCGTTCGTTTTCGACCGCAAACTGGGGCTTCTCCTTGTAGCCGAAGACCATCGCGGTCAGGTTGACCGGGAACTGGCGAACCATGACGTTGAAGCCCTGAATCGCATCGATGTAACGCTTGCGCGCCACGGTGATGCGATTCTCGGTGCCTTCGAGCTGCGCCTGCAGTTCGCGGAAATTCTGATCCGACTTCAACTGGGGATAGTTCTCGGAGACCACCAGCAGACGCGACAGGGCGCTGCCCATGTCACGCTGTGCCGACTCGAACTGCTTGAGCGACTCGGGATTCGAGGGATCAACCTTGATCTGGCCAACACGCGAACGCGCCTCGGTGACCTGGGTCAGCACGTCCTTTTCCTGGGCGGCATAGCCCTTGACGGTATTGACCAGGTTGGGAATCAGGTCGGAACGGCGTTGGTACTGGTTGAGCACCTCGGACCAGGCCGACTTGGTCGTCTCGTCGGCGACCTGGATATTGTTGTAGCCGCAACCGCTCAAACCAAGGGCCACAGACAGGATCAAGAGCAAGCGCTTCATCACGAAAGCCTCCAGAAAATGAGCCGGCCTCAACGAGCCGGCGGCGCGAACCTTACCCTAACTGGGGAAAAAAAACGATTTTTCCAGTATGACAGGGCTTCCGTTTTTAACTGATGGGGCCAAACCGAGCTCAGCGCGCCGGCGACTTGATCAGGCGACTTGCAAACTGCTTGCGAAACTTCGCCACCTTTGGTGCCACCACCATCATGCAGTAGCCCTGGTAGGGATTACGGGCGAAATAGCGCTGGTGATAGGCCTCGCCGGGAAAGTATTCGGGCACCGCCATCACTTCGGTAACGATCGGATCGTCGAAGACCCGCTGGCGTTCGAGTTCGTCGATCAGCGTCTGTGCCGTGGCCTGCTGAACCTCGGAATGGGTATAGATGACCGAGCGGTATTGCGTGCCGACATCATTGCCCTGACGGTTGAGGGTGGTCGGATCGTGGATCGCAAAAAAGATCTGCAGGATGTCGCGGTAGCTGATGCGATCGGTATCGAAGTCGATCTTGACAACCTCGGCGTGACCGGTATTGCCCTCGCAGATCTGCTCATAGCTCGGATTGCGGATCTGGCCGCCGGCATAGCCTGATTCGACCCCGGTGACACCCTCCAGATCGAGGTAGACGGCTTCGAGGCACCAGAAGCAGCCGCCTCCAAGCGTTGCGGTTTCGATGGTCATGAGCATCTTCGTTGTGGTTTTCGGCCGGTCGATGGTACTGCACAAGTCGCGGTTGGCAAGCAGACCGGCGCAGATCGGCAAGCACTCCGAGGGCACGGCAGACTAGAATTGCAGTCTTGCCCCTGACCGCGCCGCTGCCTGCCCGGCCTTGTCATGCTCCTGCGCGACCACTTTTCCGAGGACGATCAATGAATGCACCCGAGAATGCCCGTGGCCTGAAGGCCGTCTTCAAGTGGGATGACCCCCTGCTGCTTGACGCCCAGCTGACCGAAGACGAGCGCATGATCCGCGACGCCGCAGCGGCCTACTGCCAGGACAAGCTCGCTCCTCGGGTGGTCGAAGCGTTTCGCCATGAAAAGACCGACATCGGGATCTTTCGCGAGATGGGTGAGCTCGGGCTGCTCGGCCCCACCATTCCCACCGAATACGGCGGACCGGGCCTCAACTACGTGGCCTATGGCCTGATCGCCCGTGAAGTCGAGCGCATCGACTCGGGCTATCGCTCGATGATGAGCGTGCAGAGTTCGCTGGTGATGCTGCCGATCTTTGAATTCGGCACCGAAGCGCAGCGGCGCAAATACCTGCCCAGGCTTGCCACTGGCGAATGGATCGGCTGCTTCGGCCTGACCGAGCCGAATCATGGCTCCGACCCGGGCAGCATGGAAACCCGCGCCAAACGGGTCGATGGCGGCTGGCTGCTGACCGGCGCCAAGATGTGGATCTCGAACAGCCCGATCGCCGATGTCTTCGTGGTCTGGGCCAAATGTCAGGGTGGGGATTTTGATGGCCGCATCAAGGGCTTCATCCTCGAAAAGGGCATGCAGGGCCTGTCGGCGCCCAAGATCCAGGGCAAGGTCGGACTGCGCGCCTCGATCACCGGCGAGATCGTGATGGATGGCGTGTTCGCCTCCGATGCCCAGCTGTTGCCCGGCGTCGAAGGCCTCAAAGGCCCGTTCACCTGCCTGAACAGCGCGCGCTACGGTATTGCCTGGGGCGCGCTGGGTGCGGCCGAAGACTGCTGGTTCCGCTCGCGTCAGTATGTGCTCGATCGCAAGCAGTTCGGCCGCCCGCTAGCGGCCAATCAGTTGATCCAGAAAAAGCTCGCCGACATGCAGACCGAGATCACGCTCGGATTGCAGGGCTGCCTGCGTCTTGGTCGCATGAAAGACGAAGGCAGTGCCTCGGTCGAGATCACCTCGATCATGAAACGCAACTCATGCGGCAAGGCACTCGACATCGCACGGCTGGCGCGCGACATGATGGGCGGCAATGGCATCTCCGATGAATTCGGTGTGGCGCGTCACCTGGTCAACCTCGAAGTGGTCAACACCTACGAAGGCACGCACGACGTCCATGCCCTCATCCTGGGTCGTGCCCAGACCGGCATCCAGGCCTTCAGCTGAAAACGTCAGCTGAAAAATTCTTTTTCTCGACAACGATAACGACGGAGACACCGACATGAGCCAGATCTTCAAGTTCGCCGGCCGCCGGGTGCTGGTCGCAGGCGGCAGCCGCGGCATTGGCCGCGCCATCGCGGCGGGCTTTGCCAGCGCCGGCGCCTCAGTCTCGATCTGCGCCCGGGGCGCCGACACCCTCGAAGCCACCCGCACCGAACTCGCAGCCCATGGCGTCACCGCCCATGCATCGGTCTGCGATCTGGGTGATGCCAAGGCAATCGTCAACTGGGTCGAATCTGCCGCCAAAGCACTCGGCGGTATCGATGTACTGGTCAACAACTCCTCGGCCTTCGGGCTGGGCGATACCGAAGAGGGCTGGGAGGCCAGCCTGGGCGTCGATGTGCAGGCGGTGGTGCGCGCCAGCCGCGCCGCACTGCCCTGGCTCGAAAAGGGCACATCGGCCAGCATCGTCAACATCTCGTCGATCTCGGCGCTGCGCCCGTCTGCCCGCACGCCGGCCTATGGCGCGGCCAAGGCAGCGGTGTCGCACTACACCGGCAGCCAGGCCGCATTGCTCGCCCGCAAGGGCATCCGCGTGAATTGCGTGGCGCCCGGCTCGATTGAGTTCCCCGGCGGCACCTGGGAGCAGCGCAAGGCCAGCGACCCGGCGCTCTACGGTCGCATCCTGGCGAGCATCCCCTTCGGACGCCTGGGCACGGTCGATGAGGTGGCCGATCTGGTGCTCTTCCTGGCCTCGGATCAGGCCCGCTGGGTCACCGGCCAGACGATCGCAGTTGACGGCGGCCAACTGCTTGGCGCCTGAGGCGAAAGCGCCGAGCGTCGCGGCCGCCGACCCATCAGCCAGCGTCAGTCGGACCGAGCGACACAGCCCGCCCGAACGAACGCCCGAGCAGATCAAGAAGGTCGTGCTCGGGCTGTTGCCGGCGACGTTCCTCGGGGCAATCGACCAGTCGATGGTGCCGATTGCGCTGCTCACCATCGGCCGCGAGCTCAACGACCTGTCGCTGATCGCCTGGGTGATGGCCGGCTATCTGGTGGCCGGCACGATCGCCACGCCGGTCTACGGAAAGCTGTCGGATCTGCACGGTCGACGCCGCATGCTGCTGATCGCAATGTCGACCGCGATGGTCGGCTCACTGCTGTGCGCCGTCTCGGTATCGATGCCGATGCTGATCGGTGCACGGGTGCTGCAGGGTTTGGGCAGTGGCGCGCTGTTTGCACTGTCTCAGACTGCGATCGCCGATTTCGTCTCAGGACCGGCTCGTGGCCGATACCAGGGCTATTTCTCGGGCGTTTTCGCCTCATCGGCTCTGGCCGCTCCACTGCTCGGCGGCTATCTGACCGAGCACCTGGGCTGGCGGTCGATCTTTCTGGTCAATCTGCCGATCGCGCTTTTTGCGATCTTCATGGTCAGGCGCGTGCTCCCGTCGGCTGGCGAATCACGGCGCGACGCCGGTATCGACTGGCTGGGCGCAGCACTGCTGGCCGCCGGTATTGCGGTCATCCTGATTGCACTCACCCGCATCGGCCAGGGCGCGGGCTGGTTCGGCACCTCGACCCTGAGCCTGATCGCGCTGGGGGTGATGCTTCTGGGGCTGTGGGGCTGGCGTGAGTCCGATGCCGCCGAGCCCATCCTGCCGCTGGCACTGTTTCGCAACCGCACGGTCATGGCCTGCTGCCTGGTCACCTCGCTGACCTTTTTCGTGCTGGTCGGATGCACGGTGCTGTTGCCTCTGTCGATGCAGACCGTGGGTGATGCGCGCGCCGATCAGGTGGCAGTGCGGCTGATCGCCCTCACGCTGGCGGTTCCCGCCGGCGCCTTCACCTCGGGCCGTGTGATGCTCAAAGTGCCCCAGATTGGCTGGATTGCCGCCGGAGGTTGCCTGTTGTCGTGCCTGGCGCTGCTTGGCATTGCCTTCATCTCGCCGAAAGCGGGAGTCGGCCTGGCGATGCTGATGATCCCGCTCGGCCTGGGTGTGGGGTTCACCCTGCCAGTCCTGACAGTCGCCGCGCAGATGGCCGTCGGACCGGCCATGGTCGGCGTGGCCACCGCCACCGTGTCGCTCTTTCGATCGTTTGGCGGTGTGATCGGCATCGCGGTGCTCACCTCGCTCATTCTGGCTGCGGTCGGCAATGCCAGTTCGATCCTGACCGCCGACCGGACGGCGCTTGGGGCAGCCTTCACCATGGCGTTCACGGTGGCTGCCGGCGCCTGTGGGCTGGCCTGCGCGATCGCGCTGCTCATCCCGGCAGTCACCCGGCTCAAGCCCTGAACCGAGCCCGCGAAGCATCAACTCGGCCCGGCAGACAATCCTCGGCCTGATTCGGCCAGGCAAGCGCGCAGTCTACTTCTGCACGAGCCTCGAGCGACGGCGCACGATGGTCACCGTCGGTGCGGGGCTTCGGGTGGGTGGCGCGGGCGGCGGAAATTCAACGTCCGGATCGGTCTCGGGCATGCCTTCGAATTGCGTCGAGCCTTCGGCCGGCAACTGGTTGGCATTCGAGAATGGCATTCGGCGCGGTGCGCCGCCGATGTCGAAGCGACGGGCCGGAGCGGAAGCACCCGGCGCACGCCGCCCGCGGACATTGAGCGCAGGCTCGATCGTACTGATCGCATGGGCATAGATAACCATATCGCCCTGCTGAGTCTCGAGCAGCAGTGTGTGCACGTCGAATGAACGCAGACGTCCGGTAAAGCGGGTTCCGCTGAGCAGATAGACATGCAGCATCACGCGCTCGCGCCGATATCGGTTGAGCTCGAGAAACTGGCGATTCTTGGGATCTGAGGGGGGTTTCTTCAAAGACAGCCCGGGTCAACGAGAAAGCTTCGCAGGCCCATCAGACCATGCATCTGAGGATCGAAGGCAGGCGCTCATTGTAGACCGAGGCAAGCCCGGCTGGCGGCAGGAAGCGTTCGATGAGCATGGCAGCAATCGGGCCGTCAAGCCTGTCCATGAGCTCACACTTCAGTGCGCAAGTCAGTGCTCGGTACCGAAGATCCGATCGCCGGCATCGCCCAGGCCGGGCACGATATAGGCGCGTTCATCGAGATGACTGTCGAGTCCGGCCACAAACACCTGCACCTCGGGGTGACGGTTGTGCATCACAGCCACCCCTTCAGGTGCTGCCACAAGCGCCAGAAACCGGATGGCGCGCGGTGACACCCCCCGGTCGATCAGCACCTGCACCGCATGTGCCCCCGAGTAGCCGGTGGCGAGCATCGGATCGCAGACGATGAAGCTACGACCTTCGATCTCGGGCAGGCGGACGTAGTACTCGACCGGCTTGAGATCCGCACCGCGAAACAGGCCGATATGGCCCTGGGCGGCAAATGGCACCAGGGTCATCAGGCCCTGCGCCATGCCGAGTCCGGCGCGCAGCACCGGCACCACCGCCAATTTCCGGTCGTCGATGAAGGGCGCGTCCATCGCACAGATCGGGGTCTCGATCGGCCGGCTGTGCAAGGGCAGATTGCGGGTGATTTCGTAGCCCATCAGCAGGGTCAGTTCATGGAGCAGTTGCGCAAACTGCTGGCATGGCGTGCTGCGGTCGCGCATCAGCGACAGTTTGTGCTGGATCAGCGGGTGATCGACGATGAACAGATTGGCAAAACGCGGGTCCTGTCGCATTGTTTTCTCCTTACAGGCGCAGCAGGAAATCGACGCTCGCTGGTCGACCTGCAAGATTGAGTCGCGCGGTGGCCGGCGACTGTTCCGAGACCACCCGACCGCGGCGCACGACCGCCAGACGCGGCGGGCTCAGGCGGATCGCTTCGATCGGATCGCCCGCCTGCAGCAGGACCATGTCGGCAAAGCAGCCGGGCGCGATGCCGTAATCGACAAGGCCCATGATGGTCGCGGGCGTTTCGGTAACCGACTGAAAGCAGGTCCGCATCTGCGACTGGCCGGTCATCTGCGCCACATGCAGGCCCATCGACGCCACCTCGAGCATGTCGGCCGAGCCCAGCGAATACCAGGGATCCATCGAATCGTCGTGACCGAAGGCCACCGGAATGCCGGCCGCCATCAGTTCAGGGACGCGAGTCATGCCGCGGCGCTTCGGATAGGTGTCGTGGCGCCCCTGCAGGGTGATGTTGATCAGTGGATTGGCAATCGCCGACAGCCTTGCTTCGGCCATCAGCGCCATCAGCTTGGAGACATAGTAGTTGTCCATCGAATGCATCGAGGTGAGATGCGAGCCATTGACCCGGCCCTGCAGCCCGAGCCGCACGGTCTGACAGGCCAGCATCTCGATATGGCGCGACATCGGGTCATCGGACTCGTCGCAATGCATGTCGACCCGCAAGCCGCGTCGCGCAGCCATCTCGCACAACAGCCGCACCGACTCGCTGCCCTCGGCCATCGTGCGCTCGAAGTGCGGAATGCCACCGACCACGTCCACGCCGAGATCGCGCGCCCGCTCGAGCAGTTGCAGGGCGGACAGCCGGCACTGCGAGCACGCCCTGCTGCGGAAAGGCGACCAGCTGCAGATCGAGATAGGGCGCCACCCGCCGACGCACCTCGAGCATCGCTTCGACTGCGACCATGCGCGGATCAGAGGTATCGACATGACTGCGGATGGCGAGCAGGCCGCGGGCAACCGCCTGATCGCAATAGGCGAGCGCCCGCTCGACGATCGCCTCGCGGGTCAGGTCGGGCTTGAGTTCGCCCCAGATCGCGATGCCCTCAAGCAGCGTCCCCGACTGGTTCAGCCGCGGGCGGCCCAGCGACATGGTGGCGTCCATATGGAAATGCGCATCGACGAAAGGCGGCGACAGCAGCAGGCCGCCGGCGTCGATCTCGCGACCGGCTGCGGCCTGCGCCAGCACCGCATGCGGCTCGACCGCCGCAATGCGCTCGCCCTGGACGGCAACATCGACACCGACCCGCCCGTCGGGCAGCGTCGCATTGCGAACCATCAGATCGAACATCTCAGCGCTCTCCCTTGCGGTAGGGTTTCATCAGTGACTGGGGATAGGCCACCCGCCGGGCCATGAACACCAGTGCCAGGATCGACAGCGCATAGGGCAGCATCAGCCACAGCTGATAGGGTATCTCGCTGCCTGCACCCTGCTGCAGCCGCAGTTGCATCGCGTCGAATCCGGCAAAGAGCAGCGCCCCGAGCAGCGCCTTGCCCGGGCGCCACGAGGCGAACACCACCAGCGCGACGCAGATCCAGCCCCGCCCGTTGACCATGTTGAAAAAGAAGGCATTGAAGGCGGCCAGCGTCAGGAACGCGCCGGCGATTCCCATCAGCGCCGACCCCGCCACGATCGCGCTGACGCGGGTGGCGACCACCGACACGCCGGCGCTTTGCGCCGCGGCCGGGTTCTCACCCACCATCCGCAGGGCCAGGCCCGCAGGCGTGCGATAAAGCAGCCAGCCGATTGCCGGCACCAGCGCGAGCGCCAGCACGCTGAGCGGCGTGAGTGAGGCCAGCCATTCGCCGACGATCGGGATGGCATCGAAGGGCGCGCCCAGTCCGGCAAAGGGCTCGATGGTGGGCGGACTGCTGACCTTGGCGAAATAGATGCGATAGGCGTAATAGGACAGGCTGGTGGCCAGCAGGGTGATGCCCAGCCCGCAGACATGCTGCGACAGACCGAGCGATACGGTGAGCCAGCCGTGGAGCAGGCCGAAAGCGGCTCCGGCCATCGCGGCCGCCAGCACGCCGCCCCACAGCCCTGCGCCCTGCCAGACCGCAAACCAGCCGACGAAGGCGCCGGCACTCATGATCCCTTCGATGCCCAGGTTGAGTACGCCTGCCCGTTCGCACAGCAACACGCCCAGCGTGCCCAGGATGAGCGGGGTGGCAATGCGCAGAACTGCGATCCAGAAACTCGCAGTCATCAGGTTGTCGGCGATATCGGTCATGTCGGATGCGTGATCGGGCGGGCCGCGGCTAGCCGCGACGAATGCGATATCGGGCGAGCATGGTCGCCACCAGCATCGAGATCAGGGCGACCGCCACGATCACATCGGCGATATAACTGGGCACCGGGACTTCGCGGGTCATGCCGTCGGCGCCGACCAGCATGCCGGCAATGAAAATGCTCGCAAGCACCACGCCGAGCGGATTGAGTGCGGCAAGCATGGCGATCACGATGCCGGCATAGCCATAACCCGGCGACATGTCGAGGGTCAGATAGCCGGCGCGCCCGGCCACCTCCGAGACACCCGCCAGACCGGCGAAGGCGCCCGAGATCAGCGCTGCCCGCAGCAGGACCGCATTGACCGGTATACCGATGAATCGGGCGGCCGCCGGGCTCTCACCGACCGAGCGCCACTCGAAGCCCCAGGTGGTGAAGCGCTGCACCGCCCAGGTGAGCACGGCCAGACCGATCGCGATCAGCAGACCGCTGTGCACGCGCGCTTTGTCGATCAGCCGCGTGAACTCGAGCTCGGGCTTGAGGCCGACAGATTGCGGCCATCCCATGGCGCCGGGGTCCTTCATCGGCCCATCGAGCATCAGCGACACCAGCAGCAGCACGATGAAATTCAGCAGCAGGGTGGTCACCACCTCATCGGCGCCCAGACGCACTTTCAGCAGCGCCGGCCCGAGCACCAGCGCGCCGCCGGCCACCATGCCGGCAAGGATCATCAGCGCGACATGAAGGGGCACAGGCAGATCGAAGCCGCTGCCGTCGTGCAGGCCGCCGACTGCGACCGCCGCAAGGGCGCCCAGATAGAGCTGCCCCTCGGCGCCGATGTTGAAAAAGCGGGCTCTGAAGGCGACCGCGGTCGCCATGCCGGTGAGCATCAGCGGCGTCGCCCGCGTGAGCGTCTCGGTGAGCGCAAAGCGCGACCCGAAGGCGCCCTCGAAGAGCAGGGCATAAGTGCGCCCGACTGGCGCCCCGGCCCAGGCCACCAGCAGCGCGCAGACCGCCAGCGTGACCGCGACCGCAGTCAGGGGCGCCAGCACCAGCGCCTGGGGCGGCACGACATCGCGACGCTCAAGTCGCATCGCTGGCGGCCTGTTCGTGCTTGAGCGAGCCGGTCATCGCCAGGCCGAGCGACTGGATGGTCCACTGGGCCACCGGCAGTGCCGGCGAGAGCTGACCCTGCGAGATCACCGAAACACGATCGGCCAGCGCAAAGATCTCGTCGAGTTCCTCGGAGATGAGGAGGACCGCTGCCCCCTGCGCGGCGGCCGACATCAGCCGGGCATGGATCCAGGCGATGGCTCCAACATCCAGACCCCAGGTCGGCTGGTCAGCGATGATCAGCCGGGGATGGCGCGACAGCACCCGCCCGAGCAGCAGCTTCTGGATATTGCCGCCCGACAACTGACTCGTCGCCTGCCCGATGTCGCGACAGCGCACGTCATAGTCGGCCACGATGCGGGTGGCTGCCTGATCGATCGCGCGACGATCGACTCGCCAGCCACCCCGCGCATAAGGCGGCTCACGGTAATGCTCGGCGACCGCATTCTCTGCGATGCTGGCCGCGGCGATCACGCCCAGATGCTGGCGATCCTCGGGGATGCGGCCGACCCCGGCGCGGATCCAGTCGATCGGATCGGCGCCGAGTTCTTTGCCCTCGACACTCACCGTGCCGGCATCCGGCGAGCGCAGCCCGCAGACCAGTTCGGCAATCGCCTGCTGGCCGTTGCCGGCGATCCCGGCGATCGCCACGATCTCACCCGGATTGACCACAAGCGACACCGAACGCAGCCGCTGACGCGCGCCTTCGCGGACATCGACCCGATCGACCGAGAGTGCAGGCACCACCACCTGCCCGGCCACCGGCTGCATCGGTGCAGGTCGCACCGGGCGCTCGATGCTGCGCCCGACCATCAGCATCGACAGGGTGGCCGCATCGGCCTGATGCGTCGGCAGCACCGCCTCGAGCCGACCCTGGCGCAAGACCGCAATCCGGTCGCTGACCGCGAGCACCTCGCCCAACTTGTGCGAGATGAAAATGATCGACAGGCCGGCCTCGACGAATGCACGCAGCGTGGCAAAGAGCTGAACGCTCTCCTGGGGCGCGAGCACCGCGGTGGGCTCATCGAGAATCAGGATGCGGGTATCGCGATAGAGTGCCTTGAGGATCTCGACCCGCTGCTTTTCGCCGATCGACAGATCGCCCACCCGCGCCGACGGATCGACCTGCAGACCGAAGCGTTCGGACAGCTCGAGCAGCCTTGCGCGTGCTGCAGCGCGCCGCGACATCGGCCGCCACCACGGTTCGGTACCGATGAGCACGTTGTCGAGCACATCGAGGTTGTCGGCCAGCGTGAAATGCTGATGGACCATGCCGATGCCCACCGCCAGCGCGGCCGCCGGATCACCCGGCTCGAGCTTGCGTCCGAACACTTCCACCGAGCCGGTGTCGGGCCGGTAATCACCGAACAGGATCGAGACCAGTGTGGATTTGCCCGCGCCGTTTTCGCCAAGCAGGGCGAGCACCTCGCCGCGCCCGAGCTCGAGCGAGATGTCATCGTTGGCGAGCAGCGCACCGAAGCGCTTGCTGATGCCGGTCAGGCGCAGCGCCGGCTCGCCCATGGTCATGGCTTACTTCGCGGTGGCCTTGGGTGCGCCATCGTCGATCTTGACGACGAACTTGCCATCGAGAATCGCCTTTTCGCGGTCGCGCACTTTCTTCACCAGATCGGGAGGGATCTTCGACTCGAAGCTGCCCAGCGGCGCAAGCTCGGAACCCTTGTATTTCATCATCGAGTACTGGCCATAATCCTCAGGCTTGAACTTGCCGTCCTTGTAGGCCGCCAGGGCACGAGCAATCGTGGGCTCCATGTTCCAGAGCGCTGAGGCCACCACGGTGTCGGGGTATTTGTCCTGGGTATTGATGACATTGCCGATGGCAAGCTTGCCCTTTTCCTTGGCCGCATCGGACACACCGAAACGCTCGGCATAGAGGATGTCGGCGCCCTTGCCGATCATCGCAAAGGCGGCTTCTTTCGCTTTGGGCGGATCGAACCAGGAATTGATGAAGGTCACCATGAACTCGACCTTGGGATTGACCTCGCGGGCACCGGCCATGAAGGCATTCATCAGACGATTGACCTCGGGGATCGGGAAACCGCCCACCATGCCGATCCTGTTCGACTTGCTCATGCCGCCTGCGATCATGCCGGTGAGGTAGGCAGGCTCCTGGATGTAATTGTCGAAGACCGAAAAGTTGGGCGCCTGAGGCTTGCCGGACGAACCCATCAGGAAAGCAATCTTCGGATAATCCTTGGCCACCTTGCGCGCTGCCGCTTCGACGGCAAACGACTCGCCAACGATCATGTTGCTGCCCTTTTCGGCGAACTGACGCAAGACCCGCTCGTAGTCGGCATTGGCCACGCTCTCGGCGAACTCATACTCGATCTCACCGCTGGCCTTGGCCGCACCAAGCGCCTTATGGATGCGGCTGACCCACTGCTGCTCGACCGGAACGGTGTAGACGGCCGACACCTTCGGCTTGGTTTGAGCGAGCACCCCGCCGGAAAAGCCGGCAACAGCCAGCAGGCCGACTGATCCAGCTCCGGACAGGACGCGACGACGGGTAGTCAGGGACGGCTTCATGCTTGATCTCCGGTTGGGTAAAGAACCCATTATAGAGAGCAAGTTTATGCCGGACCGATTTGCACAGGACTTAGGCGCAGCGCACCAGATCAGACCATTTCAGCCCTGAATCGCGCATCCGTTGTGCGCAATCGCGCGCATGCAGACCGCCGGCGGCATGATCGTCAACCGTCGTAGGATCAAGGCATGAACGATCAGACTATTCACATCGCCTGCCTGTGCGCTGCCTGGTGCCGCCTGTGCGACCAACATGCGCCGATGTGGGAGCAGGTGACATCGGCATTGCTGGCCAAGCACGGCGGACTGCTTCGACACTGGATCGATATCGAAGATGAATCCGAGCTCGTGGGTGACTTCGAGGTGGAGACCTTCCCGACAGTGGTGGTTGTCGGCCCGGAAGGCGTTCGCTTCGCCGGGCCGCTGACGCCGCAGCCGGACACGCTGCATCGACTGCTGCGAGCCACAGTCCTTGATGCGCCGGCGGATGCCTTCTGGCCCGGGGTGGCGCCTGAGATCGAGGCATTCGCACAACGGCTGCGAGAGCGGATCAAACCGGCATGACCTGCGAAACTGCATCGCACCAATGCCATTTCAATTTGAGCGCTACCAGATCTGTATCAGGACATTAGCTTCGACACCGCGCTTAATCACTTTGTGAACAAGCAAGCGCGGTTTCGTTCCTTCTCTGTTGATGGGGCGCTGCCTAGCATGCCGCCCAGTGCCTTCTAATTGAGTCAGCAATGTTCCCCAAGTCCGCTCTTCGACGTCGCGCCATGCTGGCTGCGGCGCTTTCTATCGTGGCTGTCACGCCCGCGCTGGCCGCAGGCCCGACGCTGCTGAACGTGAGCTATGACGTGTCGCGCGAGTTCTACAAGGACTTCAACACCGTCTTTGCCGCGCACTGGAAGAAGACCACCGGCGAAGACCTCACGCTGAACCAGAGCCACGGGGGTTCGAGCCGACAGGCGCGCAGCGTCGCGGACGGGCTGGAGGCCGACGTCATCACGATGAATCAGGCCAACGACATCGACATCCTGTTCGAGCGCGGCAAGCTCGTCCCGCAGGACTGGGCCAAACGGCTGCCGAACAACAGCGCGCCAACGACCTCGGTGTCGGTGATCCTGGTGCGCAAGGGCAATCCGAAGAACATCCGCGACTGGAGCGACCTCGGCCGCCCGGGCATTGGCGTGATCATCCCGAACCCCAAGACCTCGGGCAATGGTCGCTACACCTACCTCGCCGCCTGGGGCGCCGGTATCAAGGCCGGACTGAGCCCGGAGGCGGCCAGGGCGTTGGTCACCCGCATCTTCGCCAACGTGCCGGTGCTCGACGGCGGCGGCCGCGGCGCCACTACCACGTTCGCGCAACGTAACCTCGGTGATGCCCTGGTCACCTTCGAGAGCGAGGCGCCCCTGATCGAGAAGGAATTCGGCGGCGGCTTCGAAGTGATTTATCCGAGCCGAACGGTCCTGGCCGAGAACCCGGTGAGCGTGGTCGACAAGGTGGTGGACAGACGCGGCACGCGCAAGCAGGCCGAGGCCTACCTCCAGTTCCTGTACAGCGAAGCCGGGCAGGAAATCGCCGCCAGGCACAACCTGCGTCCGCGAAGCGAGAAAGTGCTGGCTCGCTATGCGAAAGCCTTTCCGAAGGTCAATACCTTCACTGTCGACGAGGTCTTCGGCGGTTGGACCCAGGCGCAGAAAGAGCACTTCAACGACGGTGGCCTGTACGACCAGGTGATCGCTGCGGCCAAGGGGCGTTGAGCCCGCCGCAGGCCAGGTTGTGATCCTCTCCCGCACGCTGCTCAGGCGACACTCGGTGTTGCCGGGTTTCGACCTGGCGCTCGGCTTCGCGCTGCTGTACACCAGCCTGATCGTGCTGATTCCGCTGTCGGCCGCCTTCCTGAAGACCTTCACGCTCACCTGGCAGCAGTTCCTGGATGCCACCACAACACCGCGCGTGATGGCGTCATACCGTTTGACCTTCGGCGCCTCGGCTCTGGCAGCGCTGCTCAATGCCTTCTTCGGGCTCATCGTTGCCTGGGTGCTGGTGCGATACCGTTTCCCGGCCAAGCGTCTGATCGACGCGCTGGTCGACCTGCCTTTTGCATTGCCGACTGCGGTGGCCGGCATCGCACTGACCGCAATCTATGCGCAGAACGGCTTGATCGGGCAGTGGCTGCCCTTCAAGGTGAGCTATACGCCGCTGGGCGTGTGGGTAGCGCTGGTCTTCATCGGCCTGCCGTTCGTGGTGCGCACGCTGCAGCCGGTGCTGGAAGACATCAACCGTGAATTTGAAGAGGCTGCGGCCACATTGGGCGCCAGCCGCTGGCAGACCTTCACGAAAGTCATTTTCCCGATCCTCATGCCGGCACTGCTGACCGGCTTCGCGCTGGCCTTTGCGCGTGCCCTGGGCGAATACGGCTCGGTGATCTTCATCGCCGGCAACATGCCTATGATCAGCGAGATCACGCCGCTGCTGATCATCACCAAGCTCGAGCAATACGACTACGCTGGCGCGACCGCTATCGCGGTGGTGATGCTGGTGGCGGCGTTCGTGCTGCTGCTGGTCATCAACCTGCTGCAGGCATGGGCTCGCAAACGCCAGGGGGGCCTGTGAACCCCACCACCTCCGAAATCGCGGCCCTGCCGGCCGTGCCTGCTCCGACGGGCGTGGCGCCTCGGGCCATGCGAAATGCCACCACCGAACCGGTATGGGTGCAGCGTATGCTGATCGGAGCGGCGCTCGCCTTCATGACGCTGTTCCTGTTCGTGCCCCTGGCGACGGTCTTCTTCGAGGCCTTCAAGAAGGGGATTGATGTCTACCTCGCGGCAATCACCGAGCCGGATGCGCTGTCGGCCATCAAGCTCACGCTGATTGCCACCGCCATCAGCGTACCGATGAACCTGGTGTTCGGCATGTCCGCGGCATGGGCCATCACCAAGTTCGACTTTCGCGGCAAGAGTCTGCTGCTCACGCTGATCGATCTGCCTTTTTCGGTCAGCCCGGTGATTGCCGGCCTGATCTTCGTGCTGGTGTTCGGCGTTCAGGGCTGGTTCGGTGAGTGGCTGCGCGACCACGACCTGAAGGTCATCTTTGCTGTACCGGGCATCGTTCTGGCCACGGTCTTCGTTACCTTCCCGTTCATCGCCCGCGAGCTGATCCCGCTGATGCAGGCGCAGGGTATCGAGCAAGAAGAAGCGGCGCGCGTGCTCGGCGCAGGTGGCTGGCAAATTTTCTGGCGTGTCACGCTGCCCAATATCAAATGGGCGCTGCTCTACGGCGTGATCCTGTGCAACGCCAGGGCGATGGGCGAGTTCGGTGCGGTCAGCGTGGTGTCCGGCCACATCCGTGGCCAGACCAATACCATGCCGCTGCACATCGAGATCGTCTACAACGAATACCAGTTCGCGGCTGCCTTTGCAGTTGCCTCGTTGCTGGCCGCGCTGGCCCTGGTGACGCTGGTTGTGAAGTATGTGATCGAGCAGCGTGTGAAGGGCCAGAAGCGCGAGATCGGGGACAGAAGCGAATGAGCATTGAAGTCAGAAACCTTAGTCGGCGCTTCGGCGCCACCGTCGCCTGCGACAACCTCAATCTGGACATCCCCGCCGGTGAACTGGTCGCATTGCTGGGACCGTCAGGCTGCGGAAAGACCACGCTGCTGCGCATCATTGCCGGCCTTGAAGTGCCGGACGCCGGCAGCGTGCTGTTCCACGGCGAAGACGCGACGAACACCGATGTGCGCGAGCGCAAGGTCGGCTTCGTGTTCCAGCACTACGCCCTGTTCGGCCACATGTCGATCTTCGAGAACGTGGCCTTCGGGCTTCGTGTTCGCCCCAAGCACACCCGCCCGGGCGAAGCCGAGATCAAGTCCAAGGTGATGCAGCTGCTCAAGCTGGTGCAGCTCGACTGGCTGGCCGACCGCTACCCGCACCAGCTCTCGGGCGGCCAGCGCCAGCGCATCGCGCTGGCCCGGGCGCTCGCGGTCGAGCCCAAGGTGCTGCTGCTCGACGAACCTTTCGGTGCGCTCGACGCCAAGGTGCGCAAGGAGCTGCGCCGCTGGCTGCGCCGCCTTCATGACGAAGTGCATGTGACCAGCGTCTTTGTCACCCACGACCAGGACGAGGCGATGGAAGTCGCAGACCGGGTGGTGGTCATGAACCAGGGGCGCATCGAACAGCAGGGCAGCCCGGATGAGGTCTACGACCATCCGGCTACGCCCTTCGTGCTGCAGTTCCTGGGCGACGTCAACCTCTTTCATGGTCGACTCGGACATGCACCGGGCGGGGGCGCCGACGAAGTCAGCTACGTCCGCCCGCACGAACTGGAAATCCTGGCTGAGGCCGGGGAGGACACCTGGGCGGTCACGCTCAGCCAGACGCTGACGGTCGGACCGAATACGCGCATCGAGTTCAAGCGCGTGTCGGACGACAGTTATGTTGACGTCGAATTGCCGCGCGAGCGCTTCACGATCCTGCGCGATCGGCTCGGTCTGGCGCCGGGCGTGCGGGTGTACCTGCGCCCGCGCAGGGTCACTCGATTTGGTGCAACAGACGCATCAGCCGATTCCGCGCCGACGATCTGATCCGCATCAGATGCCAGAGCGCTTGCCGGCGATTACCGCATCCGGCTGCGCTAGGCTTGCAGCGTGGCCGCTCGGCCACCATGCAGATCAGGCGCAGCGAACCAGATCAGGCCAGATTGAGCCGGAACCGCGCATGCGCTCTATCACCGCCGCGCCGACCAGCAATGCAACCGGCCGCTCATCGACCGCCAGACCGTCCACTGCCAGCGCACCGAGCGTGGTGCGGTCGACGCTCTGGGTGGGCCATGACGCACCGTGCACGCAGACCACCGGGGTCTCGGGCACAAAGCCCCGCGACATCAGGATGGCCGCACACTCGCCGGCCATCTGGCCTGCCATGTAGAGCACGACCGTGGCATCCCGGCTCAAGCCCTCGGCCCAGTGCATCGGCTGAGCCTCGCCGCGTCCGAGTCGCGGCGTCACGATCTGCACGCTGCGCGACACGCCTCGCCGGGTCAGCGAATGCCCGGCGGCAGCCGCCGCCGAGCTGGCAGCGGTAATGCCCGGCACGATCTCCCAGTCGATGCCTGCGGCATCAAGCGCATCGATCTCTTCATCAAGGCGCGCAAACACCGTCGGATCGCCCCCCTTGAGGCGCACCACCACCGCATGATGACGGGCGGATTCGACCAGAGTCCGGTCGATGAAACGCTGCTCGGTCGAGATACCGCCGCTGCGCTTGCCGACCGCGATATGGCGCGCGGCGGGCGCCCATTCGAGCACCCCGTCGCTCATCAGGGCGTCGTGCAGCACGATGTCGGCACGGGCAAGCAGGCGAATCGCCCGCACGGTGAGCAGATCGGCGCTGCCAGGGCCGGCACCAACGAACCAGACCTTGCCGGGCAGGCGAGCCGATGAGCCAGGAGTCGGGCTCATCGGCAAGGGTGATGGCGGGCCTGATGTCGGGCCTGAGGTCGGGCCTGAGGTCGCATCCGATATCGCGCCTGCCTCCGAATTCATCGGCATCTTCATGCTGCCAGCGCGGTACGCCTGCGAAACAGTGGCAGCACTTCGTCCGTGGCAGCCTGGTAGCGCACGCTGAAATCCTTGAAAGCCGACAGCGCCGCGACCGGATCCTGATCAGCCCGCAGGGCAAAGCTGTCGAATCCGCAACGCGCCAGCAAAAAGAGCTGGTCGCGCAGCACATCGCCGACCGCGCGCAGCTCGCCGGCAAACCCGAGTCGCTCGCGCAGCAGACGCGCACTCGAATAGCCGCGTCCGTCGTTGAACTTCGGGAAATGCACCGCGACCATCGCAAAACGACCGCAATCACCTGCGATCGCCTTCACATCGTCGGATGGCGAGACCAGCAGGCCAAGGCGACCACGGTGCTGCTGCCAGACCCGGGCCCGCTCACGCCATTCATCAAAGGAAATCAGCAGATCGGCCTGCGGTGCGATCGACCCGGCGTCACCGTCGAAGAGGACCCAGCTGTCGGGCCGCAACCCGGTGCGATCAATGAGATGTGCCATAGACAGCCTCCTTGAAGGGTTCGATGCCGATGCGTTGCACCAGATCGATGAAGCGCTCATCGGTCGACGAGCGTCGCGAGACATAGGTCTGGATCAGACGATCGATCACATCCGGAATCTCGCCGCGCGAAAACGACGGGCCGAGAATCTTGCCGATGGCTGTGACCGGTCCCTGCACGCCGCCAATCGAGATCTGATACCACTCCTCGCCGGCCTTATCGACGCCGAGGATGCCGATGTGACCGATGTGGTGATGACCGCAGGAATTGATGCAGCCCGAGATGTTGAGCTCGATCTCTCCGATGTCGAAGAGATCGTCCAGATCATCGAAGCGCGCCTGGATGGCAGTGGCCACCGGAATCGCAACCGCATTGGCGAGCGAACAGAAGTCGCCGCCCGGGCAGGCAATGATGTCGGTGAGCAGCCCGACATTCGCCGTGGCCAAGCCATGTTTTTTCAGCAGTGCATGCAGGGCCGGCAGCGAGCGCTGCTCGACATCGGGCAGCACCAGATTCTGATGATGGCTGACTCGGATCTCACCGAAACCGAAAGCCTCGGCGGCATCGGCCACCGCGCGCATCTGATCTGACGTGGCGTCGCCCGGCGCGACACCGTGGGCTTTGAGCGAGATGACGACGGCGGCATAGCCGGGTACACGATGCGGATGCACGCTGCGTTTGGCCCAGGCTGCAAAGCCCGGCACGAATTCGATGGACTCGCGCAGTGCGGGCGGATCGCTTGCAAGCGCGCGATAAGGGGGCAATTCGAAGCAGCTCGCGACCCGCGCAATCTCGGCTGGCGTCAGCGTCGCCGGGCCACCTCGCAGGGCCGCCCACTCGGCCTCGACCTCGCTGGCAAAGCGTTCGGCGCCGAGCTCGCGCACCAGGATCTTGATGCGGGCTTTGTAGAGGTTGTCACGCCGCCCGAAACGGTTGTAGACCCGCAGGATGGCTTCGACATAGTTGAGCAGTTCGGGCTCGGGCAAGAAGGCCTTGATCAGCGGCGCGATGACTGGCGTGCGCCCCAGACCGCCGCCCGCCCAGACCTCGAAACCCAGCTCACCCTGCTGATTGCGCAACATCTTCAGGCCGATATCGTGAACCTGCACTGCAGCGCGATCGCCGGCCGACGCCGATACCGCGATCTTGAATTTGCGCGGCAGGAAGGTGAACTCGGGATGGAAGGTCGACCACTGTCGCAGCAGCTCGCAGTAGGGGCGAGGATCGACCAGTTCATCCGGCGCAACGCCGGCGAAATGATCGGCGGTGACATTGCGCACGCAGTTGCCGCTGGTCTGGATGCCGTGCATCTGGACCGAGGCCAGTTCGGCCAGGATATCGGGCACACGGGCGAGTTCGGGCCAGTTGATCTGCAGATTCTGGCGCGTGCTGAAATGCCCGTAGCCGCGGTCATAGTTGTCGCAGATCTCGGCGAGTTTTCGCAACTGGAGCGCAGACAGCGTGCCGTAGGGAATCGCAATGCGCAGCATCGGCGCGTGCTTTTGCACATACAGACCGTTTTGCAGACGCAGCGGTTTGAATTCGTCCTCGGGCAGTTCACCGGCAAGAAAACGGCGGGTCTGGTCGCGAAACTGGGCAACCCGTTCGTCGACCAGAGCCTGGTCGTAGCGGTCGTAGCGATACATGGGAAGACGGTGCTCGAGAAATCGGCGCGCAAGGAAGCTCGGTCGCACAGACTAGAGCGGGCAAGGCGCGAGACAAACGATCAGGTCGATGTGAGCAAAGTCGCTTCTTGACTATCGAGGTCGCTGACCGAGCCTCTCGAGGTCTGTGACCGTGCCCTAGTAAGTCTCGAAATGCAGCCGGCCCTCGGCCTTGAGCTGCTGGTGCAGCGTTGGCCAATCGAGCTGATGGGTCGCGGCAACCTCCTGCAGCGCCTGCAACACGCCGACCTCCATCGCCTTCAGGCCGCAGACATAGACATGCGTGGCCGGGTCGGCCAGCAGCCCGGCCACATCGCTCGCCCGTTCACGCAGGGCGTCCTGAACATAGCGGCGCGGATGGTCGGCAGACCTCGAATAGGCCAGCTCAATGTCGATGAAATCGCGCGGCAGCCGGGCAAGCGGACCGAAGTAGGGCAACTCGCGCTGGTTTCTTGCGCCGAAAAACAGCATCAGTCGGCCGTCTTCGGTCGCGCGGCCCTCGGGGCTGCCAGCACCTGCGCCTCCACCACCACCGATCAGCGCATGGGCGCGACGGCGCCGTTCGGTCATGGCCCGCATCGGCGCGCTTCCTGTGCCGGTACAGATCATCAGCAGATGCGCGCCAGCGTGGTTGGGCATCAGGAAGCTGCTGCCAAAGGGCCCAATCACCTGCACCACGTCGCCCTTGGCAAGATCACAGAGGTAGTTCGAGGCCACCCCGCGAACCGGCTGACCGTCATGGTCGACCAGCACTCTTTTGACCGTGAGTGCGACATTGTTGTAGCCGGGCCGCTCGCCATCGCGCGGACTGGCGATCGAATACTGGCGTGCATGGTGCGGGCGGCCGGTGGCATCGGTTCCGGGCGGCAGAATGCCGAGCGACTGGCCCTCGAGCACCGGAAACGGCAGCGATCCGAAGTCGAGCACGATGTGGTGCGTGTCGCTGTCGGTGCCAAGGTCGGTCACCCGGAAGTTGCCTGCGACGCTAGCCACGACCGGTCGGCGATGGGTATAGAGATTGACGTAGGGATGAGCCGCCGACCAGGGCGGGCGGCTCGCGCCTGCGGCCGAAGGCAGCGCCGGCGCATCCGCGATCGATTCATCAGCAGCGCTCCCCATTGCACCGGCCGCATCCGACGACGAGGTCTCAGCCTGAGCGTGCGTGGCCGCTGACACCGGGCCGTCTTGCGCCGGCAATTCGCGCTGCGCCGGCAGCTCGTCCCAGGTCAGTTGCTCATCAACGGAGTAGGCCTGGACGCGGATCAGCTTTCGCCAGTTGTCGATCGAGCCGGTCGGACACGGCGGCACGCAGGCCATGCACAGATTGCACTTGTCGGCATCAACCACGTAGTTGCGCGAATCATGCGTGATCGCATCGACCGGACAGGTCTCTTCGCAGGTATTGCAGCGAATGCAGACCTCCGGGTCGATCAGATGCTGCGTGATGACGGCGCTCTCAGGTGCGTTCATGGCGGCTCAGCTGAAACGGATGTACTCGAAGTCGGGCGCCTGCTTGTTGATGCCGATAGGCGGCGGCGCGATCCAGTTGGCAAACTTGCCCGGCTCGACCACCCGGCCCATCAGCGAGGACACGAAGGCGCGATCTTCTGCGCTTGGCAGCCACTGCGAGGCCTGCTGCGCCCATTCGCCTTCGCTCACCACGCGCCCGTCGGGCGAGACCTTCACGCCGGCCAGGGTGCCGATCTTGCGGTTGAAGGCCTTGTGGGGCGCGACCAGCCGCGTGGGGATACCCGCCTTCTCGATGACCTTGTTCCAGCGATTGACGCCGGCGATCGAATCGCGGATGTAGTCGTCGCGCAGCACTTCATTGAGCGCATTGAGCATCGGGACTTCGCGTTCGATGAGCTTGCCGTCGCGCACACCCAGCACGGTGTAGCTGCGACCATGCAGGCGATGGTCGTCGTCGCGCTTGGTCTCTTCAAAGCGGCCCTTCAGACCGGAGTTGTAGAAGATTGCGGCATTGCTCGACTCATCGGCACCGAACAGATCGATGGTCACGCTGAAATGGAAATTGAGATAGCGCTGCAGGGTCGGCAGGTCGACCACACCGGCGGCGCGAATCTTTGCCGGATCGTCGGTCTTGAGCTGGTTCATGACTTCGCAGGTGCGTGCAATCACCCGCGAGATGCCCGACTCGCCAACGAACATGTGGTGCGCTTCTTCGGTCAGCATGAATTTCGTGGTGCGGGCGAGCGGATCGAAACCGCTTTCGGCCAGCGCGCACAACTGGAACTTGCCGTCGCGATCGGTGAAATAGGTGAACATGAAAAAGGCAAGCCAGTCGGGGGTCTTCTCGTTGAAAGCGCCCAGAATGCGCGGATTGTCTTCATCGCCCGAGCGGCGCTCGAGCAGGGCCTCAGCCTCTTCGCGGCCATCGCGCCCGAAGTGCTTGTGCAGCAGATAGACCATCGCCCACAGGTGACGGCCTTCCTCGACATTGATCTGGAAAAGATTGCGCAGGTCGTACTGGCTGGGCGCGGTCAGACCGAGATGACGCTGCTGCTCGACCGAAGCCGGTTCGGTGTCGCCTTGCGTCACGATGATGCGGCGCAGATTGGCGCGATGTTCGCCGGGCACATCCTGCCAGGCGGCCTCGCCCTTGTGCTCGCCAAAGTTGACCGTGCGGCCTTCTTCGCGCTGGTTCATGAAGATGCCCCAGCGATAATCGGGCATCTTGACGTGACCGAAGTTGGCCCAGCCCTGCGGATCGACACTGACTGCGGTGCGCAGATAGACGTCGTAATCATTCGAGCCCTCCGGGCCCATGTCCTTCCACCAGTTGATGTAGTTG
This sequence comes from Burkholderiales bacterium, assembly GCA_026399875.1. Classification (GTDB taxonomy): domain Bacteria; phylum Pseudomonadota; class Gammaproteobacteria; order Burkholderiales; family Burkholderiaceae_E; genus UBA4615. The sequence continues at coordinate 12,084 of JAPLQF010000037.1, read as the reverse complement.
GGCTGCCAGTGCTCAAGCGCTCGCTGAAGGGTTTTGTCCTCCGAGAGGTTGACGTTGTTGGGGATCTTGTCGGTGTAGTTGATGGCGGTCATGTCGAGACTCCGGAGGGCGGACTTTGGGGCTTGAGAGGGCCAGGAGAAGTTACAAATAGGGAAAGGGTGGTGGCGGCGCTGATCGGATGCGTCGAACGGATCAGACCCGGTTGCGGTCGAACTGCGGCTTTTCGCCCTTGCCATAGAGCTTGAGCGCGCCCTTGTCACCGACCGCATTGGGCCGGTTGAAGATCCAGTTCTGCCAGGCAGTCAGACGTCCGAAAATTCGGGTGGCCATGGTCTCGGTGCCATTGAAGCGCAGATTGGCCTCCAGCCCGGTGAGCGCATCGGCCGACATCGCCGCCCGCTCCTCGATCGCGATGCGAATCTCATCGGCCCAGTCGATGTCGTCGGGCGCTGAAGTGACCAGACCCAGGGTCATGGCAGCGTCGGCATCGAGTGCGTCACCCAGGCGAGCGCGAATCGCGTCGAGTGCCGGCGCCTCGTCGCAGAACCGGCGGGCCAGTCGCGACTGATCGGTGGCCATCGGATAGAACGCAAAGTTGACCTCGCCAACGCTCATCGTCGGCGCAGTTGCCGGGTCGTCGGGCAAGGCAAGCATGTAGATGCGGTCGCAGGCCAGCGCGAGCTCGAGCAGGCTGCCGGCAAAGCACGAGCCCGGCTCGATCAGCGCGAACAACGAGCGCGAGGACACATCGAGGCGCGAGAAGGTGCGGCGCATCAGGCCGATGGTCTCGCGCACCAGCCAGTGCTGGCGATGAGCGAGGAGCACCGCATCGACTGCCAGCACCGCCGCCGCCTGGCCCTCGGTCTTGAGCAGCCAGGTGCCGATTTCGAGTTCGTTGGTGCGCATCTGCAGGATGGCGTCGTCGAGTTCGCGGGCCATGGCAAGCGGCCACCAGTTCACGCCGGCGGCAACGATCGCCTCGGGTGTCTCGGGCTGTGGCGCGCTTGGTGCGCTGACGGTGAAGGTCGCGACCCGTCGGGTGCGATCGATTGCAACCTGCACATGGCGATAGCGCAGGCCATCGTTCTCATAAGCGCACTCAAGCGGCGCGAGGGCAATGCCCTGCGCCTGAGCCGGCCGATCGCTCGAGCGCCCCATCTCGAGGGCGCGTTCGCTCACCGAACGCGTAAAGACCGCCGGCTTGGCCAGCGCATCTACCAGACGCCATTCAACCGCCTTTTGGCCGCGCACCCCTTCAGTGGTGGTGCAAAAAACATCGGCCAGGTCGTGGCGCATATGGCGCTTGTCGGTCAGGCGCGTGAGTCCGCCGGTGCCGGGCAGCACACCCAGCAGCGGCACTTCGGGTAGCGACACCGACGACGACCGGTCGTCGACCAGCAGGATCTGATCGCAGGCCAGCGCCAGCTCATAGCCGCCACCGGCGCAGGCGCCGTTGACCGCGGCCAGAAACCGCAGCCCCGAGTAGCGGCTGCTGTCTTCGATGCCGTTGCGGGTCTCATTGGTGAACTTGCAGAAATTGACCTTCCAGGCATGACCCGAGACACCAAGCATGAAGATATTGGCGCCCGAACAGAAGATGCGCTCTTTCAGGCTGGTGATCACCACGGTGCGAACCGTTGGATGCTCGAAGCGGATGCGGTTGAGTGCGTCATGCAGTTCGATGTCGACGCCGAGGTCGTAGCTGTTGAGCTTGAGCTGGTAACCCGGGCGCAGGCCGGCGGTCTCGTCGACATCCATCGCCAGGGTGGCGACGGCCCCGTCAACGCTCAGCGTCCAGTGGCGATAAGCGGACGGCTCGGTGCGGTAGTCGACGCGGGCAAGCTCGGGGGCAAGCGGAGCATTCACGGAAGGTCTCCTGGAAATCGGTCAGTGGCAGCAAACATGCAAGATCGTTCGCTTTTATCGGCACTCGACAGATGCATCATACTGCTAAACAGCGCGATGTCAATCGAAGAAAAGCACTATATTGCAGATTACGCCACATCTTCGTGTCCGATCGCCTCGCGCAAGCCTTCGCGCAGCAGGGAGAAGGCCTCTTCCAGCGTGCGGCCGCTGGTGTCGATCTGCAGATCGGCACGGGCATAGAGCGCCGCGCGCCCGTCCAGGATCCGTCGCAGATCGGCCATCGCCTCGCGATTGCCTGCCATCGGGCGCAGATCGCCCTGCGCCATCACGCGCTGCATATGCTCCTGCGGCGAGGCCTTGATCCAGATGGTGAAACAGTGCGACAGCAACAGGTTGAAGCTCGCCGGGTCTGACACGATGCCGCCGGGCGCGGCAATCACCGCCCTCGGATGATTCTGGAGGGTCGCCTCGAGGGCGCGGCGCTCATAGCGCCGATAGGCCGCTACGCCGAGCAGGCTGTGGATTTCATCGAGGTCGCAGCCGGCCACGCGCTCCACCTCACGATTCAGTTCGATAAAGGGCAATGCGAGTTGCTCAGCCAGCCTCTGTCCCAGCGTCGACTTGCCGGCTCCCCGCAGTCCGATCAGGGCAATCCGCGCGGATCTTGACGCCGGATGACCGGCGACACCGAAGAGTTCGACCAGCGCAAGACGAGCGCGGCGCAGATCGTCTTCAGTGCGACCGCGCAGCAGGTCTCTGACCAGCAGGCCTTCCGCAGTGGCGGTGGTTTCGTCGCCGATCAGTTCGGCCAGCGGAGCGCCGAGCGCATTGGCCACCTGACGCAGCACCAGGATCGAGGCATTGCCCACGCCAAGTTCGAGATTGGCGAGATGGCGCTCGGAAACCTCCGAGGCGCCAGACAGGGCGCGACGGGTCATGCCGCGACGCGCACGGAGAGACCGGGCCCGCTCCCCGAGAGCCACCAGAAAGGGATCGCGTTCGGGCGGGCTATGCTCGGGATCCAGTCCGGCGTCGCGCTCGGGATCGCGCGCCGGATCAGCAGCGTTATGCATTATAGTGCTTGACAGGTCGACAGCAGATCTTTAAGTTTGGTTCATGAACTAGATTGCCGCAAGCCCGGCTTGCGCGGAGACCCCCGATGACATTGCACAGCGCAGACCCGCTGCCGCCGGCCCCTTCCGAGCGCTTCAACTTCGCTGATCACCTGACCTCACTCAACCGCGGTCGATCGGCAAAACCGGCCTACATCGACGATGTCGGGGTACTCACCTATGGCGAGCTGGCCGATCGGGTCGCCCGCTTTGCAGGCGGCCTCGATGCGCTCGGTGTACGCGCCGAAGAACGGGTGCTGCTGCTGATGCACGACTGCATCGACTGGCCGGTCGCCTTTCTCGGCTGCCTGCAGGCGGGTGTCGTGCCGGTCGCACTCAACACCCTGCTCACCGCAGACGACTACCGGTTCATGCTGTCGCACTGCCGCGCCAGGGCAGCGATCGTCTCGGCCGGGTTGTTGCCGGTGCTTGGCCAGGCCCTCGCGGCACCCGGACACTCGGTCACCCAGCTGCTTGTCTCGACCCGGGGCGGCCCGATGCCGGAAAGCCCGACGCTGCCGGCGCACGACCTGACCGACTGGCTGCCCCGGCAATCACCAGCGGCGCCCGCCGACACCTGCGCCGACGACATCGCCTTCTGGCTCTACTCATCGGGCTCGACCGGTCGACCCAAGGGCGCGGTCCACACCCATGCCAATCTCTACTGGACCGCCGCACTCTATGCGCAACCGGTACTCGGGCTGAGTGAAAACGACGTCTGCTTTTCAGCCGCCAAACTGTTCTTCGCCTACGGTCTGGGCAATGCGCTGAGCTTTCCGCTCTCGGTCGGTGCCACCACCGTGCTGATGGCCGAGCGGCCCACGCCGGCGGCGGTCTTTGCCCGCTGGCGAACCCATCAGCCCACGGTCTTCTTCGGCGCTCCGACCGGCTATGCCGGCATGCTCGCCTCGCCCGACTTGCCCCCGCGCGAGGCGGTCGCCCTGCGACTGTGTTCATCGGCCGGCGAAGCCTTGCCGCGCGAAATCGGCGAGCGCTTCACCGCAAAGTTCGGCTGCGAGATCATCGATGGCATCGGCTCGACCGAGATGCTTCATGTTTTCCTGTCAAACAGCCCGGGCGATGTGCGCTATGGCAGCACCGGCAAGCCGGTGCCGGGCTACCGGGTCGAGTTGCGCGACGAGGCAGGGCAGGTGATCGAAGCCACTGAGACCATCGGTGACCTCTTCATCGACGGGCCGTCTGCCGCGCTGATGTACTGGGCGGATCGCCGGCGTTCACTCACCACCTTTCTGGGCAACTGGACCCGCAGCGGCGACAAGTACTTTCGGGATGCCGACGGCTACTACGTCTACGCCGGACGCGGCGACGACATGCTCAAGGTCAGCGGCCAGTATGTCTCGCCCTTCGAGGTCGAATCGACGCTGATGCAGCATGCAGCGGTACTGGAAGCTGCGGTGATCGGCATCGACGACGAAAACGGCCTGACCCGGGCGAGGGCCTTCGTGGTGCTCAAGGACGCAAAGCAGGCGGGCGACGCGCTGGCCGCCGAACTGCAGGCCTTCGTGAAGTCGCGGCTGGCACCCCACAAGTATCCGCGCCAGATCGACTTCCTGGCCGAACTGCCCAAGACCGCCACCGGCAAGATCCAGCGCTTTCGACTGCGCGAGGCGCAGCAGCAGGCGGGCCTGCGCAGCGGCCAATCGCACCGAACGTGAGTGCGCCGAGCCGCACGGTCGCGATCGCCGGTCTCGAGATCGAATACCAGTGGATCGGAGCCGACGCAGGTCGGTCTGACAGCGCGCCGCTGATGGTCTTTCTGCATGAAGGCCTCGGATCGACCTCGATGTGGAAGGACTTTCCTGCGCGGCTGTGCCAGACCCTGGGCTTTCGCGGTCTGGTCTATTCGCGCCCGGGTTATGGCCGCTCCACGCCGCGCGCGGCCAGCGAGCGCTGGTCGACCGACTTCATGCACCGGCAGGCGATCGAGGTCCTACCGGCACTGCTGGAGGCGCTCGGGGTCGAGCAAAGCAGGCAGCGGCTGTGGCTCTTCGGACACAGCGACGGCGCCTCGATTGCGCTGCTCTACGCGGCCGGTTTTCCAGACCGGCTCGCCGGCGCCGTGGTGCTGGCGCCACACAGCTTCGTCGAAGACATCGCCATTTCGAGCATCGAGCGCACCTGCGATGCCTATGCCAATCAGGGCCTTCGCGCCAGACTTGCCCGCTGGCACGACGATGTCGACTCGGCCTTTCATGGCTGGAGCCAGGCCTGGCTCGACCCGGCCTTTCGCGACTGGACCCTGATTCCCGAACTCGAATCGATTCGCTGCCCGCTGCTGGCGATTCAGGGAATCGACGATGAATATGGCACGATGGCTCAGATCGCGATCATCGAGCGCAGCGTCCCCGGGACAACCGTGCTGGCACTCGACGCTTGCGGCCATTCACCCCACCGCGACCAGACCGATGCCGTCATCGGCGCTGTCGGCCGATGGATAGCCACCACTTTCAACACGCCCGCGCCCCCACCCCAATGACTGGAGACATGATGAGCCACACCCCCAACCCGACCGACAGCCCGGTCAGCCGCCGCCGATTCATCTCGCTATCGGGTGGCGTTGCTGCCGGCGCCGCCCTGTCGGCACCCTTCGTCCAGGCCCAGCCGGCCAAGATCAAGGTCGGCATGATGCTGCCGGCCACCGGCACCTTCGCCTCGATTGGCACCGCGATCACCAACGGTTTCCGCATGGCGGTGGGGGAGCGCGGCGGCAAGCTCGGCGGACGCGAGATCGAGTATTTCGCGGTCGACGATGAATCCAATCCGGCCAAGGCACCCGAGAACACTAACCGCCTGGTCCAGCGCGACAAGGTCGATGTGCTGGTTCTGGTCGGCACTGTCCACTCGGGCGTGGCGCTGGGCATGGCCAAGATCGCCCGCGAGACCGGCACCCTGCTGCTGATTCCCAACGCCGGCGCCGATGACATCACCGGCCCGATGTGCTCACCCAATATCTTTCGGACCTCGTTTTCCAACTGGCAGCCGATCCATCCGCTGGGCAAGGTCATGGCCGAGCGCGGTCACAAGAACGTTGTCTGGATTTCCTGGAAATACGCCGCCGGCGACGAAAGCGCGCGCTCGTTCAAGGAAGGCTTCGAGAAAACCGGCGGCAAGGTGGTCAAGGAGCTCGGCCTGCCCTTTCCGAATGTCGAGTTTCAGCCGCTGCTGGCCGAGATCGCCGCGATCAAGCCCGATGCGGTCGCCTGCTTTTTTGCCGCTGCCGGCGCAGCCAAGTTCATCTCCGACTATGCCGCAGCCGGCCTGAAAGACAAGATCCCGCTCTATGGCTCGGGCTTTCTGACCGACGGCGTGCTGCAGGCGGTTCAGGCACAGGCGCAGGGCGTCATGACCACCCTGCACTATGCCGATTCGCTGCCCAGCAAGCGCGATCAGGAGTTCCGTCTGGGCTATGCCAAGCAGTTCAAGATGCAGCCTGACGTCTATGCGGTGCAGGGCTATGACACCGGTCTGCTGCTCGCTCAGGCGATGGAGTCGGTCAAGGGCGACTTCGGCAACAAGGCCGCGCTGATCAAGGCGATGGAAGGCGTGAAGATCGACAGCCCGCGCGGCGCCTGGACGATGTCGAAGGAACACAATCCAACCCAGGACATCTATTTGCGCAAGGTTGAAGGCGAGCAGAACAAGTTCGTCTCGGTGGCCTGGAAGGCGCTGGCCGATCCGGGTCGCGGCTGCCGGATGGGTTGAGGCACTCGCCGAAGGCATCCGATCAAGATGGACCAACTCGCCCCGATTCTCATCCAGGTGCTCAACGGACTGCAGTACGGACTGCTGCTGTTCCTGGTGGCGTCGGGGCTGACGCTGATCTTCGGGATCATGGGCGTGATCAATCTCGCCCATGGCAGCTTCTACATGGTCGGTGCTTATTTCGCATGGTCGCTGGCGTCCTGGTTCGGCAACCTGCTGACCGCGATTCTGGTGGGCATCGTGCTGTCGGTGCTGCTCGGGCTCGCACTCGAGCGGCTGCTGATCCGGCATTTTTATGGCCGCGATCATCTCTACCAGTTGCTGCTCACCTATGGCCTGATCCTGATCTTCGAGCAGCTTCGCTCGCTGATCTGGGGCGACGAAGTGCAAGGGGTCAAAGTGCCCGAACTCTTCAATTACTCGATTCCGCTCACCGACACGCTTTCCTATCCGGTCTATCGACTGGTCATCTCGGCGGCCTGTGTGACGATCGCGCTCGGACTGCACTGGCTGATCCGGCACACGCGCCTGGGCATGATGATCCGCGCCGGCGCCCACAATCGCGAAATGACCGAGGCGATGGGCATCAATGTGCGCATGCTCTTTGCGATCGTGTTTTCGCTGGGGGTGGCGCTGGCAGCACTTGCGGGCATGCTTGCCGCCCCGGTGTCATCGGTCTATCCGAACATGGGCAGCCAGGTGCTGATCATCTGCTTTGTTGTGGTCGTGATCGGTGGCATCGGTTCGGTCAAGGGTGCGCTGGTGGGCGCACTGCTGATCGGTCTGGTCGATACCTTCGGTCAGGTCTACCTGCCGCAAGTCGCCGGCATGGTGGTCTATCTGCTGATGGCAGCGGTCCTGATCTTTCGCCCGGAAGGCCTGTTTCGAAAGACCTGATCGATGGACTCTCACTTGCCAGGCATGGCACATGCCAACCCGCGCGCGCTCACCATCTTCTTCCTGGTGGCGCTTGTTGGCCTGGTGCTGTTTCCGCTCACCGGAAGCGTCTTTTATCAGCAGCTGCTCACCAAGGTCATGATCCTGTCGATCTTTGCGATGAGCCTGGATCTGCTGATCGGCTACACAGGGCTGGTGAGCCTGGGCCATGCAGCGTTCTTCGGTCTGGCCGGCTATTCGCTGGCGCTGATCCAGCCGAAATACGACCCGATGTCGATCTTCATCACGCTGCCGGCGGCGCTCGCGATCTGCGCGGTGTTTGCGCTCGTCACAGGCGCGCTGGTGCTGCGCACCCGCGGCATCTACTTCATCATGGTGACACTCGCCTTTGCGCAGATGGTCTACTTCGTGTTTCACGACACCGCGCTCGGCGGCGGATCAGATGGCCTTTATCTGAACAACAAGCCACTGGTGGGCTGGGGCGAAGTCAAGCTGCTCGACCTCGAGAACCGCACGACGCTCTATTACCTGGTGCTGGTGCTGATGGTGGGCATCTACCTGCTGCTGCGCCGGATCCTCGACTCCCGCTTCGGACGCGCGCTGCAGGGCATCCGGGTCAACGAGCACCGCATGCGCGCCATCGGTTTTCCGGTGATGCGCTATCAGCTCGGCGTCTATGTGCTGGCCGGCGTACTGGCCGGGCTGTCGGGCTATCTGTCGGCCGCGCAATTCGGCTTCGTCAATCCCGAGATCATCTCGTGGCACCAGTCGGGCGCGGTCATGATGATGGTGATCCTGGGCGGCATGGGCACGCTGTCCGGATCGATCATCGGCGCCTTCGTCTTCGTGCTGCTCGAGGAGTTCTTCAAGGACGACACGATCTTCGGTGGGCTGGCGCGCCACTGGCAACTGCTGATGGGGATCATCATCGTCGCGGTGGCCTGCTTTCTGCCCCGGGGGCTGGTCGGGCTGGCCGGCGGCCATCGGCGCTCAAGCCCCGCGGTCTCGGACAAGAGCGATGACTGAGAACAAACGCAGGCTGAGTGTGTTCGCGATGCCTGAGGCCGATCGACATGCTTGAGGTCACCTCACTGAGCAAACAGTTCGGCGGGCTGCGAGCCAACGCCGATGTCAGCCTGCAGGTCAGGGTCGGCCAGGTGCATGTGGTGATCGGACCCAATGGCGCCGGCAAGAGCACGCTGATCAACATGCTCTCGGGCGATCTGGTACCCAGCGCAGGCTCGATCCGGCTAGATGGCCAGGAGATCGCCGGCTGGCCTGCCGATCGCATCTCGCGAATGGGCGTGGGCCGCAGCTACCAGAAGACCAATATCTTTTCGAGTTTCACAGTCCTTGAAAACTGCCGACTGGCGGCGCAATCGCGCGCACCGCATGCCTGGCGGCTCTTTGCGCCCGCCGACAGCGACCAGGCCTCGCTGGCCCTGGCGCGCCGCGCCATCTCGCAGGCCGAACTCGAAGGCCGCGAAGAGCGCATCGCCAGCACCCTGTCGCATGGCGAGCAGCGGCAGCTGGAGATTGCCCTGTCGCTCGCCACCGCACCGCGCCTGCTGCTGCTCGACGAACCCCTGGCTGGCATGGGCGCCGAGGAGTCGATGCGCATGGTGGCCCTGATCGCGAAGCTGAAGACCAATCACGCGATCCTGCTGGTCGAGCACGACATGGATGCGGTGTTCGCGCTGGCCGATGTGCTCACCGTCATGGTCGAAGGCCGGGTGCTGGCCAGTGGCAATCCGGCTGACATCAAGGCGAGCGAGCAGGTGCAGGCGGCGTATCTCGGCGGTGCATCGGATGAGCCGGCTCATGACTGAATCGCTGATCGAAGCCCGAGGGCTGAACACCTACTACGGTGCGAGCCATGTTCTTCGCGATGTCGATTTTCGCGTTGCTCGCGGCGAAGCGGTCGGCCTGATGGGCCGCAACGGCATGGGCAAGACCACGCTGATCAAGTCACTGCTCGGTCTGCTGCCAGTGCGTGCAGGCGAGATCCTGATCAACGGCAAGTCGATGCGCGATGCGCCGCCCTATCGCATCGCGCGGGCCGGTATCGGCTATGTACCGGAGGGCCGCGGCATCTTCCCGACGCTTTCGGTGATCGAGAATCTGCAGATGGCAGCACGCGCCGGTGCAGGCGGTCGCCGCGACTGGACCCTGGAGCGCGTGCTCGAAACCTTCCCGAGACTGGCTGAGCGGCGCGATCATGGCGGCACGCAACTGTCGGGCGGCGAGCAGCAGATGCTCTCGATTGGTCGTGCACTCATGACCAACCCAGACCTGCTCTTTCTTGATGAAGCCACCGAAGGTCTCGCACCGCTGATCGTGGCCGAGATCTGGCGGATCATCGCCAGGGTGCGTGCCGACGGCATTGCGATCGTGGTGGTCGACAAGAACTTCCGATCGGTGCTGCAGGCAAGCGACCGGGTCACCGTGATGGTCAAGGGGCAGGTCGCGCTCGATGCGCCGTCGTCCGCGCTGGCCGCCGATCCGGCGCAGTTGCACCAGTTTCTCGGGGTCTGAGAGGGTCTGTTCGGAGAATCGCTGCGCAGGCCATCACGCTGCTCAGCGAGTACTGCCCAAGGAAACACACCATGAAAATTCGAACCGTCACGCCTGACGATATCGACGCGATCATCGATCTCTGGACGCGTGTGTTCCCCGAGTACAGCGACCCGCTGAAACCGCAGCGTGATCCGCGCGGCAGCATCGAGCGCAAGCTTGCCTTTGGTGATGGGCTGTTCTGGCTGGGGCTGCAGGGCAATGATCTGGCGGGCACGGTGATGGCGGGCTACGACGGTCATCGCGGCTGGATCTACTCGCTTGGGGTGGACCCCGCGCATCGACGCAGCGGTCTGGGCCAGACGCTTGTGGCTCATGCCGAGGCTCAACTCGGCGCGCTTGGCTGTCCCAAGATCAACCTGCAAGTCCTTGACGACAATTCGGGAGCGCTGACCTTCTGGCAGTCGGTCGGCTACGCGCCCGATGCGGTGCTCAGTCTGGGCAAGCGGCTTTGAATCGATCAGCGAATGATGGTTTTGCCCGCAAGCTTCAACAAGATCAAACACGACAAAGCCGGCCTGACCGTGCGCAAGAAGGCGTTCGAAGTCGAGTTTGGCTGCGGAGGTCGCCCGGAACATCTGTTTTTCAATCAACTCAGCCAACCAGACCGCCGTTGTTTTAATAAAAACATAAATTGTTTGTTTAAATACATTCTGCCATACTCCAAGCCCTGAACAGGACCAGACACGGAGCCCGCCATGGCAGTCGCCGCTGAGCGTGAAGTGCCCTCGTCAAACGACCGTGGCGCCTTGGCCAGGATGGTCATGAGCTTATTCGACCACTGGAAGCTGAGCACCGAGGATCAGGCAGCACTGCTGGGCATTGCCACCAGCAACCGGGCCGCCTTGTCGAACTATCGCAATGGCAAACCGATTGGCACCAGCCGTGACCAGTACGAACGCGTGGGCCATCTGTTAGGCATCCACAAGAACCTGCGACTGCTGTTCCCTCAGAACCGGGACTTGGCCTACTGCTGGATGACCACCCGTAACAAGGCTTTCGACAACCTGACCCCGGTCGAGGTGGTCAAGGAATGGGGCTTTGCCGGATTGTTGATGGTGCGCGGCTACCTGGACCGCGCACGGGGCGTTTGAGCTGGGGCAGAATTGAATTCGCTGTTTACCCGCCTCTCGCTGGCTGACATCCAACAGGATGTCGCCCGCAATATCGTGTCCCTGCATCGGTCGCAGGATCTGTTCGACGATCTGACAGCTGACCCGGCCGAGTGGCGGCTGGCCCAGACCGTGGAAGACGAGGTCAAGCCGCCGCTTTACCGATCACGCACGCCGATCATCGATCGGCCCTTTGAAGACGCCGAATGGTTCAACGCGATCACCTGGCCGTTCGAGCATTGGCAGGCCAGTCGGTTTTCCGATGGCAGCCATGGTGTCTGGTATGGCTCGGAGTCGGTCGAGACCACCGTCCATGAGTCGGCCTACCACTGGTATCGGGGCTTGCTCAGCGATGCGGGATTCGAGCGGATGGCGGTCATCGCCGAGCGCAAGGTTTACTCGGTTGCTTGCGCTGCGGCGCTGCTCGATTTGCGCAAAGCGGCCGATGATCACCCGGATCTCCTGCACCCTTCCGACTATGCGTTTTGTCAGTCGGTGGGGGTGCGGGTTCACCGTGAGGGCCACCCCGGTCTTCTGACCCGGTCCGTTCGCAGGCCTGGTGGTGACAACATGGCGATCTTCAATCCGGCCGTGCTGTCCAATCCCAGGCACAACTGTCAGCTGACCTACCGGCTGGAGGGCGAACAGATCGTGGTGGAGAAGCGGCTTGGGGTGGCGTGGATGTCCCTGAATATCACGACGTTTTCGTAGGCTCAGGCAGGGCGTCGAGCGCGCCGTCGAACACGAGCCCCCGCACCTGCCCCTGCCCCTGCCCCTGCCCCCGCCCCCGCCCCCGCCCC
>JAPLQF010000023.1 GCA_026399875.1 Burkholderiales bacterium | reverse complement strand
TGCACACCCACATGCCCTATGCCACCGCGCTCACGCTCACCCAGGACCGGGCGCTGGACTGGGCCGAAGGCGAGCGCATCGCGCGGTCGATGCAAGGAAAAGACGTGGCCTTCCTGGGCAACCACGGCATCATCGTCTGCGGCGCCACCGTGGCGCATGCCTATGATGACCTCTACTACCTGGAGCGGGTCTGCATGCACCAGGTGCTGGCGATGAGCACTGGCCGCCCGCTGGCGCGGGTCAACGAGCAACTGTCTGCGCATGTGGCCCGGCAGATCCAGGGCGAGCGCGAGCAGTCGGACTTGTATTTTGAGGCGCTGCGGCGGATGCTGCCGGCGCCGCGGTGAGACTCGTTCTGGCGGGCCTCGCCGACAAGGGCATCAGATGAGTGGCAGCGACACCTTGCCTTCGGGCAGCACCTCTCGGTGGCCAGCTTGTGGCCCAGAGTCGCGAGCCGCCCGTGGTTTGCGAGCGCAAGCGCCAGCAGGTCGCTGTCGGTCACATGGGAGTGGCTGGTCTGACGAAGACCATCACACTGGAGAACGCTCTGCAGCGGAAGCAGTCAGTCGTGCAACGAAGGCCACGGTCAGCACCCGGCCAGAAGCGGACGTTGAGCGCAAGAAGGCGAAAGGCAGCAGTTGCCCAAAGCCGCAGTACAGCGAGCATCAGTTCCAGACTGGGTGCAGACACTCAGATTTGGAAGCTGAGTGACGGCCAAGTCCGAAACCGGTCATTCGGGGGTCGCTGAGTGGCGTGACCGCTTTGCCTTCGAAAACCGACCTTCGCGTCACGACAGCCGCACTGTGGTCCGTGAAGGGCTGCTCTCCCGAGATGTGACCGGCTCAATCCGACCCATTGCATTCGTACACCGGCCCATCCGGTACGACTGCAATGTGCAGAAAGTTGGACCTGACACACCACGACGAACCCTTTACCAATGCCCTTTAGCCTGTTGGTGACGTCATCAGGAGGTCGTTACAGCCCCAGGGCCTCGCGTCGTTGAACACCTTCAATCTGTGCCGCGTCTTTGGCCCGAGGTCAGGTCACACGCTTTACCAGCCACCATGACAAGAACGATGCGAGGCTTTGACCTGGATCAATTGGTGACAGCTGCGCAGGTGAGAACGTGACCACTCAGTGTTGAAGAAACATCAACGCTTGCACGAGAGAGAATTTGACAGAAGCGAGGCTGATGAATGAAACAACGATTCCGTGGGTTCTTGCAGTGACTGCGGTATTGGTACCGCCGGCGGGCGCACAGCAGTATGTTTACCCGGCCAAAGGGCAGACGCCAGCAAAGCAGAAGAGCGACGAGTCAGCCTGCCACACCTGGGCAGTGCAGCAAACCGGGTTTGATCCTGCCAAGCCGCCTCGCAGCAGCAACAGCAAACCTTCGCCAAGGTGCGTGCCGCCTGCCTGGAAGGCCGCGGCCACACGGTCAAGTGAGGCGCGAGAGCCCAGGCTACGACGACTTATCGATCGCAATGATGGACACGCCCAAAGCCAGGACAAACAAGAGTGAAAGCGAGTCGCATGCAACACAGACTCCTTATGTGATGCCTCAATGATCATGCGCTATATGGGCCTTGGGCAGACCTTCGACGACACCATCGAGTACGCGCAACAGGCGCGCGAAGACTATCGGGCGTTAGTGAAGATCGGCTGGGAGAAGTGGATCGAGGCCATCATCAAGGGACAGCGTGATCTTAGGTCAGTAAAACCGATCAATCAGAGAGTGCCATGAGACCAATTCATTTCAAATCCATTATCGCCTGCGCCTCGCTCCTTGGCGGTGTGTGCTCCGCGTTGGGGCAGACCGGAACGGACCGAACGGTGCTGCCGATCCACGAACCGAAAGTTGCGCGCAGCGCCATCGTCGACGTGCGTCAGGCCACTGCACCGCCGCGCTTCCAGGTCAAGGCACCCGATGGTGCACCCAACGTGCTTATCGTTCTTGTCGACGATATGGGCTTCGGTCAATCGAGCGCTTTCGGCGGACCGCTCAACATGAGGACGCTGGATGGCCTGGCCAACAGCGGGCTGCGCTACAACCAGTTCCACACCACGGCGCTGTGCTCGCCGTCGCGGGCCGCCCTCTTGACCGGGCGCAACCATCACACCAACAACATGGGTTCGATCACCGAGACGTCCACCGCCTTCCCGGGCAACACCGGGCAGCGCCCGGACAGCGTGGCGCCGCTGGCCAAGATGCTGCGCTACAACGGCTACAACACGGCGCACTTCGGTAAGAACCATGAAACCTCAGCGTGGGAGACAAGCGTAGCCGGCCCGACCGACCGCTGGCCGACCCGCAACGGTTTCGACAAGTTCTACGGCTTCATGGGCGGCGAGACAAATCAGTGGGCTCCCGCCATCTACGACGGCATGATCAAGATCGAAGTACCGAAAACCCCGAGCTACCACTTCATGACGGACATGACGAACCAGTCGATCAAGTGGATGCAGTCAGTCAAAGCCCTGACACCGGAGAAACCCTTCTTCATGTATTTCGCCCCCGGTGCAACCCATGCGCCGCATCACGCACCCAAGGAATGGATCGCCAAGTACAAGGGCAAGTTCGATCAGGGCTGGGACGTGCTGCGCGAGGAAACGTTGGCGCGCCAGATCAAGCTTGGCGTGGTTCCCGCCGGGACCAAGCTGGCTCCGAAACCCGAAGCGATTAAGGACTGGGCCACGCTGAGCGCCGACGAGAAGAAGCTCTTCGCGCGCCAAATGGAAGTGTTTGCCGGCTTCGCCGAATACATGGACACCGAGATCGGACGCTTGGTCAAAGCCATTAGCGACATGGGCCAGCTCGACAACACGCTGATCTTCTATGTGGTCGGTGATAACGGCGCCAGTGCCGAAGGCGGCATGAGCGGCATGTTCAACGAGATGACTTACTTCAACGGCATCACGGAAACGGTACAGGACATCATGAAGCACTACGGTGAACTGGGCGGCCCCAATACCTACAGCCACTACGCAGCAGGCTGGGCAGTGGCCGGTAACACGCCCTTTACCTGGACCAAACAGGTGGCATCGAGCTACGGTGGCACACGCAACGGCATGGTGGTGTATTGGCCCAAGACGATCAGGGCCAAGGGCGAAGTACGCTCGCAGTGGCACCACCTGATCGACATTGCGCCCACCATTCTTCAGGCCGCCGGCCTTCCGGAACCCAAGGTGGTCGACGGCGTGCCGCAGTCGCCGATCGAAGGCGTGAGCATGGTGTACAGCTTCAATGACGCCAAGGCCAAGGACACACGCCTGACCCAATACTTCGAGATCTTTGGTAACAGAGCGATCTACAACGAGGGTTGGCTCGCCGGCACGGTTCACCGCGCGGCCTGGGAAACGAAGCCGCGCGCGACACTGGAGAACGACGTCTGGGAACTGTATGACACGAGCAAAGACTTCAGCCTGACTAATGACCTGGCCAGGCAGAACCCGGCCAAGCTTGCCGAGATGCAGGCGCTGTTCCTGAAAGAAGCGGAGAAATACCGTGTCTTGCCGATCGACGACCGCAGCCTGGAGCGTACCAACGCCGCATTGGTCGGAAGACCCGACCTGATGGCAGGACGCACCTCGCTGACGGTTTACGAGGGCATGGCAGGGATGTCGGAAAACGTTTTTATCAGCACCAAGAATGTGTCGCACTCGATCACCGCCGAAGTCGAGATACCCAAAGGCGGTGCCAAGGGCGTGATCCTGGCGCAGGCCGGGCGCTTTGGCGGCTGGAGCCTGTACCTGAAGGACGGCAAGCCGAGCTACACCTACAACTTCCTCGGTTTGCAGCGCTTCACGGTTGCAGCGAAGCAGCCAGTCGCTGCAGGGAAAGCAACCATCCGATTTGAGTTCGCCTATGACGGTGGCGGTCTTGGCAAGGGTGGCAAGGGCACCCTCTTTGTGAATGGCAAGAAGGTTGCAGAAGGACGGATCGATCGTACGCAAGCCATGATCTTCTCTGCCGACGAAGGTGCCGATGTCGGCGAAGACGGCGAGACGCCGGTGGTGGAGACCTATGGCATCGCAGCCCCTTACAAGTTCACCGGAAAGATAGCCAGGGTCACGGTGGAGATTCCACCGATGAAGACCGCAGGCACCGCACAGGCGCACAAGGCGCAGACGGCAGCGGCACAGTAGAAAGCGATGTCGGACTGAGTGGCCAGCCCCGGGTCGTTCATCAAGGAGTAAAGCGTGAACAGACTAGTAGCGATCATTGCATCGCTGAAGGCAATACAGGTTGGCCTGCTGGCTAGCTTCCAGGCTTCATGCCCTGCATCACCTCGTCGCTGTTGGCCAGTTCGACAGAGACTGAATATCGGCACTGACCATCGGGGCTTCGTGCGGCCCGGTGGTGTTCGTGCTCAGGCACTCGCCACCTGAATCCGTCCTGCCCGGGCGGCGTGGCTGAGCGCTTCGTAATCGCGCTCGGTCTGATCGGCATAACTCGCTGCAAAGCGCGACAGCGCTTCGTCCATTCCCTCGCCTGCACCCAGATAACCCGAGATTGCCGCTGAATCGCCGGACTTGGCATGCGCCAGTGCGAGCGCCCAGCCGCACAGCCTGCAGTACTCCGGAAAATTCCTGACCCGCTCTCTTGCAGGATCGAATTCGACCCCGCCCTTCATGTCGCGCAACTGCCTGACGTAAAAATGCACGCCATTGAGCTGCCCCCATCCCAGAAAGATATCGGGCGCACCCTGAATCAGACGCTGCCCGACCACCACCCGTTTTCCCTCACAGCCGAAGCGGGGCGCTTTCAGATAGGGTGCCAGCACGGATGGCTGCGCTTCCTTGTACTGCAACATCAGCGAATCGTCCGGCCCATTTCCACTGAAAAGAACAACCCAGCAGCGCGTGCCGACACTGCCCACACCCACCACCTTTCGGGCCACGTCCAGCACGCGGTATCTGGAAAACAGCGGCCGGCGGTCTTCGGGGAGCGAATCGACATAGATGTCCAGGACCCGTCCAACCGCCTCGGCGATCGGGGTGCCGTCGGCCGCATGCGTCTCGCGTACGATCAGGGGGGCCGACTCGATGATGCGCTGACGATCGTCCATCAGCTCGGTCATTTTCTGGAGCACCTGAAGCCGACCGCGCTGTCGCGCTTTGCCGATGATGCGCAAGGCGCCCTGCCGGGCCTGCGGGCTAAGCCCGGACAGCACCTCGTTTTCGCCGATTCTCGAATACCAGACGTCGAGATTGCCCATCTGGGAGTAATCGCGAATCCGCTTGCGATAGCTTCTGACGGCCGCACGCACCGACTCTTCGCACAACACCGCATCGCCGCCCATGAAGCGGCAGGCTACCGCTGCGCTGGCGACCAGTCGCTTCAGGTCCCACTCCCAGGCGCTCGGGAGGGTCTCGTCGAAATCATTGATGCCGAAAATCAGATTGCGCTCGGCTGATGCAAAGAGACCGAAGTTGGCGACATGCATGTCGCCATTGGCCTGAACCCGCAGTCCGCTCACCGGTGTGTCGGCCAGGTCGCCGGCCATCACTTGCGCCGATCCGCGAAGGAACGCAAAAGGGCTGACCAGCATTCGCGCATATCGGATCGGCACCAGTTCAGGCAGGCGGGTCTTCGCCTGGGCCTCTAGAAGAGCGACTGGATCCCGGCGCGATGCAGATGCCCGAAAGACGCCATGCGCTGTATGCGGCACCTTCTCGCGAAGCAGCTTGCCTGCGGCCTTTCGATCATCCACAGACATCATGGGGGTTGAAAAGCGCGACCAGGGGCCGGAATCTGATGCATTGCTCATAACACTTCCTGGTTCGGTCATGGGCCTTCAGTTACTCAAAGCGTACCTGTCCATGACAACCTGGGCAATGAGCGTGCCTGTCGAGCCCGATTGAATCATCGGCAGGCAAGACGTGCGAAATTTTGCCGAGCCTGAGCCGACCGAAATTTCCCCATCATAGTTGAGCGAAGAACATCGTCCAGAGCGCACGCGCCGAAGTGCGCCATCTGGGCATCGAGGTGGACGACGCGTTGGAGATTTCTGAACAGGCCGAGATCTGATCGGGGCCGCCTGGCCGTCGAAGCCGGTTGGGAGGCCTTTCACGCTGCATGCGCGCTCTGGGAGGCGGCTTTCGGGCAAAGCCACGAGCCGCAAATCCCGGCCATGGGCCGCCGCTGAGAAGAACCGAAAACCGCGCTGACTAGGGACCGGTCTTCAGCTCATTGCCAACCTTGACCTTAGTCAAATCACAGGCAAAGAAATCCTACTTCCCCCCCCCGCAGGCGCAAGATGGGCGAGCGACACGTAAGTTCCCGACCTTCAGTTTCCTTGGCATCGGACCCTCATGCACAAGGTCGCCCCCCTTGGCGGAGCACAGCAGAAGTTGCCATTCGTGGGCCGTGGCAAAAGGCGAACGGCGAACGGCGTTGATCAAACAGTTTTTGTTTTGGAAAGAAGGTGGCTGTCATGTTCGGCTAGCTTTCGTGAGAGTTGGTGAGCATTAGGGAGATATGCAAATGATTTTTGACCGACACATCAACTTACTTCTTGTGGTTGGTACGCTTACCCTTACGCCGAGCCTGGGCACTGCCGCAGAGAAAGTAACGGTCGACAATTTCGTGCGGGCGGAAACAGACATGACACTGAAGCGCTATGTGGCACAGGGTGCCTTCGGGAAGTTCGTCCACATTCGTCAGCCCACCCCGATAGACAGGCAGGACGTGATCCGGATGAACCGGGACACGCTTTATTCCATGGGTGTCTTCGATCTGGCGAAACACCCGGTCACAATCACCAAGCCGCCCTCGGGTGACCGCTTCCAGTCGTTGCAAATCATCAGTCAGGACCACTCGATGCAGCCAGTCGAGCATGGGGCCGGTCACTTCACGCTGTCCGAAAAGAAGATCGGGACGCGCCACGTCATCGCTATCTTTCGCACCTTCGTGGATGCGTCGAACCCGGAGGATGTCAAAGCCGCCAATGCGCTCCAGGACAAGATAAAGGCGACGCAGGTCGATTCCGGTAAGTTTGCAATTCCGGACTGGGATGAGACTTCTCTAAGCAAGGTGCGCGATGCAATCAATGTTCTCGCGGCCACGAAGACCGATGCCTCCGGCATGTTCGGCGACAAGAAGAAACTCAACCCGATTGATCATCTACTGGGTACAGCGTCCGGGTGGGGCGGCAACCCGAAGAATGCCGCCATGTACGTGAACGGCGTGCCGGAGAAGAACGACGGAACAACACCCTACACGCTGAAGGCAAAGGATGTGCCGGTCGATGGGTTTTGGTCAGTGACGGTTTACAACGAGAAGGGCTTCATGGAGAAGAACGACCGCGATCTCTACTCGTTCAACAACGTGACCGCCAGGAAAGACCCAGATGGCAGCATCACGATCCATTTCGGAGGCGATTCGTCGAAGCCGAACTTCCTTCCAATCACCAAAGGGTGGAACTACACGGTCAGGCTCTATCAACCGCGCAAGGATCTGCTCGACGGCAAGTGGAGTTTTCCCAAGGCACTGCTGGCAAAGTGAAGGGCCAAGTACCAGAGCATGGAAATACGTACATCAACTCCCGCTGCGAAGCGGAAAGCAGACGGAGAAGTGCGATGAAGACAATGAAAGTAGCTTTGCTGATGACTGCCCTCATTGCGGCACCTGTGACGGGGTCCTTCGCAAAAGAAGCACCTCCTGCGGAAACCAAGGTGATGCGCGACGGGGACAGCGCAAAGACCGTGCGTTTTGAAAACATGCACCAGACGCGGTTCATCGAATTGTTTTTTGGGACTAAGGATCCGAAAACAGGAAAACTGGTCGCACCCTGCTTCAACACCATGTACACGAGCAAAAAGCCTCCCGCGTCCAAAGACACCTCGCCACAAGCGCTGGTCAAAAGCCTCGACCTGGTGCAGCTGGCGAAAGAATACGGCGTCGCCAAAGTGATGCTGAACGGCCCCAAGATCTGGATGCCAAATTGGGTGGAAATCAAGATGGGTAAGGAAAGGGATTTCGGTGGCATGACGATGGGCTGGGTCGCGCAGCTCAACCTGCCGGATTCGGGCACGATAGAAGGTGCGCCCTGGAAGCCCATGCAAATTGCTCGCGACAGCAAGTGGGCCTGGACTAAGGGCACCAAGGTTGCACTCCTTGACGATCCAGAAGGCAATACCTGGATACTGAAGGGATTCCAACTGGGTCTGAATCCGCAACAGACCTGGCAGGAATACCTTGCCAAAGGGACTGCCAGCTACAAGCAGTTTCCCGCAGGCTGGAAGTTTCGGGTCAAGACGCTGGAGCAGGATGTGATCGAAATTCCGGATAACAACCTCGCTACGATCATGACGGACGAGCTCTTCCACGTATGGGACAAGACCGGCCCAGGCATGACCAATTACAAACCGTAGCGATCAGCCAACAAGCAGGTAATTGTTCAAACTCGAATCCCTTTCACGAGTCGGTTGCGCACGTTGTGGCCTGCGACGCTTGCCGCACCGCTGCTGTCAGCGCCCGCGGCCGCTATGCCGCAGACCACTACTTCTATCCCGAGTACAAACTCGGCAACGTGCAGACGGACAACCTCGGGCAGATGGTCGAGAAGTTGGTGGCCAGCGGCTTTGGCCAGTACAAGGAGAAGACTCTGCCCGCGTACTGACGAAAGTGCGATGTCAAGGAGGCGTGCTGGGGCGGCTGCCCGTCTCGGTCGTGATGCAGGCGATCGACAGGCCGCTGATCATTTCCGCAAACGCGCTGTCTCGTCCGTCGAACGCATAGCAACAACTGCACGGCCGCTTGCTGAACGACCGCTTCTGGCCGACAAGCGCCTTCAAGCAGTCGCGCAACGCTGAGTATCAACGGCAGCCGACAGACTTTCGCTGCTTGAGACTGCTTGAGACTGTCAGGCAGGACTCGGGCCCTGACACCTGTTCACGCTTGCTTTCTGGAAAAATAGTCCACGAGGCGATCCAGTGATCCATTGTTTCCGGTCTCGGTCCCTTGGATCATGTCCTGACCAATGAACGATGCGAGCTGGCTGGTGCTACGTAGCATTGTTGTGCCGCCCGATGGCGACAACTCAAGCGTTATCAGTGAAACGCAGAGACGCTTTCCATTCATCGAGATTGTCTCGCTGGAGACGATCAGGCGATCGTTGATGATCTCAAGGTAACGGGTTGTCCCATCTATCTCGGGCTTAGCCTTGGAGCCGCAGCGAAAGCGATCCTCGCCGCCTTCTCGAAAATCTTCCTGGTCATAGATGACCGTGGCGCTTTCTGATGGCGCACTCCACTCAGACCGAATTCCTGCGTTTGCGAAAGCCTCAAACACCTTGTCGACTGTTGCGGGGACCTGGCGCTCGAACACCAATGTTGCATGGGTCACGCCTGCAGTCTGGAGGGAATCGTCAAAAGTCATTGAACGCTCCGAATCAAGGTCAACCCATCACCATTGAAAAATTTTTTTCATTGCAAGGACTGATTCGCTGATCTGATGCAGTGCCCCTTCACGCCGCCTGCACCACCGGCAGGATCGAAGCATCGGCCTCGAAGCGCATGCCATCGCGCAGGCAGAAGGCCGGGCGCAGCAGGCGCTGGCCAATCAGTTGCGTGCCCTCGTTGTCGCTCAGGGCCCAACGACCATGCTCAAGGTGCAACACACTCACATCGGCCGGATTGCCCGGCACGAGTGCTCCCAGCTCACGCGGCAGCCCGAACACATCCACCACGTTGCAGGTCACCATCCGCACCACCTGATCCAGGGGCAAGCCCAGCGCCAGCATGGCGGTCATGGCGGAGGCGAGCGAGAAACGCACCTTGCCGAAGAACATATGCTCGGTATCGCTGTGCGTATCGGGAGTTCCGGGCGGCGCCGGCACCATCGTGTTGTAGCCGTGCATGTCGGCACCGAGCGTGTGCGGGATGATCCCGGCATCAAGCGCGATACGGGCCATGCGGTAGCTGAAATGCGAGCCATGGCCAACGTCCACTTTCAGGCCCATGGCCAGCGCCTCGCGCACGATGCCATGCACCCTGCCCTGTCGATCGACAAAGCCGCCAGGGTGGCGGGTAAACGGATGGGCCAGGATGTCACCGGCCTTCAGAAGCGGTACCACCTGCGCCAGGATGGTGTCGGCGTCGACGCCGGCGTCACCGGTCTCGGGCAGCGGCCACAACTGACCGAAATGGATGTAGAGCGGCAAATCAGCCCGGCGTGCAATCTCTGCCGATTGCCGCATCACCTCGGCGCCCCAGCGAGCAAAGCCGCCGAGCTCGGCATGGGCTTTGAAGCCCTTGACGATGTCGGTGTTGGCGAGCGCGGACTTCACCGTGGCATCGACATCCAGACAATCGGGTTTGTAGAGAGACGGATAGAAGTGCCCTTCCATGCCGCCCACCAGGTAAGCCGACAGGTAGGCAAACACACGCGAGCGCTTGGGCTTGACCACAAACTCACGAAATGCCGGCAGCGTCATGCACGACGGGCCACCCTGGTCGATCAGGGTCGTGACGCCAGAATGCACGCCACACAGATCGGCCTCAAGACCGAAGCGCCCGGTGACATGCTGGAACACATGTGCATGCGTGTCGATCATTCCGGGAATCACCAGCTTGCCGCGGACATCAATGCGCTGGCGCGCCGGTACATCCTGATCGGGCGGCAGCACTGCAGCGATGCGCCCGTCCCTGATCGCAAGGTTCCATGGTCCGTCCAGGCCCTGTGCCGGATCGATCAGGTGGCCGCCCACCAACACCGTGTCGGCAGGCGAGGCAGTGGTAAGGGTGGTGATCTGGGCAGCATCGGCCATTGTTTTCTCCGCAAAATCAGCCGCGCCGACGCCGCAAGGATCGGCGCAGTGACGGGTTGCCAGAAGCGCCATGACGCGAGTTGGGTGCAGGCAACAGCGGCAAGCCTAAGGCAAACTCATCCTTTTGAGACTCGGGTTAACAATAAACGTCAAGAAGCGCTTTCTGATTTTTGGCTTTCCGGCAGTCACGCCGATCGTTCGGCCTAAGACTTTCGTTGCCCTTGAAGCCGATGGGTTTCAGTCGGATACTGTATGTATGTACAGTATTCAAAAACCTTCAAATCTGGCTCGGCCGGCGCTGCCGAGCACCCGCCTGCTCCACAGGCAAAGCACCGTGGGAGGCCTGTCATGATCGCCCCCTACGCCGAGCTTCACTGTGTCAGCAATTTCTCTTTCCTGCGTGGGGCTTCGCATCCTGAAGAGCTTGTCGAGCGCGCCAAAACCCAGTCCTATGCCGCACTCGCCATCACCGACGAATGCTCGCTCGCAGGTGTGGTGCGAGCTCATCTGCAGGCCAAGACCACCGGGCTGCCTCTGCTGATCGGTGCCGAGTTCGGCCTGCATGGTCTCTTCGGCCATCCCGATGCGCCGGCATCACCTTCCCCGGTCACCGACCCGCCCGATCACAAAGACGGCCGCACACTCGATACCCGCGCTGCGCCGCGCGATGCCCGAGCCCCGCCCGCCCGGCTGGTCCTGATCGCACAAAACCGCGAGGGCTACGGCAATCTGTCGGCACTCATCACGCAGGCGCGCATGCGGGCCGACAAAGGCCACTACCGTCTGCTTCAAGCAGACCTCGATACCGGCGTGCCGGGTTGTCTCGCGCTCCTGGTACCTTGCCCCGAGGTGGCGGCGCAGCCCTGCAGCGACGCAAGCACGCCTCACAGCCCGCTCGCCCGATTGCATGAGCAATCCCGTTTCATCCGAGAGCGCTTCGGCGCTCGCGCCTGGCTTGCGGCAGAGTTGCTTGCACGCGGCCACGACGGGCCCCTGCTCGCTCGCCTGCGCGAGACCTCCCACGACTGCGGCCTGCCGCTGGTGGCCGCAGGCGACGTGCATTACCACCTGCGCTCACGCCGCAGCCTGCACGATGTGCTGGTCGCCACGCGGCTGGGCAAGCCGGTCAAAGACCTCGGCTTTTCGCTGGCAGCCAATGCCGAGCAGCATCTTCGAAGTCGGCTGCGCCTGGCCCAGCTCTATCCGCCCGAGCTCCTCGAAGAAACCCTCGAAATCGCAGCGCATTGCCACTTCTCGCTCGATTCCCTGCGCTATGAATACCCCGACGAAATCGTGCCAAGCGATCACACCCCGGCCAGCTGGCTGCGTCACCTCGCCTATGAAGGCGTGGTCGGCCGCTATCCGCAAGGTCTGCCCGACACGGTACGTGCCCAGATCGAGCACGAGCTCGCGCTGATCACCGAGCTGCACTACGAGCCCTACTTCCTCACGGTGGCCGACATCGTGCAGTTCGCGCGGTCCCGAGGCATCCTGTGCCAGGGCCGAGGGTCAGCGGCCAACTCGGCAGTCTGCTACTGCCTGGGCATCACCGAAGTCGATCCGGCCCGCACCAGCGTGCTCTTTGAGCGCTTCATCAGCCGCGAGCGCAACGAGCCGCCCGACATCGATGTCGACTTCGAACACCAGCGCCGTGAGGAGGTCATTCAATACCTCTACGCCAAATACGGGCGCGAGCGCACCGCGCTCACCGGCGCCATCAACACCTATCGACCACGCTCGGCACTGCGCGATGTCGGTCGGGCATTAGGCATCGAGCCCCAGCGAATCGATCTTCTCACCCGCAATCAGCAGTGGTGGGATGGCCGTGCCATCCAGCCTGAGCGCTTCGTCGAAGCCGGCTTCGACCCCGCCTCAGCCACAGTGCAGCACTGGATGACCCTCACGCAAACCCTGATGGGTTTTCCGCGCCATCTGTCTCAGCACAGCGGCGGCTTTGTCATCGCACGCGACTCACTCGCGCGGCTGGTGCCGATCGAAAACGCGGCCATGCCCGAACGCAGCGTCATCCAATGGGACAAGGACGACCTCGATGCCCTCGGCCTGCTCAAGGTCGATGTGCTGGCGCTCGGCATGCTGAGTGCCATCCGTCGCGCACTCGACTTCATCACCCTGCGCCGCCATGGCACGCTCGACGGCCCGCAGCGCTTTCGTCTGCAGGACATCCCGGCCGAAGACCCCGATACCTACGAGATGATCAGCGCCGCCGACACCGTGGGCGTGTTCCAGATCGAGTCGCGCGCGCAGATGAGCATGCTGCCCAGGCTGCGGCCCCGTTGCTTCTACGATCTGGTGATCGAGGTGGCCATTGTGCGGCCCGGGCCAATTCAGGGCGGCATGATCCATCCCTACCTTCGACGCCGCCAGGGGATCGAGCCGGTCGACTATCCGCGCGATGAAATTCGACCGGCGCTCGAGCGCACATTAGGCGTGCCGATCTTCCAGGAACAGGTGATGCAGATCGCCATCCTCGCCGCCGGCTTCACGCCGGGCGAAGCCGATCAGCTGCGTCGCGCCATGGCCGCCTGGAAGCGCAAAGGCGGGCTGCATGCCTTCCAGGCCAAGGTCATCGACGGCATGCTCGCACGCGGCTATCAGCCCGAGTTTGCCGACCGAATCTTCAAGCAGATCGAGGGCTTCGGTGAATACGGCTTTCCTGAAAGCCATGCCGCCAGCTTCGCGCTGCTGGTCTATGTCAGTTGCTGGATCAAACGCCACGAGCCCGCCGCCTTCCTTGCCGCGCTCCTCGACTCTCAACCCATGGGCTTTTATGCGCCGGCCCAACTGGTGCGTGATGCACGCGCGCATGGCGTCGAGGTGCGCGGCGTCTGCGTGCTGGCAAGCCACTGGCATTCGCAGCTCGAAGAACGCACACCGGCTGCTGCGCAGATCGACAATGGCGTTGATTTTCGCCCTCAGCCCGCGGTGCGCCTGGGGCTTAACCGCATCAGCGGACTGTCCGAGCAGTCTGCCCTTCGACTGCTGGCCGAGCGCGATCGGCGCAGCGCCGCAGGCATCGCGCCGGCCTTTGCCAGCGTCGAAGACCTGGCCCGCAGCGCGCAGTTGCAGCGCCGTGACCTGCAGGCACTCGCCCATGCCGATGCCCTCGCCGCGCTGGCCGGTCACCGTGCTCAGGCGGCCTGGCAGGCCGCCGCCATCGAACCGATGCCGGCGCTGCTTGCCGATGCACGTTTTTCCGAACCCGATATCACGCTCACGCCGCTGACCGAAGGCGAGACCATCGTGGCCGACTACGCGGCGCTCGGTATCCCGATGGGGCGACATCCGCTGACCCTGCTGCGCGACGCGCTCAATGCCTTCCAGGTGCAGCCGGCATCGGTGCTGCGCGGCTATCCCGATGGCCGGCTCGCCCGCGCGAGCGGTCTGGTCACCCATCGCCAGCGCCCCGAGACCGCCCGCGGTGTGGTCTTCATTACGCTCGAAGACGATACCGGCACGATCAATGTCATCGTCTGGCCAGACCTGCTCGAGCGCTACCGCAAGGAGATCCTCGGCTCGCGCCTGATGACTGTCTTCGGCGTCTGGCAGGCTGATGTCGCCACCGGCGGGCAGGTCATGCATCTGGTCGCCAGGCGGGTGGTCGATCACACCCCGATGCTGGGCGAACTGACTGCACGCAGCCGTGACTTCCGATAGCTTGAGGTCAGGAAGATCGGATTATTGTGTTCGAGATGGCAGTGCGCTCGATGCCGTCACGAATCGCCGGCGTATCGAGATGCCAGGGGCACGTCGGGTCAGACGGTGGTGCAGGCTTGGTCACTGGACGCGCCCCGGTGCGACCGGATGAAAGCGGCAGACTACTCGTCGCACCGTTTGGGCAGGTTGAGCATTCGACGGTCCATGATCAAGCACAGATTGATTGATCTGGTATCTATGACAAGCTTCAAGCGGCCAGGACTTGGCCCTTGCTGCTGCGGCTCAGGGCAACGGCAATCAGACCCAGGCCGACTAACATGAGGGATATCGGCTCGGGCACACTCGAAACGCGGACGTTGTCGATACCTGCAGTGGAGACATAGCCACCAATGTTGTTCGCCCTTATCGAGACGCTGCTGATGGAATCGGCACCGTTGGCCACGAAGCCCAGAAAGCCAGTGGACCTGTAACCGATCGTGGCCAGTACATTGCCGTTGACCAGCACGTTGTAGTTGTCAGAGCCGTCGGTGTTGAAGAAGTCAAAGCCGAGAGCAGAAGCGGCGATGCTCGGGGTGAAGGTCGACAATGCACCGGGGCTACCGACGAAGTTGCCCCAGCCGTAGAATTTCTGACCGGCGAATGCGACTGGAATGGCAGTGTCATTACCACCCGACGCTAACGATCCGGTCGAGATGCCCACGTTATTGCCGTTGGACGCGCCAGTCAGCGAGAAGCCGTTGAACGAACCGCTGTAGTTGCCAGTGCCGAACCCTATGGGGGCGGTGCTGAAGTCTTCCACCGTCGTGGAGCCGGCGGCAGCATTGAAGCTGGTGAGCGAGGTATAGGCCGTAATGGAGGCGTGGGCTGAACTGGCCGCGAACAGCATGCTGGCCAATGCTAAGGCAAATAGTTGCGATCTCATGAGTATTCCTTGGATGGTGGATAAAGGCAGGGACCCGAACTTCCTTCGCCGCGCTTTTCTTGAACGTCCGGTGGCGTTTCCCTGTCAGATTGGTTTCGACGCCAGGCAAACTGTGCGCGACGACCGAAGCACATGTCCTCTGCACAATTGATGAGGCCGTACCCGCAAAATTGATGAGGCCATACCCGGAAATCAGCGCCGTTGTCCGATTGGCGGCACCGAGCGCAGACACGCATCTCGACGTGCGCCGTCTGGGCCGTCTGGTCCGATCCTGCGGGAGGTGCAGGCCAGCCATCTTCCCCATGCGGGGTACACGCATACCTCTCTTCGTGACCCTTGCGTCTGAGGTCGATTCGGATTTGGCGATAACCGAACCCGGGGTACTCCCTTGCCAGTCGCCTCATCGCATCAATCATCAGCGCGTGAGGCCAAAGCCCTGTCGGCTGATAACCCAACACCCTTATCCTTGAGGTTGTCGATCGCCATCCGACGCTCGACCAGGATCCGGTTCAGATGTACGTTTCAGATGTACGTTCTTGGGCTCGCGTTCGCGTTCGCGTTCGCGAGGACATCTGACATTGTTGGTATTGAGCGCGGCAAACTTCTTTAGCCAGAGATACATCGCTGACAGCAGACCTTGTGCCTGGGTGGCAGATCAGCTGCCGATCTCAGCGGCCTGCCCTCAAAACCCAACTGTTTTTTCTTCATTGAATCTGCCCTGTCCTAGATGGCTCCTCGCCTTTGCGACAAGCGGCAAGCTCAATTTTTCCGTGAACCCAGATTTCAGGGCAGGCCGGAAAATCTTTCAAAACATCGTCGACTCATGTCGTTCAAGACCACTTTGTTGCCTACAAAATGTACAATACAGCGTACAGATTTCAGAGCAAAAGCGATGGCCATTTCTACCAGTGACGTGATTTCGCTGTCTCAAGCAAGGTCTAACCTGTCCGAACTGGCCGACGAGGTGAAGGCTGGGGCAGAAAAGATCATCACCAAGAACGGTGAGAGCTACGTGGCCATCATCGATGCCCAGCGACTGGACTATTACCACCGACTTGAACGAGAACGCATCCACCTGCTGTTGATTGACGAAGCCAGTCAAGGCCTCGCAGACGTCGCAGCAGGTAAGGTCAAAGACGCACGCAGCACTCTGAACGCTATCAAACGCCGTCGCGCGGCGAAGGCGGGCAGGTAAGGGAAACCCCAGGTGAAGGCCAAGCACACTGTCAAACTCACCACCAACTTCGAGCGGAACCTTGAGGCCCTTGAAGTATTCCTGATTGAAGCAGCGGCTGAACAAAGTTTCGATGCCTTGCTGGATGAACTGACCGATACCGTGATTCCCAATCTTGAAAGATTCCCCAACTTAGGGCGCATGTTTTTCGAGCGGCCAGTTCACTCTGTCGAGGCTGCCAACGGCATTGCTCGCCTGACCAAACAACTCGGCTCGATCGGCAATGAGGTCGAATTGCGCGAGTACGTAATGACGTACTACCTCTTGCTATATGCGCGGATCAAGAGCAGCTCGTATCTGCTTTCGATCCGCCATCACAGGCAACTCTCATTCGACTTCGAGGCGTTCTGGTAAAGCTGAAGCGCTTTCGGTACCAGGCCGAGACACCGATCGATTTATCGGCGCCATCTTTATCGCTATTGCTTGTTCTGGCTCGAAAACTGCAGATTCATCTGCGCTTTCTGTCCGGACTCTTCGACATGCTCCACCGGATTGAGGCGGCTCGTCTCAAGGTGGTCGAGATACTCGGGCGTCACATCACCCGTAATGTAGACGCCATCAAAGCACGATGCCTCGAAACGATTCAGGTGACGGCCCAAATCGCGGACCGACCGTCGCATGCCATCGATGTCCTGATAGACCAGTGCATCAGCGCCGATCGCCAGTCTGATTTCATTGTCAGTGCGACCATTGGCGATCAGCTCGGAACGCGTCGGCATATCGATGCCGTAGACATTCGGGTAGCGCACCGGCGGCGAGGCCGAAGCGAAATAGACTTTATTGGCGCCGGCCGCACGAGCCATCTGGACGATTTCGTGCGAGGTGGTTCCTCGCACGATCGAGTCATCGACCAGCAGCACATTCTTGCCCCGAAACTCGATGCTCATCGCATTGAGCTTCTGACGAACCGACCGGCTGCGGATGGCCTGGCCCGGCATGATGAAGGTGCGCCCGACATAACGATTCTTGATGAAGCCCTCGCGATAATCGAGGTTGAGGCGATTGGCCAGTTGCAATGCCGACGGCCTCGATGTGTCAGGAATCGGCATGACCACATCGATATCGCCGGTTCGCAACTCGCGACGCACCTTCTCAGCCAGGTACTCACCCATCTTCAGACGAGCGTCATAGACCGACACGCCATCGATCACCGAATCCGGCCGAGCAAAATACACATACTCGAAAATGCACGGGTTGAGCGACGCGTTGGGCGCGCAAACGCGCGAATGAAAATTGCCGTCGAGATCGATGAACACTGCCTCACCCGGGGCGATATCGCGCACAAACCAGAAACCCATGCCTTCAAGCGCCACCGACTCGGAAGCGATCAGATACTCAGTGCCATGGTCGGTCTCGGACACGCCATAGCAAAGCGGGCGAATGCCAAGCGGATCTCGAAATCCGATGACCCCATAGCCGGCAATCTCGGCCACACAGGCATAAGCCCCTTTCACCCGGCGATGGACTTCGGTAATCGCCTTGAAAATCGAATCCGGGTCGAGCGACACACCACCGGTGGCTGCCTGCAACTCGTTGGCCAGCACGTTGAGCAGCACCTCAGAATCGGACTCGGTATTGATGTGCCGTCGATCGAGGCGAAACATCTCTTCCTTGAGCTGAGCCGAATTGGTGAGGTTGCCGTTGTGAGCCAGCGTCAGACCGAAGGGCGCATTGACGTAAAAGGGCTGCGCCTCCTCATCGTTTCCGGCCGACCCGGCGGTTGGATAACGCACATGGGCGATCCCGCTGCGTCCGGGCAATCCGCGCATATTCCGAGTGCGAAAGACATCGCGAACCTGCCCGCTGCTCTTGTGCATCGAGAAGGTCTTGCCATTCGAGGTGGCGATGCCGGCGGCATCCTGGCCGCGATGCTGCAGCAGCAGCAGTCCGTCATAGAGAAGCTGATTGACAGATGAACGTGCCACTACACCCAGAATGCCGCACATCAAACTTCTCCGATCATCAGCAGGACTGAAACCCAGTTCGTGCAATGTACCTTGTCAGGTCCGCTGCACGCCGCTCAACCGCTCGGGCAGAAAAGGCTCCGCCCACTGCACCAGCCACTCGAGCAGCGGCCGGCAATGCGCCTGCTGCCAGTCGGGCCGCTTCGAATACCCGCCAAGCTGCGCAGCAAGCGCCACCAGCAAAATGATGACCGCCGCCCTGACCGCACCGAGCGCGCCCCCCAGCAGACGGTCGGCGCCGCCAAGGCCGATGCCGCGCAGTGCACGAAACGCCAATGCACCGAGCATGCGCACCCCGATGAAAAGCGCCAGAAAGATCACCACCACCAGCAGGGCATAAGGCAGTTCCGGCGGAAGCACCGGAACAAGCCAGTGCATGGCTACCGGCACACCCAGCAGACTCACCACCCAGGCGGCCAGCGCAAAAATGGTTCTGACCAGACCGCGAATGAAGCCGAGGCCGATCGACAGGACCACCGTCGCCAACACAAACCAGTCCCACGCCGTCAACCCGAGTTCGGCCATCAAGACAGGTCCGGTTCACATGCAGCCCTGATCACGACGGTGCGATCAGGGCTGCTTCAAGACCGCTGGCCTTGAGCTTTTCACGGGCCTGGTCAGCGGCATCACGGGTCGGGAAAGGCCCGGCCCTCACACGAATTCGCTCACCCCGATCGGTCTTGATCCTTTCGGTGAAACCGCGCAGGCCGGCGCTCTGAATCCGCTCGAGTGCTGATGTCGCCGCCGACTCGGTGCTGAAGGCGCCGACCTGGATCAGATACTTGCCAGCAGGCTTGGCCGCAGCCTGCTTGCCGCTGTCGGTCGCCGGACTCGATACCGCCGCCGACACATCCGCCGCGACAGCAGGTTTTGTGCGCTCAGCATCAGCCTGAGCACCGCCCTGCGCGGCATTCGCAGCGGGGGCCGATTCGAGCGACGCGACCTCGGCCGCGCGAGACTCGACAGGCTTGGGCAACTCGGACTTGAGCATCTCGGCCGATTTGTCGCCCGAGATGGCATGTGGCGCTTTCAGGTCGCGACGTGTGGCATCCGGCTTGGCGTCGGGACCAGGCTCGGGTCCACGAGAAGGCAGATTCGTCGTCTTGGGCGGAATCACGACCGACAGGTCAGCCAAGGGTCGCGTCGGCTCTGGCTCGAGCAACATCGGGACAATAATCGCTGCGAGAACACATAAGACAATCGCACCGATCAGTCGATGACGTGCCCGCTTCTTTTGAGGCAGCGCCGGATCGACAGGCGCCTCATCAGCGCCAATGTTGCGCTGGCTTGACCGGGTCCTGGAGCGGACCGATTGCGCTTTGGCCATGGGGAATGAGCCGCCTAGGAGCTACGCCCACCACGCGCAGCCAGCACATCGGCCACCGTGAGGAACGACCCGAAAACCACAATTCTATCATTCTCACCCGCCCGTTCCTGGGCTGCGGCAAACGCTTCGCGCGGCGACGCAAAGCAGCTGATCGTGCGCTCGGCATCACCGCCCTCGCCCGGTATAACGCCGGCCTTCCTGAGGCGGGCGGCGAGGTCTGCGGCGCTGCTGCCGCGAGGCCCGGACAGATCGACACACAGCCAGTGGTCGACGCGGCTGCGGAGATGCGAAATCGTGGCGTCGATATCCTTGTCGGCCAGCATTCCGAACACTGCAAAGGTGTAGGGAAAAAAGCCCATATTGTCGAGATTGGCGGCAAGGTGGGCTGCGGCATGCGGGTTGTGACCGACATCGAGGACCACCGCAGGCCGCCCGGCAAGCACCTGAAATCGTCCAGGCAACTCGACACTTGCCAGCCCCTGACGGATTGCCTGGGCGCTTACCGGCAGTCGGGCGCGCAAGGCCTCCAGGGCAGCCAGCACACCCGACGCATTCAGCAACTGATTGGCACCACGAAGGGCCGGATAAGCCAGGCTGTTACGCCGCTGAGATCGGCCGCCATACGACCATTGCTGGCGATCACCGGAGTAGTTGAAATCCTGGCCGAAGCGCCAGAGATCGGCGCCGATCGAACTTGCATGGTCGATCAGCGATTGCGGCGGCACCGGATCGGTACAGATCGCGGGACGACCGGGACGATAGATGTGCGCCTTCTCGAAACCGATCGCCTCACGGGTGTCGCCAAGAAACTCGGCATGATCAATATCAATGCAGGTCACGATCGAACAGTCGGCGTCAACGATGTTGACCGCATCGAGCCGCCCGCCCATGCCAACTTCCAGGACCAGGACATCGAGCGACGAACGTTCGAAGAGCCGCAGGATTGCGAGGGTTGTGAATTCGAACCAGGTCAGCGACGAGTCGCCGCGAGCCGCCTCGACCGCTTCGAACTGCTCGATGAGCTGTTCATCGCTCGCCGCTTCGCCGTTGATACGAGCGCGCTCATTGAAGTGCATCAGATGCGGCGAGGTGTAGCAGCCCACACGGTAACCGGCAGCAAGCAGGATCGACTCGAGCATGGCGCAGGTCGAGCCCTTTCCGTTGGTGCCGCCGACGATGATCGAAATCGCCTCGATGCGCAGCGCCATGCGCTCGGCCACGAGCCGGACCCGCTCCAGGCCGAGTTCGATCTGACGCGGATGCAGGCGCTCGATGCGTTCGAGCCAGGCAGCCAGCATGGCTGCAGGCTCGTCTTTCTGCGGGCTCAGGCCAGAGCCTCCGAAGGCTGGCGCAACAGCAGCGCGAGCAACTGGGCAATCTCGTCGCGCATGGCACGTCGATGGACAATCATGTCGACCGCGCCTTTCTCGAGCAGAAACTCGGCACGCTGGAAGCCCTCCGGGAGCTTGCTGCGCACGGTCTGTTCGATGACGCGCGGGCCGGCAAAACCGATCAAGGCCTTGGGCTCGGCGATCACGACATCACCCAGAAAACAGAAACTGGCCGAGACACCACCCATGGTCGGGTCGGTCAGCACCGAGATATACGGCAGACCCGCTTCGGACAGATGGGTCAGGGCCGCGGTGGTCTTGGCCATCTGCATCAGCGACATCAGGCCCTCCTGCATGCGCGCACCGCCCGATGCCGCAACCGAAATGAAGGGCACTTTCTGTTCGACCGCCGTTTGCACACCGCGCGCGAATCGCTCGCCGACGACCGCCCCCATCGAACCGCCCATGAAGTCGAACTCGAAGGCCGCCACGACTACCGGCAACGAACGCATCGCGCCGCCGACGACAACCAGAGCGTCGGTCTCGCCGGTCTCGTCCATCGCCTCCTGAAGGCGATCGGGATACTTGCGACTGTCCTTGAATTTCAAGGCATCGACCGGCAGCACATCGTGGCCGATCTCGTATCGCCCTTCGGCATCGAGCAGCGCATCGATGCGTGCACGTGCATCGATGCGCATATGGTGATCGCACTTTGGGCAAACGAAAAGATTGGCCAGCAGATCGGCGCGATAGAGCACCTCATCGCAGCTCGGGCACTTCAGCCAGACGCCCTCAGG
Organism: Burkholderiales bacterium; assembly: GCA_026399875.1. Classification (GTDB taxonomy): domain Bacteria; phylum Pseudomonadota; class Gammaproteobacteria; order Burkholderiales; family Burkholderiaceae_E; genus UBA4615. Next base: position 115,847 of record JAPLQF010000023.1, on the reverse strand, counting down.
AACCGTGCGGCGCCCTTCTGCCGATCGGCCGACCGAGCGCTTGATTCGAGGGGGAAGCAGCTTTTCAAGCCAACTCATGATTGAGCCTCGTCATTTGCCTCGATGCCATCCATCGCCTGCCTGATCGACAGTATGAACGCGCCCGCCTTCTCAACCGCGTGCGCCGGGCCTGCCGCCTCGATCTCCTGGATCAGCCGGGTGCCGATGACCACCGCATCGGCTCTGGCAGCGATCGCCCGGGCTGTCTGACCGTCACGAATACCAAAACCCACCCCCACCGGCAACCCGGTCGCTGCGCGGATGGCCGGCAGCGCGCCAAGCACTTCCTCGACATTGAGGTTGCCTGCACCGGTCACGCCTTTGAGCGACACATAGTAGACATAGCCGCTTGCGAGCTTGCCGACCTGCGCGATGCGCTCGGTGCTGGAGGTAGGGGCGAGCAGGAAGATCGGATCGAGTCCGTGACTGCGCAGCATCGGAACGAAAGCCTGCGCTTCTTCCGGCGGCTGATCGACCACCAGCACACCGTCGACGCCAGCCTGCGCAGCGCGTTCGGCAAACACCGCAACACCCATGCGTTCGATCGGGTTCATGTACCCCATCAGCACCACGGGGGTGGCCTCGTCGTCACGGCGAAACTCGCGAACCCACTCAAGCACATCGCCCAAGCCCACACCCAGCGCGAGTGCCGCTTCGCTCGATTTCTGGATGACCGGACCATCGGCCATCGGGTCGGAAAACGGGATACCGAGCTCGATGACATCGGCGCCGTTGCGCGCCAGGGCATGCATCAGGGGAACGGTGTGATCGCGGCTCGGATGGCCGGCGGTGAAATAAGGCACCAGCGCCTTGCGTCCAGCGGCTTTGAGCGCTTCGAACCTGGCAGCGATTCGGGACATTGGACAGCCTTCTCAGAGCGCCAGGCCACCGGCCTGGGCAACAGTGTGCATATCCTTGTCGCCCCGGCCGGACAGGTTGACCAGAATGACCTTGTCGCGGGACAGGGTCGGCGCGAGCTTGGCCGCATAGGCCAGCGCGTGACTGGTTTCAAGTGCGGGAATGATGCCCTCGATACGGCAGCAGGTATGGAAGGCTTCAAGAGTTTCGGCATCATTGATGGCCACATAGCTGGCTCTTCCGCTGTCCTTGAGCCAGGCATGTTCGGGGCCTACGCCAGGGTAGTCGAGGCCTGCCGACACCGAATGCGTATCGATGATCTGGCCATTGGCATCCTGCAGCAGATAGGTGCGATTGCCATGCAGCACGCCGGGCGTGCCGGCCGACAGCGATGCCGCATGCCGACCAGTCTCGATGCCCTCGCCTGCCGCCTCGACACCAACCAGCTTCACTGACTCGTGGGGAATGTAGGGATGGAAGATGCCGATCGCATTCGAGCCGCCACCGACACAGGCCAGCACATAATCCGGCTGACGGCCGATGCGCTCGGGCATCTGCCACAGACACTCCTGACCGACCACCGCATTGAAATCGCGCACCATCATCGGATAGGGATGCGGACCGGCGACCGTACCGATGATGTAGAAGGTGTCTTCGACATTGGTCACCCAGTCACGCATCGCCTCGTTCAGTGCGTCCTTGAGGGTTTTGCTGCCTGATTCGACCGGCACCACTTCGGCGCCCAGCAGCTTCATGCGATAGACGTTCTGGGCTTGCCGGGCGACATCGGTGATGCCCATGTAGACCACGCACTTCATGCCGAATCGGGCCGCCACCGTCGCGGTGGCCACGCCATGCTGACCGGCGCCAGTCTCGGCAATCACGCGAGGCTTGCCCATTCGTCGTGCGAGCAGCGCCTGCCCGATGGTGTTGTTGACCTTGTGCGCGCCGGTATGGTTCAGATCTTCGCGCTTGAAGTAGATCTGTGCACCGCCGAGCTGATCCGACCAGCGCTTGGCGTGATAGATCGGACTGGGTCGTCCGACGAAATGCTTGAGCTCATCCTTGAACTCGGCGATGAAATCAGGATCGGTGCGGTAGTGCTGATAGGCCTTGCGCAGGTCTTCGAGCGCATGCATCAGCGTCTCGGAAACGAAGGTCCCACCGTAAGGGCCGAAGTGACCGCGAGCGTCGGGAAGGTCATAAGGTTTCATGTTCTACCTGCATCGGCTGACAGCACAGAAGCGATGAATCGCTCCATAAGCGCTGGATCTTTGTGTCGGGGCGAGTGCCCCTGAATCCCGCTCGAAACATCGACTGCGAACGGCTTGACGTGTTGAATGGCCGGTGCCACGGAGTCCGAATCGAGCCCGCCCGAAAGAATGATCCGGGAGGGCAGGCCGGCCGGAATCCAGGACCAGTCGAATACCTTGCCGCTGCCGCCAAACGCCTCGCTGTAAGAATCCAGCAGCAGGCACTCGGCGTCTTTGAAATCAACAGCCGATGATAACAAATCGGTCTGCTGCCTCATCCGGATAGCCTTCCACCAGGGAAGGCTGCAGGCCAGTGACAGGCCACGCGCCTGGTCCGGCGTCTCGTCGCCGTGCAGCTGGATGACATCGAGCCCGACCCGACTCGCGGTGGCCGCCACGGTGTCTGGCGACTCGTTGACGAAAAGGCCGACCGCCGACACGAAGGACGGCAGGCGTCTGCGCAAGGCGAGCGCCTCATCGATGCCAAGCGCTCTGGGACTTGGCGGATAGAACACGAAGCCGATCGCGTCGACACCGAGTGCCACCGCGGTATCGACATCCTCGGCCCGAACCAGACCACAGAATTTGATGCGTGTTCTCATGAGTCCGATCCTCCTGACACCTCGGGCAGCATACCGGGCGGATCCAGCGGATCGAGCGAGCCACCCGGCAGACCCATCGACGGATCATAGTCAACCCCGGCCAGATACAGACCGGCTGGCGAAAAAGTCGGCGCACCCAGGGCACTTCGGCGTGCGATCAGCAGATCGGCCATCCACTGCGGCGACTGCCGGCCGCTGCCCACGTGCACGAGCGCACCGACGATGTTTCGCACCATGTGGTGCAAGAAGGCGTTGGCTGTCAGGGTGACTTCAAGGAACTGTCCGCGCTCGCTGATGTCGATACCGGACATGGTTCGAATCGGCGTTGCCGCCTGACACTGCGAGGAACGGAAGGACGAGAAATCATGCTTGCCGATCAGGTTGGCGGCCGCCTCACGCATCGCAGGGACTGCCAACGGGCGAAAAACCCAGCCGGCGCGATCGCGCCAATGAGGATGAGGCACAGCAGACCGACGGATGAGGTAACGATAGGTTCGTGCCCGCGCGCCGAATCGCGCATGAAAATCGGCAGGAACTTCGCGCGCCCACTGCACCGCGATGGTTTCCGGCAGGCGGGCATTGACACCTCTGACCCAGGCAGTCAGAGGACGCGAGGCCTCGGTATCGAAGTGAACCACCTGTGCCAGCGCATGAACGCCGGCATCGGTACGTCCGGCACAGATGGCCGACACGCGGTGGCCGGCGAGGGCCGACAGTGAGACCTCAAGCAGATCCTGGATCGCGTTGGCGGCCGGTTGCGTCTGCCACCCCGGAAATCCGGCGCCGTCGTAGGCCAGACCGAGCGCCAACCTCACGGCAGTCGGCGCGCGACCATCAGACTGACCCGATCGCGAAGAAGGCGGCGATCAGGGCGGCGATCAGGCAATCTTGCTCAGCATGGCACGCGCCTTTTGCTGCTGGCCGCCATCACCACCCTGGATGACTTCCTGCAGCAACTCGCGAGCACCTTCCTTGTCGCCGATTTCCTCGTAAGCAGAGGCCAGATCGAGTTTGGTTGCCATCTCCTGCCAGCGCCCTGCAGCCGATTCGCTGCCCTCTTCCTGGGCCACCATTTCAGGCTCGAGTTCGAAACCCGCATCAGACAGATCCAGAGTTGTCTCCGAGTCGGCAGTCAGCGTGACAGGCTGGGTCAGGCTTTCGAGATCAGACAGATCGAGATCGAGCTCGAGGGCATCGAGCGATGCGACAGACGGCTTTTTCTCAAGCTCGGGCAGGTCGAGCGAGGGAAGATCGAACTGATCGTCAAGCGAAGGCAGGTTTGCCGCGGCAATCTCGGTCGCGGCCAGGATCGGGGCATTGCCCGTCGGCACGCCAGCACCAGTCTGCGTATCGATGTTCAGGTCGAAATCGAGCCCTTTAAGACTTGCATCGGCTTGTGCAGGCGTACCGAAGGCCTGCTCGACCAGGTTCGTGAACGGCGGCGAATCGGGTACAGACACATCGCCAATTTCAAGTGCTTCGATTTCCTTGCCTGAGAGCTCGTTATTCATCGCCGCCTCAGCACCTTCAAATGAGGCCTGGGTCAGGGCATCGGCACTGCCGCCATACAGCGGGTTGGTCGGATCAATTGCCAAGCCCATCGTGACGACCTGAGGCCATTCATCGTTGGCGCCCGCAGTCATGGCGTACATATCGCTTGCGACGCCCTCGAATGCTTTCAGATCACGGCGTCCGGAATAGATCTCGAGCAGCTTCTTGCGGATGGCCTGCCGCTCGGGCTGGCGGCGCAGGGCTTCCTTGAGAATGTCTTCAGCCTGCGCTTCGCGGCCATAGGCAATATAGACGTCGGCTTCGGCGATCGGGTCGACCTCTGTCGAGGCAACATCGACTGCGGCTGCGGTGGATCCGGCATTGAAGACACTGTTGCTGGTATCGACGCTTTGTCCGCCGGTGGAGCCGAAGAGCGAGTTCGAACTGAAGGCATCTGCAGCGATGAGACTGTCTTCGAACTTTTCGACTTTGCGACGACGGCGCATCGCATACAGACCATAGCCGGCCGCGACAGCGGCAATGCCACCAAGACCGGGCAGCAGGAAAGGACTGTCGAGCAGATCATCGAAAAACCCGGTCTCGGCAACCGGCGCTGGCTGCACAGGCACAGGCGCCTTGGCGGGGGCAATTGCCTCAGCTTTCACAGGTTCGCTTGTCACAGTCTTTGCAGGCTCTGCCGCTTCAGGCTTGGCGGGCTCAACTGCAGGCACTGGCGCAGGGACCTCAGCCTTCGGCGGCTCGGCCATGGCGACCTCGGGCTTGGGCGCTTCAAGCTTTGGCGCTTCGGGCTTGGGCGCTTCAAGTTTCGGCGACTCGACAACCACCGGCGCCGTGACCTGACCGGTGACAACCTTGGAGGCCGCCCGGGCTTCGTCCAGCTGCTTCTGGGTATCCGACAGGGATTTGTTCTTGAGTTCGAGCAGTTTTTGCAGATCGCTGACGTTCTTCTCGAGATCGGCGATACGCGACGTCGCCTCCTTCATGGCAGCGTCTCGGGCAACACTGTTTTCTGCCGTCGCGGTACGCCCGCCGGCCCCGCTGCCGGCGCCTGCCGATCCGGCCGTGCCACTCGCCGCAGCGCCTCCTGCCGCCGGCTTCGACAGACGCAGACGATCGCCGCCTGCAGCGGCGCCTGAGCCGTCTTCAACGCGCCCGGCCACGGAACCGGCTGCACTGCGCCCCGACCGGGGTGTATCGATGAGTGCCGGTGCACCAGCAAGCCGCTGACGGTAACTCGCAAAATTGCTGGTCTGGATCCGCAGCTCGCGAACCGCCTCGGCCGGCTCGATGGCCGCCATGGCGCCGCGGTCGGGAATCGCGAGGGTCGCCCCCTCCCTGACCAGATTCATGTTGCCGATGAAGGCCTGGGGATTGGCCCGATAAATCGCGACCATCGCCTGATCAAGGCTGACGCCCTCAGGACGGATCGACCCGGCAATCCGGCCGAGGGTATCGCCACGGCGAACATTGACAGAGTCGGTTGTCGCGAGCACCTGTGCCGGCGAGGCAACCGGCGAGGCAGGCTGCTGGCCGGCCCCTGCACGCACGACCGGAGAGGGCGGCGGCGCGGCGGCTGCCGTTGCTGCCGTTGCTGCCGTTGCTGCCGTTGCTGCCGTTGCTGCCGTTGCTGCCGTTGCTGCCGTTGCTGCCGTTGCTGCCGTTGCTGCGGGGACTGCCGGTACTGCCGCTGATGCCGGTGCAACAGGCGCCGCCGGCGCGGCACGTGCAACGCCGCTGACCTGCGGTGAGACATCCGCGCCGGCGACGGTGTCACCTTGAGCGCGGGCATTGCGCATCTCGGGCGGATCGAGCAGGAAGGTGTATTCGCGCAGCAGCTTGCCGGTCGCCCAGTTCAGCTCGACCAGCAGATCGACAAAGGGCTCGTTGATCGGTCGGGTCGAGGTGATTCGAACAAATGTCCGATTGCCTCTTGATTCGATCGCAAACTGAAGCCCGGAGAGTGCCGGATTGAACTCCAGCCCGGCCTGGCGAAACGCTTCCTGAGAAGCAAGTCGCGCCGAGAGCGACTGACCTTCGTCCTTGGACAGAGCGGTGACTTCAACCTCGGCGCGCAAGGGCTGGCCAATGCCGGACAGCACACTCAGCCGGCCCAGGCCTGCCGCCGACGCAGCCCCGGAAAGCGAGGCAAGCGCCAGTACGACCGCCGCTGCGATCGCATTGGAAGGAAACGAAATTCGGCGAGCGATCAGGCCTGAAACCGGTCGATTCACGGCTTTTCCCCAGTTAGGAAATTCAAAAAAAATCGTAACATCAGTAACTTAAGTGTGCAAGCTAAGGCAAAATATCGGCATTTTCGCAACCTAGCGTGCCAGGAGGATTCGCAACATCCGCCGCAGCGGCTCTGCTGCCCCCCAGAGCAACTGGTCGCCAACGGTAAAAGCGCCAAGATATTCCGGACCCATCGCCAGCTTGTGAAGTCGGCCAACCGGAACCCGAAGGGTGCCGGTGACCGCGGTCGGGCTCAGGCGCTGCTCGCTCGCCTCGCGCTGATTGGGGATGACATCCACCCAATCGTTGCCGGCAGCAATGATCGATTCGATCTCGGCAAGCGGCAAATCGCGCCGCAGCTTGACGGTCAGCCCCTGACTATGGCAACGCATCGCTCCAATGCGCACGCAAAGGCCATCGATCGGAATGCTGCCCGCCGACCGGAACGGCGGACGCCCGAGAATCTTGTTGCACTCGGCACCGCCCTTCCACTCTTCCATGCTCTGGCCATGCTCGACCGGCACATCGATCCAGGGGATCAGACTGCCGGCCAGCGGCACGCCCCGAAAGTTGTCGGTCGGCAAGCCAGGCGAACGCATCGCATCGGCAACCTTGCGGTCGATCTCGAGGATGGCACTTGCCGGATCGGCAAGGTCATCAGCGACCGCCGCGTGCAGCGCGCCCATCTGCGAAATCAGTTCGCGCATGTTCTGGGCACCGGCGCCGCTGGCTGCCTGATAGGTCATGGCCGACACCCACTCGATCAGGTCATGCTCGAATAGCCCGCCGAGGCCCATCAGCATCAGGCTGACGGTGCAATTGCCGCCAATGTAGTTGCGAACGCCCTTGCCGAGAGCAGAATCAATCACCGAACGGTTGACCGGATCGAGCACGATGACCGCGTCATCGGCCATTCGAAGTGTCTTGGCGGCATCGATCCAATAGCCGTTCCAGCCTGATGCACGCAGCGGCCCATAGACCGCTTTGGTCCACTCGCCACCCTGACAGGTGAGCACGACATCCATCTTGGCCAATGCCGTCAGGTCATCGGCACTGTGCAACTTGCCCATGCCCATCGGGGCGTCGCCGCCAGCATTCGAGGTACTGAAAAAGACGGGTTCGATATGCGCGAAATCATTCTCTTCGCGCATGCGCTGCATCAGGACAGAACCCACCATCCCGCGCCAACCGACCAGACCAACCTTCATCATCGTCTTATCTCGACTTTCCTTGGGTTCAAAGCGCAGCCAGCACAGCGTCGCCCATCGCAACTGTGTCGACTTGTTTGCAACCGGGTTCCGTAATATCAGCCGTCCGAAAACCGTGGGCCAACACCTTCCGGACGGCGGCTTCAACCCGCCGGGCGGGCGCCTCCTGGCCGAGCGAGTGACGAAGCAGCATCGCAGCCGAAAGAATGGTGGCCAGAGGATTGGCGATGCGCTTTCCGGCAATGTCGGGTGCCGAGCCGTGGATCGGTTCGTACAGGCCAAAGCCTTTCGCGTTGATCGAGGCGGACGGCAGCATGCCGATTGAGCCGGTCAGCATCGATGCCTCATCGGACAGGATGTCGCCGAACATGTTTCCGGTGACGATCACGTCGAACTGCCTCGGATTGCGGACAAGCTGCATCGCGGCATTGTCGACGTACATATGCGACAGCTCGATATCCGCAAAGTCCTTATGGACGTCGGTCACCACATCGCGCCAGAACTGCGTGGTTTCGAGCACATTGGCCTTGTCGACCGAACAGACCTTGCGGGACCGGCCACGAGCTGCCTGAAAGGCGGTGATGGCAATGCGCCGGATCTCGGACTCGGTATAGCGCATGGTGTCGAAACCCTCGCGCTCACCCGACTCGTTGATACGCACACCGCGCGGTTGGCCGAAATAGATATCGCTGGTGAGCTCGCGGATGATCAGCAGATCAAGGCCGGCGACGATCTCGGACTTCAGGGACGAAGCATGAGCGAGTTCGGGATAAACGATTGCCGGCCGCAGGTTGGCATAGAGGTCGAAATGTTTTCGAAGCCTGAGCAGCCCCTGCTCGGGCCTCATTGGTCGGGGCAGCGTGTCGTATTGCGGACCGCCCACCGAGCCGAACAGGATCGCGTCCGAGCGCTCGCAAAGTTCAATCGTTGCCGCCGGCAGCGGATCACCGGCCTGGTCGTAGGCCGCGCCGCCGACTGGCGCCTGCGACATCTCGATACCTAAACCGAGCGCATTGATGACCCGCACCGCCTGCGCGGTGATCTCGGGACCGATGCCATCGCCTGGCAACACAGCAATTTTCATTGATCTAATTCCTCAGGAAATCAAAACCCGGAGCCCGGCCCAAACGGCTGGGCTGATGCGCAATCCCGGCGCAAACCAATCCCGGCGCAAACGATTGCGTCATGGCATGCAATCAGGTGCTGAGCATCTTGCCGAGCCACGGCTGCTCGGCCAAACGGCGAGCCTCAAACTCGCGGATCTTGTCGGCATGCCGCAGGACCAGACCGATATCGTCCCAGCCGTTGAGCAGACAGTCCTTGCGAAACGGGTCGACCTCGAAGCCGAATGTCAGCGAGCCGTTGGCCGTCGCCACCGTCTGGCGCTCGAGATCGATCACCAGCTCGAAACCCGGAAATGCCGCCACTTCGTGGAACAGCCGATCGATCTCGGACTCGCTCAGACAGATCGCGAGCAGTCCGTTCTTGAAACAGTTGTTGAAAAAGATATCGGCATAGCTTGGCGCCACCACGGCGCGAAACCCGTAGTCGGCCAGCGCCCAGGGCGCGTGTTCGCGCGAGGAGCCGCAGCCGAAATTCTTGCGGGCCAGCAGGATCGATGCCCCGCGATAGCGCGGCTGGTTCAGCGAAAAGTCGGGGTTGAGCGGCCTGCGCGCGTTATCCATCCCGGGCTCGCCGGTATCGAGATAGCGCCACTGATCGAACAGATTGGGCCCGAAACCCGTGCGCTTGATCGACTTCAGAAACTGCTTGGGGATGATCGCATCGGTATCGACATTGGCCCGATCGAGCGGGGCAACCAGTCCTCGATGAAGATTGAATTTTTCCATAATCGGCTCACTGACCGCAGCCTAGAGGCGGCGGATATCGACAAAATGCCCGAAAACACCGGCGGCTGCGGCCATCGCGGGGCTGACCAGATGGGTGCGACCGCCAGTGCCCTGGCGGCCTTCGAAGTTGCGATTGCTGGTGGAGGCGCACCGCTCGCCGGGTTCGAGGCGATCGGCATTCATTGCCAGACACATCGAACAACCCGGCTCGCGCCATTCGAAGCCGGCATCGATGAAGATGCGGTCGAGCCCTTCGGCCTCGGCCTGCGCCTTGACCAGACCGGACCCCGGAACGACCATCGCCAGCTTGACATTGGCTGCCCGCTGCCGTCCTCGAACCACCGCTGCTGCCTGGCGCAGATCCTCGATACGGGAATTGGTGCACGAACCGATAAAGACCTTGTCGATGCTGACCTGCGCCAAGGGCGTATTGGGCTCGAGACCCATGTAAACCAGCGCGCGCTCAATGCCCTCACGGCGCACCGAATCCTTTTCCTTGTCGGGATCGGGCACACGGCCTTCGATCGACACGACCATCTCGGGCGACGTGCCCCAGGTCAGATGCGGCGCGATCTGGGCAGCATCCAGGCGCACCTCAGCGTCAAAGGCCGCGCCGGGATCGGTGGTGAGGGTTCGCCAGTACTGAACCGCACGATCCCAGTCGTCACCCGAAGGCGACATCGGGCGGCCCTTGAGATAATGGATCGTGGTGTCATCAACCGCCACCATGCCCGAGCGGGCACCGGCTTCAATGGCCATGTTGCACAAGGTCATCCGGCCTTCCATGCTGAGCGCCCGAATGGCCGACCCGGCGAATTCGATGGCGTAACCAGTGCCACCGGCAGTGCCGATCTGGCCGATCACCGCAAGGGCGATGTCTTTGGCGGTCACGCCGCGCGGCAACTGCCCCTCGACCAGCACCCGCATGTTGCGGGCCTTTTTGGCAGTCAGGCATTGGGTCGCAAGCGCAAGTTCGACCTCTGACGTGCCGATGCCCCAGGCGAGGCAGGCAAAGGCACCGTGGGTAGAGGTGTGCGAATCGCCGCACACCACGGTCATGCCAGGCAGGGTCGCGCCCTGCTCGGGTCCGATCACATGCACGATGCCCTGCCGGCGATCGGCGATATCGAAATAGACGATCTTGTGCTCGCGGGCGTTGGCGTCAAGCGTCTCGACCTGCAGGCGGGCGATCGGATCGGCGATGCCGGCAGACCGGTCGGTCGTGGGCACATTGTGATCAACCACCGCCAGATTCGCCGAGATCCGCCAGGGCAGCCGGCCGGCCAGTTTCAGGCCTTCGAAAGCCTGCGGACTGGTGACTTCATGGAGCAGTTGCCGGTCGATGTAGATGAGGCAGGTGCCATCGTCTTCCTGATGGACGACATGGGCATCCCAGAGTTTGTCATAGAGCGTGCGGGCGTTGATCTTGCTGGCAAGCATGGGGGCGGGTCTCGGTTGCTTTGAGAATAACCCTCCATTTGACCATGACGCGCCCGACTAATCCACTCTCCAGTCAGCATCGACTGATCCGGCGCGAAAGAGCCGGCAACCGGCCCGACGCATCGTTGCAGAGACAGCGACGCGGATGCAGCGACGCAGAAAAAGCGAAGCTATGACGGTTCGCAGATAGAAACCGCCCTCGACAAACCGCCCTCGACCCCGGTCAAGCGTCGAGGGCGATGGGTGCGCCCCGATGCAGTGAGTCCCTGCCTCAGGCAGCGTTCATTGCCGACTTGAGTTTATCGATCATCGCGGTCTCGGCCGCGCTGATCCGCTCTCCACCGAACCCCAGAAAGCCGCCCTCGCTGGCCGCCTCGGAGACTTTGGTGGCAATACCCGAGACCCAGGTGACATAGGCCGCCGCGTCGGCAGGTGCCTTCGCGTTCAGCGCGCGCACAGCCGCAGCGAGTTGCTCGGACGCCATCGTCTGGAGCTTGTCGACCATCTGCTGCTGAGTCATTCCGAAGGTCATCTGCTGGCGCAGAAAGGTCTGCCCCGCCATTGCCTGTTCGCGCGTCGCAAGCTCACGAAGCAGCGCGCTGTCGGATTTCTGGGCGCTCATCACGCCTTCCATCGCAGCAAAGGATTCCTTGAACGTGCCGAGTCCGCTCGAGCCAGCGGCCGCCACGGCGAGTGCTGCGACATGCGGTGCATTGCGTATCGCGGACCATTCATCGGCACTGAAGTCGGATTGGGTGGCCATGATGTGCTCTCCATATAGTTGATCGGACAATCCCGAACCCCTGAGGGTATGCCGGAACGATTGACGAGCAGGTGACTTCGTTGAGAAACCACAACGACTCTCATCAAACGCACATTCCGATTTATGAAAAAAATATTATTTTCAGATAAAGGCTGCGACTATCGGATGACTCCGATGAGCGACCAGACGCGGCAGTCAGTAGTGTCATGTTCGCCTGACCGGTGCAAGAAAGCCCTCCCGACCAGCCTGAGATCAGGGTTTTTTCGCCTGCTCGTAAAGCGGCATCACACGCCGCGCGACCGCATCGATGTCTTCCTGCCGCGACGCTGTCCAGGGGTGAACCGCCAGCCACCTGACCTCCACCCCGGTACTCGCCAGTGCTGTCGCCTTGCGCCACAAGCCGGCCGCCGCCAGCGGGGAATAACCGGCGCGCGCCGAAAGCTCGATGCCAAGCCGGTCGGCCTCTGACTCATGCGCACGCGAATAGGGCTTGCGCGCCACCGATCTGAACGCCAGCGGATCGAGGTCGCCCGGCGCTTCGGCCTGGGCCCGCTCAAGCGAATGCCCTCGCAAGATGTGCGCCATTGCATGGGCCAACAGCGCGGCCGTCTCGTCATCATCGAGCTGAAGACCGGTGAGCAAGGGCGTGTGCACGGCGATCTTTCCGCCTGGCAGACACCATGCATCGAGCGGCGCCTGGTCGAGGACATGAACTTCCCAGGGCCATCCGGGCGCCTCAGGACTCAGTGCACCACTTGCCGCGATCAGGCGCCGGGCAATCGTACGCAGACGCGTGTTCATCGCAGGATCGTTGTCGAGAACCCCCTCTACCGCAGCCCGAGCGATCAGCCGGGCATAGGCCTCACCTGCCACCTGCTGAAGTTGCGCCTGCGAAACCGTCAGTTCGCGCGACGGCATCGGACCGACCCGGGGCGCAACAGGCAATTGCGCGCGCTGCGACTGGCAGGCCGGCATCAGCGCCACCAGCACGACTGCCGTCAGCCAGAACATTGACCGTTTCATCGTCATGAGACCACCGACAGATCGGGCAGGCGGCGCCGATCGAGGCGTGCCGACAAGCGGACTGCGACAAATCCGAGCAATGCCGCCAGCGCCGCGCCGTAAAACATCGCCTGCGGTGAGAAAGCCTGCCAGAGCCAGCCTGCAAACCAGCCGCCGCTGGCTCCCCCCAGTCCGTAGGCCACCACCGTGAAGGTCGCCTGCGCACCGCCCTGGCGCGCCGAACCAAACCAGCGATGCAAAAGCGCCATCGACGCGCTGTGATGCAGGCCGAATGTCACCGCGTGCATGAGCTGACAGAACAGCAAGAGCCACAGTGCACCATCACTGGCACCGACCAGAGCAAAACGCGCCGCGCAGACGAGAAAGCTGAACGCGAGCAGTGACATCGGCGAAAACCGCGCAAAAATCGAACGCTGTACCGAAAAAAGCGCAATTTCGGCGATCACGCCAAGCCCCCAGATCGCACCGATCGCGGAACGGCTGTAACCGAGCCTTTCGAGATAGAGCGAAAAGAATGAATAGAGCGCCTCGCGCGTGCCGACGTCTGTTCGGGCAATGCAAAACTCACCGCGACCAGGAGCGCGAGCGAAGCGGCCATCAACCATGGCAGCGACATCATGCCGAAGTGATCGAGGAGCGGACCGCCGGCCAGCACCGTGCACACGAATCCGATCGAGCCCCACAAGCGGATGCGTCCGTACTGCCCGGCATCGCCGCGGGTGCGCTCCAGCGCAAGCGCCTCGCCGATTGGCATTTGCCCGGCCGTCATGAAACACATCATGACCAGCAGGACCGCCAGAGCGACCGGGCCTTGTGCCAGCGGAAAGAGCAGCACGATGAGCAATGAGCCGGCTGCACTCAGCCTGAGAAAGACGACACGATGGCTTCCCCGATCAGACAGCCATCCCCAGAAGGGAGGTGCCACGATCCTCAGCAACTGAGGCAGCGACATCAGCACCGCGATCTGCGCGATCGACAATCCGCGCGAATCGAACCACAGGCTCAAATAGGGCGAGTAGATGCCGATGAACGCAAAATAGGCGAAAAAGAGCGCCCGGATCGGGCCTGCACCCTGCAAGCCCGAAGGGCCGACACCCGCCATGACAGCCCTGTGGCGCCGGCTCAGCCGGCTATGCCCGGGATCGAGGGCGTGGCCACCCGCACATCGGCGCACTGCGCGCGGTGACGCAGTGCATGGTCCATCAGCACCAGTGCCAGCATCGCCTCGGCGATCGGGGTGGCCCGGATGCCGACGCACGGATCGTGCCGCCCCAGCGTTTCGACCTGAGTCGGCGCGCCATCGATATCGATCGAACGGCGTGGCACACGAATGCTGGAGGTGGGTTTTATCGCAATCGAGACCGTGATCGGCTGTCCGGTCGAAATGCCGCCCAGCACGCCACCCGAGTGATTACCCACGAAACCGGCCGGCGTAAGCTCGTCACCATGCTCGCTGCCCTTTTGCATGACCGACGCAAAGCCCGATCCGATCTCGACGCCCTTGACCGCGTTGATCCCCATCATCGCAAAAGCAATATCGGCATCGAGCTTGTCGAACAGCGGTTCGCCCAAACCGACCGGCACGCCTTCGGCCACCACATCAATGCGCGCGCCGCAGGAGTCGCCCGAGCGGCGCAGCGCGTCCATGTAGGCCTCGAGTGTCTCGATCATTGACTGGCCGGCCGCAAAAAATGGGTTGCGATGGACTTCATTCCAGTCTTCGAGCGGAATCTTGATATCGCCGAGCTGGCTCATTCGACCACGCACCGTCGTGCCATAGGCCTGCGACAGCCATTTGCGGGCAATCGCGCCGGCCGCCACGGTCGCGGCCGTCAGACGCGCCGACGACCGCCCGCCGCCGCGCGGATCGCGGATGCCGTACTTGTGCAGATAGGTGTAGTCGGCATGCCCCGGCCTGAAGGTCTGCGCAATCGCGGAATAGTCCTTGCTGCGCTGATCTTCGTTGCGAATCAACAACGCAATCGGGGTGCCGGTGGTCATGCCCTGATAGACACCCGACAGGATCTCGACGCGATCGGGCTCCTGGCGCTGTGTCACATGGCGCGACGTACCGGGGCGGCGCCGATCGAGATCGGGCTGAAGATCGGCTTCGGACAGAGCCATGCCGGGCGGGCAGCCGTCGACCACGCAGCCGAGCGCCGGGCCGTGGGACTCTCCGAAAGTCGTCACCGTAAAGAGGTGCCCGAATGTGTTGCCGGACATGGCGCTATGCTTATGGGCGGGACAATAAGAGCCCGAGTTTATCGTCAATGCCAGGAGACCCACTGTGACCGATCGATCAGACCCGCGCCGCAAGGCCATTATTGAGACGAACGCCTTGCCGATCGGCGGGGCCAGGCGTGAACTGCTCGGCGCGATGATCGCCGCCGGCACTGCAGGGCTGCTGCCCGGCAGTCTGATGGCTCAAGCCTATCCCGCCCGACCGGTCAGGCTGATCGTCCCCTTTGCCCCTGGCGGCACGACCGACATCATCGCCCGTGTGGTGTCGGACAAGCTGCGTGACAACCTCGGCCAGAGCGTGGTTGTTGAGAACAAGGCAGGCGGAGGCGGCGCCATCGGCGCACTCGAGCTCGCTCGTGCTGCACCCGACGGCTATGTGATCGGGATGGCCACGGTCTCTACTGTGGCTGCCAATCCGGCGATCAACACCAAAATCGGCTACGACCCGTTAACCGATTTTTCACCGATCATCAATCTCGCGGCCACTCCCAACGTGATCGCGGTGCATCCCTCATTTCCTGCTCGCGACTTCAAGAGCTTCCTGGCCGAAGTGCGCCGCAACCCCGGGAAATACTCGTACGGCAGTTCGGGCACCGGCGGCATCGGGCATCTGCAAACCGAACTCTTCAAGTCACTCACAAAGACCTTCATGGTCCACATTCCCTACCGGGGCGCAGGCCCGGCACTGGCCGATGTGGTGGCAGGGCAAATCCCGATCATCTTCGACAACCTCCCTTCGGCGTTGCCTTTCATCCGTGACGGCAAGCTGATCCCGATCGTCGTCGCCGCGCCCTCCAAACTGGCCGTGCTGCCGAACGTCCCGACCTTCAAGGAGGTCGGGCTCGAGCCGGTCAACCGGATGGCCTTCTATGGCATCTACGGCCCGAAAGGCATGTCGCCGGCAGTGATCGACACGATCAACCTCGCCGCCCGCAAGACCCTCGAAGACCCCGGGGTCGCAAAGCGCATCGCTGACACCGGCTCCCTGGTCATCGGCAATTCGCCCCAGCAGTTCGCCCAGCAGATTGCCGCCGAACTGGAGGTCTACAAGCAGGTGGTCGCCGCCCAGAAGCTCACCCTGGAGTAAGCGATGGCCGCCATCGACACGCAACTCGCCGCCACCGACTGGACTGCCTGGGTCGGTCGCAGCGACCGCCGGTCACTGCTCGCAAGCAGCCAGTGGGTCGGACTGCTCGAGGCAAGCCTCGATCGCCCATTGCCTGCCCAGGGGTCCGCGCTCGAGCCGCTGCGGCACTGGTTGTGGCTCTTTGCCCCACCTGCCTGGCCCACCGCCTCGCTGGGTGGCGACGGTCATGGCCCGCGAGGCCCGCTGGTCCCGACATGGCCACTGCCGCGCCGGATGTGGGCCGGCAGTTCGATTCAGTGGCTCGCCCCGATGCCACTCGATGCCCCGATCGAAGTGCGCTCGACGATCGAATCAGTCAACCTCAAGACCGGTCGCAGTGGCACCCTCGGGTTCGTGTCACTGCGCAATCGCTGGTACTCGGGCGATGTCTGCGGTATCGACGAGTTGCAGACCGCGGTCTACCGCGAAGCAGCCGGTGCCACTGCACCGGCGTCAGCTGCAGCCGCCGCCCCGGCACCGGCCGCAACGGTTCCTGACGGCGACTGGCAGGCACGCTTCACGCCGAGCGCGCCGCTGCTCTTTCGCTATAGCGCGGTCAGCTTCAATACCCATCGCATCCATTACGACCATCCCTATACCACCGGGGTAGAGGGATACCCTGGGCTGGTCGTCCATGGTCCGCTGCTGGGCACACTGATGTTCGACACCTGGCGCAATGCCCATCCTGGCAAGACACCGCGCCAATTCGTCTTTCGCAACCTGCAACCCGCCTTTGTCGACAATGAAGTCAGCTGCGGCGGAATCGAGATCGGACCGGGCAAGAGTCGGGTCTGGGTTCGCCATGCCGACGGCAGTGAGCATGTCGCCGGCGAAGTCAGCTACGAATAAAGCGATCCGGTGATTCGGCGCAGCGCGGTTCTCGCGCCGCGCCGAACCAGGTCCTGCGATCGGATCAGGCCCGAAGTCTCGACAGCACAATGTCCCGCGGCATGAGGGCCAGCATTGCATCCACCGAAGGGGTCTGCGCGCGACCGAACACCTTCAACCTGACAGGCACTGCGAGTTGCGGCATCTTGAGCTGATGCGCGGAAAGCGTTTCCTTGAATGCAGCCGAAATCGCAGCGGCATGCCAATCGCAGACTGACAGGCGATCGGCCAGATCGCGCAGAGCCGGCACGGCCTGGGGCTTGAGTTGCCCGGCAAGCTCATCGACCAGATTCGGGTTGGCTGCCACCGGATCAACCCAGAGCATCGCGGCAAGATCGGCCAGTTCTTCCAGCGTGCTCGCACGATCCTTGAAGAGCCCGCACACCCGTGACAGATCGGGCGAACCCGGTGCTGCGATATCGACACCGCGGCGAGCCAGCCGGGGCGCGACCTGCCGGGCAAGTTCGTCGTCCGGTATCTGCTTCAGATAGAGATTGTTGAGCCACTTGAGCTTTTCGGGATCGAACTGCGAAGGCGAATGCGACAGATGTGAGCCATCGAACCAGCGCACCAGCGATTCGCGTGAAAACACCTCGTCATCGCCATGGCTCCATCCCAGCCGCGAGAGATAGTTGATGACCGCCTCGGGCAGAAAACCCTCGTCGTCGTACTGCATCACCGATACCGCACCGTGACGCTTCGAGAGCTTTTGGCCATCGGGGCCGTGAATCATCGGCACATGGCCGTAAACAGGCAGTGCAGCGCCAAGCGCACGAAGGATGTTGATCTGGCGAGGCGTATTGTTGACATGGTCATCGCCCCGAATGACGTGGGTGATCTGCATCTCCCAGTCATCGACCACCACGCAGAAGTTGTAGGTCGGCGTGCCGTCAGAACGGGCGATGATCAGATCATCGAGTTCGGTATTGGCGATGGCGATCGGCCCCTTGACCAGATCGTTCCAGACCACCTCACCGTTATCCGGATTACGAAAACGCACAACCGGTTGCTGCCCGGCAGGCACAAGCAGCCCAAGCCGATCGCGATTTTCGGGACGCCAACGGCCGTCATAGCGGGGCTTTTCGCCACGCGCGCGCTGCGCCTCGCGCATCGCATCGAGTTCGGCCGGTGTGGCCCAGCAGTGATAGGCGGTGCCCGCAGCCAGCATCTGTGCGATCACCTCACGGTACCGGTCCATCCGCCGCATCTGATAGAACGGGCCTTCGTCGTGCGCCAGCCCGAGCCAAGCCATGCCGTCGAGGATCGCCTGCACCGCTTCAGGGGTCGAGCGCTCCACGTCGGTGTCTTCGATGCGAAGAATGAAAGTCCCGCCAAAATGACGAGCGAAAGCCCACGAAAAAAGTGCAGTGCGCGCTCCGCCGATGTGAAGAAATCCGGTGGGAGACGGGGCGAAGCGGGTGCGGATCCTGGCGTCTGTCATGACCGGTATGGGGGCAAGGGAAGGACGCAATTCTAGTCGATCAGCGCTGAACGCCCGCGCTCGAGCGCAGCCCTCGGCGCAGCGTCCTGCCCAAGCGCCTCGCGGGCAATACACCGCATTCGGCCGGCCATCGCGCTTGGCGCTACCATCGCAGGATGATCCATCGCTCAGCCTGGCAGGGACTCGATACCCTGCTGATCGACACGCCCCTTGCGCGCTGCGAGATTGCCCTCTTCGGCGCTCAGGTGCTTTCATTCACCCCCCGCGCCGACGGCCGCGACCTGCTGTGGTGCTCGCAGTCCCGGCTCGCGCCGGGTCGTCCGGTACGCGGCGGCGTGCCGCTATGCTGGCCATGGTTTGCCAGACAGGATCGACCCGAGCAAGCCGTGCAACACGGTTTCGTGCGCAAAATTCCATGGGAGGTCTGCGAGCATCGCGAAGCGCCCGACGGCAAAGTGCACATCGCGCTGGCGCCGCAATCCAGTGAGACGCCCTTCCCCGACTCTGCGCAATGGCCGCTCGCCTGCCACCCCCGGTTCGAGGTGATCGTGGGAAACACGCTGGAGATGTCGCTGCACACCATCAACGACAGCCCTCAGCCGCTAAGCCTGACCCAGGCATTGCACACCTATTTTCGCGTCGGCGATGTGCGTCGCGTGTCAGTCGAGGGCCTGCAGGGCTTGCACTACCTCGACAAGCTGCATGACTTCGCCGAATTCGAACAGACCGAGCCCTGGCGCTTCGATACCGCCTGCGACCGGATCTACCTGAGGAGCGGCTCAAGGCATCGCATACAGGATCCGATCCTCGGCCGCACGATCGTGATCGACAGCGGCCACAGCGCCTCGACCGTCGTCTGGAATCCGGGCGCCGAAGGCATTGCGTCACTCGGCGACGTCCCGCTCAATGACTGGTATCAGTACTTGTGCATCGAAGCGGGCAATTGCGCCCCCCTCGATCGAGTCGTTCTGGCGCCCGGCGGCAAGACGGTTCTGACACAGCGAATTGGCTGCGAAGCCCTGTTTGTGGCATGATTGAAGGCTTCGATTCCGGATGTCGCCGCAAGGCTTCGTCGGCGTTGTCGGCATCGAAGTTCCCGGTTTGCAACGTGTGGCTGGCCTTTCTGACAACCCACTCGCGCCGGACGACTCTCAGCAGACGCCTGGGCAGCTAGCTCAGTGGTAGAGCATCGCCTTCACACGGCGGGGGTCAGGGGTTCGAAACCCTTGCTGCCCACCAGGTCATCTGCTTGCGGGGTCGAGCCCCATCGCTGCCTCTGCACAGCTCGTCACATGACTGTCTTATTCCTGGAACATTACATCGCTAGGCTGGCGAAATGCGCCGCGCTCTGTCGATCCGGTCCGGCATCGAACGCCGTCGCCGACTGAATTCCTGGAGTATCTGCCTTGGAAATGACCACTGAAAATCTGGCAAATAACGTTGTCCGAAGCATCCTTGCCGGAAAACTGGACCTGGCAGGTGCCCAGAAGATCGACCTGAAATTCAGTGCCATTGCCGGCAACTCGAAGCGTTTGCTGGTCGATCTCGAGCAGGTGTCGTTTCTGGCCTCAATGGGCATCCGCACACTGGTCATCGGGTCGAAAGCGGTTCAATCAAAGGGCGGCAAAATGGCATTTTTCAAGCCGAGCGCCGATGTTGCACAAGTGCTGACCGCAGCCGGCATCGACTCGATCATCCCGGTCTTTCAGGACCTTGACGCGGCCTGCGACTATCTGACCCGCTGATTCGGGCTCGCTTCTGTCTTCACGCGAACTGATGGCTGATCAGCTGGGAGTGCGAGGCACCCTGAGCGACCTGGCCCAAATCGGAACCTGGGTCGATGGCTTTGCACAGCGCTGGAACCTTCCGGCCTCAACCGCATTCGCCATCCAGCTGTGCTGCGAAGAGGTTTTCTCGAACATTGTTCGGCATGGCCTCAAAGAGCGCGATCCCTCTGGCACCGATGAAGAGCGGGTCAAACTCTTCCTCGACCATGGGCATGAATGGGTCATCCTGCGAGTCGACGATCAGGCCGAGGCATTCGATCCGCTCGCGGTCGACTCACCGCCGCATCCGCAATCGGTCGCCGAAGCGTCGGTTGGCGGCCTCGGAATTCAGCTGGTGCGCAAATTTGCGCAGGCTGTCCGATATGAGCGCCACGGTCAGACCAACAGCCTGACGATGAGATTCGACCTGCCCCATGCCGGCGCAAGCGGCTCAGGAAGCCTTGGGCCGCATCAGGATGCGAAAGCGCCTGCTCAGGGCTGATCAGCGCTCGCCAAACCTCTGAGAAGACGCC
Organism: Burkholderiales bacterium; assembly: GCA_026399875.1. Lineage (GTDB taxonomy): Bacteria > Pseudomonadota > Gammaproteobacteria > Burkholderiales > Burkholderiaceae_E > UBA4615. Next base: position 95,075 of record JAPLQF010000023.1, on the reverse strand, counting down.
GTGGTACCGGCCCGGGTCAGATGACCGAGCGCTCGCGCATGCCCGCAATGTCATGAATGCTGTAGCCAAGCTCGCTCAGCACCTCGTCGGTATGCTCACCCAGCTTAGGCGGACGGGTCCGGGGGACGGCGTGGGTCTCGGACATCCAGAGCGGCACGGCGGCGACCGGTGCCGGACGAGGCAGGCCCGGATAATCGGTGTCCTGGAGCACACCAAGCGCCCGCACCTGCGGATGATCGAGCGCCTCCTGAGGCTTGAGCACCGGTGCGCAGGGAATCATCGCATCGCCCAGAATCTGGACGATGTCGTCGGCTGCGCGATCGGCGCACCAGCGCCCCATCCGCTCGCTGATGATCTCGGCATGGCGGCCACGATCATCATCGGTCGCAAAGCGCGGATCGGTGAGCCATTCGGGTTCGCCCATCAGCTTGGCCCAGCGCTTGTAGAGCGGGTTGCCGGTGACCGCCACCAGAACCCAGCCGTCTTTGGCCTTGTAGATATCGGACGGTGCAGCGGTCTGGCCTCGGTTGCCGGTCGGGATCCGATCAGGTTTGACCACCGCCTGCTCGATCAGCGATGCATTGTTGACCGTGAGCGCAGTCGCCAGCAGGGCGCCCTGGATGATCTGTCCCTTGCCGGTCTTCTGGCGCTCCATGAGTGCAGCCATCGTGCCGAATGCGCAATGCAGGGCGGTACCGAAATCGACCCACGGGGCCGATGAACGATAGGGCTGATCGGGCTCGCCGGTCATGTAGACCGCCCCCGACATCACCTGGCCGATGCCGTCAAAGCCCACATTCTTGCTCATCGGACCCACCGGACCGAATGCGGTGTTGGTGACGAAAATGATGTCCGGTCTGTAAGTGCACAGCGTCTGATAGTCGAGGCCCATCGAGACCAGTGTGGCAGCCGGCAGATTGGCGATCACGACATCGGCGGTTTTGACCATGCGCTCAACGACCTGGCGCCCTTCGGGCGACGCCGGATCGAGTGTGACCGAACGCTTGTTGCGGTTCATCTGCAGAAACAGTGCGCCGACCCCGCCGCCCACCTGAGCCGGAAAGCGATCCTCGCTGCCATCGCGCTTTTCGATGCGGATCACATCGGCACCATATTCGGCGAGCAGCGCGCCGCAATAGCCATGACCGATCTCTCCTCTCTGTGTTTTTTCAGTTCGCGCCGATCATAGCCTGTGGCGCGACGATATTCCGGCTGGGCGCGGGCTCGAAGCTGATGACACCGTCACGCAGCAGTTGCTGGTAGCGCTCGGGAGTGACCGAGGCGCGAGTGCCAAGCACCTCCCAGGTGTGCTCACCCAGCAGCGGCGCTGGCCGTCGGGCACCGAGCCGCTTGCCGTCGCGCACGATCGACAGACCGGCCTGCCGCTGCGGACCGAGAAGGCTCGCTCAAGGTCGATGAAGAAGTCGGCCCTCTCGAAATGTTCGACATCGAAGAGGGTCTCGGCATGGACGATCGGTGCCGCCGCAATGCCCGCCGACTGCAGCACGGCGGCCGCCTGTTGCGGGTCCTGCTGGCTGCTCCATGCCGCAATCGCCGAATCGATTTCGTCTTCACGAGCCCTGCGTGCCGGCAGCTCGCACAGCGAAGCGTCGTCGGCCCAATCGGGGCGACCGATCAGGCGCGCAAGCGCGGCAAACGAGGCAGCATCGTCAATCGCCACCGCAAGCCAGCGATCGTTGCCCCCGGCAGGATAAATGCCGTGCGGTGCCATCGCGGCGTGGCGATTGCCTCGCCGCACCGGGCTGTCGGCATCGAGCTGATGGGCGAGCAACGACGGCGTTGTGAACTGGAGCATCGCTTCGACCATGCTCAGGTTCACATACTGGCCTTGACCGGTACGGCGTCGGCTGATCAGGGCGGTGAGCGCGGCCGCACAACCGAAGAGGCCGCCAACCGGATCACCGAAGGCCAGATGGGCCATGGTCGGTGGCGAATCGGCGAAGCCCATGAAGCTCGGCAGGCCGGCGCCCTGTTCAAGGGTCGAGCCATAGGCACGGGTATCGGACCAGTCATTGCCGGTGCCAAAGGCTGACATCGATAGCATCACGATGTCGGGGCGCGCAGCAGCCGCCTGCGCATAACCGAGACCGAGCTTTTCCATCACGCCGGAGGCCTGGTTTTCGACGATCACATCGGCACCCGCGATCAGCGTGAGCGCCAGTTCGCGCCCGGTGTCAGTGGTCAGATCGATGCTCACGCCACGCTTGCCACGGTTGAGCGCGCAAAAGCCCTTGGCGTTTTCATGGCCGCGTTCGCGGATGTACTCGGGCGTCCAGTTCACGCCGCGCCACCAGTCGGGATATCGCGCGGCCTCGATCTTGATGACATCGGCGCCGAGATCGGCAAGCAGGCGACTGGCCAGCGGGCCGGCCCAGCCCATCGCGAAGTCGACCACAGTGAACCCGGCCAACGGCGCCTCGTCCTTGACCGCGCCCCGGGCAGAATCTGACGCACCGGCGGCGAAGGACGCATCCGCTTGCGACGGCACCGGTTCATCGAGCTTGCGGCGAACCGGCGTGCCGGTCAGGCTGAACGGGGTGCGCGGCACACGCAGGCTCTGCTCGCCGATGCGAACCGTGGCCAGCGACTCCCTGAACCGGAAGATCGGATGATCGAGGATGCCGGCAGCATCGGGCACCACCACGATCGGCACTTTGTGCTGTCGGCCGAGTGCAGCCCACTCCGATGCCGGGCGGGAGGCGAGCGCACGAATCAGCGCGGCTTCGACCTCGTCCTGGCGGGAAAACCTCAGTTCTCGGGTCACCAGGCCGACATCGGCTGCCTGCTCGCGCAGATCGAGCGCCTTGCACAGCGAACGCCACTGATCGGGTGTGGTCACGGTGATGCCGACCCAGCCGGTCTTGCAGGGATAGACACCCACCGGGGAGTTGGGCGAAAAGCGATTCAGGCCGCAGCGCTGCATCGGAATGCGGTCGCGCTCGAAGAAGTGCATGTGCATTTCGCTCAGCACCATGTAGGCCTCGAGGATGCTGATCTCGAAATGGCGCACGACACCGACGGCCGGTGCCAGCATTGCCGCGCAGGCCGCGATATAAGCGGTGATGCCACCGAAGACGATGGCCTGGCGATCTCCGAAAAAGGTCGGTGGCCCCTCGGTGCGCCCGGCCATCTGAGGCATGCCGCTGAGTGCCTGGATCACCAGATCATTGCCCTTCCAGTCGCGAAAGGGGCCATCGCCGCGACCGAACCAGCTCAGCTCGATGGTGGCGATTCGCGGTCTGAACAAGGCAGCATCGAGATCGCAGTCTTCGCCGAGAACAAGAAGATCAGCTTGCGAGCACAGATTGGCGATCTCATGCGGATCGTTACCGGTCTCGACCAGGGTTTTGCCAGCGCGCAGCCAGGCGCAGTAAGCCGCTTCGGTGGCCTCGTCATTGCGCACGATGCCCGCTGTTGAATCGGAGCCGCTCGGCACGACAACCCGGACCGCCGCACCCGCATCGGCCAGAAGCCGGCCGCAATAAGCGCCCGCCGCGCCGCCACCGATCTCGATCACGCTCAAGCCCGACAGGGGCAACTGGCTTTGGGTCATCGTGGCCTCAGGCGGAGGTCTTCAATCCGAGCAGGCGAGCGGCGCGCTCGACCCGCCTCGGAATCGATGCCTTGTAGGCCTCGAGGTCGATCGGTTCGTCCTGCGAACCCTGCTGCCCGCCAAGATAGCGGGCATAGACGCCCTCGCCGATGCTTGCGAGCCGCCACTGCGCGAACGCACGGTAATAATCGACCGAGGCCAGCGACACGCCCATCGAGTCGGCATACAGGCCGGCCATCTCGTCCTGGGTCAGGAAGCCCGGCAGGCCGGTCGTCGCCGGATCGCCGCCCTGCCCCGGGTCGGACGGGTCGAACCAATAACCGAGCAGACCGCCGAGATCGGCCATCGGCTCGCCCAGCGTGCATAACTCCCAGTCGAGCACGCCGACAACCGGCCCTGCCGGATCCATCATGCAGTTGGACAGGCGATAGTCGCCATGCGCGATGGTGGCCGGGGACTGAGGCGGCATGCGCGCAGCCAGCGCGTCGCGCACGGTATCGAAGAGCGGCAGATCACGGGTGCGCGATTGCTCCCACTGGCCGGACCAGCGTTTGAGCTGACGCTCGACATAACCTTCCCGCTTGGCGAGGTTACCCAGACCGATCGCATCGACATCGACCCGATGCAGTGTGCACAGCGTCTCGATCAGCGAATGGCACATCAGCTTGCGCGCCTGCGGCGTCAGCGTGCGACCGACCTCGATATCGCGCACCACGACACCGTCAAGAAAATGCATGACATAGAAATCACGCTCGTTGACAGCCGGGTCCTGACACAGACCAAGCATGCGAGGCACCGGCACCGCTGTATCAGCGAGTGCAGACATCAGTCGATGTTCGCGCGCCATGTCGTGCGCGCTCGGCAGCAGCTTGCCCAGCGGCGGACGACGCAACACGAATCGACGGCCGGCAGCGTCGGTGACGGTGAAGGTCATATTCGATCGGCCACCGGCGATCAGCTTGAACGAAAGCGGCAGTGTCAGTGGCGTTCTTTCGGCCATCCAGGCACTGACACGGTCGATATCGATGCCTTCGATCTTTCCTTGTTCGTTCACTTCGGCCTCCCGTGCCGTCGCCAATGCTCTACCCTCAGGCCGACACCGAGCACGCAGGCTGGCAGGCAACGGGTCACCACCTTGACGGCATTCCGGAACGAATTGCCGCCGGCATCGGCTGCAGCGGGCAGGCACAGGGGTCGGCCCCGGTAAGATCAGGGCGGTACTCGACGACTGACCTGAGGAGACATTCCCATGACCACGAAACCTGCCCCGGCCGCCAAAGCGGTACCGGTGCCCACTCCTGTTACCCGACCCTATTGGGACGCCACCCAGGCCGGTGAACTGCGCATCCCGCGCTGCACCGATTGCGGCAAGCATTTCATGTATCCGCGTCCGCGCTGCCCATACTGCGCGTCGGCCAATCTGACCTGGGTCAAGACCGCCGGACGCGGCACGCTCTATTCCTATGTCATCAACCACATGGCGGCACCCGGCTGGGAAGGCGAGGTGCCTTATGTCATCGCGGTCGTCAAACTCGATGAAGGCCCGCGGATGCTCTCGAATCTGGTCGGTGTCCCGGCAGACCCTGCAGCGCTGACACTCGACATGCCTCTCGAAGTGGTCTTCGAGCCACGCGGCAACGTCATGCTGCCCCTCTTCAAGCCGGCTGCAGCCGCATAAGGAGCCGACCGATGAATCGCATGAAAATTGCCATTGCAGGTGCCGCCGAAACCGATCTCGGCGCCCTTCCCCACATGTCTGAACTCGACCTTCGCGCCGATGCGGCCTATCGCGCACTGGCCGATGCCGGACTGACCATCGCCGATGTCGACGGCATCACCAGCGCGACCGAATCCCCGATCGACGTTGCACACTATCTCGGCATCACACCCTCCTGGTACGACGGCACCTCGGTGGGCGGCTGCTCCTTCCTCGTTCATGTCCGCCATGCGGCCGCTGCCATTCGTGCCGGCCTTTGCACGACCGTGCTGGTGCTGCACGGCGAGTCGGGTCGCTCGCAGGTCGGTCGTCCGCCCCGTGTGCGTCCTGCCTCAAGTATGCTGGGTCAGTTCGAATTGCCCTACGGCGCTTTTGCCCCGCCAAACATGTTCACCCTGCCGGTGATGCGTTACCTCAAGGACACCGGCACGACCCATGAGCAGCTTGCCGAAGTCGTGGTCGCGCAAAGCCATTGGGCTGCCGGCAATCCCCGGGCCAGTCGCAACAAACTGCTCACGGTGCAGGATGTGATGGCATCGCCTCTGATTGCCTATCCTTTCCACAAACTCGAATGCTGCGTCGTGACCGATGGTGGCGGTGCACTGGTCATCACCAGTGCCGATCGCGCACGCAACCTTCGCAATGCCAAGCGGCCTGTCTATCTGCTCGGATCGGGTGAGGCCTGCGACAGTCCGATGGTCTCGCTGATGGACGACATGACCTCGTCCAAGGGCTTCAAGCGGGCCAGCAAACAGGCCTTCGAGGAGTCCGGCATCAAGCACGCCGATGTCGACCACCTCATGATCTACGACGCCTTCGCACACCTGCCGCTCTATGGCCTGGAAGACCTCGGTTTCGTCGGTCGGGGTGAGGCCGGTGCCTTCATCCAGGCTGGCCACACCCGACCGGGGGGCAAGCTGCCGCTCAACACCAACGGCGGCGGCATTCTTTACACCCATACCGGCATGTATGGCATGTTCGCCATTCTCGAGGCGGTGCGTCAGCTCAGGGGCGAAGCCTATAAACAGGTCGATGGGGTCAAGACCAGCCTGGTGCAGGGCGTCGGCGGCATGTTCACCGCGGCCGCGACCCTGGTGCTGTCGAATCAGGAGCCGTGATCCGGAATCCTGAGGCGACGACACGCGCGCGCGGCCCCGACCGCAAGCCTGCACCCGACCTCGACATGGCAGTCGGACAATGATCCGATGGCTGCTGCCGCAGGGCACCGATCCTGCGGTGGCGCCGGTCTTTCTGGCGCGCGCGCTGCGCGGCTTTGCCGATGGCTTCGTGGCGGTGCTGTTGCCGGTCTATCTGATCGCGCTCGGGCTCGGCAGTGCCGAGGTGGGCGCGATTGCAACCGCCACGCTCTTCGGGTCAGCGATCGCCACGCTCGCGGTCGGTGCCTGGGGCTCGAGATGGACGGACAAGGCCCTGCTGCTGGCGGCGGCAATACTGATGATCGTCACCGGCATCGGGTTTTCGGCGCTGTCATCGTTCTGGCCTTTGCTGATCATCGCTTTTACCGGCACCCTCAATCCGAGTTCAGGCGATGTGAGCGTCTTTCAGCCGCTCGAACATGCGCGCCTGACAGCCCACTGCGAACCGGCAGCGCGAACCGATCTCTTTGCCCGGTATGCCCTCACCGGGGCACTGTGCGGTGCGGCCGGCGCACTGGCTGCCGGGCTGCCCGAGCGAATCGACGCACTGAGCGGCATCGGGCGCCTCGAGGCCCTGCGGGCAATGTTCGTCTTCTACGGCCTGATCGGCATGGTGGTCTGGATGCTGTATCGCCGCATGCCGGTCGGCGCGATGGCGTCGGTCGGCCGCGCTGCGCCGCTGCAACAATCACGCGCCATCGTCATCAGATTGTCCGCACTGTTTTCGCTCGACTCCTTTGCAGGCGGTCTGGTGCTGAACTCGCTGCTGGCACTCTGGCTGTTTGACAAGTTCGCGCTGTCGCTGACCGCGACCGGCAGCTTCTTCTTTGTCTCGGGCCTGCTGGGAGCGGTTTCGCAGCTCGCAGCCCCCCGCCTGGCAAGGAGAATCGGAATGGTCAACACGATGGTCTTCACGCATATCCCGGCGAGTCTTTTTCTGATCGCAGCAGCGTTTGCAAGCGAGTTGCACTGGGTGCTGGCCTTGCTCTTTGCCAGGGCGCTGGTGTCGTCGATGGACGTTCCCGCCCGCAGCGCCTTCGTGATGTCGGTGGTCGAGCCGCATGAGCGTGCTGCAGCAGCGAGCTTTACAGCGGTCCCGCGAAGTCTTGCGGCAGCAGCCGGCCCGCTGCTGGCAGGCTGGCTGTTTCAATCGGGATGGATGTCCCTGCCTCTGGTGGTCTGCGGTGTGCTGAAGATTGCCTATGACCTGATGCTCTGGGCTGCCTTCAGATCGGTCGAGCAGCGAGACTCGACCGACTGAAGACGCTTTGCTGCGTGACCCCGCTACTGACGTGAGCCGCTCCAGCTTGAGCCCGCCGGTGTCGACAATGCGGTCAGCGCGCCGGACAGATAGTCGATCGTGCCGGCAATCGTGGTTGCCACACCGCTATTGACGTCGGTCAGGGTGAAGGCACCGGTTTCGGGGTTCGTGATGCTGAACAGACACGACGACGAGGCAATCAGCGGCGATGCAAGCGATACCGCATCCGCGCATGAGGCCTTGCCGTCTGTGCTGAAGACAAGGCGGGTGATCGCGCCGGTGTTCGCGACCAGATCGTAGTTGCCCTGATAGGAGCCGGCGCTCTGCACGAACGGCAGGTCAGGATCTTCGACTGCGATGCCGAGCTGGGTTGCCAGCGCCGCGGTCGCAGCATTGTTGAGCGTCGCCTGCTGACTGACCCAGATCTTCGACTGATAACCCGCGTACACCGCGCCGGACCGCTCCACCAGGATGGTGTTGTAGGACAGCGGGATGGTGAGCGAAGGCAGTCTGTTGAAGCTCATGACCCGGGCATCGCCCAGGGTGTCGATCGAGTAGCTGCCGGTGCCGATCGTCGAACAGTCTCTCGGTGCCCCGTCACTGAATCGCTCCTTGCACAGCAGGAAGCTGACCGCATTGCTCGCCGCGCCGGCGAAGGTCACGCGGATCTGCGAGTTACCGCTGTAATAGGCGGGCGCGCTTCCTGAGCCGATCGGCGCGCTGCCGATCCGCCCGATCAGCACACTGGCTGTCGGCACATTCGGTGCGGTGCCCACATCGGTATAGGTCGCCCCGCCATACGAGAAACTGTCCTGGCCGCTGGCGCTGCAGGCTGTCCCGGGGTATGCGGCGATCATCGATGTCAGTGACTTGCTGACGGCACCGGCAGCAGGACTGCTGCACGGGCTGGCCGGCTCATTGACCCGGTTCATCGTCCCGGGAGAGTAGGCGATCGCCTTGGCGATCGGCGCGACGGTTTTCAAGGACACCGTGGCATTGGCCGGAAAGACTGCACTGCCTAGCGCCAGCGTTGCGTTGGCAACAGCCAGGTTCGAATAACCTGCAGCAGATAGCTGCTGCATGACGGTCGCCATTGATTTGCCGGCGATATCGACCGTGGCGGCCCGGCCCGCGCCGAATTCATAAAAGCGGCAAGCGTTGTACCAGAAGGAGCCGTTGAGGCCCCCGGCACCCATCGTGAATATCCCGTCGATCGGGCACTGAGCCCAGCTCGACTGATTCCAGAAAACATCGTTGCTGCGCAATGGGCCTGCTGTCTGAGTGCCGCCCCATTTGGCGATACTTCCAGCCACGCTGGCGATCTTGCGGTCGGTCAGGTGGACATCGTTGTCGACGTCGGGCGCCGACTGCGCGAGCGTCGCGGTCAGGAAGCGCACGACATAGTTGGAAAGATCGGTAAACCGAAGATCGGCGATGTTGCTTGTCCGCTCAGGCAGGTAAGCAGGCGTCTTGCCCGCCAGCGTCATTTGCACATTGTTTGCACCAGCCAGCGCAATGGCGCTCGCAGCACTCAGCCCGCTGTCTGCCACGACTCGCGCAGCAGCCGCGTCGATCTCGCTGCTGGCAGTCAGGCCCTGGACCGCACCGACCATCGAGGGCAGCAGCCGCAGCAGTTGCGAGCGCGCGATCTGGCTGACTGCGGCGTTTGTGATGATCGACCCGTCCAGGGCAAGCTGCCCGACCGCAGGCGACAGCGTTGTCGACAGCACTTGGCTGGTAACCACGACCAGTCGGGCCAATGCCGCATCCTGGGCGGTGAATCTAGAGGGATCGCCGAGTGGCGTGACCACGCTGGCCAGCGATTGAATCGCCTCGACCGCAAACGAGGTTGGCAGCCCGGTGGTGATCACATGTTGCGCCACCAGCGTGCTCAGTGGCGTAATGAAATCGGACTCATCAGCTGGTGCCAGCAAGGTGTAAGCGGTTCTGACCGAACCGTTGACTGCGTCGATGGCACCGAGGCCAACGACCGCAAGCACGGGATACTTGCTGTTGTCAGCCGTGTCGATCAGAAAGCTGGCGATGCCGGTGGCATCGGTTGTCGCCTGCGGCTCGCCGGCATCGCAAACGCCATTCAAATTCTTGTCTGTACAGACAAGCGCCCCCTGAATCGGTCCGTCGATCACCCTTGTCGTCAGCGTCATCTTGCCGGTGGGCACGGTGCCGGTCACAGTGCCGGCCGCGGTGCCGGCCGCGGTGCCGGGCACGGTGCCGCCAGCCGCTGACGTGTCGGCTCCTGTCGTCGAGGTCGCGCCACCCACAGTCGACCCGCTGGCGACCGAACTGGCGCCCAAACCTTGCGATGCCGACGCACCAGACAGTGTGCTGCCGCCCGAGCCGCTATCACTGCCGCCGCAGGCGGCCAACATCAGGAGAGTCATTGCTGCGCCGATCTGCTTCATGGCGATGTTCCCTATTTTCGAAATTGATGGGATGGATGCATCGCCAAGCGAGGCAGGTTCCATGCCCACGCTTGCCGCTTTTTCATGCCAGCCGACGTTTCAACTTAGTCATGTCATCGCAGCAACAGACGCCCAAAACTGCGACACTCCGGAGATTGAGGCGCGCTGGCGCGCCCCGATTACCCCATCAGGAGACCTCGATGAGCCGCATGCGATTTGGCGCATTCCTCGCCCCCCACCACCCGATCGGCGAACAGCCAAGATTGCAGTTTCGAAGCGATCTCGATTTCGTCGAACAGCTAGACCGCCTCGGCTTCGACGAATTCTGGTGCGGTGAGCACCATTCCACAGGCTGGGAGACGATTGCGTCGCCGGAGATGTTCCTGGCCGCAGCAGGCGAGCGCACGCATCGGATCATGCTGGGCACAGGCGTCGTCTCCCTGCCCTACCACCACCCCTTCAACGTCGCTCAGCGTATGGTCCAGCTCGACCATATGACTGGCGGACGGGCGATCTTCGGCTCCGGGCCGGGCGCGCTGGCCTCCGACGCCCACACGCTCTGTATCGACCCGCTGCTTCAGCGAAATCGGCAGGACGAAGCGCTCGGCGTCATCAAACGGCTGCTCGAGGGCGCAGACCGCTTCAGCTACGAATGCGAGTGGTTCAAGATCAAGGATGCCAAGCTGCAATTGTTGCCACTGCAGGACAAGCTGCCGATGGCGGTGGCCTCCACCATCAGCCCCTCGGGCATGACGCTTGCCGGCAAATACGGCACCGGTGTGATCTCGATCGGCTCGACATCCACCGAAGGACTTGCCGCGCTTGCGACGCAATGGAAGTTTGCCGAGGAAGCTGCCGCCAAGCATGGCAATGTCGTCCATCGCAAGGACTGGCGGGTCCTGCTGTCCTGGCATATCGCCGAAACCCGCGAGCAGGCCATGCGCGAGGCCGGCGAAGGCCTGATGCGCTGGAACAATGAATACATCTTCGACACGCTCAAGCGCCCCGGGACCAAGCGCTATTCGAGCCCGCAGGAAGCGGTCGAAGCGATCGCCTTCGCCCCGGGCGCTGCCACCGTCATCGGCACACCCGATGACCAGGTGGCGGCCGTGCGCAGGCTGATCCCCCTCACCGGCGGGTTCGGAACGCTCATCGGTTTTGTCCACGATTGGGCCAACCGCGAAAACACCTCACGCAGCTGGGATATGGTCGCCCGCTATGTCGTGCCCGAACTCAACGGCATGCTCGACAACTATCGCGAATCGAAAGACTTCGTGATCAACCACCGTGATGCCTTCGAGGCAGCCGGCAAGGCGGTCATGAACAAGATTCTCGAGCATGAAGGCGCGACTGCCGCGCTGGCAAAAACCAAAGACAGCCGGCTCGCCATGCCTGGGCACAACGCGCCCGATCTTTTGCGCAAGAACTGACCGGCACCCCGGGCAGCCAGAACACCACCGGCTGCCCGATACAGTAACGCTCAGCGGCCGGTGAAATTCGGCTTGCGTTTCTCGATGAAGGCCCTCACCGCTTCCCGGTGATCGTCGGTGCGCGATGCATCGACCAAGCGATGCGCCTCATGCTGAAGCGCGGTATCGAAGTCAATGAACGCGGCTTCGTCGAGGTTGTCTTTCATGTGGCGCAGCGCGACCGCCGGGCCATGAGCGAGCGCACGAGCCATCGCGAATGCCTGCTCCTGCAGTAGCTCGTCGGCGACCACCCGGTTGAACAGGCCGATACGCTCGGCACGGTCGGCATCGACACGGTCCGAGGTGAACATCATTTCGCGGGCGATCGGCGAGCCCACCGTGCGGCTGAGCAGCCACGCAATGCCGTAGTCGCCCGACAGACCGACACGCGCATAACCCGCACTCACGAAAGCCGACCTGGCGGCAATCCGGATATCGCAGGCCAGCGCGATCGCCAGACCGGCGCCGGCGGCTGCGCCCGGCAAAGCCGCCACAGTGGGTTTGCGCACCGCCACCAGCGCGCCGGTCAGCAGTCGCTGGCGCTCAAGGAGGTCGTCGATGCGCTCCTGGCGCGACATGCTCTTCTTGCTGCTGTTGTCGCCCATGCCCTTGACGTCACCGCCGGCACAAAAAGCGGTGCCGGCTCCGGTGATGAGCAGGGCACCGACCCGCTCGTCATCGCCGCGCTCCTTGACCATCCTGCGCAAGGCCGGGGTGAGATAGTCCGACAGGGCATTGCGGGCATCCGGACGATTCAGGGTGATGACCGCGACCCGCTCGCGGATTTCGCACAGCAGCTGATCCGTCCCGGTATCGATGACAACGGTGTCATGGCTTGTTGCGGCAGTCATGGTGGTCTGTCTTCCTCTTATTGATAGTGATCGGCGGGCATCGCAGGCATTGCGACCACCCGGTTCATCCAGGCTCGGCTGAGCATCGAATGAGGCTTGAGCGCCAGACGCTCGTTGAGCAAGGCACGAGCCATCGATCGATTGCACGCGCGTTCGGCCGCAACGATCAGCGTCTGCGAAAGCAGATCGCGCTGGGCGTGAGAGCCACCAGCGCGCGCCGCCACCGGCCTGACTGCTGACAGAAGCTCGACCGCGAGCTGGGGGCGCTGATGCCCCATCGCCTGCAGGGCTTGAGCGACCGGCAAACCGACCTGCCGGGTCATCATGGCGTTATCGGTATCGCCCTGGGCGGTGCGCGCCATCACGGCTGCCAGCCTGGCGGCCAGATCATCGCGACCTGCACCGACGAAGCTCATCATGGCGTGGGTATCGTTGAAGGCATACCAGGCATCGTCGATCAGTGGTTCCCAGACCTTGACCATCGGCTGCCATCGGTCCCCGACGTCGACTCCCTGAAGGGTGAGTCGCCACAGAAGCGCGCTGGCATCGATCATGTCCATCACGACCGTCGACTCAGTGGCGCGAATGCGTTCGTCGTACAGCTTGAGGACCCTGTCCCATTGCTGTCGCTCAAAGAAATAGAGCGCCAGATGCCACCAGTTATGGACTGAAAAAAAGCTGTCGCTCGACCAGTCGGCTTCACGGCTGGTGTACCAGTCGATGCCGTCATCGAGCCGATGGGTCATCTCCATCACATGGGCCACCGCATGAATCGCCCAGGCATTGCGCGGTGTGCTCGCCACGGCGCGACGACCATCGACCTCGGCCTGCTCGTAGTCTCCCATCTCTTCGAGACCGAAGGCATGCATGCCGAGGTAATACCCGTGCAGGGCACTGCCCGCATCGATATCCGGCAAGCGCCTGGCAACGCGGTCGCGCAGTTCGCTCGATTGCCCCATGAAGAAATCGGACTGATGCGCCGCAAACATCGCAAGGCCATCATTAGGACAGGCCACCAGGATTTTCTCCCACCGGGCAGCCGCCTCGTGAAGACGCCCTGTGGTCCAGGCATCGAGCGCTGCGATATGCGCAAGCTCGCGATCGTTAGCCCCGCCCGAGACCGCACGCGCCGCGGCAAGCGCTGCTTTCGCCGGCGCCAGCAGCGACTGCTCGGAACTCAATGCAAAGAGCATGCCCTTGAGGATATGCGCCATGACAAGGCCCCGGTCGATCGCAAGCGCTGCTTTCACTTGCGAAAGCGGATCGCCGCTCAGGGTAATGAGATTGCCGAGCGCCACGCCATAGTGCTCGACCGCAGCAGCGTCGCTCGCACTGAGCGGAGCGTCAAAGACGTCTCGATTAGCCATGACACTGCCCTCTTGCTGAATGCAGCGCATCAGAACCGAGGCTGCTGTGCGGATGATGCGGAAGTCTTGTGTCTGATGGCAAGCCGGTCTTCCGAAAGTCGGCTCGCGTATAGTCCCGGCCATGCCCCGGTCAACGCCACCGAGCGCCTGCGCTCGATGAATTCCTCCCCCGCTTCCAGTGCACCGTCTGCCGCGCTTGTCGGCGGCCTGTGTTATCTGGTGTCGTCTCTGGTGTGGGGGCTGAATATCCCGCTGACCTCGCGCCTGTTCAGCAGTTTCGATCCTTATTGGCTTGCGCTGCTTCGCCTGGCGATTGCCTCGACCATCCTCGGTTCGCTGGTGGCGGCCAGCAGCAGCCTGTCGCAATTGCGCTCGCCGATTCCACTGTGGCGGGTGCTGGTGATGAGCCTGTGCGTCAGCTGCTTCTTTGTCTTTTTCAATCTCGGGCTGCGATACACCAATCCGATTACAGCCGCCGCCATCATGGCCGGCTCGCCGGTCTACGGCGCAATCGTCTTTCGCTGGATGAATCGCTCGCCGCTCGAGAAGGGCTTCTGGGGAGCCGCTGCACTCACCATCATCGGCGCCGGTATCGCGATTTACGGCAAGGCCGACAACACAAGCCAGTCACTGAGTCTGCAGGGCGGTGAGCCACTGATCGTGCTGTCATTCTTCGCCTGGACGGCTTACTCGATCCTTGCACAGCGCTGGTTTACGCCCGACACCTCGCAGCTGCGCCGAACCTTTCTGACCTCGGCCTATGCCGTGCCCTGGCTGTTCGTCTGGTGGGTGCTCGCCCGGGCGGTCGGCTTGATCGGTGCGCCCAACCTGAATCCGAGCGCAGAAGCCGTCATGAATCTGCTGATCACCGCAGCACTGTCGTCGGCCTTGGGCGCAGTCGCCTGGAACACTGGCGTGGCGCGGCTTGGCATCAATGCCGGCGTAATGTGGCAGAACACTGTACCGGTCTTTGCAGTGCTGATTTCCCTGCTGGTCTTTTCGGTCATCCCGCTGCCCGAGCAGATCGTCGGCGGTCTGGTGGTGCTGGCAGGTGTGCTCTACATGCAGTGGCAACGCATGCGGACTTCACGCGCTGCGATGCTCAAGCTCTGAGGCACCGCCAGCCTCAGCACAACAGCATGCCGCCATCGATCAGCAGCGACTGCCCGGTCATGCCAGCCGACTCCGGCGAGCCGAGATAGACCGCCAGTGCGGCCACCTCGCTGGGCTCAAGTACCCGGTTCATCGGCACACGCGCCAGCGCAGCCTTCACGACCGCGTCGCCATCAGCGCCGCCGATGGCGGCATAGCCGCGTTTGAGGTTCTCGACCATATCGGTCTGGATGAAACCCGGACAGATCGCGTTG
This sequence comes from Burkholderiales bacterium, assembly GCA_026399875.1. Lineage (GTDB taxonomy): Bacteria > Pseudomonadota > Gammaproteobacteria > Burkholderiales > Burkholderiaceae_E > UBA4615. The sequence continues at coordinate 79,889 of JAPLQF010000023.1, read as the reverse complement.
ACGGTCACGCCGGTAGCGGCCGCTTCGAGTGCCACGCAACGGGTGAGCCCCACGACCGCATGCTTGCTGACGTTGTAGGCGCTCTGATTGCGCGACCCCCATTTGCCGGCGGTGGAGGCAATGTTGACGATGCGCCCGCGCCCGCGTGACTGCATCCGCGGCAGCGCTGCCTGCATCAGGTTGATCACACCGAAGAGATTCACATCGAGAAGCCGCTGAAAATCCTCGGGGGCGTAATCGAGAAAGGTCTTCGACTGATAGATGCCGGCATTGTTGACCAGCACGTCCAGCCGCCCGAAGCGTGCCTCGATCGCCTCGACCGCTGCGAAACAGGCCGCGCGATCGGTGACGTCGAGCGGCATGACGATTGATCGCTCGGGTGGCAACTCGAGCGAGGCCTGCACCTCGGCCAGCATCTCGCGATTGGTTGCCGCCAGGCAAACCGTGGCGCCCTCGGCGGCGTAGGCTTGCGCGATGGCGCGACCGATGCCCCGGCTTGCGCCGGTGATCAGGGTCACGTGGTTGGCCAGCCGGGACCCTGAAGGGCGAATGGTATTGGATTCGGTCATGCGTTGCTCCTTGCGAAAGAGATTGCCCGCGGGCGCCTGGGAGACCGTCATTGCATCACCGGCATGCCTTGGCGAGATGGTAAGCGATAGAGGGTGGCGCACTGACTCGGATCGCCATTCCTGTCATCATCGACACCATAAGCGGCTCGCTACTGTTGCGACAGCCGATCGGGGGAGACACCATGCAGGCTGCCGACCGGCCCTTTGCCGGACTGAAGGTCATCGACTGCGCCAGCTTCATCGCAGCGCCCGCAGCCGCCACCACACTGGCCGACTTTGGTGCAGACGTCATCAAGATCGAAGCACCCGAAGGTGACCCCTACCGCGAGACTTACCATGCCGCCGGACTGCCGGTGGCCGAGCGAAACTACCCCTGGGAACTCGACAACCGCAGCAAGCGCAGCCTGTGCCTCGACCTGAAACAACCGGAGGGCCTTGATGTGCTGTATCGCCTTGTGCGCGATGCAGATGTGTTCATCACCAATCTGCCGCTACCGGTGCGCGATCGGCTGAAGCTCGACCATGCATCGATCAGTGCGCTCAATCCGCGATTGATCTACGCCTCATTCACCGCCTACGGCGAGGTCGGTCCCGAATCAGGCAAGACCGGTTTCGATGCCACCGCCTACTGGGCGCGCTCGGGTCTGATGGATCTGGTCAAAGCCGATCACACCGCACCGCCCAGCCGACCCACCATGGGCATGGGCGACCATCCGAGTGCGATGGCCTTTTATGCGGCGATCGTCACCGCACTCTTTTCGCGTGAACGCACCGGCCACGGATCACAGGTGCGTTCATCGCTGCTGGCCAATGGCCTGTGGTCCAACGGCATCATGGTGCAGGGGCAACTCGACGGGTTGCAGTTTGCGCCGCGCCCGCCGCGCGAGCACGCGGCCAATCCCTTTGCCAATGTCTATCGCTGTGCCGATGACCGCTGGATCAACCTCGCCCTGTCGAGCGAAGCACGCCAGTTCGGCCTGCTGATGGACGCGCTTGAGCTTGCCGACTGGCAGTCCGACCCGATGATGCGCACACCGCAGGACTGCCGCGATCATCATGTTGAGGTGATCGCGCGATTCGACCGCCAATTCCTGCGCCACGATCTGGCGCACTGGCGCCGCCGATTCGATCAGGTCGGCATCACTTTCGGGGTGATTGGCACCATGGCCGATATCGACTCCGACGAGCAGATGCTGGCCGCCGGCGCACTGGTGCCGTTTGCCGACGGCAGCGGCCTCACAGTCAACAGCCCATTCGATCTGGTGGGCGTCGACAAGATCGCGCCTCGCCGCGCACCAAGACTCGGCGAACACAGCGAGGGCATTTTGCGCGACGCCGGCTTCAAGCCAAGCGAGATCAGCCGCCTGCGCGAACTCGGTGTGCTGCGAGGTCAATGAACCGCGCAGCGACAAACGCTGCGCTGCCACCTTCAACCGCCTGAACGTCAGCCCTGATACGGTTTATCGCGTTCCCGATAATCCTTGAAGCTCGCGTCACGCTCGCTCAGCAGACTGCTGACACTGGCGCCATCACGCCGAAAACGCGTCATGTAGGCCTTGCTGGCTTCGGTCTGAAAGGCCAATGCCTGCAGTTCGGTGCCGGCCCTGATCGCAGCACGCAGCCCCATGATCTCCATGGCGCGATGCACGCTGCGCTTGTTGATCGCGGCCAGCTCGCTCGGCAACAGACTCACGCGCTGAGCAATCGAAAGCACCTCGGCCTCGAGCCGATCGGCTGCATAGGCACGATTGGCCCAGCCCTTTTGCGCTGCCTCGGCGCCACTGAGCGAATCGCCGGTCAGCATCGACTCCATCGCCTGGCGCAGCCCCATGGTCCAGGGATGAAACTGCATGTCGGGCGGGCTCATCAGACGTACCGGCGGATAGCCGATCTGCGCATCCTCGGCGACGTAGACCAGATCACAGGCGGTGGCGAGTTCAGTTCCGCCCGCGAGGCAATAGCCATGTACCTGAGCGATCACCGGCTTGGCCAGGTCCCAGACACGAAACCAGCCATCGACCACATGGCGCGACCATTGCCCGATGCCACCAGCGGTGTGATAGGGCTGGTCGACGGTGTTGTTGGCGCTCAGGTCGTAGCCCGAGCAGAAAGCGGGTCCGGCACCACGAATGATCGTGACCTTGACCGCAGGGTCACGGTCATGCGCCTCGAGTGCGGCGAAGATTTCAGTTCGCAGGCCGTTATTCAGGGCATTGCGCTTTTCAGGTCGATTGAGCGTGATGCGGCGCACGCCGCTCAAGGGCTCATCGACGAGGAGGTAAATCGGATCGGTCATGGATGTCTCCGTGATGGCGGGCTCATCGAGGAGCCGTCCCGAACCGAGTTTACGCGACCGGGAATCGATGACCGCTTGCCGGCCCATGCGAGAATCGCAGGATGGCTGACACCTCATCGAATACCGAGAAACCGAACGACGGACGTGTTCGCATCTCCAAGCTGCTGGCTGAGCGTGGCATCTGCTCGCGCCGCGAAGCCGATCTCTATATTGAGCAGGGCCTGGTTCTGCTCGATGGTCAGCCGGTCACCGAGCTTGGCAGCCGCGCCCTGCCAAGCCAGACGGTGAGCCTTGCCGAAGGTGCCAAACTGCAGCAGGCCCGACGCATCACCGTCATTCTCAACAAGCCGATCGGTCATGTCTCGCATGCCGACGATGATGGCAACTACCCACCAGCTGCCCGCCTGATTACGCCTGAGCGTCAATGGTCCGACCCGAAGGTGGCCGGGCCGTCGACACCGAAATCAGGGCGCCCTGCCCGCCTTGATACCCGCGGCCTGGCACCCGCCGGCAGGCTCGACATCGACTCGACCGGCCTGCTGGTCCTGACACAGGATGGCCGCATCGCCCGACAGCTGATCGGCGAGGAATCACCGATCGAAAAAGAATATCTGGTGCGGGTCGAGGGCACGTTGGATACCACCCAGCTGGCCTTGCTCAACCATGGCTTGTCGCTCGACGGCATTGCGCTCAAGCCAGCCAGGGTGTCGTGGGCCAATGAAGACCAACTGCGCTTCGTCCTGCGAGAGGGCCGAAAACGCCAGATCCGCCGGATGTGCGATCTGGTCGGTCTGAAAGTGACCGGCCTGCGCCGCGTGCGGATCGGCCGTATCCCGCTTGGCAGCTTGCCGGTCGGGCAGTGGCGACTGCTCGGGCCGTTCGAGCGCTTCTGACCTGACGCTCAGTGCTTGTTCGGCCCCATGTAGCCGAACAGGAAGCCCGCCACCTTGCGCATCTGGATCTCCTCCGAGCCCTCGGTGATCCGATAGCGGCGATGGTGACGATAGATGTGCTCGAAGGGCTTGTGGCGTGAATAGCCGATGCCACCGTGGACCTGCATCGCCCGATCAGCCGCCTCGCACACCAGGCGGTTGGCCCAGTAGTTGCACATCGAAACTTTGTCCGAGAGTTTTTTCTCGACCTCGGGATGCGGCATCTGATCCATATCCCAGGCGGTCTTGCGGATCAGCAGACGCAGCATCTCGCATTGGGTGGCAAGCTCCACCAACGGGAACTGGATACCCTGATTGCGGGCCAGCTCTTCGCCAAAAGGCTTTCGTTCGCGCGCATAGCGCACACTCTCGGCGACGCAAAACGTGGCTGCACCCAGCGAGCTCGCTGCCTGACGAATGCGATTCTCGTGAACAAACGACTGCGCAAGCGGCAGGCCATGATCGATCGATCCGAACATCGCGTCATCGGGCACCCACACATTGGTGAAGCTCACACGCGGATGGTCGGTCGGCATGTTGAAGGTCCAGAGATATTCCTCGACCTTCACACCCGGTGTGTCAGTGGGCACCAGAAAACAGGTGATACCGCGGCCATCGCCAGCTTTGCCTGAGGTGCGTGCAAAGGTGGCGCAATGCGTGGCGATATGCATGCCGGTGGTCCACATCTTTTCACCGTCGATGCGCCAACCCGAGACACCGTTGCGCACTTCGCGTACCGCGCGGGTTTCCATGTGGGTGGCATCCGAGCCATGATTGGGTTCGGTCAGGCCGAATGAAATTTTCATCTCGAAGGCCAGCGAGCCCTTGATGAATTTTTCCTTCTGGGCTGGCGTGCCGAAGTCACGCAGCATCACGATGACCGGAAAATTGCCGACCACCGAATGCTCGTTCTGAAGGTCATTGAACAGACCCAGCCCCTTGCTCGCCATATGCTCGCGAATCACCGCCATCCAGAGGTTGCCAACACCCTGCCCACCGAATTCCTTGGGCAGTGAGAGCCGAAAAAAACCGGCCTTGTCGGCACGACGCTTGGCCTCAAGCAGCAGTGCCTCCCATTCGTGGCGAGGCAAGCCACCCGCCTCGTAATCGGTGCGGGCGAACTCGCGGCGATGATCGAAAAAGCGTTCGTTATCGTCCTGAGCTTGAAGTGGCCTGATTTCAGCGTCGATGAAGGCATCGAGTTTGGCCAGAAAGGCGACCAGATCGGGCGACAGATTGAAATCCATGAATCACTCCTTGGTGTGTGGGGTGGCCGCACGAGCGTCGAGCTCGCGCCGGTAGCTGGCATAGCTGGGCTGATCGATCGACATCTTGGCAAGCGTGCAGGCCATCAGGTGGTCGATCAGACCCGGTGAATCGGTGGTGAGCGAGCCATTGCGAATGCGTTCGCACAGCTCGCGCTCAAGCGCAGGCGCATCGCCCTGATGACCGAGCAACTGCTGCAATCGCGAGAGCGAGGCCGCTTCGAGCGCATCGCCGGTCTGCAGTTCGCGGCGCACCAGATCGATGGCGTTGGCGGCCACGCGCGCGTGAAAAACCGCATCCGGCGGCAGTTGTGGCACGAGCTGATCACGGATCATCGCCGCGACCACCTCCAGAATTTCGACCGGGGTCGGTGCATCAAGCATGTCAGGCGCTCCCGCTCAGCAGACGCATCAGGTCCATTTCGTTCTCGGACGCTCGCCGCACGATCATCGCGCGCTCGACCGTGCGGTTGCGACCACTGCGAAACCATTCGAGCATGCTGGCACAGCTGACGCCCCAGCGCAGACTGCCCACCATCTCCCAGAAGCGGAAACGCATCGGATCGACCACTTCGCCAGTGGCCTGTGCATAGGCCTGCAGCAGTTCATCGCGGGTACCCAGACCGCCTGCCGGCAAATCGAGGTTGCCGAATCGCCAGGGCGGCAGACACAACCAGGCCAGGTCTTCGATCGGATCGCCGAGATGCGCGATCTCCCAGTCGAGCACCGCCCTCACGCCGTCGGTGCCGATGATCACGTTGCCATGGCGATAGTCGCCGTGAACCAGATGCGGGCGCAAGGGCTCGGGCGGTGCATGCTCGTCAAGCCACCGGAAGGCCAGCTCGAAGACCGGCCTGGGTTCACTGAAGGACACGGCGCGCGCATGCAGGTCCTCGATGGTCTTGCGAACCCCCGACACCGGCAGCGCCGGCGGCAAACCGGTCACATCGGCGGCATGCAGCGCCGCTGCAATGCCGGCAAGCTGCGACACCAACTGCGGCCTGATGGCGTCGAACTGGGCATCACGCAGGATCTTTCGCGGAATGGTTTCGCCGGGGATACGGATCATCAGAAACCCGTCGCCCAGTGCGTCATCGGCGCCCAGGATATGGACTACCTGTGCGACCGGGGCGCCCGCTTCACGCAGCGCCCGTACCAGCTTCGCCTCATCAGTCAATGACAGCGTGCGCGCGGCGCGCACGCCCCCCGGCGCACGTCGCAGGATCAGCGGCCAGTTGCTTGCGATGCCCTGATCTGTCCCGATCGCATCGAAGGACCAGGTCTCAAGCGTGGCACCGGCAGACAATCGCTTGAGGCCCTCGATGCGCTGCGCGCCAGGCAGAGCACGCAGCGTTGCTGCCTGCAGTGCATTGCGAAACGAATCGAAATCGCCAGTCATCGCGCGCTTGCCTTCAATTTGTTGCATTCAATTTATTGCATTCAATTTGCTGCAATCACTTTGTTGCCTTCACCAGGGTGTGCCATCGCTTGCGGCCGCTACAGACTGCGCTCCCACCAGGGATAGCCTGGCGGCATATCGGCGCTGACCTTTCCCGGAAAGGTCGCCTGGCGCTTGCCCAGAAACGCGGCCACCCCTTCGCGAACGTCGGGCCCGGCACCGAGCAGCCGGTTGTATTCGCTGTCGAGCTCGAGCAGGTCGAAGGGCGTGCTTTCACCGGTGAAACGCCAGAGCAGTTGGCGGGTCAGGGCAACCGACACCGGAGCGGTGTGATCGACGATCTCGCGGGCAATTTCGTTGGCGCGGGCGAGCAACTGATCGGGCGCAACCGCCGCTTCGATCAGGCCGCCCCTGACCGCTTCCTGTGCATCGAAGACCCGGCCCGAATAACACCAGCGCAAAGCCTGAGGAAGTCCGACGATGCGGGGCAAAAACCAGGCACTCGCGGCTTCGGGCACCAGCCCTCTGCGGGTGAAAACCGCACCGAACTTTGCGTCGGTCGAGGCAATCCGGACATCCATCGGCAGCGTCATCGTCAGCCCAACGCCAACCGCCGCGCCGTTGATCGCCGCGATCGACGGCTTGCGGCACTCAAAAATCGAGCGAATGAAGTTATCGCCACGACGCTGCTGACCGGGCTGGCGCTCGGCGAACATATTGTCCGCCTGACCCTCACCGAAGCTCTCGGCACCCGACGAGATATCGGCACCCGCACAGAACCCCCGCCCGGCACCGGTCACAATGACGACCCGCACGGCGTCATCGGCATCGGCATGCCGAAACGCTTCAGTCAGTTCACGGCCCATCCTCGCAGTGTAGGCATTGAGCCTGTCGGGCCGATTGAGCGTCAGGGTCATGACGCCGTCCTTGATGCCGACCGCAATATCTTCGGTATTCATCGATACATCCTCCAGGAGTTCACTCCAGCTTGCAGGCATTGCCGTCGAAGCGCCGGATTTTCATGCAGGTGATGAGGCCGATCTTGCCGATCATACCGGTCGTGCCAAGCGAAAGCATGGTCAGCGTGCGCCATCAGCTTTCAGCCATCAGACCCAGTTCAATGGCCTGGATCTGAAGCGCAAGGTGGCGCGAATAGATGCGACACTGGGCAAGGCTGCCAGCAAGAAACCACAGACCCGGCTGAGGCGTTTGCTGCCACATATTGCGCAACTCCTGCGAGACCTCGTCGATGCCCCAGACCGGACCAATCCGGCGGGCGACTTCATCGCCAAGCAACCGGGCCGCCATCTCGCTCTGACCGAGATAGCCGGTGGCGGTAACGATGAGATCGGCCTCACGCAGGCTGCCATCCGAGAGCCGCAGGCCGCCTGGCTCAAAGCCCGCGATCTGATCGCTGCGCAGGACCTTGATCAGCCCTTGCACGATCAGATCGGAGCAGCCGACATTGAAGTAATAGCCGCCACCACGCATCTGATACTTCAACTGCCAGCCGATGCCATCGGTGCCCTCGTCGACGCGAAATCCTGATGCTTTGAGGCCATCGATCAGGGGGCGATCGAGTTCGAGCGCAATCGGGTTGGCCAGCTGATTCGCACGGCGCATCAGCGCCATCGGCGTGCCGACGCTGACCAGATCGCAGTCGGCAAGGCTTGGCCCCTCCTCATACATCGCATAAGGCAACTGCGCCGTCGGCTCGACATTCTGGACCATGGTCGGACTGCGCTGCACCAGCGTCACCTGTGCGCCGTTGGCTTGCAGATCCTGGGCCACGTCATGACCGCTGGTCCCGGTGCCGATGACCACCGCGTGCCGGCCACGCCAGGCCTCGCCACTGCGGTATTGGCCGGAGTGCATCACGGTTCCGGCAAAGCGATCGAGCCCTTCAATGACGGCCGGTATCGGCATCGCGCTCACGCCGGTGGCCATCACAAGATGCCCGACCCGCACGACCCGCTCAGTGCCATCAGCTCGCCGGATTGTCACCTCCCACTGCCGGACTGACTCGTCGCGGCTGGCGCGCAGAAACTCGGTGCCGCTCCAGACGTTGATCTCCATCGCCTGGGCGTAATACTCGAACCAGCCGGCCAGCATGTCCTTGGGAATGTAGTCGGGGAAGGTATCGGGAAAGGGCAGATAGGGCAGATGGTTGAAGGCGCGTTTGTTATGCAGCGTGAGCGAGTGATAGCGCTTGCGCCAGTTGTCGCCCACACGCTCGTGACGATCGACGACCAGGGTGTCGATCGACAGCTGCCGCAGGCGTGCGGCAATCGACAGACCCGCCTGACCGGCTCCGATCACGATGACGGTCGGATCGCGCTCGAGATAGGCCGCATCCTGCAGCCGTCGATCGAGCCAGTTGGGCTGCCTGAAATCGCGCGGATCGTGCGCGCCCCTGGGCCGCGCGCGCCGAAACTGCTCTTCATGACCACGAATCGAATCGAGCGTGGTCATCAACGTCCAGGCACGCCGTGGCGCGCCGGGCCTAGCTTCATCGGCCCGCAGCCTGAAGACGCCCTCGCAGGGACCCACTGGTGTCTCGAAGGCAAACAGCACCTCAAGCACCTGCTCGCCTGCCCGGCGAACCTCACGCGGCGGTGTGCGATCGGCGAGCAGGCGGAAATCGCAAGGCGATCTCAACGCACTCGACCCGACACCGACCGACTCAAGCAGCGCGCTGACCACCGCATCGCGGCCCGAGGTGGTCCGCACCGACCAGTTCAGCGCGAGCAGGTCGCGCCAGTGGCAGTCAGGCAGAAAAAGCGCGGCCAGCGAACCCGGATCGCGGTCTCGCAGCGCCGCCTCGAAAGCGCGAAGCCAGGCAAAAGCCTCATCGGCAGGCGCCGCAGGCCTGTCGTTCGATATCACTGCTTTCGCGGCTGCACCGTGCATGACGGATCCTCAAGCGAGCAATGCGCTCACCCTGCTCATCAGCGATAAACACCGTCCCAGGGACCCGGCACTACGGTCGCGCTGAGCTTGTCGGCACTTGCCATCGGGCGATTGAGTGTGAAGCTGGTCTCGGGCGTGATCACTGCGTAGTCCATGTAGCCCATGCGAGCCAGCGGCCGCATGCTGGCGGTATCGACCAGTCCGTCACGGATGAACTCGTCCTTCACATGCACACCGACCACCGTGCCGAACACCACGATATAGGGCGTTCTGCCTGGCACTGAAGGCATCTCGATCATCTTCCAGAGCTTGCATTCGAAGGCTGCCGGGCTCTCGGCGACCCACGGCGCCTTGACCAGCCTCGAGGCCGCTGGCGTGAGTCCTGCCAGCTTGAATTCATCAACCTCGGCCGCAACCGGTGCCGACGACATGTTCATGTGATCGCGCAGGTCCCAGTTCGAGATTGAGCAGGTGAATTCGCCGGTCGCTTCGATATTGTCAAGCGAATCCTTGTGCCCGCCAGAGGCAAAGCACACCACCGGCGGCGTATCACTCATCGCATTGAAAAAACTATAGGGCGCGAGATTGGGAACGCCACTCTTGCTGACTGAGGCGATCCAGCCGATCGGTCTCGGTACGATCAGTGCCTTGAAGGGATTGAACTTCAGGCCGTGATTATCTTCTGCGGTGCTGTAGAACATGGGCTGTCGCGTCTCAAGGAAGGGTTGTCAGGATGCGTCGCACTGCATCGGTCGCGCCGGGTCTGCCGACCACTCGAGCAGGGAGTTGTCGTAGACCGCCACCCGCGTGCGACCGATCAGTCGCAGGGCGAAGCAGGTCGCGGTGGCTGCGATGCCGCCACCACAGTAAACGATCACCGGATCATCGGCCTCGCTCAGCCCGGCATCATGTGCCAGTTTTTCGAGTTCGGCACGCGGGCGCCAGCAACCGGTTGCCGGATCGATCAACGAGGAAGCCGGCAGGTTGAGGCTGCCCGGAATACGGCCGGGGCGACCGTAATGCGCCCCCCCGGTGCCGGCAAACTGGGCAGGCGACAGGGCATTGACCGTTGTCGCCGATTGATTTTCCAGCACACGGGCGACATCGTCCGCATCGGCGACGCGTTCGGCATGGCGCTTGGGCCGAAAACTGCCGGCACCGAAATGCGGCTCCTCAGTGCTGACCGGGCGGCCTTCTCGCTGCCAGGCCTCAAAACCGCCATCGAGAATCATCACGCCATTGTGGCCAAGCGTGCTGAGCACCCACCATGCTCGCGTGACCACCATCGGATGCCGGGCGCCATAGAGCACCACCCGATGGCCATTGCCAATGCCCAGGCGCGACATCAGCGCAGCGATACGGGTGTCCGACGGCAGTGTGTAGGGGAATCGGCCGTGCGGATCGGACAGGTCGCTCACCATGTCGACATGCTGCGCACCCGGTATGTGGCCCTTGGCCCAATCGGCGCGCCCACTGTCGATGCGCGAGGGGCCCACCGGCTGAGGCGTCATGTAGGTCGTGCAATCGAGGATCCGCACATCGGGATCATCAAGATGCGCCTGGAGCCAGGCGGTGCTGACCAGATAGCCGGGTTGATGATCGGTACTCAATGTCTGGCTCGCTGCGGTATCGATCTCAGTCTCCTTGGTGCAAGGGGGCGCAGCGACCAGAATGATCGCTGCCATGACTCATCCGACCTGAACTCATCCGACCTGAACAAAGCGACCTTCGACCAGAGTGGTCAGCAAACCGCTGCGGATATCGAAACGAAAACCCTGCAGGCGAAGCGTGCCGGCATCGACCGCCTCACTGATCCAGGGAAAGGTGAGCAGGTTCTCAAGCGACAGCCTGACCACCTCTAACTCACAGGCGCACAGGCGATCATCCCGACCGAGGTGCCTGGGCACGGCCTGCAAGGCTGGCGCGGCGATCCGCATCCAGGGTTCGACAAAATCGCGGGCAACACCGGGCGTGCCTTCGAGCATCGAGAGCACGCCACCGCACTGCGCATGGCCGAGCACCGCGATGCGAGCCACTTTCAGCACCCGAACCGCAAATTCGAGCGCAGCACTGGTGCCGTGATAACCGGAGTCGGGTGTGTAGGGCGGCACCAACCCAGCCACATTGCGGACGACGAAGAGCTCCCCGGGGATTGCACCGAATACAGTCTGAGGATCGACGCGGGAGTCAGAACACGCGATCACCATCGTTTCGGGGCTTTGCCCGAGCTTTGCGAGCGATTCATAGCGATCGCGCTCTGCAGGCCATGTAACGGCCCGAAAACGCAGATGGCCTTCGACGAGTGGATCCATGTGTCACCTCAGCACTGACTCGGCCATTCTAGCCGGGTCATCACACTGATCGGTTGATTCAGCGAGAAACGACAGGCTGGACGTCGGGCGTGCGGGCCAGCATCTCCCGGTACCGATGATTGAAGCGGATTGCGCTGGCCTCGTCGTGATGCCGTGGCATCAGATGACCGACGAGAAGAGTGAAGCGCCTTTCAGGCCAAGCCGACCATCCGCTCACTGTACGACCAAAGGCGCCTTGCGCGGGCCTCGTCGTTTGCTTTGGCTGAGAGCGGCTGCGAAAACGCATCGCGCCCTTCCTTCTGCCGGTTTCCCCAGCTCCAGTGCACCCCCGAGGTCTTGAAGCCTGCATCGGCCACGACCTGCGCCACCCGATCACCCGCCAGCTCCTGACTCACATAGCCTTTGGTGATGTTTTTCTGGAACCACGGAAAGATGCGCTGGAAAGCCTTCGGCGTGTGCCGAAACAGCGCGGTATCGGCCACGCAGCCCGGATAGAGCGTGCTGAAGACAATGCCGGTTTGTGCGTGATAGCGCCGATGCAGTTCGCGACTGATGATCATGTTGCACAGCTTGCTGTCCTTGTAGGCCTTGCCGGCCTTGAAGGGCTTGCCGTCGATCATCGCTACCGGCGCCAGGAAACCGTCCTCCAGACCTTTCAGATCGCCGAGATCGGCAGGCGCAGGGATCGGCACTTTGCCGCCGAATTCCTCGGAGTTTGCGGTCACCGTGCCAAGCGTGATGAGGCGGGGGGCTGGGCCGCTTGCCGTGCCCAACTTCCCAAGCAGCAGCATGCTGAGCAGAAAATGCCCGAGATGATTGGTGGCCACACTGATTTCGAAGCCCTCGGGAGAGCGCGCCGGTTCGGTCAGTCGGGGCAGGTAGACCGCTGCATTGTTGACCAGCGCATGCAACGGCAAGCCGGTTGTCATGAAGTCATCGGCAAACTGACGCACGCTGCGTTGCGAGCCAAGGTCGATCTGCATGATCCGATAGCGTTCGGGGTCGATCCCGAGCGCACGGGCAGCCGCCTTCGCCTTGCCCACGTCTCGGCAGGCCATGATGACCAGCCAGCCACGAGCGGCAAGCGCCTTGGCCGCATACAGACCGACACCCGACGACGCGCCGGTGACGATTACAGTGGGAGCAGACGCAAGCGGCATGGAAGGAGCCAGGAAACAGGCGGAACAAAACACCGGCAGATCAGGAGACTGGCCTGTCAGGACACCGGCAAACGACGCAGGCCTCGCATGATCATGGCGTTGGTCCACTCGGGCGGATCCGAGTCGATCAGGCCAAGCGCCGGAAATCGCCGAATCAGCGTATCGACCGCAATGCGCCCCTCCAGGCGGGCAAGCGAGGCTCCCATGCAGAAATGGATGCCCTGTCCAAACGTGAGATGTCGATTGGGCGTGCGTTCGATATCGAAGTACTCGGCCCGCTCGAACTGCCCGGCATCACGATTGGCCGCATTGACCATCGCAAAGACACGCTGACCCGCCTCGAGGCGCTTGCCGCCGAGTTCGTGGTCGACAACGACGATCCGGGCGCTTGAATTGGTCGGGCCATCGAAGCGCAGCACCTCCTCGATCGCAGAGCCGATCAGTTCCGGCCGGGCAATCAGTTTGGCCCGCTGATCCGGATGCCGGATCAAGGCATGGACCGCGTTGCCGATCAGGTTGGTCGTGGTCTCATGACCACCGAAGAGCATGAGCATGCAGGACGCCACCAGCTCGTCTTCGCTGAGCGCGTCGTCTTCGTCGCGAGCCGCGATCAGCCGGCTGATCATGTCGTCACAGGGCTGAACGCGCCTTTCTGCGATCAGCTCACGAAAATAGGCCGACATATTCTGCGCCCCGGACCGCGCCCGCTCGTATTTGTCGGCGACGCCCTGGGCACTGCCGATAAAGAGCAGCATGTCGTCGGACCAGGCTTTGAGACTGGGCAGCATCGCCTGCGGCGCACCGATCATGTCGAGAATGACCATCGCCGGCACCATCATCGCGAACGAGGCAATGACATCGGCCTGCCGGTTCGAGGCCAGTTCGTCATCGAGCTGATCGGCCAATGCATCGACGATCTGCCGGATGCGCGGCTCCAGCCCCTGAATCACCGGCATTGCAAAGCCGGCCCCCAGCAGCTTGCGAAGCCGCGAATGCTCGGGAGGACTGCGAAACACCAGCCAGAGATTGAGATAGCGCACCACGTCGGCCAACACAGCCTGCTGCGTGGCCGGCAGCTTGTCGTAAAAGGGCGTGATCCGATCCGAACCGAGCTCGGGCGCAACATGCGCGCGGCGAACATCGTCATAGCGGGTCAGCAGCCAGCCACTGAGTGCGGAACTCCAGTGCACCGGATCTTCAAGGCGCAGCCTTGCGAAGACCGGATAAGGATTGCTGCGAATCGCCGGGTCGCGCAGGTCATAGCGCAGCAATTCGCCGCTGGAATTCATCGATGGTCCTTGCTGAGTGCTTATCACCGGGGCGAGGGTAGAGACCACCGTGGCAGTCGTCAAGGCGAGCCAAGCCGCTACACTGAACGGCAATCACCAACATATTGACGGGCGCGACTCGCGCAGACCCGAAACAGGAGACGCCATGGACGAGAACACCACCCCGGTACTGGTTGGCTGCGGCCAGTTCACACAACGCGAGTCCGACCCGCTGGCTGCAATGGGGCCTCTCGATCTGATGGCGAAAGTCGCCAGCCTCGCAGCCGATGATGCCGGTCCGGGCAGCCGCTTGATCGAAGCGCTCGATACTTTGGTTGTCGTCCGATTGTTTTCCGACACCAGCCCGCGATTTGCCTCACCTTTCGGCCGCTTCGCCAACCCTCCCAAGTCGCTCGCCCGGCGGATCGGGGCGAGCAATGCGAGTCGTCTCGTCTACACCCAGCCCGGCGGCAACATGCCGCAGTGGTCGATCAACCAGCTGGCCCAGGCCATCACGCGGGGCGAGCTTTCGGCAGGCATGGTGGTGGGGGCCGAAGCACTGGCCACCCAGAAAGCCGCGCAGCGGGCCGGCATCACACTCGACTGGAATGAAGACCCGGGCGGCAGTTCAGAGTCGTGGGGGGTGGCAAAGCGCGGCTGGTCGGATATCGAGGAAATTCATGGTGCGCGTGCTGCGATCTATATGTACCCGTTATTCGAGAATGCGATCAGGGCGCATGCCGGACACAGTCTGACTGAGCATCAGCGTGCGATGGGCCAGCTGCTGGCGCGCTTTGCCAAAGTGGCCGCAGGCAATCCGCTTGCCGATCGTCGTGATGGCTTCGACGGCGATCGAATTGCCCGACTCGCACCCGACAATCCTTACATCGCGTATCCGTATACCCGCTTCATGAATGCCAATGCCTTCATCGATCAGGGTGCGGCGGTGATTGTCTGCAGCCTTGCCAAGGCTCGCAGTCTGGGCATCTCGAGCGACCGCTGGGTGTTTCTGCACGGCTGCGCCGATGCGCACGATCACTGGTATGTGACCGAGCGCCGCGATTTTCATTCTTCGCCGGCGATGAAGATGGTCTACGGCAAGGCACTTGCCATGGCCGGCAAGTCGGTGGCCGATATCGGAGTTTTCGATCTCTACAGCTGCTTTTCTTCGGCGGTCGAGATCGGCTGCCAGGAGCTCGGTCTGTCACCGGATGATCCGCGTGGTCTCACCGTCACCGGCGGCCTGCCGTTTTTTGGCGGACCGGGCAACAACTATGTGACCCATTCGATCGCCGAGATGATGCGAAAGCTCAGGGCTGCCCCGGGCCAGTATGGCCTGGTCACTGCCAACGGCAACTATGTGACTAAGCACTCGGCCGGCGTCTACAGCACCGACATGCCAAAGACCGCCTTCATGCCCGAGGATCCGGCGATCTATCAGTCCGAACTCGACAGCATTCCCAAGCCGGCATTCAGCGCGCTGGCCAGCGGCGCTGCGAGCGTCGAAACCTACACCGTCTTTCATGACAGGGATGGCCCGGCGGGCGGGATCGTGATCGGACGCACCAGCGATGGCACACGATTCATGGCCAACACCCCGAATGACCCCGGATTGCTGGAAGACATCGAAAGCCGGGAATTCATCGGTGCTGTCGGCACGGTCAGCAATGACGGTACGCGAAATGTCTTCGTGCCCTGAGAGCGCCGGAGAAAGCCTTTTCAAGCTGCTCGGATCGCAATACGGGGGCTTTGAAGCGCACAAGGCCACCCCTGATTTGATCGTGCTCGGCAAGTGCATGGGAAATGATTTCAAAGTTGAAGGAGTGGCCTGTCTGTGCAAGATCGCCTAGTCGTTCGCGAAGATGCGCTGGTTCAATACCTGTGCGCCCAATCCGATGGCTGCGGCGGCGTCCCGCTCGGAGCTCAAGCTTGTCGATGTCACCCGGAATGCTAGCGATGAGCCAACCGCATCATGACTTGCCCTCTGGCCAGCAGATCGACGCGCTCACCTTGCGCCAGTGGCTTGGTGACGGGAGCGAAATCGCGCTGGTCGATGTGCGAGATGGCGGCCCCTTTTCCCGATCGCACCTGCTTGTGGCAAGCAATCTGCCCCTGTCGTCGCTGGAAGTCAGGGCACCTGCACTGCTGCCGCGTCGCGATGCGCGCATCGTGCTGATGGATGATGAGGCTGCTGACGGCTTACGGCTTGTCGACCGGGCGGCCGCGCTGCTGGCCTTGCACGGCTATTCCAACCTGTCGATTCTCAGGGGCGGAGTATCCGGATGGGGTGCAGCTTCTTTCGAGCTCTTCTCGGGCACGAATGTACCGTCCAAGGCCTTTGGCGAATATGTCGAGCATCAGTGCGACACGCCTCGCATCGACCCGCAAACGCTGGCGGCATGGCAAGCCGAAGGACGCGACATCGTGCTGGTCGATTCACGTCCACTCGAGGAATATCGCGTGGTCAGCCTGCCGGGTGCGGCCGATTGCCCCGGTGCAGAACTGGTGATGCGCGTGCCGGGGATGATCCGCTCGCCGACCACGACGGTCGTGGTCAATTGCGCAGGGCGAACTCGCTCGATCATCGGTACTCAAAGCCTGCGAAATGCCGGTCTGGTCAATCCGGTCGTGGCCCTCAAGAACGGCACGATGGGCTGGGAACTCGCTGGATTCAAGGCCGAACGCGGCCGCGACAACATGGCGCCCGAACCGCAGGGCGACGCGCTGCTGGCCGCAAAACAGCTGGCCCAGGATGTTGCACACCGCTATGGCGTGCGGTTCATCGACACCGCGGCGCTGCGCCGCATGCAAAGTGAGACCGCGCGCACGACCTATGTCTTTGATGTCCGCCAGCCCGATGAATTCGCTGCCGGTCATCTGCCTGGCAGCCTCAATGCCCCGGGTGGGCAATTAGTCCAGGCCACCGACACCTATGCCGCGGTACGGGGCGCACGCATCGTGCTGATCGACCGGCATCAGGTCCAGGCGGTCATGACAGCACACTGGCTGCTGCAGATGGGCTGGAAAGAAGTTTTCGTACTGCGCAATGGACTGGACGGCGAACTTCAATCAGGCGCCTCGAAATTGGCGGCGCTTGGCGAGTCAGCGCTGAACGTTCCGGTGATCAATGCCGTGGCCCTGTCGGTGGCATTGGCGAAGGATGAGATCGTCGCCATCGATGTCGGTGAAAGTTACTCGTATCGCCGAGCTCGTATCCCCGACAGCTTCTATGCGATGCGATCGCATCTGGCGCAAGCGCTTGCGCGCTTTGCCCCGGACACGCGGCTGGTGTTGATCTGCGGTGACGGCAATATCTCTCGCTTTGCCGCGGCAGACGCGATCGCCATCGGCTACGCCAACTGCGCCGTGCTCAGTGGCGGGCGTGCTGCCTGGCGAGCCGCAGGGCTGGCCACCGATACCTGCCGTGGCGATGATGATCCGAAGCTGCTGACCTCAACCGACGACATGTGGTATCCGCCTTATGCCCGCTCAAGCAAGGTTGAGGAAGCCATGCAGCAATACCTCACCTGGGAGGTCAACCTGCTCGCGCAACTCGAGCGCGAGCCCTACCTGCGCTTTGGCTGAACTGTCACTGCACGGTTCGGCCTGAGCAGGCGGTCATTTCGGAAAGAGCAGCGTGACCGTGAACCGCAACCCCCACTCGGGCGCGCCGTCAGGTCGAGCAACGTAGTAGCGAGCGGTCGCGCCGAACGAAACCATCTGACTGCCGATTTTGGTGACCTGACTCGCGGTGAGATTCAGGGGAACCTTCCACTGCTGCTGCGTCCAGTCATAGGTAATCTCGAGATTGGCACCGAGCGAACGCCCGCCCGGGAAGGTACGAGACAGGAAAGGCTGGGCATAAAAGGCATTCTGGTAAGGCTTGCCCTCGTGGCTGCCGCTCACGCCCCAGATCTGATTGACCAGTGCGCCGTAGGTCCAGGGCCCGTCCTGGACCAGCACGACACCGGTCGGGCCCAGCCCCCACTGATTGGTCGAGAACTGATCGCGCCCCACCGGGATCGATATCGCAGGCCCGACACCCCAGATCACTCCCCCGGCTGTCGGCGCCTTCGGCGAAAAGAAGAAACTCTGCAGAACATCGCCAAAACCACTGGTGCTCGTGCCGGGCACCACATCATTGAACTGGACCATCGGCAAGATGGTGCGCGAGATGAGATTCCAGTCGTTGTTGAGCGACATCGGAATGACCGGTTTAAGGATCAGCGTTGAAATGCTGCCGGTTTCATTCAAGCCGGCACGCGTGTCCCAGGTGTACTCAATCGGTACGCTGATCAGCGCAGCGACCGGATTGGCCAACTGCTTGGCCAGCGCATCCGCACTCGATGCATCACCTGCCCCAGCAGCTGCACGGTCCTGAACCACCACCCGATCGGCCGCCGGCTGGGCCTGCACGATCGATGCACCGGCACAGACAGCCAGACTCGCGACGGTCTTCACAAAGCCCTTGATGAATCCATTCATTGTCATGTGTACCTGTTGAGGCCGATCGCTCGGCTGCGAAAAAATCGCGGGTCATGCACTAGAAGCGCAGCTCCGACGACAGCATCAGTGAATAGCCCGCATTGTCGCCCAGACCACCGTAGGCGGTTCTGCGCCAGGTGCCTTCAATTGCCAGCGTGGTCTTGGGGCTCGGATCCCAGAACAGATTCAGGAAAGCAGTCCGGTTGCTGACGAAACCGGTCGGACTGATGTAAGCGGCATTGACGGTATCGACCCCCATTCCGACATGGCTGTGCAATGTGGGCGTCCAGTACCAGGCCATCTCACCCCAGCCGCCGCGCCCAGGAATCGCCTGTTGGTAGCCGTTAGTTGTCTGGAAGATGGTCGCCAGATACTGGCCAAGCGCCTGACCGGTGTAGAGCTCGCCCTGGATGCCGAACTGGCGTCCGATTCGGGCGCTGGCTTCGAGCGATACGCCATTCACCCGGGTGTTGTAGACGCTGCTTGCGCTGAACTGCGAATTGACCGTGAAATTGCGGATCTTTCCTGAGACACCCGACAGTCCGAGGGTGTATTCCGGCCAGGGCACCCATGAAGCTTCTTCGCCCGGACGACCGCGGACCCAGGCCACCCGCGCTTCAATATTCGGCACCCCGGTGTTTTCGGTGACGATCAGCAGGTCTGAAGGCGAATTGCTCACCGTGGTGTTGGTGGGTGGCTTGAAGTTGCTTGCAATCGCATCCGACAGAGCGCCTTGCAGGATGATCCGGTCGCGACCCATCGGCACAGTGTGCTCGGCCCGAATCTGCGGCTTGAAGGAATTGCCGGCGTTGCCCGAACCGGCAAGCGCAGACATCCGGTCGACCATGGTTGGCATCGTCGGGCTGAAAACATCCATCTGCAGACCGGCTGCGAAGCGCCAGCGCTCGCTGGTCGCATCGACATAGGCGAAGCCCGGATAAAAGCCGTAGAGCCCGGAGAGCAGATCGCCATTGAAGAGATAAGCGTAGATCGAGCCACCGAGCTTGAAGTCGCCCAACTGCGCGCCGTCGATCGAAAAGAACAGCGAAGACAGTCGCGCATCGATCTTGGTGGTGCCTTCCGACACGCCATTAACCTTGGGGAATACGAAAAACGGCGTCGCATCAGGCTGCATTCGCGCAGTGGTGGTGTTGACCGTGGTCCGCAGCGAGCCGCCCATCGTGATCTTGATGTCGTCGAAGCGGCTGCCGACCGTCGGCCGCGCCGGGCTGGACAGCGCGGCCTGCTGGGATTGAGGCGAGACGCTTCCTGCATCGGGCTTGGCCAGGGCCGGCGCGCTTGCCGGGGCTGCAACAGGCGCCGGGGGTTTGGCACCTCCCGCCCGTGTCGCGAGATCGTCAAGCCGCCTTTCCTGTTCCCGCAGTTGAGCGTCCTGCGCTTCAAGCTGCCGCTTCTGCGCGTCGATCAGATCGCGCTGGGCTTTGAGGCGAGCCCGCAGATCAGCGATTTCGCTGGTCGTATTGGTGCTCTGGTCGTCAGCGAGTGCAACCGGCGCGCAAAGAAGCACGCAGCTTGCTGTGGCAGAGACCGCGAGCCGGGCAATAGGGAGCAGAGGCGATGTCATGAGCTTGCCTTCCCGGGTCAAGCCACCAAAGCCGCCCGCTTAACTGGCGCTCATGCTACCGAGCCGACTGGTCAATGCAAAAAAAATCGCTTTTTGTGGCGAATTTGCCATTCCGAAAACCTTCGGATTTCAGACTGCAGGCGGCGCCGGCTCCGAGGCCGCAAAATCGAGTTCAACTCTTGCGCCATTCGGATCCCGAAAGAACAGCTGCCAGAGGCCGGAACCAGGCAGCTGGCGCAGGTCGAACTTCAGGTCACGGGCGCGAAGCGCAGCGACGGTATCGCTCAGACCGCTCGCGGAAAAAGCCATATGGTCGAGCACGCCGGCGCGCTCGGCAGGCATAGGCCTGCCGGCCACGATATGCAGGATCGGGCGCCCTGCGCAGTACATCCAGGCGCCGGGAAAATTGAAGTCGGGCCTGGCGCCGACCTCCAGCCCGAGAAGCTCGGTGTAAAAGCGCGTTGTCTCATCGAGGCGATCGGTCAGGACGGTGAAGTGATCCATTGCTTTGACAGGCATGGCAATCTCGCTGGAGGGTGAATCTCTGGTCAGTCCAACCGCGAGTATCGCCTGTCATGCCTGGAATATGGCTGGTTTATTCCGTCCTTGCCGCAGGAGACTTATTTCGCTGCGATCGTCACCGGTATGGTCACCTGCGTGCTCAGGCCGTTCGAGTTGACCGCGTACAGTTTGAGGCTGTAGTTGCCGGCGACCGGATTGGCCCAGGTCATGTTGATGTTGGTACCGCTGAGCGAGAAGCTCATTCCGAGCGGCACACCCGAGATCGAGACCCTGACCGAGGGCGAGGTGGCGTCCGAGATTCTGATCGTGCCGCTCACCGCCTTGCCTGCCACACCGTTGACCGGCGTGAAGGTAACCACCGGACCTGCCACCGAGATCTTGACGGTGTAGATTCCCTGACCCGAAAGGCCCGTCCTGGTGTCTTTGGCAGTCACCGTGACGCTGTAATTGCCGACTGCCGGGGCAGGCCAGGACACTGTGCCGTTTGCACTGATCGTCATACCCGAGGGTGCGCCTGCCAAAGACCAGGTGACCGGGTTGGGTGCCATCGCCGATACGATGAAGGACAGCGCGGCTCCGGGCCTGCCGTTGACGGTCCCGGCACTCACCGAGGGCGGCAAGGGAGCGGCGATTGCCACGGTAAAGACGCCCTGCCCGCTCAGGCCGGTCCTGGTGTCTTTGGCGATCACGGTCACCTTGTAGGTGCCGGCAATCGGGGAGGACCATGACACCACTCCGGTCGCACTCAGCATCATGCCGGCTGGTGCCCCGCTCAGAGAGAGCGTCACCGGATTGGAGCCGGTCACGCTGGGCGTGAACGACAGCGGCTTGCCGACCGAACCCGAGATCGCCGCAGCGTTCACCACCGGAGCAGGTACTTGCGAAATCGCGACGGTATAGATGCCCTGCCCACTGAGCAGCGTCTTGCTGTCTTTGGCGGTAATGGTCACCGGATAGGTACCGACCACCGGATTGGCCCAGGTCACGACCCCCGCGGTGCTGATTGTCATGCCAGCCGGCGCGCCGCTCAGGGTGTAGGTCACCGGGTTGGCAGACGACACCGACACCGTGAAGGACAGCGCGGTCGCGACCTTGCCGGTGATGCTGGCCGAGGTGACGATCGGCGACTGATTGGCGGCGGTACCGGTCAGGGTGGTCAGCAGGCTGGTCACATTGGGTGTGCCAAGCCCGGTCAGCGCGTCATAGCCGATTCGGGCGGTACACAGCGAGCATGTGCCGTTTGAGCTGGCGGTGATATCGGAAAACACGCTGGCATAGGTGCCGGGAACGCTTGCAATCTGGCCGTAGAGCGTTGAATGCAGGGCGCCGACCGGCTGCTTGCCGGTTGTGGCGCGGACGGCGTTGGCAATCGCGACCAGACCCGCCCATTGGGGTGTCGACAGGCTGGTGCCGCCGGCGCTGACCCAACTCACCGCCGAAGAGCCGGCGTTGATCACCGCGACATACTGGCCTGACTTCGGATCGGCATTGAAAGCGACATCGGCGACTGCCCTGCGTGCCACCGAACCGAGACCCGGAACATTGCTGCCCTGATAGCTCGGTGTCGCGGTAAAGGCACTGATACCGCCGCCGGTGAGTGTCCAACCCACCTCAGAGCGTGTGCCGTTGCCAACGCTGTTGAGGGTCGTGCCACCCACGGCAACCACTTTGGAAGACACCGAGGGCCACATCACCTGGGAGCCCCAGTCGCCGGTCGCAGCCAGGTAGGTCAAGTTGGCCCCCGAGAAGGCTGCATCGACCGAGCCAGTCCAGCTGCCCTCGTTCGTGCCAAAGCTCATCGAGACCACACCAGGGCCCATTGCATTGGCAAGCTTGATCGAGCCCAGAAGACTGTTGAGCGTCGCATCGGCGGCTTCGATCAGGATGATGCGGGCAAGCGGTGCGGTCGCATGCGCCCACTGCACATCAAGCGCGATCTCGGTTGCCCAGCCGGCGTCATACGGCGGGGCAGCAGCGGTCATGCCACCGGCGGCAGTGTTGTAGACCACTGACAGCTCGCAGGCGGTCTTGGATGCCGGCGCAAGCGGCAGGCTGGCGGTGACCGGGATGCTTCTGGTCGTACAAGCAGGCAAGCCGAACTTCGCATTGAAGGCCGCCAGTTCGGCAACGATGTTGGGATCGTGGTAAGCCGCGATGATGTAGATGGTCTGCCCGGCACCCAATTCGGCAGCCTGGGTCGCGCTCAGCGCAGCCCCAGCGGGCGGCAGCAGGGGCAAGCGATAGGCAGCACGGATCTGCGCCGGCGTATAGGTGGCAATCACGCCGGAGCCTGCCATCGGCTTGAACTCAGCAGCCATCGCCTGCGCTGCGAGTTCGCGAACCCTGTCGGGGTTTTGCAGGTCCTCGACGGTCAGGCCGGCAGTCGGCGCGCCGGCCATGTCGGCGGCCAGCCGATAGTTCGTCGGTGCGCGCAGCCCTGAGGCACTGCTGTTGGCGGCGTCGGTATTGTCCGGTTCCTGCAGAAGGCCGGGTGCGCTGTGGAAAAGCGGCTTGGCGACCTGAGCCTCTACCGCCTCGGGCAGGTTGGCAGTCTCGACATCCAGGGTCGTGGTCGCGGTCGCAATGACCGCCTCGGACGTGGCCGGCAGGATCGAAACGGTTGACGATGCGGGGTCGGTCGAGGACTGGGCGGAGTCGCCGTTGCTGCCGCCGCAGGCGCTGAGCAGCACTGCGATGCTGAGAGCAAGGCTGCCTGCCAGACGGGGATAAGCAGGGAAATAGGTGGGTGAATGCTTGAAACCTGCCATAGCCGCTTCGCTCCGATTCGGGCAAGGGCTACGCGTGGTCGATGTTGGTCGCTGCGCAGCGGGCAGACCATTCGATCTGCATCAACATCGGCAACCCCGCTGCCATGTCGCTTTCGCGATTCAGGCCGGTGGCTTTGCGTCCCCGCCTTTCGACGGGTTTGCCCTACAAACACTTCTGTTTCGAGATAAGCCCGAACTGTAGGGCGGCGCAGCCTGGCCGTCTGTGACAAATCTCACCGTTCTGGCGACCGGCGGCACGGTCGGACACGATCGTTTGCCAGGGGTCGGGGTCGTGCCCGCCCGCGGCAGTCCCCGTATGATCCGAACACTGTTCGGTGTCGACACTGACACTGCGGTGCAATGCATTGCGGCATACCGCCAAGGGGAATCAAGGTGCACGTCAGGACATTTTCAGCATGGGTCGGCCTTGTCGCAGTCGTGTCGACGCTCGCCGGCTGTGGCTCCGACACTGACTCGCCGCCCGGCACGACCAATTTGAACGCAGCGGTTACTGCGCTGCTGCGCCAGCCCCGCAGCTACACCCTCTACGACGGTGGCTACCAGAGCGCGATCCTGAGCATCTCGCAGGGCGCGACCGCAAGCTACAAGGGCGTCAACTACGACACCACACAGCTCACGACAACAATCCGCTCCGGCGGTGTCCTGATCTCGACCGACGTGCAGACAGTCTGGTTTCAGTCCGGAACCATGCTGGAATTTTTCATTCAGAACTCGAGCAACGGCTGCGATCTGGCGACCAGCGCGACCGCGCTGCCAAGCTCGGCAGCACTCGGATCGAACTTTCCGTTTTCCAGGCTGAATTTTTACAGCACCTGCAGTTCACCGGCCAATACCGAAACAGGTGGCACGGGCAAACTGCAGGGAACCGTGACCCAGACGGTTTCGTACAGTCTGATCTATGGCATTCCGATGGTGTGCATCAACTCGGTCAATTCGTTTTACAGATCGACCGAAGCCACCTGCATCGAAATCACCGACGCGAACGGAACACTGGGACCTCGAGCACTGGTCTCACTCGCCACCAGCACGGTCGTTCGGCAGTACACGAATTTCTAAGCTGCCCAGCCGATGCAAATCGGCTATTCGGGCGCATGCACCTTGTCGGCAAACTGGTCGCGCAATAGCCGCTTGAGAATCTTGCCGCTCGGGTTACGCGGAATTTCCGCCACGATCACGGCCGCCTTGGGCAGCTTGAATCCGGCCAGTCGACCCTTGCACCATGCCAGCAGTTCGGCGTCGGTGAGCGATGCGCCTTTCTTCGGCACGACCACGGCCAGCGGCACTTCGCCCCACTTGGGCGATGGCAGGCCGATCACGGCGGCATCGGCCAACGCCGGGTGGCCAAGCAGCATGTTTTCGACTTCGGCCGGGTAAATGTTTTCACCTCCGGAAATCAGCATGTCTTTCATGCGGTCGCGGATGGTGACAAAACCCTCTTCGTCCATCGTGCCGACATCGCCGGTATGCAGCCAGCCATCGCGCAAGGCCTGCGCGGTGGCTTCCGGACGGTTCCAGTAGCCGACCATATTGTGCGGACCGCGAAGCAGGATTTCACCGGCTTCATCCGGTGCGCAATCTTTCCCATCGGCACCGACCACGCGTACGTCGGTATAGAAATAACCGCGACCGGTTGAGCCGGCCCGTGTCATCGCGTCCTCGCCCATGATCAGGCAACCCGGACCGCAGCTTTCGGTCAGGCCATAGACCTGCAGCACTTCGACGCCCATGTTTGCGTAGGCCTCGATCAGGACCACCGGCACGGGCGCTGCGCCGGTCAGCACCCAGCGCAAGAGGCTGGCATCGTGGGCAGTCTTGTCAAAGGTGGCCTGCATGAACTGCAGCATCGCCGGCACGAGAAGCGTGGTGGTGATCTTCTCCTGCGTGATCAGATCCCAGGCGAGCTTGGGATCGAAGGCTTTCAGAATGACCTGCGTCGTGCCCACATAGACGCATGACAGCGACGGCATCAGTGCACCGACGTGAAACAGCGGCAATGCGGTCAGAAAGCGGTCCTTGTAGTGGAAGTCGGCGCTCGAGGTCACGTTGATGGCCGACCACGTCACCGTGCGGTGACTGTGCATCACGCCTTTGGGCAAGCCGGTGGTGCCCGAGGTGTACATGATGAAGAGCAGATCGTCGTCAAAGCCTTCTAGCTCTGGCTCCTGCGTCGGATGCGAACCCATCCAGTCCTGGTAATCGATGGCGAATGCAGGCGGCGTGCCGCCCGCCTGGACGAATGTCCGCAGATCGGTCTTTGTGCCACGGCGCTGCAATTCGGCGACCACCGGCGCGAAGTTCTCGGAGTAGATCAGCACGGTCGCGCCCGAGTCCTTGAGAATGAACTCAAGCTCATCGGCCACCAGCCGCCAATTGAGCGGCACATTGACCGCGCCGACCTTGGCCACCGCAAAGAAGGATTCGATGAATTCGGCACCGTTCATCAGCAGCAGTGCCACGCGATCGCCATGCCTGACGCCCGAGGCCCTGAGCGCATGCGCCACTCGATTGCACCGAGCGTTCAGGTCGAGATAGCTCAGGCGCCGGCCGGCGACGCTCGGCTCGACGATGGCTTCAAGCGCCGGGCTCACGATGGCACGGCGGCTCAACACTTGTCCGATGTTCATCTTCATGGCGATCTCCCGGTTGCTGCTCCGCGATCAGGGATCGGGGCAGATCTTGTCTTGTTGATGCGCTGACGGCGGATCAGGGCGGAGCCAGTATAGCCACGCGCTCGCGCGAGCGCAGCCCCGACGGCATCGCCGCCCCGGGGGACTCGCGCTGACCCGACGATTGGCTACTTGTTTTTCAGCTTGCCCTTGGGCATCACCGTCGTGACCGGTGGCGCCGGCCGATTGGTGACAATGACCGACTCCTTGACCGGCCCGGTGTCTTTCTTGGGCTTTTTCGTCATCTTGTTGCTGCGTTGCTCGCCCTTTGGCATTTGCGTCTCCTTCCCGATTGATCGCATGGCAATCTCGGCGCCCGCCGGGATCCTGGCCGTCAAGATGTGTCCTAGAGCCGCGAGTGTTGCACGACTGCGATGTGCACAGCGCAAACCTGGTCGCAAGGTTCCGAATTGACCGCAGCTTGTAACCCGACCGGGCAACCCGTCCGCATGTCCTGCCACAGTGGCGATAACAGTTCGCTCGACGACTGCCTGTGTGAATGGCGAGACGCCAGGCCTTGCGCGATGGCCTTTCGCAGCGCGACTGACTGTGAGCTCAGGGCATCACGACCCGAGCATTCCCATGCCCGACCAGCCGACTCGCCGCGTCACTCACCATCCGCTCGATGATGGTGGCTGCGGGATCGACCGAGTCGATCAGGCCGGCCGCTTCACCGAACCACACCCCGGTGTTGTCCGGATCGCCGTCGAAAAAGGCCTGCCTGTAGCGCGGTGCTTCGACGGCAATGTCTTTCGCCAGCGCCTCTTCGCGCCCCTGCCAGCGGTCGGTGAAGGCATTGCGGCGGATTCGGGCGGTAAAGCCCCGAGGCCATGGAATCTCGCGTGCGATATCGGCCAAAGTCGTGCGCAAGGTGCCATCGCCATTGGTGTCGATGATCGCCCGGTGGTGACCCTCGCGCACCAGGGCTTCGCTTGCCGCCCAAAGACGGGTTCCGAGCAGCACGCCGTCGGCGCCAAGAAGCAGTGAGGCAGCCAAGCCCCGCCCGTCGGCGATGCCGCCTGCCGCGAGCAGCAGCGTGTCGGGCGCCTGTCTGGCGAGATAGTCAGCGACTTCGGGTACAAAACTCAATGTGCCGCGCAGACCGCCATGCCCGCCCGCTTCCGTGCCCTGCGCGACAACCAGGGCGGCACCTGCGTCGACCGCCTCTTTCACATGGCTCATGTCCTGGCACTGGCAGATGAGGCTTGCGCCGGCCGCACGAATCTCGTTGGCGAAGGGGCGCGGATCGCCAAAGGACAACATGACCGCAACCGGACGATGCGTGAGGACTTCGGTCAAGAGAGACGGCGACTTTTGCAGTGACCAGGTGATGAAGCCCACCCCTACCCGCTCGCCCGCGGCCGCCTGAAACTGCTCGTCGAGCCAGGACCGGTCTCCGTAGCCGCCACCGATCAATCCCAAGCCGCCCGCGCGACTGACCGCAGCCGCCAGCGCACCGCCACCGGCAAAGGCCATCGGCGCAGACACCACCGGATGTTGCAGCGCCAGCGCTTGGGTCAGTCGTGTCGAGAGGCTTGCCATCAGTCGTTCCTTGAGAGGTGTGTCGTACGTCAGCCGGCTCGTTGTCCGGGAACCCATCGGAGCTCAGGCACACTCACGCCATGTCCTCCCGTGGCCCAATGGCCGTGTCCATCTGGCTGGGAAGCGTCGTCGGCGCTGCGGCCTTCGCCTATACCGCCATCCCGGTGCTTGCCCCCGAGGTGGCACGTGATGCCCAACTGCCGCTTGCATTCGTGGGCTGGTATACCGCAGCCGTCTGGCTGTCGCAAATCTTCCTCGCGACCTCCAGTGGATCACTGATTCCCCGATTCGGGGCATGGCGGCTGACGCAAGCCTGTCTGGTGTGCTGCGCAGCCGGTCTTTGTTGTGCTGCCACCGGGACTGCCTGGGGGGTGGCAGCCTGTGCCCTGCTGCTGGGACTGGGCCATGGCCTGGAAGGACCCGCGTCGTCTCAGCTGCTGTCTCAGTTCGTACCACCGCGCCAGCAGCCGCTGCTCTTTTCGCTCAAGCAGGCGGGCGTGCAGGTCGGCTCGTTCGTCGCTTCGGCGAGCCTGCCACTGATCGCGCTGGCATTCGGATGGCAAAAGGCCTGCCTGCTGGTGGCGTTCTTGCTGCTGGCAGGGGCGGTGTCGATGCGTCGGGCCATTCGCGAGTGGCCCGCACCGGCGATGATCGCAGGACGGCGAATCGGATCGCTGGAGTCACTGCGCCGCCTGGCGGCATCGCGCGATCTGCGGCGCATGTCACTGTGCGCGGGTGCCTTCGCCGCCACGCAAATCTGCCTGAATGGCTGGTTCGTCACCTACGCGGTCGCCGAACGCGGCGCGAGCCTGATACAAGCCGGCCAATGGCTTGCAATGGCTCAGGCTGGTGGCTTTGCCGGCCGTATTCTGTGGGGCTGGGTGGCCAGCCGCAGTGGCAACCCGGCCGCGGTGCTGCGGGGCCTGGGGCTGGTCACGGCTGCCTGCGCGGGGCTGCTCGGGCTGTTTGGCGCGCAGATCCCCGACCTCTGGATGTGGCCGCTGCTGGCGATTTTCGGGCTCACCGCAGCGGGCTGGAATGGCGTGTTCCTCGCCGAAGTCTCGTTGCGCGTGCCGCCCTCGGAGGTCGGCTCGGCTACCGGCGCGGTAATGGTGGTCATGACTGCGGGGCTGGTGGGCGGGCCGCTGGCCTTTGGTGCCATCGGCTCGGTCGCAGGCTTCGGGCCCGCCTATCTGATGGCAGCGGCGGTAGCGCTTTTCGGCGTAACCGTGCTGCCCCGATCTGAGACGCCGAGGCTGAAAAGAGAATCAAAGGCAGACTGAACATCACAAGCGGAGTCCGAAACATGCGAATCACATCAAGGGGTGCGGCCATCGCCGCAGCAATCGTGTTGAGCGCCTGCGCCTCCCCGGCGCCCAACAGTTCGGGCGCCGCCGCTGCCAACGCGCCGGATCTGGCTTGCCCGCTGCCCAGCAACTGCGTGAATTCCACCGGCACAGGCGGCTTTGCCCCGCTGCCCTACCGGGGCACGCCTGCACAGGCGATGGCCCTGCTGCAGGCGACTCTGAAGCGATTTCCCGAGGCAACTATCGTGCAAAGCGACGCCTTGACGATGCAGGTGATCTTCACCACACCGATCGGCTTTCGGGATCAGGTCGACTTCCGGATCAATCCACAGGATCAGCGCATCGACTTTCGATCGCGCTCGCTGTTTGGCCTTTTCGAATGGGGCAAGAACCGCTCTCGAATGCAGGACTTCACGGCGCGATTCGAGCAGCAGTCTCGCCAATGATTGCGATCACTGCCACTCGGGCAAGGCATCTGTTGCCGAGCATCCAGCCGATATTGATGAGTGAGAACCGATGAGCGATCTGCCCGACTGGATTCAATCGGCCCGCGAGCACTGGCAATGGAAAGGCCAGATGCGCCCGCGGTTTGCAGCAACGCCGGGGCCAGGTCAGATATCGGTCTGGGACTTTCCGCGGCCACCCCGTCTGGCCCATGACACGCGCGAAGTAGTGGTGCGCTGGGGTGATATCGAAGTGGCGCGCACGCGTCGCGCCGTGCTGGTGCTCGAGACCGCCCATCCGCCCAGCGTCTACCTGCCCTGGGATGATGTGGCTCGGCATCTTCTTCAGCCCGGATCGGGCGGCTCGTTCTGTGAATGGAAAGGGCCGGCGAAGTACTGGACATTAGTCCATGGCGATCGGCGCCTGCCTGATGTCGCCTGGAGTTATCCGAAGCCGCTGGCAGGCGCGCAAGCGCTGGCCAATTGCGTGGCCTTTTACCCCGCGCCCCTCGATTGCCGCGTCGATGGTGCCGCTGTCCTGCCTCAGCCGGGCGGCTTTTATGGCGGCTGGATCACCCCCGAGTTGGTCGGGCCATTCAAGGGCGAGCCAGGAAGCGAGCACTGGTAACAACGCTATCGATGGCGCGCGAACCGCCCATCGCAGTCCAGCTACCGCAGGGCGACCGGGGTAATCGCAGCAAGCCGAAGCGGATCGTCCTGGACCACACTGTGTCAACTTTGTGGAGCGGCGTGATGTTTGACAACTGGACACTGAAAAAGCGGATCACCCTGACTTTCACCGCCATCCTGCTGATCATCAGCATGATCATCGGTATCGCCCTGTTCAACGCCAGCAAACTGCGCGAAACCGTTCGCTGGAATAACCACACCTACCAGGTGCTGACAGAGTCCCAGCGGATGCTGGAGAGCATGATCAACATCGAGACCGGTTTGCGAGGCTTCGTGGTCGGTGGCAGCGAGAATTTCCTGGAGCCTTTCAAGCTCGGCGAGAAAGCATTCAACACGCACTTTGACAAGGCGAAATCACTGACCGCCGATAATCCGGCGCAGCAGGCGCGACTGGAAAAGCTGATGGGCTTTCACCAGCAGTTCATGGCGGTTGCCAATAGCCTGGTCACGATGCGCCGCGAAGTCTCGGCCGGCAAAGGCTCGGTCGATGGCCTGCTGCGGGAGTTCTCTGCAGGTAAAGACAAAGTGGCGATGGATGCCTTTCGCGGCCTGATCGCGGATTTCGCAAAAGCAGAGGAGGATCTGCTCGTCGTGCGAAGTGCCTCACTCGAATCAACCTTGACTGGCAATACCTATACGCTGGTCATCGGCGGCCTCGGTCTATTGGGCTTGACGCTCGTGCTGGGCGCGACCCTGACCCGCAGCCTCTTTCGTCAACTCGGAGCAGAACCCGGCGATGCGGCCGAGGCCGTTAATGCGGTCGCGCGGGGCGACCTCACCGCCCGGATTCCGGTGCGCACCGGCGACACCCACAGCCTGATGGCCGCACTGGCCGGCATGCGTGACAGCCTGGTTGGCGTGGTGACTGAAGTGCGCAGCAACTCGGAGGCGGTGGCCACCGCCAGCGCGCAGATCGCGCAGGGCAATCAGGATCTGTCGAATCGCACCGAACAGCAGGCAAGTGCGCTGCAAGAGACCGCCGCCACGATGGAGGAGCTCAGCTCCACGGTTCGCAACAACACCGACAGCGCAAGGCAGGCGAACCAGTTGGCCCAGAGCGCATCGGCTGTGGCCGAGCAAGGCGGCGAAGTAGTGAGCAAGGTGGTCGTCACCATGCGAGACATCAATGAGAGCAGCCGAAAAATCGGCGACATCATCAGCGTGATCGATGGCATCGCCTTCCAGACCAATATCCTGGCGCTGAACGCTGCCGTTGAAGCGGCACGCGCAGGCGAACAGGGCCGAGGCTTTGCAGTCGTAGCCTCCGAGGTACGCAACCTTGCGCAACGCAGCGCCGAGGCTGCCAAGGAGATCAAGTCACTGATCGTCAGCAGTGTCGAACGCGTCGACCAGGGCACTGCACTGGTCGACCAGGCCGGCAAGACCATGGACGAGATCGTCGGGTCCATCCAGCGCGTGACCGGCATCGTCGCCGAGATCAGCGCAGCCAGCGTCGAGCAGAACACTGGCGTGCAGCAGGTGGGCAATGCGGTCAATCAAATGGACGCGGCAACGCAGCAAAACGCGGCGCTGGTGGAAGAAAGCGCAGCGGCTGCAGAAAGCCTCAAGACTCAGGCGCAGCATCTGGTGAAGGCCGTAGCGGTCTTCAAGCTGTCGTAGCGCGAGGCTGACCCGATAGAAACACTGGGCAACTGCCTGGGCTCGACACAGCGCTTGCTGGCCGCGAGCCTGCCTGGCAGTGCTGCTGTTGGGGCTACGTCAATCCGGCAGTCGATTTACTGCAGGCGATTCGAACACGCAGTAGACCTTGCCTTCAGTGAGCGGAAGATGGCTCCTGACATTGCGTCGCAACTCGCTTGGCATGGGCAGCGTGCCGAGGTTCACATCGAGCTCGACAAGCGTGCTGCGGGTCGAGGCCACGGCCTCGGCATCCTCGGTGAAACCGAACCACACCAGCGCCTCCTGCAGCGCCACCCGGGCCTGAGCCATCTCGCCTCGCAGCCTGTGGATGCAGGACAGTTCGACCAGATCGTGACCCAGGGCGTGGGCATAGCCGATCGCCCGGTCCACCTCGATCGCCCGGCACATGTGGGCGAGCGCGGAGTCCAGTTCACCCTGCGCTGCATGCTGCAGCGCCAGCGCATGCAGCGTGCGAGAGTGCATCGCACGTTCACCACTGAGCGCGCTGAGTTTCAGCGCCGTTTCGTACTTCTGCGTCGAACCGTGCAGGTCGCCGACCTGGCGCAGCGCATGGGCCCAACCGAACAGACTGAGAATCTCGCCGGCCGGGTTGCGCGTCGCCCAGTGCAGCTGTAACGCCTGCTCAAACCACTGGGCCGCCTGCCGCGGGCTGCCTAATTCGCGATGGATCTCGGCCAGATTGTGCAGCGCCGTGGCCTCTCCGGCCAAGTCGCCGATCCGCCGATGCAGCGCCAACGCGTCGCGCGCGCACTGCAAGGCAGCGCCATGGTTCTCTGAATGCCAGTGAACGAAGCCCAGTTCGCGCAGCGCCTCCGCCTCACCGGGAGGGTCGCCAATGTCGCGATAGATCTGCAGCGCCATTTCGGCTGTCGCGCAGGCTTCGGCATGCCGGCCGAGATAGGTGCAGGCCCCGGCACGGCGCAGCAGCACCGTCGCCACAAGCGCAAGGTCGCCCAGCTCCTGCGCGATCGAGAGCGCCTCGGCGATGATGAGTTCCTGATCGGCGCGACGACCCAGTCTTTCAAGCGCGGCTTCGTACAGGAGCAGCACGTCGGCGCGGCGCTGCGGCCGCGTCGTCTGGGACTGCGCCATCAGCTTGAGCGCCCGGTCGTACAGGTCCGCAGCCTGGCTGAAAGCATGCACGCGCTCGGCGGCCTGGCCGGCACGCACGATAGACTCGGTGTCGGTCTGCGCCGCCGCGTCAGGCCGGCGACCGATGGTCAGGGCCGGCGGTTGCGGCGGCTGGTGTGCAATACCGGATGAGCGCAGCGCCCGATACAGCTCTGATGTTTCGGTGGAAGGCCCGATGCCGAACTCCTGCATCAGCAGTTGAGACAGCCGTGTCCACTCGACATCGGCCGCCTGTGCCTGGTTCGTCGCGGCGTAGATTCTCAGCAGGTACTGCGACGCGGCCTCGCTCGTCGGATCGAGTTCGCGCATCGCATGGGCGGATGCAATCGCCGCCTGCCACTCGGAACGTGCCAGGTGGCCGGCGACCAGCCGTCCCAGGTTGTGCATCGCCAGCGCGTGCAGGCGTTCGCGCGCTGGCGACAACCAGGCCTCATAGTTCGGGCAGGACTCGAGCTGGCGGCCTTCGAGAAGCGGTGCGCCGTACAGGGCCGCCGCCTCGTGCCACTGCTCTTCGTTGGTGCTGTGCACCGACGCAAGGAAACGGAGGACGTCGATGTCGACGTTCACGTCCGGCGCAAGCGAGTTGAACTGCACCCACTCGGGCCCGACCTGCAGGCACTGACCGATCTGGCCGCTGGCCAGGGAGCGCAGCGAGTACAGCGCCTGGCGCAGGCTCTGCCGGCTCGACGCCTGCGGCACGCCTTGCCACAGCAGATCGGCCAGTCGCGCCCTCGCATGCGGGCGATCCGGCTCGAGCATCAGGTAGACCAGCAGCGCCAGCGTGCGTGCCGAATGCGTGCGCACAACGGCGCCGTCGACAGTCAATACACCGGGGCCCAACACGCGAAGACTCAAACGGCTCATTGAAGTGGTGACTCTTTCGTGACGGGGAATCGATACGCTGTGATGAGCAGGACCATCCAACGACGACTTTAGCCCGCGAGGAGCACCATCATGTCCACCACCCTTGCCACCGCGTCGGCGAGCAGCCGTCTGTCGAACGAACCCGGCCGCGCGCTGCTCACGATGCGCGCTCAGCATGTTGTGACCGATTCGCCGCCCACACTTGGCGGACCAAACGAGGCGCCCAACCCGGTCGAGATGCTGCTCGGTGCGCTGGCCGGCTGTGCGGCCTTCGTCTGCGAGCGGGCAGCCCAGGAGATGGGCATCCCGCTCACCGCCGTGGCGGTCACTGCCGCCGGGGACTTTGATCCACGCGGTGTGTGCGGCGAAGCCGTCGATCCGCGCTTTCAGTCCTTCAAGCTCAAGCTCGCACTGGAAGGCCCCGATGCAGCGCAGCGCGAGCTATTGCTTCAGGCCTTCAAGACGCGTTGCCCGGTCTACGCGACGCTGGCGCGCGCTGCGCCGGTCGCGATCACGCTGGCCTGATCGGGCAGCGTGACGAAGTCGTGACGCCGGCGTTGGCCGCCAAGGTGTCCGCTCTGATAAGCGAATGCCGCGATGGCGCGCCAGGTTCTAAAAGTTGACGATCTCGCCCGCAAGACGCCATTTTCAGCATGCTTGCGCTGCGCTGGTCCGCGCAGCGAGTCAAGCGCAATCTGAGGTCGAGGCGGCAACGCTTCGGGGCGCCTGAACCTGGCTGGTGGCCATCAGATCTGCCCGGCTGCTCAATCATGGAACGATCCTGATCCGGCTCGCAGGTTAGGATCGCACCATGAGCACAAGGAGACGCTAAGTGAGCCTTTCGGCATCCGCCTGCATTGTTGGCGCCTATGAACATCCGACCCGGCTTGCACCCGACAAGTCCGTGGCCCAACTCCATGCCGAATGCGCGCTCGGCGCCCTGCAGGATGCGGGGCTGAGTCTGGCCGATGTCGATGGTTACTTCTGCGCGGGCGATGCGCCTGGGCTAAGCCCGCTCTACATGGCCGACTACATGGGCCTGAAGCTCAAGTGGTATGACGGCACCGAATCCGGTGGATGCTCCTATCTCGCGCACATCGAGCATGCCGCAGCCGCGATTGCCTCAGGGCACTGCTCTGTGGCGCTCATCACGCTGGCTGGCAAACCGCGCTCGAGCGGACAGGCGACCGGCACCGCCTTTCGCGCGCCACCGGTCGATCGGCCCGAGGCTGTCTGGGAGTCCGCCTTCAAGTGGACCATCGGAGGCATCTACGGAATGATGATGCAGCGGCATATGTACGAGTACGGCACCACGCTCGAGCAAATTGCCTGGGTGAAAGTGGCGGCCTCGCAGCATGCCCAGCACAACCCCAACGCGCTGCTGCGCAAGCCGGTCACCGTCGAGGAAGTGATGGCCTCGCCGGTTATCTCCGACCCGATCCGACGGCTCGACTGCTGCGTGATCACCGACGGCGGCGGTGCGCTGGTGCTGACCCGCCCGGAAATCGCACGCAGCCTCAAGCGACCGATCGTCAAGGTGATCGGCTGCGGCCAGACCATGAACACCACGCAAGGCGGCTATCTGGACCTCACCCGCACCGGCGCGCAAGTTTCCGGGGCTGCCGCCTTTGCCGAAGCGGGCATCACGCCCGCTGATATCGACTATGCGTCGGTCTACGACAACTTCACCATCATGGTGATCGCTCAGCTGGAAGACCTGGGTTTTTGTGCCAAGGGCGAGGGCGGACGCTTCGTGGCTGACGGCAACCTGATCTCCGGCGTGGGCAAGCTGCCCTGGAATACCGATGGCGGCGGTCTGTGCAACAACCACCCGATGAACCGCGGCGGCATTACCAAGGCCATCGAAGCGGTGCGCCAGCTGCGCGGAGAGGCCCATCCCGCCGTACAGGTGAAGGACTGCCGCCTCGCGCTGGCCGCAGGGCCAGGCCTGGTGCTCGGCCCGGGCCATGCCCACGCCACCGTGATCCTCGAACGGGAGTGAACTCATGAGCAACAGCAGCAATACCAACGACGCGCAAGTTCAGTCCCCGGGCTACGAGCAGGACCCCTTCGCGAGTGCCTTTCCCGAAACCCGCGAATTCTGGTTGGCTGCCGAAGCCGGCCGACTGATGCTCAATACCTGTGAGGACTGCCATCGACCGCACTGGTATCCGCGTGCGGTCTGCCCCCTGTGCGGCAGCACCCGACTGAGCTGGCAGCAGGCGACCGGCAAGGGCACGCTCTATGCGTTCAGTACCGCCCGACGCGCATCGCCTGTCTACACCCTGGCCTATGTTCAATTAGCCGAAGGCCCGACCCTGCTCACCAATGTGGTCGAGGCCGACCCCGATGCGCTGACGATCGGCATGCCGGTACAGGTGACATTCCGGCGTGCCGACGAGGGCCGGATGATGCCCTTCTTCGAGCCTGATTCACGGGCCTGACGATGTGACACCGGACTGCAGCACGACCTGGCCAATCTGCCAGGATGCTGAAGGGTCAGGGTCAGAAACGCATTGAGAGCCCCGTGTGTGGCGGGGCTCTCAATGCATAGGGAGATCCTCTCCGGCTGGCTTGGCGCCGTGCTCGAGCAGTACGCGAAAAAAGTACTCGCCTTCGATGCCGACACGGCTCAAGTGCAGGGGCGGCTACGAGTCGCTAACCCCGAGCACGCTTCGGACAAGCTGATTGCGGCCACAGCGCTCACTCAAAAAAAGCCATGGTCCGAACTTCGATGCTTTCGCGCTTCAAGGCGCCCGCCGGCGTATCCGGATGCTCGAACGCGGTATGTCCCATGAAACGCGCACGGCCGTCGGTCTCGGAA
The DNA here is from genome assembly GCA_026399875.1 of Burkholderiales bacterium. Classification (GTDB taxonomy): domain Bacteria; phylum Pseudomonadota; class Gammaproteobacteria; order Burkholderiales; family Burkholderiaceae_E; genus UBA4615. The sequence goes on along the minus strand of JAPLQF010000023.1, from coordinate 43,268 downwards.
TCGTAGGTCTTCAGTATCAGCGCGTGATGAGCTTCCATATGCGGAAAGTAATACCAGACATGCCTGGACGAGTACCGCATCACATAGATCTCGCCTGTGCGCTCTCGGTACTTGAGCGCCATGCGCAACAGATCCCCAGGCTGCTCGGTGCGCGAGTCACACATTGCAAGCGGCAGTTCGTCGACACGTCGGTACAGCGGCTTCCAGACATTGAAAAACGCGACCCGGCGTTGCAGCAGTTCCTCGGCATCGTCAGGAACAATATCCCGAACCCGCTGGGGACCACTGGCCGGCGTGTAGTCACTGTGCACCAGCATGACTGCCGGGCGCTGAACTTCGGTCTGCTGTTTCAGATCTGAAGGCAGGCGCTTGCGGATCGTATGATCGAAGACCTCAACGCGCCTCGCGCCGGTGTGCCGCTTCACGAACTCGACCACCTGCGGATAGAAGACCTTGTGAATCGCGCTGTCATCATCGAACTGCTCGAAGCGATCGGTAAAGTCGTGCAGTTCGAAGCCTTCCCGATCAGCCGACAGGCTTCCCCGCAGCGACCACGCATCATGGATGTCGACCTCCCGCAGATCGGTTCCGGGTGGGTTGAGCTTGATCGACGGGTCGGGTTCGTAAAAGTAGTAGTCGGGCGGGATTCCGTTATCGACCGTGTAATTGATGGTCGCGCGAACCTTGGGCAGGGCGGTCATGATTCAAATACCTTACTCAGGACGCTTTGTCGTGAAGCCTTCGTATACGGCGGTCTTTTGCCAGCAAGGCAACTGCTCCACCCTCTGGATCATCCATTTTCGCAGACTCGGATGATCGTCAAGCGCGAGCTTCTGCCAGCCATGCAGGTGCATCGCCGAAGCAACCGCAATGTCAGCAATCGTCGGGCCAGTGCCGACGAGCCAGTCGCGACCTTCGAGCCGATGATCGAGGATACCGGCGAGCTTGTGGAACTGGGCCTGCTGGGCTTCGAGTACCGCCGGATCTGGCGCTGAACCGAGCAGTGGCTTGACGCAATTCTCGACAAGAAACACGTAGCAGCTCGGAAACCAGCTCGCGGACTCCCAGAACATCCATCGGTTGATATCCGCGCGAGTCTGGGGATCACGGGGATAAACCGCGACGTTGCCAGTTTTGTCGGCGGCGTATTGAAGGATGGCATTGGACTCCCAGAGCACGAAATCGCCGTCGATCATCGCTGGCAGCGAGGCGTTCGGATTGATCGCGACATAGCTGTCGTTCTTCTGTTCACCCTGGAAATAATCGACATGAATCCGCTCGAAAGGCACACCGATCAGGTCGAGGCCAGCCAGCACCTTGCGACAATTGACGGTGATCGGGTCAGCATAGATTTTCATTGTCATGCTTTGTCTCCTCCTGGTTGACACGGCTTTCATGCGTCGTGTGAGCCACAGTGTAAGGATTGACCTGCCGGCATTGGGCTGCTGGAATGCGAACCGTTTGTCTTCGAAATGGAAACAGTCATGGCATCTTCAGACATGCTGATGGCGTTCGTGAAGGTGGCCGAACTCTCCAGCGTCAGTCTCGCCGCAGCCAGCCTTGGCGCAAGCAAAAGCGTTGTCAGCAAGCGAATTGCGCAACTCGAAGCCGAGCTGGGTACCACGCTTTTCAGCCGCAGCACCCGCAAGGTGGCCCTCACGTCCGCCGGTGAGACCTATGCCGATTTTGCGCGAAGGGCATTGGCTGAACTGGCAGCCGGTGACGAGCATCTGCGCGCACTGCGACTCGATCTGACGGGACTCATTCGACTCACTTCCACGGTGTCATGGGGTCAGCGTGTTCTGACAAAAAAGCTGCCCGAATTCATTCGTCTGCATCCAGGCGTCGAGGTCGAGTTGCACCTGAATGACCGGATGGCCGATCTTGCCTTCGAGCGCATGGACCTGGCGATCCGATGGTCGGCATCACCATCGCCGGATCTACTGACAACTCCGCTCGCCACGATCAACTGGACCCTGGCGGCGTCGCCCGCGTATCTGTCCTCGGCGGGCATGCCTCAGAAGCCCACCGATCTGGCAGACCACGAATGCTTGTGCTTCTGGCGCGAACCGTCCGACAACCTGTGGACCCTGGATGACGGACAAAACAGTCTGCAGGTACGGGTGCATGGTCGCTACCATGTCGATCATCCTGAAGCGGTCGTCGACGCAGCAGTCGCCGGGCTGGGCGTGGCCTTGCTGCCGGACTACCTGTGCCAGGAGGCACTTGAGCAAGGAAGCCTCTCGCGTGTCCTGCCGAACTGGACGCCGCGGACCCGGTTTGGCACGCTGATCACAGCGGTCGCACCGCCCGACCGCATGCGACTGTCGCGCAATCGGGCACTGCTGGATTTCCTGCGCGTTCAACTTGCTCAGCCCTGATGGCAATCAGCCCGGTCAAACTTGCTGAGTGAGCTCGATGGGTCTGACCCGATGAGCGCGTCGCTCATCGGATTCGAACGGTCGACCTTGCCTTCTCGCATTGCACCATCCGCCGGCCTCAGTGCGGCTGCTCCCGATTAACCCTCACCCCGAGTGCACTGCGTCATGAAACGCGTCACAGGAAAGCGCTTCGTACCCGAGCGATCTTCAGGAGGTCAGCTGCACTCCACGCGATCTCGACCGGACGACTTGGCGCGGTACAAGGCCGAGTCGGCGCGCTCGATGATGCTCGGGGTCGACTCGTCCGCATGGTGCGGCGCAAGCCCGATGGAAACGGTGTAGCGGATGACGTTGCCATCGGGCAGGACCACCGGGGTCGAGGCGATGTGCTGGCGCAAACGCTGCGCCACCGCGAGCGCGGTGGCCGGCTCGTTGGTCGTGATGAGCAGCAGGAACTCCTCACCGCCCCAGCGCGCAAGCACGTCGCCTTCGCGCAGCACCGTCTTGGCCAGTTCGGCAAACTGCTTGAGCACGATGTCGCCCACCGCATGGCCGTAGGTGTCGTTGATGGACTTGAACTTGTCGAGGTCCACGATGGCGACGACGAAGCCTTCGCCACGGGCCGCATTGACCTGCTGGGCTTCGAGCAGTTCACCCATGCGCCGCCGGTTGAACAGGCCGGTCAAGTCGTCGCGGTGCGCGATCTCGGCAATGCGCGCCAGCGCCTGCTGGAGTTCGATCTTCTGGCGCCCGAGTTCCGCTCGCAGATTGCTCAGGCGGCCACCCAGTATCGAAAATGCAGACAGCACGACAAACAACACGAAGAACGTCAGGAGTTCTTCCTTCCACGGGTGCCGCTCGGGCTGCCACCACGACATGACGCTCGCCACGGCCGCGAACATCGCGAGGGTGTAGACCACGAGTGCGCGCACCTTTCGGGTGGGCAGCGCAAAGATGCTGAACAGCAGCGCCAGCGAAAGCATTGGCAGAACAACGGCGCGCAGGCTGCCCGCCATGGCGTAGCAGGCAAGGGTCGATGCACAGGAGAAAGCGATCTGGTGCACCGTCAATGCCGGGTCGCGGCATCCGAGCGTCCAGCCGCGCGCGAGCGCGACCTTCGTGAACAGACTCATCGCAAACGATAGCGGGGCCCAGATCGCAACAGCCAACCAGGAGGCGTCGCCCATCAGGCAGAGGCTGACCATGATGACAATGCCCGCTCCCACCCAGACCAGCGAGGCGTTGACCTGCCTTTGCCAGATGAGCAGCCGGGCCGGATCGAGAGGCGGCGCTTCCCTGCGCGGTGCTGCAGTCATGGAGAGGGGTGCGTAATTGGTGATCTGCAGCGTTATCGAACAACCAGGCCCGAGACCAGAGCGCGTATGACCCAACCGGCCGAAATCGACCGCTTTTTTGCCACTTCATTGGCGCGGGGCCTGACGCGGCTGACCTTCGCGCTCCGGTGCGAGGCAGACCAAATGTCAACGATGCCCCGGTTACCGACTTCCGCACTGCAGGTTGCCTTGTGGCACGCGTCGCCAATGCGCCGCCGGGCGGCGTCGGCTCGGGTGGCAGGCGGTCGGTTTGATGTGCTGCTTCGAAGGGCTGAAGGCGGCGATTCTCATCCTGTGTGAACGGACGCAGCGCACGGATGTGACGCTTTTCAGACTCTCCTGGGATCTCGCACCTGCAAGAAAGCGTCGGCAGACAAATCAGGGTCGCGCCAATTGAGCATTGAACCAGTGTGTCATCAGCGCTATTGAAGATGGCGCGATTTGCCATGTCGATCGCTTCGCCTTGTGTTTCAATACGGCCGACAATACGTCGATGTTTTTGCGCCGTCTGAGCTGCGCACTGCGTATGTCGTGAACACTCGTCCTCGGGGCGGAAATGACTGCGATTGACCCTGTCGTTTTTGCCTTTTCCAGGTGTTCAAGGTGATGCTCTTCGGACTGATAATCAGCCGTTTTTTCACTTGAAAACAAGCTCACCGAAGAGGCCTGCTTGAACGATGTCATCGGCCCGATACGGATTGACCTCACCGGCAACGATCTGAGCGGGTTCGCTGTGTCGGCCGCAGGGGCGGCCTGCGGACTGTTTCTGTTTCTCACCGTCCACGGTCTGAGCGATGGTCGCCGCTTGCGCCAGCGGCATACGCCCCGAACCTCGCAGGTCCGCTCTTGAGCAACGTCCTGTCGATGGCCCTGCCATTGCTTGTGAATACCGCGCTGGTGGTGGCCGCCATCCTGTTGCATTACGAAGTGCTGTATCAGCTCGCTCGACGCTTGCCGCACATTGGCATCGCTGCGCGTTACCGGGTCCTGATGGGCGTGGCCATTATTTTCGTCGCGCATGTGATCGAGATCTGGCTCTTTGCGCTCGGCTATCTGGTCTCGATGCAGATTGAGGGCATGGGTGGTCTGACCGGTGAGCCTTCGGGTCACGGGGTGTTGCTCGATTGCGCCTATCTGTCATTCATCACTTTCACCACCGTGGGCTATGGAGATCTGGTTGCGCACGGGTATCTGCGTTACCTCACCGGCATCGAGGCATTGACCGGGCTGATTCTCATCACCTGGTCGGCCTCATTCCTGTTCCTTGAGATGCAAAAAGATTGGGCCGACGCACGTGAGCCCCAGGAGCCTTAGTCGAAATGCCCGATCACTGCGACGACGCGCTCGTCAGCCGAGTCACCGAACTCGAAATCAAGCTGGCCTTCACCGAAGATCTCGTCGATAAACTCGATGCGGTGGTAATTGATCAGCAGCACCGCATCGATCAACTAGCCCAGGAAATGGTTCGCCTGCGTGAGCAACTCAGCACTGCAGCCGAAGCGGGCACAGGCGCGCCGGCTCACGAGCGGCCACCGCATTACTGAATGCCTGACTGCGACGTGATGCCTGCGAGCTGCAACCACTCGGCCCAGCGCTTGACGTCTTCGGCGACAAAAGCGCGCATGCGCGCCCTGAACTGGGTATCCTGATCCGACCATCATCGACTCAATGCTCGCCGCACGTCAGCAGACGGCACGTTAGTCGCACGCAGTCATCGCCTCAGTCGCTCAAACAGACTGCCCGCCGTCGATCGGGATTTCGGCGCCGGTGATGTAGGACGCCTTGTCGCTGCAAAGGAACTCGATCAGGTCGGCCACCTCGTGCACGGTGCCCAAGCGGCGCATCGGGATGTCGTTCTCGACGATCTGCGAGGTACCCGGAGAGAGGATGTCGGTGTCTATCTCGCCCGGGGCAATCGCGTTCACCCGCACGCCGAGCGGCGCCATGTCGTTGGCCATCTCACGCGTCAGCGCACCGAGCGCCGACTTGGAGGTGGCATAGGCCGAGCCCGCAAAAGGGTGTACCCGGTGGCCAGCGATCGAGCACAGGTTGACCACCGCTCCTCGCGCATTGGACAGCTCCTGTGCAAAACCACGGGTCAGCACCAGAGGCGCATAAAAGTTGGTGTTGTACATCGACTGCCAGACATCGATGTCGGTGGTCAGCGAATTGATGCGGCTGCCGCCTGGCCCTTTGGGCGAGATGCCAGCATTGTTGATCAGCGCATGCAGCTTGCCTCCGCTCAGCAAGGGTCGCAGCTGCTCGACCGTATGCATGATCTGCTTCAGATCGGACAAGTCCAGCGAGATGTGCGTGTTGCCGCCCTCGCTCCAGGGGCAGCGGTCGGGTGGTGGCTGGCGAGAGACCGTGATCACGCGCCAGCCCTGGTCGCGAAAGCGCTGTGCCACGGCATGGCCAATGCCGCGGCTGGCGCCGGTGACGACGGCGGTCTTGGTCTCGGGCATCGGCAGACAACTCCTGAACAGAGAAGAACGGTGGGTGGTAGCAGCGACGTGGGAAGCGACGGTAACACGCTGCCTGTGGGTGGCTGCGGTCTCTGTCGAAGTCGCTTGGTTCGGCAGAAGACTCTGCGATCCCGCCGTAAGCGAAGCATCGAGACACCCCGCAGTTGAAGACAGTCGCACGATCTAAAGTCCCCAACAATTGCTTTGCGGCGGGGCGCACGGCAAGATGGTCCTCGACCACCAGGTTCGCGTGGTCACCCACCCACAAAGGAGACATAGATGAAGCGTTTCAGAAGCTTGCTGTCAGCTGCAGCGATGTCCGTCGCCGCGCTTGGCGTGTCGCTGCCCGCGGCCGCGCAGGAGGTCTGGAAACTGGGCACCGCGGCGAATCCGGGCACGGTGCTCTACGACATCGTCATGAAGTTCATCAACGACTTCAATGCCGCGGCCGGAGGCGAGCTGAAGCTCGAGTACCAGAATGTCAGCAACGAGCAGGAAATGCACCAGCAGGTGGTTCGCGGGCGACTGCAGCTGGGCGCCTCGTCCTTTGCCGGCGGCGCGATCATCGTGCCCGAGGGCGCCGTCTTCAACACGCCCTACCTGTGGAAAAACGATGCCGAACGCGCTTGGGTCACCGACAACCATGGCGTGCCGGTGATCAAGAAGTTCTATGCCGAAAAGGGCCTGGAGCTGATCCTGGTGGCCGACGTGGGCTGGAACGACATCATCTGCAAGACCGCCTGCCTGACACCCGACACCGTCAAGGGCCAGAAGATGCGCGTGTCGCCGTCACCGGCTTCGCGCATCGTCTTCAAGCAGCTCGGCGCCAATGGCGTGCAAATGCCGCTGAGCGAGCTGTTTCCCGGGCTGCAGAGCGGCCTGGTCAATGGCGCCGACCTGCCCTTCCTGTTCTACGTCACCACGCCGGCCGCGCAGAGTGCACCGCACTATGTCATTACGCGGCACTACCACCACCCGTCGACCTTCATCGTCAACAAGGCGCTGTTCGACGGCATGAAGCCGGCGCTGCGCGAGAAGCTGCTGAAGGCGGTGCCCGACGCCAACTGGGCGCGCAAGCAAGTGGCGGACACTGAGGTGCCGAAGATGAAGGAATTCGCGGCCAAGGGCGGTTTCGTGCACCAGCTCACCGACCAGCAGCGCGAAGCCTGGGCTGCGGTCATCCGCCCGGGGCAGGCCGAGATGGTCTCGGCCGTCGGCGGCGGCGCGCAGCAGGTCTACGACGCGCTGATGCAGGGCAAGAAGGTCTGGGCCGAGAAGTACGAGAAGAAGTAGCCCCGACGGCGGCCCGGCACCGGCCGGGCCTGCCCTGCTTCGACGGCTGGCCGATGCCGGCCTCGACGCGCTGCATGAGGAAATCGAGGAACGGGTTCGACGACATGCGCGCCAGCGAATCGATGCTGACGATCAAGGTGCCGCGCTTGCCGCGTTTGGCCGCGTTTGGCCGTCGCGCCGAGCCTGGCGCTGTAGTCTTCGCTGGTCAGCTGGGTTGTCCTTCGAGGGTAGTAATCCGCCCTAGCCTTCGCAGCGAATCCAACCGATTCGATTAAGTCACCACGAAGCCACCAAAACCCCTTTAGCACCAGGCGAAGTTCCGCTATCGTCCAGATGCAGCCTGGCGTTACTGCGAAACGGAAAGAAAACTTTTCTTCATGCATTCCTTTCAATTTCATGGGGGTCAATATGAAAGGCTGGTACGAATTACATTCGAACGACAAGGGCCAGTTTTCCTTCGTGCTCAAGGCCTCCAACGGCGAAGTGATCCTACGCAGCGAGCAATATCAGCGCAAAGCATCTGCCGAGAGGGGTATTGCGTCAGTCCGCCGGAACAGTCTGCTTGAGGGTCGATTTCTTCGAAAAGTCGCCAAAGACGGCCGCACCTATTTCAATCTGAGAGCCGGCAACAATCAGGTCATCGGAACAAGCCAGATGTACAAGTCCGAGGAATTACGCGACAAAGGTATCGCAAGCGTAATGACCAACGGCCCGACTGAAAACGCCAAAACACCTGCCTGAGTCTGAAATCGAAAGGGTGTCTAGCTGCACGCTGCAAGACACCCTGATCAGAGCGATCGCGCAGAGCCCATCGCCGGCATCTGCTCAATGGCTTCGAGGGCCGCGATGGCGGCGATGGCCACATCAAACATGCGCTCGGCGAGATCAACGCTGCCTTGCGCCGCGTTGTCGGGTGGAATATCAATCGTTGTTGTCAAGATATTGCGCGATTCAGACTGCCGGTCTCTTTACTCAGATCGCGAGTGCCCTGAGCACCTCCGTGCAACGCAAGCAGGCGGTCATGCGGTGTGATCGCATCCCGCTCATCGATCCAGACCGGCTCGATCACCTCGACAACACGTGCAAGGTATTGCGATAGCGGTCAATGATGTCGCCGGACTTGCGACGCCCCGAGCCGCCCGAAAGGACGCCCTTCAGCCGCACAGGTCCGGTGACCGCCCCCAATCAGCGATTCGGGTTACCCAATAGCGGGAACTCGACTTGTCCATGCTACCGGCCACCATCCGCCAGCCTCAGGGGTGGGTCAGATTGACACGATCGCCGCGAACCCTCAGTTGGCCTTCAGGTTCAGTTCGGACGCAATCGGTGCCCACTGCTGCAGATCAGTCGAGACCAATCTTTGCAGTTCGGCACCGGGTGCAACATCTGCAGTTGTCATTTGTGCAGCCAGCCTGTTGATCAGGTTAGGGTTCCTGGCCGCTTCAGACAGGGTGTTGTAATAGTTTTCCGCGATGGACGTCGGCGTTCCGGAGGGCAATGCGAAGCCACCGTAGTACTCCAGGACCGATCCTGCTCTGCCCAGCGTCTCGCGAAAGGATGGGAGGTCTGGCGCCAGAGAGAATCGCTTGTCGGTCATCACCGCAATCGGCTGGATTTTTCCCTTGAACGGAACGCTCAAGGGCAGCGCGGTGACGCAGAAGTCAAGCTCGCCCTGCGCCAGCGCGGTGACTGAATCAGGGCCGCCTTTGAAGCCCACCGCCTCTGCGACGCAGTTGTTGCTGCGGAGCAGTTGCACCGTCGTGATGTGCTCCGCCCCGCCCAGAATGCAGCCAAAATTGGCTTTGCCTGCGCGAGCTTTGAGGTGGGCGATCAACTCGGGCGGCGTCTTGATGGGTGAGTCGGCCTTGACAAAAATCGCAGCGGGCGTGGCGCCGAATTTGCCCACCATCGTGAGCTGCTTGAGCATGTCGTACTTGCCGAAGGTGAGCTGCGGCGGAATCATGCCGCTATTGATGTGCATCATGACGCTGCCGTCGGTGGGCGCCATCTGAATGGCTTGCATGCCGATGATGTAAGAGGCGCCGGGTCGGTTTTCCACGATCACAGGCGTGCCGGTCACCTGCGTCCAGGACTCCATTGCCAACCGAGCAGCGATATCTGCAGCGCCACCTGCCGGCAGCGGTACGATCAGTCGGATCTGCTTGGGTTGGGCGCGGATGAGTGCCGGCGCGCCGGTGATCAGTCCGAGCGCTGCCTGAACAACCCGCCGTCTTGTCGTCGAAGTTTTCGCGTCAGACGACGGCGATACGCGGGTTTCGAGTGCAGAGGTTGAACAGACTTGCTGATTCGGGATCATCGACGTCTCCTGGGTTGGTCTGAATGGAACACTTTTTCTAGTTTAGCTTGACCGGCCGCGGCAGAGGCGACGGATTCGTCAAGTCGGTCTGATGCGCCCACAGTTCGGTTCAATGACGAACCGTTGCCGCAGCGCCGGACTTGCGGCGCCCTGCGCGCGACGACGTCCTTCAGCCGCACAGGTCTCGGTCAGTCTTGTTATCGGAAATGCACTTTCGCTCGAAACCCAATAGCCGATTGCCGCTCAGACTGCAATCGCAAGACCGCCAGTGGCGGGATCAGCCCCACCATCCAGCACGGCGTCTTGAATGCGAATCGCATGCACCCAGGCAAAGGTGTAGCTCTGGGCGTGGCGCTTGACCGTGTAGCCTTGGTTGCATAAGGCACGTTCGGTCGCGTGAAGAATCCTGTTGGACAACTCGATGGTGTTCGACACAGCGGCAAACCGCGGGGCGCAGACCGCCTGCTCAGCACTCATGCCGAACTCCAGGACATTCAGTATGACCTGCAGATTGCCCATGGTGATATAGGTCGCACCTGGTGCACCGAGCACCAGATACGGCCGATCATTCTTGAACACGATGGTTGGCGACAGCGCAGTAAACCTGGCCTTGCCGGCTGCCAACGAACCGGCACGCCCCGGGCGCGGATCAAACACCGCCATGGCCCCGTTGTACATGAAGCCAAGCCCGTCAGTCACCACACCCGAAGGCTGACCCAGTGTATGGGTCATGGTGAAGGCATTCCCCTGAGTATCGACCACGCAAATCTGCGTGGTGTGTTTGCTTTCTGCGCCGCCGGCATTGAACCGTGGGACATTTGCACGCTCACCACGACGAATACGCTCCGCCATCGCCGCCGCGTAGGACTTCGAGGTCAGTTCGGTGACAGGTACGTCATAGAAGCGCGGATCACCCACCTTGGCATCTTTGTCAGCAGTCGCAATCTTCATCGCCTCGGACACCACGCGAATGTATTCCGCAGAGTTGTGCCCCATGCCCTGCAGATCGAAGTGCTCGAGGATATTCAGCATCTCGATCAGTTGAATACCCCCGCCAGGCGGGTGATTGGTCGCAATGCGGTGCCCTCGATAGGTTCCCCAGAGCGGCGTCTTTTCCTCGACTTCGCACTGCTCAAGGTCGGCCTGCGACAGCAGGCCACCGTGCGCCTCCATATCAGCGACGATCTCCTTAGCCAGCGCTCCACGATAAAAGTCGTCCACCCCATTCGTGGCAATACGCTCGAGCGTGCTGGCCATATCGGGATTGCGCAACAGATCGCCCACGGCGAGCACGCGCCCATCAGGCTTGACATAGATCTTTCTGGTGGCGGAGTACTTGGTAACGATGCCGATGTTCGCGTCGCGCCCCGCACTCGGCGGAAGATTCCAGAACTCGCTGACATGCGGGCGAACCAGTACACCCTGACGCGCATAGTCAACCGCCGGCGCCATCACATCAGCCAATGACCGGGTGCCGAACCGGCGCAACGCGGTGTCGAAAGCCCGCAATGACATCGGCGTGGTCACCGCCTGATAGCCGATCTCATTGACACGGTCTTTCAGGATGAAACCCCAGCCATCCTGAGCCTCATGAAGAATGCGATCGGCCCACATGTCTGGTCTGACCGCCAGCGGCGCGCGACCGTGAAAATCGATGCTGGTATGAATGCCCTGACCCGGCATGTAGATCTGCATATTGCCCATGCCGGCAATGCCGCACATCTGCGGATCCACCACGGTTTGCACCAGGGCTGCGGCGATGGCTGCATCCACCACATTGCCACCAGCGCGCAGCTCGTCCGCCCCGGCCTCGGCAGCTTCCGGTTGTGCCGCGCACACCATGCCATGTGTTATTGCCTGCGTCATGCCTGCCCCTTGCTTCTGCGCTGTGATCGGTGAACTCGCCTAACGCCTGACACCCTGAATACAGAGCCGGCTGCGAGCTGTGGAATTTGACTATCGCCCTCGTGTCCGGGTACGTCAAGGCACCGGCACCACCGTCGCAACCGTTCGCCCAGCACATCAACCTGCGCGGATCTGGCCGCTAAAGCAGTTACTGCCGGGGATCTTGGATCGTGAGATGACCCATCGACTCATTGCCATCTGCCGCGCATCGCTTCGATACGCCCGAGGGTTCGAAACAAAGACGGCCTGTTTCGCTAAATCGAACCACCCTGCAGTAAAAGGCAGTCGCACGATTGTTGATCCTGGCGATGGCGCACTACCGCAACGAAGCCGATCGCCAGCCCCGCGCCTGGTTCGCGGTGGGCTGGCTCAGGAACGAGGCGGCCGCAACGGCCGCGCAGCCCTAGCCCCAGGGCAGATCGAACACGAACAGCACCACGCCGGGGAACAGCACGATGGCGATGATGCGCAGCAGGTCGGAGACCAGGAAGGGCATCACGAACTTGAAGGTTTCCTTCATCGGGACGTCACGGGCCAGGCTGTTGATCACGAACACGTTCATGCCCACGGGCGGGGTGATCAGACCGATCTCGACCACCATCAGGACGATGATCCCGAACCAGATCGCCTTGGGCTCGGCCCCCATGCCGCCGAAGTCCAGGCCCATCACGACCGGATAGAAGACCGGGATGGTCAGCAGGATCATCGACAGGCTGTCCATGATGCAGCCGAGCACCAGGTAGATGAAGATGATCACGGCCATCACGAGCAGCGGCGGCAGTTGCAGGCCGATCACCCACTTCGCCAGCTCGGTGTTCATCTGGGTGAGCGCGAGGAATACGTTGAGCACGTCGGCGCCCAGCAGGATCAGGAAGATCATGCCGGTGGCGCCCGCCGTGCCGTACATGCAAGCCAGGAACCCCTTGCGGTCGAGCCCGCCGGAGCGCCATGCCACGAAGCCCGTCGCCACGCAGCCGATGGCGGCAGCCTCGGTGGGCGTGAACAGTCCGCCATAAATGCCACCGATCACCACCAGAAAGATCAGCAGCACCGGCCAGGTGGCCAGCAGCGCGCGCAACCGCTGGCTCCAGTCGTGGCGCACGCCAGCGGGCGCATCGGCCGGGCTCATGCGCGCGACGATCGAGATCACGATCATGTAGCCGACGGCCGCCAAGATTCCTGGGATGAAGGCCGCCAGAAAGAGCTTGGCGATGTTCTGTTCGGCGAGGATCGCGTAGATGACCAGCGGCACCGAGGGCGGAATCAGGATGCCCAGCGTCCCGCCGGCGGCTAGTGTCGCAGTGGCGAAGCGCCCCGAGTAGTGGCTCGCCTTCATCTCGGGCAGGGCCACCTGACCCATGGTGGCGGCGGTCGCCAGCGACGAGCCGCAGATCGCGCCGAAACCGGCGCAGGCCGTCACGCTGGCCATCGCCATGCCGCCGCGCCAGTGACCGATGAAGGCGTTGCCCGCCTGGAAGAGCGCCCGCGACAACCCGCCCTGGGTGGCGAGCTGCCCCATCAGCAGGAACAGCGGCACCACCGAGAGGTCGTAGACCGAGAAGCGCGCGTAGGCGCCTGTCTTGAAGAAACTGAGCAGCGGCGCAACGCCGGCCACCATGACGTAGCCGAGCGAGCCAGCGAGCAGCATCGCGATGCCGATGTGCACGCGAAGCGCGAGCAGCAGCAGCAGCACGCCGAACATCAGGACGCCCCATTCGATGCCGGTCATGCGCGCAGCTTTCGCAGGTTGGCATGCGCCTGGTAGAGCGCGGTGAGCCCCAGCAGGAAGAAGGACGGCACCAGCGGAACGTAGCCCCACCAGGTGGGGATGTTGAGCAGCATCGATGCGTCGGCATTGCCCCTCAGATCGAGCAGGCCCAGCGCCAGACGCCAGGCCAGCAGCAGCGCGAAGACGGCCATCAGCGAGTGCGCGATCGCATCGAGCAGCGTATTGGTTCGCTCCGCAGCGCGCGCGGTGAAGAAATCGACGATCACGTGGGCGCCCACCCAGTTGGCATAGGGCAGCGACATCGCCACCGCCGCGCCCGTCATGAACTGCACGAGTTCGTAATCGCCCACCAGCGCCTTGCCGACCAGTGCCCTGCCGCCTATGCTCCACAGCGACATGAAAGCCATCAGCGCGAGCATGACCCCGGCGAGCACAGCCAGGGCCTTGCAGGCACCGTCGAGGAAAAGGCCGTAGCCCCTGTGGCGCTGTTTCGATTCGGTGATCAGCAGTTCGGCCAATGCCGTCTCCCGCGTCTGCTGTGAGCCCGGCACACCGGGAAGCCCCGGAGGCGCGGGCCGAAGGGCTGCTCCTACCGGCTGTACTGCTGGATCAGCGCGCGGGCATCGTCGATCATGGTCTTGCCGTTGAGGCCACGTTTGTTCATCTCGGCCACCCACTCGTCATCAAGGTTGTCAGTGGCCTTCTTCCAGCGCTCGATCTCGGCCGGCGAGATCTGCGTGATCGTATAGCCAGGCGTCTCGGTGAAGGCCTTACGGCCAGGCACGTCGTTGCCCTCCTGGGTGCTGCCCAGGAACGCCGACAGCTCACGCCCGGAGTTCTTGTCGATGACGGCCTTCAGGTCGGGCGGCAGCGAGTCGTAGCGCGCCTTGTTCATCGGCACCACGAAGAAGGTGGTGTAGAGCGCAGGCGAGCCCTTGGGGGTCTCGGAGGCAAAGCGCGTGAGCTCGTTGACCTTCAGGCCGGGCGCGACCTCGTAAGGGATCACGGCACCGTCGATCACGCCCTTGGACAGGGCCTCGGAGACCTGCGGCACCGGCATGCCCACCGGGGTGGCGCCCATGTTGGTCAGCATCTTGGTGATCGTGGCCGTGGGCCCGCGCATCTTCATGCCCTGCAGATCCTCGAGGCGGTTGATCGGCTTGTTGCGGGTGAACAGCACGCCCGGGCCGTGCACATGCACCGCCAGCAGCTTGACGTCCTTGTACTCGTCGAGCGCGTACTTCTGGACCCAGTCCCAGGCGGCGCGACTGGTGGCGCCGGCGTTGGTCATCATGAAAGGCAGCTCGAACACCTGGCTGCGCACGAAGCGGTTGGCCGAGTAGCCGGCAACCGTCCACACCACGTCGGCCACGCCGTCGCGGGCCTGGTCGAACAGTTGCGGCGGCGAGCCGCCGAGCTGCATCGCGGGGAAGATCTGGCAATTGAGGCGGTTGGCAGAGTCGCGCGCAATGTTGTTGCACCAGGTCTGGAGCATCGTGGTGTGCTGGATCGACTGCGGGCCCAGGAAGTGGTGGACCTTCAGGGTGATAGTCTGGGCCTGGGCCGAGCCAGCCACGAGGGCAGCCGCGGCCATGGCGATCCGGAACGAGAACGGCATCATGATCTCCTCTCCTCTGCGGGGTTTGGCCGAGAGGATACCGCGCTCGGCCCGATCTGGGGATATCTTTCGGATCTGCGCCAACGCCACGCCTTTTATGGCCCGGCCCACGGATCGGGCCGCCGCAACCGCAGGAGCCCGTCGCCATGACCGATCCCGTCTTCCCGGCCACGCTGGCCAGCCAGTTCGCCAGCGCACCGGTATCGCGGCACTTCGCCGATGCCGCGCTCATCCACGCGATGGGCCGCTTCGAAGCTGCGCTCGCGCTCGCGCAAGCCGAGGTCGGACTGGTGCCAGCCGAGGCGGCGCACCGCATCGCGCAGACCTGCGCCGCGCTGGCCCGGCCGGCCGCCGAAGCCGACGATGCCTTCGCGCCGCAGCGCCTGGCCGCCGCCGCAAGACGCGCAGGCACGCTGGCCATTCCGTTCGTGCAGGCCCTCACCGAGCGGGTGGCTCGCGATGACCCGCAAGCCGCCCGCTGGGTGCACTACGGCGCCACAAGCCAGGATGCCCTCGACACTGCGCTGGTGCTGGCGGCATCGGCCGCCGGCGAGGCGCTGCTCGCGCAACTTGCGCCGGCCGGCGATGCCCTCGCCGCCCTCGCCGACACGCATCGCGGCACCGCGATGGCCGGCCGCACGCTGCTGCAGCAGGCCACACCGGTGTCGTTCGGCTGGAAGGCCGCGTGTTGGCTGTCACCGCTTGCGCGGGGGCGCGGCGCGCTTGCCGCGGCGCTGGCGCAGGCCCGGGTGGTACAGCTGGGCGGCGCAAGCGGGGTGCGCGGCGCCTTCGGTGGCCGCGGCGATGCAATCGCCTCGGCGCTCGCGGTCCACCTCGGCCTGGCCGACCCCGGCATCAGCTGGCACGGCACCCGCGACCGCATCGCGCGGCTGGGCGCCGAACTCGCGCTGCTTGCGGGCAACATGGCGCGCATCGGCCGCGATCTCGCCCTGCTGATGCAGCCGGAAGTGGCCGAGGCCTTCGAGCCTGCGGGCGAGGGGCGCGGCGGCTCGTCGGCGATGCCGCACAAGCGCAATCCAGTGTCCGCGATGCTGGCGGTGCAGGCCGGGCTGCGCGCACCCGGGCTTGCCGCCACCCTGCTTGCGTCGCAGGCCGGCGAGCACGAGCGCGGGCTGGGCAACTGGCAATCCGACTGGTGGACGCTGGGCGCGCTCTTCGAGTGCGCGGGCAGCGCCACCGAGGCCATCGGCGAGGCCGCGGCCGGGCTGCAGGTGGCCCCGCAGGCCATGGCCGAGAACCTCCAGCGTGCCGGCGGCTTCGTGCACGCCGAGGCCGTCACGATGGCGCTCGCTCAGGCGATGGGCCGGCCGGCCGCCAAGGCCCTGATGGAGCGCCTATGCGCCGATGCGCTCGGGCGCGGCTGCCCGCTGCCGCAGGCGATCGACGAGGCAGCGCGGCAGGATGCCCGACTGGCAGCCGCCCTGCCCGAGGCCGAACGCAGGCGGCTGTTCGATGCACAAACCCAACTCGGCGACGCCGGATCGATGATCGACCGGGCGCTGCGCGACTGGCGCGACCCGATTGCCGTACACTCATTTGCTACGCCACCTGCGCCCCCCTCCGCATGATGCCCACCGTGCCCCGCATTGACGCGCGCGACTGGTCGAGCCAGCCGCCGTGGCTGCACCCGGCCTACCGTTCCACCGCGCTGCGCTCGCCCACCCGTGCGCTGCTGCCCATCGCCCACTCGCTGTCCGAGCTCACCCAGCCGGTCTACGGCCACGACGACATCGGTGCACTCGACCACGATCTCACTCGCAACGCCGTCAGCAACGGTGCGCCGCTGGGCGAGCGTATCGTCGTCACCGGCCGGGTCACCGACGAGCGGGGCCGGCCGGTACGCCACACGCTGGTCGAGCTGTGGCAGTGCAACTCGGCCGGCCGCTACGTGCACCGCGCCGATCAGCACGACGCGCCGCTCGATCCCAATTTCCTGGGTGCCGGCCGCACCCTCACCGACGCCGAGGGCCGCTACCGCTTCCTCACCCTCAAACCGGGGGCCTACCCCTGGGGCAACCACCCCAACGCCTGGCGCCCGGCGCACATCCACTTCTCGCTCTTCGGCGAGCACTTCGCCAGCCGTCTGGTCACCCAGATGTACTTCCCCGGCGACCCCCTGCTTGCGCTCGACCCGATCTACCAGAGCATCCGCGAAGACGCGCGCGAGCGGCTGGTCTCGCGCTTCGACATCGGCGTGACCGAGCAGGGTTACGCGCTCGGCTACGTCTTCGACATCGTGCTGCGCGGCCCGCTCGAGACCCCGATGGAGACGCCCCGATGAGCGCCCCCCCGCCCCCGGGCCAGACACCGTCACAGACCATCGGGCCCTTCTTCGCCTACGGTCTGGTACCGGCGCAATACGGCTACGCATGGCGCAGTCTGTTCGGCGCCGAGCTTGCCGAGGCGCGCACGCCAGGCACCCCGATCGAGCTGCGCGGGCAGGTGTGCGATGGCAACGGCGACCCGGTATCCGATGCCCTGGTCGAGATCCTGCACGCCGACGCGCACGGCCGCTATCCGGCCACCCCGGCCGACGTCGCGGCAAGCGGTTTTCGCGGCTTCGGCCGCACAGGCACCGACACGCTGCCCGGCCGCGAATTCGTGTTTCGCACCATCAAGCCGGGCGCCACGCCCGACGGGCAGGCGCCGCACATCAATCTGATCCTGACCATGCGCGGGCTGCTCAACCACCTCTACACCCGGATCTATTTCGAGGACGAGACCGAAATCAACGCGCGCGACCCGGTGCTGGGCAAGGTGCCCCAGGCGCGCCGCGCCACCCTGATCGCCAGGCGTGACGCCGCGGCCGCCGGCAGCATCTACCGCATCGACATCCGCATGCAGGGCGAGGCGGAGACGGTGTTCTTCGACGTCTGAGGGCGCAGTGTCCGAGACCACCGGCAGCCGGCGCACCCAGGTTGCAATCATCGGCGCGGGGCCCGCAGGGCTGCTGCTTGGCCAGCTGCTCGCCCGAGGCGGCGTCGATGCGCTCGTCCTCGAGCGCCAGAGCGCCGCCTACGTGCTCGGGCGTATCCGCGCGGGCGTGCTTGAGCAGGGCTCGGTCGAGGTGCTCGGCGAAGCCGGCGTCGGGCAGCGCCTGCTCGCCGAGGGCCTGCCACACGAAGGGATCGAACTCGCCTTCGACGGCGAGCGGCACCGCATCGACCTCGCTGCGCTGACCGGCAGGCGGGTAACCGTCTACGGCCAGACCGAGGTCACGCGCGACCTGATGCAAGCGCGCGCGGCGGCGGGGCTGCGCACCGTCTACGAGGCGGCCGACGTGAGCCTGCACGGCTTCGAGGGCAGCTCGCCGGTGGTGCGCTGGCGCGAGGGCGAGCGCACCCACGAGGTGCGCTGCGACTACATCGCCGGCTGCGACGGGTTTCACGGCGTGTCGCGCGCCAGCGTACCGGCGGGCGCGCTGCGCACCTTCGAGCGCGTGTACCCGTTCGGCTGGTTGGGCGTGCTCAGCGACACGCCACCGGTTTCCGACGAGCTGATCTACGCCAACCATCCGCGCGGCTTCGCACTGTGCAGCATGCGCTCGCGCAGCCGCAGCCGCTACTACCTGCAGTGCGCGCTCGACGAACGCGTCGAGAACTGGTCCGACGAGCGTTTCTTCGACGAGCTGCGCAGCCGGCTCGACGAGGCAGCCGCCGCACGGCTCGTGACCGGCCCGTCGATCGAAAAGAGCATCGCGCCGCTGCGCAGCTTCGTGGCCGAGCCGATGCGCTTCGGGCGCCTGTTCCTGGCGGGCGATGCAGCGCACATCGTGCCGCCCACCGGCGCCAAGGGCCTGAACCTCGCGGTGGCCGACGTGCGCAGCCTGGCGCGCGCGCTGATCTCGCGCTACCGCACCGGCGACGAAACCGGCCTCGACGCCTATTCCGAGCGCTGCCTGCGGCGCGTCTGGAAGACCGTCAGATTTTCGTGGTGGATGACCACCCTGATGCACCGCTTCCCGGGCACTGGCGATTTCGACCAGCGCATCCAGGAGGCCGAGCTCGGCTATCTGGTGGGGTCCAAGGCGGCGTCGACGGCGCTGGCCGAAAACTACGTGGGCCTGCCCTTCGAGGATTGAAGGCCCGCCTGACCAGGAGGCACCCATGGCCTGCAAGACCGACAGCCCGCCCGACGTCGCCGCGCCCATCGAGGCGTCGCTGAACGCCTACCTGTGACGTCGGTTTGAGCTTCTTCAGGGTCAACGGACATCATCCTTCTTTGATATCAATGATATCATTTCGATCGGAGGTACCAACATGCCAGACCTACTCGTTCGCGGTGTCGATGAAGTGCTTGTCAGGGCGCTCAAAGAGCGTGCCGGTGCGCACGGCCGAAGCGCTGAGGCAGAGCATCGGGAGATCCTCGCTGAGGCGCTTGCGCGGCCACGCAAGCGCGCTTTGGCGGAGTTGCTGGCGTCGATGCCCGACGTGGGCACTGACGCTGACTTCCAGCGAGTCGATTCTGAGAGAGCACCCGGTGTATTTGATTGACACCAACGTCATCAGCGAAGCTCGCAAGAAGTCCCGAGCAAACCCTGGTGTCATCGACTTTTTCAATCGCGTTGCCGCCGCCGGCGACCCGGTCTATCTGTCGGCCGTCACGGTCGGCGAGCTGCGGCGCGGCGTCGAACTGATTCGGCTGCGCGGTGACACAGAGCAATCGAGATTATTGGAGGACTGGTTATCCGCCATGCTCGAGCACTACGCGGATAAAGTCCTCGCCTTCGATGCCGACGCGGCGCAAGTGTGGGGGCGGCTACGAGTCCCGAACCCCGAGCACACCTTGGACAAGCAGATTGCGGCCACCGCGCTTCTTCACGATCTGACCGTCGTGACGCGCAATACGGCCGACTTCGCAGGCACCGGTGCGAAGGTCTTGAACCCCTTCGTGGTGTCTGCGTCGTCGGAATGATGTCTGTCGTGCCCGATTGCGCAGCCGTCCATTGAATACCTGACTCAAGCGCAATACGCTCGCCAGATGAAATCCTCAGTCATTCCTGAAATCCGCGTCGAACCAGCCTTGCGCGCCGAGCTTGAGTCCGTGCTCCATCCTGGCGAAACACTGACCGACTTCGTCGAAGCGACAGTGCGAAATGCCAACGCATTTCGGCGGATACAGACTGATTTTCATGAGCGGGCCCAAGCGGCATCGCAGGAATACCACCGGAAAGGCGACTCAGTGCCGATTGAGTCAGTCCTCGAGCGACTTCAATCCAAACTTGACGCCAAGCGCAAGAAACTTGGTCGATAAGCTTTGTCGCCGAGTTGTCGCCGGCGGCTGAAGCTGATCTCGAACGCTTGTTTGACTTCTTGCTCGAGGGTTGCGAGACAAGCGAAGATATTGCCCGCGCTCAGTCCGCGAGTGACGCGATCAGAGCGGCAGCGCAGCACCCGGCGCAACGGGAATTGATCATCCCGTTCGGAAACACCGGGTACAGGAGCGCCGATTTCATCGGAGACGGAAGAGTCGTTTTCAATATCGGAGGGAACCACTACCGGCTGATTGTGGCGGTGGCGTACCGAACGGGTTGGGTCTATGTGAAATTTGTCGGTACCCATGCCGACTATGACAAGGTCGACGCAGCAAGCGTGGAGATGTGAGCGATGGAAATCAAACCGATCAAAACCCAGAAAGATTACCGGTCAGCGCTGAAGATCGTCTCCCGGCTTGTCGACTTGGACCCGGCACCCAACACACCCGAAGGCGACCATCTCGAATTGCTCGGGACGCTGGTCGAGGCCTGGGAGCGGCGACACTTCCCGATAGACAATCCAAGTGCGATCGAAGCCATCCGGGGCCGGATGGTTCAGGGGTGCGTCGACACGAAGAACGATGCGCTTACCTCGCGCTCACCCTCAAAGCGATAAGCCACCAGCGGAAGGATTACTCATCTGCGCTGAGGATGGCGACGATGTCCTGTCGGTCACCGAGCAGGCGGACGACATCGAGGTGACCGTCGGCCTCGAAGTAGGGCCACTGCATCGGAAAGCCGGTCACTCGCCAGGAACGCAAGCCAGGCAGTTCGCACAATTGCCCCATTCGCGGGGAGCCCATCGCCGGCATGCGCTCAATGGTTTCGAGCGCCGCGATGGCCGCGTCGAACATGCGCTCTGCGAGCTCAACGCTGCCTTGCGCTGCGTAGTGCCTCGTTGCGTCAACCAGATCTGCCTGAGCCTGAGGGCGCAGATGCGCGCGCTTCAACGCTGCTTACCCAGCGCCTGCTTCTTCAACTGTGCGATGCGCTGGGGCGTGAGCACTTGGCCAGGGCCGGATTTCAGTCCCTCTTCGATCAGCTCGCGCAGGCGCTTTTTGGCCTGCTCTTCCTGATCGCGCCGGATCAGTTCACGCAGGTATTCGCTGGTGTTGCCATACTGTCCGGAGCGCACTCGCTGGTCGACGTAGGCGCGCATGGCCTCGGGCAACGCAAAACTCATGGTGTTGGTACTCATCGCTCAGATAGTCGCGTTAATTATCAATAGTTGTCAATAATACGGCAAGTTCAAGATGCCGGGCTTAGCGGACAGATGGCCGCCTGCAGCGATAGTCGATCGGTAGAGTCATGAAAATGCCTTGGTCAGGTTCCGGAACTTCGTTAGTCGTTCGACGACACGAAGGACGAAGCGCTCAACTCGCGCTCACCCTCAAAGCGATACGCCACCAGCGGCCCCCTCTTACCTGCACTGTAATCAACGCAGGCGACTTTCGCGGTCTGGCGATCGGGCGTGCCGCTTAACCAGTAGTGCCCGCAAAAGACCGGATGCTCGTGCGAGTAGCCGGGGATCGCGTCGTCAGACAGGCGCACGTCACGCACCTGATCAAGCTGTGAGCCAGGGCCAAGCGCCACATCGCGGAGCCTGGGCGGACCTTCATGCCACCAGCGCACTCGCGTGCGATTGCGGCGAATGTTGTGCGCGTCGATGAATGATTTCCCGCCCGGCAGATCAACTTCAAGACCCTTGAGCAGCGTTTCAACCGCGTCATGCACCGCCGGGCAGCGCGGCTGATCGTTGAGCTTGTGTGCATTCGCCAGAAATTCGTCGGTGAGCTGATTGCCTCCACCGAGGCTTTTTCGGATCGCCTCGATGCTTGGCTCATGCCAGCAGGCATGCACGATGCGAACACCGTCAAGCTCGAGCCATAGCGGGATAGTGCGAAACCAATCAATCCATTCAGTGTGCCTGGCCGAGCGATGCCCGACCTCAGCGAGGAAGGCCTTGTGCTGCATGTTGTGATTCTGGATATGAGGTCGAAGGTAATAGCCACCGCCGCGATGAGGATCTGGCGTCGCATAAGCAATCGCATTGAACTCGTGATTGCCCATCGTGACGAGTGCGCACTGCTGCTCGACCATGGCGCGCACCAGTTCGAGCGTGCGCAGTTGACCGGGCCCGCCATCGATCAGATCGCCGACGAAAACGGCGGTGTGGCCAGCCTTTCGCCAGGCACCGGCGCGATGCTGATAGCCGAGTTTTTGAAGCAGCGCCTCGAGCTTGTCGGCATGGCCATGCACGTCGCCGATGATGTCGTAATTCATGACTTTTTTGCCTCCGAAGGCCTTTTATCGAACTAAGCCATGGCTAACGGCAACGACCTTGGACGGCGCAAGCGGTCCTGCACGCATGGGCACTTAACCCGAGCATCCGCCTTGATACCCGGAGCGGTTCATCAGAGGCCTGGGTGCACCGTCCGCCAGGGCTCTCAACGCCAAGACCGACAACGGCTCAGACCCGCTCCGCCTTCGAAAACAGCACCGCGCCAGCCAGACCTTTGAAGTGTTCGTCGCAGGTCAGCAGCTCGGCGCCATGCTTGTGTGCCGTCGCATAAACGATCGCATCGGCGGTTGCCAACTTGTACTGCCGATGCAGGTCGGCAGCCAGCAGCGCAATCGTGGTGTCGAGTGGCACGACCCGGCACTTCTGCGTATAGGCGATGACCTGATCAGCCTGCTCCTCGCCAAGTTCCCGCACCAGCCACTTCGACAGCTCAAGCTGCACGATAGTCGGCACGACGCAATTAGGCTTGTCGGGGAACTCCTTGCCCAGCTTCTTGCCGAGCGGACTGCCCGTCAGCCACTCGATCCAGGCTGAGGTATCGACAACACGTATCTGCGCCGCCATCAGTAGCGGTCCTTGCGATCGCGATAGCCCTCCTTGCGTGCACCTTTGGCGATGCCGGCCAGGTCACTGAGCTCCGGCACCGGCATGACCAGAACACCCTTGCCCTTGGGAATGAACACGAACTCCTGGCCAGCGCTCCAGTGCGCTTCCTCCCGAATGGCCTTGGGAATCGAAATCTGGAACTTGCTCGACAGCGTGGCGGTGGCGGCCATTTCCTTACCTCATGATTATCGATCGACGTTAGGTAAGAATATACATTATCCAGGCTTCGCATCAAGCGAAGCTGTCATCACCTGTTTCTTCGGGCGCCTGAATTCCCAGGGCTGAGCTGCATCACAAGGCAGGGCAAACTGAAGTTAAACATCGGCAGCTGCGATTCGCCGAATTGCCTAAGTTGCGAAATAAGTGAAGTCGCCACATTTTCCTCAGTTGTACGACTTGCCTTCAGTTCTTCGCGGTGCGGTTAGAGCGACTCGGTCAGGGCTGCTGTCGGTGCTTATCAGATCTTCGCAACGCATCCTCGAGGTGTTCGAGGAACTCCGGAAGCCGTCCGATGCGCTCCAGAGTGTCGTAGTCAGACTGCTGTCGAAACAGCTCGCGCGCTGCCGCTTGCTGAGCAAGGCCTCTAAGGGCGAGGCCATGGCGTCCCAGTAGCCTAAGCACTTCGCTCGCCTCTTTGGTGCGGTCCTGAAGCGATGCCAACGCCCCTTGCGCCTCGTTGGACAGGAATTTATCCAGCTGCCCGCGCAAAAGTCCGACGACAACGAACGCGGCAACCATGTCGATACTCAGGCCAAAATAGTCTGCGTGCCGGACCAGGTCGTCGAATTCAGCTGAAAGACCTGACTGCGTGAGCAGATCGAGTGCGCCGGCAACGTCAAGCCTGGAGGCATCTGCATCGATGAGTTCGAGCAGTAGACGGTAAGGCTGCGGCAAATTCAGAGGCAAGGCATGCAGCGGGGGCTCGATATCAGATCTCTCGAAGTCTTCCATGGCCGAATAGGCTGCACTGCGCGAGTACATCGCGCTTGGGAACTCCATCACGTTGAGGCTGAGCACCATTGAGTCGCTACCAACGCCACCCCATCCGGCCGCAAGCGTTTGCGGCACCTTGCGCAAGGCCGGGATGTCCTGAGCTTTTTCCTCTTCGGTTCGCGTAGCGATCACCAGCCAGTTGGTCCACGGACTCACCAGACGATAGCGGAGCGCAACCTGGAGACCTTCAACAGGGTCAAGCGCCTTCAACCGGGTTGAAGCAACCACACGCGCAACGGTGGTGACGCCATCCGGCGAATCTGTCAGTGGCGCCGGCCCGAATGCCAACTGCTGCTGCATGACCTCGCCCCTGTCGGTCTCAACTTCAAGGATCGCCGCGCCCTGCATCGTGCGTCGATCAAAACGCGCGCAGGCGACCACCGTGTCACCCTCAAAGACGGCTCCGATGGTGGACGGAGTGATGTTTTCTGCGCCCTCTGGCCAGCGAACCGAGACTCGCTTGGCGCGAGGTGCGCGCATGCGCTCGAAGTGACGCACAACCCGCTCGGCCATGCCTTCGCGAGGCGATACAAGTTCGCATTCCCCCGCAGTACTGGTTGCGAGCTCACGCACGAATGCCTCCGAGACAGCGCTGCCTACACCGACCGTAAAGATCCGGTGGCTCGCCTTTTTTGCCTCGTCGACGACCGGTCGCCAGTCGGAGAATTCACCATCGGTGATCAGAAAGATGTCACCCACCTCGCCGTGACCGAGCACCGAATAGGCTTTACTCAGCGCAATGCCGATCTCTGTGCCACCCATATCGGCATCGAGTGATTTGGCAAACGCACGGGCCTTCGCAAGGTTGCTTTCATTGCACGCGAGCGGACGCTCGGAAAACACCTTGGTCGTGTTGCCAAAGGCAATCAAGGTGACACGATCATGAGACTGCAGCCCATCAAGGATGCCCTCGAGCGCCTGCTTGGCCTGCGCCATCGAGTCGCCCTGCATCGAGCCGGAGCAGTCGACGACGATCGCCAGGTTCAATGCGCGAGGCTGCTGCAACCCAGGAAAGAACGGCTGAAAACTTGCAACAACCGCCATACCCTCACCATCGGTACCGGTGAGCGCAAAGCTGCGGCGCACTTGTGAGGCCCTGACATTCAAAATGTAGTCACGGTCCATGACGGCCTTGGGCTGCTTCAATGACAGCACAAGCCTGTCCGCGGATCTCGCCATCTCGATCGCATGCGAGGGGCACACGAACTGGGCATCCCGAAGCGCCCCGAAGATCTCGACACTCAACGAGAACTGGTTTTCAACGGTGAGTGACGCGTCTGGAGCCTGATGTGGCTGATGCGGTGAGTCGCCATATCGCGGTGCAATCGTTGTCGGTAGCGAAAGTCTCAGGCGATCGCCCGCCCACCGGTAAAGGATTGCGTAGCGAAAGGTGATCTTTGCGGTCTCGTTGGCCAAAAGGTTGCCAACGTTCATGGTGTACAGGCCCGGCTCGAGTTCTTCGAGCATCACCGCCGAGTCGCCCGCTTCGATCGCTTCTTCAAAGTCTTTTTCAGCGGCGGACTTTTCAACGACCACGCCTTTGAGCACCCGCCCGCCAATCTCGACTTCGAGCTCAAGCAGCACCGCATCCAGGGGCAGCGGAAAGGTATAGACCGCCTCGATATTGACGCTCTCCTCATTGCGGTAGGTCTGCGCCACCGTGACTTCGGCAAGCAGATCCTTCAGGACCGCGTTGACCGCGACGTCGCACAGCGCGACCCGCTCGTTCCCTACGCCGCAAAGTGCTGATGCAAGTGCTTTCATTCTTTGTTCTCGCTTTTGTAAATTTGCGCATAGGCCTGTGAGACCGCGCGAAAAAACGCCCGAACCTGCTCTGGCGTCAGGCCTGCACGACCCGGCTCCAACGTGAGCTCGATACCGTCGGCAACCACCAGATGGCTCCAGACCTCGACCGTTCCGGCCCGCCTGGGCGTCGGCGGCAAATGGCCATCGTCGGGTTGCTTGAGCAACTCACCGATGCGCTCAAGCGACAGCCCTGCGAGCTGCCATTTGCGCACCAGCAGAAGCTGCTCGACATGTCGCTCGCTATAGAAGGCGCCCTTGCCGATGCCCTGCGGGCGATCGATAAGACCGCACTGGATGTAGTAGCGAACGGTGCGTCGGGGCAGCTCGGCCAGCACCGAGATCTCATCCAAAGAAAAGGTTTTTGATTGGTTCATGCCAGGTATATTATACAGTGTTACTGTATTGTTCAACTGTCATGAAAGTACGTTGCCCACGCACCCCGACGCATTACTGCGCATGGTTCGCGCTGCAGGCGTCAAAAGGCAATCTGGCACTTTGTCTTACTGACAGGTTCTTGCAGCCGGTAAATGCTAGACTAGACTTGGTCAACTATGAGTTAGAAAGCCCTGATGAAAAACGTCAACATTTACGATGCCAAGACCCGGTTGTCCCAGTTGGTCGACAGGGCCGCATCGGGAGAGGACGTCGTGGTCTGCCGAAACGGGAAACCACTGGTACGAATCACACGCCTTGAGACGTCGAAGCGCCAAGTCAAGTTTGGTGTGCTCAAGGGCAAACTGACGATCCCGGCAGACTTCGATGCGCCTTTGCCCGACGAGGTCCTTTCGGGCTTCGAGCAAGGCTGATGCGACTCCTTCTGGACACCCACGTCTTTTTGTGGGCGGTGGCAGGGTCGCGTCTGCTCAAGCCGGCTGCACGACGCCTCATCGAAGATGCCGATGAGGTCTTTGTTTCGGCGGCCTCGATATGGGAGATCGCCATCAAGGCCCGCTTGGGCAAGATTAAGGCGGACCCCAGCGAACTGGCTGCGGCGATCAACACCAGCGGTTTTGTCGAGCTGCCAGTCAGCACTGTGCATGCCGCCGGTGTTGCGCGCCTCGCGCTCCACCACAACGACCCCTTTGACCGGCTGCTGATTTCTCAGGCGTTGGCCGAGCCGCTCAGGCTCGTCACGGTCGACGCTGTGCTGACGCAGTACAGCGACATCGTGCTCCTGATCTGAGCATCAGCGCCTAGAGACCGGCCTTGGCTCATCTCCTGAGCCAAGCACGCATCAACCTGTCCGGCATCACTGCGCACGTTCGTGGACAGCCCACCCATCGTGCGGGGGCCCTAATTGATGGGGCCGTGCGGGTCATTGCGAAGCACACCGCGATCGGTACGCTCAAGCCCGGCAACAGTGCCGCGATCTCTTTGGTCCCTGATTCGAACCCTGATCTGAAACCCTCCTTTTTCGTTCTTTATTGAGGTCTGCAAGATGACGCCGCTGTCGACGATTCGTTCTGTTCTTCTGGCCTCTTGTGCCGTGATCCTGGTCGCCTGCGGCGGCAGTGGCGGCTCTGACTCTGCCGGCTCGTCCCCACAGGCAAGTACTACGACGACACCCGTCGCCGCACCTGCAGTAAGCGCACCGGCGCCGGCACCTTTGCTCGGCAGCACCACCCCCGCTACCACGACCACCCCCGCCCAAACCGAAATCGCTGTCCTCGGTGCTGCCGAGTTCACCGCCTCGGCTGGCCTGGCGCAGAAGGGCCCGCTCATCAAAGGCTCCGGGGTCACCGTGCAGGAGCTCTCCAAGAGCCTTGTGCCAAACGGCAAGCAGTATTCGTTTCAGATCAGCTCGGATCTCGGCACCTTCGAGCCGAACGCCAAGTTCACCTCGCAGTACGTGAGCGTGGCGGCCGCCGGCTACTACTTCGACGAATCAAGCGGTGTGGTGTCGAGTGGGCAGATCACGCTCTATGGACTGAGCGACCTGTCGGCTGATTCGAGCCTGAATGTGAACCTGTTGACCACGCTGGCCTTTCAGCGCATCCAGGTGCTGATCACACAATCCGGCCTGAGCTTTAGCGCCGCGCGCACGCAGGCCGAGGGCGAAGTGCTCACCGCGCTTGGTATTCGCAAGGGCGCAATCGGCTCGGCCTTTGGCACACTCGATATTGCAGCCGGCACCGATGGGGCACGCGCGCTTGCAGCGGTCTCTAGCATCTTTGCCTTTGGCAATACCGCTGGCAACCTGACCCAGCTGATGGCCAACTTCCAGAGCGACTTGGCCGATGACGGCAAGATCAGCAACGTGGCCACGCTCGCAACGCTTGCCGCCTCGTCTCGAGCCATCAACCCCACGCAGGTGGCTGACAACCTCAATCGCAAGTACGCCGCCACCAATGCGTACTTCATGCCGGCCGATATCTCCAACTGGGTCGATCAGGACTCGGATGGGCTGCTCGGACAGTTCAAGTTTCAGGTTAACGATGCCAGTGCCTCATCGGTGCTGACGCTGCCTGCCTCGGTCATTGACCCGTATGTCGCCACCGGTATCTCGGCGACCTCGGGGCGATTGGTTGTCAACGGCGCTGTGGTCTCGGGGTCGGTGTTTCTGAAGAAGGGCGATGTGCTGGGTGTACAGCCGCCAGCAGGCGCCCTGCCCGATGGCGCGCTCACCGTCTATGTCATGAGCGGCGCAAGCCGCATCGCCAGGGTCACTTTTGTGAAGGGCCTTGCCGCAATCGATATTGCGCCTGCCAATCCCCAGGCTCAGATCTCCGCCAAGCAGCAGTTCGTAGCGATCGGCACCTTCACCGATGGCTCATCGGCTGACATCACCGCGCAGGCAATCTGGGCCTCGAGCTCACCCTCGGTTGCCAGCATCAACAGCCGCAGTGGTCTTGCCGCGGTGCTCGCAGCTGGCACCACATCGATCAGCGCATCGCTTGGCAAGCTGATTGCCAAAACCAACCTCACCGGCATGCCCGCTCAGCTGACGTCGATTGCGGTCTCGCCCAAGTCGGCCTCACTCAACGTGGGCGGCACGCAGCAACTACAAGCGATCGGTACCTATTCCGATGGCAGTACGGCTGATGTGACCTCAGCGGCTGCCTGGGCGTCGGATGCGACCGCTGTGGCCATGGTCACCGGTGGACGGGTCACCGCTGTCGCACAGGGTGGCACCGTCATTCGAGCCACCGGCACAGGCGGCGTTGTGAGCGCACCTGTCGTGATCACAGTCAACCCGATTATCTACACAGCCCCTGTGGCTGTGGCCGGCAACACGCAAAGTGTCTCTGCAGGCAGCGTGGTGACGCTCAACGGCCAGAGCAGCTACGATACCAATTCGCCCGCCCTGCCCCTGAGCTATTCCTGGACGCTTCTGACAAAGCCGCTGAGCAGCACAGCGGTGCTCAGCAATGCCTCAGGCTCGATCGCAAGCTTTACTGCAGACATCCCCGGCACCTATCAGGCGATGCTGATGGTGTCGAACGGAAAGCTCTCAAGCATTGCCAATGTGGTGATCACAGCGGGCGGGACGATTCCGGTGGTCTCACTGGCCGTTAAGGGATCCTCAACCTTCGTCTTGAAAGCCGATGGCAGCCTTTGGGCATGGGGCTACAACTTCTATGGCCAGCTTGGTACTGGCACGCAGGTTGATGTCACCCAGCCCACCCAAATCGGCACAGGCTTTGTGTGGGTCGCCCCCGGGCAGCAGACGACTACCGCGGGCAAAACAGATGGCAGCGTCCGGACTTGGGGACGCAATGGCAGCGGCTCGTTCGGTGACGGCAGCAACCCCAGCGCCTATACGATCATCGCAAGTCCGATCCTCACACAGACTGCTGCTTCTTACGCGAGTGCTGCATCAGGCAGCTTCTACACAGTTGGACTCAAAGCAGACGGCAACGTACTGGCCTGGGGCGACAACAGCCAGGGCTCGTTGGGTGACGGCACCGGAACCAACCGCCTGTTACCGAAGCCAATTGCTTCCGGCTTCGTCAAAATCGCAGCAGGGTATATGCACACCCTGGGCATCAAGTCCGACGGCACGCTGTGGGCCTGGGGCTATGGCTATGACGGCGAAGTCGGTGACGGCGGCAATCAGAACCGCTACCTGCCCACCCAGGTCAGCTCGGGCTTTGTTGAGATTGCCGCTGGGCCCTATCACTCGGTCGGCATCAAGTCTGACGGCACGCTTTGGGCCTGGGGCCTGAACCGATCAGGCCAGTTGGGCAACGGCACAACGACAACAGCTCTGACACCGCAGTACATCGGTAGCGGATACAAGGCTGTTTCCGCCGACGGGGATCGAACCTTTGCAATTAAAGCCGATGGCAGCCTGTGGGCCTGGGGACAACAACCACTCGGTGATGGTGGGATATCAAATAGCCTCGTACCAAAACTGATTGGCACTGGCTACGCAACGGTTGCAGCAGGTGCGTTGCACGCGGTTGCAATCAAAACCGATGGCTCAGTCTGGACCTGGGGCTACAACGACCAGGGTCAACTGGGCGACGGGTTCATCCGCATCGAATCGCTTGTACCGAAGCGCATCACGCTGCCCTGACACGACAGTCGATCGAAACAATGCGCAAGAGGCCCTTGATGAAACCCGACCCTGACAAAGCCCTGCAAACCGACATCCTGGCCCTGCGCCAGCAGATCCAGCTACGGCAATCGGAGCTCAAAGAGCTTGAGCGCTCACTGGCCGCGGCGCTTGCGCAGCAGGCAATCGGCCAAGCCGCCCGACCTGCGCTGACCAACCACGAGCGACTCGCCATCGAGCCAATCGAAGTGTTGGGCCTGACACTTCGCACGGCCAGTTGTTTGAGGACCGACAACATCCTTTACGTCGGAGACTTGCTGCGCCACACCGAGCAGACGCTTTCGCGTCGCAGCAGTCTTGGGATTGTTCAGGTCCAGGAGATCATCGGTGTGATGGCCGCTCGAGGCTTGCGTCTGGCCGAGCCGCACAGATTGGTCTGATCATCGACGCGGCCCTGCAATCGATGCTCCCAATCGTCAGCCCCTGGTTAAACAAGCGTCGAGAAGCAAAGCGCATCGATGAGGCGCTGCGTGTCATGAGCCTCAAAGTCTTCACGCGACGAAGCACCCCGAGCCTCGCGGACATGAAGGCAATCGGTGCCTGGACATCGGACGGTGATGGATCAAAAGATTCGCCGGTGATCATTCATGCAAACCGGCGCACCTTTGGACAGATTACTCAACAGGCCTGGCTCACCGAGCGATTCGGACAGGCGCCAGATGAATGGACCTTGGTGATGAGTTTGGTCTACGGAAACGGAGAGCGACGATTCGAATCAGTTCGCATCCGAACGAATGACGGCGAGGAACATGTGCTGCACTTCGACATCACGGAGTGGTTTGAAGCGCCCCGGCTTTCGAGGAGGCTGGTTGGGTTAAGTGCTCATGTCTGCGGGACCGCTTGCGCGGTCTGCTGACGGTAGTAGTTTGCCTCGTACTCGGCCGGCGGGAGATAGCCCAGCGGTTGCATCAGTCGATGGTGGTTGAACCAGGACACCCAGGTCAGGGTTGCCAGCTCCACGGCTTCCCGTGATTTCCATGGCGCCCGACGATGAATCAGCTCGGTCTTGTACAACCCGTTGATGGTCTCGGCTAGCGCGTTGTCGTAACTGTCGCCACGGCTGCCGACCGAAGGCTCGATGCCCGCCTCGGCCAGTCGCTCGGTGTACCGAATGCTGACGTATTGCGAGCCGCGGTCCGAGTGGTGGATCAGTGCATCGCGGTCGGGCTGTCGGTCGTACAGGGCTTGCTCGAGAGCATCGAGGACGAAGTCAGTGCGCATGGTCTTGCTGACGCGCCAGCCCACGATGCGTCGAGCGTAGACATCGATCACGAAGGCCACGTACAGCCAGCCCTGCCAGGTCGAGACATAGGTGAAGTCCGACACCCAGAGCTTGTTCGGGCGGTCGGCCTTGAACTGGCGTTTCACGTGATCCAGCGGGCAGGCTGCATTGGCATCGGGAATCGTCGTTCGTACCTTCTTGCCCCGAACCGCGCCGTGCAAGCCCATGCGGCCCATCAGACGCTCAATGGTGCAACGGGCCACGCGGGTGCCTTCGCGGTTCATCTGCATCCAGACCTTATCTGCACCGTAGACCTGCATGTTGGCGTTCCACACGCGCTCGATCTGCGGCATCAGCTGAGCATCCCGTTGCGCACGAGCGCAGACTCGCGAGCCGTCACGCTGGCGCGCTGCATGACGTCGGTAGGCCGACGGGGCGAACTGCAAAACCTTGCAGATCGGCTCGACCCCGAATCGGCTGCGGTGTTCATCAACGAAGGCCTTGGTCACTTCAGCCGGCGGTCGAGCTCCGCCTGGGCGAAAAACGCGCTAGCCAGCTTCAGGATCTCGTTGGCTCGGCGCAGCTCCTTGACCTCGCGCTCCAGATCCTTGACCCGCTGCGCCTCGGCCGTGGTGACGCCTTCGCGCACCCCACTGTCGATCTCCTGGCGTTTGACCCAATCGAGCAGCGTTTGCGGCACACATCCGATCTTGGGCGCAATCGACTCGACCGCCGCCCACAGCGAGGGGTACTCCCCACGGTGTTCCTGCACCAGGCGCACCGCGCGCTCGCGAACCTCAGGTGAGAACTTCTTCGTCTTGTTCATGGCTCCATCTTCTCAAGAGTAGGAGCCTCCTCAAAACCCGGGGCGGTTCACCATCTTCTCAAGAGTTGGAGCCTCCTCAAAACCCGGGGCGGTTCAGACTGACCTGCGTTGGTCGCTTGCTCAAAGCTCTGCTCAACCTCGGTCACGGCACCGCCTCAGGATCGCGACCATTTGCTTTTCACTGAACCTGCTCAGTCCCATAGGCTTCACCTCTCAGGGTTAAGGGCCATCGTCACTGATAAACCACCTGCGACCTCAAATCC
Organism: Burkholderiales bacterium; assembly: GCA_026399875.1. Taxonomy (GTDB): domain Bacteria; phylum Pseudomonadota; class Gammaproteobacteria; order Burkholderiales; family Burkholderiaceae_E; genus UBA4615. Next base: position 10,375 of record JAPLQF010000023.1, on the reverse strand, counting down.
TTTTGCAGCTTCGTAAAGAACGCCTTCCAGCGCATCAGGTCACCTTCCCCGCAGACCGAGCCTGCAAACTGCACCGCAAGCTCGCGCGACACCGTCACGGTCTGCCCCGAGCGCAGATACTCGGCGCGGTAATCGATAGCCTCATCCCTGTGCCGCATCGAGCGAGGAATGCTCTGGATGCGGATGTTCGGTGCAAACCGCAGGGTGTAGAACTCGCGGACTGTCCCCGACTCGCAGACATAGGGGCCTGTGAAGCTTTCCTGCGGCTTGTCGGTGACGATGCTCCTCAGCTTGCCGGAGGCAAGACCTACTGGAATCGTCATGGCCGCGGGCCCGGGAACGTTGGCGATCGGATCGAGCACGAAGGTGGACGACAGAACGAAAGGCTCGTTCAGATCATCCGGATCGGAGTGCTCGATCGAGCCTGTGCCGGTCTCACCGAATCGGTCGAGCAGGCGTTTCACCACGAATTCTTCCGAGTAGCCGAGCGCGGCCGACCGGGCAGAGCGTGATCGCGACTGCATGATTCCGCGCTGATCCGACTCCGACTTGCCTTCGATGCTTCCATCAGCACGCACCGAGAGCTTGATGCGGGTGGTACTCGAATGGTCCGCAGCAGAGAGAACTGGCGTGCGAGCGACTTTCTCGAGCGCGGTCAGAATCACCGGCTTATCCATGTCATCGAAGGGAATCGTGCCAAAGGGCGAATGCGGATCGGTCGAGTCGATGTACAGATCGAGTTGCGGCACATAGGTGATCACATGGTTAATCGGCCCGCCGATCCCGATCGTGGAGATCTTGTAAGCCCTGCCCGAGTTGATCAGCGCCGGGCTGCTGCCAATGCCCACCGCATCCAACATGGCTTCGAGCAGCACCACATGGTCCTTGCAGTCGCCATAGAGGTTCTTGAGCACAGAGTCGGCTGACCGGGGCACGAGGGCGCCATCAGCCAGTGCCACCGAGATGTAGCGGATGTTCGAAGCCACCCAGTGATGCAGGGCGCGTACCTTTGATCTTGCATCGGCACTGTTGCGGGTGATCTCTATCGCCTTGGTGCGCACGGCATCGGTTACCGCTGCCATGGGACGGGCGCTTGCCTGATAGAGCCGCCCGTAAGCAATCGGGTCGGGGACGGTGGACAGGCGCAGGAGATCGGCGACATCGGTCTCATCCACGCTCTCGGGATCGGGGTTGTTGGCGCTGGTGCGCCGATAGGTGAAGCGATAGCGGCTGCGTCCATCGCGGGTCTCGAGCAGTTCACCCTTCGCTCCGCGCAGCTCGGTGTAGAGCGGCTTGTCAGCAGGCAGATCGATATCGACGCGGAAGTCTTCCTCGGCAAAGGCACGCACAAAGATGAAGCCTTTCAGGAAGTGCCCCGGGAACTGAGCGGTGTGGCAGTTGATCGTCACGATGAAACGCAGACGGCTGCCGACCTGCACCTTGGGGAAGATGATGAGCTTGCGCTTTGCATCGCTGATGTTCGTGGCGCCCTCGCCTTCGGAGTCGTCGCGAGTATGGATCGCATCCTTCGACACCTCGATCTGCGTGCCATCGGGCTGAATGGTCCAGGCCTGGATAGATTCGACCTCCTGCCGGTCGGCGTTGTAATAGACGTTCGCGATGCCCTCGGAATCGATGCCGGCCGCGGTCTGGATGCGCACGATCCGATCCTGAGTAAGGCGGTAGCTGCCGTCGGGTGCGACCACGATGCTTTGGTGATCGCGCTCGTAGGCGAAGGAGGGTTCGTAGGAGCGGGCAGCTTGAGCAACACACGGCAACAGCGCCATGGTGCAGACCAAGACCACTACAAATCGGGATACGGCACGCATGGTGTTAACCGGTTGTCTGGGCTGAATCGAATTCGCAGCGGACCGCCATCGTCAGCGGCACAAGGCTCACGGAGTGAGCCACGAGAACACTACGCTGCACGGCTCTAAGTCGAAGGCGTGCAGCGATGATCCTGGTTCTGGTGTTCGTGGGCTCGACCATCTGGCCCTATCCGGTTTGGAGCAGCGACCTCCCACCTCGCCGGTGCAATGGCAGACCGATCTCGCAAGAGGTGATCTGGCAAGAAAACCCATCTGTCGCACCAATCCGCAAGAATCCGTTCAAACGGGCGGGCAGATGCGGGCGCTCAGGGCAAGCGCGAGAAAGTCCCGGTTAATCGGCCTTCCTGAACTTCCGATGGAAAAAAGTAGTACAGCGAAAGGCACAAGGCGATTCCATAGCGTATCCACTCGGTACCTGCTCATCGGATCACAACAATCGATGCAGACATCAGCGGCGCCCCTCTTTAGGATTAGGCGTATCAAAACTGTGGAATGTCGCCTAGCAGCGATCGATATGCTTCGCTACAGTCAAGCCAATACTCGGCAACGGCGCCTCGTCTGACTTCACGCCTATTTGGATTTGAAGATGGCACGGCGGCTTATTGAATCGCAACGTTGCCATCTCTCGAAAATCAAACGGCGCAATTCACACTGCGTCCCAACTTCGAACGCTCACCAACGCCTATGCCTGTTCACGCCGCCCTGAATGCAACAACACGAGTCGCACTCGCGGCGTATTTGCATGACATCGGCAAGCTGGCTGAGCGAGCCGGCGCCTTCCCATCGGACCAACGGCTCGAAGCCAACCTTCAGTTGTACTGCCCCTATCATGAACAGGGGAGATGGTTCAGCCATAAACATGCCGCTTACTCAGCGCTCGCCATTGACCTGCTTGCCGACGATCTACCCGATCTCCTGCTGAAGGATCCAGCACCCTTCACAGGCCGTCAGCATGCCGACGAAGCAGACGGCGCTCAATTGGTAGATGCGACAGACTCGTTCATCAATGCGGCCGCAGCACACCACAAGCCAAAAACGTTTCTGCAGTGGGTGATCGCCACAGCGGACCGCGTGGCCTCCGGGTTTGAGCGCGACGAATTCGACCGCTACAACAACAGCAAAGACGAAAGCACCACCGGTCGAAATCACTATCAGGCAAGGCAGCTGACCCTTTTCGAACAGATCGACATTACCCGCGAGCAAGCCAATCGGGGTACAGCGAAAGGTGACCTCAAGTGGCGATACCCGCTAGAGGTGATGTCGCCCAATTCGATCTTTCCGCAGCCTGCAGATCAGTGTGAACCCTCCAAAGACGTACCCGCCCGGGAGCAGTACCTAAGGGTCTGGAACTGGTTCTTGCAAGGCATCAAGACCATACCCGCCGGGCATCGACCCTCATTGCCGTTGTGGCTGGATCATTTCGACAGTCTTTGGATGGCATCCGCACATGCGATCCCTTCAGCGACAGCGTTTGGTGTCAAACCGGAAGTGTCTCTGTACGACCACTCAAGGACCACTGCAGCGCTTGGGGCCGCGCTTTGGCGATGGCATGAGGCACATCAGTTCGTTAATGAAGAGGCTGCTGAGGCACTGAAGACAAGATCCGATTTTGGCATCCAGAAGTTTCTTCTCGTCCAGGGGGACTTCTTCGGCATTCAGGACTTCATCTTTGCGAGCGGCGGCAAGACTGGGAAGCAGGCTGCAAAGTTGCTGCGCGGCCGATCGATGCAGGTGTCACTCTTTACTGAAGCTGCGGCAGTCCGAATCATGGAGAGCCTTGGCCTGCCCCCAACCAGCCAGGTCATCAACGCCGCAGGAAAGTTCCTGATCGTTGCACCCAACACCGAAGACGTGCGAACCCGCCTTTCGGAAATCCGGCAGGAATTCCGGACATGGTTTGAAGAGAATACTTTCGGCATGGCCGGCATCGGCCTCGCGTGGGAACCGGCGTCGTGCGCCGACTTCCTCAAGCGCCACGGCGCACTCGACAGCCAGACGCCTTTCAGCCAACTCATCCTGCGGCTGCACCGCAGTCTGGACCGAGAAAAGCATCGCCGCTTTGATCTGGCAAGTGCTGGTGCCAGGATCTTTGACGTGGCTTTCCCGTTTGGGCCATGCGCATGGAACGGACGTTTGCCGGCCGATCGTCAAGGTGGAGGATCCGGTCCGGGCGGGCAGGATGACCCCTCGTGCGCGATGACCCGCGATCAGATTCGCATTGGCGAGGCCATCGCCAAGGGATTGAATCGGATGCTGCTTGTCGACTCTGAAGCTCGCAAGGAATTGAGCGAAGGCGCATCGCTTCGCATTCTCGAGACGCCGCTCTTTGGCTATTGCGTGGCCTTCACACGAAGTGAAGAAGTCACTGGAAAGTTTGGCCCTATCGTCAACAGTGGAGCGCTACGAAGGTGCTGGGACTTTTCTGCGCCCGGAACGGACGATCCAAATGGAATGCAGCAGCTCTTTGCCGGTTACGCCAAGCGGTTTGTCAGCGGGCATGTGCCTACCGTGAAGGCTAGTGAAAACTCGCTTTCTGGCCGCTACACGGTTTCCGAAGATGAACTGGCCACTGAGGCCGGCGAACTGAAAACCCTTGACATGCTTGCCTGCGAGGACCGTACGGTCGACGAGCACGGTAATTGGCGAGGCGTCGTTGCGCTGGCAGTGCTTAAGGGTGATATCGACGACCTTGGTGAGATCTTCCGGGTCGGAATGTCTCAACCAAGTTTCGCAAAGTGGGCTTCACTTTCGCGACAGGTGAACGGCTTTTTTGCGATCTATCTCCCTTGGTTGCTGGCAAAAGACTTTCCAGGCGTTTACACCGTCTTTGCGGGTGGAGACGACTTCTTCCTGATTGGCCCATGGAAGACCGTGCAGTCACTCGCAAGCAGGCTGAGAGATGAGTTCTCCCGCTACGTTGCGGGCAACGAGAGCATCCATTTCTCGGTCGGCATCGCAACAATGAAGCCTGGGTCTGCCGTTAATACGATGACTGCTGCTGCTGAAGACGCGCTTGATTCGGCAAAGCGCAAAGACGGCAAGAACGCCGTCACATGCTTTTCGCAGACAGTCAGCTGGCAGGACTGGCAGTCATTGCAGGGCGCAACCCGTCGCCTTGGCGAGTTGCGAAATGAACTCGATCTCTCAACCGGCTATGTCTATGGTTTGCTGCAGTTTATTGATATGCAGCATCGGGCAACCGTGTGCGGCGATCCGTCAGCAGCAATGTGGCGCTCCCGTTTTGCATACCGGACCAGACGCATGTTGGACCGGGAATTCAGAAGCGACGAGACCGCGAAAAAGACCTGGCAACTAACACTTACCCGTGAATTGGGTGGAGAAGGCATCGAAAAATACGGCGCTGCATGGCGCATCCCCCTGTTCAACCATCTTTATCAGTTTCGAGACCGCTGAAAGGAAGCTCAAAACATGGCGTCGAATTTCCAACAAGGCCCCCGGCACGGTGGTGGTCGCCCTCAACAGGAGCGAGGCCCGCAGATCCGCGTGGACGACATCAGGTTCAGCGATAAGCCTGATGCGAAGCTCTTTTCGGACATTGCTGAAGAAAAGGCCCTTGCGGTTGCCAACGGCAGCGGCCGCGAGGCCAACAAGAGCAGCCAGCTAAGGCGCTTCTACGACGAGCTCGTGATGTGGCAGGAAAAAGTTGGGTCAAGTGATGAACGCTTTGAAGAGTTGCACCCATACATCGCCATGCTGAAGGCAAAAGTAGCCTATGCGCTTGGTCGAAATTATGTCGACGAAAACTTTTCGTTGCTGATGAGAACTGTTATCGATCAGTCAATAGACGCGAAAACCCTGCGTCAGGCGAAGCTCTTCATGGAGGCTTTCATGGCCTTCTACAGAGCACATAAACCGTCGTGAGAGAAGACGAAATGCCCCAACTCCAACTTCTTCGCATTCACCAGCTCACCGGCTCGCTTGAGCTCCTTTCTGGCTTGCGCATCGGTGCCAGCGAAGGCGAGATTCGTATTGGCGGAGTCGACAATCAGGTGATCCGAAACGCTCACGACCATGGCAGACCCTACATCCCCGGATCGAGCATCAAGGGGAAGGTCCGAAGCCTGCTCGAATGGTCGAGCGGCGCAGTCAGGCCACAACCGCTTGGCATTGCTGATCTCAGCGCCAGCAAGCCTCTCGTTCGACCAATTCTTCAACTCTTTGGCGTAGGTGGCGGTGACCAGGTCAGCGATGAACAGGCGGCTGATCTTGGACCGTCAAGACTCGCTTTCTGGGATATCCAGTTGAACCAGGACTGGGTGAAGAAAATCGCGCAGGAAAACCTGCTGCTCACAGAAGTAAAAACCGAGAACCGGATCGACAGGATACGAGGCGTGGCCGAACACCCTCGTCAGACCGAGCGCGTGCCCGCAGGCGCGCTGTTTGATTTCAGGCTCTCGATCAAGGTTCTCAACATTGATTCGAATGAGGGCCGCGACCTTCTCAAGGTACTTTTCCGAGGACTTCGTCTGCTTGAACTTGATGCGTTAGGTGGATCAGGGTCGCGGGGCTACGGGAAACTCAGGTTTCAGCACTTGAAGCTCGATGGCGAGGCAATTCAGGATGCCTTCGAAGGCCAGGACCCGTTCGAGCAATGATTGCTTCAATCTTTACCATCCGACCACTCTCGCCCTTTGGTACGCCATTGGCGGGAGACAGTCTCTTCGGACAATTGTGCTGGGCATTAGCACTGCGTCGTGGCAAGGAAGGCCTTGAAAAGGCGCTTGCAGGTTATGACTCGGGAATGCCATTCGCTGTCATTTCCGATGGGTTTCCAAGCGGTCTGTTGCCGCGCCCGACATTACCTGCTGAATTTGTTGAGTCAGGGCCGTCAGATCCCAAACTTCGCAAGCAGATTCGAAGCTTGAAGTGGTTGCCGGCAGCCCAGGCAAATTTGCCTCTGCCCGATTGGGTTCAAAAAGCAGTCGCAGGTGATGCAGGCATGCTTGCAGCACGGACCCAGAACACGATCAACCGTCACACCGGAACCACCGGGCGAGGCATTTTTGCGCCACGACAGGTCGAGCAAATTGTCTTCAAACCAGAGACCCGACTGGACATTCATACCGTCCATGATCCCGCCCATGTCACAACCGATGAGTTGCAGGGATTGCTTTCGGATATTGGCTTATCAGGCTTTGGCCGAGACTCCTCGACAGGTCTTGGAAAGTTTGAGGTGGAGTGCGTGAACGGTAAACCTGCTCCCGGTGACTTCCTGCATGCGATGACACTCGCACCTTGCGCACCCGATGCGTCAACGCTGGATGAAACGGGATGCTGGTGGCAGCCAGTCACACGATTTGGGCGACATGGGTCAACCGCAGCGCTTGGGGCGGGCGGTGGGCCATTCAAAAAACCGGTTCTTCTTGCCCGTACTGGCGCTGTGTTGAAGTGGCAATCGGTTCAATCGAGCCTGTTTCATGGCACCGGGCTTGGCGGCGCTTCAAGGCCGATATCAGCAGTCATTCCAGGCACGGTTCACCAGGGCTATGCCCCCGTCATTCCTTTGATCATGGGGCAATGACGATGAGGAATGCCGACAGAACAGAACGAGTGCAACTCAAACTCACAACCTTGACACCGGTGCATATCGGGATGGGCCAGGACTTCGATCCGACGGGCTACGTGATCGATGATGGGCTGCTGTATCACTTTGACCCGGCTGCGATGTCGCTTGATGAAGGAGACAGGCGGGCTTTACTTGCATGCACGAAGCAGCCCGGTGCCGATGCCATTCTCGCCATCCAACGCTTTTTCCTCGAAAGGAAAGAACTGTGCAAGGCGGCTTCGCGGATAGTCGTGCCGGTAGCATATGGCGTCGCCGTGCAATACCGCGAATGTGTCGGCGGGGTTAAGCAACGGAGGTTTTCAAACACCGATATCAACCAGCTTGTAGTCGAAAGGACGGTTCACCATCCTTATACGGGTGTGCCCTACCTTCCCGGCACGAGCGTTAAGGGGTCTATCCGAACGGCTTGGTTAGACAAGGTCAACAGCGGTCACTCGCTTTTGGATAGTGAACAAAGACTTAAGGAGCGGCAACAAAGTCCGGCGATGGAGCGTCGCCTTCTTGACAACGGGCACTTCAAGACAGACCCGTTTCGCCTGCTCTCAATATCCGATGCCTCGGGGCCTGACGTGGCCTCACAGGTCTACTTCAGCACGAACCACAAGAAGCGGCCAGTGATGCGCGATGGCAACGAGCTTCCGGCTCAGGGCCCGGTAGCCCGACGCGAGTGCATCGCTCCCGCTCAGTACGGCTCGCTGAGCCTGTCTGTTGCAATTGACTCGCTGCTTGGAAGATTCGAGCGCGGCGACACGCCGACACCTCAAGCACGATTAGGCAGTTGGTCAGCAGTAGCCAATGCCTGCAATGCCTTTTATCTGCCTCGGCTTCGAAGCGAGTTGGCGCTGCTCGCCTCTCGCAGTTTCAGTACACCAAGCTGGATCGAGAGCGTCCAGAATCTGCTTAAAGACCTTGAACCAGCACTCACCGCAGGCACGGCAGTCATCCTGAGACTCGGGCGCCATAGCGGTGCTGAAAGCGTGACGCTCGACGGCGTTCGCTCAATTCGGATCATGAAGGGACGAGGCCAACCGGCAGAAACCGGCCGGGAGTCAACAACAGTCTGGCTTGCAGCGGCTGCTGCAGACAGTCGCAGCGACATGTTGCCCTTTGGATGGGTCGTGGCTCACGCAGCCGACTTGAAGCTCGACGCATTGCACCATTGGTGCGCCGATCAACCCAGGATCGATCTTGACGAGATTCGCCGCCAGGTAAGCGCCGGCCGCGAACAAGCCCAACTGCGTGCTCAAGAAGCAAGAGAAGCAGAAGCTCGACGCCTGTTGGAGATCAAGCTGGCCAATGAGGCCGCAGAGCGCGAGGCGGCGAGAGTAGCCGCGATGTCCGAGCAAGGCAAAGCGGTAGAAGCGCTCAAGACTCAACTGCTCGCCTATACCGCGACCAAAAAGCAAGCTATCAGCGGTCAGCTCTATCAAGCTGTCAGGAAATCAATCAGCAGCGCCGAGGCTGGTGGCTGGAGCGACGTCGATCGGATCGCCCTTGCGGAAGTGCTCGAGTCAGTTGTGCCAACGAAAATTGATCTTGCCGGTAAAAAGAAGGAGATCAATCAGGCAGCAGAGCGCCTGCGACAGCCTGCTCAATGAGTGCGATCTCGAAAATTGAGCAGCTGCGATTGCCGATTGCCCGGTATCGATTTACGGCAATCGCTGACGAAGATCTGCCGCTGCCGCACTACTCAGGGTCACTGCTACGGGGCGTTTTCGGCGCAGCGCTAAGGCGAAGCACCTGCATGACCGGCCTGCCCAAGTGCTCGGAATGCCCGCTTTACCGAACCTGCCCTTACCCCTCTATCTTTGAATCGCCACCACGGGAAACACCGCTCGGCCAGCGATTCACCGAGGTGCCCAATCCCTATGTGATCGAACCGCCTGATTTCGGTCCCACGATCATCAAACGAGGTGAAACACTGCAATTCGGGATGGTGCTGGTCGGGAGCGACGCCCTGAAGAATCTGCCCCTGATCACCCATGCCTGGCAGCGAGCACTGAACCATGGTTTGGGGCGAAACAGAGCGAAAGCGACGCTGACCGGAATTGAATGGTGTGGTGAAAATGCACGTCGCGAAAACGTACTCGATCGGGAAACGGGCACAGTCATCCACCATGATGCATCTCTACAGATTCCTCCGTGCCCAACGGGTCTTAAACGTCTGAATCTGGCATTTGTGACGCCGCTCAGGCTTCAATCGAACGGCAGACCTTTGAGGGTTCGCGAGTTGACTGTCAGAGCACTGTTGCTGGCCGCCGTCAGGCGATCAACGCTCATGATGACTCTGCACGGCGGCGTCGATCCTGAGGTTGAAATATCGCCCCTTCTCGAATCGAGCACGAACATCACCGATGATCGAAACGGCCTTCGCTGGGTTGATTGGACACGTTACTCGTCCAGACAGCAGCAGGAAATGACTCTGGGTGGGGTCGTCGGCTCATGGAAGTTGCATGGAGATGTAGAGGCACTGTGGCCCTGGCTTTGGCTTGGTCAAAGGCTTCATCTGGGCAAGAACGCGACAATGGGGATGGGTTCCTATACGTTGCGACTGGATAGCGTTGCAGAAAGCTCGGCACAATCCGGGAATCTTCCTCAAGGGGCTTTGCAAGGCATTGAACCAGAATGATTTTTTGTACTACCGCGGTAGAAATAAAGCCCTGTATTCAAAGGGATTGAGACTCATGGTGATAACCCTATTAGGTTAGCGGCACCGTAGAAATAAAGCCCTGTATTCAAAGGGATTGAGACCTTTGCTACACGTGTAGCAAACCCAGCGAGGAGGTAGAAATAAAGCCCTGTATTCAAAGGGATTGAGACGCTTTATCAAAAACATTATTCATTTTAGTTTCCGTAGAAATAAAGCCCTGTATTCAAAGGGATTGAGACAGATTGATCATTTTTTTTTCCTAGTGTGGTTCTGGTAGAAATAAAGCCCTGTATTCAAAGGGATTGAGAC
>JAPLQF010000036.1 GCA_026399875.1 Burkholderiales bacterium | reverse complement strand
TCGGATTGCTGGCATGGTCTTCGGCCACGCCCCACATCAGGAAGTAGCGTGCACGATCCCAGTCGGGCGTACCAAATTCCCAGAAGGAATAGCCGATCGAATAAAGGCCCGCAGCCGCGATGTTGACCGAGCAAAAGCCGCCATGCGCTGCCCAGTTGGGCGTGCCGAACTGCTGGGCCCACAGACCGGTGAGCGCCTGCATCTGATCGCGCCCGGTGAAGAAAGCCAGCTTGCGCGGCTCGGTGGCCCGGATGCGGGCCAGCCGATCGGTGAGCAGATCGAGGGCATCGTCCCAGCTGATCGGATCGAAGATGCCGGCGCCCCGTTCGGTGCCGGGGCGACGGATCATCGGATGGCGAAGCTTGGCCGGCGAGTTCTGCTTCATGATCCCGGCACTGCCCTTGGCACAGAGCACGCCGTCGTTCACCGGGTGGCCAGGTGTGCCCTGGATGAAACGCACCGTGCTGCGCGCCGGCGAATCAGGCGTGGCCGGATGATCCTGCAGCGTGACCTGGATCCCGCAGCGGCAGGCACACATGTAGCAGGTGCTGTGAGCGATGCGCTGGGTCGAGCGATCCTCGAACTGCAGCGGCGTGTTGGCAGCAGGTGTGAGCGGCGTCATGCACGCACCGCGCTGCGGCTGTCGCTCGCATCCGGTGCCGGCTGCGCAATCAGCCCGGCAAATCGCGTCAGATCGACATTTCCACCACTCACGATCACACCGACCCGCCGGCCTGCCAGCGGCACCGCGCCGGTGAAGGCCGCGGCGGCAGCGAGTGCGCCGGTGGGCTCGACCACCATCTTCATGCGTTCGGCAAAAAATCGCATTGCGCTGATCAGGGCGGCATCACTGACGGTGACGATGCCGGCCGCGCGCTGGCGGATAATCGCGAAATTGAGATCGCCCAGGCGCTGGGTCTGTGCACCGTCGGCCAGTGTCTGAGGCACGTCGATCTTGATGACTCGGCCGGCAGCCAGCGACTGCTGGCCATCGTTGCCGGCCGCGGGCTCAACACCCCAGACCGCGCAGCGCGGCGACATCGCCGCAGCCGCCAGGGTCGAGCCTGCGGTCAGGCCGCCACCGCCCAGACAGACCAGCAACACATCGAGTTGACCGACCTCTTCGAAAAGCTCGAGGGCTGCCGTGCCGGCGCCTGCAATCACGTCGGCATGGTCGTAGGGCGGGATGAGGGTGAGACCGCGGTCGCGGGCAAGCTGCCTGCCGATCGCCTCGCGGTCATCCCGAAACCGGTCGTAGAGCACCACTTCACCGCCATAGCCCCGTGTGGCCGCGAGCTTGGCCGCGGGGGCATCGGAAGGCATCACGATGCAGGCGGGCGCACCAAGCAGCGACGCTGACAGGGCAATCGCCTGTGCATGATTGCCTGATGAATAGGTCACCACGCCGGCGGCACGGCTTGCCGCGGGCAAGGCCGCAATCGCGTTATAGGCGCCGCGAAACTTGAAGGCACCCCCGCGCTGCAGGTTCTCGCACTTGAAAAACAGCTGCGCGCCGCTGGCGGCGTCCGCCATTCGGGAGCGCAGAACCGGCGTGCGGTGGGCGACGCCTGCAAGGCGCTGCGCGGCGGCCTGCAGGTCTTTGGAATCAGGCAATTGCATGGTCCTGATGCTACACGCCCGAGGTGTCGATTCGCCCGGGCGGCCAGACCGCTCATGTCGTTTTATCCCTTCAGGACGCCGCACCCAAGGTCGGGGGGAATAAAGTGGGCGGCCAAGTCCATTCGATGCCGACCCGCCATGGCGCTTTCGACGATCGTGCTGGGCGGCTATCTCGGCGCCGGCAAGACCACCCTGCTCAATCACCTGCTGCGCCATGCGCAGGGTCGGCGCATCGCCGTCATGGTCAATGACTTCGGCGATATCGGCATCGATGGTGATCTGATCGAGTCGAGCGATGGCGAGGTGATGAATCTGGCCGGCGGATGCATCTGCTGCAGTGTCGGGAGCGACCTGGTGGCCGGCCTGATGGCCCTGCCGCAGCGCGTCCCGCCGCCCGATCTGGTGCTGATCGAGACCAGCGGCGTGGCGCTGCCGGGGTCGGTCGCGCGGGGTGCACGCCTGGCACCCGGCATCGAGATCGACGGCGTGGTGGTGGTGGTCGATGCCGAGACCATTCGCCTTCGTGCAAAGGATCGCCATGTCGGCGACACCGTCTTGCAGCAACTGACCGACGCCGACCTGCTGGTGCTCAACAAGATCGACCTGGTCGACCCGCCTGCGCTCGCCGCGACTCGACACTGGCTATCGGGCATCACCCCGCGTGCCCGGATCATCGAGTCGCTCGACGCCCGGGTGCCGGCGGAGCTGATCCTGGGGCTGGCGGACGACACTGCGGCATCGGCATCACAGCCGTCGCTCCTGCCATCCGCCGGTTCGTCATCCGACAACACTTCGCCGGCAGTCGACCTGCAAACCGGCAGTGGCCGCCTGAGGCCGATTCGGGCGATGGCGGCCGGCGATCGCTTTGAGACATTGAGTTTTCGGATTGCCGGGCGGCTCGATGCGCAGGCGCTGGCCGCCGCCCTGAGCGATCCGGCGCAGGGCGTGCTGCGCGCCAAGGGCCTGGTGCAGGGGATCAATGGAGAAGCGCTCGTGATCCAGACCGTCGGCGCGCGCTCGCGGGTGAGCCCGGCCGCTGCCAGGCTGATCGACCCCGACCGACAGGCTCGACTGATCGTGATCGGCTTGCGCGACACGCTCGATGCCAGGCGGATCGAGGCGCTGCTCGACGACCTTCGACGCGAGCTCTGAGCAGGCCGATCACCATGGGCTAGCATCACACCAAAGCCGCGCACTCGAACTGCACGGCCCATCCCGTCATACCCCGTCAACAACAGGAGACCCTCATGAATCGTGTCGACAACAAAGTCGCGATCGTCACCGGCGCAGCCGGCGGCATCGGCTCAGCCACCTGCCGCCTGCTGGCCGCAGCCGGCGCCACCGTGATTGCCACCGACCTGCGCGAAGCCGACGGCAAGGCGCTGGCCGAAGACATCACCTCGAAGGGCGGCAAGGCGCTGTTCATCCGGCACGATGTGACCGATGACGACCAATGGGCCGCGGTTTTTGCACAGGCGATCGGCGCTTTTGGCCAGGTCGATGTGCTGGTCAACAACGCCGGCATCTTCCGACACGGGCGCACCGAGGATGCCGATGCATCGGCCATCCAGGAAATGTTCAATGTCAACCTCAAGAGCGTGGTGCTCGGCACCCAGCATGCCTATCGGGCGATGAAGCAGCGACCCAAGGATGCGACGCCGGCAGCGATCGTGAACCTCTCCTCGGTGGCGGGTCTGATCGGGTCGCCGAATTCGACGCTCTATTGCCTGAGCAAGGGCGGCGTGCGCCTCTTTACCAAGGCCTGCGCGATGGAAGCCGCGCAGCTCGGCTACAACATCCGGGTGAATTCAGTGCATCCCGGGATCGTCGATACCGACATGGCTCAGGGCGTGGCCCGGGCGATGCGCGAACGCGGCGTGCCGGAGGCATCGATCAAGCAGGCGATGGCCGGCGCACATCCGCTCAACCGCATGGCCCAGGCCGACGATATCGCCCGCGGTATCCTGTATCTCGCTTCGGACGACTCATCATTCATGACCGGATCGGAACTGGTCATCGACGGCGGCATGACCGCCCGTTAAGTCCGGTGACCGAACGCGCCCTTGCCTGAACAAGGGCGCGCCAGTCAGGCGTTGATCAGGACAGCGGGAAACGCACCGCCGCGCTCGCATCGAGCGCACCTTCTCCGCGCGCGATAGCCGCATCGAAGAGCGCGATCACTGCGGGCATGACCGCCAGATCGACGCCGTGGCGCTTGGCCTCCTCGACCATCAGTCGAGCGTCCTTGCGGGCCATGGCCACCTCGAACGAGGGCTTGCTGTAGTCACCGTTGACGATGCGCGCGGCACGCGTCGGCAGCATGGCCCCCGGGTTGAAGCTGGCAAAGAGCTGCATCGCTTCGGCCGGCGGAATACCCACCGAGTGGGCCAGTCGGGCCACATCGCCGAGCACGCCCGACATGCCGATCAGGGTCAGGTTGCCGAAGAGTTTGAACGAGGCGGCGCGCTCTGGCGCCTCGCCGATCCAGACCACCTTGCCGGTCATGCGCTCGAGCATCGGTGTGATCTCGGCGCACGCCGCCTTGTCACCCGACACCAGCATCAGGCCGGTGCCTTCCTGGCAGTTGACCGGCGACATGAAAACCGGTGCATGGACGAAGTGGCGTCCGCGCGCGGCCCATCGTGCGGCGCGCTCGGCGGTCGGTGTGGTGGCGGTCGTGGTGTGATCGATGATCCAGGTCGAGGGCGCGATGAGGCCGGCCAGCGGCTCGAGCACCGCGTCAACCGAGGCGTCGTCCGACAGCGACAGGTGAATGCGATCGACCCCGCGGACTGCATCGGCCGCATCAACGAAGGCGCTTGCGCCCTCGGACTTCAGCGTGGCGGTGCGCGACGCAGTGCGATTCCAGACATTGACGCTGTGGCCGACCGACATCATCCGGCGAACGAAGCCGGTGCCCATCAGGCCGGTTCCGAGAAATGCGATGTTCATGGTGCGTCTCCTGGTACGTGATCAGTAAGCCGCAAGCACCTTGCGCAGCGTGCCGACGATCTGGTCGATATGGTGCTTCTCGGCGATGAAGGGCGGCGCGAGTATCAGCGAATCGCCTGTGGATTTGAGATTGAGGTTGGCATCGAAGAGCGCCTTCTGAGCCTCGTGCCCGCGGGCTCCTGGCGGTTTGCCCGCGGTCGACAGCTCGACCGCCGCCATCATCCCGACGCCGCGGATATCGACCACGCAGGGCAGATCGCGCAGCGAATAGACCGCATCCAGAAAGTAGGGCGACATGGCTGCAGCCCGACCGATCAGGTCTTCGCGCTCGAAGATATCCATCATGGCGAGGCCGGCGGCGCAGGCAGCCGGATGCGCCGAGTAAGTGTAGCCATGGAAAAACTCGATGCCCTGGGCCGGGCCGGCCTCGGTGATCGTGTCGTAGATTTCCTGTCGAGCCGCCACCGCGCCCATTGGCTGGGCGCCGTTGGTGATCGCCTTGGCCATCGTAAGAAGATCGGGGGTTACACCGAAGGCCTGGGCACCGAAAGGCGCGCCCATCCGGCCCCAGCCGGTGATCACTTCATCGAAGACCAGCAGGATGCCGTGCTGATCGCAGATCGCACGCAGCTTTTCGAGATAGCACTTGGGCGGAGGCAGGCAACCGAAACTGCCGGCGGTGGGTTCGACGAAGACCGCCGCGATGTTGTCCCCGCCGACCATGGTGCAGATGCGCGCAAGATCGTCGGCCAGATCGGCCCCGGTCTCGGGCTGGCCGCGCACGAACTTGTTTTCGGGCAGCGCGGTATGGCGCATGAAATGCACCCCGGGCAGGCCGACGCCGAAGCTTCGCCGGTTATTGACCATCCCCGAGAGCGCCACGCCGCCCATATTGACGCCGTGATAGGCGCGCTCGCGCGAGACGAAGAGCTGCCGGTGTCCCTGACCGCGGATGCGGTGAAAGGCAAGCGCCATCTTCATGGCGGTATCGACCGACTCCGAACCCGAGCCCACGAAAAAGACCCGGTTCATGCCGGCCGGCGTGAAGTTGGTGATGCGCTGGGCCAGCTCGAAGGCCTTGGGCTGGGCACGGGTGAAGGGCATCGAGTAGTCGAGCGTGGTGAGTTGCTCGTAGACCGCCTTGGCGATCTCCGGGCGGCAATGACCCGCCGCGACGCAAAACAGACCCGACGAGGCATCGATCACCTGATCGCCATTGGGCTTGTAGAGCCAGACGCCTTCGGCCCGCACGAACATGCGCGGCTCCTGCTTGAACTCCTTGTTCGGCGAGAACGGCATCCAGTAGTTCTGGCGTGCATCGACTTCAAGCAGAGGATCGGCGTGGCCCATGGAATGCCTCCAGTCAAAAAATGAGTTTGATCACCAGTCTATGGTGGCAGTAATGGCTTCAGCGGCCTGGCGCAAGGCCGGGAGATAGTCCAGACCTTGCTCGGGCCTCATTCGCGTTGTCGGTGCCTGGACGGCCAGGCCCGCAACCACCTTGCCATCGGCATTGCGCACCGGCACGGCGATGCAGCAGATGCCGGGCAGGTACTCCTCGTTATCGATCGAATAGCCGCGTTCGCGGATGGCATTGAACTCGTTGTTCAGCCGCTTGGCGTCGGTGAGAGTGTGCGAGGTATGCGCGATCAGCGGCGTTTGGCTCAGGAATCGGTCACGGCTTCGCTTGGGCATCGCCGACAGGAAGAGCTTGCCGCTCGCCGAGGCATAGAGCGGCACGCGTGACCCCGCGCCAAGCTGAATTCGCAGTGGCCAGGCGGTCTCGACCCGATCGAGGTAGAGCACGGTATTGCCGTTGGGTATCGTGATGTTGCAGGTTTCACCCACCTCCTCGACCAGTTCCTCGAGGATGGCCCGGCGGCTCGATCGGCTGGGCGAGCCCAGCAGCACCTGTCCGGCAAAGCGGTTCAGGCGCTCGGCGAAGCCATAGCGCTTGGTGTCGGGCTCGCGGGCGACGATACCGGCATGTTCGAGGGTGCCGAGGATGCGAAGCACTGTCGGTTTGGGCAATCCGACCGAATGGGCAATCTCGGCCAACTGCGGCGGGCGCTCGTGTTCGGACAGGACTTCAAGGATCCGGATGGCCCGCAATACCGCCGAACCCGCCGGGATATCGGTCTGGGCTTCTTCCAATATCGTCATTCTGGGTGTCTCCAACGCGTCCGGCTTCGGGCCCCGTGCCCACGCCGACAAATGAATAGTTGACTAGTCAAGGATTCATTTTAACCGAAATCGGAATGAACCGGCCTCAGGCGCCGGGTTAACCCATCCGGCAGCCCGGGGCGATCGCGCCGAACCCGCCGACGACGGCGTAGCGGATAATGAAAGGCTGATCTTTCGCCCCATGACCCCCGCGCGCCGCCAGGCGCGCTTCCAGACGCCGCGAGCATGCAAGAACGTTACCTTCCCGCCGAGATCGAAGCCTCGGTGCAGCAGCACTGGACGGCCATCGACGCCTACCGTGCCATCGAACACGATCCGCGCTTTCCCAAGGGCAAGTACTACGCCTGCTCGATGCTGCCCTACCCCTCGGGCAAGCTGCACATGGGCCATGTGCGCAACTACACGATCAACGACGTCCTTTATCGCCAGCTGCGCATGAGCGGCTACAACGTCCTCATGCCGATGGGCTGGGACGCCTTTGGCCTGCCCGCCGAAAACGCCGCGATGAAAAACCGCGTGGCACCGGCCGCCTGGACCTGGGACAACATCGCCCACATGAAAAAGCAGATGCAGGCGATGGGGTTGGCGATCGACTGGTCGCGCGAGATGGCCGCCTGCGATCCGGCCTACTACAAATGGAACCAGTGGCTGTTCCTGCGCATGCTCGAGCGCGGCATCGCCTATCGCAAGACTCAGACCGTCAACTGGGATCCGGTCGACCAGACCGTGCTCGCCAACGAGCAGGTCATCGACGGGCGCGGTTGGCGCACCGGCGCGGTGGTCGAAAAGCGCGAGATTCCCGGGTATTACCTCAAGATCACCGACTACGCCCACGAGTTGCTCGATCAGGTCGAGAACGATCTCGAAGGCTGGCCCGAGCGGGTGAAAATCATGCAGGCCAACTGGATCGGCCGCTCGATCGGGGTTCGCTTCGCCTTCCCGCACGACTTGCGCGACGAGCGGGGCGAACTGGTCGCAGACGGCAGGCTTCATGTCTTTACCACCCGTGCCGACACCATCATGGGGGTCACCTTCGTCGCGGTGGCGCCAGAACATCCCCTGGCAAGCCTTGCCGCCAGCACAAACCAGGCAGTCGCCGCTTTCGTCGAGGCGGCGCGTCAGGGTTCGGTGATGGAAGCCGACCTTGCCACGATGGAAAAAAAGGGCATCGCCACCGGGCTCTTCGTGAAGCATCCGCTCACCGGTGATCGGCTCGAAGTCTGGGTCGGCAACTATGTGCTGATGAGCTACGGCGACGGAGCGGTCATGGGCGTGCCGGCGCACGACGAACGCGACTTCGCCTTTGCCCGCAAGTACGGCCTGCCGATCCGTCAGGTGGTGGCACGCAGCGGCGCGCCACGCGAGGGCGAAGACGCCTTCAGCGACCAGCACTGGCAAGCCTGGTACGAAGATAAATCGAATGTGGTGTGCGTGAATTCCGGCGCCCTTGACGGGCTGGGCTACGAGGCTGCGATCGATGCAGTCGCCGCCGATCTGGCCACCCGGGGCCTTGGCGACAAGCGCATCCAGTACCGGCTGCGCGACTGGGGTATCTCGCGCCAGCGCTACTGGGGCACGCCGATTCCGATCATCCACTGCACCGACTGCGGTCCGGTCCCGGTGCCGGACGACCAGCTGCCGGTGGTGCTGCCCGACGATCTGGTGCCCGACGGCAGCGGCAATCCTCTGGCCAAAGACGAGCGCTTCCTGAAATGTGTCTGTCCGTCCTGCGGCAAGCCCGCACGCCGCGAAACCGACACCATGGATACCTTCGTCGATTCGGCCTGGTACTACATGCGCTACTGCTCGCCGGGCAACGACTCGGCGATGGTCGACGAACGCGCCGATTACTGGATGCCGATGGACCAGTACATCGGCGGCATCGAGCATGCCGTGCTGCACCTGCTCTATGCGCGCTTCTGGACGCGTGTGATGCGCGATGTCAAAGGCACGGTGGCTGCCGACCCGGCGCGCGGCCTGGTGACCTGCGACGAGCCCTTCACCCGCCTGCTCTGCCAGGGAATGGTGCTGAACCATCTCTACTCGCGCAAGAACGAGCGCGGCGGGACCGAGTATTTCTGGCCGGAAGACGTGACCGATGTGCATGGCCCGGACGGCCGTATCACCCATGCGGTGCTCAAGTCCGATGGCTCGCGCGTCGAGTACGAGGGCGTGGGCACGATGTCGAAATCGAAGAACAACGGCGTCGATCCGCAGTTGCTCATCGACCGGTATGGCGCCGATACCGCGCGGCTTTTCGTGATGTTCGCCAGCCCGCCCGAGCAGACGCTCGAATGGTCAGACAGCGGCGTCGAAGGCGCGAGCCGGTTCTTGCGGCGTTTCTGGGCTTTCTGTTATGCCTCGCGTGCTGTCGTCTCGGGCGCGGCGCCACTCGCTCAGGGCGGCGAGCGGTCGCAGGCAGCCAAGGCCTTGCGCCGCGACATCCATCTGATCCTCAAGCAGGCCAGCTACGACTACGAGCGCAAGCAATACAACACCGTCGTCTCGGCCTCCATGAAGATGCTCAATGCGCTCGAATCGGCCAGACTCGAGACCGGCGCAGCCGATGCGACGGCGCTGCGCGAGGTGCTTGGCATCGCCCTGCGGGTGCTCTATCCGGTCGTGCCGCACATCACCACCGAAGCCTGGGGCGCGCTGGGCTACGACCGCGAGTTCGGCGATCTGCTCAACGCGCCGTGGCCACAGGTCGATGAGACCGCACTGGTACAGGACGAACTCGAACTGGTGTTGCAGATCAACGGCAAGGTGCGCGGCTCGCTGCGGGTAGCCGCCGGTGCCGATCGGGCCGCCATCGAGGCCGCCGCCATCGCCAGCGAGGCCTACCTGCGGCTGTCAGAAGGGCGTGCGCCGAAAAAGGTCATCGTGGTGCCCGGCCGGCTGGTCAACCTGGTGGTCTGAGGGCGCGCCATGACACTGACCGGCCTGCCGCGCCGCCGCCTGCTCGCCCTGCCGGTCGGCGTCGGGCTGCTTTGCGTACAGGCGGGATGCGGCTTTGCGCTGCGCGGTGCGGCCGACCTGCCCTACAAGGTTTACTTCGTTTCTGCTGCGCCGAGTTCGGTGCTCGGTGGTGATCTGCGCCGATCGATCCGTGCCAATGGCGCCGCGACCACCGAACTGCGCAAGGATGCACAGGCCCGACTCGATATTCTTGCCGACCAGCCCGAAAGCGAAATCTCGGCTTTCTCGACCAGCGGGCGCCCCCGCGAATACCTGCTGCGCCTGAGGGTGCGCTGGCGACTTCGCGATGAGGCCGAACGCGACATCATCCCGGAAAGCGAACTGATCATGCGCCGCACCGTGACCGTGCTCGATGCCCAGGGCATCGTCAATGCCGGTCAGGAGGTTCTGCTCAATCGCGACATGCGCAATGACGCGGTTCAGCAGATCCTGCGACGTCTGTCGACCGTAAAGCCGCCGGCATGATGCGCGCCGACGCACTGACCGCAGCCCTCGCGAAACTCACCGCGAACGCCCCGCGGGCGAGCACATCGGGCAGTCTGCCCGCAATCACCTGGATCGCCAGCGACGAGCCCCTGCTCGCACTCGAAGCGGCCGATCAGGTCAGGGCGGCCTCACGCCAGTTGGGCTTCACCGATCGGCGCGTCTTTCATGTCGAGCGCGGCTTCAAGCTCGACGCCCTGCGCCATGAGGCCAACAGCCTGTCGCTCTTTGCCAATCAGCAGCTTCTCGAACTGCGCTTGTCGGGCAAACCGACCAAGGAGCTCGGCGAGGGGCTGGCAGCGCTGGCCCCGATGCTGTCCGACGACACCCGGCTGCTGGTGAGCAGCCCGCGCCTTGAGCGGGCCACGACCGAATCGGCCTGGTTCGGTCAACTCGAGCGGACCGGCTGGATGGTCTCGATTGCGCAGGTCGACCGGACCCGACTGCCGGCCTGGATCGGTGAGCGGCTGTCGCGTGCCGGTCAGCAGGCCGATGCGCAGACCCTGCAACTGATCGCCGAGCGGGTCGAAGGCAATCTGCTGGCGGCCGAACAGGAAGTGCGCAAGCTCGGACTGCTTTTCGGACCTGGCCCGCTGCCGCCTGCCGAGGTTCGTGCGGCGGTCTTCGATGTGGCGCGCTGGGATGCCTTCGATCTGGTCGATGCCGCGCTCGCCGGCGACGCGGCGCGTGCCTTGCGCTGCCTGCAGGGCCTGCGTGCAGAGGGCGTGGCGGTACCGATGGTGCTCTGGGCAATGGCCGATGCGGTGCGCAATCTGGTGCGACTGTCGATTGCGGTCGAGGCCAACCGGCCGCTTGCCGGCGCGATGCGCGAGTTGCGCATCTGGGGCGATCGCGAGCGGCTCTACCCGCAGGCTTTGCGGCGCCTGGCGCGTCCGATGCTGCGCCGGCTGATGCGGGGCTGCGCCAGCGTCGATAGAATCACCAAGGGTCTGGCGAGCGGCGACGACTGGCAGGCACTCGAAGCAGTGGCCATGGGGCTGGCAGGCGCGCCCGCGCTGGCCCTGCAGGCTGACACCGCGATCGCGGCCTGATACTGGCCCGGATCCGATCCCGATTCGATCAGACCCCATCAATGAGAGAGGTCAGACCATGAACACGATTGCCGATCCGACGCTCGACGTTGCCCGCTATGTTGATCAGGTTGGCGCCCGTGCCCGGGCCTGCGCCCGCGAGATGGCCCGAGCCAGCAGCGCCGCCAAGAATGCCGCCCTGCTTGCCGGTGCCGCCGCCATCCGGCGCCATGCCGACCAACTCGTGCAGGCCAATGCGCTCGATCTGGCCACTGCCCGGCAGGCCGGCCACGACGCCGCCTTCGTCGACAGGCTGGCACTGACACCGGGCGTGATCGAATCGATGGCACAGGGCCTCGAGCAGATCGCCGCATTGGCCGATCCGGTAGGCGAGATGACCGACCTGCGCCTGCGCCCTTCCGGCATCCAGGTCGGCCGCATGCGGGTGCCGCTGGGTGTGATCGGCATCATCTACGAGTCGCGCCCTAACGTGACCATCGATGCGGCGGGCCTGTGCATCAAGTCGGGCAATGCCACCATCCTGCGCGGCGGCTCCGAGGCGATCCACAGCAATCGGGCGCTCGCCGAACTGATCCGCGAAGGCCTGGTCGGCGCAGGCCTGCCAGCCGACGGCGTTCAGCTCATCGCCACCACCGACCGTGCCGCAGTCGGCGCCCTGATCGCCAGTCCGCAATGGGTGGATGTGATCGTGCCACGCGGTGGCAAGTCGCTGATCGAGCGCATTTCAAACGACGCCAAAGTGCCGGTGATCAAGCACCTCGACGGCATCTGCCATGTCTATATCGACGACCAGGCCGATCTCGACAAGGCGGTTCTCATCGCCGACAACGCCAAGACCCAGCGCTATTCGCCGTGCAACACCATGGAGACCCTGCTGGTCCACCAGGCGGTGGCTGCCGAAGTGCTGCCCAGGCTTTGCCGCATCTACGCCGACAAGGGTGTCGAGCTGCGCGTCGACCAGACCGCGCGGTCGATCCTGGGGCAGGCTGGCATCGCCTGCATCGCCGCCACCGAGGAAGACTGGTCGACCGAATACCTCGCACCGATCCTGTCGATCAGGGTACTCGACGGCCTGGACGCGGCCATCGAACACATCACCCGCTACGGCTCGCAGCACACCGATGCGATCGTCACCGAAAACCACTCGCGGGCGATGCGATTCGTGCGCGAGGTCGATTCGGCCAGCGTGATGATCAATGCCTCGACCCGCTTTGCCGATGGCTTTGAATTCGGGCTGGGCGCCGAAATCGGGATTTCAACCGACAAGCTTCATGCCCGCGGGCCGGTCGGCCTCGAAGGCCTGACCTCGCAAAAGTGGGTGGTCTTCGGGTCGGGGCAGATCAGGCGCTGAGCCGACCGATCTTCCGGCGCTGCAACGAGCACCGGAACGCAAGCGTCATATCAATTCGTCACGGATGGCCTCCCATCCTTTGGGGCCAGGCGATCTGGGCCCTTCGGGCAGGCATCGGCGAAATTCGATTTTTCGACACACCATCATGCGGCCGTCACACACGCATCAGGGAAATCGATTAGCATTTGCCGGATTCAAAAAAAAAGATTTTTACAGCACGCTAGGACAGTCGCGCTCCGCACAGATGTTTCGTGTCGGAGATTGTTCGCATTACTCAACTCAACGAACCCGGATCTCGAAATCATGAGCCTTCCGTCAGACAACGCGCAGGGCATTGGTCGTGCCGCTGAAACAAGCTCGCCAAACCTGCTGCGCCTGCACGAGGAGACTGCACAGATCTCCAAGGAATTGCGCGAGTCAGGCACGGTCAGCGTCTCGACGCGAACCCTGACACGCAACGAACTGGTATCCCAGGACCTGGCCCATACCCATGTAGAGGTCACGACCGTCCCGATCGGTCGGGCGGTCGATGCCATCCCCGCAGTGCGCGAGGAAGGCGATGTCACGATTTTTCCGGTGATGGAAGAAGTCCTGGTGATTGAGCGACGTCTGATGCTCAAAGAAGAGGTCCACATTCGCAAGGTGCGAACGGTCGAGCGCCATCAGGAGACCGTCGCACTTCGATACCAGGAAGCCGTTGTCTCCCGCAGTGCGGAGACGCCCCCAGATGCCGACGCTGACAAATCAGCCAGCGCCGGTCAATAAGCCGCACCAACCCAAACCCGTTAAGGAAGATTGAATATGGCCTATGAAAAAGTCGTTGCTGCCTATGACACTGCCGCCCACGCTCAGTCCGCTGTTGCCGCGCTTCGTGCCGGTGGATTTGCAGAGGCCGACATCAGCGTGATCGATCAGGCACGCGTGCGCTCGGTCGTCACCGATATCGATTCGCACGAAGAAGCTCATGGCATCTGGCACAGCCTCTTCGGACATGACGTCCACGAACACGAAGCCGAGGTCTATCATCGCGCCGTCCAGATGAACGGCGTGGTGCTGGCGGTTCGCGTGCACGACCGCGAAGTCGCGCATGCATTGGGCATCCTGAACAGCGCCCGTCCGATCGATGTCAACGACCGCGCCATCACTTCCGGCCTGGCCGAGCCGGCACGTGTCGAAGCCATTGCACGCAAGCTTGATTCGGTGCCGCTGGCTGCCAATCAGACGGTTGCGGTGACGCCCAAGCTGGCAGCGGTCCACAACGAAGTCCTGCGCCTGGCCGAAGAGCAGCTGAGTGTCGGCAAAGAAATGGTCCAGACCGGCGAGACCCGCGTGCGCCGTTTCGTGACCGAGCGTGAAGTGACCCAGGACATCAGCCTGCATGAAGAGCATGCGCAAATTCTGCGTCGCGTCGTGAACGACCCCAAGAGCATCGTCGATATCGATTGGGCCGACCGCACGATCCATGTGGTCGAGACCGCCGAGCATGCACTGGTGAGCAAGTCGGCCCGTATCGTTGAGGAAGTCGAGCTCAGCAAGATCGGCTCCGACCATGTCGAGACCGTGCACGAGAAGCTGCGTCGCCAGCAAGTCGAGATCGAGCGCGTCGGTGCCAACGGCAAGCCGATTACTCGGGCCTGAACGATCTGCTGACTAGATCGCCAGGCGGTCTGCACACTGATCAAACGGCATTTGCAGCCGGCTGATCGCTGAGCTCACTGCTTGCGCGGGGCGTCCGATTCGGTTCGGGCGCCCCGATTTTTTTGGGCAGACCGGATGCGGCCTGAAGAGCAAGGCCTGATGGGGGTCAGGCATGTTGTTAGAATCGGCCGATGCTTTGGGTCAAATCCCTTCACATCATCTTCGTGACCAGCTGGTTCGCGGGTCTGTTCTATCTGCCCCGGATACTGGTCAATCTCGCCATGGTTGAGCCTGACTCGACCGCAGAGCGCGCGCGGCTCCTGCTGATGGCCCGCAAACTCTATCGCTTCATGATGCCGCTGATGCTGCTGGCGCTCGGATTCGGCCTGTGGCTGTGGCTGGGATACGGCATCGGTGGCGCCTGGATGCATGCCAAGCTGGCCCTGGTGATCCTGCTGATCGGCTATCACCATCTGTGCGGTGCCATGATCAAGCGCTTCGAACGCGGCGAGAACCGTCGCTCACACATCTGGTATCGGTGGTTCAACGAAGCGCCGGTGCTGCTGCTGGTGGCGGTCGTACTGCTGGTGGTTGTCAAACCCTTCTGAGACAGACTCCCCCGATGAAAACCGTTCACTACTTCATGAGCCCGGTGTCACCCTGGTCTTACCTGGGGCACAAGCGCTTCCTCGCGATGGCAAGTGCCAACGGTGCCCGGGTGCTTCTGCGTCCGATCGACCTCGGGAGGGTCTTTCCGCAGTCGGGCGGTCTGCCGTTGGCCAAACGTGCACCGCAGCGCCAGGCCTATCGGCTGCATGAACTCCCGCGCTGGCGCGACCATGTCGGCGTGCCGCTCAATGTGCATCCCAAGTTCTTTCCGGCGCCCCCGGACGATGCCGCCCGCCTGATCATCGCCGCCGACCTCGCCCTGGGCACCGAGGCCGCCCTGAAGCTGGCTGGCGCTTTCATGAGCGCAGTCTGGGCCGAAGACCGCAATATCGGTGACGCACCGACTCGCGCCGCCATCGTGGCCGAACAGGGCCTGGACGCCGCCGCGCTCGAGGCCCGCGCAGATGACGCCCGCACTGCCTTCGATGCCTACACCGACGAGGCGATCGCGGCGCAGGTGTTCGGTGCGCCCTGGTATGTCGTCGACGGCGAGCCCTTCTGGGGCCAGGACCGGCTCGATTTCGTCGCCCGCGCGCTGGAGCGACGCTGATGCCCCAGACGGGCCTGACGCTGCAGGGCGATTGAGCGCCCATGACCCTGATCCGGTTTTTCGCTCCCTGCCCGCGCGGACTCGAAGCCCCGCTTGCCGCCGAATTGCGGGCGCTGGGCGCCGGCATCGTCGGCCAGCCGCCCGGGGGCGTGCAGTTCGAAGGCGATTCCCGCATCGGCCTGGCGGCCAATCTGCATTCGCGCATTGCCAGCCGCATCCTGCAGCAGGTGGCCAGCGCCCCCTACAGCAACGAGGACGATCTTTATCGCATCGCCAGCGAGACGCCCTGGGAGACCTGGCACGAGCCGCTTGCTTCGCTTCGTATCGACGTCAGCTCAAGCGGTTCCACACTGCACAGCCTGCAATTCGCGACGCTGCGCATCAAGGACGGCGTGGTCGATCGGCTGCGCGAGCGTTATGGTGAGCGCCCGTCAATCGAACGCCAGCGGCCCGACCGGCGAATCTTTGCGTTTCTCGATGCCAGCCAGTGCACGCTCTATCTCGACTGGTCCGGCGAATCGCTCTTCAAGCGCGGCTGGCGCCGCGACGGCGCCGATGCGCCACTGAAAGAAAATCTCGCGGCCGGCCTGCTCGCGCTCTCCGGCTGGCAGCCCGGCATGCCGCTGCTCGATCCCTTCTGCGGCTCGGGCACGATCATCATCGAAGCGGCGATGCAGGCTGCAGGCATTGCGCCCGGCGCACGCCGCCCCTTTGCCTTCGAGCGCATGCGCGGCATCGATCGCAACGAATGGCAGCGCATGCGTCAGATCTCGCCCCGTCCGGTGCCCTCGGCGGTGACGCTCTTCGGATCGGATGTCTCGGAAGCCGCGATGGCTGCGGCGCGCTCGAACCTTGCTCGCAGCGGCGTGGACCCGGCCTGGGTGCAGTTACGACAGCGCGATGTCCTGGGCCTCGATGCCGCACCGGCAGACGGCGGCATGCTGCTGGCCAACCCGCCGTACGGCGAGCGGCTCGACATCAAGGGGCGACAGTCGTTTGCCCAGGCGGCTCAGTTCTGGCCGGCCTTTGCCACGCTCATGAAGACCCGTTTCGCCGGCTGGACGGTTTGCCTCTTTACCAGCGATCTCGAGCTGCCCGGCCTGCTGCGCCTGAAAGCCTCAAAGCGCACACCGCTCTTTAACGGCCCGCTCGAATGCCGCCTGTTCCGATTCGACATGGTGGCCGGATCGGCCCGAACGCCCAAGCCGCAGACAGTCGCTTAGCGCAGCCGCCGTCGGCAATACGGTGGCGCTTGGTGCGTCAGCCTTCGAACCGCCTTCAGCGCGCGATCAGACAATCCCGAGATTTTCGGTGCCCGCATAGACATCGCGCTGAGTGCGTCGGCTGTTGAGCTTGATGGTCAGGCGCAGATCATTGACCGAATCGGCATGACGCAGTGCATCGGCCAGCGTGATGCGGTTCTCTTCGTAGAGGTCAAAGAGTGCCTGATCGAAGGTCTGCATGCCCTGCTCTCTCGACCGCTTGATGATCTCGCGGATCGCAGCCACCTCGCCCTTGAAGATCATGTCGCTGATCAGCGGCGAGTTGAGCATGACCTCGACCGCCGCCACCCGACCGGTACCCGACTGGTCGGGCAGCAGGCGCTGAGACACGATGCCACGCAGATTGAGCGACAGGTCCATCAGGACCTGTGTGCGCCGTTCTTCAGGGAAGAGATTGATGATCCGGTCGATCGCCTGATTGGCATTGTTGGCATGCAGCGTGGCCAGGCACAGATGGCCGGTCTCGGCGAAGACGATCGCGTTATCCATGGTGTCTCGATCGCGAATTTCGCCGATCATGATGACGTCGGGTGCCTGACGCAACGAGTTCTTCAGCGCAATCGACCAGTTGTCGGTGTCGACCCCGACCTCGCGATGCGTGACGATGCAGTTGGCATGCGGATGCACGAATTCAACCGGATCCTCGATCGTGACAATGTGACCGAAGCTGTTGCGGTTGCGGTGGCCGATCATGCCGGCGAGCGTGGTCGACTTGCCCGATCCGGTCGCACCCACCACCAGCACCAGGCCGCGCCCGGACATGGCAAGGTCGGTCATCACCGGGGGTAGGCGCAGTTCTTCAAGTGTCGGGATGCGGCTCTGAATCGTTCGGATCACGACGCCGACGCGCCCGAGCTGCATGAACACATTCACGCGAAAGCGCCCGATTCCGGTCGGATTGATCGAAAAGTTGAGTTCGTGGTTGGCTTCGAAGTCAGCAGCCTGCCGGTCGCTCATCAGCGCGCGAGCCAATTCCATGGTGTGCTGCGGCGAGAGCGGCACGGCCGAGACCGGCGTGACCTTGCCGTCTATCTTGATCGCCGGCGGAAACTCGGCGGTCAGAAACAGATCGGAGCCGGCGCGTTTGAGCATCAGCCGCAGAAGGTCCTGCAGGAAGCGCGAGGCCTGCTCGCGCTCCATGGTGCGAGTCCGCACAAGGCTGTCGACGCCCTCAGGACTCGGGTTGTCGGGATTGCTCATTCAGTCGCGCCTCGGACTCAGCCAGGGAAGTTTTCTTTGTTGGCAGCGGCACCCCGCGCCTCGGCCATCGAGATCAGGTTGCGCTTGACCAGATCGGTCAGGCACTGGTCGAGCGTCTGCATGCCGACCGCGGCGCCGGTCTGGATCGACGCGTTCATCTGCGCGACCTTCGCCTCCCGGATCAGATTGCGGATCGCCGGTGTGCCGATCATGATTTCGTGCGCCGCAATACGCCCGGAGCCGTCCTTGGTCTTGAGCAGCGTCTGCGAGATCACCGCCTTGAGCGACTCCGACAGCATCGCGCGGACCATCTCTTTTTCTGCAGCCGGAAACACATCGATCACACGATCGATCGTCTTGGCCGCACTCGAGGTGTGCAGGGTGCCGAAGACCAGATGGCCGGTTTCGGCAGCTGTCAGCGCAAGGCGGATGGTTTCGAGGTCACGCAGCTCGCCCACCAGGATCACGTCGGGGTCTTCACGCAGAGCCGAGCGCAGGGCGTTGTTGAACGACAGAGTGTGCGGCCCGACCTCACGCTGATTGACCAGCGAGCGCTTGGAGTCGTGCACGAATTCGATCGGATCCTCGACAGTCAGAATGTGACCATGAAGATTTTCGTTCACATGATTGACCATCCCCGCGAGCGTGGTCGATTTGCCCGAGCCGGTCGGACCGGTCACCAGCACCAGGCCGCGCGGCTGCATCGAGAGGTCGGCAAAGATCTTGGGTGTATTCAGCTCTTCAAGGGTCAGGATCTTGGACGGAATTGTCCGCATGACCGCACCGGCGCCGCGCTGCTGCTGAAAGGCGTTGACCCGAAAACGCGCCAGACCCTGAATCGCGAAAGAGAAGTCGCATTCGAGGTTTTCTTCGTAGTCCTTGCGCTGCGAGTCGTTCATGATGTCGTACATCATCTTGTGAACGGTGTCGTGCTCCATTGGCGGCAAGTTGATGCGACGCACATCGCCATGCACCCGGATCATCGGCGGCAGGCCGGCCGACAGGTGCAGGTCCGAAGCCTTATTCTTGACAGCAAACGCGAGCAGTTCCGAAATTTCCATAGTCGTGCCTTTCGATGGTCCGCAACTCAACATTCATCTTATGAACCCGCAACCGCTTGAGGCAGCTTCATCCGAACAGCCGTCACTGGCCGCGACAGACGGTCATCGCGCGTTGCTCGACCGCCACTCGGCGCTACTGAGCCGCATCGCCGAGGCCGCTCGTGCCGGTGGTCGCGAACCCGACGCAATCGATCTGCTTGCGGTGAGCAAAACCTTCGATGCCGACGCGGTGCTGACGCTCGCGACCCGGGGACAACGCAGGTTCGCTGAAAGCTATTTGCAGGAAGCGCTTCCAAAGATGGCGATCTGTCATGACCGGTGGGCAACGCCACCGTCCGGGCGGTCGGTGGCCGATCGTCTCGAGTGGCATTTCATCGGTCCGATCCAGTCGAACAAGACCCGGCCGATTGCCGAGCATTTCGATTGGGTCGAGTCGATTGAGCGCGAAAAAATCGCGCAGCGCCTGTCGGAGCAACGGCCGTCGCAGCTCGCGCCCCTTCAGGTCTGCATTCAGGTCAATGTGAGCGGCGAGGCGAGCAAGAGCGGGTGCAGCCCGCAAGAGGCGCTCGCGCTGGCGCGGGCCGTGTCAGCGATGCCTCGGCTGCAGTTGCGCGGCGTCATGGCGATCCCTGCGCCAAGCGACGACATCGCCATTCAGCGCGAACAGTTCGCAGCGCTTCGGAAGGTCTTCGAGAGGATTCGCGCCGAGGGAATAGCGATCGACACCCTGTCGATGGGCATGTCGTCGGACCTGGAGGCGGCAATCTGTGAGGGCGCTACCCTGGTCAGGGTAGGCAGTGCGCTGTTTGGCGCCAGAGCCCCGGGTTGAGGCCCGCTCGCCGAGGCCCGGTTGCTACCGACCGCTTGATCAGGCCATGCCCTTGACGGCGGCCGCAAGGCGGCTCTTGTGACGGGCGGCAGCGTTCTTGTGGATGATGTTCTTGTCGGCGATCGAGTCGATGACGCTGGTCGATGCCTGGAAACGTGCCGCAGCCGCCGCCTTGTCACCCGTGGCGACTGCCTTGCGGACAGCCTTGATGGCGGTGCGCAGGCGCGAACGCAGGCTGGAGTTGTGGGCGTTCTGCTTGACAGCCTGGCGGGCGCGTTTGCGAGCCGAAGCGATGTTGGCCATGCGAAGATCTCTTTTCTTTGGTGATGCTTTGGTGGGGTCCGGGAAAAGCCGCAGACCTTGCTGGCAGCAGATTAGCCGGACCGAAACCCGATTCAGGGAAAGCCTTGAAGTATAAGTCGATTCGCTTACAGCCCGCAAGACGACCACGTCCGGACCGACAAGGGGCAACTGTTTGAACCTGCTGCGATCGGCTGCAACGGTCAGCGGACTGACCCTGCTGTCACGGATCACCGGCCTCATCCGGGAAAACCTCACCGCCACGGTCTTTGGCGCCTCGGCCCTCACCGATGCCTTTTTTGTCGCCTTTCGCCTGCCCAACCTGCTGCGGCGGATGTTCGCGGAAGGCGCGTTTTCGCAGGCCTTCGTGCCGATTCTGGCCGCCGCCCGCGAAGGCAACAACGAAGACCAGATGCACCGCCTGCTCGATCGGGTTGCAACCGTGCTCTTCTGGGCGCTGGTGGCGGTGTCGGCAGCAGGCGTGATTGCGGCACCGGTGCTGGTCTGGGCGATGGCCTCAGGCATGCGTGCCGATCCGACGAGCTTCGATGTCGCGGTCATCATGACCCGCTGGATGTTTCCCTACATCCTGCTGATTTCCATGGTGGCGTTGGCCGCCGGGGTGCTCAACACCTGGCGCCAGTTCGCCGTGCCGGCCTTCGCGCCGGTATTGCTCAATCTGTCGTTCATCGGCGCGGCACTTTTCCTGTCGCCGCACATCGACCCGCCGATCTATGCACTGGCGGTTGGCGTGGTCGTGGGCGGCGTGGCCCAGCTCGCCCTGCAGGTGCCGGCGCTGCTTCGCATCGGCATGCTGCCGCGTATCAGCGCAAACCTGCGCGAAGCGCTGCGGGATGCCGACGTTCGCCGGATCATGCGGCAGATGGGCCCGGCAGTGCTGTCGGTCTCGGTGGCCCAGATCAGCCTGATCATCAACACCCACATCGCCTCGCGGCTGGGTCCGGGCAGCGTGTCCTGGGTGTCGTTTGCAGATCGGCTGATGGAATTCCCGACCGCGATGCTCGGTGTCGCGATTGGCACCGTGCTGCTGCCCAGCCTGGCCCGGGCCAATGCCGCCGGCAAGCGCCAGGAATACAGCGCCTTTCTCGACTGGGGCCTGCGCCTGGCCGCGCTGCTCGCCCTGCCTTGCATGATCGGCATGGCACTGATGGCCGAACCGCTCACCGCCCTGCTCTTTCACTACGGCCGCTTCGATGCCCAGGACCTCGACATGACGAGCCGGGCGGTGCTGGCCTATTCGATCGGCCTCTTCGGACTGATTGCGGTCAAGATCCTGGCGCCGGGCTTTTATGGTGTGCAGGATGTCCGCACACCGTTTCGGATTGCACTGATCGTGCTGGCGATCACGCAGGGGCTGAACCTGATCTTCGTGCCGGTCTTTGCCCATGCCGGCCTGGCACTGTCGATTTCGGTCGCTGCACTGGCCAATGCCGGCCTCTTGCTGGCCGGACTCATGAGCCGGGGCATCTACTCGCCGCAGCCAGGATGGGGGGCGTTTTCGGCACGGCTGATGATGGCGCTGCTCGCGATGGCGGTGCTCTTGTGGTTTGCCGTGCCGCGCTTCGACTGGGTGGCCCTCAAGGCCGAGCCCCTGCTTCGCATCGCGCTGGCGCTCGGCCTGGTCGGCGGCGCAGCGGCGCTCTACCTCGGCATCCTGCTCGCGCTCGGCATGCGACCCCGACAATTCATTCGCAAAACCTGACCCTTTCTGATCGAAACGCCCAATGAATGACACCACCACCTCCAGGCCGCCTTCCCCGCGCATCGTGTTCGTGGGTGCCGGCAATATGGCCAGCGCCCTGATCGGCGGCCTGATCGCCCGCGGTACTGCACCGGCATCGCTGCAGGCAATCGACCCCTCGGCATCACAGCGCGACGCACTCGGAGCACGCTTCGGTATCGCGACCCATGCTGCAAGCGGTGACCCTGTCGGCCAGGCCGATGTGATCGTCATGGCGGTCAAACCCCAGCAGATGCGCGAGGCGGTCAACGCGCTGGCACCGCAGATCGCCACGCAACTCATCATCTCGGTGGCGGCGGGCGTGCGAGCCACCGATCTGTCGCGCTGGCTTGGCGGCTATTCACGCATCGTGCGGACCATGCCGAATACACCGGCACTCATCGGGCTTGGGGCAACCGGCCTGGCAATGCTTGCCGGCGGTACCGATGCTGACCGAAAGCTCGCAGAGTCGATCATGCAGGCGGTCGGACAGACTGTCTGGGTCGATGATGAATCGCAGCTCGATGCGGTCACCGCGCTGAGTGGCAGCGGACCCGCCTATGTGTTTCGCTTCATCGAGTCGATGATTGCCGCCGGCACCGGACTGGGCCTTAGCCCGGAGCAGTCACGCCAGCTCGCGTTGCAGACCGTCTCGGGTGCGGCGCAGCTGGCCTGTGCATCGAGCGAGCCGGTCGCGCTTTTGCGCGAACGCGTCACCTCGAAGGGCGGCACGACCGCTGCGGCGCTGTCGGTATTCGAAGCCCGTGGCCTCGATGCGGTGGTGGCCCAGGCGATGGGCGCGGCGCGCGATCGATCGGCCGAACTCGGCGATGAATTCGGGCGATGAATTCGGGCGATGAATTCGGGCGATGAATTCGGGCCGGTCAGCGACTCAGCTGGTCGAGCACGATGCCGGCAAACACCGCCGCACCGAACCAGGTGTTGTGGTTGAAGGCCTTGAAGCAACCGTCGCGACTGCGGGTGCGAATCAGCGTGAAGTGATAGAGGGCCACACCGGCAGCGCCGAGCAGGCCGGCGAAATAAGGCCATCCGCCGCCGATACGCGTCCCCACCACCGCCAGCAGCGCGAGCGTGGCGGCATATGACACCATGACCGCGGCCACGTCGAAGCGCCCGAACGTGATCGCCGAGGTACGGATGCCGATCTTCAGATCGTCCTCCCGATCGACCATGGCGTACTCGGTGTCATAGGCGATTGCCCAGAAAATATTGGCGGCAAGCATCAACCAGGCTGTGGCCGGCACCGCACCCTGCAGGGCCGCAAAGGCCATCGGAATACCGAAACCGAAGGCAATACCGAGATAGGCCTGGGGCAGCGCGAAAAAACGCTTGGTAAAGGGATAGCTCGCAGCCAGAAATGCTGCCACCGCCGACAGTGCCCAGGTGAGCCGATTCATCGGCAGCACGAGCATCAGCGCGAGCAGCGACAAAGCCACGAACAGCCCGAGCGCCTCGTTCGCGCTGACCAGCCCGGCGGTCAGTGGGCGGTCGCGCGTGCGCTCGACATGACGATCGAAATCGCGATCGGCCCAGTCATTGATCGCGCAGCCAGCCGATCGCATCAGCAGGGTACCGACGCTGAACGCAAAGAGCTCATAGAGCGGCGGCAGGCGACCGGCAGCGATAAAGAGTGCCCACAGCGTCGGCCACAGCAGCAGCAGGGTTCCGATCGGACGATGCAGGCGCAACAGACGGGCATAGAGTATCCAGCGCGGTGTCGACGACTCGACGGCGGGGATGGCCATCAGGGCGCCGCGCGGCCAACGGTCAGACCGGCTGCCGCCATCTTTCGCACCCGCGATTCGCCAATGCCTTTGACCCTGGCCTGCAGATCGTCAAGGCTCTTGAAGGGTCCCTTGCGGCGTTCATCGACGATTCGCTGCGCAGTGGCCGGGCCGATGCCCGAAATCGTCTGCAATTCGTCGAACGAAGCAGTATTGACATTGACCGCCGCCAATGCGCTGACGCTCAGCAGCAGCCAGGACAGAATAAAAAAAATAATTTTTCTGATTGCGATCATGGTGAATCGACAGACTGCTCAGGAGGTCCCTTCTGACTCGAGTTCTTCGGTGCGCCGGGGAGGATAGCTGTCCCAGTGATTGCAGCCCGCGCATTGCCAGTAGAAGCGCCGGGCCTTGAATCCGCAATGGCTGCAGACAAATCGGGCAAGCCGCGCAGTCTGCCGCTCGATCAGGCTGGCAGTCAGGCCGGTATCGCCAGGATCGTCAGAGCTGCCGGCTTCGACCTGCGCACGTTTTCGCAGATCCAGGAGCTGCTCGAGACCCAGCAGCGACGGACTTTGCACCAGCGACTCGCGCAACCAGGCAATCGCCGCAGGCAGACCGTCGCGGCTGGCGCGGCTGCGGGCAATCGCGCGCAGCGCATCGACCGGCGGATGATCGCCAAGCGCGCTCTCAAGTCGCACCAGCCCGACATCCAGTCGCCCAACCCGATCATGAGCCTGCAGCCAGCGCTCGCCAATCAGCGCGAGATGTGAGGGGCTGATGCGGGCAAGTTCGGTCCAGGCCGTGATCGCGGCCTGACAGT
Source organism: Burkholderiales bacterium (assembly GCA_026399875.1). Lineage (GTDB taxonomy): Bacteria > Pseudomonadota > Gammaproteobacteria > Burkholderiales > Burkholderiaceae_E > UBA4615. The sequence continues at coordinate 1,662 of JAPLQF010000036.1, read as the reverse complement.
CATCGGCATCGAAGGCCACTTCGCCGCGCATCAGCCAGGGCCTCGGATGCAGGCGGTCGGATTCGAGTGCCAGATCGATCTGCTCGCTCGCGGTCGTTCGGCGCAATGCCGGCTCGAGCCGCTGATCAGTGAGCGCCTGTTCGGCAAGTTCGCAATGCAGATGCGCGATCAGTCGGCGCTGGTCGGCGCCTGCGTCGCGCTGCAGACGCTCGGCAAGTTCGATTGCCCGCGGCCAGTCGCGAACCATCTGTGCGATATCGAGCCGATGCTGAAGCGCCGCGCTCTCGTAAGCGGATTTCTCGAGTCCATTGAACGCCTCTTCGGCCCGATCGAGCAGACCCGCTCGCAGGAAGTCGGCACCGAGCTCGAAGAGCGCATGCTCGCGCTGCGCCGGCTGGAGGTCGGCCCGCGACAGCAGGCTCTGATGGACGCGAATCGCCCGGTCTGTCTCGCCGCGGCGACGAAACAGATTGCCCAGAGCGAAGTGCAGCTCGACGGTTTCGGGGTCGAGCTTGACCACGTCGACGAAGGCGTCGACCGCCTTGTCGGGTTGCTCGTTGAGCAGAAAGTTCAGGCCCTTGAAGTAGGCATCGGGCAGATGCGCCGATTCACGAACCTGAGACCGGGTATCGATGCGAGAAGCGAACCAGCCGAGCGCAAAGAACAGCGGGATGATGCCCAACCACCAGAGCTCGAATTGCATCGCCTGTGCCTGTGGTGAGGGCTGGCCTCAGGGTTTGCGGGTATCGGTAGCGCGCACCAGTCCGACGGGTCTGGCGGCCGGATCGGGCGCCGACGCATCCTGATGCCGTCGCAGCCGGTTGAGTTCGCGACGCTGCCGAAACACGATTGGCACGGTTGCCAATGCGCCAAGCAAGGTGCCCACCGCAAAGAAAATCAGCAGGAAAAGCACCAGCGGCGCACGCCACTCGAACTGGGGAATGCCGAAGAAACGCAGGGTGGCGGTGTCGGTGTTCGAGAGGGCAAAGCCCATCATCACCAGAAAGACCGCAAGGCGAATCAGCCAACTGAGCAGACCCATCACGACTCGCCGTCGGTGCGAGCGCGGATATCGACCCGCTCGCGAAGTTCCTTGCCGGGCTTGAAGTGCGGCACCCGCTTTTCAGGCACATCGACCCGCGCACCCGACTTGGGATTGCGGCCAACGCGCGGCGGCCGATGCGACAGCGCAAAACTGCCGAATCCGCGGATTTCGATGCGATGCCCATCTGCCAGGGTGCGAGCCATGGCATCGAGGATGGTCTTGACTGCAAACTCGGCGTCTTTGGCGACGAGTTGCGGATAACGCTCAGCGAGTCTGGCGATGAGCTCCGACTTGGTCATCGTCCCGGGGGACAGTTGATCGTCGAGATCCAGTATCGGTGGCATCTTCATCGGGGGTCGGTCGGATCGGTTAGAGCGCCCGGGCCACCCTCGCTCTGGAGGGCGGCCCGGTCTGATCAGGACTTGTCGTCGCCGCTGGTCAGCTTGGCGCGCAGCAGCGCACCAAGGTTGGTGGTGCCGGTGGCAGCACCCGATTCAGCCTGCATGCGCTGAATGGTTTCGGCGGTCTCGACATTGTCTTTGGCTTTGATCGACAAACTGATCGAACGCGCCTTGCGATCGACGTTGATGATCATGGCTTCGACACTGTCGCCTTCC
>JAPLQF010000015.1 GCA_026399875.1 Burkholderiales bacterium | reverse complement strand
GAGTACATCGCCAAGTACCGCGGCCGCTTCGATGCCGGCTGGGACGCGATCCGCGAGCAGTGGTTTGCGCGCCAGAAGGCCATGGGCATCGTGCCGGCTGATACCGAACTCGCGCCGCGAAATCCCGGCGTCAAGCCCTGGGCGGAACTGAGTGCGCCCGAGCAGACGCTGGCGCTGCGTCTGCAGGAGGCCTTCGCCGGATTTCTCGATCACACCGATCATCACATCGGTCGGGTGGCGTCGTTCCTGCAGGCCATCGGCGAGCTCGACAACACGGTGTTCCTGGTGATGTCGGATAACGGCGCCAGCCAGGAAGGTGGCCCGATGGGCGTGATCGACTCGATGCGCTACTACAACGGCATTCCGGCCACCATCGAGGAGTCGATGGCCCGCCTCGACGACATCGGCGGCCCGAATTCGCACAGCAACTACCCCTGGGGCTGGGCGCAGGCCGGCAACACGCCGGGCAAGCGCTACAAGCAGAACACCCATGGCGGTGGTGTGCGCGATCCGCTGGTGGTGCATTGGCCGGCCGGCATTGCCGATCGCGGCGGCGTGCGGACCCAGTTCCATCATGTCACCGACATCACACCGACCCTGCTCGAGATCATCGGTGTGACGCCGCCCGACTCGGTCAACGGTGTGGCGCAGCAGCCGATTCACGGCACCAGCCTGGCCTACAGTTTTGCTGCCGAGGCGCGCAACGAGCCGACCCGCAAGCCGGTCCAGTATTTCGAGATGTTCGGCCACCGCGGCATCTGGGCGGGCGGCTGGAAGGCGGTGGCCTATCACAAGAGCGGCACGTCCTACGACAGCGACCCGTGGGAGCTTTATCACCTGGAGACCGACTTCTCCGAGAGCAAGGACCTGGCCCTTGAGAAGCCCGAAAAGCTGCGCGAGATGATCGAGTTGTGGTGGGCCGAAGCCGGTCGCAACGGTGTGCTGCCTCTTGATGACCGCGGCCCCGAACTGTGGCGTCCGACACCGCGGATCTTCAATCCCCGCAATCGGCGCCGCTTCGTGTTCCATCCGCCGGTGAGCTACCTCAACTCCGATATCGCCCCGCCGCTTGGCAATCGCAGTTTCACGATCACCGCGTCGATCGATCGGGCCACCGCGACCACGCAGGGCTGTCTGCTGGCCTATGGCAAGCAGACCAGTGGCCTGGCGCTGTATGTGCTCGGTGATCGGCTGGTTTTTGACTACAACTGCTTTGGTCGGCACAGTCGTGTCGAATCGAGCATTGCGGTGCCGCTTGGCAAGTCGGAGGTTGCAGTGGCCTTCGAGCGACTCGATCGGGCGGCACGCGCGACGCTGCGCATTGGTGGCCAGGACTGCGGCAGCATCGACATCTCGCGAGTCATGAAAATGATTTCGTCGAGTGGTCTGAATATCGGCCGCAATCCCGGGTCGGCGGTCAGCCCCGACTACGCGCCACCCTTTGCCTTTGAGGGTGGCTTTGATCGGCTGGTGTTCGAGTTGCCCGAGAAGATCGACCGCAGCGAGCGCCAGGGCGATACGCTGCATGCGAGCACCACTCTCGGGCGGCAATGACCGGTTCAGCGATCGAGCATCCGCAGCTGCATGACAGCGATGACATGGTGCCGATTGCAGCCGGCGAATTTCGCATGGGCAGCGACCGGCGCGAGGGCTATCCGCGCGATGGCGAGGGGCCGTCAAGGCCGGTGGTGCTGAGCGCCTTCGAGATCGATCGCTGTGCGGTCAGCAATGCGCGTTTTGCTCGCTTCGTGGCAGCGACCGGTCATGTGACCGATGCCGAGCGCGCCGGAGCCTCGATGGTCTTTGCCGGTCTGTTGCCCGACGACTTCGAGCCGACCCGTGGCGTGGCTGCTGCCCCCTGGTGGCGTGAGGTGCCGGGCGCCGACTGGCGCCATCCCGAGGGGCCGCACTCGACGCTCGATTCGCGTGACGCGCTGCCGGTGGTGCATGTGAGCTGGACCGATGCCGCCGCGTTTGCCGCCTGGGCGGGCAAACGTCTTCCGACCGAGGCACAGTGGGAGCGGGCAGCGCGTGGCGGACTGGAGGGCGCGCGATTTCCGTGGGGCGATGCCGAGACGCCGGGTGGCGAGCACCGCTGCAATGTCTGGCAGGGCAGTTTCCCGGACCGTAACGATTGTGTCGATGGCTTCTACGGTCTGGCGCCGGTTGATGCCTTTGCACCCAACGGTTTCGGGCTGCACAACATGGTCGGCAACTGCTGGCAGTGGTGTGCCGATGCCTTTGATCCGATGGTACTGCGCCGGGCCAGCGCCGAGGTGCCGCGAACCGACCCGCGCGTCGAGCCCGGGCGCCCGGAGTTCGGCGTGGTGCGGGCCTTGCGGGGCGGCAGTTATCTCTGCCATCCGTCCTACTGCTTTCGCTATCGGGTGGCGGCGCGCAACGGCGCCTCGCCCGACAGCTCGGCCGGGCATATCGGATTCCGGTGCGTGCGCTAAGCCCTGCGCGGCGCAGATCCTGCACCGCGCTGAGCTGACCTGATCGCTCAGGCGATCGCCGGCTGCTTCGCGCCGCGCAGCAGCTTGCCCGGCAACTCGCCGGTCGCCTGGCCGTTGCACATGATCTCGATACCGTTGACCAGGGTATGGCGATAGCCGTCAGCCCGCTGCAGCAGGCGTCGTCCGCCGGCCGGCAGGTCGTGAACCACTTCGGGTGCATGCAGGCGCAGGGCGTCGAAGTCGATGATGTTGAGATCGGCCTTGTAACCCGGCGCAAGCAGGCCGCGATCGGCCAGACCCACCGCCATCGCGGTGCTGCGGCTTTGCAGCGAGACCAGGCGCTCGAGCGGGATGCGCCCGTAGGGACGGTCGCGGCCCCACCACTGCAGCAGGGTAGTCGGAAAGCTCACATCGCAGATCGTGCCGACATGTGCGCCGCCGTCGGACAGGCCCGGGATGGCGGCAGGGTGCATCAGCATCTCGCGCACCACATCGAGGTTGCCGCCGTGCCAGTTGAGAAAAGGCGTATAGAGCAGCGCCCGCCCTTCATTGTCGAGCAGCCAGTCGTAGGCCACCTCAGCCGGTGCACGATTCTGGCGCTGCGCGGTCGCGGCGACCGAGTCGGCAGGATTCGGCTCGTAGTTGGGAATGTCGCCGAGCCGGAACATCTGGCCGAAGGATTCGATGGTGTTGCTGCCCAGCACGCCCTCGGGATCGATATTCATCTGTTCGATGATCGCGCGACGCACCGACGGGTCGCGCGTGCGGACCACGCGCTGCGCCAGCGGCAGGTCGGCAATCGCCTTGTAGGCCGGGCTGTACATGAAAGGGTTGAGGGTGAGATCGAGGCCGGTCATGATCCCGACCGCCCGCGCGGCCACCTGGGCACGCAGGGTCAGGCCGCGCTCGCTGCCTTTGGCCAGCCGGTCGAGGATCGTTCGCCACTGCTCGGGCTTGGCATGGTGCTGTGCGACCGACAAAGACAGCGGTCGGCCCGATTCGGCCGCGATCCGCTCGATCAGGTCGAGTTCGTCTTCATGATGCAGCCGGTCGCTCACGAACTGCACCACGCCGCGGCCGGTCTTGCCAATCGCGCGTGCGATGCCCAGAAGTTCGTCGGCGCCGGCCCGCAAGGTGGGGATTGCCTCGCCGCTGATGCTGCGGTGGTTGATGGTGCGCGAGGTGGTAAAGCCGAGCGCGCCGGCCTCGATGGCCTCACGGGCGATGGCCGCCATCTGCTCGATGTCTTCCGGGGTGGCAGGCGCTCGCGCCACACCGCGCGAGCCCATCACATTCACACGCACCGCCGAATGCGGCAGCTGGGCGCCGAGGTCGATGTCGCGCGGCAGGGTCTCGAGAAAATCGAGGTATTCGGGGAAGGTCTCCCACTTCCAGGGCAGTCCTTCGTGCAGCGCGGTGCCGGGAATGTCCTCGACGCCTTCCATCAGTTCGATCAGGCGATCGTGATCGCTTGAACGCACCGGCGCGAAACCGACGCCGCAGTTGCCCATCACCGCGGTGGTGACGCCATGCCAGCTCGAGGGCGCCAGATGCGGGTCCCAGGCGGCCTGGCCGTCGTAGTGGGTATGGATGTCGACGAAGCCGGGAGTCACCAGACAGCCCCGTGCATCGATCTCGCGATGGCCTTTGCCTTTGACCACGCCGACTTCGGTGATGCGTCCGTCGTTGATGGCAAGGTCGGCCTGCTGACGCGGCGCGCCGCTGCCGTCGATGACGGTGCCGCCGCGGATCACGGTCTGGTGAGTGTTCATGAGGTCTCCTGGGTCATCGGTGCGCCGCTGACGGGGTGTCTGCATGGGCTTGCGAGGCGGCGCCTGTTCCTGATTGTCGACCGGCGGACCCATCGCTGTCCAGCCGCGCAGCCCCGGGGCAGTGCGCCTTGCTCCGGTCGCGCACCGACCTGAGGCGTTCGGGCTGCCCGCGCTGCCACGCAATGGGGCGGTTCCGGCGTGGCAACCGGCTCTTGCCGGGCCGATTCAGGTGGCACAAGCCTTGCTACATCCCTGCTTAGTACTTCTTCTTGTATACATCACGGTGTTCCAGCAGATGGCAGTTTTCAGTCAGTCGATATCAGCGTGGTTGAATGAGCTCGCTTCGAGCGCCGATCCGGTGTCGGCTGTTCGCGCCAGGCTGCACCAGTTGCTGTCGTTCGAACGCGATGCCAATCCGGTCTGGATATCGCGTGTCGATGCAGCCGGTCTCGATGCGCAGATCGATGCGCTGCGCGAGCGACTGACGGCCGCGAGCGGCGAGCTGACCGCGCTGCCGCTTTTCGGCGTGCCCTTTGCAGTCAAGGACAACATCGATGTCAGCGGGTTCGCCACCACCGCGGCCTGTCCCGCCTTTGCCTACCAGCCCGATGAGGATGCCGCCGTAGTGGCGCGATTGCGGGCGGCCGGTGCCATTGTCTTCGGCAAGACCAATCTCGATCAGTTCGCCACCGGCCTGAACGGCGGCCGCTCGCCCTATGGCGCGGTGGCCAACGCGGTCGATGCCCGTTATGTGTCGGGTGGATCGAGCTCGGGTTCGGCGGTGGCGGTTGCACGCGCCGAAGTGCTCTTCTCATTAGGGACAGACACTGCCGGCTCCGGGCGCGTACCGGCCACCCTCAATGGCATCGTCGGACTCAAGCCGACCCGTGGATTGCTGTCGGGCAGCGGCGTCGTGCCGGCATGCCGCAGCCTCGATTGTGTGTCGATTTTCAGTGCCGACCTCGATGGGGCCGCGCGCGTGCTCGATGTGGCGCGCGGCTTCGATCCGGCTGATGCCTTTTCGCGTGATGCCGAACGTGGTGGATTCAGCGATGCCGGCTGGGCAGCACCCGATCTGCTGGCCGTGCCGGCCGATCCCGAGTTCTACGGCGATACCGTGCAGCAGGCGGCCTGGCAGGCGAGCTTGCAGGCTCTGCGCCAGGCGGGGTGGGAGCTTGTCGAGATCGACGAGGCGCCCCTGGTCGAAGCCTCGGCCCTGCTCTATGACGGACCCTGGGTGGCCGAGCGCGATGCCGCGGTGGGCGACTTCATTCGCGCGCACCCCGATCAGGTCAATCAGGTTGTGGCTGGCATCATCACCGGCTCAAGCGGCTCTGCCAGATCGGCCCGTGAGCTTTTCGAGGCGAGCTATCGGCTGGCCGACCTGCGCCGGCGCACCGAGCCCCTGTGGCGCGATTTCGCAGCCCTGATGCTGCCCGGCACGCCGACCCACATTACGCTCGACGCGATGGCTGCCGACCCGGTGGCGCTCAACAGCCGTCTGGGGCGCTATACCAACTTCACCAATCTGCTCGATCTGGCCGCGCTCAACCTGCCTGCCGCACCGCGCGCCGATGGCCTGCCTTTCGGCGTCTCGCTGATTGGTGCGGCGTTCTCTGATCACCGCTTGCTGGCGCTTGCCCGGCGCCTGTCATCGGCACTCGAGGCCGGCGTGAGCGCGCAGGGCGCTGCGGCGTCCCGGCCCCTCGATCGGCTCGCGGCCGATGCACACAGCGTGCCGATCGTGGTGGTCGGTGCGCACCTGTCGGGGTTGCCGCTTAACAGCCAGCTCACCTCGCGCGGCGCGCGTCTGGTGTCGCGCACGCGCACCGCGCCCTGCTATCGGCTCTATGCCCTGCCGGGCACGGTGCCGCCGCGACCCGGCATGGTCCGCGATGCCGCCGGTACAGCACTCGAGATCGAGATCTGGGCGCTGCCGCGCGCCGGCTGGGCCTCGTTCATTGAAGGCATTCCGGCGCCGCTGTGCATCGGCAGCGTGCAGACCGAGTCGGGCGAATGGATCAAGGGTTTTTTGTGTGAGGCGCATGCACTTGACGGCGCCGAGGAAGTGACTGCCCTGGGCGGGTGGCGGGCATATGTAGCCACCCTGAAGCGAATCTGATCGAAGGAGTCAAAAAGATGGATCGTCGTGGATTTGTACAGGGATCGGCAGCCCTCGCCGGATTGTCCTCATTGCCGCTGCCGGCGCTCGCGCAGGCGGATCGCCGCAAGGAACTGCTGATCGTGGCCAACGAGTTCGGACCGAACTCGCTCGATATTCATACCCTTGGCGCCAATCGCCCGAGCTACGGCGTTTCCTGGATCTGTTATGACCGGCTGATGAGCTTCGGTCGCAAGACCATGCCCGACGGCCAGGTGAGCTACGACTACAAGAAGCTCGAGCCGGCGCTTGCCGAGTCGTGGGTGATTGCGCCGGACAACAAGTCGGTCACTTTCAAGCTGCGCAAGGGCGCAAAGTTTCATGACGGCACGCCGGTCACCGCTGCCGATGTGAAGTGGTCATTCGATCGCGCGGTCGCGGTGGGCGGCTTTCCGACTTTCCAGATGTCTGCCGGTTCGCTCGAAAAGCCGGAGCAGTTCGTGGTGGTCGATGAGCGGACATTCAAGGTCATCTTCCTGCGCCCCGACAAGATGACCATGATGAACATGGCGGTTCCGGTTCCGAGCATCTTCAATGCCGAGCTGGTCAAGAAGAACGCCACGGCCGCCGATCCCTGGGGTCTGGCCTGGACCAAGAACAACACCGCCGGCGGCGGCGCCTACAAGGTCGAGGCCTGGCGCCCTGGGCAGGAAATCGTCTATGTCCGTAACGATGACTGGATCAACGGCCCGCTGCCCAAGATCAGACGGGTGATCCAGCGCGACGTGCCCAATGCCGGCACGCGGCGTGCGCTGCTGCTCAAGGGCGACATCGACATGACCTACGACATGCCGCCCAAGGACTTCGGCGAAATGGCCAAGGATCAGGAGATCAAGGTTGTCTCGACGCCGGTCGAAAATGCGATGTGGTACATCGGCATGAATGTCAAAAAAGCGCCCTTCGACAATGTGAAGGTGCGTCAGGCGGTGGCGCTCGCCATCCCCTACGACAAGATGTTCGATGTCGCGGTCTATGGTCGCGCGAACAAGCTCTATGGCGGCGCCAACGACCCGAAGACGATTGCCTGGCCGCAGGCTCACGGTTGGAGCACCGACCTGCCCCGGGCGCGGGCCCTGCTCAAGGAGGCCGGCTACGAAAACGGTTTCGAGACCGTGCTGTCTTTCGACATCGGTTCAGCCACCACCAACGAGCCGATGGCGGTGCTGCTGCAGGAGTCGCTCGCACAGATCGGCATCAAGGCGCAGATCAACAAGGTGCCGGGTGCCAACTGGCGCGCGGCACTGCTCAAGAAGGACATGCCGCTGATCGTCAATCGCTTCGGCGGCTGGCTGAACTATCCGGAGTACTTCTTCTTCTGGTGCTATCACGGCCAGAACGCGGTGTTCAACACCATGTCCTACCAGAACATCAAGCTCGACAAGATGATCGACAACGCCCGCTTCCCGGAAAGCAAGGCGATCTACGACAGCGAGGTGAAAGCGATGATCAAGCTGGCCAACGAGGAAGTGCCTCGTGTGCCGCTCTTTCAGCCGTTTATGGACGTGGCAATGCGCAAGGACGTCAAGGGCTATACATACTGGTTCCACGTCCAGCCCGACTATCGCGACCTGTCCAAGACCTGATCGGAGCAAGGCCATGGACAGGCAACTCATTGAACACTGGGTCGATGCCGCCGCGCCGATGCTCGGCCTGCCGGTGGATGAAGGCAATCGCGGCGCGCTGATTGCCAATCTCGAAATGCTCGCTGCGGTTGCCGGGCAGCTCGAGGCCTTCGAGCTCGCGCCCGCCGACGAACCGCTGACGGTGTTCAGACGATGAGCGTGCTTGCAGGCATCGAGGCCTGTCTGGCCCGCATCGAGCGTTTCGATCCGTCGATCAATGCGTTTACCGCGATCGTGCGCGATCGCGCCCTTGCCAGGGCAGCAGCGATCGATGCTGCACGCGCGGCCGGCACGTCACCGGGTGGCGAACTCGAAGGCGTGCCGTTTGCGGTGAAGAATCTTTTCGATATCGAAGGGCTGGTGACGATCGCCGGTTCGCGCATCGAGGCTGAACGCGCGAACCCCCGGCCTGCAGCCGCCGATGCGTTGGCGGTCGCACGGCTGGAGGCCGCCGGTGCCATCCTGGTCGGCGCACTCAACATGGACGAGTACGCCTACGGCTTCACTACCGAGAACACGCATCGGGGTCCGACCCGCAATCCGCATGACCTGACGCGAATGGCCGGCGGATCATCGGGCGGCTCGGGTGCGGCGGTCGGCGCCGGACTGGTGCCAATTGCGCTTGGCACCGATACCAATGGCTCGATCCGTGTGCCGGCGTCGCTGTGCGGCGCCTTCGGCCTGCGACCGACCTTCGGGCGGCTCGGTCGTGGCGGCGCCTTTCCCTTCGTTTTTTCAATTGACACCATCGGGCCGCTGGCGCGTTCGGTGCGTGAACTGGCGCTGGCCTACGATGCCATGCAGGGGCCCGATGCCCATGACCCGGGCTGCGCGCAACGGGCGGCCGAGCCTTCGGTCGGTGCCTTGCAGGCCGATGCCGCCGGCAATTTGGCCGGCCTGCGCATTGCGCGGCTGGGTGGCTATTTCGAGGAGATGGCCACGCCTGAAGGGGTGGCTGCACTCGATGTGGCCTGTGCGGCGCTGTCGGGGCTGACATCGGTGGGTCGGGCCGACTGGCCGGATGCCGCGATCGGTCGGGCCGCGGCCTTCATGATCACCGCGGTCGAGGGGGGCGCGCTGCATCTGGACGATCTGCGCCATTTCTACGACATCATGGAGCCCCACTCGCGCGACCGCTTCCTGGCCGGGGCACTTGCGCCAGCCGCCTGGGTTCATCGCGCGCACCGTGTTCGGCGCCGTTACATCGAGCGGGTCGACACCCTCTTTGCCGATCACGACATCCTGCTGGCGCCGGTTGTGCCGGGCGTGGCGCCGACGATTGGCGATGACTGGATCGAGATTCGGGGCCGTCGGTTTCCGTCGCGTCCGAGCATGGGCCTGCTCACCCAGCCGGTGTCGTGTGCCGGCGTGCCGGTGGTGGCGGCGCCGATCGCCCGCGAGGGCCTGCCGATCGGCATCCAGGTGATTGCCGCGCCCTGGTGCGAGGCCAATGCCCTGCGGGTGGCGATGGCGCTTGAGCAACTCGGCGTGGCTTGCGTCAGTGTTCCGGCTGCTTTTGCCTGAGACGCAGGCGACTTCTCTTTCATACCGAACCCTCCCGGACCCAGGACAGCCCGATGATTGACGATTCCCAGATCAACCTTCCCGATGTGCTCGCCGAGGTCGAGGCGGCTTTTGCCCGCTATGAGGCGGCGCTGATCAGCAACGATGTGGCCGTGCTCGATGAGCTCTTCTGGCAGCATCCCCTCACGCTTCGCTTTGGTGCTACCGAGAACCTCTGGAGCTATGACGAGGTGGCCGCGTTTCGCGCCTCGCGTCCGAATCAGGGCCTGGGTCGGCGCATCGTGAAGCAGGTCATCCAGACCTTCGGGCGCGACTTCGCCACCGCGAGCGTCCAGTTCGAACGCGAAGGCCGTCCGGGCTGGGTCGGTCGCCAGCAGCAGACCTGGGTGCGCACTGCCGCAGGCTGGCGAGTGGTGGCTGCCCATGTGAGCTTCATGGGACTGCCGGCAGCATGATCCGACTGGCCTTGCTGCGGATCGCCGGTGCATTGCCGAATCTGGTCGGCGTCATCGTGATCACCTTCCTGCTCACCCGCGCCCTGCCGGGCGATCCGGCCGCGTACTTCGCCGGGCAGTCGGCCTCGAGTGAAGCGGTCGAGCAGATCCGCGCCAAGCTCGGGCTCGATCGACCGATGCCGGAGCAGTTCCTGGGCTATCTGCGCGATCTGGCTCAGGGCAATCTGGGCGAGTCGCTCTCCACCGGCCAGTCGGTGGCCACCGAGATCGCATCGCGACTGCCGGCATCGCTCGAGTTGACGCTGGTCGCCCTGCTGCTGGCGGTGTCGATTGCGCTGCCGCTGGGCGTGATGGCGGCGGTGCGCAAGGGTTCCTGGATCGATCAGTTCGCCCGTCTGGTGACCACGGCCGGCGTGTCGCTGCCGGTGTTTTTCACCGGGCTGCTGCTGACCTGGCTGCTCTATTTCAAGCTCGGTTGGGCGCCTTCGCCAATCGGGCGGCTCGATCCGTCGTTTTCGCCGCCGGCTCAGGTGACCGGCCTGTATCTGATCGATGCGCTGATTGCCCGCGATCTGCCGCTGTGGTGGGCGTGCGTCAAGCAACTCGTGCTGCCGGCGGTGACCATGGCGCTCTTCGTGCTCGCGCCGATCGCCCGCATGACACGTGCCTCGATGCTGGCAGTGCTCTCGTCCGATTTCGTCAGAACCGCACGCGCCCTGGGCCTTCGCGGGCCGACCGTGCTGGTGCGATACGCCTTGCGCAACGCCCTGCTGCCGGTGGTGACCACCCTCGGCATGGTGTTCTCGTTTCTGCTGGGCTCCAACGTGCTGGTCGAAAAGGTCTTTGCCTGGCCGGGCATCGGCTCGTTTGCGATCGAATCGCTCACCGCCTCGGATTACGCCCCGGTGCAGGGCTTCGTGCTGACCATGGGCCTGCTCTATGTACTGCTCAATCTCGCGATCGATCTGGCCTATCTGCTGATCGATCCGCGGGTCGCCCTGGAGGCATGATGCGAAGGTCTGATCCGATATCGACGCGAGGTCGCCAATGAGTGCGGTGGCCTTGCGCGAGACCACGCGACTCTCGCATTTTCGCCATGTGGTCACCGACAGCCCGGTGACACTGGTCGCGGCCGCGCTCTTCGTGCTGATCGTGGTGGTGGCGCTCTTCGGCCCCTGGCTGGCGCCCTTCGATCCGATGGCCAGCGACACCTCGCAGGCGCTGGTGCCGCCGTCGCGTCTGCATCCCTTCGGCACCGATTCGCTCGGGCGCGACCTGCTGTCGCGTTGCATCGTGGCCGCGCGCCTCGATCTGGCCCTGGCGGTGTCAGCGGTGGCGCTGTCCTTCGTGATCGGTGCGACCCTCGGTGCGGCGGCCGGCTTTTTCGGTGGGTGGTTCGATCGCATCGTCTCGCGTGTGGCCGACACGATCATGGCCTTTCCGCTTTTCGTGCTGGCCATGGGGATCATCGCGGCGCTGGGCAACACGCTGGCCAACATCGTGATCGCGACCGCGATCATCAATCTGCCTTTCTACATTCGCCTGGCTCGCGCCGAAGCCAATGTGCGGCGCTCGGCCGGTTTCGTCGAGTCGGCGCGGCTGGCGGGCAACTCTGAATGGAGCGTGCTGATGCGCCATGTCTTTCCGAATCTGTTGCCGCCGATGGCGGTACAGGTGTCGCTGAACATGGGATGGGCGATGCTCAACGCGGCAGGGCTGTCCTTCATCGGGCTGGGTGTACGCCCGCCGACCCCGGAGTGGGGAATCATGGTAGCCGAGGGCGCGCAGTACATCGTGTCGGGCGAATGGTGGGTGGCGCTCTTTCCGGGCGCCTGTCTGATGCTCGCGGTCTTTGCCTTCAACCTGCTGGGCGATGCACTGCGCGACCTGCTCGATCCGAGAATGCGCACATGAGCTCGACTGCCGCTACAACCCTAACAGGTTCACGGCCGGTGCTGTCGATCGACGATCTGTCGCTCGAGTTTCGCACCCGCAGCGGCACCGTGCGGGCACTCGATCATGTGAGCCTGTCGGTGCGCCGCGGCGAGATTGTCGGGTTGGTCGGGGAGTCGGGATCGGGCAAGTCGGTGCTGTGCCATGCGCTGCTCGGGCTGTCCGATCGGGCTGCCCGCATCACCGGCGGCACGATGCACTTCGATGGCATCGATCTGCTGGCGGCGACCGAGCACGAATTGCAGGACCTGCGCGGGCGCGAGATCGGCATGGTCTTTCAGAACCCGCGCGCGGCGCTCAACCCGATTCGTCAGATCGGCCGCCAGCTCGAAGACGTTCTGCGCCGCCATGGCGCGATCCGCAGTCAGGATCTGCGCGAACGCGCCATCGCGAGTCTTCGCGAGGTCGCGATCGCTGATCCGCAAAAACGCTGGCATGCCTATCCCTTCGAGTTGTCCGGCGGCATGTGCCAGCGGGTGATGATCGCGCTGGCGATGTCGGCATCGCCCCGGCTGCTGATCTGTGACGAGCCGACTACCGGCCTCGATGTCACTACCCAGGCTGCGGTGCTGAACCTGATTCGTGAGCGCTCGCGGGCCAATCAGGTCGCCACGCTTCTGATCACCCATGACCTTACGCTGGCCGCCGACTTCTGCGATCGGGTGGTGGTAATGCATGCCGGGCATGTGGTCGAGACCGCACCGACCGCAAGGCTGTTCTCGGCGCCGCGTCATCCCTATACCGGCGCGCTGATCGGCGCCACACCCGCCGGACGTGCCGACATCGATGCGCTGATCCCGATAGCGGGCGGTCTGCCCGATCTGCGTCGCAACGATCTGCCGGCTTGCCGCTTCATCGAGCGCTGTACGCGTTCGGTGGCGGCCTGCACTGGCGATCTGCGGCATGTCAGTGCGGCATCGAGCGAGGATTTCGCATGCGCCAATCCCCTGCCGCTGCCATGAGCGCGGCTCCGGAGCCGGTCACACCCGCCTCGCAGACCCTGCTCGAGGTGGTCGGCCTGTCGCGTCGCTTCGCGCTCGGTCGGGGCCGCAAAGCCTCGCAGCTGCACGCGGTTGATGACATCAGCCTGCGTCTGCGCCGCGGCGAGTCGGTCGGGCTGGTCGGCGAATCGGGGTGCGGCAAGTCGACGCTGGCGCGGCTGCTGGCGCGACTGATCGATCCGAGCGAGGGCTCGATCGTCTTCGAGGGTCGCGACATCGCCACCCTGTCGGCGCGCAGCTTCGCGGTGTCGGGTGAACGGGCCCGCATCCAGCTGGTCTTTCAGGACGCCACCGACAGCCTCGATCCGCGCCAGACCGCGCGCGAGGCGATTGCCGAGCCGCTTGTGCGCCTGCGATTGCCGGGCGATGTCGAGCAGCGTGTGCAGCAGCTCGCACAGGAAGTCGGGCTGCCGCCGGAGTTGCTCGGGCGCCTGCCGCATCAGTTGTCGGGCGGCCAGCGAGCCCGGGTTGGTATTGCGCGGGCACTCGCGCCTTCGCCCTCGCTGCTGATCCTGGATGAGCCGACAGCGGCCCTCGATGTCTCGGTGCAGGCGGTGGTACTGCAGCTGCTCGCGCGGCTGCGGCGTGACCGTGGACTGACCTATCTCTTTGTGTCGCACGACCTCAATGTCGTGCGCCTGCTGTGCGATCGGGTCCTGGTGATGTATCTCGGGCGCCTGGTCGAGGAGGGGCCATCGCAGCAGCTCTTCGATGCGCCCGCCCACCCCTATACCAGGGCGCTGGTCTCGGCGATTCCGGGACGCGCCGGCGAGCGCATCGAACTGACTGGTGAGGTGCGCAGCCCGATCGACCCCGATCCGAATGCCTGCCGCTTTCATGGCCGATGCCCGGTCGGCACCGATGCCTGCGGCCGCAGCATGCCGCTGCTGCAAGTCGTGACACCCGGGCATCGGGTCGCCTGTCTGCTTGCTCAAGGATCAGTCTGATGTCCTCCAGTCCGCTCAGAACCTCCGAGCCGCCGATGAATGTCAACCTCGCCACAGTGGTCTACGAGCGGGTCAAGCAGGACATCTTCGATTTCCGGCTGCTGCCGGGTGACCGCTTTACCGAAACCGAGATCGCGCTTCGCACCCAGGCCTCACGCACACCGGTTCGTGAGGCGCTCTACCGGCTTGAGCGCGACGGCTATCTCGAGGTGATGTTTCGCGCCGGATGGCGCGTTCGGCCCTTCGATTTCAGGCAGTTCGAAGAGCTCTACGATCTGCGCATCGTGCTCGAGACCACCGCGGTCAGGCGCCTGTGCGAAGCCAGTGAGCGAGTCGCGCTCGATGCGCTCAAGAAGCGCTGGCTGTGTCCGCCCGAAGAGCGCGAGACCGACATGCGCGCTTTGACGAAGCCTTTCACACGACGCTGGTCGAGGCGGCCGGCAACCGCGAGATGTCGCGGGTCCATGCCGAAGTCACCGAGCGCATCCGCATCATCCGCCGGCTCGATTTCACCAAGCCGCCGCGCATCGATGCCACCTATCAGGAGCACGCCAAGATCTTGCGCGCCGTCGTGCAGCGGCGTGCCGACCCGGCCGAACTGCTGCTGCGCGCGCATATCGAAGCGAGCAAGGCCGAGGTTCGCAAGATCACCTTGCACATGATGCAGGAGGCGCGTGAGCGGGCGCTTGAGTGACGCTGCGATCTGTCCGACGAACTGTTTGCTTTGCCAGTGCTGTTGTTGCCCCCTCCCTTTTTCAACCATTGCTTCGATCAACAAGGAAACCTCATGAACCCGTCCCGCCGTTCCCTGCTTCGTGCCGCCGGTGCCACCGGCATCGTCTCGGCCACCGGCCTGCCGCTTGCGGTGCATGCTCAGGCCCCGATCACCGTTGGTGTCATCTATGTCGGGCCCCGAGATGACTTCGGCTACAACCAGGCGCAGGCCCAGGCCGCAGCGATCCTGAAGAAGATGCCGGGCGTGAAAGTGGTCGAAGAAGAAAAAGTCCCAGAGACGGTCGCGGTTCAGAAGACCATGGAAGCGATGATCAATCAGGACAAGGCCAGTCTGATCTTTGCCACCTCCTTCGGCTACTTCGATCCGCATGTCCTGAAGGTTGCCGAAAAATATCCGAAGGTCCGGTTCGAGCATTGCGGTGGCCTGTGGACCGACGGCAAGCATCCCAAGAACGTCGGGTCGTTTTTCGGCTATATCGACGGCGCGCAGTATGTGGCCGGTGTGGTCGCAGGTCACATGAGCAAGACCAAGAAGCTCGGCTTCGTCGCCGCCAAACCGATTCCGCAGGTACTGCGCAACATCAATGCCTTCACCATGGGTGCGCGCTCGGTCGATCCCTCGATCACCACACGCGTCATCTTCACCGGCGACTGGTCGATGCCGGTCAAGGAAGCCGAAGCCACCAACAGCCTGATCGATCAGGGGGTCGATGTGGTGACCTGCCATGTCGACGGCCCGAAAGTGGTGGTCGAGACCGCCGAAAAGCGCGGCATCATGTCCTGCGGCTATCACGCCAGTCAGGCGGCGCTTGCGCCCAAGGGCTATCTCACCGGTGCCGAATGGGACTGGTCGACGCCTTACAAGGAACTGGTCGAAGCGGCCCGCAACAACAAGCCGATGATCAACTTCCTGCGCGGCGGCCTGAAAGAAGGCTTCGTGAAGATGTCGCCCTATGGCGCATCGGTATCGGCCGCAGCCAGGACTGCGGGCGATGCGGCGCGCGCTTCGCTGACCAAGGGCGACTTCGTGATCTTCAAGGGCCCGCTCAAGGACAACAAGGGCGGCACCGCGATTGCGGGCGGCACGAAGCTGGAGATGACCAACGTTGAACTCGAGAAGATGAACTATCTGGTCGAGGGCGTCGTGGGCAGCATCCCGGCCTGATCCTCCAGGCGCCTTCCTCCGTGCCCCCCTCAGGCAATCCGATGGATCTCGCTCCCCGCGCGCCGCTGCAGGCGTCTGCCCGCCCGCCGGCGGGCTCGCTCTGGCTGCGAGGCTGGCTGGTACCGGTGGGCTCGGTACTTGCCGGGCTCTTCGCTTTCGGACTTTTCGTGGCGGCGATCGGGCACAACCCGCTCGTGGTGTTTGCCACGATTGCCGAGGGCGGCTTTGCGAGTTCATTCGCCTGGCAGAACACCCTGTTGCGGGCGGCCCCGCTGATCCTTACCGGATTGGCGGTGGCCCTGCCTGCGCAGGCCGGTCTGGTGGTCATCGGGGCTGAGGGCGCGCTGGCGCTCGGCGCTCTGGCGGCCTCGGTGGTGGCCGTCCCGATTGCATCCCAGCTGGCCCCGCAGGCGGTGCCGCTGGCCTGGCTGGCAGGCGGGCTTGCCGGCATGGCGGCGGGCGGCGCGTGGTATGCGCTGATCGGTCTGTTTCGTGCGCGCCGCGGGCTCAATGAAACCATCAGCAGTCTGCTGATGTCTTATATCGCGATTGCTGTTTTCAATCATCTGGTCGAAGGGCCGCTGCGCGATGCGGCGAGCCTGAACAAGCCGTCGACCCTGCCGCTGCCGGCGGAGGCGATGATCGGCTCGCTGCCCGGTCTGGATGTTCACTGGGGACTGCTGCTGGGCATCGTGGCCTGCCTGCTTGCGCAGATCGTGATCTCGCGCAGCACCTGGGGCTTTTCATTGCGGGTGGCGGGGGGCAATCCGCGCGCAGCGATGCTGGTCGGACTGCCGGTGGGCACGCTCATCGTGCTGGCCTGCGTGGCCGGTGGTGCATCGGCCGGTCTGGCCGGTGCGATCGAAGTCATGGCGGTGCACGGATCGGCCAACGCCTCGGTGCTGGCAGGCTATGGCACGACCGGCATCCTGGTGTCTTTCATGGCCCGTCATCAGCCGCTTGCGGTCATCCCGGTGGCGGTGCTGATGGGCGGCATTGCCGCTGCCGGCAGCCTGCTGCAGCGTCGCCTCGATATGCCGGATGCCACCACGATGGTGCTGCAAGGTCTGCTCTTCGTGGCCATCCTGGCCGGCGATGCCTTCAGGCCAAAGGATCAGCGATGAGCGTCGATGCCCTCTTGTCTGTGCTGATCGCGGTGCTCGGGGGCGCGATCAGGGTCTCGACACCCTTCCTCTTTGTCTCGCTCGGCGAGTGCATCACCGAGCGGGCCGGTCGCATCAATCTCGGCCTGGAAGGCACGATGGTGTTCGGTGCGATGTTCGGCTATGCGGTCTCGTATCACAGCGGATCGGCCTGGGTCGGTGTGCTGGCCGCCGGTCTGTCGGGCGTGGTGTTCGGGCTGGTGCACGGCGCGCTGTGCAGTCTGCCGCGGGTCAATGACATTGCGATCGGTGTCGCGCTCATCATTCTGGGCCTGGGGCTGGCCTTCTTTTTCGGCAAGGGCTATATCCAGCCGACTGCACCGCGCCTGCCGTCGATCGAACTCGGTGCCTGGTCTGATTCGCCGGCGCTGCGTGCCGCGCTGCAGGTCAATGTGCTCTTTCTCATCGGTCTGGTCCTGGCGCTTTGTCTGAGCTGGGCGCTGGCCAATACCCGCTGGGGCTTGCAGCTGCGCACCGTGGGTGATTCGGCTGATGCGGCCCGCGCGCTCGGTCTGTCGATCAACCGCACCCGCATCGTCGCGACCGCGCTCGGCGGGTTTCTGGGTGGCGTGGCCGGTGCCTTCCTGTCGCTCTATTACCCGGGCAGCTGGAACGAGGGGCTGTCGAGCGGGCAGGGCGTGATGGCGGTGGCGCTCGTGATCTTTGCGCGCTGGCGTCCGATGGGCTGCGTGCGCGCGGCACTGATCTTCGGCGGTGCGAGTTCGATCGGCCCCGCCCTGCAGGCGGTCGGCATCCAGGCGGGCTACCACCTCTGGAACGCCGCGCCCTATGTGCTGACGCTGGCAATCATGCTGGCCAGCACCTCGCGGGCGCGCGCCTCGATCGGTGCGCCGGGCGAACTTGCCATGACGCGTTGAAGTCTGGTTGAACCACGAGCGAAAAGGAGGGCTGGCATGTCAGGACTGGGCGGTTTGAACAAATCCCCGAACGGGGTGGTGATGGGGCTGGTGCAGCTGCAGCTGCCGGTGGTGGTAACCCCCGACGATCTGGCACGCCAGACCGCCCGCATTGTCGAGCTGGTCGGCAAAGCCAGGCGCAACCTTGCCGGCATGGATCTGGTGGTGTTCCCCGAATACGCGCTGCATGGCCTGTCGATGGACACCAATCCGGCGATCATGTGCCGCATGGACGGCCCCGAGGTGGCGGCCTTTCGCCGCGCCTGCATCGAGCATCGCATCTGGGGCTGCTTCTCGATCATGGAGTTCAACCCCGAAGGCAATCCCTACAACGTCGGTCTGATCATCGACGACACCGGCGAGTTGCGCCTTTACTACCGCAAGCTGCACCCCTGGGTGCCGGTCGAGCCCTGGGAGCCCGGCAACCTCGGCATTCCGGTGATCGACGGCCCGCGCGGCTGCAAGCTCGCGCTGATCATCTGCCATGACGGCATGTTCCCCGAGATGGCCCGCGAATGCGCCTACAAGGGCGCCGAGATCATGATCCGCACCGCCGGCTATACCGCCCCGATCCGGCATGCCTGGCAGATCACCAACCAGGCCAATGCCTTCCAGAATCTGATGATCACCGCCTCGGTCTGCATGTCGGGGTCGGACGGATCGTTTGATTCGATGGGCGAGGGCATGTTCGTGAATTTCGATGGCGCACCGATCGCCACCGGTGGCGGCCGGCCCGACGAGATCATCGGCGCCGAGCTGCGCCCCGACCTGGTTCGCGAGGCGCGTGCCCAGTGGGGCGTCGAGAACAATCCCTATCAGCTGTGGCACCGCGGTTATGTCGCGGTGCGCGGCGGCGCGCAGGATTGCCCCTATACCTTCATGCGCGACATGGTCGACGGCCGCTATCGCCTGCCCTGGGATGACACCATCGTTCACCGTGACGGCGCCAGCTGCGGCTTTGCGCCGCCTGCGCGCAACTACCACGGCGCCGTGCCGGCCGATGCGTCGGGGCTGCCGCTGGGAAAGCGCTGATCACCGATCGACTGACCCCGGTTCGAGCCGATCCCGATCGACGCCACTCGACGCCACTCGATGCCGCCCGAGACCTTCCGATGGAGACCGCATCATTGAAAGCCTTCGCCCCGATTCCTGCCGACCCCTATCCCTGGCCCTTTGACGGCGGCTTTTCGCCGGCTGATACGGCGCTGGTCGTGATCGACATGCAGACCGATTTCTGCGGCATCGGCGGTTATGTCGATCGCATGGGCTACGACCTGTCGATGACCCGCGCACCGATCGCGCCGATCGCCAGACTCATCGCCGCCGCCCGCGCCTGCGGCATGCCGGTGATTCATACCCGCGAGGGCCATCGCCCCGATCTGTCGGACCTGCCAGCCAACAAACGCTGGCGCTCGCAGCGCATCGGCGCCGGCATCGGTGACGCCGGGCCGTGCGGGCGCATCCTGGTGCGCGGCGAGCCCGGCTGGGAGATCATCCCCGAGCTCGCGCCCGCACCGGGCGAGGTGATCATCGACAAACCCGGCAAGGGATCGTTCTGCGCCACTGACCTCGAGCTGATCCTGCGCACCCGTGGCATTCGCAATCTGCTGCTCACCGGGATCACCACCGATGTCTGCGTGCACACCACGATGCGCGAGGCCAATGATCGCGGCTTCGAGTGTCTGCTGATCGAGGACTGCACCGGTGCCACCGATCTGGGCAACCATCAGGCGGCGATCAGGATGGTGACCATGCAGGGTGGCGTCTTCGGTGCGATCGGCCAGTCTTCGCAGGTTCTCGCAGCCATCGCCGCATGAAAGCCCCGGCGCTCGAGATCATCGGCCTGACCAAGCGCTACGGCGATTTCGTTGCGCTCGATGCGGTCAGCCTGTCGGTGCGCCCGGGCATGGTGCATGCGCTGCTGGGCGAAAACGGCGCGGGCAAGAGCACGCTGGTCAAATGCCTGGTCGGCTTTTCGAAAGCCGATGCCGGCCAGGTGGTGCTCGATGGCCGCGAGCGTTCAATCGACTCGCCGCAGGCCGCCCGCGACCTCGGGCTTGGCATGGTCTATCAGCATTTCACGCTGGTGCCCTCGATGACGATTGCCGAGAATCTCGCGCTCGCCCGCGGCGGTCTGTCGGCGGTGCTCGACTGGCCGGCGCGCATCAAGGAGATGGAGCGCTTTCTGGCCGATATGCCGTTCACGCTGCCGCTGCGTGCGGTGGTCTCGGGGCTGGCCGCCGGCCAGAAACAGAAGGCCGAGATACTCAAGCAGCTCTATGCCGACAACCGTCTGCTGATCCTCGATGAACCGACCTCGGTGCTCACGCCCGAGGAAGCCGACGAGGTGCTCGGTGCGGTGCGAAAGCTGGCTCACGACGGGCGTCTGACGGTGATCATGATCACCCACAAGTTCCGTGAAGTGGCGGCCTTTGCCGACGATGTGACCGTGTTGCGCCGCGGCCGGCAGGTGGCCAGCGGCCCGGTAGCGTCCTTCGGGCCCGAGCGGCTTGCGCAGGCCATGATCGGGGCACAGCGTGCGCGTGAGCTGCCGGCACGTGGTGAGCCTGTCTCGTCGGGCGAGCCAGTGCTGTCGGTCGAGCGTCTGAATGTCGCCAATGACGCCGGGCGGCGCGCGGTACGCGATGTGACCTTTTCGCTTCGCGCCGGGGAAATCCTTGGTGTGGCGGGCGTCTCGGGCAACGGCCAGCGAGAGCTGGTCGAGCTGCTGCTGGGTCAGCGCGACAGGCAGTCCGGCTCGGTGCGGATCGGTGGCGAACCCTATCGCGGCAGTCGCGCCGAGATTGCGCGTCATCGGGTCGGCAGCCTGCCCGAAGAGCCGCTGCGCAATGCCTGCGTGCCGACGATGTCGGTGGCCGAAAATCTCGCGCTGCGCGAGTTCGATTCGCTGCCGATGTCGCGAGGCGGATGGCTGAGTCCGCGGCGCATGATCGAGGCGGCGCTGCCGCGAATCGAGGCTTTCGGTGTCCGTACCCGCAGCCCGCAGGCATCGATCGCCACGCTCTCGGGCGGCAATGTGCAGCGCACGGTGCTGGCTCGCGAACTGTCGCGCGACTGCCGGGTGCTGATCGTCATGAACCCGGTCTTTGGGCTCGATTTCGCAGCCGTCGATGAGATTCACCGCCGCCTGCTCGAGGCGCGTAACCAGGGAGCGGCGATTCTGCTGCTGAGCGAGGATCTCGACGAACTCATCGAACTGTCGGACCGGCTGACGGTGATGTCGGAGGGTGAGCTGGTCTATGAAACCTCGACGCCGTCTGATGACCGCGCCGAAATCGGGCGACGCATGGGGGGTGCTAGCACGCACGATAACGCCCCGGCGCAGGTCTCCCAGGAGCGTCTGGCATGAGCGAGAAAAAAAGTTTTTCCGGATTGGCGACCGGTGCTGCCATCACCGTCAGGGCGCAGCCCTTCGACTTTGTTTTTGAACCGGCGCGCACCGCGCTGGTCATGATCGACATGCAGCGCGACTTCGTCGAACGCGGCGGCTTCGGTGAGTCGCTTGGCAACGATGTCAGCCATCTCGAGCGCGTGGTGGCTCCAGCGCGCGCGCTGCTCGACTGGGCACGTGGCAGGGGGCTGACGATTGTGCACACCCGCGAGTGCCACCGCCCCGACCTGTCGGATTGCCCGCCTGCCAAGCGGCTGCGCGGCTCGCCGAGCTTGCGCATCGGTGATGTCGGGCCGATGGGGCGCATCCTGATCGACGGTGAGCCTGGCGCCGATTTCGTGCCGCAGCTCGCGCCGCTTGCCGGCGAGATCGAGATCGTCAAGCCGGGCAAGGGGGCCTTCTATGGCACGCGTCTGCAATCGGTCCTCGAGGCGGGCGGCATCACGCATCTGATCTTCGGTGGCGTCACCACTGAGGTGTGTGTGCAGACCACCATGCGCGAAGCCAACGACCGCGGCTACGAGTGTCTGCTGATCGAAGAGGCCACCGGCAGCTATTTCCCGGAGTTCTATCGGGCCACCCTCGCGATGATCGCTGCGCAGGGCGGCATCGTCGGCTGGACGGCGGGGCTTGCGGCGCTGGTCGACGCGGGTCGTTGATCCGCCATCGGTTTGCACAGTCGCTTCCGGTATCGTTGCTCCTGAGCACGGCGTTCTGAAGCCTGCAAAGGAGACATCATGCACATCACCGACCTCTATTTTCGCGGCGTGCGCACGCACCCCAATCGTCTGGCGCTGACCGGCGACGGCGGCGACTACACCTATCTCGAGGCCTGGCGCACGACCCACCGCATTGCACGGCGCCTGAACGAGTCGGGCTTCGGATCGGGTCAGCGCTTTGCGGTGCTCAGCCCCAATTCGACCCGCGCCTTCGTGGCCATGCTCGGTGGCATGCGCTCAGGCATGGCCTGGTGCAATCTGAACATGCGCGCGGCTTTGCCCGACATTCTTCATATCCTTGCGGCCGGCCGTTGTGACGTGCTTTTTTTCGATGCCTCGGCTGCCGGCATGATCGATGAGATCCGGGCGGGCGTACCCAGCCTCGCTCGGTTGGTGTGCATCAACGGCACCGATGCCCGTGCACCCTCGCTCGAAGACTGGCTGGGCGGGATCAGCGACGAGCCGCTCGATCTGCGGATTGCCGAAGACGCGCAGGGCTTTCAGGGCGCCACCGGCGGTACCACCGGCCGCTCCAAGCTCACGGTCGGCACCAACCGAATGATGCTGACTGCGGCGATGGCCTGGGCAACCTGTCTGCACTACGACGAGCCGCCGGTCAATCTGGCAGTTGCGCCGATCACGCACGCCGGCGGCTTCGTGGCCCTGGGCATGGGCCAGTTTGGTGGCACCACGATCATGATGTCGACGCCCGATGTCGGCGCCATGATCGATCTCATCGGCAAGCATCGGGTCGACACGCTCTTTTTGCCACCCACGCTCATCTATGTGCTGCTGGCGCATCCGCAGACACCGACTGCCGATTTTTCGTCGCTGCGTTATCTGATTGCGGCGGCCTCGCCCTTTGCGCCCGAAAAAATCGTCGAAGCGGTGCAGCGTTTCGGGCCGGTGGTGTGTCAGGCCTTCGGTCAGACCGAGTCGGGTTTTCCGACCACCTTCATGTCGCCCGCCGAAATGGCGCAGGCGGCGCGCGATCCGGCGTTTCGTCATCGGCTGCTGTCATGCGGACGGCCCACGGTGATCGTCGAGGACATGGGTGTCATGGACGAGAGCGGGCGACTGCTCGGTGCGAATGAAGCCGGCGAAGTGGTGCTGCGCGGACCGACCGTCATGGACGGCTATCTGGATGACGAGGCGGCGAGCGCCGAGATCAGGCAGTTCGGGTGGCATCACACCGGCGACATCGGCAAGTTCGATCAGGACGGCTACTTCTACATCACTGATCGCAAGCGCGATCTGATCATCTCGGGGGGCTTCAACATCTTTCCCTTTGAGGTCGAGAGCGCGCTGATGAAGCATCCCGCGGTGCAGGACTGCGCGGTGATCGGCGTGCCCGACGAGAAATGGGGCGAGGCGGTGAAGGCCTGCGTACAGCTCAAGCCGGGCGCCTCGGTCAGCGCCGAAGCCCTGATTGCCTGGGCCAAGGAAGGGGTCGGTTCGATGAAGGCCCCCAAATCGGTGGACTTCATCGACTCGCTGCCGCGCAGCCCGGTGGGCAAGGTCCTCAAGCGCGATCTGCGCGTGCCTTACTGGGCGGGCAAGACGCGCGGCGTGGGCTGAGCGAAAAGGCCTTGCGGCGCGAGGCCTGATTCGCGGTGCGCAGCGCGGCGTGATGCGCGCTCAGTCGGCTGCTTTGAGCATCGCCCGCAGTGCCGCCTTGTTGATCTTTTCGAGCGTCGATCGCGGCAGTTCTTCGACGATGTGCAACTCGCGCGGGCGCTTGAAACCAGCCAGTTCGGTCGCGCAGGCGGCTTCAACTGCCTGCTTCAGGGCGGCGCGCCCGGCTTCATCGGTCGGCGTGCAGCGCAGGAACGCCACCGGCACTTCGTCGAGCATCGGATGGCGCTTGGCCACCACCGCCACTTCGAGCACGCCCGGCACGAGTGCAATCACCCGTTCGATTTCGGAGGCCGCGACGTTTTCGCCGCCGACCTTGAGCATGTCTTTCGATCGGTCGGCGAAGTAGAGCCAGCCGTCTTGCCCGAGCGTGACCCGGTCGCCGGTGATGAACCAGCCCTGTGCGTCGAAAGCGTCGGCTGTGGCCTGCGGATTATTCAGGTACTCGGCAAAGAGCGACAGACCGCGCACGCCCCGGATCAGGAAGTCGCCGGTTTCGCCCGGCTCGGCGTCGCGCCCGTCAACATCGATGCGAACACTGTATTCCGGCGCGCACAGACCCATCGAAAGCGAGGCATTGGGGAGTTCGACCAGCCCCACCGTGCCATGGGTGATGGTCTCGGTCATGCCCCACCAGCCGAGTGTCTTGACGCGAAAGTGGGCATCCCAGGGCGGCTCGCACACGCCGGTGCCCCACAGCCGATAGCGATGGTCTGGCACCGGCTGGTCCATCAGCGCCTTCGGGATGAAGCCGATCACCGAGGCCCAGGTGCAGCCTTCCTCCATCGATACCGGCCAGAAGCGGCTGGCCGAAAAACGCGGATTGACGATCGCGGTGGCGCCCGCCCACATCGTGGCAAGCATCGAGTAGGCCTGCGCATTGGTGTGAAAGAGCGGCAGCGTGACCATGTGGATGTCGTCGGGTCGCAGTGCCTGGTGGCTGGCATTGACGCGGGCACCCCACAACGCATTGGCATGGGTCCAGAGCACGCCCTTGGGGCGCGAGGTGGTGCCCGAGGTGTACTGCACGCTGAAGGGCGCGAGCGGATCGTGAGGACGGGCGGGCAGGCTCGCCGGATCGCCATCAATCGCATCGAATGCGTCGGCTGCTGACGGGCGTGCCGAACCGGCATCGTCGCCGTTGTCGGTGGTGGTGACCGCCAGCCAGCGCAGTCGTTTGCACGAGGCCGCGACCAACTGCGCAAAGCGCGGCTGCGTGATGCCGGCAACCACCTCGGCATGATCGGCGAAATAGCTCAGCTCATCGGCGCTCGAGCGGGCGTTGGTGGTGACCGCAATCGCTCCCATCCAGGCGCATCCGAACCAGGCGATGATCGCCTCGGGGCAGTTGTCCAGATGCACCAGCACCCGGTCGCCCTCGCGAATCCCGCGGGCATGCAGGCCGGCCGCGAATCGGGCCACGGTGTTTTCGAACTGCGCATAGGTCCAGACCCGGCGTGTGCCATCGAAGGGTCGCCACACCAGATAGGGATGGTCGGCGCGCAGCGTGGCCTGGGCGCCGACCAGCGTGCGGATGTCCTGGCCGGCAAAGGGATTGAAGTGCTGCGACGCAAAGGGGGCGGCGGCAAGGCTCATGCGGTGTCTCCTGTTGGCAGGGTGGTGCGGATCGGCCTTGTCATCGCGGCACGTCAGCTGCGTGGAGCGCAGCATCGATGGCATGCAGATCTTCATAAGGCGCGGCGGCATCCGGGCCGCAGGCATCAGGCGCATGGCGATGTGCAAACATCGGTCGACGGATCCAGGCCGCCTGCAGCCCGGCCTTGCGGGCAGCAATCACATCGAGATGCGGGTCATCACCGATATGCAGCACTTCGGTGTGGCCAACCCCGGCAAGCCGGCAGGCCTCATGGAACATGCGCGGATCGGGCTTGGCAAAGCCGACTTCATGCGCGCTGATGGCGCCTGCGAAAAAGCGCCCAAGGCCGACGCGATCGAGATCGGCATTGCCGTTGCTGATGGCGACCAGCCGATAGCGCGATGACCAGCGTTCGAGCACCGGCAGGACATCGGCGAAAAACTCGACCCGTTGGCGGGCCGCCAGAAACACCGCATAGGCCTGATCGGCCAGCGCGGTGTCGTCGCCCGCCTGCGCCATTGCCCGGCGCAGCACTTCGTGGCGCAAAAAGCCAAGGTCGTGCGACTGATCGGGATGATCGAGCAGCACCGCCTTGCGCAGGCTCGCCCGCGAATCGGGCGTGAGCGTGCTGCCGGTACGCGGCGCATGGGTCTGCAGCCACTCGGTGAGGGTCTTTTCGGCGGCGACAAGCGTCGGGCCGACAGGCCAGAGGGTGTCGTCGAGGTCGAGGGTGATGGCGCGGGGTAGGGTCAGGGCAGGCATCCCCCGATTCTAGTGCGCCCGGCTTTCGCCCGGCGCCCGCTCCGATTCCGCGATTCGTGTGATCATCGCGCCCGGCTAGGCATTTTCAGGTCCCGGAGCGCAGCTGTTTTGATCACTCTCAAGAATCTCGTCCTGCGCCGCAGCGCGAAGGTCCTGCTCGACAAAGTCTCGGTCACCATTACCCCCGGCGAAAAGGTCGGGCTGGTGGGTCGCAACGGCGTGGGCAAGTCGACGCTCTTTGGTCTGCTCAATGGCAGCCTGCATGAAGACGGTGGCGACTTTTCGTATCCGAAGCAGTGGCGTCTGGCACAGGTCGCGCAGGACATGCCCGAAACCGACGAGTCGGCGACCGACTTCGTGGTGGGCGGCGACAGCCGGCTCGCCGAGGTTCGCGCCGATCTTGCCCGGGCCGAGGCGCGATTTGCTGCCGACCCCGATGACGAAGAAGCCGGCATGGCGATTGCGCACGCCTATATCGAGCTGGCTGATGCCGGTGAGCATGATGCGACAGCGCGCGCCCAGGCGCTGATCCTGGGGCTGGGCTTCGGTTCAGACGAGGTCGACAGCCCGGTCAACAGTTTTTCGGGCGGCTGGCGCATGCGGCTGCAACTGGCGCGGGCACTGATGTGCCCGAGCGATCTGCTGCTGCTCGATGAGCCGACCAATCACCTCGACCTTGATGCGCTGGTCTGGCTCGAAGCGTGGCTGAAGTCGTATGCCGGCACCATGATCGTGATCAGCCATGACCGCGAGTTTCTCGATGCGGTGACCGCGGTGACCCTGCATCTGGACAATGCGCAGATCACCCGCTATGGCGGCAACTACAGCAAGTTCGAGGAGTTGCGATCGGAGCAGATGCTGCTGCAGCAGGCGGCCTTTGCCCGCCAGCAGGACAAGATCGCGCATCTGCAGAAGTTCATCGACCGCTTCAAGGCCAAGGCCAGCAAGGCCAAGCAGGCGCAAAGCCGCGTCAAGGCGATCGAGCGCATGGAGAAGGTGGCGCCGATGCTGGCCTCGGCCGACTTCGAGTTCGAGTTCAGGGAACCCGGCCACATTCCGAATCCGATGCTCTCGATCACGGCTGCGAAGTTCGGCTACACCGTCGACGGCGAAGAGCGCGTGATTGTGCGCAATGTCAGCCGCTCGGTGCTGGCGGGTCAGCGCATCGGCATCCTGGGGGCCAACGGACAGGGCAAGTCGACCGTGGTCAAAACCATTGCCCGCGATCTGGCAGCGCTTGGTGGCACGATCACCGAGGGCAAGGGGCTGTCAATCGGTTATTTCGCGCAGCAGGAACTCGATGTGCTGCATCCGCAGGACACCCCGCTCGAGCACATGGTGCGCCTTGCCCGCGAGGTCGGCGCGCAGGCGCGCGAGGCGACCGGGGAGCAGGCGCTGCGCGGATTTCTGGGCAGCTTCAATTTTGGTGCCGACATGATCCGCCAGCCGGTGGGCACGATGAGCGGCGGCGAAAAAGCGCGGCTGGTGCTGGCGATGATGGTCTGGCAGCGCCCGAATCTGCTGCTGCTCGATGAGCCGACCAACCACCTCGATCTGGTCACCCGCGAAGCGCTCGCCATGGCGCTCAACGGTTTCGAAGGCACCTTGATGCTGGTCAGTCATGACCGCGCTTTGCTGCGCAGCGTGTGCGACGAGTTCTGGCTGGTCGGACGCGGTGCGATCTCGCCCTTTGATGGCGATCTTGACGACTACCAGCGCTATCTGCTGGAGGAGTCGAAACGGCTGCGGGAAGAAGCGCGGGCCGGTGCGCGAGCAGGTGCGATCGCCTGAGCGAGACCGGGGCTTGCGTGCGAATCGGCTCCTGCGCTGTGCTGGACTAGTCTTAAGTAATGCATCGCAGGCTTGCCAACGATCGGTCTTTCTGCGCGTTCATCGAAAGATCGTGACGAATATGTCACAAACAGATAAAGTCACCTCATCAATGATGCGATTTCGATTTGCATGCCGACTGCACACATCCCTTCGAATGAAGCTGAGCGTCTGGCTGCTCTGCGCGCCTATGACATCCTCGATACGCTGCCCGAGAAGGCCTTCGACGATCTGACCCGGATCGCGGGGCATATCTGCCAGACACCGGTCGTGCTGGTGAGCCTGGTCGATGGCCAGCGGCAGTGGTTCAAGTCGCGCATTGGTATGGAAGACACCGAAACCTCCCGGGAAGTGTCGTTCTGTGCCCATGCGATCCTCGATCAGCACCATGTGCTGACCGTGCCCGATGCCACGACCGATCCGCGCTTTGCCGACAATCCGCTGGTCACCGGGGACTTTCATCTGCGCTTTTACGCGGGTGCGCCGCTGGTCTCGTCGACCGGCCATGCGGTGGGGGCGCTGTGCGTGATCGATCATGTCTCGCGTCAGTTCTCGGATGCGCAGCGCGATGCGCTGGAGGTGCTCGGCCGCCAGATCGTGGCGCAGATGGAACTGCGCCGGGACCTGGCCGTCATGCGCCAACAGGTCGAGCAGGAAATCACCGAACGCCGTCGCGCCGAGCTTGAGCGAGAAACAGCCATTGCCGCTGCCAAGGCGCGCGCCGAGTTTCTGGCGGTGATGAGTCATGAACTGCGCACGCCCATGAACGGCGTGATCGGCATGACCGAGCTGATGTTTGCGACCGACCTGAGCGAGGAGCAGCGCGACTATCTCGAGACGATCCAGCTGAGCGGCAATACGCTGCTCGCAGTGATCAACGACATCCTGGACTTTTCGTCGATCGATGCCGGCCGCGTCCGGCTCGAATCGAACCCGCTGGAGCTGCGCCGATGTCTGGACGAGGCGATTCAGGTCCTGGCCAGTCAGGCCGCCGGCAAGAGGCTCGGGCTGCGGTGCGAGGTCGACGATGGCGTGCCGCGCTGGGTCATCGGTGACGCCGTCAGGTTGCGTCAGGTGCTGCTCAACCTGATCAGCAATGCGATCAAGTTCACCGATGCCGGTGAGGTGGTGGTGCGGGTCAGTGCCTTGCCACCGCGATCGCTGCGAATCGAGGTGGTCGATTCCGGTATCGGCATCTCGGCCGCAGGGATCACGCGGCTGTTCAGCGCGTTTTCGCAGCTCGACACCTCGAGCACGCGACGCCATGGCGGCACCGGACTCGGGCTGGCGATCAGCAAGCGCCTGGTCGAACTGATGGGCGGCGGGATCAGCGTGCGAAGCCAACCCGGTGTCGGGACCACCTTTACCGTCACACTGCTCGCGCCGACGGCCGATCCACCGGCGGCACTGTTGGTCAGTCAGGCAAGGCCGCCCTCATCCGGTCGGCCTGACGCCACACTGGCGCAGCGTTTGCCGGCCACAGTGCTGCTCGCCGAAGACAATCCGACCAATCGGCTGCTCTCGCAGATGGTCCTCGAGCGCATGGGCTATGCGGTTGAGGCGGTGGCAAGTGGCATCGATGTGCTCAATGCCCTGTCGAGGCAGGCTTACGACATTGTCTTCATGGATGTGCACATGCCTGGGATGAACGGCCTGAGTGTCACCCGTGAGATCAGGCGGCGTTTCGACTCACCCGACAGACCCTGGATCGTTGCGGTCACGGCCGATGCGCTGCTGTCGGACCGTGACCGGTGTCTGGATGCCGGGATGAACGATTGCATCGAAAAGCCCGCACGCCTGAACGCCATGCAGGATGCGATCCTGGCCTGGGGCGCGCAGGTGGCTTAGCTGGTCGCTGATTCAGCCCAGCTCAGTTCAGCCCAGCTCGGTCCGCACGATGCGCGCGCCGTCGGCCAGCGCCTTGAGCTTGCCGAAGGCCACCTCGCGGGGCAGGTATTTCATGCCGCAATCGGGAGCCGGAATGAGGTTTTCGGCGGCCACATACTTCAGCCCGGCGCGGATGCGCGCGGCCACTGTCTCGGCGGTCTCGATGCGCGGATCGCCCAGATCGAGCACGCCGAGCATGATCTTTTTTCCCGCCAGATCGCTGAGCACACCGAGGTCCAGGCGCGGCTGCGCGGCTTCGATCGAAATCTGTCGTGCATGGCTGTCGGCAAGGCCCGGCAGGAATGAATAGCCGCTGGGTTTTTGCCCGGGCACGACCGCAGCGTAGCCGAAGCACAGATGCACCACGGTCGGCACGGTGATGCCTTCGAGCGCGCGGTTGATCGCCTGAACCGCATAGCGCCTGGCGGCATCCGGGTCGTTGCGCAGCCAGGGTTCGTCGAGCTGGATGACGTCGGCACCGGCGGCCTGCAGGTCGAGGGCTTCAGCATTCACCGCGGCGGCGAAGTCCATCGCCATTTCTTCGTCGTCCTTGTAGAACTCGTTTTTCGCCTGCTGCGTCATCGTGAAAGGGCCGGGCAGCGTGATCTTGGCAGCGAAGGCGGTATTGCTGCGCAGGAACTGCATGTCGCGCAACTCGACCGGCTCGGTGCGACGCAGCCTGGCGACCACGCGCGGTACCGGCGTGTCGGTGCCGGCGCGCGAGCGGATCATGCCGGGGCGCTGGTTGTCCAGGCCTTCGAGTGCGGTGGCAAAGCGGTTGGAGTAACTCTCGCGACGCATCTCGCCATCGGTGATGATGTCAATGCCTGCGCGCTCCATGTCGCGGATGGCCAGCAGCGTGGCGTCATCCTGCGCCTGCTCCAGAAACTCGGGTGCGACGCGCCAGAGTTCTTTGACCCGGGTGCGCGGCACCATCTTCGAGAGCATCTGCCGGTTGATCAGCCAGTCGGGTTGCGGATAGCTGCCCACGACGGTGGTGGGCAGCAGATGGGTGGGCATGGGCATGATGTCTCCTCAGGTCTTGTGGGACAGACCTTACTCCAGGTCGGCGAATGCGCTGCCCGCCCGGTGGCTGCGACGAATCGCGGCGCGGCTACAGCGGCCGCCCGAGCCGCTTTTCGACCTGCTGGCGCTCCCAGTCGGGCCCGAACAGGCGTTGGCCGCTGAAGGTTCGAAAGCCGTGCATCAGCAGGCCGAGCCCCCAGCCGAATGCGGCCCACAGGAACCACAGGTATTTCGGCGAGACGATGAGGTTGATTGCGGCCAGGCCGGCAATGACGACGACGTACTGGATGAGATGGACATAGAAGCCGCGCAGCCGTCGGACATGCTCGAAAGCCTCTCGTTCAAGTTGGTCCTGATGGTTGGCGACGGGTTCAGCGGTGGTGGCGTTCATGACGGTCTCCTGATTCAGGGTTGAGAAATCGACCTCAAAGACAGCCGCGATGGACTTCAGGGTTTCGGTGCTGGCGGGTTGGCCGGCCTCGATCCGTTGAATGGTGCGTACGTTGAGCCCGCTGGCTTTGGCCAGTTGCTCCTGGGACCAGCCTCGTTTCAATCTCAGTTTCTGGATCAGCATGAAGCGCCCTTTCGCGACGGTACCGGCAAAGTATGTGGGCCGAATGCGGGCAATGCCACGACATTGACCCGACACTGCCCCGACATTCGCGTGACATCTGCGCGACTTGTCGCCGACAGTCGGCTGACGATGATGCCCGCAAGACTCAACCGGACCTTGCGAATGCGCAGCATGACGGTGGATGCGGGGCAGGGTGAGGCAGGCTTTAGACCGCACCGGAAAGCAGCAGCATGCCGATCGCCAGTTCGATGGCCGCTGCGCCGAGGCCTTTCGGGAAGCTGCCCTTGTCGAGAAGCAGAGAGGGAAACCGCATCAGGCCTGCCCCGCTCCAGGCGAGGCCGGCGAGCAGGAAGGCCACCGGGGACTGGAGTACCAGACAGGTCCCACCCATCGCGATGAAGAGCCCGCCATAGGTGGCCCGAACTTCCGAGAGACCTGCCCCGCCCAGCGGCTGGATACCGACGAAACCGGCGACCCGTGACGGCGCGAGCGCGCCGAACAGGCCGAGCGCAAGCGTGAGAACGGCACCGAGGTTGGCGAGCATGGTGTGGAGCTTGTGGCGGGGCAATCGGCCTAAGTAAGACTGTCAGGTGAGTGTACCCGCCCGTACTGGGCAGGTCGGGAGAAAACGGAGGGTTCAGTCCCGAGGTGAACGCCGACCGTACCCGCTGAACATCGGGCTGCGTGTGACGGACTTCGCACAACGCAAGAGGCGGCTGGCCGGCGGAGGGCCCGCAGACTCGTGTATATGTTGATAATATACACAGATGATCGATCTCGCGCGCATCATCGGCTTCGACTGGGACGACGGCAACACCCGCAAGAACGACAAGCACGGCGTGGCGCAGGCGCAGACCGAAGAGGTCTTCTTCAACCAGCCCCTGCTGATGCTGGAGGACTTGCGGCACCGCGAACAGGAAGCCCGCTTCCACGCCCTCGGCAAGACCCTCGACGGTCGGTTGTTGCACGTCACCTTCACGCTGCGCGGTGACGACACCCTGATCCGGGTGATCTCGGCGCGCGACATGCACCGTAAGGAAAGGAGCGTCTATGAGCAAGCCCGCTAAGCCTTCGCCGAGGTTCAAGACCGAGGCGCAGGAGCGCGCATATTGGGAGGCTGAGGGGCGCGATTCGACCCAGCATCTCGACTGGACGAAGGCGCAGTCTGTGGTGCTGCCCAATCTCAAGCCCTCGACGAAAACCATCTCGCTGCGCCTGCCACAGCATCTGCTCGATGCCATCAAGGCGGCGGCCAACGCGCGCGATGTGCCCTACCAGTCGCTGATCAAGGTGTGGCTGCAGGAGAAGGTGGAGCAGTGACAAGCGTTCTGCCTTGCTGTTACCGCGGTTGGTCGCGCGCGCAAACGTCGGCCAGCAAGCAGGGGCAGTCGAGCCGCATCGCTTCATCGCGATCTCGTGGATACGCGTGGCGGGCACGGCCGTCTGCCGCCCTATGCGACCGCATTGCTGCGTTCGGCGCGCTTGAACGACTCACGTGAAGTGATGTTCCGGTTATAGGCCAGCACCCGCTCCGATACCGGAACCTTGTAGCGGACCGCCCAGTTGATGCAGCTTGCCAGTAGGATGTCGGCAACGCCGAAGCGCCCGTCCAGCAAGTAACTCCGACTGTCGGCCAATTGCCGCTCGACTGTCCGCATCTGTTTCTGGAAGTACTCGGCGGCTGCCAGATTGGCTTGCGGCGCCTCGCCATAAACGGCCGACAGATCGCCATGCCGCCGAATCACATACAGCGAGGTCGCATCGAGTTCACTGATGACAAAAAAACACCATTCGAGGCACTTGGCGCGCTGTTGGGGTGATTCAGGGACCAGGCGGTTGTGCGCCTGGCCGTAGGTGTCGGACAGGTACAGGACGATCGCCGCGCTCTCTGTAATCTCCATGCCCCGGTCCTGCAGCAGCGGAATTTTCTGGCGCGCGGTCAGCGCCGAAAACTCGGCGGTTTGAGTTTCACCGGTGCGCGCCTGAATCTTGCGGGATTGATAGTCCAATCCGAGTTCGTGCATGGCCCAGTGCGCGCGAATGGTGCGACTGGTGCCAACGCCCCAGAGTATCCGTTCGGTCGTTGAATCTGATGCGTCGGGGCGAGAGATGGACATGTTGGGTGGACTGAATTTGACCTTGTTGTAGACGCTGACCTTATGTCGCCCGCGCCGCAGATCGCGCGGCGTGTGACGAAACAAGCTGATCGATTTCGGCTGCCGAATAACCAAGCTCAGCCAGCACCTGTTCAGTATGCTCACCGACGCTGGGCGCCGGGCCACCGATCCTGGCGGGCGTGCGACCGAAGCGGGCCGCAGGTCGAGGCTGGCGCACCCGACCCAATGAAGGTTGATCGAACTGCTCGATCATCCGGTTGTTCAGCACCTGCGGATCGTTCATGACCTCGCCGCGTCGAAGCACTGGTGCGCAGGGCACATCGGCCGCATCGAGACGATCCAGCCAATCCTGGCTGGCGCCGGTCGCCAGGATCTCGCCCACCAAGGTGATGCGTTCGGCCGCATTGGCCGACCGTTTGCCGGGGGTCTTGAAGCGCGGGTCTTCGATCCACTCGGGACGCTTGAGGACGCCGCACAATCCCTGCCACTCGGAGTCGGACACCGACCCGACGGTGATGTAGCCGTCGAGCGTCCTGAAAATCAGGTCGGGGCGCGCGGTGGGGTTGATCGCGTTGGCCTCGTTGCCGACCACGGTGTACTGGGTCATTACCTCCGGCCAGAGATAGGCAATCATGGTGTCGAGCATGGCCAGTTGAATGTGCTGGCCTTCACCGCTGCGCTCGCGGGCGAACAGCGCAGCGCAAATGGCCTGAGCACCGAACACCGCCGTGGTCTTGTCGGCAACGATGGTTCTGATCATTTGCGGGCGACCGCTGTGCGGGTCGGCCTGTACATCGGCAAAGCCGCTGAGCGACTGGATGACCGGATCGTAGACCCGCTTGCTGACGTAGGGGCCGGTATCGCCAACCCCGGAAATCGACAGGTAGACCAGCCTTGAGTTCAGTGTCCGGATCGTCGCTTCGTCTAAACCGAAGCGCTCCATGGTGCCAGGCCGAAAGTTCTGCACCAGCACGTCGGCGTCGGCGATCAGCCGCCGCAGCACCTCGATCGCCGCTGGCATTTTCAGATCGAGCGCCACCGAGCGTTTGCCGCGATTGCATGAAACGAACATTGCGGTGAACTGTCCGGCGCCGCCGGTTCGCCGGGCAATGTCACCGCCCGGTGGTTCGACCTTGATCACATCGGCGCCCTGATCGGCCAGCATCACTGTGCACACTGGTCCTGAAACCACGGTGGTCAGGTCAATCACGCGGATGCCCGCCAAGGGTCCATTCATTGTCTGTCTCCTGTTGGGGCAGCCTTAATTGCCAGGGTAAAAAATCTTCGCCGTTCAGTTCTCGCCCAACCCGGTCAACACCACGGCGCGGATCGATGGATCGACGCTGCAGCGATTGACGGTGCCGCGCACCTTGAACCTCATGAATCGGTCGGCAATGTCTGTTATCACGTTGCACCCACAGTGCCCGCACGGTGCGGCTGTTCTTCGCGGATCGGCAGGTGTACCAGTGCGGCGCCCAGGGCCAGCATGATGTCGACGTACCAGATCCAGTTGTACGAACCGGTGGCCTCGAACACCTTGCCGCCCAGCCAGGCACCCAGGAAGCCGCCGATCTGGTGTGTGAGCATCACGACGCCGAACAGCGTGGCCATGTTGGACGGCCCGAAAAACTTCGCCACCAGACCCGCGGTGGGCGGCACGGTCGACAGGAAGGTGAGCCCCATCACCGCGGCAAAGGCCAGCAGGACTGGCCCGGTCTTGGGCGCGAACAGAAAAACCAGCACGGCCAGCGCACGCGCGGTGTACACCATCGACAGCAGCGACTTCATGCGCCAGCGGCTCATCGCCCAGCCCATGGCCACGCTGCCGACGATATTGAACAGACCGAGAATCGCCAGCGTCCAGCCTGCCCATACCGTGGGCAGGCCGCAGGAGGCGACTACCCCCGGCAGGTGTGTCGCCAGGAAGGCGACGTGAAAGCCGCAGGTGAAGAAGCCGACGCCCAGCAGCAGATAGCTGCGATCGCGAAGCGCCTGGGATATCGCTTCACGCGTGCCCAGCACCTTCTGGCCAGGGGGAGCGGCCTGCAGCGAGTTACCGCGCAACAGGAAGGCAGCCGGCAGGCACAGCAGCACCAACAGGCCCATGACCTGCATGGCAGAGGCCCAGCCCAGGCTCACCATCAGCGTGGCGGCAATCGGGGCCAAGGCAAACTGGCCGAAGGAGCCGCCTGCGTTGACGATGCCCGCCGCAAGGCCACGGCTTTCGGGTGGGATCAATCTTGTCGTGGCGGCCATCAGCACGGCAGGCCCGGCCATGCCCGCCCCGCCCGCCGACAGCACGCCAATGGCCAGGATCAGACCCCAGGTGCTTGTCATGTAGGGCGTGATGAAGGTGCCCACCGCGATCAGCAGCGTGCCGATGAAGAGCACGCGCCCGGCGCCGATCTTGTCGGCCATGGCGCCTGCGAACGGCTGCGTGAGCCCCCACCATAACTGCCCGAACGCAAAGGCCAGGCTGATGCTGGCCAGACCCAGGCCAGTGGCGGTGTTGAGCGGTGACAGGAACAGGCTCATGGTCTGCCGCGTGCCCATGGTGAGCGCAAATGTGCCGGCTGCGGCCAGCAGAACCAGCCACAGGGCGTATCGCTTGCTGTTACTCATGTCTGTTCCTTAAGAAGCCAAAACCGACTGTCGCATCGGCTGAGTGAGAACTTTGGGCAGGGATCGTACTCACGCAATCGCACTGCGGATCAGGTGAAAGGTGGTCGCGATGGGTTGAAGGTGCTGCGCATCGGGTAAACGGCGGCGGCTGGAGACGCGGATGCCCTCGTTGAACAGCATCAGCATGGCGGCCAATTCCTTGGCATGCGCGGGCGTTGCGCCGGCCTCCTGCAGGCAGGCCCGGAAAAAGCGCTGCATGTCGCTCAGGTGATGGCTGGCCCGCGCAGCGAGTTCGCCATCGACATCGGCCATCTCGATCACGGTGTTCACCAGCATGCAGCCCCAATGCCCCTTCGCGCCACGCGCGCCGATGAAATCGCGCTCGAAGAAGTTCTGCAAGGCGTCGATCGGCGGCATCTCGGCGCGGGCGCGTTGCAGCATGTCCAGCGTGCGCGCTGAAAACAGATCGAGGCATTCAATGAAGAGGCTGCGTTTGTCGGTGAACGCGGCATAGAAACTGCTGCGGCTGATGGTCATCGCTGCCAGCAGATCGGCCAATGAGGTGGCCTGATAGCCTTTGCGCCAGAACAGCGACAGCGCGCGGTTCACGGTTTTGGGTCGATCAAATTCAATTGGTCGGGCCATATTTTAATTTTGGACTGAATGGTTCAGAATGGCAAGACAACTCTTGAAGGAATCCGTCATGCGCAAACCCGTCTGCTTGGTCATCGGCGCTGGCGCCGGCATCGGCGGCAATGTCGCCAAGCGCTTTGCCCGTGAGGGCTACCACGCTTGCCTGGCCCGGCGCAGCGACAAGGCCGGGCTGGACAGGCTGGTGGCCGAGATGGAGGCCGAAGGCGGTTCGGCCACCGGCTTCATGCTCAATGCGGTCGAAGAGGGCAGCATCGAGCAGCTGGTCACCCACATCGAGGCCGAGATCGGTCCGATCGGCGTGGCGCTGTTCAACCTGGGTGCGCAGATCGGCGACCGCGGCCTGGCCAGCACCACCTTGAAGGCATTCGAGGTCGGCTGGCGCATGGCCACCTTCGGCCTGTTCCGCCTGGCGCAGGTGATGTTTCCGTACATGGAGCAGCGCGGCAAGGGGGTGCTGCTGGTCACGTCGGCCACGGCCGCGATGCGCGGTAACGCCGGCCAGCACTCGCACGCTGCAGCCATGGGTGGTCGGCGAATGCTGTGCCAGTCGCTTAACGCACAGTTCGCGAGCAAGGGCATCCATGTGGCGCACATCGTCATCGACGGCGCGGTGGACGCGCCCGACACCCTGGGCAAGATGATGGGCGCTGAGCGCTTCCAGGCGCTGCGCGAGAAAAAGGGCCTGGAACACGACGGTCTGCTGGTGCCGTCCGAGATGGCCAACACCTACTTCCACATCGCGCACCAGCACCGCTCGGCCTGGACTTTCGAGATGGACCTGCGCGCCCATTCCGACCTGGCCTGGTGGAACCATGCCGGCAGCCCCGACCTGAAGTAAGCGCACCGCACGCTGAGTTTCATGACCACTGCGCCCCTCAAGCGGCCCTGGCTGGTGCTGGCAGGCGGGAGCGCGCCGCTGATGCTGGACACATGGGGACCGGCGTCATGGCCGGCGGGCTGGTTGGCCATCGGTGCCGTCAGCGTGTGTGCCCTGCCGCTGAGCCTGTGGGCGGCCTCGCGGCTGCACGCGCCGGTGCAGCAGGCTGGGCAAGCCAGGTCCACGTCTGTGCCGGTACGCCGCATGTTGCCGGTGCTGGCCTGCTATGCCTCGGGCCTGCCGCTGGCCTTGATCGTGGCCTGTGTTGCCATCGGTACCGCGCTGCCGGTGGTGCTGCCCAAAGGCCCGGTGCTGTTGGTGTCGGCGGTGGTCTTCGGGATATCGGTTTTCATGCAGCCCGGCGCGGGAACCAACTTCGTGCGGCAGAACCTGCCACCCCAAGCCTGGGGAAGTGCCATGAGCCTGATGACGCTGATCTTTGCGGTGACCCAGATCGCAGGCCCCTATGGTGCCGGGCTGGTCGCTGACCGCTTCGGCGACATCGGCATCAGCCTGTTGGCAGCAGCCGGCGTTCTGCTGATTGGCGCGGCGCTGGTGCTGCTGCAGCGGCCCTTGCAGCCGCCTGAGGTACGAGCCCGATGACAGGCCCACTTACAACCCGTTGCCCAATCGCCAAGTGACGAACCAGCCTCATACCGTCGACGCCGCCATCCACCCGGAACCCCAAGGCGAACCGATCGCATCCATTCGAGTCAACAGCTTGCGATTCGGAAAAGAGGTCCCGCAAAGACCGCCGAAATCCGCCCCGACCGTCAGCGCGGAGCTGTGGCATGAGAGGGGGCAGGTGGCAGCGGTTTATCTTGGAAGGTGAAGGACGGCACCGACCCGAAGCCGCCGTTCGACCTAGCGCCCTGGAGCGGTTCTCAGGGCGCCAACACTTCAAGCGTGGGGAAGTAGGTTTTGAATCGCCTGGCGTCGCGCGTCAGGAGCGGCCAATCCTCGACCGCAGCATGGGCGCCGATAAAGAAGTCCGGCAGCACCTGCAGTTTGCTGCCACCTCGTCTGCGATACTGGGCGAAGGCCTTGGCCGCCAGGAACAGTGCAGGCCTCGGAATCTCGCGCAGTTCCAGCGCCAGCGTGCCCACAACATCGTCGAGCGCTTCGATGGTAGAGAAAGACAACGACACCTCGGCGTAGATGATGGGGTTGATCACCAGCGCGTGAAGACTGGACTGCGCTCGCATCTGGGCGATGGACCAGTCCGCCCACTGTGGGTCGTTCTGCAGTATGTCCACGAGGACGTTGGTGTCCACCAGCAACATCAGTCGTCGGAGCGCAGCAGTTTCATCAAATCGTCAGTCCGCCAGCGGACGTCTGCGCGGCCACGCACAGTCTCGAATCGGTCGGGCTTGGGGCGGCGAAGACCCTTCGCTGGCCTGGGCCGGTGCAGGACCACTTCGCCTGCCGCGTTAACCGAGAACTGCACCGGCGCTCCGGGCAGCAATTGCAGTTCGTCGCGTATTCGCTTGGGGATGGTGACCTGGCCTTTTGTAGTCAGCGTGGTTGCCATTCGCTTCCCTTTGAGTGTTACCGAACTTCAACATGGTAATACATCAGCGGTAGCGATGCCTTCGTGGCTTTACCGAAGGGCAGATTTTCATAACGCTGCGTGACTGCTTCTGGCCGGGAGCGGTCTTCCTTCCTCATGACCAGCACGGCGCCCAGAGTATCCATCCCTCAACGCCACACACCAACCGCTCCGGCGGCGAAAGCGACTCCAGGAAGAACATCCAATCCGGCGGCGCCAGTCACGCCGTGGTCCGGGCGGCGGCAGAACTTCCTGTGGCGGTGCGTCCGGCGTGGCGCTGCAAAAGCGAAGGTTTTGCAGACCCGAGTCCGGCATCTCGTCCTTTCGTGCAGGCTGCCTGCAACATGGAGCGGTCCGCGTTCCATGCGATAGGCAGGCTGTAACAGGCGGCGAGGCGCCACCCGCAGGTCAGCCGGCGCTAGCCTCCCGGGCTTGTCTCGCCCCGACCGTCAGACGTTGAACCGTTAGTGGTTACGTAAGATAATGATCTGCTTACTTTTTTTCGAACCTGACAAAATCGTACCCACTGACCGTACCCGCTGAACATCGGGCTGCGTGTGATGGACTTCCCACAACGCAGGGAGCACCCGGCGGACGACGGATGCACAGATGCGTGTATAGCGGAAAACCTGCGGCACCGCGACCAGGAGGCGCGCTTCCACGCCCTCGGCAAGACGCTCGATGGGCGTGCGCTGCACATCACCTTCACGCTGCGCGGTGATGGCACCCTGATCCGGGTGATCTCGGCGCGCGACATGCACCGAAAGGAAAGGAGCGTCTATGACCAAGCCCGCTAAGCCGCTGCCCAGGTTCAGGACCGAGGCGCAGGAGCGCGCGTTCTGGGAGACCGAAAGTCGCGACTCCACCCAGCATCTCGGCTGGGCGAAGGCGCAGCGTGTGGTGCTGCCCAACCTGAAGCCATCGACGAAAACCATCTCGCTGCGCCTGCCGCAGCACCTGCTCGATGCCATCAAGGCGGCGGCCAACGCGCGCGATGTGCCCTACCAGTCGCTGATCAAGGTGTGGCTGCAGGAGAAGGTCGAGGGTTGATGGCTGGCGTTTGCGTCGGGGCATGCACGACGAACTCTGGACAGTACTGGATCATTCGGTCATCCGGACGCCTGTGCACGGGTCGGTTGCCCCCCTTGCTGTTCATGCTGTTCCTGCTGTTGATCGCGCGCGACAGCGCCGGGGAACGAGCCGAGAACAGCAGGAACAGCATGAACAGCAAGGCCCCCGGGGGCGCGCGACCGAGCGGTACCCGGGGTCATGCCCCAGTGGGCCTACTCCGGATTGAACATCGCGTCGAAGTCTCCACCCAGCGGTCGGCCGCGGCGACGCTGTCGTCAGCGATGAAGTCCCAGATGTCGAGGATGTCGGTCTGCGCCAGAGGTCGACGCGTGACCCGCAGCATTCAGACTTTCCCCGGGCGGATCGCACGCCGAGCACGCGCCGTGCTCTTGAGCACCTCGGCATCCCAGGACTCGCTGGGTCCGCTAGCCAGCCCCTGACGCACATCGCTGCGCAACTGCTCAAGCCTCGCCTCCCGGAGGCGGTCCTGTTCTTCCATCAGGCGCAACGCCTCGCGAACGACCTCGCTTGCCGAGGTATAGAGGCCGGAGGCCACCTTCGAGCGAACGAGTTCCTCCAACTGAGGAGTCAGGTTGACGTTCATTCCCATGGGGTTCGTGCCGTTCGATGGAGTCGTCGTCGATTATGTCAGGAAATATCAATGATGGACACTTCTAGCGCGCGATCGCGAGCAGGCATCCCCTGCTGACGACCCGGGGTCATGCCCCAGCGGGCAAGCCAGCGAGCAGCGCCGGGTTCACCACCACGAACCGGTGTCGGCCCTCCTGCTCCACCCGCGCACGGCCGCGTTCGTCGAGCAGGGCGAGCGCAGCCTTGAGGGCCTTGCTGTCGCGCACGCATCCCGGGCCGTACTGGTAGATGCGGGCCGAGGCGATGCGCAGGTCGCCGGTTCGCAAAGCCTCGTCGCGCAGCCAGGCGTCGAAGCGGATGGCAGCAGACAGCTCGGGCGGCGCATCGAGATCGGCCAGCAGCCGGCGGGCCTCATGCAGGTGCCAGTCGATGATGCGGCTGGCGCTCTCGACGCAGCGCTCTTCGATCTGGCCCGCCGGACCATGATCGAGCACATGAAGCAGCGCGGCGAGGCGCGCGATGTTCTCGGCCGCCTTCGCGGCGACATCGCGAATGCTGGCGTAGTGACCGGCACCGCCGAGCTGACTCTCGATGTGGTCATGTGCCTGCACCCAAGCGGCGTGCGCGGCGGCCGACAGATCCAGCATCGTCGGCGCGAGTCCGCCCTGGGCGTCGGTGATCAACGGCGTGTCGAGCAATGCCCGTACGCGGGCGTTGAAGACATCGACGGCAGGCATGGTCTGCGGCGCGCGTCGATACGGGCGATGGCCCTGCGTGCTGGCGGGCCAGGCGATCAGGAAGCGGGCGATGAAGCCGCTGCCCCGGGGCAGCGCACCCGCGCGCTCGATGAACCCGCGCAGCGCCTCGGGCTGGACCATCACGCCGAAGGTGAGCCTGCGGTCGCGCAGACGAAACGAGGGCTTGCTGCGGCGGTCCACGGGAAACTCGCCGCCGTCCCACAGCACATTGAGCAGCGCGAGGTTGCGCAGGATGGTCTCGTAGCCCATGCCGTGCGCGCCGAAGACAGAGCCGGCCTCGGCCGACAGCACAGCCGCACTCGGC
The DNA here is from genome assembly GCA_026399875.1 of Burkholderiales bacterium. Classification (GTDB taxonomy): domain Bacteria; phylum Pseudomonadota; class Gammaproteobacteria; order Burkholderiales; family Burkholderiaceae_E; genus UBA4615. Next base: position 14,980 of record JAPLQF010000015.1, on the reverse strand, counting down.
CACCCGGTGGCTAGTGCATGGGCCAGCGCCTCGGGCGTGGCGTCGGCGTAGAGCAGCCGGGGCACGCTCACCGGCGTCGGTGCCGTAGCCCTCAGGTCCACCAGCGCGCGATCGTCGTCGGCGGTGTCCTGCGCATCGCGGCGCTTGCGCTTGATGGATTCGAGCAGCCCCGCCTTCTTGGCCTCGTAGGAGGCGGTAGCCGTCTCGTACTCGGCGAGTTCCGCCGCGCAGCCGAGCGCGCGATCGCGCTCCCAGTCGCGCAGCGCGGCGCCGAAGATCCGGTCGCACGTGGTCTTGCGCTCGCCCGATTCGGCCACCGACAGCAGGTACAGCGACACCGGACCGGCGAGCTGAGGGTCGCGGCGCACATTGACGATGCCCTGGGCCGCGATGGACAGCGCCGACAGTGCCGAGCAGGCCACCAGCGCGGCGGGCGACTGCACGAACGCCTGCGCTTCAATCACGGCGTCGCGCAGCAATGGCGGCAGCGCGTCGACCGGATATGGCCGTGATTCGATCGGCGCGGTCAGGGGTTCCGGGTCTGGCCAGGCGGACTGCGCTGCGTTGGAGTCGCTATCGCGCGCAACCTTCTGCGGAGTGCTTGCCGCCGCCTCGATCGCTGACAGCACTGCTGGCAGACCGCGCAGCCTCGCCAGGTCGTTGAAGTCGGTGGCGTCCGCAGGCCGGTCGTCACCAAAGTCCGGTACTGCGACCGCACCGCCGACGGTGCGTGCCGCCTTGATGGCATGCGTGCGGCCCGGGTTGCCGGGCGTGAGATGGTCGTCGTCCGCGCACACCACGATGCGGGCTCCGTGGTACCGAGCGCGGAGCGTGGCGGCGACTGCGCCGAGGTTGCCGGCGTGAAAGGCGATGACCACGGTGTGGCCCGAGGCCTCGCGCAGGCTGGCGGCAGTGGCCACGCCCTCGGCGACCAGCAGCGTGGATTGCTCCTCGCCGTCCGGCGACGGCAGATCACCAAGCCAGGCGCACAGGCCCCGCACGCGCCCGCCCTTGAGGAAGCGCTTCACGCCGCCCGGACTGATGAACTGCAGACCCTGCAGCGTGCCGGCGAGGTCGCGCACCGGCACCACCAGTGCGCCCTTGTAGAGGCGCAGCCCCTGTGCGGCAACGCCCTTGCACGCCAGATAGGGGTGCGTGTCCGGCGCCGGCCGGGCGAGGGCCCAGATGCGATCAGCCTGACGGCGAACTTCGTCCTGATGTTGCCGCGTATCTTCGTCACGTCTGATCCGTGCGGCCTGGGTGACGCGAGCGAAGGTCTCGCGCTCGGCGGCGGTGGGTGTTCGCCCGAGATCGAAGCGCCATGTCTCCCAGTCGCGCCCGTCGCGATGATTTTCGAAGCCGCCTGCCGGCAGCCCGTCCAGGTGCAGCACATAGGCGGCGTCGCCCCGACCGTTCCGGCCGGCGGCATGGCACCGATGCAGGCGGCCATCGGCTACGATGGGATCGGGCGGGATGATGTCGCGCGCGATCAGCGCGGCCCGGAACTGATCGAGCACCTGGCCGACGCTGAAGGGCGGAACGCACGACATGGCCGTCGCCGCTGCGGAAACGATCGTCTGCACGGGCACTCAGCGGGCAGCGTTCGCGCCGCCCTGGCGGGTCAGCTTGACCCGCGCGTGGATCCAGTCGCTCACCTCGGATTCGAGCCAGCCCACCGCTCGCGCGCCGAGGCGCACGGGCGCGGGAAACTCGCCGTCCTTGATGTACTCGTAGAGGGTGGTACGCGAGAGCCCGGTGCGCTGCTGCACCTGCGGGCGGCGAAGCAGGGTGGGTTCGTTCGAGGGCTTGGGATGCATGGTGGTCGTCTCCTGATGAGCGATGACAGGTAGCGGAACGCCGGGCACGGCTGCGAATGCAGCCGGGAGTCGGCGGTCCGTGCTGGCCATAGTGCCGACGACGACCGCCGCTGACTGCTCGATTCGGATTTCGGCGCAGGGCCTGATTGCACGTGGTGACGGGCGCCGGTCAGCGCTACTGTCGAGGGACTGAATCTCCGCTGGCTGCGTCAGCCCGCCTGATGCGCGTCAAGCATCGCCCGCCCGAAGTCAGGGCACCCCGAGCCGGCAAGTCTCCCGAGCGTCGACCCCTGCGCCAGCCACCGAGCCCATCGGCAGGCTGCGGCAACCCTTCAGCGGCCAGCCGCTGCGCCAGCGATGCGCGTCGTCACTACGCGCCGCACCGGTAGTGACGACGCGCCCAAAGCCGCGCCCAGCAAGCGATTGCCGGGTGCAGGCGCAAGTGACGGACCCGAGTGACGGGCTCCCCGCCGCAGCCGGAATCCCCGGCGAGCTGTTCCTGATGACCCCGCCACAAGCGGGATTCGACAAGCGGGATTCGTCATGCAAGCGCCCAGCGGTCTGATCGACCTGGCGCAACCCCCAGAGCCCCGGGGCGCCGCTCACGCGGCAGGGGCTCGATCGGTGTGCCGACTCGGCACAGCGAGCGTCACCGAGGCCCAGGCCGTGCCGGGCTGGCCAGGAAGGAGGAAGTCGGCACAAGAGCGGGAGTGGTGTCCCGCGTCCGCAGTGGTTCCCGATTCGCTCAGGCGATCGGGACGGACAGAAACACTTACCTGAATGAACGACACCAACGTGTAGGTAGTCGGCCCTGCAAAACACCGTAAGTCCTTGTTTTAATTGATCTTTCAGGGTGTTTCCGGATAGTCAAAACTCTCGAGAAGATATCCAATGGCGTTCAATTCCTGAGAGTTTTGGAGCTGAAGAGATGGCCACTGACGACTTCTTCCGCGCGCGTTTGGACGGCATGGTTGATCCCCGTCACCCGCTGGTAGTTCTCGCCAGCCGTATGCTGTGGCCGCAGATTGAGGCCGCGCTGGCGCCGGCCTTGGCACACAAGGACCGCAAGGGCCGCACGGTGGAAGGCGCCGACATGTTCGGCCCGACGCTGTCGGTGGCCGGCGCGGGCGTCAGTGCTGCGGGCCGGCCGCGGTTGCCCATTCGGCTGATGGTCTCGCTGCTGTACCTCAAGCACGCCTTCAACGAGAGCGACGAGTCGCTCGTGCAGCGCTGGAGCGAGAACGTCGTCTGGCAACTCTTCTCCGGGCTGGAGTACTACTCGACCAAGCTGCCGTGCGACCCTGCGCAGATCAGCCGCTTTCGCAAGATCCTGGGTGAGGCCGGCGTGGAGCAACTGCTCAAGACCACCATCGAGACGGCCGTGGCCATCAAGGCGGTGAACAAGACCGAGTTCGAGCGCGTGATCGTGGACACCACGGTGCAGGAGAAGGCGATTGCCCACCCGACCGACTCGCGGCTGCTGGATGTGGCGCGCCGGCTTGTCGTGCGCCACGCGCAGCGCGCGGGCATCGCGCTGAAGATGACCTACGAGCGCGAGGGCAAGACGCTGCGCCGGCGCGCCGGCGGCTACGCCCACGCCAAGCAGTTCAAGCGACTGAAGACCATGGTCAAGCGCCAGCGCACCATCCTGGGAGTGCTGATCCGCGAGGTCACCCGCAAGATGGAGCAGATGACCACCTTGGCTGCTGACATCAAGACCAAGTTGATGACCTGGCTGGAGCGCGCCGAGCGTATCCGGACTCAGAAGACCAAGGACAAGAACAAGCTGTACGCGATGCACGCCCCCGAGGCGGAGTGCATCGGTAAAGGCAAGGCCCGCAAGCCCTACGAGTTCGGCGTCAAGGCCAGCATCGCCGTCACGCACCGCAAAGGGTTGGTGGTGGGCGCAAGAACCTTCCCCGGCAACCCGTACGACGGGCACACCCTGGCCGCCCAGATCGAGCAGACCAGCACGCTGCTGGAGAACATCGGCGTCAAGCCCACCACGGCCGTGGTGGACATGGGCTACCGCGGCGTCGACGAAGACGTTCCAGCCGTACAGGTCATCCACCGCGGCAAGGCCAAGAGGCTCACCGCCAAGCACAAGACCTGGCTGAGACGACGTCAGGCCGTCGAGCCGACCATCGGTCATCTCAAGGCCGACCACCGGATGGACCGCTGCTGGTTGAAGGGGACTGAAGGCGACGCGCTGCACGCGGTGCTGTGCGCGGCGGGGTTCAACATCCGCTGGCTGATGCGCGCCATCGCCCAGCAGGCGGCCAAGGCCGCCAAGGCGTTTGTTTTTGTCCTCTTCAGGCTGTGGTCGTGGCTGCAAATGGCGCTGGGCGGGCGCTATGCGGCCATCAGACAAGCAATGAGCCCCGAAGACCAGTTCGCGCGGCCTGTTAGGAGGCCCGTCTTGGGTGGCCGTCAACACATGGTCGGGGCGGCTGGATGAATTTCGCAGGGCCGACTAGGTACTGGTCCAGAGCGGACCGCCCATCATCAACGCGCTCGGCGGCCGGCTCGACCGGGGCTATCTCCGCGCCGTTGCGCACCTGCCATGCGGTACCCTCCAGCCAGGCCAGTGCAGCTTGGTCGACGGTAGATTTGTCGGACCGCTACTCGATCAACTCCCAGCGGCCACCCTTGTCGGGGCCGATGCGCTGCAGGCGGCCGGACTCGCGAAGCTTCCGGATGGCGCGCTCGATGGTGCTCGGCACCTTACCCAGTCGCTCGGCCAGCTCCGCAATACTCATCTCGGGCTGCTCGCCGAACATGCGCAGGATAGCTGCAGAGGTTTTCTCCCGCGTTTTCTCCTGCATTTTCTCCTGCGTCTGGCTTTTCTCGGGCGTTTTCACGGGCGCTGGCAGGACGAAAGTGATCACCACCGCGCCCTGGCGCACCGCCACTGCCGGCAGCTCGAGTCCCCGCTACTGAATCAGCCGGGCGATCTTCAGCGTTCCCCTGCCCCAGGTCTCGATGATGCCGCGCCGCTAGAAGGTCCGCGCGATCATCGGGTCTTGGTGGCGGGCCGCCCTACAGCAGCGCCGCTTCGAGGCGGCGCTTGCGCGCCTCCCAGTCGGGCATCACCCGCCCGAGCAGCTTGTAGAAACGGCCGTCGTGATCACGGTAGAGCGCGTGACACAGTTCATGAACCACGACGTAGTCGATGCAGGGCCGCGGCGCCCGCACGAGGTTGACGTTCAACGTCATCGTGCCCGCCCGGGACAGGCTACCCCAACGGGACTGCATCGTGCGGACGATCAGGCGCGGCGCGGCGATGCCCGGAAACCCCTGTACTCCGTCCTGAATCGCCTCGATGAACACCGCGCGGGCACGGTCCAGATACCAACGGTGAAGCACTCGCTTGACCCGCTCGGGTCCGATGTCCCCCGGCAGGGTCACCCGAATCTGACCACGCGTGAGCGTCACGCTAGTCACCTGACTCGTCTCCACCTTCAAACGGTACTGTCGGCCCAGATAGAGATGCGATTCGCCGCTCACATACTGCCTTGCGGGTGTTCGCGGACGATATTGCTCGAACTCCGCCAGCTGGCGACTGATCCAGGCCGCCCGCTTTTTCACCCCCGTCTCGATCAGCGCGCTTGTGCAACCGGGCGGCGCCCGCACGATCACGCGGCTATCGGGATGCACCTCGATACCCAGAGTTCGGCGCGCCTCGACAAAGCGCACCTCGTAGCTGATCGTTTCACCTCCGTAGCTCACCGTGCCGACGACGGTGGTCATGAAGACATCCGGTGGCGCGCCAGCTGCATCGTCTTGTCGATGATCTCGTCCATCTCGACGGTGGACAGGGCGATACCGCGAGCCCCCTTGACCTCGTCGTAGAGGTAGTCGTCGATCTCGTTCATGGTTCGGCGCTGGGCGTCGAGATCGTCCCAGTAGCCCACCTTGCGGTTGCGCCGGAAGATGTCCCAAACGGCCTTGGCGCCCTCCGCCGCTGCCTCCCGCGCCTGTTCGGAGTCGCTCAGGTGGTTCGCTACGAACGGGCCTAGCAGGCCGTACACGGCGGCCGCATCCGCGTCACCGGCCAGCGCCGGTGGCAGATCCTCGCCCTTGCGCGACACGACGGCGTCCTTGATCTCCGCGACTCGGTGCAGGTAGTCCTGGTCCGAAAGCCTCTTCGCCCGGTAGTCATCGATAGCCTGCTGGATCAGCGCCGAGAACTTCTCATAGAAGGCTGGGTCCTGTTCGAGTCGTTCCGTGATGGCCCGTCTCGTCGCGTGAGCGATCATATCGGCCTTCGCGCCGAGACTCTGTTCGCTACCGGCCACCTGCTCCTCCACCACCTTCTGGAATGCGGCCTCGTCGAAAATGTTCACAGGCGCGTTCAGCTGCATGACCTCGGATGCCGAGATGTGCGTATCCAGCAGCTTCTGGATGCGGGGCTCGAAATCGCGGTAATCCACTACTTCCGCGTAGCGACGCTTGACCGCCGCCTTGAGGTTCATGAAGCGCTTCAGGTCGCCCTTGTAAGCACGGAGTTTCTGCTCTGGCGTTTCAGTGATAAACCGCTCGCTGGAAAGCGCGATTGCCAAAGTTTTGGCGTAGGCCGAAAGGCGCTCATAGAAGCTGCCGCGCAACTTTTCATCGGCTAACAACTGCTCGAAGGCTTCCTCGTCCTGGCGGTTCTTCACCGTCTTGAAGACATCCCACAACTCGGCATGACGCTGTGGTAACGCCCGGGTCTCGTCGTGAATCGAGGTCAGCGCGCCCTTGATGTCGCCCTCTTCAAAGCCATCAAGGGCGCTGTAGGTGCTGAGGGCCTGATCCAGGTCACCCAGCACTCCAGCGTAGTCGATGATGTAGCCGAAGTCCTTGGTTCGGCCGCCACTGTCGTCCTCGTACAGGCGGTTGACCCGAGCGATGGCCTGCAGGAGGGAGTGATCCTTGAGCCGGCGGGTCAGATACAGCACTGTGTTGCGCGGCGCGTCGAAGCCGGTGAGCAGCTTGTCCACCACGATCAGGATTTCGGGTTCGTCGCCGAACTTGAACGCGTTGACGATCTGCTTGACGTAGTCCTCCTCGGAGCCATAGCGCTTCATCATGCGCTGCCAGAAGGCGACCACCGCATCGGTGGATTCATCGGCATCGACTTCGTCGAAGCCCTCGCGCTGATCCGGCGGCGAGATGATCACATCGCTGGTGACCGCGCCGAGCTCGTCCAGAAACGTCTTGTAGCGCAGCGCAGCGGCCTTGTTGGGTGCCACCAGCTGCGCCTTGAAGCCGGTACCTTGCCAGTTCTGCCGGTAGTGCTCGCTGATGTCGAAGGCGCGCATGTAGATCACCTGCTCGGCCTTGTTCAGCATCTCGGCGCGCGCGAACTTCTTTTTCAGATCCACCTTCTGCGGGTCGGTCAGTCCCTGGGTGTGGCGATCGAACCACACGTCGATGGCCGCCTGGTTCTGCTCCAGCTCCACCATGCGCCCTTCGTAGAGCAGCGGCACGATGGCGCCGTCGGCCACCGCCTGATCGATGGCATACGTGTGGATCACGCCTCCGAACCTGGCCACGTCGCTCTTCTCGCGACTCAAGAGTGGCGTCCCTGTGAAGCCGATGTAGCAGGCGTTCGGGAACATCTGTCGCATGCGCGCGGAATACCCGCCCAGCTGGGTACGCTGGGTTTCGTCCACCAGCACGAAAACGTCCGGCGAGGCATCGCTGAACTTCTTGTAGGCCAGAGCCTTGTCGAATTTGTGCACCAGCGTGGTGACGATGTGCGCCTTTCCATCGGACACCAGTTCAACCAGATGGCGACCACTCTCGGCGCGGTCTGGGGAGAGGCCGCAGGCGGCAAAGGTGTTGCCCAGTTGCTTGTCGAGGTCCACCCGGTCGGTCACCAGCACGATGCGCGGGTTCCGGATGGCGGGTTCCAGCGCCAGCGCGCGAGCCAGCATGACCATGGTAAGCGACTTGCCCGAGCCCTGGGTGTGCCAGACGATGCCACCCCGGCGCTTGCCACTGTCGTCCGCCTGCTTGACGCGAGCGAGGACCTCGCGAATCGCAAACACCTGCTGGTAGCGCGCGATCTTGCGCACGCCCCCGTCGAACACGGTATAGGCCCAGGCCATGTCCAGCAGGCGTTCCGGCCGGCACAGGGCGTAAAGCGCCCGGTCCTGCTCGGTCACCTGTCGGCCGACCAGATAGGGCGCCGCCTCCTCGCGCACGCCCAGGTCTGCAAAGGCCAGGTCGAACAGCGAGGACTTGACCGATTCAGGTAGCGGGCGCTCCAGCAGTGGCGCCAACTCCGCATCCGCTACGTCCTCCTTCCATTTCGACCAGAACTTGGCCGGGGTGCCGGTGGTGGCGTAACGGGCCTCATTCTTGTTCACCGCCAGCAACGTCTGCACATAGGTGAACAGGCGCGGGATGTACTCGTCGCGCTGGTTGCGGATGGTCTGCGAGATGGCCTGAGCCACCTCCACCTTGGGTGACTTGCACTCGATCACCGCGAAGGGAATGCCGTTGACGAACAGCACCACGTCCGGCCGGCAGGTCTCGATGCTGCGAGTGCGATCCACCGTAAACTCGGCGGTGACGTGGTAGACGTTGTTGGCCGGGTTGCGCCAGTCCACGTAGTTCAGCGTGAAGCTCTTCAGGTCGCCTTCGATGGACTGCTCCAGGGCCACACCCAATGTCAGCAGGTCGTAGACCGCTTCGTTGGTCTTGAGCAGCCCGTCGTACTTGACGTTCTTCAGGCGCTGGATGGCACTCTGGACGTTCTCCTCGCTGAAGAGGTAGCTGCCGCTCTTGTGCTGGATGCGGTTCAGCTTCTTCAACTGCTCGCGCAGGATTTCTTCCAGCAGCACATTACTGGCCTTCCCGCCCCGGGCGACCACCGCCTCGGCGGGCGTCAGGTACTGGTAGCCCAGGTTGACCAGCACCTGCAGGGCAGGGATCTGGGAGAGGTACTTTTCGTCGAAGCGGAACGTGTCCATGATCATGCCCCCCAAACTTCGGCCGACGCAGCATCGAAGAAAGCAACGTCTATAGCGAAGCGCGCGTCGCGAGAATGTGCCAGGGCATTCGCGGCACTCCGGATCCGCTTGTTCAGGTCGTTTTCAGGGTCTCCATAGAGACCCACGTAGACCTGTTCGATCTTTCCGCGCGCAATTTTCTTAAGTATGTGTTGGTCGTTGTCTGCGAGGCTGTGGCCGAAAATGAAAAGCCCATCATTGCGCTGCGCCATCTGCGAAGAAAAGCTTTTGTAGGAGTGATGTAGGTAAGCGCTGTGCTTTATTTTCGCTAGCTTTTGATTGCTCATTCCCTCTGCCACAAACAGCGGGAACTTGTTGGCATTCATTGCCTCCCGCGCCTGTTCCAGCAGCGGTTTTCCAGTATTCACCCACGTATACTTCTGCAGATCTGCGCCCGCATCGAACAGGTGGAGCGCGCCGTGCAGATAGTGCACACGTTGTGCATGCGCGCCGCTCTCGCCCATCCAATTCACATACTCAGGTTCGGTATCCTCGTCGCGCCCAAACCCGTCGTTGAATGCAAGCTTTACTGGATCACTGAGTCCCATGTCTTCATGCATAAGTGTCCAATAGAGCAGTAGATCGTAGTTCAGGGTATAGACCTTACCGTCCTTGTTCGCTTCACCTAGGAAATGTGACAAAAACCTTCGGCATGCCCAAAACTTTTCATCAGCGATCTCGTTGGGGATATTCGGGTGGTTACTCGCGACCGTCTGAATCAAAATATCTTTTAACGATTCCGCATCTGCCGCCATCTGCTTCGCAACTTCGACCGCCTCTCGCGAATAGACAGGGATGACGCGCGATGCATCCTCAAGCATCTTGATGACGTGCTCGAAGTCGGTCACGCCAACCGCGTTGAATACGGCCGGAAGCCTCGGTGCCGATGAGAAGTCGGCCTGCTCAAAGAGTGAGCCGTAAGTGAAGATCTCCGGGCGGCAGGCGATGCTAAACCCATTACCAAGCAGAAGATGGCGCTTTTTGAAGCGCGCAGAGTGTTTGATCGCATCATCAAATGTGAGGATCGTTGCCATGCGCTAGCCCTTCGGAGGGTACGGATCTTTACCGTATGTATTGCGTTCACGGATTTTTTCGTCGCGCCCTTTGAGAAAGGCTTCGCCGCCCGATTCCTTTGCCTTGGCTTTAGTGTGAGCCCAGGCTTCCGCCTGGGTTTCCGTGACTTTGGAGGCACGCTCACCGCCTTCGCGTTTGCTCTCCCATTTCCCATCGGGGCGCTGCTGGGTCCAGAATTTTTTCGTGTCAGCCATTGGCGATCTCCTTTGTTTGGATTGTTGGGTCGGAATCCTCCGGCTTCAAACGCCACTGGCCGGTCAACAGCTTCTGCATCAGCCCGCGCTTCTGGGCCATCAGCGCTGCGACGGACTGACCAAGCAGGTCAATCTCCTCGCGCAGGACGTTGAGGTAGCGAGCGATGGCAGTTTGGGTGGGTAGGGCCGGCAGCGGAATAGTGATCGCGGCGAACTCCGAGAAAGACACAGTCTCGCGGACGCTGCCCTGTGCGCTGTTCTTGATGCGCTGACGGGCTTCGTGGGAGTTCAGCCAGTGCAGGAAGTAGTCCGAGCTGACCTTGTTCTCGTCGAGTCGGAACACGACATACATCGGGCTGAGCACGCCATCGTCCCAGCCATCGAGGCGGGCGATGGAGCCGACGTTAATGCGCGATGGGTTGTAGGCGTACTGCCCACGGTGCACGACCTTGTAGTTGGACAGGTCGGCGCTGGCAACGCGGCGCTCGAACTGGTCTTCCGGCAGCACAAAGCCGCTCGAGTTGGTCACGCTCAGGACCCGGGCCCCGTTTCCACCACGATTGCGGGTGGAGACTTCCTCGGCAAAGGTGCCGACATGCGCGTGCGGGTGTTGGCCCCGGCTGATTAGGCGCGACAGTTTGTGACTGTAGTGCTGTTCCTTTGCCGCGATCAGTTGCTCGGACTTCTGGATAGCGGTGTCCCAGGTCGACAGAAGGCTGGCAATCTCCTGCTGAACCGCAAAGCTAGGCAATGGGACGCGTTGGCCTTTGAGGTTCGTTCCGTTGATTACAGGGACTGTGCCGTCATTGCTGAACCGTCGTAGATCTTGAAAATCGAACCAGTAGTAAAGGTATTCGGCAGAACAAGAGTATTGATCCCTCACCGTAACAACGATTACGTTATCGTCCGTGAGGCTTGCGTATCGAAGGATGCGTTTGTTGTTGTTTCTTAGTGCCGCACCCACTCGCGGGAACACGATGCTTCCAGGTAGAAATGGCGTCGCGCCCATCTCTTCGACGACAATGTCATCGACGTAATTGAGGGTCCTGTCGAGATACTTTATATTTCCATGCGCGTTGAGGTCGCCGACCTTTACGTACAGCCATTTTCCTGTCGCTTGACCTTGATAGCTAGGACTGAAGGTGTAGCCCTGTTGCACCATTGCAATTTCTCCGAGTGGATATTCGTCGAAGTGGTGAGCTGTAGGTTGCTGAGTCGCGTTGTCTTTGTACTGGGCGGTGGTTTCGAGCGTCATTTCTTCTTCCCCCGCCCTTTGCTTTCCAGCTGCCGCTCGGTCTGTTCCAGCGCCGCGATATCCTCCGCATCCGCCGCCAGCCGCGTCGCCTCGCGCCGTGCCGCGTCGAAACTCTCATAGCGCTCCAGCGCCAGCTTCTCCGCTACATCCGCGCGCAGCTTCCCGGCGTGGGTCAGCACCTCGCGTTCGTTGAACTGCAGGAAGGCGTCGAGCTTGTCTTCCCAGTCGCGCATGGTCAGGGTGCGGCGGCGCTGGGCCTGGTCCTCGGCGTAGTCGAGGTACATGACCACGATGCGGTCCAGGGCCTCGATCTCTTCGCGGCTCAGGTAGTTCTTCGCGACGGTGACGTCCTGCTTGCGCACCCGGTTGCCGGCCCAGGTGGTCAGGCCCATATTGGGCAGGGCGGGATCGGCGCGGTCGGCGATGAGTTCGGGCGCGGTGTGGCCAGTGACGGCCCACAGCATCTTGTTCTGCACTTTCTTGAAGAACAGCTGGGCGGCCTCGGACTTGCCGTCGTAGTCCACGGCGGTGGCGTAGATGTCGCGGATCTTCTGGTAGAAGCGCTTCTCCGAAGCGCGGATATCCCGTATGCGCGCCAGCAGTTCGTCGAAGTAGTCCCAGCCGCCTGGCTCCTTGAGGCGGGCGTCGTCCAGCACGAAGCCCTTGACGAGGAATTCGCGCAGGTGGGTGGTGGCCCACTGGCGGAACTGGGTGCCACGCGGGGATCGCACCCGGTAGCCGACGGCCAGGATCATGTCGAGGTTGTAGAGCAGGTTGCCGCGGCGTACCTGCCGCTTGCCCTCGGTTTGAACTGTCAAGGATTCCTTGACAGTTGCCGCCTCGGCTAGCTCACCCTCGGCCAGGATGTTCTTGATGTGCAGGCTGACGTTCTGCTTGGAGGTGTCGAACAGGGTGGCCATCTCCAGCTGGGTGAGCCACACCGTACCGCCCTCCGCGCGCAGTTGGATCGCAGCGCTGCCATCCTCGGCGGTGTAGAGGATCAGTTCGCCGCCGCTCATACGCCAAGTTCCTTGAGGTACTGCTTCATGCGCACGCGCACCTCGGCCAGCTCGCCTTCCAGACGCTCGATCTCCCGCTCGACGGCAGCGACGTCGATCTCCTCTTCCTCCTCGAAGGTGTCCACGTAGCGGGGGATGTTGAGGTTGAAGTCGTTGTCGGCGAGTTCCTGCAGGCTGGCCACATGGGCATACTTGTCCACCGGCTGGCGGGCTCGGAAGGTGGCGAGTACCTTGCTCATGTGCTCATCCAGCAGCGCGTTCTGGTTCTTGCCGCTCTGGTAGTCGCGGCTGGCGTCGATGAACAGGACGTCCTGGCAGGCCTCGCGGGCGCCGCCCTTTTCGCGGGCGCGTTCGAAGACCAGAATGGCGACCGGAATCGAGGTGGTGGGGAACAGGTTGCCCGGCAGGCCGATGACCGCATCGAGCAGGTTCTCCTCGATCAGGGCGCGGCGGATGCGGCCCTCTGCACCGCCCCGGAACAGCACCCCGTGGGGCACCACCACGGCCACACGGCCCTCTTGCGGCAGCGCGGTTTCGATCATGTGGGTGATGAACGCGTAGTCGCCTTTGGACTTGGGTGGCAGGCCGCGCCAGAAGCGGCTGTAGCGGTCGGCCTCGACCTCCGCGCCGCCCCACTTGTCGAGGCTGAAGGGCGGGTTGGCCACCACTACGTTGAAGCGCATCATGCGGTCGGCCTCCACCAGCGCCGGGCTGTTGATGGTGTCGCCCCATTCGATGCGGGCGGCGTCCTTGCCGTGCAGGAACATGTTCATGCGCGCCAGCGCCCACGTGCTGCCGTTGACCTCCTGGCCGAACAGGGCGAAGTCGCGGCTGCCTTGCGCCTCGACCAGCGCCGCAGCCTCGATCAGCAGGCCGCCGGATCCGCAGGTGGGGTCGCAGATGCGATCGCCGGGTTGGGGGGCGGCCAGCTGGGCCAGCAGCCTTGAAACCTGCTTGGGGGTGTAGAACTCGCCTGCCTTCTTCCCGGCATCGGAGGCGAAGCGCTCGATCAGGTAGATGTAGGTGTCGCCGATCACGTCCTCGGACACGCGCGTCGGACGCAGGTCGAGCCTGGCGAAGTCGCCCAGCAGGTTTTCGAGGCGACGGTTCCGGTCTTTCGTCTTGCCGAGATTGGCCTCGGAGTTGAAGTCGATGTTGCGGAACACGCCTTCGAGCTTGGCCTTGTTGGCCTCCTCGATATGGTCGAGCACGATGTTGATCAACTCGCCGAGGTTGGCCGCCTTGCGGCGCTCGTACAGCGCGTGGAAGTCGGCCAGGAAGCGCTCGGTGACCTCGCCGGTCTTCTCGTCCTTGAACTCCACGTACGGCAGGATGAAGCGCTCGCGCTCGAGCTTGCGGCGAATGCGTTCGTCGTTGTCGCCGTACTCCTTCTTGTACTCGGCGTAGTGGTCGGCCCACAGATCGCTGATGTACTTCAGGAACAGCATCACCAGGATGTAGTCCTTGTACTGGGCGGGATCGACGACGCCCCGGAAGGTGTCGCAGGCAGCCCAGGCGGTGTTGTTGACGTCCTGCTGGGTGAGCTGGTCGGTCATGGGGTGGCCCTTTTCGCGGAGAGGTGGACGTTGTTCATCAGGATGTGATCGGTCAGACGCTGGCGCAGTGTGGCGATGCGAGCCATCAGCGATTGCTCCCGGTCGGCCAAGGTCGCCGCCTGCACGATGCGCTGTTGAACGGCTGGCGATGGCAGCGGCACGTCCAAGGCCTTCAATGCTTCCGCGCTGATCATCCGCACCGAGGTGCCCTCGGACAGCGCAGACAGTTGAGCCTGGGTCGCCGGCGCGTTGAGGTACCAGCAGAGGTAGGCGGGTAGCACCCTGTGGGGCCGGATCAACAGCATCGGCGCCGCGAGAACGGACCTGCCAATACCTTCTGCCACCAGTGCGGCGCCGTTGCTTCGCCCACGAGAACGGAACAACAAGTCCCCGGGGCGCAGAAGGTGGTGATCCTTTCCCGGCGGGAGCACGACACGAATGGCCTCGTCGGCTTGCAGCAGGCCTGCGTCGTCCATGTCCTTCATCTGGACCACCGCGACAGTGCCGCGCGGGTCGTGCTCGACTCGCGACCGGAAGGGGTAGCCCATCTGCACTTCAGCCAGGTCACCGAGGATCATTATGCAAAAATCTCGTTACGACAGATCAAGTAGGCTAATCTTACTGGCCACCGACAGCGTTGTCAATCTGCAGTAACGGCGTTCTTGCAAGAAGCGATGGGTGCGTCGTTGGCTACCCGCGTGCCGACTGGTGCTCTGGGTCGGCGGTCACGAAACACGCCCGCATTCATCCACCCCTGGTCAGCACTTCGGCCGAAGGGCGATCACGAACTTGCGGCGGCGCCGGGCGCCAGGGTCGAGCGAGCCGTCTTCTCCCACTCATCCAACAGATCCGCCCAGCGCTGCATCATCACCGCGCGGTCGGCCAGATACTCGGCGTGGTTGTAGGTGCGCCGCACCGCGTTGGGCTCCACGTGTGCGAGCTGGCGCTCGATCCAGTCGGGCCGGTAGCCCATCTCGTTGAGCCGCGTGCTGCCGGTGGTTCGAGTGGCATGCGGGCTGTACTGGCCGCTCCAGCCCAGCACATGCAGCGCCTGCCGGAACGAG
>JAPLQF010000046.1 GCA_026399875.1 Burkholderiales bacterium | reverse complement strand
TTCTACAACCGGAGTCGTCGCCACTCCGCCTTGCTCGGCAAGACCCCAGCATCAGCATTCGAGGCCTGGGTTCTCAAACAGCAGGGAAAAATGGCGGCTTAACCGCGCTGCGTCGGTATCCGATAAACGTGGGGAACCTCATCTGATGTCTTCGGTTCAGCGGGCACCTCGAAGCTGGCGTCAGGCTCAAGAATACGAAACGGCAGCAAAGTAGCCCCGAAGTACCGTGACCCGGTAAGCGGCGCAACGTGGACTGGGCGGGGTCGCAGCCCCACTTGGTTGGCTGGCCGAAACAAAAACGACTTTCTGATCGCTTGATCCAGGGAAGAATCGACTGGCGTCGATTCGCATCTGGGTCTCGGCGACGTGATTCGATGACGATGTTGAACAAAGTCGCGATTTGGCGATCTATCGGTTCAGCTGTTGAACCGCAACGACGAGATTCGTGACTTAATTTGGGAATCCCCTACCATGCTGACTGAGACACAGAGTCACCAACGTCCTTCAAAATATGCGGAGATCCTAGTCGCAGAGTTGGAGGGCTTTTTTCGAGAGTTAATAGAAAATCGCGGAAATGCGCCGAGGGTTTTTACTGGCATCAATCAGGACGACATTCAGTTCATCGTGATCTTGGGTGAAATAGAATGGACGCGAGTAGAACATGTTCAACGGCGCGCCTTTATCAGTTGGCTGTGCGAGCAAGAAAAAGTGGCTGCCTACGCATTGACCGGATTAATGGTCTTGGAAGACGAAAGCTTCGAGCTCGAGATCACTGCTGAGGATGGGGAACACGTCGTGTTGGCTACCCTGCCAATCGTTGCAGCCACTGATGGAAGGGTTTCCTGCGGCGAGACTAAGATCATCCGCCAAAAGCCTGGCGAATGTTGGCACCCCTATGTCGGCCTTATGAGCCCCCGCTCAGTCTCGAAGATCGAACTTGCGCCAGGCGATGAGGCATTCTTTAGCGATGTTTGGCAACAGATGCGCCCGACCGCTGGCTGGCGCGAGCGTACAGCTGAGTAAACACTCAGGCGTGATTTTGAATTGTTCAGCCGCGAGTTTGAAATTCCTCAAACCCCAACCGCTGCGACTTGACGAGGCTCCATGTTGCCACTAAACACCGCGGAAACCTGAAACTTCAAGACTCGAGGATGGCAGCAATTTTGGCGCCATCAGTCCGAGCAAGAGCACCGCGCAAAGTGGGAGCCGGTGATCAAGGCGTCGGGATTTCGCGAGTAAAAAAACTAGCTGCTTGCCGAACGCCTTCAGTCACTTTTTTCACCAATGGCTACCCCTACTTCGGGCGCCTGAAATCCCAGGGCGGTATCGCTGTCGGATCGGACCAAAGACCGAGCTTGCGCTCGTGCGCAGCATCTTCGGCTGCGGCATAAGACTGGCGGTCTGCAGGGGATTGTTCTCGGGCATAGGCCTTGTAATGCCAGGCGAGCCCCGATTCGATTTGGCGCAGTCCGCAGTCAGTGCCCTGCGAGATCACCTTGGCAACTGACCTGCCGTAACGATCGAGCTTGATCACCTCAACCTGGACCTGCTTTGCAAAGGCGCAATCGGACAAGCCCTGCTTTGAGCGGTCGCCGAATGCCTGGGCTTTCTCGGGAGCGTCAATCCCTGAAACCCGGACCTTGATCTGCTGGAGGGATTGATCTCGTTGCACAAGCACGGTAAGCGTATCGCCATCGGACACGCCAACGACCTTACCGGTGAGCTGCTCGAGGGCCGGTTGCGCGTGAACTGCTGTGGCAAACGCGAAGAGAAAAATTGAAGTTTTTATCGATCGACGGGAAAGGCACAAAGTCAGTCCTCGAACTCGCACATCTGCCGGAACCCGCGGGCCGCCGCCGCCGCTTCACGCATTAGCTGCGCCATGATGTCCGCTGCCGGTACGATCGCATCAGCGAAGCCGGCCGCCGGTCCCAGCGATACGATGCCCTCTTCCACCTGCCCGGCTTCGTACACCCGTTCGATGGTGCGCGTCGACAGGATCAGGTCGCCGAACTCGCGATGACTGCGTGCACCGGCCGCCTCCAGGCGCTGCACTTCGCGCGCCGTCTCGTTGACCATCACCCGCCAGGTATCGCCGATGGTCCCCAGGATCGCCATCGAGCCGTGCTCGTCGAGCTCGACGATGCGCCGCTTGAGCGCCTCGTGGGCAATGATCTCGCTGGCCACCATGAAGCGGCTGCCCATCACTACCGCGTCGGCGCCCATTGCTAGCGCCGCGGCGATCTGCCGACCGTGGCCGATGCCGCCGCCCACCACCAGCGGCACCGTCACCCGAGACAAGGCGTAGGCGGCGTTGACGAACGAGGGCAGCTGGTTGGCGCCCGGGTGGCCGCCTTCCTCCATGCCGACCAGGCCGATCGCATCCACGCCCAGGCGCTGCGCGGTGACCGCGTGGCGCACGCTGGGGCACTTGTGCAGCAGGACCCCGCCGCCGCGGTGGATGGGCTCGACGATTTCGTCGGGCGCGGAGCCCGCGCTCTCGAACAGGCGCACGCCTTCGTCCAGCGCGACTTCGATCCAGGCCGACAAATCGCGGTTGAAGCCCGGCCGGCGCGAGATGGTCAGGTTCACGCCAAAGGGCTTGCCTGCGGTCAAATCGCGGCAGCGCTGAAGATCGGTTCGGAAGGCCTGCGGTGTGGCGAAAGAGCGCGACGTAACGAAGCCCATGCCGCCGGCATTGACGACTGCCGAGACGATCCCCGATTCGCCTAGGTGGTGCAGCCCGCCCAGCAAGATCGGGTGTTCGATGCCGAAGAGTTCGGTGATACGAGTGCGAAAGCGCGCCGGTTCGGTTCTGGTCATTACAAGCTCACCTCGCGCAGCATGGCCGCGGTCTCGCGCTGCGCGGCGGCATACTGCTCGGCCAGCTCGTCAATCAGCTCGGCGGCGGGGCGCACCTCATCGATGCCCGACACCGAATGCCCGGCGCTCCAGATGTCGACCCAGCGCTTGGGCGTGTCCGCGCCGTCCTTGCTGTGGGCGTTCATCAGCTCGCGAGCGCGCTCTGGCGAGACGTTGCCGGCCAGCAACTTCGGGTCGACGCCGGTGGCGGCGATCGAGGGCCGGAGCATGTTGGTGTCAAGGCCGGTGAAGGCCTGGGTCAGCATGACGTCGTCCAAGCGGCTGTCGACAAGCATCTGCTTGTACCGTGGCTGCGCCATGCTCTCGGGCGTCGCGATGAATCGGGTTCCCATCATGCCCAGGTCGGCACCCAGCACGCGCGCAGCCCACAGCGCCGCGCCGTCCGACATGCCGCCGGCCAGCACCAGTGGTCCGTCGAACATCGCGCGCACCGCGCGCACGAATGACATTCCGTTGGCCCAGCCGGTCTGCCCGCCCGCGCCGGCGGTGAGCAGCACCAGGCCGTCGGCGCCCACCTGCAGCGCCTTCTCTGCATGACGCAGCGAGGCGATGTCCGCATACACCTGGCAGCCGATGTCGTGCAGCGGCCGGATCACGGCTTCGGGCGAACCGACGCTGGCGATCACCATCTCGACCTTATGCCTGACCAGTATCTTCACGTCCTGGGCGAGCATCTCAGGGTCGCGGCGCATGATGATGTTCGGGCACACAGGCGCGGTTGGCCCGTTCACCGCGGCGCAGTCCCGTGCCACTCGGGTCAGCCAGGCATCGAGCTCTTCGGCTGAGCGGGCATTGACGGTCGGGAACGAGCCGATCACGCCGCTGCGGCAGGCTGCCGAGACCAGTTCGGGTCCCGAGACGCGCAGCATCGGGGCGGCAATCAGCGGCAACCTCAGCCGGGCGCGCAGGGAGGCAGTCAGGCTCATCGGAATCCTCGAGTCGGTTTGGGAAAGGGGCGGGATCAGCGGCGCTCGTGGACCGGTTCGGCGGGCGCCGCCACGCCCTGGCGCAGCAGGCTTAGTACGGCCTCGCAGACTCGGACGAGGTCGACCCGCCCGGGCTCGATCAGCGATTGCGACACCGTACCGCGCAGCAGCGCAATCAGGATCACCGCCATCGATTCAACATCGATGTCGGCCCGGATCTCGCCGCGCTGGATGCCGATGCGCAATTGGTCTTCCAAAAAGTACAGCGTGCTCGCGTTCGACGGCCTGACCTCCTCGAGCAGCTCGGGCATCGACGAGAACGACTCCGCCCACAGCACGTTCAAGGCTCGCGAACGTGTGGGTTCGGCACTGGCCAGCCCCAAGTAGGCGTGGATCGTGGCCTCGATGTGCTCCAGGCCCGGACGGGGGTGACGACCCAGGCGGTTGCGGTTCCAGACCTGCGCGCTCTTCTTGAAGCGTCCGATGATGAAGGCGTAGACCTCGAGCAGCAGGCGCGTCTTAGTTTTGAAGTAGTAGTTAGGCAGCGAGTGGCTGTACCCGGATTCGCGCCCGACGTCGACCAGCGACAGCTTGGAGGCGCCATGGCGCGCGATCAGCCGGATCGCAGTCTCGACCATGCGCCCGGTGGCTTCCTCGCGCAGTTCGGCGTTGGTTCGCGGGCCGGCATCCAGCGAGGCTTCGGGCGGTTGCGTTTTCGGGTCGGCGTTCACGTCAGGAGTCCTGTCTGGGTCGCGATGGCCACCGGCAAGTCGGGCAAGGGATGGTGGCAGGCGACGAAATGATCCGGCCGACCCTGAGCGGGCGCGATCAGCGGCTCTTCGGCGGTGCAGCGCGGGTCGGCCCGCGGGCAGCGGGTACGAAAGCGGCAGCCCGAAGGCATATCAAGCGGCGAGGGTGTTTCACCGCGCGGCAGTTCCGGGCGCTCGGTGCGGCGGCTCGGGGTCAGGGTGGGCACCGAGGCGAGCAGGGTCGCAGTATAGGGGTGGCGGGGTGCCGAGTAGAGCGCGTCGGTGGGCGCGATCTCGCACACCTTGCCCAGGTACATCACCATCACTCGGTCGCTGATGCCGCGCACCACGCCAAGGTCGTGCGAGATGAACAGCATCGTCAGCGAATATGCCGCTTTCGCGTCCTCGAGCTGGTTTAGCACCTGCGCCTGCACCGACACATCCAGCGCCGACACCGGCTCGTCGCACACCAGCAGCTCGGGCCGCAGCACCAGTGCGCGCGCCAAGCTCACCCGCTGGCACTGGCCACCCGACAATTCGTAGGGTCGGCGCTGGCCGACCACCTCGCCGTCCAGGCCCACCGTGGCCAGCGTGGCCATAACGGTTTCGCGTCGCTGCGCGGCGCTGAGTCCGCCAGCCACGATCAGCGGCATCTCAACGATCTCATGGACCCGGTGCGCCGGGTTCAGCGAGGACATCGGGTCCTGGAACACCATCTGCATACGTTGGCGCAGCGAGCGCAGTGCCGCTCCAGTGGCCTCGAACACCGGCTGGCCGTCGAACTGCACGGCGCCGCTGTCGGGGGCCGGCAGGGCCAGCACCGCACGCGCCAGCGTGGATTTTCCCGAGCCCGATTCGCCGACCACGCCCAGGGTTTCGCCGCGAGCCAGGTCGAAGGACACCTGGGACAAGGCCTGCACCCGGCGCCGGCCGCGCGATGCGTAGGTCTTGACCAGATCGCGTACCTGCAGCAATGCGTCGCCGCGCTGCAGGTGAACCGTGCTGTTGCCTGCCACGTCAGTCCTCTCTCAGGGGATTCCAGCACGCGTAGCGGTGGTCACTGGCGGTGCAAGTCTCAGGGGGGGTGATCGACTCGCAACGGGCCTCACGGTGCGCGCAGCGCGCGGCAAAGCGGCAGCCCTCCGGCGGGTCGATCAAGTTGGGCGGCTGGCCCGCAATGACCGGCAGGCGCGCATGGCTGGCGCTGTCGGCGCGTGGCACCGATTGCAGCAGTGCGTTGGAGTAACGCATGCGCGGGCGCAGCAGCACCTCGGCGGCCTGGCCGCGCTCGACGACGCGACCGGCATACATCACCGCCACGTCGTCGCACATCTCAGCCACCACGCCCAGGTTGTGGGTGATCAGAATCAGTGCCATGGCATGACGGTCCTGGAGCCGGCGCAGCAGGTCGAGGATCTGGGCCTGCACCGTCACGTCCAACGCGGTGGTCGGTTCGTCGGCGATCAGCAGCCGCGGCGAGCAGGCCAGAGCGATCGCGATGACCACGCGCTGGCGCATGCCCCCGGACAATCGGTGAGCGTATTCGCGGGCGCGCTGGCGCGGGTCGGGTATCCCGACCTCGGACAGCAGTTCGACCGCGCGCTCAGCCGCGGCGGCGGACGACAGGTCGGTGTGCTGGCGCAGCACCTGCCCGATCTGGCGCCCGATGGTGAGCACCGGATTCAGCGAGGTCATCGGATCCTGGAAGATCATCGCAATCTCACGCCCTCGCACGGTGCGCATCGTGCGCTCGGGCAGCGCGCGCAGGTCGCGTCCGCCAAATATGACCTGCCCGCCGGGCGTGCGCGTGACCCCGCCCGGCAGCAGGCCGATCAGGCTGCGGGCCAGCACCGACTTGCCCGATCCCGACTCGCCGACGATGCCCAGCGTGCGCCCGGCTGCCAGCGTGAACGACACACCATCGACCGCCTTGAGCAGCCCGCGCGGCAGCGCGAAGTGCGTGCGCAAGTCCACCACCTCGAGCAGCGGCACGTCGGCGCCCGTGCCCACGCGCACTTCCGGCGCATTCATGCTGCGCCCGCCCGGCCGTCGATGCGGCGCTGCATTTCTTCGCCGACCAAGTTCAGCGCGAAGATGGTGAGGAATAGCATCGCCGCCGGAAAGAACACCGCGTGGGGCGCTTCGAGTACCCGTGACTGCTCGGAGGCCATCATCGCGCCCAGCGTGGGCACCGGCGGCGGCACGCTCAGGCCGAGGTAGCTCAGGCCGGCCTCGGCCAGCGCGCCGATGGCCACCAGCAGCAGACTGTAGGCCAGCAGCGAGGGCACCAGGTTGGGCAGAAGCTCGCGCACGATCACCCGGGCATCGCTCATACCGGCGGCGCGCGCCGCGGTGACGAAGTCCTGTTCGCTGAAGCGCAGCGTATTGGCCCGTGCGATACGGGTCACCGCCGGCATGAAGACGATGCCCAGCGCGAGCACCACCTTGAGCAGGGCCTGCCCGGGGTAGGCCACCATCGCGATGATCAGCACCAGCGGCGGAAAGGCCAGCAGCACGTTCACCCCCATCAGGATCGCCCGTTCGACCCAGCCCCGGAAGTAGCCCGCGCAGATGCCCAGCACGCTGCCAGCCATCAGTGCGAGCGCAACCGATCCCAGGCTGACCGCGAAGGTCACCCGAAAACCATGGACCGTGCGCGAGAACACATCGCGGCCCAGCGAGTCGGCACCGAACCAGCGGTCGGCGTCCGGCGCGGCCAGCATGTTCTCGAGGCTCTGCTTTAGCGGGTCTTCGATCGGCAGCCAACCGGCCAGCAGCGTGGCCAGCGCCACCAGCCCCAGCCAGGCCAGCGCCACCGGATAGGTCCATGAACGGCCCACGGCGTCAGTCTCCGGCGTCGCGCAGCAGGCGCGGGTCGACCAGCGCGTAAACCAGGTCGGTGGCCAGGTTGATCGCGATGAACATTACCGCCACGAACAGCACGATGCCCTGGGTCATCAGGTACTCCTGCTGGTAGATCGACTCGACCAGCAGCTGGCCCACGCCGGGCAGCGCGAACATCGATTCGATGATGATCGCCCCACCCATTAGCCGGCCCATGTTAATGCCCACCACGGTGATCAGGTTCAGCGACGAAGGCCGCAGCGCGTTCTCGAACAGGATGCGCCAGGTCGGCAGGCCCATGCCGCGGGCCAGCGCGATGAAGTTCTGCTGCAGCGTGCCGATCATTTCGCTGCGCAGCAGCCGCAGGTACACCGGCACCTCGATCAGCGCCAGCGACAGGACCGGTAGCACGAAGCTCTCAAGGTTGGCCAGTACGCCTTCGTTCAGTGCCACGTAGCCAGTGGCCGGCAGCCACTGCAGCTGCAGCGCGAACACGTAGATCAGCGCCAGGCCGAGCACGAAGGCGGGCGTGGAGAGCAGGGCCAGGCAGGCGATCAGCACGGTATGGTCGATGGCCGAGCCGCGCCGGTAGGCGCTCCAGATGCCCAGTGGGATGGCCAGCCCGAGCGCGACCACCTGGGTCAGTACGATCAACTCGATCGTCACCGGCAGGCGCGACAGGATCACGTCACGCGTGGCCTCGCCGGAATGGATCGCACGGCCCAGGTCGCCCTGCAGAACGTTGCCCAGCCAGGTGACGTATCGCACCAGCAGCGGCTGGTCCAAGCCCAGTTCGGCGCGCAGGGCCGCGACCCGGTCGGGTGTGGCCGAGTCGGCCAGGATCAGCAGGGCCAGATCGCCGGGTAGCAGTGCGATCAGCAGGAAGCTCACCAGCGAGACCGCCAGCAGCGTGGCGATCAGGCCGGCGGCTCCTCGCAGCAGTCGATGCCAGGCCATGAGCGCGTGCCTATTCGCGCCACATCTCGGCGAAGCGCACGAGCCCGTCCGGCACGACCTGCAGTCCCTTCACCTGCTTCTTGGCGACGATCATGTCGGTGACGTTGTACAGGTAGGCGTGGGCGAAGACCTCGCTGTTGAGCACCCGGGCCAGCTCGGCGTAGATCTGCTTGCGCTTGGCCTCGTCGATTGTGGCCATGCCCTGCTCGAGCAGTTCGTCGACCCGCTTGTTGGCGATGCCGCCGTAGTTCGACGACGGGTTTACCTCGGCGAAGGCCGAATGAAGGAATGGGTAGGTGTTAGTGTGCGGATCGGCGCGGCCTGTGAAGCGGTAGAGCGATGCCTCGAACTGCTTGGAGGTCATGTTCTGCACTATTCGGTTCTGGTCCAGCGGCTGCAGTTCGACCTTGATGCCAGCCTTGGCCCACATTTCCTGCAGCGACTGCACCAGGTGCCGGGTCTCGGGCGAGTTGTTGAACTGCAGCGTGAAGGCGACCGGCTTGCCGTATTCGGCGATCAGCGCCTTCGCCTTGGCCGGGTCGAACTTCGGGTAGTCGGCCACCGGCTGCGCGATCGCCATGCCTTTGCCGAAGGGGCTATACGCCGGCGTCGGAATACCAAAGCCCAGCGTGCGGATCAGCAGGTCGCGATCCATTCCGTAGGCCAGCGCGCGGCGCACCCTGATGTCGTCCAACGGCGGTTTCTTCAGGTTAAGGTACACGCCGTCGGTGCCAAAGCCGGCAGGTTCGAACACCTGGCTACGCTTGTCCTTGCGGGCGGTGGACAGGAAGCGGAACGACGGCTGCATGATGATGTCAGTCTGACCAGCCTGGAAGGCAATCTCGCGGGTCTCGCCGTTCTGGTAGCCGCGAAACACGATCTGGTCCAGGTATGGCTTGCCGGGTCGCCAGTAATCGGGGTTCTTCTCCACCACGATGCGGCTGTTGCGCTGCCACTCGACGAACTTGAACGGGCCGGTGCCAACCGGCTTGATGCCGATGCCGTTGGGGTCGGCCTTGAAGGCCGTGGGCGAGACCATGATGCCGGGCGCATCGGCGAGGATCGTGGGTAACGATGCGTTGGCCATGCTCAGCGTGATCTCGACGGTGTTCGTGTCGATCGCCTTCACATCCTTGATCTCGCGCATCGAGGACAGGCAGCGGCACCGGTTGGCCGGGTTGCGGGTGCGCTCGAAGTTAGCCACCACGGCCTCGGCGTTGAAGGGCGTGCCGTCGTGAAACTTGATGCCGCTGCGCAGCTTCAAGCGCCAGGTCTTGCCGTCGTCAGACACGGTGAACGACTCGGCCAGCACGGGCACGGCCTTGCCGGCGGTGTCGATGTCAAAGAGCGCCTCGTAGATGGGTGTCGAGAGCTGGCGCTCTGTGAAGGTGCCGGTGCGGATCGGGTCGATCACCGCCGGGTCCTGGGCCAGGCCAACGGTCAGCGTGCCGCCGCGTTTGGGCTCGGCGGCGCCGGTGTCGGGCGGGGTCAGCGCCGCGAAGCCGGCGAACGCCGTGGTCAGCGTCACCGTCAGGATCCGCCGCCAGGTGGCCGCGGCAGGAATGATCTGTGTCGTCATGTCCGTTTCTCTCGTGAAATGTGCTCGCCGGTGAGGCAGGGGTGCGCGGTGCCCGACGCGCAGGGAGTAGGCATTCGGGGGTGCGCTTGCTGGTTCATTCGCGCTGCAGCGTATGCACGTAGCAGACCGCGCCGACGCCGACCATATGCGCCAGGCCCACCTTGGCGTGCGGGTGCTGGCGCGCGCCGGCGGCGCCACGCAGCTGTAGCGTGATCTCGCCAATCTGGCCGATCCCTGTCGGGCCGATCGGGTGGCCCATCGCGATCAGACCCCCCGAGGGGTTCACTGCGCAGCGTCCGCCGATGTTCCAGGCGCCCTCCTTGAGCAGGGGCACGGCCTGGCCCGGGTTGCACAGTCCCATCGCGTCGACGTATTCGAGTTCTTCGATTGTGAAGGCGTCGTGCAATTCCAGTACATCGATCTGCTCGGGCCGCAGGCCGGCCTCCTCGAGCGCGATCCGGGTGGTTTCGGTGGTGAGGTTGGCGTCGAACTGGGTTGCGTTCTCGTAGACGCGCTGGCTGCGCGCGGCCGAGCCGGTCACGCGCACCGGTTTGTCCGACGGCACACCCATGCGCCGGATCGCATCTTCGGAGGCGACGATCACTGCCGCCGCGCCTTCGCCCACCGGGCAGCACTGCAGTGTCGTGAAAGAGCCGGACACGGGCCGGCCAGCCAGAATCTCCTCGAGCGTGCGCGCCTGCTGGCGATGCGCGTTCGGGTTCTTCGCGCCATTGCCGTGGTTTTTCACCGCCACCCGCGCGATGTCCTCGTGCGCGACGCCGTGGCGCCGGACGTACTGGTCGGCCAGCAGCGCGAAGTGGGTAAACGGCACGATCGCGTCATCAGCCAGGTTGCCGATGCCGCTGATCGCCTCGGCGCGCAGTGTGGGAGCGCCGGCGGGCTTGTCCACGCCCACCGCCAGCACCACGTCGCTCACGCCGCTGGCGACTTGCAGACAGGCCTGGCGGAAGGCCGCCGAGCCCGACGCCGAGGCGTTTTCGACATGGACGATCTCGATGCCACTGGCCCCCAGGTGGCGCAGCATCGGACGACCCGGGGCCATTGGCAGCAGCGCCTTTGCGAAGTAGGCGGCCTGAACGGCCGGCCATTCGATGCCGGCATCGTTGAGCGCGCCTCGTACCGCGGCCAGGCCGAGCGTGACATAGGTTTCGTCGCTGAGCGGCTGGTAGCGGTGCCAGCCGACGCCGATCACGTATGCCGGGCGCAGGGTCTTGAGGGTGGCGTTCAAGGCGCGTTCCTTCGGGTCTGTAGGGGTTGGGTCAGGTGAGCTCAGGCGGCAGCCGCGAAACGCAGGTCGATGATCGGTTCGCCGGTGTCGGCGCGGCCGACCTCGACCAGGGTGGCCCGCATGCGCAGGCCGGATGGTAGTGGCGCGGCACTGTCCTGAGCGAGCAGCGTGCGCAGCACGGGGCCCTCGTCCAAGCGCACCGAGACCACCGTGAACGGCGCCTGCCGGTCCTTGCGGGCATGCATCAGTACACGGGCCGAGGCCACCAATTGCCCCGTGCCGGCCAGCAGCACAGGCTGCAGCGCCTTGCCGGTGCGGCCGCACTTCTCGCATCCGTAGGTCTGCATCGGGAAGAACACATGGCCGCAGACGCAGCGCCCGCCGCGCAGCGCCGGGACGGCATCGGCACCTTCGGGCACGGTGTACAAGCTGGGCTTGAGTGCGGAGGCTTGAGTCATCGGACGTCCCTGGCGCGAAGTCGAGGGGACTACTTTACTAAGTTATTAGTTTGTGTGCAAAGATCTGGCTGTTGAAAAATGAGTCGTTCGTTTATTTTGCTAGAACCTTGCTCAGCATCTAGTTTATCGCTAGGCTCGAGGGCCTTTTCCGGAGAGCGCCCTTGCTGAACGCTGTTCGCGTCCTCGAGTTGTCGCAGCCGCAGACCATGCTGACTGGCCAGATCCTGGCCGACCTGGGAGCGGACGTGATCGCAGTCGAGCCGCCGGGGGGCGCACCCGGGCGCCGAATGCCGCCTTTCCTGGACGACTGTATCGGGCTCGAACGCAGCCTCGTCTGGCACGCAATGAACCGCAACAAACGCGCCATCACGCTCGACCTGGACAGCCCTGACGGACGCGACACGCTGCGCCGGCTGGCGGAGGCGGCCGACATCCTGATAGAAACCGCGCCGTCGCGGTTCGAGGCCCTGGCCGATGCCGGTCTGGCGCACTGCTGCGTGCGGCCGTTCTCGGCAGATGGCCCGAAATCGCGCTATGCCTTCACCGATCGCACGGTCATCGCCGCCAGCGGGGTGGCTGCCTACACCGGCAACCGCGACCGGGCGCCGCTGTTCATTCCGGTGCCGCAGGCGATGATGGAGGCCGGTGCCGAAGCGGCGATCGCGGCACTGGCGGCGCTGTGCGCGCGCGACCGCGATGGTGTTGGCCAGCGCGCTGGCGTGTCGATGAGAGCTGCGGCCATGATGAGCGCGCTGTCGCTGCCTTACTTCAGCATCGCCAACGACACCGCGCCCACGCGCGGCTTGGCGCGCAAACCGATCGCGGGGGTCGAGATCCCGTCGTTCTATGCCTGTCGCGACGGCTTTGTCCTGTTGTCGATCACCTTTGGCGCCTTCGGCGCCATGACCCGGCGCATGGCCGCGTGGGTGGTGGCCAGCGGCCATGCGCCCCCCGACATCGCCGATCTCGACTGGTCGGCCTTCCCGGCCAGCGCCGGCGACGACGCACAGGCCGCAAGGCTGCTGTGCGCACTGATCGACGGCCTGACCGCGCTGGCGGGTGAGTCGACCAAAGACCTCATCGGCCGCGCAGCGCGCGAGCACCAGTTCTTCGCGGCACCGCTGCTCGACATGGCCGAGGTGGCGAGCTTCGAGCAGTACGCGGCGCGCGGGCTGTGGGCGACCCAGCCACTACCCGAGGGACGCCAGGTCCGGGCGCCGGTCCGGTTCGCGCGCTTCTCCGATTACTCGATTGAACTGCGCCGGCCCGCGCCTCCACTGTCGGGGCATACGCAGGAGGTGCTGGCTGAAGCAGGCTACAGCGGCACCGAAATCCAGGCCCTGTTCGCCCACGGCATCGTGTGAGCCAGCGATCATGAAAACCCGCACGACCACCGAACAGAGCGCACCCGCCGATGCGCCCGCCAGCGCACCGCTGACCGGCCTGCGGGTCCTCGACCTCGGCTGGGTGATGGTCGGCCCGATGAGTGGCCGCTACTTAGCAGACATGGGCGCCGATGTGATCAAGATCGAGAGTTCTCGGCGCCTCGATCCGCTGCGCACCCTGGGGCCGTTTCGCGACGGCAAGCCAAACCCCGAGCGTTCGCTGTCGTATCACTTCATCAATGCCGGCAAGCGCGGACTGACACTGGACCTGAACACCGAGACGGGCCGCGAGATCGTGCTAGCGCTGGTGCGCAAGGCCGACGTGCTGATCGAGAGCTTTACCGGTGGCGTGATCGATCGCATGGGCCTGGGCTGGGAGCGGCTGCGCGCCGAAAATCCCGCGCTGATCATGGTGTCGACCTGCCTGTTCGGGCAGACCGGCCCGGAGCGAAGTGTCAGCGGCGTTGGAACCCTGGGCGCGGCCTATGCCGGCGCGAGCGCGCTGATCGGCTGGCCCGATCGCCCGCCGACCGGCCCGCACGGCCCATGGACCGACTCGGTCACGCCGCGCTTCATCGTCGCTTCGGTGCTGGCCGCGCTGCATCGCCGGCGCCGAACCGGGCAAGGTTGTTATATCGACGTGGCGCAGGCCGAAGCCGGCCTGCAGTTCCTGCTGCCTGCGTATTTCGAGCAAGCGGCCAATGGTCGCTCGCCGCAGCGTGTCGGTAGCGATGCCGATCCGCTGCGCTCGCCCAGCGGCGTGTTCCCGTGCGCCGGCGACGATCGCTGGGTGGCGATCGATGCGTCGGCAAACGCGCACTGGCGCGCCTTGCGGGCACTCGCGCCGGCGGTGCTGACCGAGCCGGCCTTCGATACGCTGGTGGGCCGGCTGCGCCAGCGCGAGCGGCTGCACGCGGCGCTCGGCGAGTGGACAGCAACGCACGACGCGCTCGATTTGGAGCGCCGCCTGCAGGCCGTCGGTGTGCCGGCGCAGCGGGTCTGTCAGGCCAACGACCTCGCCGGCGATGAAGACCTGCTTCACGACGGCTATTTCGGCGCCATCGAAGACCCGCAGATCGGACCGATGAAAATCCGCAATCCGATGTTCAGTCTCGAACCGGCCGGCGTGATCGCGGCCCGGCCCGCACCGCGACTGGGCGACGCCACCGACGCCATCCTGCGCGAAGTGGGCGGCTACAGCGACGCGCAGGTGGCGCAGTTTCGCCAGGACGGCGTGCTGGCCTGAGCACCCTCATCCGCCCCACTGAACCCACCCAGGAGCCGACCTGCATGAGTACCGACCATCCCTCCCCTGCGTCCGCGCCCTTACCCGGCACGCTCGAGCAGTGGGCCGCCGTTCAGCCTGACCGGGTGGCGGTCGTCGAGGGCGATCGTTCGCTGACCTGGGGTCAGTGGAATAGGGCCGCCGATCGCCTGGCCGCCGGCCTGCGCGAGCGCGGCCTGGGGCGTGACGATATCGTCGTTGTCCGTACTCATGTGCGGCTGGAATGGGTGGTGATCGCCTCTGCACTGGCCAAGCTGGGCTGCTCGCTGCTGGGCCTGAACTGGCGGCTCACGCCAACCGAGACGCGCTACGTGCTGGGCAACAGCCGGGCCACTGCGATCATCTGCGACGACGAACTGCCCGAAGATCTGCTGCCGGCCTTCGACGGGCTGGCGCTGAAGGTCGCTGTCTCAATCGACAAGCCGGGGCAGGGATTCATCGACTACGCATCGCTGCTGGTGCAAGACGGCGGGCCCTTCTTTTCGGCTGGCAATCCACCCTTGGTCATCTACACCTCGGGCACAACGGGCCTGCCCAAAGGCGTGATGTCGCACCAGCCGGCGCAGCTTGGCGATCCGATCACGATCGAGTACATGCAGGACGTCCGCGCCCGGCGCCAGGGCTCAAGGGACGATGCAATCCTGGTGACGATGCCGATGCATCACGCCTCAGGTCCGGCGCAGGTCTGGGCGGCGCAGGGCTCGGGCTGTCTCTTGGTGCTGATGCGCCGCTTCGATGCGCAAGGAGCGCTGGTGCTGATCGAGAAATACCGGGTTTCGCAGTGGACTGGCGTGCCAACGATGTTCAAGCGCATCGCCGCGCTGCCGATCGAGGAGGTGCGCCGCTATGACTTGTCGTCGCTGACGCGGCTAACCGTCGGCGCCGCGCCGGTCACCTATGCACTGAAGACCTGGATCATCGACAACCTGGGCGATTGCCTGCAGGAGGGCTACGGTTCCACCGAGACCGGGATGATCTCGCGCATGACACCGGAAATGCAGAAACTCAAGCCTGGCTCCAGCGGCCTGCCGTATCGCCATGTACAGATCGAGATCCGCGACGAGCACAACGCGGTGCTGCCGGTGGGCGAAACCGGCGAGATCTGGGCCTTCACGCCGGTGGTGATCCGCGGTTACCTGAACGCGCCGGCGCTGAACACCGACACACTCGACGAGCGCGGCTTCTTTCGCACCGGCGATATGGGCCGGATGGACGAGGACGGTTTCCTGTTTATCAGCGACCGTGCCAAGGACATGATCATCTCGGGCGGCGTGAACATCTATCCGGCCGAAGTCGAAGCTGCGCTTCAGACGCATCCGGCAATCGTCGACGCCGCGGTGATCGGAATCCCCGACGACGAGTTCGGCGAGAGCGTGCTGGCCTTTTGCGAAGCCAAGCCCGGCCACGCGGTCGATGAAGCAGCCTTGCTGGCCCACTGCGCCATCACGCTCGCGTCTTACAAGCGGCCGCGCGCGATCCGCCTGGTCGACGAATTGCCCCGAAACGGCATGGGCAAGCTGCTCAAGCGCGACCTGCGCGCCCCATTCTGGAAAGACAAGGAGAGAAAGGTATGAGCGACATTTTGAGTCTTGAGAACCGCGTGTGTCTGGTGACGGGTGCCGGGCAGGGGGTGGGCCGGCAGGTTGCGCTTCACATGGCGGCTCATGGCGCCGAGGGGATCGTCGTCAACGACTATTTCCTGGAGCGCGCGCAGTCGGTGGTCGCCGAGGTGATCGCCGCAGGCGGTCGTGCGATCGCAGTGCAGGCCGACGTGACGAACTACGAGAGCGTGCAGGCGATGGTGGCGCGTGCCAACGAGGTCTACGGCCGCGTCGACGTATTAGTGAACAATGCCGGCAACTCTGGCGCGACACCCACACCCGACGCGCGCAAGCCCTTCTGGGAAACCGGACCCGAGGCTTGGAACAGTTTCATCGGCGTGAATTTCTATGGCGTGCTTAATTGCACCAGCGCGGTTGTGCCTGGCATGATCGAACGGCGCGCCGGCAAGCTCATCACCATCATCTCGGACGCCGGCCGCATGGGCGAGGCGGGCCTTGAGGTGTACTCCGGCGCCAAGGCCGGCGCCGCCGGCTTCATGCGCGGCGTCGCGCGCTCGCTGGGCCGCCACCAGATCAGCGCCAACTGCGTGGCTATCGCCGCGACCGCCACGCCGGCGATCGCCGCCCGCCTGGCCGCTGACCCCGAGCGCACCAAGAAGATTCTCGAGAAGTATGTGATCCGGCGGATCGGCGAACCGACCGACGTCGCGAATATGGTGCTGTTCCTGGCGTCGGACGCTAGCGGCTGGATTACCGGGCAGACCTACCCGGTCAACGGCGGCTTCTCGTTCGCGCTCTGAGCCCTTCAAGGAGACATCGATGTCTGAAACCAAACCCCGGGTACTCGTCGAACGACGCGGCCCGATCCTGATCGTCACGCTCAACCGGCCCGAGGTGAAAAACGCTTGCGACGGGCCGACTGGCATGGAGATGAACGCGGCAATGGACCTGCTCGACAACGAGGATGGACTGTTCGTCGGCATCATCACCGGGGCCGGCGGTGACTTTTCGGCCGGCGCCGATCTGAAGGCGGTGGCGCGCGGCGAACTTCGCGAGCGTCCGCCTCGCGGCGGCTTCGGCGTGTTCGCGCGCCCGCCACGCAAGCCTCTGATTGCCGCGGTGGAAGGCGTCGCAGTCGGCGGCGGACTGGAGCTGTGCCTGTCCTGCGACATCGTGATTGCGGCGCGCAACGCGCGCATGGGCCTGCCCGAGGTGCGCCACAACGTGGTGGCCATCGGCGGCGGTCTGTTCCGCCTGCCCAAGCGCATCCCGTATCACATCGCGATGGAGGTGGCGCTATCGGGCGAGCTCAAGGGCCCGGAGTTCTTCGAGCGCTGGGGGCTGGTCAACCGGGTAGTCGATCCGGGCACGGCGCTGGACGCCGCGCTGGCCTTTGCCGAGCGGATGCTGGTCAACGGGCCCACGGCATTGGCCGCCACCAAGGAG
This sequence comes from Burkholderiales bacterium, assembly GCA_026399875.1. Lineage (GTDB taxonomy): Bacteria > Pseudomonadota > Gammaproteobacteria > Burkholderiales > Burkholderiaceae_E > UBA4615. The sequence continues at coordinate 19,005 of JAPLQF010000046.1, read as the reverse complement.
ATCATCTTCCAGGGCACCGATTGGAGCGATGCCGAGGGCTGGGCCAAGCAGATGCCGATCGCCAATGTCGCGATCCAGTCCGAAGATCGCCAGGAAGGCTTGAAGGCCTTCGTCGAGAAGCGCAAGCCGGTGTGGAAGGGGCGCTGAGGCGGGACGCAGCGGTTGGGGATCTTAGGATCTTCAACCGCTGTCGCAACAGCAAAGAGAAAAGCTGAGCTCTTTATCGATCGACTGGAAAGGCGAAAAACTCGAGGCATCCGGGTTGTCCTTCGACGGCAATCCGCCCTAGCCTTCGCAGCGAATCGAACCGATTCGATTAAGTAACCATGAAAACATCAACACCCCTTCAGCATCAGGCGAAGTTGGGCTATCGTCAGAATGCAGCTTGGCGTTACTGCGAAACGGAAAGAAAACTTTTCTTCCTGCATTCCTTTCAATCTCATGGGAGTCAATATGAAAGGCTGGTACGAATTGCATTCGAACGACAAGGGCCAGTTTTCCTTTGTGCTCAAGGCCTCCAATGGCGAAATCATCTTACGCAGCGAGCAATACCAGCGCAAAGCGTCTGCCCTGAGAGGTATCGCGTCAGTGCGCAAGAACAGCCCGCTTGAAGGTCGGTTTGCACGAAAGGTCGCCAAAGACGGCCGGACCTACTTCAATTTGAGAGCTGGCAACAATCAGGTGATCGGCACCAGCCAGATGTACAAGTCAGAGGAGTCACGCGACAACGGTATCGCAAGCGTGATGTCCAACGGCCCGACTGAAAACGCCAAAACACCTGCCTGAGTCAGATATCGAAAGGGTGTCTTGCTCGTCGCTGCAAGACACCCAGTCACCGATTATTCGAAAGCGTAAGTCGAACTGCGCTTTCATGGATTGCCCGACTTCAGAAGGTTCTGAATATCGGCAACCTAATCTAGCCCTAAATAGCCGGATTCGTCCCTGAGAATCTGAACCATGCGCAGCCTCAGGTATTCAGGTGTTTTTGGTGACACCGGCGGGCTTGAGCGGCCGTTGTTCAGTGCAAGCATGGGCGAAAGTGATGACCTGGACAAAGGCGTCCCGGGGCGTGCTCACCGGTAGACATCTTTACGATTTCCAAACTCGAGAACCAGCACGACCAGCTCGCCGTCTTGAATATCGCAAATGATTCGATAGTCCCCGACCCGGTAGCGCCAGTAGGTACCCAAAAGCGGGCCCTTTAGCGCTTGACCCAAACCGCGTGGATCCACCCCGCCAACGACCCGCTCGTCCATGAAGTCGACCAGACGGCGTGCGGCCTGTCGGTCGAGTTGCTTGAGCTGCTTTCGGGCCGTCTCGGTGTAACTAACCGTCCAGACCAAGGTCTTTCCTCACCTGCTCGGTGGTGTGGACCTTCTCCTGGCCCTTACGCACCCGCTCCACGATTTCAGCGGCTAGGTAATAGTCTTCCAGATCATCCAGGCCGTTTGTCACCAACTCGCGCAGGTAGTACGCCTTGGTGCGCCCGGTTCTGGACGCCAACTGGTCAAGTCGCTGCTCCGTCGCAGGGTCTAGCCGAATGGAAGTGGCCACGAAAATTGCCTCGAATGAATACTTGTATTCAGTGTATCGCATTGGCCCTCAGCTTGCTACAGTACTGAAAATGCCAGGCAGGTCAGGTAGACCAAATCAGAATAACGATTCCTCCTCGACATTTCTTGTCGAGCCGGCGGGACTCACGATGTCCATGACTTGATTAAGAGATAAACGCCTTCCATGCATGCGCGTTTTCCATCCACGTGTAATAAAAGTTCGTTGCTGCTTTTTATTCGACCGCATGCATGAGCCGAGTGACACAGTCAACCAATTCCAAACAGGAACGCGATCTGGGAAACCCCGTTCTACAGCCCAGAATTCGGGAGGGTGCGAAACCACAACGCCGTCAACCTCCCTCGGGGGAATGATCATATGAAGCATTTCGTGCCGGAGAATGAATCTGATCACCTGCTCAGGTGTTTGCGCGTGATTGAGTACCGCGTGAAGATTGATCACGACCTCATTGTCATCGAGTTGGACGGTCGCGAGCGTAGGTTGAATAGGTCCATCCCCGCGGATGCGGGGAATACGGCGAGTCCCAGCGATCAAGTACCGCCTGTGCTGCCGGTCCATCCCCGCGGATGCGGGGAATACTCTTGACCGCGTCGGTCACTGCAACCCTTGCGGCGGTCCATCCCCGCGGATGCGGGGAATACGACAAGCACGCTGCCAAGGTAGTGAAGCATCTCGGTCCATCCCCGCGGATGCGGGGAATACACTTCAATAAATCAACAGCTTAGTCAAGAATTCCTGGGTTAAGTATCGATGTCGGTGCTTTCGCTTTCTGAAAGCCTGGTTTGGAGTGCGAAGCGCTCATCCGCCTCGCGCCATGCGGCGTCCTTGACAGCAAGCAGTGGCACTCCGTCGAGATCTACAAGAACGCTTTCGTCTACACGGTGGATACGTAGGTTGTAGCCTGGCTCCCCACGCGTCGACCACGCCATTACTATCTGGCCGTCCCCGGCGCGGCTCGTCACAAGTACCCAGAGCCTCTCTCTCACCTCCGCGCTGACCTGTCCGACAAATGCTGTCCGACCGATCGGGACCAACCATCGGGTCAGTTCTCCGCGAAGACTTTGTGGGACTGCATCAAGTGTCATCACCAGCATGCTGCGAACCTCCTGACACATTGCCTGCCGGGTCCCATAACGATCCCGGTATGGCTGCGTTCATATCGAAATCGTCACCCTCAATATATTGATTTGCTTGATCGTCTTTTCCAAAGAGAGCAGTCAAAGTCGAATTGATACGGTCCAACAATCGATGCTCGGCCGCTCGAGTCCGAAAAATAGCCCTGGCTCGAGCCTCGATTTTGCTTGCGCCAGAGGCAGCTGCCTCGAATGCGGCCGGCACACTCGTTTCCATTTTGAAAACGTCCGCCAAATCGTAGACAAATGACAATTGCTTTCCTGTGTGGATAAATCCGAGGCCCGGGCTGTAACCCAACGAATGCAGACCTGCCAAGACAACAGCATAGAGTGCAGCGTTCGTCGCAGACATCGCTCGGTTCACCGGATCAGCGGCCTTCCAGTCGCCAACCTGATAGACCCTTCCCGACCATTCCACCCCGAAACGCTGCGAAAGGTCTCTGTATGCATCGCGTACCCTTGCACCTTCCCGCCCGCGTATTTGCTGAAGGGTCAGGCTGGCTGGAACAGGTTCCTTAAATCTCATTTCGTAGAGACGACGCACCGTTTGCATCCGCTTTCCAGGGTCTGACCATACAAGGCACTGGCGCTCAAGTGGAGCGCTGCTGCGTGTCTTCTGCTGACCGCTGGCGTAGTGTCGCAAGCCCTCTTCGCCCACCCACACGAGCAAGCATCCAGATGATGCAAGAACACTGACTGCCGCGTGTGTGACGCGCGTTCCCGGCCCGAGCATAAGCACGCTCAGGTTGGCAACGGGAAGACTAATGCGGCCGTCAGCGGTGAAGGCCGCCACCGACTGATTGTCTTTTTCGATTACTGCGTGCTCAAGATAGAGAAAGCTGACGCTATCGGTATAACGCGCCAGCGTCTTCAGGTTTGAAACCGCCATCAGCCTGCTAATGCTATCGAAAGCAACCCCAAACCCATCATCTTTGCGTGCCCGATGCCACGGGTGATAGCGGCCGTCAGGGTAGCGACGTCATCGATCCGCGCGTGCCCCTCAAACATCGCAGCACAGACGACAACATCTGCTCCTCCGCCCTTACGCCTGCGTCCGACCAATAGCTGACTGGTCACTACGGAGAGCTCCAAATCCGTCAGGCCGCACGTGATCGACTGTCTTTCAAACCACTCACGCTGCTCCGATTCGCGCCACAGCCCGAGGCGCTTGCCGTGTCGCGTGACCGTCGGGTTACATCGAATCCGAAACACCACGCGCTGATCATGTCGGAGAACCCGCTCCGGGTCCCACTGGCGCGTCTCTCGACGTAAACCCCACGATGGAACTTCCTTATCGAGTACAGACCAGTTCGCTTGTGCCATCGATTGCACCAACAGTACTGGCGGTTCTCCTTGGCGAGGCTCGTCAAGGCGCCAAAGGAACGGCGAGGAAGGCTGGTCGGAAGCCTGCACAAACGCCCGCACCAACGTGCTGTGCATCTGATACGGATCGGCAAGGTCACGGCGCGCGTTTGGATCGCCGAGGTTCAACTGGATGCGGGTAAGTTCCATGCAAACACATCCGTGCGGACCCTACGCAGAGAGAATTGTCTCTGCGCAAATGGGCCCGTGGGTTGATCGGGGCGGCTCTGCGGACCTTTAGGATCGTCAATCACCAGCCTAAAGGCCTGACTCAACTCCGCACTCGGTAATGGCGATGCAGCGCGAAGTGCATCAATTAAGGGGGCGTCGACCACTGCATCCGGCATTGCCAGCGGCAAAGCCGGAAGGCAAGCCTTTCGGCCTAAAAACACCGGCCATACCGGGTGCTTCAACGCGTTATGCAAACGCCCCAGGAATTCAGCGTCCCCTTGAAAACCAACCAAGAACGCAGCATCGGAAAGGTACCAGCGGTTACTCAGAACTGTGTCTCTCGAAGTTGTTCCGGCCGAGGCAACTTCGAGTGCGGTGTGGTAATCCCTCAGCAGAACACCAGGGCGATCGACTCGAACGCCAAATGGCATCGAAACCAGGTCACCAATAGGTTCCTTCCGGTCGCGTCCGAGGGCCGCACACAACAAGCCGATAACACCGCTTTTGCTTGGCTCCTGCAAGGTCAGTCTCTCGCCGAAGCGCGCATCAACGCTCCAGGACTGAATCGGGCCGACCAGCGGAATCAACAGTGTGCTCATGCTGCTTTGCGCGACCCGTAGCGCTCGGTAACCTGACCCAAGACGGCTTCCAACAGTGCGTTAACAGTTGGCGCCCTGTCTGCGGGCCACGCACCCGTTAGATCCAGCGCATAGATCGGTGCGTTAACACCAAAGCTCTGGCCGTAGAGTTCGCTCGTTTGAGCCAACCTTTTTACTGAGGCCGCCGTGATCCCGCCTTCGTGCTCTGACGCCATCACTGGCTTTTCAAAAGCATTGGCAAGATTCATCGGCATGCCAGAGCGCACGGAAACACCGACAAAGGCCGGCGGGTTATGCGCTGCAAATGTATTTTGCTTCCCTGAAGGCAGCGCCTCGATGGTGGCCCTGATCAAGGCGTTCACGCCCTTTGCGGCGAGTGCTGCATCGCCATCAAGGTTGCGAACAAGCAAGTCGAGATTGATGACCGAGTATCGGTAGAAGCACGAAGAATTGAATTCGACCGTCCCAAGCATTCCTGAGACGGCTTGATCAGCCTGAACGAAGTCATCGACTGCGGTGAAGAAATCAACGTCGCGATCAACGCGGTGGGTACTCAATGCGTGGGCTACCTGGGAGGCTGCGTCCACGTTGAAATCCTTTCGGTTAGCGAGCATTCGTCCGAACAGCGCGACGTCTACGGCCGGAGAGCCTATGCAAGCCTCGACAGCGGCCTTCGCCTCCTTGCTCGGCTTTCCACCAACCCAATCATCAAAGTACTTGTCAACGACAGCGGCTAAATTTTCGACTTCACGGTGGCCTAGGAACAGCAGGAACTCGCTCTGTAGCTGGCCATCTTCCTTTCGCTTTTTGAGTTTGAATTTCATCTCCGCGAAGGTTGCCTCAATAGCCTTATCGTATTCGTCAGGTCGAGCAGTTTTCAGTAGCGCAGCAATCTGTCCGGCGACATTCTTGGTTCGGGAAGCAAGCTCGTCATGGGTCAGCAATTCGGCGTTTGAAAAATGAAGTCGCGCTGCTCGCTTCAAACATTGACTGCTAATTCGCGCACGCCGTACGCCACCAAACACAGCGTCCTTCGGTGCCCCCGTGTCATCGCGATTCAGATTGCTCGGGGCGAAATTTTGCAGGACATGGATTTCGACGATATTTGCCATGAAATAACTCCGTAGATTTTGACTAGTGTCACTGGGCGGATTCGGATGTAACGGACGCAGGTTCGGAAGGACCACCGGTTGGCTCTTGCCAGAACCGCCGCGCCCATGCCTGCTGCACGAAGCGATTTGGCGCACCCCAGCGCAAAAGATCCTGAAGGAGGTCGGGCCAATCGATCGCCAGACCTTCTGATGAGACTAGCGACACCACATGTCGAAGGCGCCAGACGAGCTCATCGGCATCAGCATCCAACAGCGACACAAACCGAGCTTCGACACTTGCGCTTCCAGTCGACTTTTGGACTCGATGCAAAGCGACTGGCAGGCTCATAGCCGCACCGCTACCTCGCCGCTGAGCATTCGCCCACTGCCCCGCGACCAAGTAGACAGTTCGGCGATCACGCTCGCTAAGCCCCCTGGTAAACGGCTCAACTATTGGAAACGCTGCAGCATAGGAACCCGGGTCATAAGCTTGAGCTCGACGCAATGTCGCGATGACTGAGGTGTCGGAAGCGGCTCTGCGCTCCAGATACTCAAAGAAAGATCGGGTGTCCATGGCTGCCTTACTTAAGGTTGAACAGCTTTTCTTTGTGCAAGTCTCAACTTACCAACCGACTGCGCCTGTGCAGCGAGAGCACGGCCATCCGTGCCAAGAAGAGTCAAAGCACCTCGCCATGCCGTTTCACAAGCAGAGCGGATATCCTCATACCAGTCTTGTAGACATTTATCGGGGGCCTCGCCGCGACCGAGCGCGCTAACAAATCGCCAGAAGCACGGCTCCAACTCCACCCAGTAACTCGAAATTCCATTGAGCTGACGCAAGAGGTTCTTTACATCTGCCTCGGCGGGCGTTCTGTCACCAGTCTGCTGAATCCAGTTCCGACACAGATCCATAAAGACTCCAAACATCGCCTGGCTGACCTCTTGAGCCCGACGTGTCGCAGCATCGACTCGCGCCGCACCACCAACGGTTCTGAGTACCGCTGGGGACACCCGACGCTCTTCGAGGCGCCACAAAACAATCTTCGCCTGATCAGGAAGCAGCCCGCCAGCAGCAAGGCCGATCGGCTCATAGTCGTCTACCGCCGCCCGAAGCGAGATAGCGTGCTCGACCACACGAGGCGGGGTCGAACCCGACTCGCCGGTCAACGCGTGAAGGTCTCGCCAAAACGCACGATCAACATCCAGATAGACCGGCTGAGTTACCTCTTTGCTTGGAACCAACGCAACCATTGGGTCGGGAACGGGGTCCTCGATCAGATTCAGGCCCTCTGCATACAGAAGGTTCGAAACCCGCCCATGGGTATTCGGCAGCAACAAGATCGCACGGCTCAACCAGGTGTAACGCTGGGCTGGCCCTTGAGCTACGAGGGCAGGTGGAGACCTCAAAACTTCCAGACTTGGCGGCTCGGATTCCCAGGGAGCGAGATCTCTCGCGTGATCTTCTGCAGACTGGGGAATCAGCCCTAATGCGAGCGTCTCCTGCAGCGTCTCACCCATCGGCAAGACGACTTGCAATGCGCATGCCGCGCCTCGTGTCCCTGAGACTCGCAATGCTTTTACAAGACCACCTGGCGTAAATTGCAAATGCCCCAGAAGTAGACGAGTGGCGTCGGGCGCCTCAATCTCGCCGGGCGCCTCATCAAGGCTGTGATCAAACAGCAGTTTTGTATTCCCGCTGGACCGATCAAGTGCAATTTGAGTCCATGCCTTTGGCTCGAGCGAAGCCGTCGCGAGGCCAGGCACCTGCATGAATGGGCGGGCCGGATCAAAGAGGTCAAACCTTGCGTGCCAGGTCGAGAGATATTCGCGAACTTTCTGAGTTGGCCAAGCGTCTGACAGCAACAATCTCTGTTCGAAAGTGCCTGGGCCAATCGCGCGGTGGCATATGGCCAGAAGCATCCGCCATAAGGCAAAAAATTCAACGGGATTCGCCGAGTTCAGTCCACGGTACTTTTGTGGAGAGCAAAGCACTTCGTGTAGTGAAACCAAGTGCGCATCACCTTCCAAATCCGTGACTGGCAACCAAGGATGGTCGACCAGGTTGAAGCCTTCACCGTTATTGGAGACCGTCATCTCGTCAGTGCTCCATTGAATTTCGTTTGATCACCAAACCTAACTCCGAGTCCATGGTGACCGACAAACCATCGATCTCAGTTTGGCCCATTGCATCGAGAACGAGTGCGCGATGGCCCGTCAGATCGGAATGGCGCAACCAGCCAGCTGGCAGTTCGGCAGCAAGAAGATAGTTGACCAGCGACCTTTGCGAAACCCGCAAATAGCGTTGTTTGAGCGCCGCCGCTACATGTTTCGGTAATGGCTTGTCGAAGGGCCACGCGACCGAGATGCCGTCTACTGAATAGCCACCTTCCAACCGATAGACCGGCACGCAAGAAACCGACGGATCACCCAGGCGCGTTCCGAATCGAGCGACACCTGTACTTGCCGCTTCGTCGTCCAGCGGCGCAGCGAGTGAGGCGCCAAACCAATTTGCGGGCTCTGGGAGCGCTGCCCTGCGTGCAAGGTCTGCTTGCTTTTGAACCGCTTGCTCGAAGTCACTGCGGGCTGCAGCAAGTGGTTCTACCCAGCTCGCTTGGAGATCCTGCGGAGTCTCTGAGCCGTATACCCACTGCACTGCCGTATCGATATCTTCGGGAAGATTCAGCCGGCGGTGACTGCCCAGCCACCAAGCAGTCCGCAATACTGGAAGTCGCTCATAGACGAACGAGCTCGGTCCCATGTCCGGTAAGGAATAAGCGTCGTCAGCAAGCCCCGCCACGTGCACCACTGGTGTCTCAAAACCTGCGGGGCGTTGCCGCTTGTGCCGGTGTATGCGTCCGATACGCTGCATCAGAAGGTCCACTGGCGCGAGGTCTGAAATCAAGACATCAAAGTCGACGTCAAGTGACTGCTCTGCAACCTGAGTCGCAATAAGAATCCAGCCCTCTCGATCCACTCCGTTTGGGCCGAACCGATTCATGACTTCTTCTTCGGTTCGCAGTCGTTGCTCCATAGGGAAGCGAGCATGGAACAGCGCAACCCGCGTCGTCTTCGCCTTCAGTAAGCGAAACGTCTCCTGAGCTCGAGCAACCTTGTTAAGCACCACAAGAACCGCCGCTCCCTTTTGCGCCAGGCACCAGGCCTTCTCGGCGATCACGTTCAGATCAACCGAGCACGAACGCACGTCGACAAAAAACTTGCGTGACGCCGCAAAAGAGACTGTTTCGGTTAACCCCGCAGACGTTATCGACACTCGCGGGTAAGGGGCAATTTTCGGAGTCGCACCCCCGAAAGCTTTGACGAGACTGGCCACCCGAGAGCTGGGTAGCGTCGCGCTCATCAACACGACATTGCAGCCCGCCGAGTAGAGCCAAGAGATAAGCCGCTCGATCAATCCGCCGGTGTACTCGTCGTAAGCGTGAACCTCATCGAAGATCACGGTCCGCCCGGCCAGACCAAAGTGCCTCACGAACTGGTGCTTGGCGTTCAGTACGGCGATCAATGCTTGATCAACTGTCCCCACCGCATTGTCTGCAAGCATGACTCGCTTGCTTCCCGATAACCATGCACTGGCGACTAAAGAAGCGTCTTCATCACCAAATCCGACGTCGCGCAGTCGCAGCGTAGTCATGGAGGCATTCGCTGCTCCATGGGCAAGTTGAAGCTCAGTTGCGCTACCTGGATTGACTCTGCCCAGGTAACGCGCGACTCGAGAAAACAGTGCATTGCTCGTGGCCTGCGTAGGCATGGCCATGTATAGACCCCGACTCAATCCTTTGGTCCGCCACCATGCATCCAGAGCGAAAGCTGCTTCTGTCTTGCCCTCCCCCATCGGGGCCTCGACAACTACTAGCGTCGGCGCACCGCACGGAGCATCCCGTACCGACTCCAACACCGTGACCTGTAATGGGCGCGGCGACGCCTTGTCTGGCAGGGAGATCCGTAAGGCGCCCTCAAAATCCAAATCGGGGTTTGATATGGCACCTCTCAGTCCGCACTGATCAAGCGCAAAACGTGCAACCACCCTACTGTTGGCGAACCATTCCCCAAGGCCGGTGAATTCGCGGTCATGAGCAAAAAAGCTCTCACTGGATCCGATCCAGTCGGCGGTGGCGCAAAGGCCCGCGAGCCATTGGTGCAGTTCTGCACGGCTCGCTTCATCTGTTGTGAGTGCAGGCAAAAAGTCGACGCCGATTGTCTCGAAGACCGTTTGAAAGATTTCGGTTTGAGCAGCGACCCAGCATGTGTCCAAGGGGAATCTGCCTTGTTCAGCTTCCAAGGCGCTGACGATCACAAACCCATGATGCGCAGCAACGGCCGAGGCAAAGAGCGAAGCGTCCTGTCTTGATAGGCCGCGTCCGATAAGGTGTCGCTTCAAGAGGAGGGCCGAGCCAGCGTCGTGACGGCCTGGGGCTCCTAAGGGGAAACTGAATCCTGCTGAAGCTGCGCGCTGGTGCCCCAAATCCCACTTGATCTGAAAACCTGGTGTTGCCTTGCCAAGGTCATGACATGCCACCAACGCTGCGCACCATTGATTGAATTCGACTACTTCGAGCCCCAAGACTTGAGCGCGTCGTTGCAACAGTTGAACTGGCAGGCGCTCTAGAACTTCCATCGCCACAGCGCCAACGTCAAAAAGATGCAGGAGCAGTGCCAGGCCTCCGCCCGGGGAGCTTTTTGCCCAAAGGGAGTTGACTGCAGGAGACCCGAAACCGCTTGTGCCGCTGGCCAACTCCCGATCGATATGCAACCGCAAACTCCCAGATCTTCGCTGTCTCGGTTTTCTGATGCGGCCGAAAGGCGAACCGATTTAAGTGCCAAATCGTCATGAAACGGCTATGGATACGATCAACGGACTGGCTAAGTTTCCAGCTTAAGCGATGTGCGCGCGCCGCAATCTGCGCGGTTGAGTGAATTCGCTGCTGACTCACTCCTTTGGGTTAGGGGGCGCCACCGGTTGCGACTTGGCTTGCGCCGTTTCCCTCAATTCATCCCCGCGGATGCGGGGAACACCTTCGCGTTGCGGGAGCCACCACGTTGGAAGGCGGTCCATCCCCGCGGATGCGGGGAACACTGCCGCGCCGCAGCTCCTGCGCGACATCATCGACGGTCCATCCCCGCGGATGCGGGGAACACGGCCTGTAGGTCGGCCTCGGCGCTCTCCAGCCTCGGTCCATCCCCGCGGATGCGGGGAACACGGATTGCCCTTTGTCTGACTGTTTCCGCATGGGCGGTCCATCCCCGCGGATGCGGGGAACACGCATCTGTTCCTGCTTCCAGATGTCCAGACCGGGCAGTCCATCCCCGCGGATGCGGGGAACACGCCTTCATGTGCATGGCGACTGGCAGCTTCGCCGGTCCATCCCCGCGGATGCGGGGAACACGGTCAAGATCGTGATGAATCCGGCTTCACCGATGCGGTCCATCCCCGCGGATGCGGGGAACACGACAGCATGTTGCCCATCGTAGGAGGCTGCTGCGGTCCATCCCCGCGGATGCGGGGAACACGTCCACGATCCACCCGTTGACGACGAAGTCACAGGCGGTCCATCCCCGCGGATGCGGGGAACACGAACCGTGCCGTCTGCAAATGTCGGGAACAGTCTCGGTCCATCCCCGCGGATGCGGGGAACACGGCGATGCTCGGATCAGTAAAACGAGTGACTACCGGTCCATCCCCGCGGATGCGGGGAACACTTGCGATCCCGAGCGCACCGAATGCCTCCGCAGCCGGTCCATCCCCGCGGATGCGGGGAACACACTATAAGAAATCAATAACTTACCTGACTATTTCGTTGGTAAGTGTCGACATTAAACCGTTCGCGCTCCCATCTGTGATCTGCCCGGCATTTTTAGTGCCAGGCGTTATCTGAGAACCGTCGCTGGGTTGATGGACATTGCCTTCCAAGCGCGTTGGCGTTGTTTGCAAAAACGCCCCCTGCCATTTCGACGATTGCGCCCGCGTCAAACCGTCTCAAGACCAAACAGCATTCCCGATTAGTCTTATAATCGGGAATGCTGTTTGCCTCTGTCTATCTCTGACGATCTAAATCACGCTAGCTCACCAAAGGCATTTTCCTTTGTCGGTTCAAGAACTTGCGAGCATCAGCGAGACGATCACCCACCCGCTGGCTGCGCGGTCGCTGGACTTCGATGTCAGCGATATCGCGCTGATGCGCGGCTATGTGCAGGGTTTGGAGTTACGCGACCTCGCCGACCGGTACATCGAGCCAGGGCTCGATCTGCGCCTGGTCAAAGCCAAGTTGCTCGAGGTCCGCTCGAGCCTGCAGGCCGTGGCGCGCCGCAAAGGCGATGCGCGCCTGGCTGCCCTGCTCGGGCGCGATCCGCGCCAGATGAAGTTGCCAGCCGGGATTCCGACTCTCGAGGAATACGCGGCACGCTTCGAAGAGGGCTTTTATTCCGAGACCGAACTTCTCAAGCTGCTGCAAGACGAGTTCGGCAAAGCCCAGCCCCGCGTTGAGCAGGCGCAGCGCCGGCGCGAGCGGCTGATCGATCGCCAGCTCGAGGGCTTGGTCTGGCTTGAACGCCTGGCCCAGGTCGCCCCGCAGGCGCGCGATCCGGTATCACTGTGGTTCGAGACCCGCGTGGCCCGGCAGATTGAGAGCAGCGGGATTTCGTCCCTGGGTGATCTGGCGCACTGGGTCAACGCCCGCGGCCAGCGCTGGTGGCTCAAGGTCCCCCGCATCGGCGCAATGATCGGCGAGCAGATCGTCCAGTGGCTGCGCTCAAACGAGGACTCGATCGGCATCCTGATCTCATCGAGGGCGGTAGTGCCTGCGCGCGCGCTCAGCGCGCATCTGGCTCAATCAACACAACCGACCGCCCTGCCCTCCCCCGCATTGCAGACCTCAAGCGTCGCGCCGCTGGAGAGCTTTTCCCCGCCCTCCTCGCTCGATGGTCGCGACGGCGATAACCGCCACCCTGGCCGCTGCGCGCTGTCGGCCAGCAACGACTACGAAGCGATCCACGCCTGGCTTGGCACCCGCCGGGACAACCCCCATACCCAGCGCAGCTACCGCAAGGAGATCGAGCGGTTTTTGCTCTGGTGCGTGCTGGTTCGTGGCAAAGCGCTCTCCTCGGCACGTGCCGAAGACTGCGCTGCGATTTCTGAGGGATCCGCATCCCGCAAGCCGCTGGGTGTCCGAACACCCTGCCCCGCGCTGGTCATCACTTTGGCGCCCGTTTGCTGGCCCCCTGTCCGATCGCTCCAGGATGCAGTCCTTCACCATCCTGAAGTCGATGTTCACGTTCCTGGTCGGCCAGCGTTACCTGGAAACGAACCCCTTTGCGGCGCTCGCCCCGCCCCTGGTCGCCAGCCGCCAGATCGATGCCCACCATGCGTTTACCCGCGAGCAGTGGCAGCTGATTCTCGAGCACGCGCGCACCCTGCCCGATCCGCAAAAGCGCCTGCGTATGCTGGTCATCCTGATCGTGGGCTATGCCACGGCCCTGCGGCGAGCCGAACTTGCGGCCACACTTGCCGGACACCTTGAACTGGTGCCGATCGGACAAGGCGAATTGGGCTGGGAGCTGGTGGTGCTTGGCAAGGGCTCAAAGCTGCGCAGAGTCCCGATGGCAGCCGAGGCCATGCAGATCCTTGGCCTGTACTTTGAGAGCCGTGGCTTTGGCTCCGACCCTCACGAGTGGCCAAAGGACGCGCCACTTATTGCTCGCCTGCCCTCTGAAGCTAAATTCAAGGATGGGGTTCCGCTCACGGACTCCGCGGTTGCCAAGTTACTCGCCGCGTTCCTGGAGGACGTCGCAATGAGCGCCACCGAGACCGAGTTTGCCGGCCGCTTGCGCCGAGCCTCAGCGCACTGGATGCGCCACTCCTTTGGCACCCATGCTGCCGAGACGATGGATCTGGCCATTGTTCGGGACTGGCTTGGGCATGCAAGCCTGTCGACCACCTCGATGTACATCAATACCGAGCGCGCCAAGCGGCATGAGGCGGCGAAGGCGTTTTTCGCAGCCTGAACTAGTTCGTTGAACTCGATGCCCTGCGCTAGCATCGGTGCGTTGAATTGTTCAACACTTGAGCTTACTTTGAGCTTTGCCGGGGGTGTTTGACGGTCAAACACCTAGTCGACCTTTGACCCATGGAGGGTGTTTGACGGTCAAACACCCGGTCAATTGTCGCACTATGGGCGGTGTGTTTGACGGTCAAACACCTAGTCGAACTTCGAACTTTGGAGGGTGTTTGACGGTCAAACACCAGGCAGTTAGCCCCTCTCAGCCTAGTTGGAATCCAGAAAATCGCGCACAACCTGCGCCAGCGCCTTGCGCTTTGATACCGGCAACGCGCCCACCTCGAACCGTAAGACTGCCCTGCCCTTCGAATCAGACGTCAGAACCGCAGCGACCTTACCGCCCTTGGCGATTGACAATTCCTCGAGGGACGTCGCGCCAGTGTCTGAATGTGCAACGCCGACCAACTGGGCCAAGATCGCTGCAGAACTCATTGTCCCGCGTGCCTTCGAAATGGCATGCGCGCGCTTGAGAGTATCGACAGGGTTCTTTTGCATCGCCTCTGCCAGCGGCGCAGCCCAACGAAACTGTATGTCCAGCGGACTCTGAAACGCGGCAACCACTTCATCAGGTAAACGCGCCAAGGAAACACTTCGAGATACGTCAGAAAGGTTGACTTTCAACGCTTCAGACAGACGGCGCATCGAGCTGTAGAGCCCTTCATCCAACGCCTTCCGATACATCACTCCTTGCTCCCAAGCCGACAGGTTCTTACGGCTGCGGTTCTCTCGCTCCATCTCAGCAAAAAGCTGCTGATCGTTAAGATCAGCAACAATAGCGGCAACCGGTATACCAAGCTCAAGACAGGCCCGATGGCGGCGATGTCCAAAGACAATTTCGAATTCTTCTTTGGCTGCGCCACCCTGCCCTACCTTGCGCACTTTGATCGGTTGCACGTTGCGCCCAGCAGACTCAATCTCTTCTCGCAGCTGGGTGAACTCAATGCTCACAAAGGACAATTCATGACGGTTTGCAAATCGGCTCGGTCTGATTCGAGCGGGGTCAATGAACTCGACGACGACCGCATCATCAAATCGCGCAAGCTTGTTCTTTAAGTCATCGTTTTCGGTCTTGAGCTCACGCTCACGCCCAAAAGCAGCCGTCAAAACCCCCACACCGGTTCTTGGCTTACCAGGCGCAGCGGGCGTTACTTCAGACTCATTAACTTCATCGAAATTCAGACCCTTCACGCGATCCTGGAGCTTGCTCATGGGGCGACCTCATTGAGTTGGGCTAATTGGCGCATCCATGCGCCGACCACTTGTGATTCGACTGCGTCCATTAACTGGTCATAGGCATCCAGAGCACGCTTGATGGTGCGCGAGCTGGCTGACCCGGGCTTCATGTCGTAAACACTGCCGAACTCGGCCGACGCTGAGGCCGCAGTCGATGTCTTTGGAATCTCGATTGGCAAGACCTTCGAGCCGTAAGCTGCACTGATCCATTCTTTGACGACGCTCGTCGCGATATCGCTCGAATCAACTTTGGCCAGCAGCACGTCGATAAAATCGAAGCGCTTGGGGATGTCCCGTGCATCGAGCTGACTGGTCAGGTCATAGAAGAGATCCCAGAACTGCACGCTCGAGGCAAAGTCGAGTGCGTTCGGGGGCAGAGGGGTAATGATCCCGTTGCACGCCATGATCGCGTTAATGGTTACGTACGACAGGGAAGGGGGGGTGTCCAGGATGATGATGTCGTACTCCTGGCGAGCCTTTTCGATCCCGTTGTGAAGCACGTTCCAAAACTTGAACGAGCCGCCCTCGGAACGTTGGCGAGCCGGCAAAGCGAACTCCGCGCTAAACAGTGAAGAAGTCGCAGGAACCAAGTCGATGCCGTTCCAGTACGTGCCGCGAATCGCGTATTCGATACTTTCCTCATCGCCTAGGCAAAGCGGCAGGATCGTCTGATCATTGTCGACCTCGCTATCAGGAAGAATCCCAAAGAGCGTTGTGAGACTGCCTTGTGGGTCGCAATCGATTACCAGCACGCGGTGTCCACGCAAACTAAGACCCTGTGCCAGCGTGAGTGCTGTCGTTGTCTTGGAGACGCCACCTTTAAAGTTGGCAATCGCAATGGCCACGGCTTCAGCACCTGATGGGCGCATGAAGGTCGGTCGCAATTCGCGCGCCCAGACCCTTGCCTCAGCCAGCGTAAACTCACGCCTGGTTCCAGCGCTGTTCATGCCACCCGCGGGCAGCGTTCCCTTCTTTGAGCGATAGTCAACCTGCCGAGGCTCAAGACCGACAAGGCTGGCAAGTTGAACCGGTGTGAAGACTGGGGGCTCCTTTGCGACGGTTGGCGCGAGCATTGTCTTGCGAACCTTGGCCAGGATCTTCTTGGCTCGTTCCGCTTGTTGTCCGATATCCGCGATCGCAATTTGCTCTCGACCATCGACCAGAATATTGTCCACAGCGACTCCAAAACTTCAGATG
The DNA here is from genome assembly GCA_026399875.1 of Burkholderiales bacterium. Taxonomy (GTDB): domain Bacteria; phylum Pseudomonadota; class Gammaproteobacteria; order Burkholderiales; family Burkholderiaceae_E; genus UBA4615. The sequence continues at coordinate 2,578 of JAPLQF010000046.1, read as the reverse complement.
GCGTGATTGTACGTTTTTTGCGTTGATTACGAAAAAACCTACAAGTCTATGTAGGGCGCCGAACCAAAGCCACACTTGCCGGACGCAGTGGGGTTGACCGGGATTGTGGATAAGTCGTTCCTTTGATCTTTTCTATCCTTCAAGAATTCAAGAGATTTACGACTGCGAAACTTGATACTGAACAGCGACTTAAGGCGGTTACTGTCCAGCTAGTCTGGCAATACTGTCCGGCAAGTGTGGCGATAGCGTCCGTTGACAGTGGCTATGCTGTCCGCCAAGTGTGCCCAACGTCCGGTAACTGGGACACCCTCTATCAACAGATGCTGAAACAGAAGGGTCGCGCGAGGTGTCCGGCAAGTGTGGCTTGCCCGAGCCCAGTTGCTCAGCCGATGCATCTAGTCCAGCGGCTGAAAGAATAGGCGCTCGAATCACACGGTAGGGTGTCCGGGATCTGTGCCGTCCGAGGCGCGTGGACGTACAATGCTGCCATGGCATCGCTTCCGAATCCGTCGTCACTAGAGGGCAGGGCTACTGCGTCCAAACCAGTCGGGACGCTTAGCAAGTCAGTCTTTGCACTGGCAATCGAGCCGCTCACGATGTCGCTGACGGTGACGGGCCGCAAAGCCTATGACGTGATGCTCTGGCTCGCGCAAAAGGGCGTGCCAGCGGCTGATGGCGGGTACTCAAGCCCTGTGAGTACGATTTTGCGCGGCTACGGATCTTCGACAAAGGCCTCCGAGCGGGTGCAGCGTTATATCGAGCAAATGGTCCAGACAACCGTGCTGTGGCGTCCTCTAGCTGCAAGCGAGCAAGGAACGCTCGTCTTGGAGGGCTTTGAGGGCACTGCACCGGATGTAATCAGCGACGAGGCGAGAACCTTTCCCTTGCTGGCTGAGGCGCGTCTTTACATTCGCAGTGGCGAAGCATGGTGCACCTGGTACTACCCGCCATCGATCAAGGAGCAGCTCATCAGTCCCGAGCGCTGGGCCCAGCTCGAGCTGAATTCGATCGCAAAGCTGTCGACCTACACCGCGGTGGCGCTCTATGAGATCTGTGCCCGCTACAAGGACAGCCCCGGCGGTCTGACCTCGCGCCACGAACCTGGCTTTTGGACCAGTGTTCTGCGCGAGGGGGGAGGGATCAAACCGCGCGAGTTTCGCAAGTTCAAGAACGAGCTGCTGATGCCAGCTATCGCGGACATCAATATGCAAACGGAGATTACGGTCGAGCTTGTCGAGCATCGTGAGCATGGCACGCTTGTTTCTGTCCAATTCAGGGTGGCAAGAACGCCGCGTTCGCCAATCGAAAACGCACCGCAACCCGCAGACGTCACACTCGTGATGCAGGCAGCCCGGGTTGGTATTGCTGAGGCCGAAATCGACGCTTTACTGCAAAAATTTGATGAACAGAAGATCGAACAATCGCTGGGCGCCATGGAGTCCTACATCAACGACCCGAGCGCCAAGCCAATCATCAACCGAGCCGCTTATCTCAAGACAATTCTGGCCAATAGCCAGCCGGAACGGGTCGTGCCAAAGCGCGCTTCAAAACCCAACATCTCAGGTATAGCGCCGGAGATTAGCGTTCAGGTGGAAGCGGAGTCTGCGCGAGTCTTGGATCAGGTTCGCGAACAGCGGGAAGAAACCGAGCAGTTGATTCGCGCATGGAAGACCGATCGTCTGAAACGAGTGCGAGCGGAATTCGCAGCGCTAAGCGATCAAGAAAAAGCGAACTGGGTCGAGCAGACACAGCAGGCCACGCCAGCGGCGTTGCTGACCGTGCAGATTCGAAAGCGTTTTGCCGAGCGCGCCTGGGACTCGCCCTTGATTACTCAGATGGTGCTCGACCTTTTTGCGCAAGCGGTCTACGGAAAGAACTGGGCGCAACCCGGTGAGATCGATTTGGCAATGTTCGCGGCGCACCGCGTGCCGGGGCAGGGTAGGGCGGATGTTGAAGGTTGAGAAGGGTGGGCCCAGCACCTTTTGATTGGTCTTGTGATCAAGTTTCAAGGCGATCAGATGTTTAAGCACATCGATGTTTTTGCTATTCAGAGGCTAAATGCCCGGCGATGACCCCATCCGGCTGACGCTCACTTTCACTAGGGAGACCGATCTAGGGAAGGTCTGCACAACAGCCGCTGAAATGACTACCGACGCGTGATTGTTCACATGATGAAACCGCAGCCGAATTTGCCGCCAATTCCGCTCGTTTTAGGCCCTCTGCAGCCTGTTTTAGGGCCTGTGCCCGTGCTGCAGGCGCACTCATGCCTGCAAGTCCTTCAAAATTCGCTTGCGCACCATCCACAAGTTCGACAGCGCGAACAGCGTGACCAGTTGTGCCGTGTTCTTAGCCAGGCCCCGGTAGCGCACCTTGACGTGGCCGAACTGGCGCTTGATCACCCGAAATGGATGCTCGACCTTGGCGCGCACGCTGGCCTTGAACCGCCCCGGGTTTTGAGGAGGCTCCAACTCTTGAGAAGATGGAGCCATGAAAAAGACGAACAAGTTCTCACCTGAGGTCCGTGAGCGGGCCGTGCGGCTGGTGCACGATCACCGCGGGGAGTATCCGTCGTTGTGGG
>JAPLQF010000018.1 GCA_026399875.1 Burkholderiales bacterium | reverse complement strand
TCCGGCCCATGCCGGTACGTGATTCCGGCCCATGCCGGTACGTGATTCCGGCTCATGCCGGTACGCGATTCCGGTCCATGCCGGTACATGAAGAGCGGGTAACCCGTACCGTCGGTCGCCTCGAAAAGGGAGGCAAAGCCGATGGCACAAGCGAGGTTATCCATGAGAAAACTGAGAGAGATCGCCCGGCTGCGCTTCGAGGCTAGCCGTACCTTGGCTGAAATCGCCGCGGCAGTGGGAGCATCGCGTTCGACAGTGCAGGAGGCGCTGTCGCGGCTGTCCAGGGCTGGCCTTGAATGGCCCTGGCCGGCCGATGCCGACGAAGTGGAGATCGAGGCACGACTGTACGTGCCGCACGCGGGCCGCAAGAAGGCCACGGAGCCGGCGCTGCCCGATTTCGTACGCGTGCATACCGAACTTGCGCGCAAGGGCGTGACGCGCCGCCTGCTGTGGCAGGAGTACCGGCGGGAGCATCCGAACGGGCTGTCGTACAGCCAGTTCTGTGATCGCTTCCGCGAATGGCGAGGCACGCAGGATGTCGTGCTGCGCCAGGTTCACGTGCCGGGCGAAGAGCTGTACGTCGACTACGCTGGCCTGACGATGCCGATCACGGACCGCTTGACCGGGGAGATCGCCAAGGCGCAGATCTTCGTGGCCGCGCTCGGGCATTCGAGCTACACCTTCGCCGAGGCCACGGCCACGCAGAACGTGGTCGACTGGCTCGGTTCGCACGTGCGCGCGTTCGAGTTCTTCGGCGCGGTGCCGGCCGCGGTCATCCCGGACAACCTGAAGAGCGGAGTTATGCGCGCGCATCGCTACGATCCGGACGTGAACCCGGCCTACCAGGATCTGGCCACGCACTATCGCGTGAGCGTGCTGCCTGCGCGCGTGCGCCGCCCGCGCGACAAGGCCATCGTCGAGAGCGCCGTGCAGGTGGTGGAACGCTGGATCCTCGCGCCCCTGCGCGAGGAAATCTTCTTCAGCCTGGCCGAACTCAACGCGGCGATCGCCCAGCGAGTAACCGTGCTCAATGCCCAGCCGTTCCAGAAGCGTGAGGGCAGCCGTCGGTCGGTGTTCGAGACGGTCGAGCGCGCGGCGCTGAAACCGCTGCCGCCGCACCCGTACCAGTACGGGACGTGGAAGAAGGCGAAGGTGCATCTGGACTATCACATCGAGCTGGACCGCCGGTACTACTCGGTGCCGCATGCGCTGATCGGGCGCACCGTGGAGGCGCGCATCACCGACCACAGCGTCGAAGTGTTTCTCAAGGGCCGACGCGTGGCAGCACATGCGCGGGCTGCGCGCAAAGGCCAGTTCGTCACCGATCCCGCCCACCGGCCCGATGGGCATCTGTCCTTCATCGAGCGCAGTCATGAGCGCCTGCTCTCGCGCGCAGAGGCGATCGGGCAGGCCACCGCGGAAGTAATCCGTGCCCAGGCCGGGCAGCGCCTTCACCGCGAGCAGACGCTGCGTCTGAGCCTGGGCATCCTGCGCCTGGCCCGTGACTTCAGTCCCCAGGCGCTGGAGGCGGCCTGCGCCCGGGCGCTCGAGCTCAAGAGCGCGTGCTACCGAACCGTGCACACCCTGCTCAGGCATCCACCGCCCCGCATCGCCGCTCCACCACACATGCCGGCGATCGAACACGAGAACGTGCGCGGCGAAACCTACTTCCAGCAGGCCCTGCCATGATGCTCACCGAACCCCTGCTCGATCAGTTGCAGCAACTCGGGCTGCGCGCCATGGTGCGCGCGCTGGAACGCGACCGTGGCAACGCCGACGTGCTGGCCATGAGCTTCGACGAGCGCCTGTCCCTGCTCGCCGGGCACGAGATCGCCGAGCGCCAGAGCGTTCGCCTGGCGCAGCGGCTGCGCTGGGCGCGCCTGCCCCAGCAAGCCTGCGTAGAGGCCCTGGACACCAAGGCCGTACGCGGCATCGAGCGTGGACGGCTCGGCCAGCTTACCCAGCTGCAGTGGATCGATCAGCACCTGAACCTGCTCATCACCGGGCCCACCGGCGTGGGCAAGAGCTTCATCGCTTGCGCACTCGCGCACCAGGCCTGCCGGGCTGATCTGTCCGTGCGCTACCTGCGATTGCCCAGGCTGACCGAAGAGTTGCTGCGCGCCGGCGCCCAGCACAAGAAGAGCGCCTTCTTCACCCACCTGGCCAAGGCCGATCTGATCGTCATCGACGACTTCGGCCTCACACCCCTGTCTGACGAGCTTCGCCGTGATCTGCTCGAGATCGTCGATGACCGCTTCGACAAGAAGAGCACCATCATCACCAGCCAGTTGCCCGTCAACGACTGGCATCGCTACCTGGACGACCCCACACTGGCCGATGCCATCCTCGATCGGCTGGTCCACAACGCTCATCGACTCGAGCTCAAAGGCGATTCGATGAGGAAAACCCGCAAGCTTTGACCAACTCGATTTCCCGGCTCTTGACGCTCGCCACCCAGCGAGCCGACACTGCCTTCCCGCCCGCTCGGCTTGTACCGGCATCAACCGGATTGTTGTACCGGCATGAAACCGGAATCAGGTACCGGCTTCCGCCGGATTCGGGTACCGGCATGGCCGGAATACGCAATAACGCCGATGCCGGCCTGCGCCAGCGCAGCTAGGGTGGTGCTGGTCAGGCTTGTCTCAGCACGCAGCACAATCCGGTCCAGCAGCTTTCCGGGAACCACACGCGGTGAGTTGCCTTCTATCCGCAGCTCAAGTGCGCCGTCGCGCCAGCGGATATCGGCACCCTTTCTGTCGATGTAGAGCGTGGTCATTGGCATCACCCCTGGAAGAAGAAGCTTCCGTCCTGGGGTTCGACGCCAACGCCCCGGGTGTGGACCGCAGCCCGTGGATCGAGCTGTATTACAACGATGCGGTCCTCGACCGGATCGATCATCTTGCGCAGGGCCGACATGGCTGACTGGAGCTCTGCCTGGGTCATCCAGCATTCGTAAAGCGATTTCTGACCGCCGACCGAATTACCCTTGACTAGGCGCCTGGCAATACGCCGGCGGCGCGCGCTGGCGATGTCATACGCGATGAGGAAAAGATACCGCGACATTACATGCACTCGCTGGATTCTGAAAACCCGATGAATCTACATCCAGCTATGCGGCGTCCTGTATCTCGCAAGCTTGCGATGTGCGCCCCAGCGCCTTGGCCGCGGCGAGCTTACGAGGCCATCCAGCGCCTCAGGTAATCGGAGAGGCCCGCGAGATCCCCCGCGCAGAGCACATCTACGCCGTACTCAGTCGCCCGTTGTCGGTCAGCGTCGCCGAACTCGCGAGCGGACACGAGGAGAGCTTTGGCTAGTACTCCGCCGACGCTGCGCGCAAGCTGGCTTGCCTTGTAAATCCATTCGCTGGTACTGCCGCCATCGACGCGTGCGGCCTTGCATTCGACGACCAGTACCCGATTCCGGTGGACAACGACTGCGTCCAGTTCATTCATTGAACCGGTGTCGATGTTCTTGACGCGCAGACGCGGCGCCCATTCGGACGGCCTGGCTCCTGAAATCTTCAGGCCCGCGTACTCTTCGACCCAGCCGCCACCAAGGTATGACGCGCTGTCGCTCGAGAGAAAGCTGAGGGACGTGTCGCCATTCCACGCAACGAGGCCCGCATCGCGCGCAATGCGGAGCAGTTCCGCAGCCTTGCCGCCAGGCGCGAACTCGAAATGCTGCGCGGACTCTCGCAGGCGGCCCGCTGCATCGAGCGCACGGTGAGCCAGCCCGTTGAGTGTCCCGAAAAACCGCCCGAGTGTCCGCGAGTGCTGGCCCATGAACGCGGTGACTGCTCGCCGCTCGCCAGCAGCGCGCAGCCAGTGGGCATCCTCAGCGCCGCCAGTACCATCCTGCCGCCGGTACCCTTGGGCCAGCAGTACGTCGTTGATCCGGAGGATGTCCTGCATAGGTTCGCTCCTGGCCGCTGGACGCAGCCAATCGAGGCGGCCACGTACGGTATCCGTGTAGACGAGGTGGGGCGGTAGGCTGCCTTCTCCTGTGGCCAGGGCGAGTTCCAGCGTCTCGGTCAGGGCTAGCGTCATCAGCTTTGTGCCACCGGTGATATTGATCGCCACCAGCCGCCTGCCCAGTCGCTCGGCAACTGCCTCCGCTTGCGCGTGTAACGCGGTCACCTGCTCGTCGGCGAAGTTGATACGCGTCGTCTCTACACCGCGTGCCTTGAGAGCTGATGCGAGGTGTGCTGCGCTCGTATGCATTGCTGGCGTCTGCAGAATCCAGACTTCGCGCGCTGCGCATTGCAGGGCCGGAATCAGATTCGCGAGATTTTGACCCGTGGCGATACAAAGATGCAGTTCAGGGCGCTCCATCGCGCAATTCCCCACGTCAAGTCGGCGCTGAGGCCAGAACTCGATACTGCCCGAGTCCGAATGTCGCCTTGCCACCGACATGCAACCATTGCCCGAGATGCAGCAGCGGCCAGAAGGCGGTGAGGTCGCCGCGCAAGCGCCAACTGCCTACCGCACCGCCAAGCGTCATCGACTGGTGCTGGCGCTGTGAGTACCGGCTCCAATCCCGCCATTCGAGATGCTTCTCGCCCTCGACCGCCGCAGCGCTGCGCTTCAGCGCTGCGAAGTCCCATTCCGTCTTCTCTCCGAGGTGCAGCTCCGTTATGTCGGAAATACGCCTCACGAGGCCCATGAGCAGGTCCTTGGGAGTTAGTTGGGCCACGCGCAGCACGTCGCCGTCGCGTTTGAGGCGCAGTGGCGTCGACAACTCGACCAGCACTTCCTGCGGAGCCTCGCCGCCTTTAGGCAGGCGTATACCGGTCTGATGCGGTATCAGGCGGCCGCGCGGGTCGGTAAGGATCGGATCAGCGTGGCCCTCCACCCAAACGCGTCTGAGGCGAGCAGTGCCCTGTATGGGTCCGATACCGTCCGACAACGCTTTCTGCCAGGCAAGTGTCACGACCGGCAATTGCGGCAGCGCTGGGCCAATGAGGACGGTGTCGACATTGAGTACGTTGCCCGCTCCGTGCCCTCGCTCCCCCCAAGGAGGCGGCTCGACCACGAAGGGCTGAGGGATCTCACTGTACGTGCGCCGCGCTCCGTGGGGGGGGGGGCACTCGAAGATAGCCGGGTAGAGGCAACTGCGGTAGAGGGTACAACTCTTGCACTCGGGTTCGCGCGTCACGCAGGCAATCTTCTTCAGAGCGTGCCCGAATACGCCGCGCAGCGCCGATCCCGCGTACTCGGGAAGTGCAAGCGGGCGCTCGATCTCGAATTCGAACCGGTAGCGGGCAACCGGAAAGGGATTCGGCAGGGCCATGTTGGTACTCCACTTCATATCCGCGCGCCGGGAAGAGCGGCACCGAAAGAAGCATCCGTAAAGAACTTGTAAACCGCCCGCTCTGCCGTGCGGCGAATTTCATCGCGCTCTGCTGCGTCGGTGAATGCATACAGGAATGCCTGACGCGAGATGGCGAGCGCGTCCCACCAGCTAAGGCCTGTGGAACTCATTCTCGATGCAGCGACGAACTCGCCCGCAAGCGTGGTACGCGAGATCCCGGGGTTGTCGGTGCAGAGGGTGAGCGGCAACCCCTGCTTGATGAATTGCTGCAGCGGATACTGGGGCTGACCCTCGGACGCCGGGAACGCGTAATCGTGGTACCCAACGACCTCGCGGTTCGAACTCGGGCAAAGCTCAAGCAGGACGCCCCGGTTGCGGAACCTTTGCGCGAGTTCTGGATGGCCAGCGAGTGATAGGCCGTGGCCTACCCTGTCAGCATGTAGATGATAGGCTGCCTGCCAGATGTTTTCGGCGGGCTCACCTTCCCCCGCATGAATGGTGATCGGCATGCACGCTGCGAAGGCTGGTGCGAAGTGGCGGGCGAGTTGCTCCGGCGCCTGTGTCCCTTCGTCGCCGGCGACATCCAGCCCCAACAGGAATCCGGGAAACCGTTCCCGGGCCCGTACAGCGCTAGCGACCACGCCTTCCATGAGCATTGGCTGGCGGCGGTCGATGATCCAAATGAAACCGATTCTGGGACTCCGACCCGGGGCTTCGGCCGTGTCCGTGCGTGCCCCTGCTGTGCGTAATGCTTCCTTGAAATCTGCCAGGAAGGTTTCCGGGGCAAGCGGGCGATACTTGTGCGGGCTACCCCGAATTTCGAGGTACTCGATGCCTTCCCTGCGCGCTTGCGACACGATCGCATCGGCGTAGGGCGCGATCGCAGCGGGGTGCACCAGCAAGGCCGACCCGGAAAGCTCTCCTGGGCGCTCGTACGCAGCGAAGCCGAGCGGCGATGACTTGCACAACGCAACGCGTGGCTCCGTAGCTTCGTAGAGTTCGCGTTGCAGGCGTTCGGCTGAAGCATTGAGCAGGAGCACGGCGGAGACGACTGCGCGCCCTGCCCCTTCGATACGGCGGGGCCAGTCGAGTGGCCACGGATCGTCGGCGTCGAGCATCGGTGCAGCCACCCGCCATGCTACGTCGCGGTCCGCAGACGAGGTGGCGTCCCAGATTGCCTGCGCTACCCGCCGTTGTTCAGTAATGTCAAGACAACCTCCGAGATGCCGGTGCAGATCCGCCTTTGGGAGGCGCTCGAGCGCCGGGCGCGAACGCTCGTCCAGTATCGTACCGCGCAGTTTTTCGATCAGCGCCGGAGAAAGGCGATACAGGCTGTGCCAGTTCTCATACGGATCGCTCGACTCGAGCCTTGCGAGGAAGTTACCCATGAGCCGGCCGCTGTCGCGCTGGCGCTCGATGAGCGCGTCGGCAAGCAACGGAGTGCCAGGCTGTACGGACCAGCGCAGTGCATTACCCGCCGGCGGTAGAGGTAGCGGGAATGAAATCGTCTCGATTCGAACGCCGTCGCGCTCGAGTTCCAGCAGTTCGCTGCGAATCCCGCTGCCGACGATGACTGGCGAGATTGCTTTCGCCAGCGTTGCTGGCAGAGGAGCCAGGAACGTATCTGCGCGCGCTGCGCGTAGTTCCGGAGGTAGTGGTTCCGGGCCAATGACGTGGATCCATGCCGAGGCGCCGAACGTGGCGGCCGCATCCTGTAAATCGGCGCTCATGGTCTTGCGTCCGCCAGCAAGAGACATTACCAGTTGGCCTGGCGGCTGAGCAAAGCCATCGGCCAGCAGGGCCATTCGAAGCGTCAGTTCGCGCATCCGCCCGCATTCCTGGTGCGACCCTAATTCACTGGTGTTAGCCGCCTGCCAGATGCGCAGGGGGAGGGGCTCTTGCAATGCACGCCACCACCCGATCAGCTCGGATACGCTTCGACAAGCCGTCGAGCCATCGGTGGTCGCAACCCAGAGTTCCGTGGGTCGTAGCAGGCCGTGGTCGGCGCGCATCGCGTCGAGCGCGCGGCGCTCTGGATGGTTCGCGTACAGGTCAACGATATCCGGTGCGAGCCAGCAGAGTACCTCCGGGATTACTGCCCAGCTTGCGCCCAGGGTGCACAGGAGGATGCTGCGCCCGGCCGCAGCCGGCACATCTTGCGTGGCAGTCTTGCGCATCGAGGGTCAACCGTCTCCAAGCAGCGTTCGCAGTTTCAGCTTCTTGAAGGCTTCCTTCTGATCGGGTAGTCGCACTACCTTGGGTAGCCACTCGTGGATTGCTTCGGCGGCGGCACGCCGATCCTCGGGTGACCATCCTTCGTCTTCGAGCGCCTGCCTTGAAAGCTTCTGCGCGGCCTGGTGCGAGGCGGCATTTGGCTGCTCCTGCGCGCCTCGCAACTCCGCTTGGCGCGTCTGCATGCGGTCGATGAAGCTTTCGACAAGAACCCGTTGCGCTGTCATCTGCCGTCGCCGCTCGGCAAGCGCGGCCTCGAGCCTCGCACGTTCGCGGGCCTGTCCCGCGGCCTCGTCGCGCTCCATGGCACCGTAGCCGACCGAGGTTTTCGCGCCGAATCCGAGCCAGGCGAAGGCATGCTCGAAGGCTGCCTCGAGCAACCGCTTCCACTCGTTCTCTGCTGCGAGGCCAGGTGCGATACGCGCGAGAAAGGGCAGGTCACAGCCGACGTAGAACGAAAAGTGTGCGCCTGGCGGGACCGTGAGGAAACTGATCGGATTTGGCGAGCCGCTGTCGTGTGGTGACTGCCTACCCTGCAGGTAATGACTCTGGTGTGGGGTCATGATTTCCACATGGAGACGATCGCCCGGGAGTCGAGGAAACGCGTCCCAGAAAGAGAGCGCCCCTTTTTTTCCGTCGCTACTCCTGTCCGCTGCAGTGCCGAACAGGGAATTGATGGCATCCACTGTCCATCCACCCGTCGATCCCCAATTCCCGCTCGCGAGTTCCCCAGCGGCTGCGCGGATCGCGCCCTTCACACCGCTCCCGGGGAGGTAGGGAAGCCCATGGGGCGAGAGAAAGGCGAATCCGTTCTCCAGCGGATGCTCGTTACCGAGTCCGGTCGTGAAGGGGGCAATCGACTTTGCATCGAATGCTGCCATCGAATCTGTGCAGAGACCACGCAACGCGAGATCGGACTGCCGATCGGCCAGCGCGTGCATCGCGTTGCGATGCTGCGGTGTGAGGTCTGTCGCCCGATCCAGCGCAGATCTCTTGTTGGACTCATCGAATGCGCGCTCGACTCTCTGCGGCCCCGTCGTCCTGTAGACGGTGTCGCTAGTGGTCCACAGAAGCCTTCCCGCTTGCCGGTCCTCTCCCCAAAGCTGCAGATACATGCCGAAGCGGAGCCCCGGCGAGGCTTGCGAAAAATCGCTCCCGAGGTACTTCGGAACGGCTGCGATAGCCATCTCAGCGCTCTGCCATTCGTGCAGGTGCCATCTGACGCACCCAGCGCAGCCATGCGAATGCTTCGGCCGTGATCGCCTGGAACTCGCGTGGCTCGCTCGCCATCAGAGAGCCCATGAAGGCACCGAACTCATCGTTGCCGATCCGTTCGGGAAACTGCTGGGCGAGCCACCGGCGCATTTGTTTCGCCAGCGTGATGCAGTGCGCCTGACCAGACTTCCCGCCCTTCTCCTGCAGGAACGCCATGACCTGCATAAGCCCGCTGTTCATGATCAACGCGGGTAGCCCCTTCGCCAGGTTGACGTACTCGGAGTCGCAGTGCGCGCTGCATTTCCACGCATCTGCCGCCCGCTTCTGCTCCATTGTCTCTGCCATGTTTTCAGGCCTCCTGCATCCGCGCCAGCACAAGACCCCGGCCGGTCGTTGCGTCTCCGCCGATCTGAAGAATCTTGCCATCGACGACGTTCTTCAACTTGACCATCACTTCCGCCGCTTCCATTCGGCCATCGCTTCGACCCGTCCTCGTCGCACTCGCGAGCAATGGCGCTACAAGTAACGACTCCGGCGGGAGGTTTTCGGTATAGAACAGACCGCCAGTGCTGGCAGTACCAGTTTCGGGATCGATCCGGACATGCGGTTCGACGAGCGTCGCGTTCTCGGCGAAATAGGTGAAATCTCCGTCAGACAGCAGCACGAGGTCCTGCGCCATCTTCGTTCGGAAGTAACCATAGGCAGCACCGTCCGGCAATGCGCGCTCGCCCAGATTCCGTCCGATTACGGCCAGTTCTGGGGACAGCGTTGCCGCGTACTCGAACGCTTCCAGGTGAAGCCGGTCACGGTCCAGCAATGCGTCATTGCTGACCTTGCACGTGCCGTCTGCTACGTCCGGAATCGCTGGCCACTCGACCGCCACACCGACCATTTCGAGGAGGCGTCGCACCCGAGCGAGCGCATGCGGGCACGTTGCATAGACAAACCCTCCGCGCAGGCTACGAATCGGGAACACTACCAGTTGCGCGTCTCCAAAGCTGACCGCTCCCGCATGGAGTTCAGTCTGCCCGCTGGAGTCCGGACCGAAGAGCGAATCGATGAGCGTCCTGTCGCCCCCCAAGGCTTCGAAGCCGTGCCGCAGGGCGCCCTTGATTCCCGACCCCGAAAAACTCGGGTGCCGCGTATGGCGTTCCCGCTGGATCGGATTGTCGATAACGCCCACGGCGTTACCGGCCCCGGCGTGGACTGGGCTGACGGCATAAAGAAAAACAGCGGCTTGCTTCTCGAACATTTGGCCTCCGGGTATACCGGCTACGTTTTCAATAGATGGCGAAGCAGAAGCGATTGAAACCCTCTGCTCGCCGGTGCGGATTATTGGACGCGTCACTCCACAAGCCGTCCTCCGCAAGCTTGCGGAGGGAATCCTCGGAGGCTTCCAGGTCCTCGAGCCAGTACACCGCGCCGGCTGGCGCAACCTGGAGCGCCGGTTTGGGCGCGCGGCGGGCGAGATCCCAGCCGCTGATCAATTCCGCACGTGGAACTGCTGCACTCACGACGCGGGCACGTACTCCGCCGAGTTCGAAACGCCCGCCCTCGTCGGCGCCTGGCAGCCGCCAGCCGTCAGGAAAGACACCGGGGCTCGTCAGTACGACTCGCGCCCGTTGGGCTTCGGCGATCTGTGCGAGAGGTGCCTTGGCGGGCACGTAGAGAGGCGAGGTCATTGCCGCGCCGCGCCCGTCACCGCCTAAACGCAGCATGCCAGATACGGGCACGTCCGAACCAGCGATGGTCGCGATGAAACCGACCCCGTGCTTGAATGCGACGGCTTGGGCACTAAACAGCTTGCCATCGTCGGCGCGACCCGTCTTGGAATCAAGACCGACGCCTACCCTTGCGTCCAGCGCCCAGAGCGTATCCGATGTGACCAGGTCTTGCGGCCCGATCGTCTTGCCGTCGAGATATCGCTGCCAGCCGTCCTGCGTCACCCAGCGACGGCCTGCCCGCTTGGCCCGGTCGGACTGAGGCAGTACCGGGAGCATTGGCAGGGTCGACGACGACATGATGCCGCCACACGGCTTCACCGGGACGATACGCACTACCTCAACGAGTTCGCCTTCTTCGCGCACCGCATAGTCTGCAGGCAGAGGGTGCAGTGACGACACGGCGCCGCTGGCATCGATCTGCGCGAGTTGGAAAGCGGTGACGGTGAAGCTGCCCGGCTCGGCTGGCGTGCCGAGGAATGGGTGAGGATGTCGGCCACGGGCGAATTCACTTGGGTCGATCCCGTCGAGCGCCAGCATCAGGGAACGGATCGCACCCGCGGCGACCGACGGCCAGGGCGGTACCATGCTCTCCCCGAAACTCCCGGGTTCCCCGAACAGTTTGTTGCCGCGCAGGAACAGGACATCGAGCGGTTCGATGAACCGATGGATGACGTCGGTCATGACCGGTCTCCCGTGGCGCTGCGGGTCTCTCGGGCAAGGAACTCGGCCACGATGAGGAACTCTGCGAGCCACTTCAGTGGCGTTTTCGCCGCGATCGCAAGTTCTCCCACCCGGTTGCAAAGCTCCGGCATCGCATGCTCGTTCCGAGCGTACTGGTCCGATTGGCGTGACCACTGGTGGGCCAGCAGATGCCCAAGCATCTCTACGTCGGCGGTCGAGGGGAGGTCCTTGATCCAGTCGAGCGCGTTGTAAACCGCGCGCCGGGATACCGTGGGCTCTCGCAGGAAGGCAGCGACATCATTCAGCGCTGCTACCGGCGCGCCCCATCTAGCCCCGAATCGAACGGCACCTCCCGAACGCTTGATCAAGGTGATGCTGAACGCATCACGCCCCTCTTCGAGCTTCGCGCGTTGCTCCGCTGCTCGAAGCTCCCGCAGTACTGCCGCGAGCGGTGCCTGATGATGGGCCACCACGGCACCGCAGCTGGCGGTGGCCTTGGACCCCATCATGCGCATCAGGCGACCGTCGAGGTATGCGAACCCCTTCCCCAGGGTCAATCGGTCTGCCTTGGCCGCTGGTTGCTCTTTTTCCTTCCCACCAGAATATGCGACACGCAGTCGTTGCATGGCGGGCAGGAGGTCGGCCACCGGCAACATCGCCAGCACGTCGTCACCGCCTGCGTAGATGACACGCCCGAGATGTTCGACCTCGATAACATGACGGGCCACATGCAGGGAAAAGTCGTTCAGCGCACCGGAGATCGCAAGGTGCCGACTCGGTGAAATCGCACGTGGCTGCTTCGCGTAGGCTTCGAGCGCGGCATTACCTGCCGCGCGTGTCCTGAACCCCGTTCGTACCTGGGGATGGAAAGCCACTTCATAGTCAATCGCGTGGTCGCCAGCCAGCCAGCCCCCCATCCGGTCGCCGTCCATCATCAGCAGGCCGTAGTAGGTTTCGAGGCGCTCGGCACCGAGGGAACTCTTCACTATCTGCGCAATCTCGCGCTGCGCACGTTCATCGAGCTCTTCCCCAGAGTCCTCGAGGTCGAGCAGGGCCGGAAGGAGCTTCAAGTCTTGCGCAAGCGGCCATTGCCGGAACGCCTTCTCGAGCTTGCGTGGTAGCGCAACGCGTTCGTGTCCCGGCAGGTGCCTTTCGATCAGCGCCGCCAGCCGGGAGTCAGGGCCCCTCTGCGTGAACAGGGCCTGCTCCATCTGGTGGGCTAGCGCCATCGTGTGCGTTGAAACGACGAAGCGTGAGACCTCACAACCAATCGCTCGCTTCATCTCCTCGGCGAAGAGCGTTGGCCACAGGCGCTTGACGGCTGACAATCCGCCCAGGTGTTCGCGTTTCTTAGCCCATGCGGGCCTCTCGGCGGCAATGCGCGTCCACAGGGTGTCCTTGCGCTGGCCCGGTGGGACGTCCAGTTGCGCAGGGTCCGTGGTCAGCCATTCGGTCTCTCCAGTGAGCGAACACCGCCATCCTCGCTGCTCGGTCTGCTGGAATGGGCGCGCCGCCTTGGCGGCCGCATGAGTTCGCTCCGCGAGTTCGTGGATGGCCGGGTAGAGGGTGCCTGGATTGGGAGAGAAGAAGGCTTTCCCTTCGAGGTCCAACTCGCCAGTCAACACGCTCCACGCGTGGCTGTTCAGGAACCCGCTCGCCTGGCCGGGCTGTGCGCCGAAAAACGGCGCCATGGCTTCCGCGAGAACGCTGGTGTCGATATCGGTCTCACGCTCCCTGTCGCGTGGTTTCGCAAGGGAGAACGGAACAACCGCCCAGTTGACTTCCGGGAACCCTTCGAGCTGCGTGCGCATCTGCGCAAAGCAGTACTGACTGTCGTCGTCCGGAAGCCCCGCTTCCTGCAAAAGTCGGAGTACGACTTCGTGACCCTTCTCCGCGAGCCAGGCGCGAACGGCCCGCGTCGCCTCGTTTGCGATCGACTCCGCCCGCGAACGCGGAACGATCGCGACGAACCGATTGGGCAAGGCAGCGGAAAACAAGGGGTTGGCGTCGGTGGCGCTGCGCTGCCACTCGCATCGCTCAAACAGCGATGCGTCCAGCGCCATCTCGTCGCGCAACCACAGGTCTACCTGCGGAATGCCACGCAACTTTGGAAACAGGATGGCGTCCGGGCCAAGCTCGATGCACAGCGACTTCATCGTCTCCCAGGCGAGACGTGCAAGCAAGTGAGAGCCAGCCCAGAGGTCGGAGGTCGAGCGCGCGGCTTCGATGAAACCCTGCACCGGACCGATCGACATCGTGAGCAGCGCGGCCTCGCCGTCCGGATCCGCTGCAAACGCTCCTGCGAAAGCCGACGCGAGGTCGAGGTGGTCCCAGATACTGTGGTCCGGAACGCGTGTATCGGCAGGCAGCATCGGCCACAGGGCCCCGAGCTTTCCGGCATCGTCGGCCTCGCGAAGTTCTGGGCCGAAACGCCAGAACGCGAGCAAGCTCCTCTGCCAATCCGGCGCACCCGCTGCATCGCGAGCCACGAGGCTGGAGAAATGAGCGAAGCTTCGCGCCTTGAGGTCGGCGAGCTCAGTGTCGACCAGGGACTTCAGGTCGAGTTCCTCGCCGGTCAGTGGGTGAATCAGGACCGGCTGCTTGCTCCATTCGACCTGGGCCCAGCGTGCGACCTTGAAGGTCCGCAACTCGCCGGCGCGTGTCGATACCGTGATCTCGTCCATTGGCCATTGCGGGCGGTCAGCGGCCGCGGCCCATCGGTCTGCACGCCGTACCACGTCATACATCTTGCGCGGAATGCCGTCCTTGAACAGGACGCCGCACAGGCTTTCTGGGTCGTCGGTTTCGATGAGGTCTTTGTCCAGCGTCTGGTAGCCCAGCAGCCGGTGCAAAGCCCTGGACGTGCCGCCTTCGTGCCCCGCAGGATCGCGCAGCAGTACGAGCGCCTTCTCCGCCGGATCATGCAGGCGGGCGTGGAGCTTGGTCTTGAGGATCGAATCGCGGTCCATGAGGGGCTCAGTGGGGGATGCGCTGCAATTGCAAGCCGTTGGTTTCGTCGTCCAGGAACGAATGCACTGTTTTCCACACGCGCGTGAGGGTTTCTGTCGTGGGAGAGAACGAGTCTGGCGGGCGGCATGGCATGTGGAACACCACGCCCGCTACCTGGTTATCGCCGACCGCGCGCAGCTTGAAGCGCAGCGTGTTGGGCAAGCGTTGACCGTTTCCCCACGACCGAACGCTGTGTTTGGTCACGGGGTAGGCGAGCCAGTGACGATCCTCCGGTGCGGTGGCATTCGGGCCCGTCGTGAACCTGAAGCCCGGCTGCGTTCGCAAGGCAATCTTGACTTGTGCCAGCCTGCGCATCGCGGCTCTCCAGTCTGGGCAAGGCGGCGTCTGCCAGATCAGCGGCCGACCGTCGGTGCCGATGGCGTGCGGCCAATCGAAGCTGAGTGCTTCTTTCCAGTCGCGGGAAACTTCCGGTAGAACCTCCCCGGCACGACCGCTACCATCTCGGCGGAGAGTGAACGAACCCCACCCGTTACGGCTACGACCGCCGATCGCGCCATACAAGTCGATCAAGTCCAGCGCGCAGAGGAGGGTGCGGGCTTGGCCATCCTCGGGCAGTGCAAGCGAAACGGCTGCGCTCTCACCGGGAGCGATCGCGCACTTGCCTGGCTTCATCGAGGTTTGCCCCGCGTTCACGACCAAAGGGCCATAGCCAAGGTAGAGATGGGGGCCCACTGGACGTGGGACTTCTGGATGCGGTACGGGCGCAGCCTCAAGCCGATCCCAGGACGCCATCCCGCCTGCATCCCACCTCGAAAGTCGAAGCCGCAACAGACTGCGGTGAGCCTCGCCGTCGACCGTACCGAACAACTTGTGTTCATCCCGGCGCATGTCAGAAACGTCGACTCGATGACCACGCTCGGCCGAATATGCGACGCGCCACCATTGCCGCAGCAGGGCCTTGATCGGCGGGGTTCGCCAGCGGCCACTCTGTTCTGCATCCCCGAGGAAGGCGGGAGTGATGAACGTCATTCTGTAAGTGCAGATCTGCATGGCGGCTAGTCTCATGGCAACGCACTGATAATGGACGCTACGCTCGCGATTGTGAATACCCGCAAGCTTGCGGCCATCATCTGGGGATTCCGAACAGGTGAATAGAGGCGGGCGGCAGCGCGAGGCTGAATCGCATTGGGTTACGCCCTGCGCCGGTTATGAGGTAAGGCATTGCCGAGGCTCCAAGCGCAGATAGCAGGAGCCGTTTAAGCTTTGACTTGCGCTCTTCGAAATCCGCCTTGGTCATGCCCTGCCGGTAGCGGGTACGCGTTCGCTCGTCGGCCCCCATCTCGCCGATGATCCTCTGGTATTCCGCCAGATACTCGCGCGCGTACTCGATCTCGGGTACGCCGTCCTTGGGGCACCGTAGTGCGGGTGCATCGCGAGCTGCACGCCGCGCGAACCATGCGAGGAAGGCGAGGTCCGCCGGAGGCAACTCGATCTCGACGCCTGCCGCGACCACTTTCTTCCCGGGCAGGTCGAGCGACAGCGCTGGCGGCCCGAGATGGCCCTGCGCCGCACGGACAGCGTCGGCAAAGCTGGCTCGCCCCTCTATCAGCGTATCGGGAAGTCCATGGCGCAGCCGCACAAACGGAAGGTTTGCCAATGTCACTTTCGCCTGTGCGCAGTCGGCAATCTTGTTGTCCCGAACTTGAATGATGCGTTCATAGGGCGTGGGATAGAAGAAGTCCCAACTCCCTTCGAACGGTTCCGAGACGAGCACGTGACTAAGCCGATCCTGTGGCCTGCCCCAAAGGCTAAGCGCATAGCCAGCGAAGAAGCCCAAGGTCTTCCTGCCGCCAGCGAGGCTTACATGCAAAGCGGTCGCGTCATCTAGAGTCAGCGATCGGACAAGCTCTGAAATCTGATCGGCGGCTGCGCGATTGTCTTCGTCCGTACGAATGTCCGCGAGTGGCTGGCCTGCGCTATCCCTGAGCACGTGAATATGCGAGTGATCGAACGCTACAGCCGGTAAGCGATAGTCCTTCAGCAGGCGGCGAAACCATCCCGGCTCATCAGAAAACAATGTGAGCCGCGCCCGGTCGGCGCCCTCCGTAGTGGTCAGGACATGAATCGAACACGGAAAAGCAGCGGCAGATTCGCGCGACAAGGCGAACACCGTTTCTGTGACGACCTGCGGATTGAGGCCGGCAATCGCGAGCAGGACCGTATGCCGCTTCGGTGGTTCCGACATTGGTGAGTTCATGGCAACAGCGTGGCACAGCATGCAGCCGTTATGCCTCAATCGCAAGCTTGCCGGAGGGAATCTCTGGCTCAGCTTCCAACCATACTGGACCAAACCAGCACGCAATTCGTAATCCGGGTAACGCACGCGCCCGCGCGGCTCGCTTGCCCAGGCGTCTATTTCCGAACTGTCTACATCTGCGCCGATCCCGACGTGCTTCTGTCGCGCGCGATCACTTGGAAATGCTAAATGGCGTCAGGCTCACCAGATGAGCCAGCGCTGGCGGGGGGTTCTGTGGCTTGATCCATGACTGCGACGAGGAGCGACACCGCGAGCGCGTACGGCACCACCTGTCACAGCGCGCCAGCAAGCTCGGCATGCAACTCGTCGCCGCCCCGTAGCCTGCTTGAAAAAGCCCATTCTATGCGGCCTAACGTTCAATCTCAGGGACGCTGCGCGGCTTTATCGCGCAGCGTCCCTTGGAGCGCAGGGTTGGGCATCACGGCGCTTGGACTTTGTTGAGATAGTAGTCGGTCTGGTCTCGTTCGACCTGAACCCATTCGCTGGCTTTCTTGAACTTCATGTCGGCTGCGTTCATAGGGCCAACTGCCTTAATGAGCAAAGCCTCCATGTCGGCAATTGCATCGCTCGGAGAACCCACTGAGAGTTTGGCTAATGACTTTAGCGGGCAAATGCCAGTGTACTTCTCGGCCTTCAATGTGGCACAGAACCCGAACCAAGAAAAACGATCCCATAGCCCAGCGTGGTTGTCAGTCAAGTGATCTTTGAGACGCTTGCCCAAACCCTGCTTTCGGGTAAGGCCAACATAGTAGGCGCCATAGTTGCCATACAGGACATAGATGCCTTGTTGATGACGAAAGTCAGCAAGTTGTATCCCCGGGTAATTTGTCCCTTGCCGTCCAAGCAACCGGAATTCTCCCTTTATGCCTTTGCCTGGGTTCCAATTGACTTCTGATGCACGCCAGAACAAACCGAAACTACGAATCAACATTACGGACTACCTCCAGTAGTGATGCCCAACGTGATGTAGGGAGACCAGGATGTCGCGCATGGGTATCAATGTCACCATCGACCGACGGGTAATCCCCCCCGTTTTTCGTAGCCGTCAGAAGTAGACCTACGCGGCCATGGCCAGCCGCTGTTTCGGGGTGATGCCGCCCAACGCCATGTTCGGGCGTTCGTGATTAGCCACCGCAAACCAGGTCATCTACTTCCGAAATGCCTTAGCAAGCTTGTTGGCTGCACTCTTCGCCTTCTCTAGGTTGTTGAATACGGTATCCAGACGATCTTTGGGATCCTTGGCATCCACCAGCACGCTGCTCTTCGATTTCCGGTGTCGCATGCAAGTACGGATCATCAGAGCTGTAGCCGGGATGGAGATGATGAAGTTGAATGCAACGCGTATGACATCTTCCGGGCCTTTGAAGTAACCATAATTGGTAGCGCTCGCATCTAATATGAGTGCACCCCAAAATAACAGCTGACTCAAGAAAATGGATCGCAGCCAAAAATCTAGCGAGTACTCGCGCTTTATCCCTAACGAAAAGAGAAAAGCAAAAGGCAAGCAAACAATCGCAACAACGTACGCGGTGATTGCTCCTGCTAAAGCCCCGACAATTAAATCTGCCAGCATGTATTTCTATTCCAATCAATGATTGGATGCCTAAGGTAATGTAGGGTGACAGGGATGTCGATTTCCACCGCTAACTGTCGCCCTAATTTAGTTTCCGACTGCGTGCTGTTCTCGCCATAAACGCACAGCTTACGGGAACTAGGCTGGTTTTTTCCACAGATAACGCACCATGGAAACCAGCAAGCTATCGCTGTAGCGATTTAAGTCCGCCACCTGTCCGACATGGCATCCATTCGAAGCCTGCCTTCTACGGGTAGTCCCGAAACAACTGACCTGCGATGTCATCCACCTCCTGCGGCAGGGAGCCCACGCACGGTGCCGGGATCCTCGACCTCGCCGTCCTCGAGGGAGCCTCTCATCCCGCCCCTCCCTGCCTCCCACCACCATCCAACACTCCCAAGGTGCCCCCAGCGCGCCAGCCGCCCCGAACTCAGCGCCAGGTAGTCCGCGCCGCCCGACGCCGCGATCATCGATCGCGTGGGAACCGGCCGCACTAATGGCGGCATCGGCACCAGCGCGCCATCGGCCCAGACCCCGACCGATTCCGGCAGCGCCGAGTTGGGCCGGTACTCGAGTTGCACGCGCACGCGGCGGCTGATGCCGGCCTGCACGCACTGCAACGCCAGCCGGCGCGGTCGGGTTTGTGGAAATCCTTCCCGCTCCAGGCGCCGCCGCCGATGGACACGCCGGGGCCGTAGGCTCCTGGCTAGCACCTTGCAGGCCGTCCGCAGATCGACGCACTTCGAAGTGGTTTGTTTCACGTTCTTCGCCTTGATTGCCAGCCGTCGGAATCTGCACTGTTCCCGAGATCATTCGGCCGCGCGCGAACCATTGGCTACCATAGATGAAGCGACGCTCACCAGCTGAGCCAGCGCTGGCGCACACCCCCTCAGCCTCAGCGATTGTGCATCCCGCCAGACGAGGCCTATACTGGCTTGTATCCTGTGCAAAGGACGCCATGGCAATCGCAAGCCTGCCCTGCGGGGCTCGCATCTGGTACCGGCGCGAGGGTAGCGGGTCGCCGCTGCTCCATATCCACGGGTCTGCGTTCGGCTACCGCAACTTCGAAAAGCTGACGCCCCTGATGACGCCGCATTTCGAAGTCGTCGACTTCGACCTGCCGGGCTACGGCGAGAGCCGGGGCGGCCCCGAGCGGCCCGAGATGGCCGATCTCGCCGACATGGTGGCGGAGCTGATCGTCGCGCTCGGCTATCCGAAGATGCATGTGCACGGCACCTCGTTCGGTGCGGTGGTCGGAATGACACTCGCCGCACGACATCCGCAGCTCGTCGACCGGCTGGTGCTGAGCTGCTTCCTGGCGCGTTACGACAACGCCGCGCGCATGATGCGGGCGACGTGGAAGCGCTGCGCGGCCGACAGCGGGATGGCTGCGGTCGCCGACCTCACCTCGGTCGCCGGATTCGGACGTGCCTATTTCGATCGGCCGGAGGCGGCCGCCCAGTTCGCCTCGATGCGCGAGGCTTTCTGCAAGACCACGCCTGAAGCATTCATTGCCGCAGTCGGGGCCATCGAGCGCAGCGACCTCTCGCCGCTCATCCCGAAGGTGACCGCGCGAACGCTGTTGATCGGTGGGCGTGAGGACAACATGTCGCCGGTTGCGCCGGCTGCAAGCGGCGTCGGGTTCGCACAGATCGCGACGGGCATCGTCGGCTGCGAGAGCGTGATGATCGACGACTGCGGTCACTATCTGGTCATCGAGCAGCCGGAGCGGGCCGCGGCATCGATCGTGTCCTTCATCGACCGTCCCTGATCCTGCCGGATCAGGCATTGCTGTCCGTACGGGGAGTCCGGCATGCACGCATCGTCCAGTGAGCACACGCGGGTTGCCCTGTTGGGGATGGCCGTGCTGGCCGCCTTCGCGAATGGCGCCTTCGCACAGGCCTGGCCGGCCAAGCCGCTGCGCATCGTGGTGCCGTTTGGTGCCGGCGGTGCCACCGACACCTTCATTCGCACGCTCGCGCGAGACCTGCAGCCTGCGCTGGGTCAGCCGGTGCTGGTCGAGAACCGGCCAGGCGGCAATTTCATCATCGCAGCCGACGCCGTGATCAAGGCCGACCCTGACGGCCATACGCTGATGGCGGCGACCAGCGGCCATGCAGTCACCGAGGCGATCGGCACCAACCATGCGCGCTACCGGTTGCTGCGCGACCTTGCGCCGGTGTCGACCGTGAACTACATCGAACTGATCCTGATCTCTCACCCGTCGCTGCCGGTGAAGTCGGTACGTGACCTGGTCGCTCTTGCCCGTGCGAGG
Organism: Burkholderiales bacterium; assembly: GCA_026399875.1. GTDB lineage: Bacteria > Pseudomonadota > Gammaproteobacteria > Burkholderiales > Burkholderiaceae_E > UBA4615. The sequence goes on along the minus strand of JAPLQF010000018.1, from coordinate 7,367 downwards.
CCGGCCGCGATCAACTACGCAACGACCGGCACGGGCGGCATCAACCATCTGGCGATGGAACTGCTGCAGTCGACGACCGGCACGCGGATGACCCATGTGCCCTACAAGGTGGGCGGCGCAGGACGGCTCGACCTGATCGGCGGGCGAGTCGAGCTGATGATGGACACGCTCACCGACGGCGTACCGAACGTGCGCGCAGGCAAGGTGCGTGCGCTCGGTACCAGTGGCAGCAAGCGCTCGATCGCCTTGCCGGAAGTGCCCACGCTTGCCGAGAGCAGCGGCATCGCCGGATTTGAAGTGCCGGTGCTCATCGGAGTGCTGGCGCCAGCGGCCACCCCGCCGGCGGTGATCGAGCGCCTGAACCGCGAGATCGGCACTATCGTGCGCCGGCCGGAAAATCAGGACGCGTGGGGCCGGATGGGCGCAACCGCGCTCGCGAGCACCCCGGCAGAGTATCGGGCAATGATCGAGGCTGAAATCGAGAAGTGGGCGCGGCTGATTCGGGACGCGAAGCTCAAGCTCGATTAGGAGGACTGCCCGCCACCTCGCTGCCGATCATCCATCCGCATCGGCCGTGCTTGGCGTATTGCCGTCCTCCGACTCGTCCTCGCTCTCAAGATCAGTCGGTGTCTGGCGGTGCTCGTGTCGGGTGAGTGACCGCCCGATGCGCCTGGATCCCAGCCTTCGGAGTGCAGGCCGATTGCGGGGGCATTCCGCTGCGGGTGCCGTTGTCTGGATAAGAAATGGCGCCAGGCTCATCGGGTGAGCCAGCGCTGGCGCAAACTATTGTGCCTTGCCAATAAAGACGACGAGAGTGGTGCTTATGACACAGAGAAACTACGAAGAAGTCCTCGAGGAATTCCTCGCTGCCCGCGAATGGGAAGACGCGCTTGAGGTAAACGAGGAAGAGGGCAAGGTTGTCTTGAGCACCAGCATAACCGTTTCTGAGCAGCCCGGCTGCCGACTTATCGTTGAGGCCTTCAACGAGAGCCGCCTTGTCGATGTCTGCATCTATTACACGCTGAAATGCAAAAGCTCAAAGCATGCGGAGATGTGTGTGTTGCTCAACGAGCTGAACTGCCGAAGCAACTACGGGAAGTTCCAATGCTTCAGGGAAGGCGGCCACGTGCGCTGGATGCATCGAGTCGATTTCGATGGCAGCTCACCCACAGGCCAATCAATTGAGTTCATCGTGGGCCCTGCCTGGAACATTGCAGGTCATTTCGCTGAGCCTATCGCCGCCGTGGCGCTCACGAAGCAGACCGCTGTGGAGGCTCTCAAGGAGTTTGATGAGGCGCAGCAAAACGAAAGCCCTGCTGCGCCTTCCGACCTGTAGGCCTTCCCGGCGAGAATATCCATGGCTAACTACAAATCGTTCATCGCAGATTATTACTACACGAAGGAAGGGGGAGTCGGGGGAACGCGCACTCACCTTCGCGGATCCGTCTCCCAGCACTTGCGTGGCGGCAGCACCGAGTCCGCAGTCATGAGCTACCTGCGCTCTAAGCATCCAGGCCATGACATCGAGTTGATGTCCCTTGATTGGATCGATTAGGGCCGCACAAGATAATTGTCGCGCGCCGCTATCAAGGAACACGATCCCGATCTGCACGCCGTCTTCAGTTGGCGCCGGCCGCTTACGGCCTTCACGTTCACCGCCCGACTTTTGCTGGCTTGTGGGTCTTCGGCCAATCCTGAAGCGCCGCGTCGACTCTGGTTTGCCATCCATCGCCAGTAGCGCGGAAGCGCTGCACGACATCGGGCAATAGCCGGATTGTGATGCGTTCCTTGACAGGTGCTTTCTGCGCACCGCGCACACCTATCTTCAGCCGCAATGAGGTAGGCAGGCCCATTTTTTGGCACAGCCGGTTGCTATTCTCGCCTTTCCCCGGAGTGTCCACATCGACGTATTGATGGACGGTGGGCTAGCTGCGGCAAGTGTCTGATTGCTTGAATAGCGAGGCGATGATGGCGAGCAAAGGCAGTGTGGTGCGGCATGTCGATGGACGAACGAGGCTACCGTTTCTTTTGGGCGTCGGGGAGCAGAACGCGAAGACACTCGACCAGATCACGGCAGAGTTGAACCGCACTTTCGACAGCGGCACGAATCCGATCGAGCCGATCAGCGAGAAAACTGTCCGTCGGTATCTCAAGGAACTTATGCCTGAGGTAGTGGAGGCAGGGGAGGAGACTCGCTCTCGCCCGTACAAATATTATCTGGAACAGTCCTGGCCTTTGCTCACTGAGGACACCCTGACTGAACCCATGGCGCTCGCCTTGATCCTGCTGTTCGAGCGGGCAGGCCATATGTTGCCACCAGAGGTGCTGGATGAGATCGGTTCCCTGCAAGTCGCCGCAGACAGGAGATTGAAGCGAGGATCAAACGACGGATATCGCGATTGGCGCGACAAGGTTCGCGTGGTCTCCAGGTTTCCTCGTGATCTCAAGGATGGTCGGAAAGATCTGCGAAAAGTGATCTATGACGCTGTCATGAGGGAGAAGTGCCTCACTTGCGACTACAGGAAAGCAGATGGCGAGGAGAAAAAGTACACGATCAGCCCTTTGGGTCTGGTGTTCCAGGATGGTCGCTGCTACGTAGTCTGCTATGCGAAAGATTCGAATTGGGAACAGCCGCGCAGTCTCCCGCTGTATCGCTTTCAGTCGGCTGAACTCGACGAAAACGCGCGTTTTGAATCGCCCCTGAACTTCAGGCTGAGTGACTTCGCAAAGGACGCTGGGGTGACCGAGATCCAGTCGGGATCAGTACCTTTGAAAGTCAAGCTACGAATCAGAAAAAAGACGTTTGTCTGGCTGGAAGAGCGTCTGATCGGGGATATCACGACGGAACCCGAAGACGATGACTGGCGTCGAATCACGTTCAGTGTCGGCAATGACGAAGGGTTCCGCAGGCTGCTGCGTAGGCTCGGCAAAGACGTCGAAGTTCTCGCTCCACCTGAACTCAGGAAGGAGTTCGCGGAACTCGCCCAGACGCTCGCCGATCGCTACCTCGGTGATGCCGCCGCGTAAACACGCACCCCGGCTGTTCGCAACTCGCGGCATGGAGGGGTGCCAGACCATAGACCCTGATTGAATGCCTCTCCAGCGGGAATGCCACGTGATCGGCTTGCCATTTTCACTTGCCAGAAGGAGAGGCACATGTTCGGATGGATGATCATTGCAGAAGCTGATATCGAACAGATATCAAACCTCGCCGAAGTGCTCCAGCGCGAATCCATCGACGCAGCGATCGATGACGACGGAGACCTGGTGGCCACGGTCGAGGGCACCAAGGTGGTCGTGCACGTGAGCGAGGACGTGAAGTTGCTTGCGTACATGGCCTTCTTCAGCATCACGAATGCTATCTCTCTCGAGAGAAAGTATGAGTTCGTGAATCGCCTGAATAACGAGTACATGCTCGCGAGGTTCTCGATCGGGAAACAGGACCCCACGCTGCTGTTGGCCGAATACTACTTTCCCTACGAGGGCGGTCTGACACCAGCCCGGATCGTAACCTCGATGCGCCATTTCGCAGAAGCGACCCAGTACACACTCGAAGTCTGCGATGTCGATGACTGGGTGGGCTAGCAGTGCCCAGTACGGAAAAAACCCTGATCCTGAAGAGGAATGCGATTGAATCAATACATCGATCCTGAGTGGCTTGACGCTGTGACCGGAACCCGGTTTTACTATCCCGCATCAGGGGGCGATTTCAAGGACCCCGTGACTGCGCTGTGCGGGCATATCCAGGACTTCGTCTTTTGCGATATCCGGTACTACTACGTTGATGACGATAAACCGGTGCTGCACGATCTGCCGGAGCATCGAGTGAGAAACATCCGCTGGGATGGAATCGACTTGAGGGGCTTCTACGACCCGCGCGCCGTCGAACCCTGGGGCGAAGAAAACCAGCATCCCGCATACAAACACAAGTCATTTCGGGTCATCGAAACGTATACGGACGAAGGTGGGCGTAACCTCGCGCTCACTCGCCTCGGCGAGTACGGAGAAGTCGCCATCGATACCGAGTTCGAAGACGAATCCCTCGGGGTGTTCATGCACCGAGGCGACAGTCGCGGAGAAGGTGGCTCCGATGTGTCGTTTCTCTCGGGGAGACGCATGGCGCGGAACGCTGCCCAATCGAACATCTTCCCGCGTATCGCCTGCAAGCTGCGGGATAGGGCGTTGATCATCAGTGATGGCTCGAATTCAACTATCCAGACGCTGGCGGAGACCCGGAACGATTGGCCCGTCGGTGGATGGCGCCCCGAACACCTGCCCCGTCACCACTTCGAATATGGTGGATTCGAATGGCAGATGGTGGGCTGGTTGCCACCCCGTTACGGGCAGACCCGTGTGTGGGGAGTGACCCGCACAACCAGAGGCTATAAAAATAACTGTTTATATAATCAACAATACTCAGAATAAATAACAAGAATACGCGATGATGACACGCACCTGAATATTGTAAATAATCAGAACTCTACAGACTGGTTTGCGATGCGCTCAATCAAGAACATGGGACTATGGATATGACATTATGGCGCTGTATCAGGAAAGAAATATCAAATGGTAATTTAGACGAGGAATTCGGAGCGGTCGACTTAATTAACCTGCAGAATAGCCGACATACTATAGGTGGCCAGTTTTTTGAGGAATCGACCCTGCGTACGATGCTGGCGAATTTCGCTGTAGGCGAGGATGGCGAGCGTGGGGCGCTCGTGAAAGATATACTCGCAGAGCCGAGATTCAGGAGAGTGAAAAGAGGACGGTACGTCTTGATGAGTTCGGAGGATAAGGTGCCAGAGGTGAAGGGACAAAGCGAACGCGAGCGCGTCCCCACAGGTTCCGATGTGCGGGATCCTGATGTCTCTGATTTGCTTTCGCAAGACCGCCTCGCGAGAGCTTATGTTGAATATATTTCAAAAGAATCGTATCAAGTAAGGCTGGTCAAAGAGAAAGAATACTACCCCGTAGTGCCAGCGTTGGGTTGGTTGAGTCGACGGGATGCGTACCGCTGGCAAACGCGAACCTGGGCGGAAACTACGCAGGTACTCCAGAGAATCGAGAGGCGACTTATAGTCCTCCGGGCATCAGTCGAAAAAGGAGAGCATAAAGACTGCCCAGAAGAAATCGAATCTCAGGCAATTGAAATCTACAATGAAATAAAGAAATGGGGTAATCCTAGAGGTCCGAAATACACTGGCAGGGAAATACTTAACTTTCTCCAAGATGTGTGGATCGATAAGCCGAAGTGCGTAAACAGTTCGCTTACCAAGATGTATGCATTGGCGATGCCCGATGCTTATGTAATGTATGACTCACGCGTTGCTGCGGCAATTATTTCGATCGCTGAGTCTATTATCATTTATGACCACGAGTGTTCAAGAGATCTGGCTGTGGCGCATTCGCTTCGGAAGGCATATCCAGCCCTCGGGCGTATATATAGCAAGTACGGTACACGCGACCGCAAAACAAAAATAAAGTGGCCTAATGCCTATCGGTGTGTACAGGCGCAGCACCAGGCAAATGATCTGTGCGTAAGGATAAAGGACTACTTAAACAAAGTGCGTATGGATAAGAGTGGGTCGTGGACTCTTCGCGACGTTGAGGCTGTCTTGTTTATGGAGGGGTATTAGGGTTGCGCAGACTCTATCCGGAAAGGTGCTTCAGGAAACATGACGGATGCAATTAGGCGTCGTCTATGTGAGCGTGACTAAAGTCCTCTAGGATGGTCCGCTGGAATAACGCGAAAAATTCTCTTCGTATGAAAGCCGGAAGCTCCAAGCGTTGTGATCGGGTAGCGCGTACCACTGCTTGGGTCAAGTACGGAGTCACGGTGAACGACGACGACATGTGAGCCGCAAACCCACCCATCCTGATCCGGATCGTCGAGGACTTTGGTCGGGTTAATCGGCGTGTAGTAGCTGACAGTAAAGAGGTCGTCGTGTGCCACCAAATCCGGAACGTAGAACCGTACCTGTCGAACGTCGGTCGGGCAGTAGGCGAGTTTCATTCCGTAGGGGCGCAGTGCCGACGACCACGAGACGGGGTCCTGGGTGTTGATCTTCCCGGCGAACGTTTCCGGCGTCTGCTGCGTCAGGATCGCGAGCGATGTGGGTACGCAACGGGGGCCAGTCTGTCGCTGCGGACTCAAGCACAGGTCGCGAAAGAAGTGGTCGTCGTTGTTCGACCAGAGGTGTGCGTGAAGGTCATGAGCCATTGGCGATCCTCGATATCTGCTGTGAAAGATCAGCTGATATTACCCGGCGTGTGTCCCATAAAATGGGAATACAAGTCGCTGGCAGGTGATGTCGAAAGAGGTGACCTGCCGGATTGTTTCGGACCACGGTTGCCCGGAAACTCGTTTGGTTATTTGACGGGATCGGGTTGCGATGGTGCTGTCGCAAGCTCCTCTGGTAATCCCCCCGTTTTCCGTAGCCGTCAGAAGTAGACCTACGCGGCCATGGCCAGCCGCTGTTTCGGGGTGATGCCGCCCAAGGCCATGTTCGGGCGTTCGTGATTGTAGGACCACATCCATCGCGTGGCGAAGTCCTGGACTTCAGCTAGATCGTCGAAGTGATACTGGGCCAGCCACTCGTAGCGCACAGTCCGGTTGAATCTCTCGACGTATGCGTTCTGCTGCGGCTTGCCAGGCTGGATGTATTCGATCCTGATTGAGTGCTTCGCGGCCCAAGCCTGTAGTTCGCCGCTGATGTATTCCGGCCCGTTGTCGCACCGGATCACAGCAGGTACGCCACGCCACTGGATCACCTGCTCCAGACTGCGGATCACGCGCAGCGCGGGCAGGGAGAAATCCACGTCGATGGCCAGGGCCTCCCGGTTGAAGTCATCGATCAAGTTGAACAGCCGGATACACCGGCCGTCGCTGAGCTGGTCATGCATGAAATCCATCGACCACACTTGGTTCAACGCCTGCGGCACGGTCAGCGCCTCGGGCTTCTCACGCACCATGCGCTTCTTCGGCTTGATCCGCAGGTTCAGTTCGAGGTTCCGATAGATGCGATAAACCCGCTTGTGATTCCATCCGTAGCCCTTCACGTTTCGCAGGTACAGGAAGCTCAGGCCAAACCCCCAGTTGCGATTGTTCTCTGTGAGGCGGACCAGCCAGTCGGCGATCTGGGCGTTCTCCGCTTGCAGCTTGGGCTGGTAGCGATAGCAGCTTTCACTGATCCGGAACGCCACGCAGGCCAGCGTGATCGGCATCCCCTTTTCGGCGACCGCTCGAGCGGCCATCTCACGCCGCTGAGATGGCCTCACCACTTTTTTGCGATGGCCTCCGCGACGACCTCCGCCTTGAGCTTCTCGTCCATGTACATCTTCTTCAGGCGCCGGTTCTCGTCCTCCAG
>JAPLQF010000010.1 GCA_026399875.1 Burkholderiales bacterium | reverse complement strand
GCTTGCGCCAGTTCAGATGGGTGACCACTTCGCGCCACATGCGGATCGCGTCCATCTCGTCTTCGGCGAGATAGTCGCCCAGACCCGAGATCGTGCAGTGCATCTGCGCGCCGCCCAGGCTTTCTTCGTCTGCGTCTTCCCCGGTGGCCATTTTGACCAGCGGCGGGCCGCCCAGGAAGACCTTCGACTGGCCGCGGATGAGGATGTTGTAGTCGCTCATACCGGGCTGGTAGGCGCCGCCGGCGGTCGATGCACCGAAGACCACCGAGATGGTCGGGATGCGCAGCTTGGACAGTTCGGTGATCTCGTAGAACAGGCGCCCCGACTCGGCGAAATGATTCGTCTCGCGCCGGATCGCCGCCTCGGGGTCGCCGCCGGCATCACCGCGCAAATCGGCGCCAGCCGACTCCACGAACTGCACATAGGGCATGCGGTTGATGCGCGAGATCTCGAGGCCGCGCATCAGCTTCTTGGCATTGAAGGCATTGAAGGCCCCGGCCCGCACCGAGGGGTCGTGGCCGAGGATCACGCATTCGACGCCTTCGATCACGCCGATGCCGACCACGAAGCCCGAGCCGACATTGAACTCGGAGCGCCACGCCGCCAGCGGGCTGATCTCGAGGAAGGGTGAGTCGGGGGCGAGGACCATCGCAATGCGCTCGCGCAGCGGCAGCTTGCCGCGGGCACGCAGGCGCTTCATCGCGTCGTCGCCGCCACCGGCAGCGACTTCATCGTGCAGGGCATCGAGTTGCGCCAGGGTTTCGAGCATCTCGGCGCGGTTTTGCGCGAAACGCTCGCTCTTGCGATCGAGTGTGGACTCGAGGACAGACATGAAAGGAACTCCGCAGGGCGGTTAAAGGTAAAAGGCGGGGGTGAAAGGCAGGGGTGAAAGACAGGGGTGACAGGCCTCAGAGGTCGTAGGCTTTCCTGAACGCGGGCCGCTCGTTGATGCGGTCCCAGTAGCGCTTGATGTTCGGGGTGAAGACCTCGTCGATGTTGAGCGAGGTGGCCAGCACCAGCGCATAGCCAACGCAGATGTCGGCAATGGTGAACCGGTCGGAGCACAGCCAGGTGCGCGTGGCGGTGGCTTCCTCGACCGCCCGCATGCGTGCGAGGAACCACTTGCGATAGTCGGCCACCACCTGCGGATTGCGCCGCTCTTCCGGCTCAAGTCGGGTATAGCGCAGCACCAGCGTCTGCGGAAAGGTGAAGGTGGCATCGCTGCGATGCAGCCAGTTGAGGTAGGCGCCGTAGTCGGGCTCATCGACCCGCACCGCCAGCGGGGTCGGCCCATAGCGATCGACCAGGTATTGGCAGATGCCAGCCGATTCGGTCATGACCACATCGCCATCGACCATGCACGGCACCGTGCCCAGCGGATTGATCTTGAGGTATTCCTTGTGCAGGACGCGCGGCGGAAAGGGCAGCGTGACCAGCGTGTGGTCGAGACCCATTTCGAGCAGGGTCCAGAGCGGGCGCATCGAGCGGGCGCGCGTGCAGTGGTAGAGGGTGAGGCTCATGGTCGAGTTCCGGTCAGATCAGGCGGTCAGAGGATCAGGTGCTCGAAGGATCAGGCGCGGTTCAGTGCCGAATCGCTGCGCCAGGGCGAGATCTGATTCGCGTAGACCTCGGGGCCATTTCGAAAGTGCGCGGCTTCTTCGAGGGTCTCGATGAAGGGCATGTCGAGCGGATAGAGCTGGTCGCCACGCGGGCGCGGACCCGACTTCGAGACATGGCCCCACAGCCGATGGCCGACCACTTCTTCGGCAACTGCCACCGCCTCGATCAGCTTGCCGAGGTCATAGCCGGTCTGGATGCCCATTTCATGGCACAGATCGACGAAGTCTTCGGTGGGCACATGACCGGCCGAGCGCCCGTTGCCCGAATAGGGGCAGCCACCCATGCCGCCCAGGCAGGTATCAAACTCGCGGGCACCGAGCTGCAGCGCTTCGTAGTAGCTGGCAATGGTGGCGCCACGCTGGTTATGCAGATGCATGTGAAAGTTGGTGATCTGCGGCCAGCGCTCGCGGATGGCTAGCAGGGTCTCGCGCACCTGATGCGGCAGGTTCCAGCCCATCGCTTCAAGAAAGGCGACTCGCGTCACGGTGATGCCGGCGTTTTGCCACTTGCCGATCATCATCGCGAGCATGTCCATGCGCTGCGCCAGCGTATAGGGCCCGCTGAAGTTGGAGCCGAAGGGATTGCCGATGCCGACCGACGCCTGCGTGGCACCGGCGGTTTTCGCAGCCGCGACCGTGGCATCGAGGGCTTCAATCTGCTGCGCCTGCGTGCGGTTGTAGTTGCGTCGGGCGAAGGCATCGCACATCTCGACCGCGGTGCCGGGTAAGTTGGTGCGCTTGCGCACATCGAGCTTGGGGAAGTATTTGTCGGCGCGGTCGTAGCCGGCCTTGTTGAAGACCGCAGCGGTATAGCGGATGCCGGCCTTGGGCACGAAGCGCTCGGCAATCTCGTCGATGCAGGCCATCTGCGGTGTCCATTTGGGATGCGCAAAAGAACCGATCGAGATCACCTTTGCGCCGGTCTCGCCGAGCGCGTCAAGCAGACGCAGCTTGGCTTCGACCGGGATCGCCGCGCTTTCGATCTGCAGACCCTCGCGCATGGTGTCGTCGGTGATGGTCACGGATTCGGGCAGTTGGCTCATGGTGGACTCACTCGTTGGGGGCAAAGCCCAGGGCTTGTTCTCGGGTGAAGCGGGCGGCAGGCGCGATGCGATCAGCCGACATGCTGCGCCGCCTTGTCGTGTTGATTGTCACGCTGCTTGTGGCGCAGCACTTCGCCGGCGCGCGCGCCGGTCAGTTCGCCATCAAGCAGATTGACCTGGCCATTGACCAGCGTGGCCTTGTAGCCGCGGGCACGCTGGATGTAGCGCATCGCGCCACCCGGAAAATCGTAGGCGACTTCGGGATGACACTCGGCCACCGCAGCGGCGTCGAAGACATTGACATCGGCGCGCATGCCCGGTGCGAGCAGGCCTCGATCGGTCAGACCGATGACATTGGCCGGCGCCGAGGTCATGCGCCGGATCGCCTCGCCCATGGTGTACAGACCGGTCTTGCGCACCCAGTGCGACAGGATGAAGCTCGCCCAGCCCGAATCCATGACCTGCGAGACATGGGCACCGGCATCGCCCAGCCCAGGCAGGCAGTTGGGGCTGCTGATGAGGTGCGACAGGCCTTTCATGTCGGCATTGAACATGCGCAGGGTAAAGAGCACCTTGCCGCGCGACTCGCGCATCATCCTCACCAGAGTGTGAGCCCAGTGCTCGCCGCGGGCAGCGGCCATCGCAATCAATTGGCAGGATTCGCCGGCGGCATAGTCGGGCGTCTGACCCTCGCCCATCGTGAACACCTTCTCGACGCTGGCGCCCAGGATCGTCGGGAAACCGAACTTGATGGCCTCCTCGATCAGGTGGGCCGACTGCACCGGATCGTCAATCGTGGCAAGCCGCTGCTCGAAGGGCATGGCGCGCAGGGCCCGCCAGGCATCGCTGCGGGTGGCCACCGGCAGGCTGGTCGGCAGACCGAACACCAGCCCGGAGCTGCGCACCTGCGAGATCGCGGTCATGTTGCGCCCGGGCCCGGCGCACAGCACCTCGAGGGCGTCGCGGCGCTGACCGGCGAGCGAACCGTCGGGGCCCACGCCATAGCTGAAGAGCACGCGGCTGCCGCCCTGATCGGCGATCGCCTTGAGCACCTCGAAATCGGCGCCGACCGCCTGCATGATGGCGCCGCGCGGCGCCACCGCCCGGGCAATCTCGATCAGCTCGCCATGCTCGGCGAAGGTGCCCGGAATCGGTCGGCCATCGGGCAGCGTGTGCGGCGGGAAACGGTTGGTCGAAAAGCCGACCGCGCCCCGGTCGATCGATTCGGCCACAATCGCCGCCATCTGACGACGCTCGGCGTCGGTGGCCTGCTCCTCGACCGCGCGCTCACCCATGACGTAAAAGCGCACCGCGCTGTGGCCGACCAGGCCGGCGACATTGATGCCGGGGCGGATGCGCTCGATCGAGTCGAGATAGCCGCCGTAGCCTTCCCAGTCCCAGGGCAGACCGCCGAGGATCGCCTGACGGGGGATGTCCTCGACCGCTTCCATCATGCCGGCGAGCAGCTCCTTGTCGCCGGGCCGACAGGGCGCGAAGGTCACGCCGCAATTGCCCAGCAGCGCAGTGGTCACGCCATGCCAGCTGACCGGCGTGCAGCTCGGATCCCAGCCGATCTGGGCATCGAGATGGGTATGGATGTCGACGAAGCCGGGCGTCACATGCAGGCCGTCGGCGTCGATTTCGCGCCGGGCGCTGCCGCTGACCTTGCCGACTTCGGTGATCAGGCCACCGTCGATGGCCACGTCGCCGGAAAAGGCCTCGCGGCCGCTGCCGTCAACAATCTGGCCGCCACGAATCACGATGTCATGTGCCATCGGAAGTCTCCTCTGCAATCATTGTTGTCGTCGCTGAACCAGCCCTGTCAGCTGGCGCGAAAGTCGCTTTGCCAGAGTACACCGGCCGGCATGCCTTGGCATCCGCAGGCAGGAGAATTCGATACCCGGCCGCGGTCGGCCCGGTATGCTCGATGTTTCCCGACCCCCTTGCGCGCTTGTCGCCTCAACTTTGCCCTGACCCCGCCATGACTTATTCCACCCTCGAGACCACGCTGTCGCAAGGCGTTGCCGTGATCTGGCTCAATCGACCAGAGATCCGCAACGCAATGAGCGTCGCCCTGATCAGTGAACTCACCGATGCGGTGAGCAGCGCCGCCGACGACCCCGATGTCAGGGCGATTGTGCTGGCCGGACGCGGCAGCGCGTTTTGCGCCGGCGCCGACCTGAACTGGATGAAGGCCGCGTCGACCTACGGTCCGGCCGAAAACCAGGCCGACGCCCTCAAGCTCGCCGAACTGCTGCGCACGATTGCCGAGGCGCCCAAGCCCACGGTGGCACGGGTGCATGGCCCGGCGTATGCCGGCGGCATGGGGCTGATGACCGCCTGCGACATCGCGGTGGCCTCCTTCGAGGCGCGGTTTTGCCTGACCGAAGTGCGCATCGGACTGCTGCCCGCGATGATCAGCCCGTATGTGATCCGGGCGATGGGCGAGCGCGCGGCAAGCCGCTATTTCCTGACCGCCGAGGTCTTCGATGCGGCCGAGGCCTATCGGCTGGGGATGGTCCAGGAACTGGTGCCGCCCGATGAACTCGATGCCGCGGTCAATGCCCTGCTCGGCAAGCTGCTGATGGCCGGGCCGCGGGCGATGGCCGAAACCAAGCGGCTGATCCGCGATGTGACCGGGCGGCCGATCGATGCCGCGCAGCGCCTTGATACCTCGCAGCGCATTGCCGACGCTCGCGCCAGCGACGAGGGCCGCGAGGGCATTGCATCGTTTCTCGAAAAGCGCCCGGCCGGCTGGATCAAACAGCACTGATCCCGGGCCTGCGGTCTGAGGCTTACCGCTTGCGGCCTGAAAGCGGCGGCCTCAGCCTCGCACGAAAAGTGTCTCGAGCGGCTCGGGGCCGGCCTGCCGGCTGCAATGACCATGCAGCGCTGCATCGAAGCTCGCACCCGCCGGCACCAGATCGTTCGAGTAGAAATGCTCACCCGGGCCGAATCGGCGAAAACTGCCGTCGCGCAGGCCGATCTCCATCACGCCCCGCAGGATGAACACCCACTGCGGCGCGGTGGTGCAGTGAAAATCGCTGCGAAACCCGACCGGGCTGTGGCGCAACTGAAAACCACCCGAGGCCATGAGCACCGACAGCCGCGAGGCGGGTGTGCCCTGATTGAGCTCGATCGACTCCTCTCGAAACCGGGCAAGGCCATCATGGTCGGTGAACAGCACCACCTGAGTGATGCGCGGATTGGCAGCGGAGGTATCGGCGGCAGTCATGGGCGAAAGGGCGGGCAAAGCCGCCAACGGGATGGCCAGGGTGCGCAGAGCTTACCGGGCCGGGCCCCGAGGGCAAGCGCGAGTCCATCGACAAGGGCGGCAATCATGACGCCAATGAGGACGACGCTCAAGTCGACTGGTTTATCCTGACGCGACGACCGCTACCGAGTTCTGGGCCATGTTCGACAAGATCCTGATCGCCAATCGCGGCGAAATTGCCTGCCGCGTTGCCGCTACCGCCCGCCGGCTCGGCGTTCGCACGGTGGCGGTCTACTCCGATGCCGACGCCGGCGCCCGCCATGTGCGAGCCTGCGACGAAGCGATCCGGATCGGCCCGCCGCCGGCGCGCGACTCCTATCTGCGTGGTGATGCCATCATCGAGGCGGCCTTGCGCAGCGGCGCCCAGGCGATTCATCCCGGCTATGGTTTCTTGTCAGAGAACGCCGCCTTTGCCCAGGCCTGTCACGACGCCGGTCTGGTCTTTATCGGACCACCGCCCTCGGCCATCACCGCCATGGGCCTGAAGGCCGAATCGAAGCGCCTGATGTCGCAAGCCGGCGTGCCGCTGATTCCGGGCTATCACGATGCCGACCAGGACGATGCCCTGCTGACGCGCGAGGCAGACCGGATCGGCTTTCCGGTGCTGATCAAGGCCAGTGCCGGCGGTGGCGGCAAGGGTATGCGCATCGTGCGAGAAGCCGGCGAATTCGCGGCCATGCTCGCCTCGTGCCGACGCGAAGCCGCAGCGAGTTTCGGCAACGATGCGGTGCTGATCGAGAAGTACGCCACCCGCCCGCGCCACGTTGAAATCCAGGTCTTTGCCGACACGCACGGCAACACCGTCTATCTCTTCGAGCGCGACTGCTCGGTGCAGCGACGCCATCAGAAGGTCATCGAAGAAGCCCCCGCGCCCGGGCTGAGCCAGGCGCAGCGCCGCGCCATGGGCGAGGCGGCGGTCGCGGCGGCCCGCGCGGTCGGCTATGTCGGCGCCGGCACGGTCGAATTCATCATGGATGCCAGCGGCGCCTTCTACTTCATGGAGATGAACACCCGGCTGCAGGTCGAGCATCCGGTCACCGAAATGATCACCGGTCTGGACCTGGTCGAGTGGCAATTGCGCGTGGCAGCAGGCGAGCGGCTGCCCCGCCTGCAGGAGGCGCTCACCGTGAGCGGCCATGCGATTGAAGTCCGGGTCTATGCCGAGAACCCTGATCGCGGCTTTCTGCCCTCGACCGGCAAGCTGGTCCATTTGCGCACGCCAGCGGCGGTCGAGTTCGCGGTCGGCACCGATGCTCACGGGCAGGCGGCCGCCGTGCGCATCGACAGCGGCATCGGCCAGGGCGATGCGATCACGCCGCATTACGATCCGATGATCGCCAAGCTCATCGTCTGGGGTGAGGACCGCGCCCAGGCGATCCGCCGCATGCAGATCGCGTTGGCTGACTTCGAGGCGGTCGGGCCCTCGACCAATGTCGATTTTCTGGCCCGGCTGATGCGCTGTCGCGCCTTTGTCGAGGCCGACCTCGATACCGCACTGATCGAACGCGAAGCCGCCGCGCTCGCGCCCTCGTCAGCGCCTGCCCCGATCGAGGTGCTGGCTGCTGCTGCGGCGGCGGTCCTCACCGCCGAGGCGGTCGCATCCGACGCCGCCGACCCCTGGTCGATCACCGACAGCTTTCGGGTCCATGCCCGACAGCCCCGCATCCTGAGCTTGACTGATCGCGGCCAGAGTGTGGCGGTCGGCATCGACACCAGCCCGGGCGGCTTCACCGTCCATGCCGGGGGCGAATCGACCTGCCTGTCGAGTCTGCAGCGCGACGGTGACCGGATTACCGGGCTGCTCGGTACCGGTCGCCTCGATGTGACCGCGGTGCTGGCCCGCGAGACCCTGCATCTCTTCATGGCTACGTCGCGCTGGCAGCTCGGTTACGCGCCACAGCTGTCGCATGCCGGTGATGCCGGCGCGCCGGAAGGTCAGCTGAGTGCGCCGATGCCAGGCAAGTTGATTGCGTTGCTGGTCGAGGCTGGCACCAAGGTTCGCAAGGGTCAGCCGATGCTGGTGATGGAAGCGATGAAGATGGAACACACCATCGCAGCGCCAGCCGACGGCACGGTGCAGCGATTGCCGTTTGCGATCGGCGATCAGGTGGCCGAAGGCGCACTGCTGGTCGAGTTCGTAGCCTGATCGTGGTCAAGCTCATGGCCTGAGCGTGGCCTGAGCGCGGCACAGCCGCAGGCCTCGATCTTGCGTCCTGATGGCATCGACCCGAGCAATCTTGCCGGGCTGTCAGTCACTTTGCCGCAGGAAACCACGCCATGAAAGACACCTTCGAGTTGCCCTTCAAGGGCCCCTCACCGCTGACCACGACCGCTGCCAGCGACATCATGGTCGCCGCCTGCCAGCGCAGCCTGGCATTGCACGCCGAACTGCTCGATCAGCTGGTCAGTCGCACGCTCGATCAGACCCGGCAGGCAGGCGCGGCCGGCGAGTCGAAGCCGGGCCTGAACGCCATGGGAAACTGGATGTCAGCCGATGCCATGCGCACCTGCGTGGTCGAGCCGATGTGGCGCTACATGATCGGCATGATGTCGCTCGGCCGTAATGCCAGCACCACGATGACCTCACTGGTTACCGCGCAGATGCGTGGCTCGCAAGAGGAGATGCATTCGTTGTCGCAGGTGGCCCATGACGATGCCGAGCGCGCGGCGGTCGATGCCGCCACCGCTACCGGCTCGGCCATGTCGTGCTGCATGAATGCGGTCGGCAAGCTCGGCGAGATCGCGGCACACAACGCGGCGTCTGCCGCTGCCGCAGCCGGCGCAGCCGGACACGAAGCCGGCAACGGCGGCGCCGCGCGTCGGGGGGGCGCTCACTCGGGGCGCGCCTCGGCACGTGGTAGCGCTCATTGAGCGCGTCGGACTGACGACGGGCGCGACCTGACCGCGCCAGCGCCGTCAACGGGCAGGTCGCTTCGATCAGCCGAGGTAGCGGCCAGCCATCTCACTGACCGCCGCACGAAAGCCGGTGACTGTGCCGTTGATGATGTCGGCCACCGACTCGACGCTCTCGATGCGGCCGCACACCTGGCCGGTCAAGGGCACGGCGGCTTCCATGTCGCCGCCAAAATAAAGCTGCAGCACGCCGGCAAATTCGGCACGCATGTTCTCGGGGTTCTTGGCCTCCAGGCGCGTGGTGCGCTCGGTGCGCAGTGCCCGCAGGGCCGGGCCGTTGCCGCCACGATTGAGAAAGACAGTGTCGGTTTCGCTGGCGCCCACGATCGCCTGCTTCCAGTTCATGTGCGCCGGTGACTCGGCCGACGACAGCATCCGGGTGCCCATCTGGATGCCCTCGGCGCCCATGGCAAACGCGGCGGCCATCGAGCGGCCGTCGGTGAAGCCGCCCGCGGCGATCACCGGGACCTTCACCTTGGAGCAGACCAGCGGCAGCAGCACCATCGAGGCAACATCGCGCTGATTCTTGAATCCGCCGCCCTCGGCGCCTTCAACAATCAGGCCGTCGACCCCGGCTTCGACCGCCTTGAGCGCTGCCTTGAGCGTGGGCACCACGTGAAAGACCGTGAGGCCCGCCTCCTTGAGCTCGGCGCAATAGCGGCTCGGATCGCCTGCCGAGGTGGTCACGAAGCGCACCCCCTCATCGACCACGAACTTCACGATGTCGGGATCCTTGACATACATCAGCGCGATGTTCACGCCGAAGGGTTTGTCGGTGAGATCGCGCATCTTCTTGATCTCGAGACGGATGGCATCGAGCTCGCCGGAGGCGGTTTCGATGATGCCCATGCCACCGGCATTGGAGACAGCGGAGGCGAGCTGCGCACGGGCGATCCAGCCCATCGGCGCCTGGACGATGGGGTATTTCACGCCCATCAGGCGGGTGACACGGTTGTCGATCGGGGGCACGGTGGTCGTCATGGCAAGGGAGTCTCTGGTGTCGGTCAGACATCGATGTTAGCGCGTGCGGCACGGGTGATCGCCTATGATCGGGCGATGCACATCGTCATTACCCACAACGAACCCGGGGCCGGCCTGGCCTGGCAGCGCGAGCTGTCGCGGCGCCTGCCCGATCTGCAGATCTCGATTGATCCGGGCTGCCCCGACGGCGCCGCCGGCCTGCCTGGCACGCGAAGTCATCCGGCAAGCGCCGAACTGGCCTCAGCCGACATCGCGATCGGCTGGAAGCCGCCGGCAGATTTCTTCTCGCGCCACTCCCGACTGCAGGCCTTTTTCTCGACCGGCGCCGGCGTCGACCATCTGCTGCGCCATCCCGGTCTGCCGGCAGGGCTGACGATCATCCGCCTGGAAGACGCCGGCATGGGCCCGCTGATGGCCGATTACTGTCTGCACGAGCTGCTGCGCATCGCCGGTCGTCATGACGCTTACGCGGCGCAGCAGCGCGACCGGTGCTGGCAGGAATTACCGGCATTCTCCCGCGAAGATTTACCGGTTGGCATCGTCGGCGTCGGTGTGCTTGGCGCGCAGGTCGGCGCGCACCTGGCGCGTGCCGGCTTTACCGTGCGCGGCTTTGCCCGATCGGCCAAGTCGATCGAAGGCGTCGAGGTGATGCACGGCGATCGCGCATGGCCGGCCTTCCTTGCGGCAAGCCGCGTACTGATCCTGCTCGCACCGCACACGCCGCAGACCGACAAGCTGATCGATGCCGCTGCCCTGCGCCTGCTGCAGCCGCAGGGGTGGCTGATCAATGTCGCGCGCGGCGCACTGGTGGTCGAGGCTGATCTGATTGCCGAGCTCGATTCCGGGCGGCTTGCGGGCGCAACACTCGATGTGTTCCGGCAAGAGCCGCTGCCGGCCAGTGATCCCTTGTGGCACCATCGGGCCGTCCGGATCACACCGCATGTGTCGGCGCCGACCCAGATCGGGCCATCGGCCGAGCAGATTGCCGGCAAGATCGGCGCGCTGAGACGGGGCGAGCGTTGCAGCGGCCAGGTCGATTCGCAGCGCGGCTACTGAAGCCTGGCGCAGTGCTCGCGCCAGTCATCACAGGATTTGTGAGACATCCGGGCATTGCCCATGCCGACGAGAAAGCGAGACAACATGACAATGACTCTGCCGAAACGCGTGACCCTGGTCGAGGTCGGCGCACGGGACGGTCTGCAAAACGAGCAGACACCGATCACGACCGACATTCGCATCGACCTGTGCAATCGGCTGAGCGATGCCGGATTTCCGAATGTCGAGGCGGGATCTTTTGTCTCGCCGAAATGGGTGCCGCAGATGGCCGATACCGCCGAGCTGATGGGTCGCATCGCACGACGTCCGGGCGTGATCTATTCGGTGCTGACGCCTAATCTCAAGGGCTTCGAGGGCGCGCTGGCCGCGCGGGCCGACGAGGTGGTGATCTTCGGCGCAGCCTCCGAAGCCTTTTCGCACCGGAACATCAACTGCTCGATTGCCGAGTCGGTGGCGCGTTTCGAGCCGGTGGCGCGTGCGGCCAAGGAGCACGGCATGCGGCTGCGAGCGAGCGTGTCGTGTGCGATGGGTTGCCCCTATCAGGGCGAGGTTCCCCCGGCTGCGGTGGCCGATATCGTGGCCCGCTTTGCCGATCTGGGCTGCGACATGATCGACATTGCCGACACCATCGGTGTGGGCACGCCGCGTCAGACGCAGGCTGCCTTCGAAGCCGCACTCACGGTGGTGCCGGTTGCACGCCTGTCGGGCCATTTCCATGACACTTACGGCATGGCGCTGGCTAATGTCTATGCCAGCCTCGAGCTCGGTGTCTCGACCTTTCACGCCTCGGTGGCAGGCCTTGGCGGCTGCCCGTTTGCCAAGGGTGCCACCGGCAATGTCGCCACCGAAGACCTCCTCTACATGCTCGATGGTCTGGGCATCGAGACCGGGGTCGATCTGGCCAAGGTGGTTGCGATCGGCCAGTGGATCTCCTCGCACATCGGCCGCAAAGCGGCTGCCCGCGCGGGCAACGCGCTGAGCGCGAGGCTGGCGGCCTGAGCGCTCGACGCCCTTGCTGCACCCCTTGCTGCACCCCTTGCTGCACCCCTTTCTGCAACCCTTTCTGCAACCCTGACT
The DNA here is from genome assembly GCA_026399875.1 of Burkholderiales bacterium. Taxonomy (GTDB): domain Bacteria; phylum Pseudomonadota; class Gammaproteobacteria; order Burkholderiales; family Burkholderiaceae_E; genus UBA4615. The sequence continues at coordinate 32,788 of JAPLQF010000010.1, read as the reverse complement.
GTGACCCTTGCGATGAAGTCTCCCTTTGCACCCGACGATGACGCGCTGCGCGACGCCGCCGCCGCCGGCCGTCCGGTGCCCTCACCCTGCATCTCGGTCTGCCAGATCGACCCGCGCACAAGGCTGTGCAACGGCTGTCTGCGAACGATCGACGAAATCGCCGCCTGGGGCGGCATGAACAACGATGCGCGACTGTCGGTCTGGGGGGAGATCCGTCGCCGGCAAAGCGGGGCGTCATGAAGACCGCGCGCTGGTACTTCGACTTCATCTCGCCCTACAGCTACCTGCAACACACGGTGCTGACCCGCTTCGAAGGCTTGGTGCAGATCGAGCCGGTACCGATCCTGTTCGCCGGTCTGCTCGAGCATCATGGGCAGAAGGGCCCGGCCGAGATCCCGGCCAAAAAGCGCCACACTTTTCGCGAAGTGGTCTGGCGCGCGCACCAGCAGGGCATCGCCTTCACGCTGCCGCCGGCACATCCCTTCAATCCACTTCGGCTGCTGCGGCTTGCCATCGCGCTCGAGTGCAACCCGGCAGCGATCGATGCGATCTTTCGCTTCGTCTGGGTGCAGGGTTGCCTGCCCGACGATGAGCCGGCCTTCAAGGCACTGTGCGAGCGGCTGGGCGTGAATAAGCCCGAAGCAGCGATCGGCCGCCCCGAGGTCAAGGACGCCCTGCGCAGCAACACCTCGCGGGCGATCGATGAGGGCATCTTCGGCGTGCCGACACTGGCCTTCGACGATCAGCGCTTCTGGGGCTTCGACATGACCGATGCCGCGCTGGCCTGCCTGCGCGGCGATGAGTTCTTTGATTCACCGATCATGCAGCGTGCCACCACTCTGCCCGACGGCGTTCAACGCCGCACGCGCTGAATCGCCATGGCCTCTGGGTCGGCCCAACCATTGCCCGCGCTGCCGCCCTCGATGCGCTTCATCGAGCGCGACTGGCTGTCGGCCAACGGCGTGCTCTTTGACGACGGTCATCACACCGCCCTGATCGACTCCGGCTATATCAAGCATGCCGACATGACGCTGTCGGTCATCCGCCATGCGCTTGGCGGGCGCCGGCTCGAACTGCTGATCAACACGCATCTGCACTCTGACCACTGCGGCGGCAATGCCATCCTGCAAAGGACCTATGGCTGTCGCACGGTCATTCCGGTGGCCAGTGCGCAGGCGGTGCGCGATTGGGATGCGCAGGCCCTGAGCTTCGGGCCGACCGGTCAGCGCTGCGAACAATTCGCCTTCGACGATGTACTGGTTGATGGTCAGATGATCGAACTCGGCGGATTGCCATGGCAGGCGATCGCCGCGCCAGGGCACGACCCGGAGTCGATGGTGCTCTACTGCGAGCCGGCCCGCATCCTGATCTCGGCCGATGCACTCTGGGAAAACGGCTTCGGCGTGATCTTTCCGGAGCTGGAAGGCGAGTCGGGCTTTGCCGAACAACGAGCTATCCTCGATCGCATCAGCCAACTCGAGATCGACCTGGTGATCCCCGGCCACGGGCCGATGTTCACCGATGTGCGCGGCGCACTCGAGCGCGCCGGCCAGCGCCTCGACTACCTCAGCGCCGATGCCGCGCGAAACGGCCGTCAGGGCATCAAGGTGCTGCTCAAGTTCCTGCTGCTCGAGCATGAGCAGATTGCACACGCCGACCTGATCACCCTGATGGACACCGTGCCCCTGATCGCGCAGACCAACCGGCGCTTCATCGGCCTGGACCCGAGCGCGCTGGCCGACTGGGCGAGCAGCGAACTGGTGCGCGCCGGTGCCGCGCGCCGCGAAGGCGACAGGCTGCTCAACGCCTGAGTCCGAGTCGGCGCGAGTCGAAGCCTGTTCGTATCAGAGCCCCGGTGGCATCGGCTATCCTCAAGGCCATGAATACTCCGCTGATCCGCGACAGCCGCGACGCCGATCTGACCGCCATCCAGGCGATCTATGCCCACCATGTCCTGCATGGCACCGGCACCTTCGAGATCACGCCGCCCGATCTGGCAGAAATGACCCGTCGGCGCGCCGATGTGGTGAAAAACGGCTTTCCGTATCTGGTTGCCCACGAGGGCGATCGGGTGCTGGGCTATGCCTATGTCAACTGGTTCAGATTGCGGCCTGCCTACCGCTTCACCGTCGAAGACTCGATCTATATCGACGAGTCCGCACGCGGGCGCGGCGTCGGACGTCTGCTGCTCACCGCCCTGATCGAACGCTGCGAGGCGGCCGGCTGCAGGCAGCTGCTCGCAATCATCGGCGACAGCGGCAATACCGGATCGATCGGCTTGCATGCGCGGTGCGGCTTTCGATTTGCCGGCACGATGCGCAGCACCGGCTGGAAATTCGATGGCTGGCTCGACACCGTGATCATGCAGCGCGAACTCGGCGATGCCGACCGGCAAGCACCGCAACTCGATGCTCCGACCGCACGGGGGCTGCTGCCCTGAGGCACACCGCCTGCCAACGCCGCAGACCGTTTACTTCGATGTTGCCGTCAGCTTGCCGCGCAGCTCGACGCCTGTACCCTTGTTGATGAACTGGGTGGTCGCCACCTGCGACAGATCAACCTCGCCCGCCTTGTAGAGGCCGGCCTTGACCATCTTGTCGTAGAAATCCCTGATGCGGGCTGGATCGATGGCGCCGATCCCGCGCGACAGGGAATCGCCGGAATCGACGATGCCAAGCTGCTTGAGGAGCACCACGCCGCGATCGAGTTCATCCTGGGTGATATCGGGGTTCTCCTTGCGGATCATGGCGTCGACCGCAGTGCGGTCACCATGGAGATAGTTGACCCAGCCGATGATCGAAGCCTCCACAAATTTTCGGACCATCTCGGGTTTGTTTCTGACCGTCTCGGTGCGGGCCTCGATGGTGTTGGCATAGGTTGACCAGCCGTTATCCGACAGCAGGAAGGCCTTGGGCACGAAACCCGCGGCCTTTTCGATCGCGATCGGCTCGGCAGTGATGTAGCCCTGCTGCACCGAGCGCTTGTTGGTGATGAAGGCCGCACTGTTATAGGCATAGGGCTTGAGCTGGCTGTCGTTGAAGCCGAGTGTCTTCATCCACTGCCACCAGGTGTACTGCGCATCCTTGGCAATGAAGATCACCGGCGCTTTTTTCATGTCGTCCCAGGTGGCGAACTGGCCGGGATGGGTAATCAGCGCCTGCGGATCCTTCTGGAACATCGATGCCACAACGATGGTCGGCACCTTGTTGCGAACATTGTCGAAGCTGTGAAGGAGGTTGCCGGTGAGCAGAAAGTCGATGCGCCCGGCCGACAGCAGCGGGCGGTTGTTGACCTGTGGCCCGCCCTGACGAATCTCGACATCGAGGCCGTAGCGCTTGTAGGTGCCGTCGACCAGAGCCTGATAAAAGCCGCCCTGCGAGGTTTCGGCCTTCCAGTTGATCGCGAAGACAAGCTTTTCCTGGGCAGCCGCCGGCATGCACGGCAGGATCAGCGCGAGTGCGACAAGACAGGCATAGCGGGACGCAAACATCTTGAAACGCCTATGGAATGTGCGAGGAGGAGATCCCCGCAATGCATTGTGTCAGCGGTTGTCAGCCGGAGGACTGATTCATCTCGGTGTCGTGCCAGCGACCGAGCAGCCGCCTGGCCAGCCAGTCGAAGATGAGGAAGATGCCGATCCCCACCATCGACACTAGCACCAGCGCGGCGAACATCCGAGGAATTTCGGTCCGAAAGCTGGCCTCCAGAATACGAGAGGCCAGGCCGGTCTCGCGGCCCGCAGCCCCTGCGGCAAACTCGGCCACCACCGCACCGATCAGGGCCAATCCGCCGGCAATGCGCAGGCCGGCCAGAAAATACGGCAAGGCGCTCGGCACCAGCAGCAGATGCAGGCGCTGCCAGGGGCTCGCCCCATAGAGCGTGAACAGGTCGCGAAGATTGGCATCGGCGCTGCGCAAACCAACCACGGTATTGGCCAGGATCGGAAAGAAGGCGACGATGAAGGCGCAGATCAGCAGCGCCACCGTGGTCGACTCGATATAAATCAGGATCAGGGGCGCGATCGCCACGATCGGGGTGACCTGAAGCACGATCGCCAGGGGAAAGAAGGCATTCTCGATTCGCCGCGAGGTGGCAAAGAGCGCTGCAATCAGCACGCCACCCACCACTGCCAGCAACAGGGCGCCAGCGGTGATCTTGATGGTGAACCACATCGAGGGCAGCAGCGACGGCAGATCGGTCCAGAGCGTCTGGGCGACCAGCGAAGGCGCCGGGAGGATGTAGTGCGGGATGTGATTGATTCGCACCACCGCCTCCCACAGGCCCAGCGCCAATACGCACACCATCACCGGCGCCAGCACCGACTGGCGCTGCGCGGCGCTCATGCGTAGGCCCTGCTCAGCTGAGCCGAGGCCTGAACGCACCACCGGGCATAGCGTTCGCTGGCCCGGAAAGTTTCATCGCGAGTCAACGCGGCATCGATATCGATCGACTCGACAATGCGCCCCGGCCGGCCGCTGAACACCGCAATGCGGCTCGACAGATAGACCGCCTCGTAGACACTGTGGGTGACGAAGACCACGGTGAGTGACTGCTCGCGCCAGATGCGCCGCAGATCATCATCGAGACGGCCACGGGTGATCTCGTCAAGCGCCGCGAAGGGCTCATCGAGCAGCAGCAGATTGGGGCGGGTGGCAAGTGCTCTGGCAATCGACACCCGCATGCGCATGCCGCCCGAGAGCTCGCGCGGAAACGCGGCAGCAAACTCGGTCAGCCCGACCAGGTCGAGGACCTGCATCACCTCATCGCGCACCGAGGCCGCCGAGCGGCCCTGCAGTCGCAATGGCAATCGGACGTTGTCGAAGACCGTCGCCCAGGGCATCAGGGTCGGCTCCTGAAAGACGAAGCCCAGACGCATGTCGGGCGCTCGCTGCATCCGGCCGGTCGTCGGTTGGGCCAATCCGGCCGCAAGCCGCAGAGCGGTACTTTTTCCGCAACCGGACGGTCCGAGCAGACTCAGGAACTCGCCGCGTTCAATCTCGAGATCGAGCCGGTCGAGCGCCTGAACCCCGGTCGGAAAGCGCACCCCCACCCCCTGCATCGAGAGGGCCAAAGACGGATCGGGATGGTTGGGCATCGGGCGATAGTAGCTCAGCCCGATGACTGGACTCACTCAGGAGGGGCGGTCGCCGCGCCTGCGGAAAAAGAGCGTGGCCGCTTCGGTGCGATTGCGGACACCGAGGCGCTGCAAAAGCTCGCGAACATGCGCTTTGGTGGTATTCAGGCTGATGTTCAGGCGCTGGGCGATTTCGATATTGGGCATGCCCTCGGCAATGCCCTGCCAGATCTGCTGCTGGCGGGGCGACAGCTCGGAGCGACCCGCTGACCGGGTGATCGCCTCGACCGAGCCATTGCCGGCGACACCCTTCGAGGTGGCCACACGGTCGGGCAACAGGGCAGAGAGTTCGCCGAGCAGCCGCGCGGTACTTTCGGTCTTGCACACAACCGCCACCGCACCGTATTCGGTCGCATTGCGCCGGACCTGATCGCTGTCGAGGCCGGTAAAGACGATCAGCGGAATCTCGGGCCGCAAGGCTCGCAGGTCGGTGATGCTGGCCATGCCGTCGGCATCCGGCAGGCGAAGGTCGAGCACGGTGACAACGATGTTCTTCTCAACCTGGTAGAGCGTGCGGGCCTGCCGCAGATTGGGCGCCTGAATTGCCTGCACGCCGTCGAAATGTGAGCCGATGAGGTCTTGCAGCGCCTCCGGAATGATGGGGTGATCATCGATCACCAGAACGAATACTTGCGAGTTCCGGCTTTCAGGGCCGGAGGGGCTGACCGCTGAAGAGCTGACCGTCTCGGAGTCCTGAACTTCACCGTTTCCTTCTGTCATTGGCTTCTTGGTCTCGTACTGTGCCGATCTGATGTTCAAGCTTGCCCGCGGCCGGTTGTCAGAGAAGGCCGACGCGAAAAGGTCTTTTTTCCTCTTGTACAAGCTCGACAGACAGATCAAGCTACCTCAGGGTCATCCTCCCGACAAGGCAAAGACTGAACTACCAGGCAGTATTCGACTGGCGACCGATCCTTATTGATGGGGCACCAGCGCATCTGATGCCTTAGGCACCCTGATCCTCTGTCAGATCACCGATCCGGTGCAGCCGTCCATCGGCACGATCGCACCCGACACATAGCTCGCGGCATCCGATGCCAGAAAGAGCGCAACCCGAGCGACTTCCTCGGGTTGGGCCATGCGCCCCATCGGAATCCTGGCGAGTTCATCGGCGAGCACCTGCTCGCGCGTCTTGCCGCTGGCGCGCGCCGAAACCTCGAGGCCTTCCTCGACGCGGCTGGTGAAAGTCAGGCCCGGGTTGATCGCGTTGACGCGCACGCCCTGCCCGGCATGGGCCCGGGCATAGCCGACCGTGGCCAGCATCAGCGCCGCGTTGGCGGCACCGCCCGAGATATGCATCGGCGAGGCCACCCGACCACCTTGCCCGATGATGTTGACCACCGAGCCGCGACCCCGCCGGGCCATGGCCTGCACCACCGGCGCCAGCACATGCATGGTGCTGAAGTATTTCGCGTCCATGCCCTGATGAAAGGCCGCGGCGTCGAGGTCGTCGGGTGCAAAGCGGCGGGCTGCACCTGCCGAGTTGACCAGCAGGTCGATCGCGCCGACTTCCGACTCGATGCGAGCGACCAGGGCCACCGCCGCCTTCGCATCCGACAGGTCGGCCGCCATCGGTATGGCTGACAGGCCTTCGGCGACCAGCTCATCGCAGGCTGCGGCCAGCCGGGTGGCATCGCGGGCGACCAGGACGACCCGGGCGCCGGCGGCCGCAAACTCGCGGGCACAGGCCAGTCCGATGCCTCGGCTGGCACCGGTGACGACGGCAAGGCGATTGTCGAGGCTGATCTTCATGGCAGGTTCTCCTGTTGCGCAGTGGTGCGCGGCATGGTTACGGTGTTGATCGCGGTCTTTTTTTATCCATGCGACCCGGCGGGCCGCGACCGCAGTTTGCCACCGGCAGACCGCGAGCCATGCGTGGCACGCGTGGCACAATCGACCGCAACGAGACCGAGGGGACCATGGATCGACGCAGTTTTCACCGCCTGCTTGCGCAGGCTGCAGCCGTTGGGGCACTGCCGCCGCTGGCGGCAGGCACCGCAACCTCGACGCTGGCGCAGGAAAGCTGGCCTTCGCGGCCAGTCAAAATCATTGTCGCCTTCGCCACAGGCAGCGGCAATGACCTGATCGCGCGCCAGCTCGCACCGAAACTCGCCGAATCAATCGGCCAGCCGGTGGTCGTCGAAAACCGCGCCGGTGCCGGCGGCATGATCGGCACCGATGCGGTCGCCAAGGCCGCGCCCGACGGCTACACCATCGGCCTGGGCACCAGCTCGCAACTCGTCATGAATCCGGCGCTTCTGCCCAAGCTGCCTTTCGACATCGACCGCGACCTCACCACCATCGGCCTGATCTCACGGACCCAGATGGTGCTCGCCGGCCGGCGCGACGGCGCTCCCGACCTGCGCAACCTGATTGCACGCGCCAAAGCGGCGCCCGGAAAGATCAGCTATGGGTCGGCCGGCAACGGCTCGATCAGCCATATCGTCGGCGAAACCTTCGCGCGGTCGGCCGGCATCGAACTGCTCCATGTGCCCTACAAGGGCAATGGCGCGGCGATGCAGGATCTGGCGGGCGGCCAGATCGACCTGGTGTTCGATGGGTTTTCAACCTCCGGGCCGATGATGAAGGCCGCTCAGATCCGCGTCCTGGCGGTCAGCGGCGAGCGGCGCAATGCCGGCTATCCCGAGGTGCCGACCTTCGCCGAGGCGGGCGTCGCCGACTACGAGGCCTACACCTGGAACTGCCTGATTGCGCCGAAGGCCACGCCAAGGCCGATCGTTGATCGGCTCAACCGTGCGCTGAACAAGGCACTCGCCGAGCCCGACATCCGCCAGCGGCTTGATGGCTACGGCGCAGAAAACCTCGCCGGCAGCACGCCCGAATCGGCCGACGCTTTTGGTGCTGCACAGCGTGGCCGCTGGGTACCGATCGTGCGCGCCATGAATCTCCGGGTCGAATAGAACGACATCACAGGACACCACGCACCATGGACACCTCCACCAGCAGCAAGTCCCCGGCACCGACCGACACATCGGCGACTGCCGCCACCAGCGCCACTGATTGGGCCGCGATCTCGGCCGAGCTCGAGCGCCTGCTCAAACTTCGCGCCATGCCCTTTTGCATGAAGCGTTTCGACAGCGTCGACGAGATGGCGGCCATCCCGCGCATCCGTCGGCCCAAGTCGATTCACACCACCGACCAGATCGTGGCGCAGGCGGCCCGCCTGGGCTGGACGGTCGGCATCACCGGCGATGATCTGGTCGGCGCGCAATGTCGCACCGTGGTCGGCTTGGGCGCGCCCGATGCCGAGTGGCGCTCGGGCAAATCGATGGTTGGCGTCTGGTATGCCACGCCGGAAGATGCACATGCCCATCAGCGCGCGATGCATATTCCGGCACGTGCCGCTGCGCTCGCGGTCTCGCCGCTGTCGTCGGGGCGCCTGGGCACGCCCGACATCGCGCTCTTTTATGCCACTCCGGGCGCGATGATCTATTTCATCAACGGCCTGCAATGGACCGGCTACAAGCGCTTCGACTGGAGCGTGGTCGGCGAATCGGCCTGCGCCGACTCCTGGGGGCGGGCGCTGGCCACCGCCGAACCAAGCCTGTCGATTCCGTGCTTTGCCGAGCGCCGCTATGGCGGGGTGCTCGATGACGAAATGCTGATGGCGCTGCCGCCAGCCCTGCTGGTCAAGGCGATCGAGGGCATGCATGCGCTGGCGAAAAACGGTTTTCGCTATCCCTTTGCCCAATACGGCATCCAGCAGGACGTGCGCGACGGGATGGCGGTGAGCTATCCCGAGCGGGCACAATCGAAAACACCCCCGGCAACAAAATAGAGCGACACGCCATGACCGCACTCGACTCCGAACTGCACCGCTTTCTGGCAGCCCGCGACCAGCTGTTCGCGCTGCGCACCGATCATCCGGCGGCCAACGCCGCATTCGCCTGGCCCAGGCTTGATCGCTTCAACTGGGCGATCGACTACTTTGATGCAATGGCGCGCAACAACCCGGCGCCGGCGCTGCACATCGTCGAGGAGTCGGGCACCGAGGCCAAACTGAGCTATGCCGAGCTGTCGCGCCGCTCGTCGCAGGTCGCCAACTTTCTGGTCGGGCGCGGCACGCGTGCCGGTGATCGCATCCTGCTGATGCTGGGTAACGAAGTCCCGCTCTGGGAGACCATGCTGGCGGCGATCAAGATCGGTGCGGTGGTCATCCCGGCCACCACCCTGCTGTCGGGCGCCGATCTGGCCGATCGCATCGAACGCGGGCAGGTACGCTGGATCCTGACCAATGCCACCGGGCAGGCGCGGGTGAGCGAGCTGCCGGCGGCAGCCCTTGCAGGCATCGGCTGCATCCTGGCCGGCGACGCCGGGCGCGGCAACGATGGTCGCCCGCCCGCCGGCTGGACCGACTATCGCGACTCGGCGGCAAGCCCCGACAGCTTCGTGCCGACCGACGCGGGTGCGGTGACCGCGCCGCTGCTCGAGTACTTCACCTCGGGGACCACCTCCAAACCGAAGCTGGTTCGCCATTCGCGCCAAAGCTATCCGGTAGGTCATCTGTCGACGATGTACTGGCTCGGACTGCAGCCGGGCGACGTGCACTGGACGATCAGCTCGCCGGGCTGGGCCAAGCATGCCTGGAGCTGCTTTTTTGCGCCCTTCAATGCGCAGGCCTGCGTCTTCATCTACAACTACGGCCGCTTCAACGGGCCGACCATCCTCAATGTGCTCATCAAGTACGGCGTCAAGACGCTGTGTGCGCCGCCAACCGTCTGGCGCATGCTGATCCTGGAAGATCTGCCGCGATTCAAGACCGGTCTGCGCGAAGTGATCTCGGCCGGCGAGCCGCTCAACCCCGAGGTGATCGACCAGGTTCGCAATGCCTGGGGGCTAACCATCCGGGACGGCTACGGTCAGACCGAGACCACCGCGCAGATCGGCAATCCGCCGGGGCAGGCGCTCAAGCCCGGCTCGATGGGCCGCCCGCTGCCGGGCTATCCGATCGTACTGCTCGATGCCGACGGCAAGCCGGCCGATGAAGGCGAAATCTGCATCGATCTGGCCCGCCGCCCGGTGCCGCTGATGGACGCCTATGCCGATGACACCGAAAAAACCGCCGAGGCGATGCGCGACGGCTATTACCACACCGGGGATGTCGGCAGCCGCGATGCCGAGGGCTACATCACTTATGTCGGACGCGCCGATGACGTCTTCAAAGCCTCGGGCTATCGCATCAGCCCCTTCGAGCTCGAAAGCGCGCTGATCGAGCATGCCGCGGTGGCCGAGGCTGCGGTCGTGCCCTCGCCCGACCCGGTGCGCGGCTTCGTGCCCAAGGCCTATGTCATCCTGGCGCCCGGCCACGAGCCGAATGCGGCCACGGCCCGCGCGATCTTCACCTTCCTGCGCGAACGGGTCTCGCCCTACAAGATGATCCGTCGCATTGAATTCGCCGATCTGCCCAAGACCATCTCCGGCAAGATCCGCCGGGTCGAACTGCGCGGCCACGAGAACAGCCGCCCGGCGAGCGGTGCACGCAATGCGATGGAGTTTCTGGAGGAGTCGTCGCGATGAGCGATCTCGCGCTCAGCCCGACGCGGCTTGATTTCGCGCCGCTGCACGCTGCCATGAAAGAGATCGTCGACGGCGAGTTGCTGGCAGGCGTGTCGTCGGCGGTGCTGCAGGGCCGTGAGCTGATCGATCTGCACTGCACCGGCTGGGCCGATCGCGAGCAGCAGATTGCCCTGCGACCCGATCACATCTTTCGCATGTACTCGAACACCAAGCTGATCACCTCCTGCGCGGTGCTGCTGCTGATGGAAGACGGCAAGCTCGGCCTGGACGATCCGATCGAGCGCTTCATCCCGCAACTTGGCAATCGTCAGGTGCTGCGCCCGGGTGCCACCTCGCTGGGTGACACCGAGCCGGCGCGCAATCCGATCACCGTGCGCCATCTGCTGACCCACAGCGCAGGTCTCGGCTATGGACTGCTCGATCCGGGCACCCTGCTCTATCAGGCCTTCATCGATGCCGGCGTGCGCGACCACACCACAACGCTCGCGCAGATGATCGACCTGCTCGAAGACCTGCCGCTCGCGTTTCATCCCGGCACTTCCTGGGAATATTCGATTGCCACTGACGTGCTCGGCCGTCTGGTCGAAGTGGTGAGCGGCCAGCCCTTCGATGTCTTTCTGAGTGCGCGCATCTTCGAGCCGCTGGGCATGGTCGACACCGGCTTTGCGATCCCGTCGGCGCAGCGCTCGCGGCTGGTCGCCTATTACCGCGGCGCGAGCCTGACCAGGCCGCTCAAGCCGGGGCTGACCCGCGTCGACGACATTCCTTATGCCGGCGCCTTCGAGAAGGCGGCCACGCGCCTGTCGGGCGGCGGCGGGCTGGTCTCGACCCTGCCCGATACCATCGCGCTGATCCGCAGCCTGATCCCGGGCGGGCCGACCCTGCTGCGCCCCGAGACGCTTGCGCTGATGATGCAGTCGCATCTGCCGCAAGGGGTTTTCACCGGGTTTCCGAAGCCGGTGACTGGCAAGAGCTACGGGCTGGGCGGCGCAGTGTCATTGAGCGTATCGAGCATCGATCCGCCCGATTCGGTCGGTGAGTTCCAGTGGGGCGGCATGGCCGGCACCCACTGGTGGATCAATCCGCGCCGGGGTCTGGCCGGCGTCGTCATGGCCCAGCGCGATACCGCCTTCTGGCACCCGTTCTCATTTGCGATGAAGCAGGCGGTGTATCAGGCTGCGGCCTGATCATCGGTTCTCGGCGGGCAGGTCCTTCAGCAGGTCTTCGAACCGGTTGCGCAATTCGCGCTTGAGGATCTTGCCGCTTGGATTCTTGGGCAGCGCATCGACGAAGACCACCTTCTTGGGCGATTTGAAGGTGGCCAGTTGCGAGCGGCAGTGCGCAATAACCTGCTCCTCGCTGAGCGCCTGGCCGGCCTTGACCACGACGCAGGCGGTGACCGCCTCGATCCAGTAGGGATGCGGCAGGCCAATGACCGCCACCTCCGAGACGCCGTCCAGGCGATAGACCGCCTCTTCAACTTCGCGCGAGGCAACATTCTCGCCGCCGGTCTTGATCATGTCTTTCTTTCGGTCGACGACGGTGATGTAGCCCTCGTCATCGATGACCGCCAGATCGCCGCTGTGAAACCAGCCGCCCTCGAACGACGCTGCGGTGCGCTCGGGGTCGTTGAAGTAGCCGGTGAGCAGCTGCGGCGAGCGGTGCACGATCTCGCCGATCTCACCGATCCTGACGTCCTGCATCGCGTCGTCGACCACGCGGGTCTCGACATTGAGGACAGCACGCCCGGCCGAGCCGGCCTTGCGCATCTGGTCCTCGGGCTTGAGCACGGTGGCCAGCGGTGCGATTTCGGTCTGGCCGTAGAAATTCCACAGCCGGATCTGCGGCAAGCGCTGCGCAATCTCCTTGAGCACCGCCACCGGCATGATCGCTGCGCCGTAGTAGCCCTTGCGCAGCGCCGACAGGTCGGTGGCATCGAAGGCCGGCGAGCGCAGCAGCGCGATCCAGATCGACGGCGGCGCAAAAAACGAATTGATGCGATCGGCCGCCAGCAGGCTGAGGATGTTGTCGGGCGTGGGTTTGCCGGTAATGACACTGCTCGCGCCCACATAGACTGCCGGACCCAGAAAGACATCAAGCTGCGCGCAGTGATAGAGCGGCAGCGCGTGCAGCAGCGTGTCGGCCTCGGCGATCTCGCCTTCGACCACGCAGCTCACATACTCCCAGCAGACCGCCTCGTGGGTCAGCATCGCGCCCTTGGGCAGCGACTCGGTGCCGCTGGTATAGATGATCTGAGCGAGCATTCGCGAGTCGAGTGCCACCGCCGGCGCCTGTGTCGTTGCCGCCAGCAGCTGATCGAAGCCGACCAGGGCGCCCGGCTTGTCGGCCGGATCTTCGCCATCGAGCCAGACGATTTTTTCGACAGCGGTATCGCGGGCGGCCGCAGACTCGCCAAGTGACACCATGTCGGGGCCGACCGCCAGCAGGCGGGCCTGCGAATGACGCAAGATGTAGGCAACTTCATCGGCATTGAGCATGAAGTTGATCGGCACCAGTACCGCGCCCAGCCGGGCGAGCGCAAAGCGGATCGCCGCAAAGGTATGCGAGTTGCGCGAGAGCACCGCGACCCGGTCACCGGCGCCAACCGGCAGGCCGGCCTGCCCGGCGGCCAGACCGTTGGCCAGCCGGTTGACCACTACGTCGAACTCTCGATAGGTCCAGGCCGTGGCGCCGCAGCGGATCGCGGGCTTGTCGGGCAGGCGGGCGGCGCTGCGCCGCAACAGGTCGCCCAGAGTGTGGCCGCGGGCGACAGAAGCGAAATCACCAACTGCCGGGGAGCTGGCCGGGGCGGATGATGGGGCAGGGTGCTGCATGGTGCGACTCCTCTTCGTACGTGCCTTGTTGCTGACCAGACGGCTTTGACATTCAGCCTTCGCGACATCGTATAGGATCGTCTGATGACGACCATCCCGCCCTCCGCCACCCCTGCGGCCACTGCTGCCGGCCCGTCCGACGCCAACTCCGACGCCAATCCTGCAGCCGACGCCAACCCGTCCGATCTGGCGGTTCGCGACGCCTGGCTGGCTCAGGCGATCGCGTTTGCCGCCGCCCACGAAACACCCTGGGCCCGCGACCCGGCGGCTGATCCGGCGAACTGGGGCATCCATCTTGCCGACCCGCCGCCCTACAACCGCCTGCGAGGGCCGGTCCATGCGCGCGGCCCGGCCAGCGGCTCGATCCTGCATCGGGGTGTCGAGATCGCGTCCTGGGGCGAACCCGACCGGGCCGACCTGACCTTCAGCATTGCCAAGACCTATCTCGCGCTGCTGGCCGGCATCGCGCACGACCGCGGCTTGCTGCCTGACCCTGACGCGCCAGTAGGCGCTCACATTCAGACAGATATCGGCTTCGGCTCACCGCACAACGCACCGATCACCTGGACCCAGCTGCTGCAGCAGACCAGCGAATGGGAAGGCCGTTGCTTCGGTATTCCGGATCAGGTCGACCGCTATCGCACGGTGGCTTTCGGCGGCGCGCCGGCCACCGGCAGGAAGGGCGATGCCCGGCCGCTGCAAGCGCCCGGCAGTTTCTGGGAATACAACGATGTGCGCATCAACCAGCTGTCGCTGGCGCTGCTGCATCTGTTCGGCCGGCCGCTGCCCGAGGTCTTTCGCGAGGCCATCATGCAGCCGCTGGGCGCAACCTCCAGCTGGCAATGGGTGGGCTATGACGACAGCTTCATCGAGCTGCCCGATGCCAGCGGCAAAACCCGGCGCGTGCAGTCAGTGCCGGGCGGCACCCATTGGGGCGGCGGCGTCTCGATCTCGGCCCGCGACCAGGCCCGTATCGGCCAGCTGATGCTGCAGCGCGGTCAGTGGCAGGGCAGATCACTGATCTCGTCGGCCTGGATCGAGCGCATGCTCACGCCCTGCCCGATTGCCCCCTTCTACGGCATGCTGACCTGGCTCAATCGCCAGCCCAAGCCGGTCTACCCTGCAGCCAGCGCCTCGAGCTGCTTCATGATCGGCGCGGGCGGCCATGTCACCTGGATCGACCCGGAACGCCAGCTGGTGGTGGCCTCCCGATGGCTGCATGCCGATCAGACCGATACCTTTTTCGGGCTGATCGCCGCAGCGCTTTACCGACCCGGCTGACGGCCCGGAGAACCGGCGACCTGGCGAGCTCTCGACCACCCGTCAAAGGCGACGAGGCGACTGAACGACGGTTGACCGCACGCTCCAGACGGCAACCCGCCGGGAGCCCCCGGCGGTTACAGTCGCTGCATGAAATTGTTTCTAATTTGTGTCTTGAGGGCGGGCGTGATCGCCATGGTTGCCGCGCTGACCGGATGCGGCGGCGCAGGCTCCGAACTTGACACCCCTGCCTCGACCGGTACCGGTGGCGGCATCTCGGTTGCCAACGCCGCTGCCGCGACGCCGCTCAATATTGCAGTCAAACCTGTCGCAAACCCGTCGACGGTCAACGGCAAATAGGGTCGCAGCCTCAGGCCATCGCCGCGACCGGCGGCAAGCCTCGTCCGGGCATGCGCATCGCCCGACGCAGCAGCAGCACCGCAATGGTCAGGTTCAGCAGGTTCCAGGCGACGCCGTTGATGAAGGCCGCGTGATAGGAGCCGGTGTAATCGAAGACCGCGCCCGACATCCAGCCGCCCAGCGCCATGCCAAGCAGCGTTGAGCTGATGACCACGGCGACACGACCGCCAGCCTCGGAAGCCGGAAAGTTTTCGCGAACGATCAGGGCGTATGAGGGCACGATGCCGCCCTGGAAGAGGCCAAAGAGCGCCGAGATCACATAGAGCGACGCCAGCCCGTCGAAGGGCAGAAAGAGCAGCAGCGCCAGGCCCTGCAGGATCGAGCCGAGCAGCAGCGTGCGCAGTCCGCCGATGCGATCGGAGATCCAGCCCGAAGCCAGCCGGCTGATGACGCCGAATCCGAGCATCAGCGCCAGCATCTGCGCGCCGCGTGCCGGCCCGAAACCGAGGTCACTGCAATAGGCCACGATATGGACCTGCGGCATGGCCATCGCGACACAACAGGCGACGCCGGCAATGCACAGCAGGGTCTGCAAGGCAGCAGGCGACATGCCGAGCGGGCGCAGCGGCCCGGCCTGCCCCAGTTGTCCTGTCTGCCCGACCTGCGCGGCCTGCGACGGCAAAGCGGCCGCCGCCGGCGCGGCAGCGGTATTGCCCTGAGCGGCTGGTGCTGAATCGACGACGCCCGGGGGGCGGCGGCGCAACAGCAGTGCCAGCGGCAGCATCGTGAGCAGGCACATCACGCCGATGCCGATATAGGTCTGTCGCCAGCCGACGGTTTCGATGAAGTGCTGAACGATCGGCGGCCAGAAGGCCCCGCCCAGATAGTTGCCGCTGGCGCAGATCGCCACCGCCAGGCCACGACGCCGCTCGAACCACAGGGAGGTATCGGCCACCAGCGGCGAAAACGTGGCAGAGGTGCCAAGCAGACCGATCAGCAGGCCGTGCACGATGCCGAAGGAGACGATGCCCGGCGCCAGCCCGGCCGCGATGAAACCGCCTCCCAGACCGACGGCGCCGATGGCTACCGGCACCGCGACACCGAACCGGTCAGCCAGGCGCCCCATGAGGATGCCGCCGAGGCCGAAGCCGATCATCAGCATCGTGTAGGCGCTCGAGACGCTGGAGCGATCGATGCCGAAGTCGGCCTGCACCGCCGGCAGCGCCACGCTGATGACGAACATGCCGGTCGCGCCGATGGTCATGAGCGCGAGCGTGACCGACAGCCTGAGCCAAGCGTAGCGCGAATCGATGCCGTCTTGCATGGTCGCAGTCTAGCCGGGCCAGGTGCCGGGCGAGCGACGCGCGCCTTTCGTTATCAGGAAATCAGCCGGCCTTGTCGGCACCGCAATAGCTTTTGAACTTGCGACCACTGCCGCACGGGCAGGGGTCGTTGCGGCCGACCTTGGGCTGATCCCGACGCACCGTCGCCGGCGACAAGGCGCGCGCCCGGGCATCACCAAAGAAGTCGTAGACATCCTGCATGCCGTCGAGCATCTGATGGATCACCGCCTCGCGCTCGCTGTCGGCAATCGGCTCGTAGTCGGTGCCCTCGTCGTCGTAATCGTCGCCGACGACCTCATCCGACTCATCGTCATCTTCTTCCATGCTGCGCTGGGCATCGGCCAGCAGGCGCATGACCGGTTCAAGCGCATCGGCATAGTCGTCGTCGTCCTCGAGCGCCGACCAGGCATCCGGGCGCAAGGACATTCCGCGCGCAAAGCCGATCGCCCAGGCATTGCCCCAGGCACGGCCATCGTCGTCGTAGGCCAGGATCGGCGCAAAACCCTCGCCTTCGAAGAGCATGGCGGCCACCGATTCGCGATGGCGGTCGATGAGCCGCAGCAGCGAGGCATCGTCGCCTTCGCCGCGCAGCGCGCGCTCGGCACGATCGGACTCGCCGAGCACCAGCGGCAGCCACTCCTCGCGTGCGATCGGCTCGGGCGAACACGCGAGCGCCGCGCAAAAGCCATCGAACTCCTCGACGGCCATCGAATCATCGGGATCGATCGCAGACAGCCGCTCTTCGAGCGTCTCGATCTCTGCGTCGCTGAGGGCGTTGCTTTGGCTGGAAGGATTCATCCCGGTATCGTACAGGGCCTGACAAGACGGAGGTTGACATGGCGACGAATCCTGGAGATCACACAAGCGCTGCCTCATCCAGCCCTTCATCCAGCCCTTCATCCAGCCCTTCAGCGAGTCACTCAGGCGGCACCGCGATCGGCGGCGACCCGGCGCACGCCGGCAAGCGGCTGGCCGGAAAACGGGCGATCGTGACCGGCGCCGGCAGCGGCATCGGACGGGCCTCGGCGCGACTCTTTGCCGCCGAAGGCGCAAGCGTGCTGGCGGTCGACAAGAACATCGAGTCGGTCAGCGAGACGGTGGCCATGATCGTCGCCGACGGCGGCAAGGCGATCGCGGCAGCCGCCGATGTCGGTAACGAAACCGACGTGCAGTCGGTGGTGGCGCGTGCGGTCGCCGAGCTCGGCGGCCTCGAGGTTTTCTATGCCAACGCCGGCATCAGCGGCGGCGACGTACCGATGTCCGAGCAGACGGTTGCCCAGTGGCAGGAAGTCCTGCGGGTCAATCTGATCGGCCCGTTTCTTGCGCTCAAGCATGCCGGTGCGCACATGGCGGCGCAGGGGCGGGGCTCGATCATCTGCACCGCGTCGGTCGCCGGGCTGCGTGCCAACGCCGGCGGCAATCCCTACAGCGCCAGCAAGGCCGGTGTGGTGAGCCTGGTGCAGACCGGCGCCAACACCTACTGGGGCACCGGCGTGCGGGTCAATGCAATCTGCCCCGGTCTGATCGAAACCGGCATGACACGGCCGATCTTCGATCGGGCACGAGCCGCCGGCAGCCAGGACAAGCTCGGTCAGATCAACCCGCTGCAGCGCTTCGGCCTGCCGCAGGAGATCGCCGCGATGGCGCTGTTTCTGGCCAGCGACGATGCCTCCTATGTCAACGGCCAGGCGATCGCGGTCGACGGCGGCCTCACCAGCAGCCTGCCGTTCAAGCGCCGCGCCCGGTAATGAATCGGGCCGCCGGCTGTCGGGATCGGCCCTGCAGGCCTGTGAGTCGACAGCCTGAAGACGCATTCCTTCACAGCCTGGCCGCACAGCCTGTGCGACTGTGGCGGCCATGTACACCCACGACCACCGGCCACTGTCTGCGACCTTCGACAGCCACCGCATCACCCTGCGCCTGCAGGCCGGTGTCGATGCCGATCTGCTGGCCGCACAGTTGCGCGAGCTGTGCACCGCCGAGCCAAGCGGGTTGGGCCGGGTGCCGCCGCTCGGTCGAAGCCGACAGACTGCGGTCGCGCTGTCGGTGGTCGAGACCTGCGGCCGATCGCGCGCCGCACGCGAACGCGATGCCCTTCGCCTGGTCGAGCTCGAATCGCATGACCGCGCCGATCTGCAACGCTCCGACAGTCCGCGCGAGCCGCTTCGAGCAACCCTTGTCAGCGTCGATACCTTCGACCATTTCCTGCTGCTCGATGCCCCGCTGGCGCGAGGTCGCGCTCTGCTCGAGGCGATCACCACCGGGCTCGGGCAGTTCTATCCGGTCGCCGCGCTCGCCCTGGTCTGACCCGAAGCAGACCGGGTTGCGCTCGCAACCCTGCCCCCAGCGCAGGCCTGCACGCCGTCATTGTCATCTGCCGGGCGTACATTCGCGCCCGATCACCACCACTCTGAGGAACACGCCATGAAAGCCGCCTGGTACGAGCGCAAGGGACCCGCACGCGAGGTGCTGACCGTGGGCGAACGCCCGACACCCGAGCCGGCCGCGGGCGAAGTCCGCGTGCGGATCCACCGGTCCGCGGTCAACCCGTCGGACACCAAGCAGCGTGGCGGGCACCGCGGCAATGTCGTGATGCCGTTTCCGCTCGTGATCCCGCATCAGGATGGCGCCGGCATCATCGACGCGGTCGGCACGGGCGTGCCGAGTGCGCGCATCGGCGAGCGGGTCTGGGTCTACGAGGCCACGCTCGGCCGCTTCTGGGGGACGGCTGCGCAATACTCGGTCGTGCCCGAGCACAAGGCGGTACGGCTGCCCGAGAACACCGCCTTCGAGGCCGGTGCCTGCATGGGCATTCCGGCGATGACCGCACACCGCTGCGTGATGGCCGATGGCCCGGTCGCCGGCAAGACGGTCCTGGTCACCGGCGGCGCAGGATCGGTCGGCTGGTATGCCGTGCAGATCGCCCGCCTCGAAGGTGCCCGCGTGATTGCCACCGTCAGCCGCGACGAGCAGGCCGAGCGCGCCCGCGAGGCCGGTGCCCATGAGGTGATCAACTATCGCAACCAGCCGGTCGCGCAACGCCTTGCCGAGATCACCGGTGCGCAGGGCGGAGTCGACCGGGTGGTCGAGGTTGCCTTCGGCGCCAACCTGGCCACCAATGTGGCCGCGCTCAGGACCGGCGGCGTGATCGCAAGCTATGCCTCCGATGCGGTGCCGGACCCCTCGCTGCCCTTCTGGCCGATGCTGTCGAAAGACCTCACCGCGCGCTTCGTGCTGGTGTATGCGATGTCACGCACCGCCCATGACGAGGCCGCCGCCTGGATCACCCGCGCGCTCGAGGCGGGCAGCCTGCGCCACCAGTTCTACAAGACCTTCGCGCTTGACGACATTGCCGGCGCCCATGAGGCGACCGAGTCGATGAGCCATGTCGGGAAGGTGATCGTCGCGACCGACTGAGCGGGCCGCTCGGCCCGGCCGGGCGCGAATCGGAGCGGATCGGAGCGGATCGGCGCCGGGCTGGCCCGATCAGCTCAGGCCAGCCCTGACTCAGGCGCGCCGGCGGCGACCCACCAGGAAGGTGTATCCCTGCGGGCCGTAATGCTCGGTGTGCACCACACCCGCCGCCACTTCGACGATATCGCCCGCCCGAAACGTCTGCGGCACCGGGCCGCAGGCGATCGTGGCTTCACCGTCGAGCACCAGCGCGAGCACGTCAAAGTCGTGGCTGTGCTCGCCGTTCACTTTGCCGGCTTCGACGACCTTGACCTCCGACTCGAGATAACCCTCGCGCACCAGCCTTGCCTCGAAGGCGGCGCGATCGATCGGAAGCGTTGCAGCAGCGGATGTGGACATCATGGTGGGCTCCTGGAGTTGGCGCCGGCGTTGGCGCTGAAGTGGGCAGTTTGAGCGGGTCAATAAGAGCGGATCAATAAGTGTAGACGCCGCGGCCGGTCTTGCGACCCAGGCGCCCTGCCGCGACCATTTCCTTGAGCAGCGGACAGGGCCGGTACTTCGAGTCGGCGAATTCGGTCACATAGACCTCCATCACTGCCAGCACCACATCGAGGCCGATCAGGTCGGCCAGCGCCAGCGGCCCGATCGGCTGATTGCAGCCGAGTCTCATGCCGGCATCGATGTCTTCGGCGCTGGCCATACCTTCTGCGAGCACGAAGAAGGCTTCATTGATCATCGGCACCAGGATGCGGTTGACCACGAAGCCCGGCGAATTGCGCACGGTGATCGGGGTCTTGCCGAGCCGCGACACCAGCGACTGCATTGCCGCCAGCGTCTCGTCGCTGGTCTGCAGGCCGCGAATCAGTTCGACCAGCGCCATCATCGCCACCGGATTGAAAAAATGCAGACCGATAAAGCGGTCGGCGCGCTGGGTCGAGGCCGCCAGCCGAGTGATCGAAATCGACGAGGTATTGGTGGCGATGATCGCATCGGCCGACAGCAGGCCGTCGAGCTGCTTCAGAATCTTGACCTTGATCGGCTCGTTCTCGGTGGCCGCTTCAATCACCAGCGGCAGGCCCCTGAGATCGTCATAGCTCACCGATCCGCGAATGCGTGCCAGCGCCGCATTGCGATCGGAGTCGGTCATTTTTTCCTTCTTGACCAGCCGCTCCAGGCTGCCCGCCACGGTCGCAAGACCCTTGTCGACCGCCGCTTGAGCGATGTCGACCATCACCACCTCGATGCCGCTGACCGCGCAAGCCTGAGCAATGCCGTTGCCCATGGTGCCGGCGCCGATGACGCCGAGTCTGTTGATGCTCATCGCTGATACTCCCTGCAAGGTTCTGAATCAAAGCCCGAAGTGTAGCCAGCCCGGGTCGCAAGCGCCCGCCCTCGGGCGCATCGACGCACAAACCGGCGATAATCGTCGATTGAGACGATCGCATCCGACGATCCGCCACTCATCCGGAGACCCCTGCCATGCCCACCCCAAGCTTCGAAACCCTGCTCTACGACGTGACCGACGGCATCGCCACGATCACCCTCAATCGTCCCGAGAAGATGAATGCCTTCACCACGCAGATGCGTGACGACATGATCGCGGCCTTCGATGCCACCGACGCCGACGATGCGGTCCGGGTAGTGATCGTGACCGGCGCGGGGCGTGCCTTCTGTGCCGGTGCCGACCTGTCGGCCGGCGGCAAGACCTTCGACTACGCCAATCGCGCCGAAGCCTCGCGCGAAGAGACCCGGGTGGGCGACGTCTATCGCGACGGCGGCGGCCTGGTCACCCTGCGCATCTTTCGCAGCCTCAAGCCGGTGATCGGTGCCATCAATGGTGCCGCGGTCGGTGTCGGCATGACCATGCAGTTGCCGATGGACATCCGCATGGCCTCGACCGGCGCACGCTTCGGCTTCGTGTTTGCGCGCCGCGGCATCACCCCCGAGGCGGCCTCGACCTGGTTCCTCACCAAGCTGGTCGGCATGCAGGCGGCGCTCGAGTGGTGCTTCACCGGCCGGGTCTTCGACGCGGCTGAAGCCCATCGCGAGCGGCTGGTCCGATCGCTGCATGCCCCGGAGGATCTGATGCCGGCTGCCCGCGCGCTCGCCCGCGAGATCGCTGACAACACCGCACCGGTGTCGGTTGCCATGACCCGCCAGATGCTGTGGCGCATGGCCAGCGCCGCCGATCCGATGATGGCGCACCGCATCGACAGCCGGGCGATCCAGTCGCGCGGCCAGTCGGCCGATGTGCGCGAAGGCGTCGCCGCCTTCCTCGACAAGCGGGCCCCGATGTTCCCGAACAAGGTCTCGACCGACATGCCGAGCTTTTACCCCTGGTGGGATGAGCTGCCCTTCGAATGACCAGAGCGCACGCCAGCCCGACACCGCAAACCGACAGGAGACACTCGTGATTGAAAAGCAAGCGAAGATGAGCCGATTGAACCAAGCCCTTACCCGGGAAGCCGATCAGCCACCAGTCCACCAGACCCGCCGCGCCGTGGTCCGCTCGCTGAGCGCCTCTGCGCTTGGCGCAATAGGTGCAATGGGTGCAATGGGCGCAGGGCTGTTGCCGCAACCGGCAAGTGCCCAGACCGCCGCCACCTTCCCCAACAAGCCGATGCGCTGGATCGTGCCCTTCCCCCCCGGCGGCCCGACCGACTCGTTTTCCCGGCCGGTCGCGCAAAAACTCTCCGAGATCCTGGGTCAGCCGGTGGTCGTCGAGAACATTCCGGGTGCCGGCGCCTCGATCGGCATGGACCGCATCGCCAAGTCGGCGCCCGACGGCTACACCATCGGCCTGGCCACCACCGGTACGCACTCGATCAATCCGCACCTCTACGGCGCGCGCCTGCCGCACGACACCACCCGCGACTTCACCCCGCTCACGCTGGCCGTGCGCTATGTGAACGTGCTGGTGGTCAATCCGAAAATTCCGGTCACCACGGTTGCCGAACTGGTGGCCTATGCCAAAGCCAATCCCGGCAAGGTCACCTTCGGCTCGGCCGGCAATGGTTCGTCCAACCACCTCTCGGGCGAAGCGCTGAAGGTGGTCACCGGCGCACCGATGCAGCACATTCCTTATCGGGGCAGCGCGCCGGCACTGGCCGACGTGATCGCCGGCAACATCACTTTCATGTTCGACATTCCGATCACCGCGATGCCCTCGGTCAACGCCGGCCGGGTGCGCGTGCTCGCGGTCAGCAGCGACAAGCGTTCACCCTATTACCCGCAGGTCCCGACCATGGCCGAGTCCGGCGTCAAAGGCTTTTCAGATGTCGGCAGCGATCTGTGGTTCGGCATCGTCGGGCCGGCCGGCATCCCCAAGCCGATCGCCCAGAAACTCAATGAGGCCCTGATCCAGGCGATCCGCTCGCCCGAGATTCGTCAGCGCATGTCGGCCGCCGGCTTCGAGCAATGGACCAGCACCTCCGACGAGTTCGCCAAGGTCATCAAGACCGACCGTGACCGCTGGGGCCCGATCGTCAAGGCCTCGGGCGCGATCGTCGACTGAGGCGGACCCGACGATGGACCTGAGCAGCCCTCGCAGCCCGGCTCAAGCAACCGCCCCCGCGGCGGTCGGCGCCGATGCCATTCCCGATGCCCGCGGCAGCAACCTCTATCGGGCAGATCCGATGGCCGCAGCGCTCTTCGGGCTCTATCTGCCACCGGCGCTTTTTGCGCATCTCGAGCCGCATTTCGACCGGCTCGGGGCGCTGGCCGGCGGGCCGCTCGACGAGCTCGCCTC
Organism: Burkholderiales bacterium; assembly: GCA_026399875.1. Taxonomy (GTDB): domain Bacteria; phylum Pseudomonadota; class Gammaproteobacteria; order Burkholderiales; family Burkholderiaceae_E; genus UBA4615. The sequence goes on along the minus strand of JAPLQF010000010.1, from coordinate 9,160 downwards.
GATCAGCGACAAGCACCCGCCGACCCTGTCGGTGCGCAACCGGCGCGGTGCCGACGAATCGCGGGTCATCAAGCATCCGGCCTATGTCGAGATGGAGCGCATCGCCTATTGCGATCTCGGTCTGGCGGCGATGTCGCATCGCCCGGGCGTGCTCGGCTGGCCGCAGCTCATGCCGGCTGCCGCCAAATATGCCCTGACCTATCTGCTGGTGCAGGCCGAATTCGGTTTGTGCTGCCCGGTCTCGATGACCGACTCGCTCGCCCGCACGCTGCGCCGCTATGGCGAGCCCGAACTCATCGAACGCTGCCTGCCGCTGCTCACCGCCCTCGACTTCGATGCCCTGCACCAGGGTGCGATGTTCATGACCGAGCAGGGCGCGGGGTCGGATGTGGCCAGCACCGCCACTCTTGCGCAGCAGCGCCCGGACGCGAGCTGGGCGCTGCAGGGCGACAAGTGGTTCTGCTCCAACCCGGACGCCGGTTTTGCCATGGTGCTGGCCCGCAGCGAATCGCCCGACACCCACCCCGGCCTCAAAGGCGTCTCGCTCTTTCTGCTGCCGCGCACCCTGCCCGATGGCACGCCCAACAGCTATCGCATCCTGCGCCTCAAGGACAAGCTCGGCACGCGTTCGATGGCCAGCGGCGAGATCCGCCTCGAAGGCGCCACCGCCTGGCTGGTCGGCGAGCGCGGTCGCGGCTTTCAGCAGATGGCCGACATGGTCAACAACTCGCGCCTGTCCAATGGCGTTCGGGCAGCCGGACTGATGCGCCGTGCACTCACCGAAGCGCTGCATGTGGCCCGGCACCGGGCGGCCTTCGGCAAGCCGCTGATCGAGCTGCCCCTGATGCGCCGTCAACTGCTCAAGATGATGCTGCCGACCGAGCAGGCCCGCACCATAGTCTTTCAGACTGCGAGCGCGCTGGCCCGCTCCGACGCCGGCGAAGCCGGTGCCGCTGCGCTGGCACGCATCCTCACGCCGCTGATCAAGTTCAGGGCCTGCCGCGATGCGCGGCGGGTTACCGGCGACGCGATGGAAGTGCGCGGCGGCTGCGGCTACATCGAGGAATGGTCCGACGCCCGACTGCTGCGCGATTCGCACCTCGGCTCAATCTGGGAGGGCACCAGCAACATCGTCGCGCTCGACGTCCTGCGCGCCATCCGGCGCGACAACGCGCTGCCGGCGCTGCGTGCGCATGTCGATGCCCTGATCGCCGATGGCGATCCGGCCGGCCCCGAGATCGCGGCCGCGCAAGCCCGGGTGATCGAGCGCGCCTTCGCGCTGGCCGCCGATGCCGCCGCCGGTGACCATGCGCATCTGGCCCGTCAGGCGGCCTCCGGCCTGTACCACGTGGTGACCATGGCCGGACTGCGCTGGGAGGCGCGCCATGCCCGACTGCCGCAGCGGGCCACGCTCGCAAGGCTCGTCTTGGCCCACAGACTGTCACCGCGCGACCCTCTCGCAGCCAGCGCCGACGAACTCGACGCCGATTGCGGGCTGCTGCTCAACTGAAAACCGGGCACAGCAAAACCGTCATCTTCGGATGGCATTCTGGACGATTGTCTTCAGACTGCAATGGTCGTAAATTGCAGTCACTTTTCAGGAGCCAGCATGCGTCAACTCGAGAACCCGGCCTCATCTCTGTCACCTTCAACCGCAAGCGGTTTCGCGGATTCGCTTCAATTTCTCAAAGCCTTCCTGCGCGAACCGAATGCAATCGCCTCCATCGTGCCGAGCTCAAAGCGGCTGATCGGGCGGGCTGTCGATAACGCACGGTTGAGTGAAGCGAAGTGCGTCGTCGAACTCGGCCCCGGTACCGGCGGCAGCACCCGCGTCCTGCTTTCCCGGATGCCGCCGAAGGCCCGGCTGCTCACCATCGAGATGAATTCCGATTGCCACGAGCATCTGCGCCGCAATGTGATCGACGCGCGCCTGCAATCCGAATGCACCAGCGCCGAAAATCTGGTCGAACTGATCGCTGCTCATCGCCTGCCGGCGCCCGATGCAATCATCTCGGGCATCCCGTTTTCGACCATGCCGGTTGAGGTCGGTGACCGGATTGCCGCCGCCATCGCCGCCTCGCTGGCTCCGGGCGGTCGCTTCGTCGCTTACCAATGGACGCCGCGCGTGGCCGATCGCACCATTCCTTATCTTGGCGAACCCAAGCGGGAATGGGAGTTGTTCAATATTCCGCCGATGCGCGTGTTTACCTGGGTCAAGCCAGCGGCCTGAGCGACGCGCTGCAGCCGGCTACTGGGTCCGCACGATCTCGTCGGTGATCCGCCAGGCACCGTCGAGCCAGGCCACGATCTCGCGGGCAGCATCGTGGTCGATGCAGGCATAGCGTGCGCGCAGCGCCGCAGCCTGCTCGCCCAGGCGATCGAGGCCGGTGTCCTGCAGGGCAATCAGATCACCCACCACCTGTTCGGCCAGTGTCTCGCCAAGCACCTCGCGGCTGGCCTGACGAAGCGCCGAACCATAGGCATATCGGTCGTCACCCAGCCAATAGCGTGAGGCCAGCGTGATCGCCGGAATGCATCCCAGAACCGGCTGCAGCGCGGGGTTGATCGCATGACCCGCCAGCAGCGGTGCATTGGCCGCCGGTCTGCCGGTCGAGGCGCGCAGGTGCAGCGATTGGGACATGCGCTGGCCGTCGTTAACCGGATAGTTGTCCCAGAGCAACGGCTTTCGCCCAAGCCTGCCAGCCAGCTCGCGCAGATGCGCCCCGCTGTATTCGCGCGAACACACTTCCTCGCCGGTCCAGAAGACCGCCACCGCCGGATCGAGCAGGCGCCCCAGCTGCTCCAGATAGCCCGACGGGCGCTGACCGAACACCCGATCGAGCACCGGATCGTCGCTGTAATAGCTCGGACAGACCAAGAGGCGCCCGGCACGGGTTCGCTCGCCCACGAAGGCCGCGATGGTGGCCTGACGGGCAGCGAGCATCGGATCATCGCCGCGGATATCGTCAAAGAGCAGCGCGAGTTCATCGATGCCGACCGCCGAGTCGAGCAGTTGCAGGCGCGCTGCCAGCCGGCCCCAGTCGGCACTGTCGGGGGCGTCGTCGAATTCGTGAGGTGACAGGCCGACACCGAAGCGCACCCCCAACGAGCGGCAGTGCCCGGCAAACGCTGCCAGATCATCGAGGTCGGATTCGCGCACCGGATCGCGCCAGCCCCGTCGCAAGAGGCCGGCCGCCTTGGGCGCATACAGAAAAAAGCGGTAGCCGTGCGGCGCGAGCGTTGCAATCACCTGCGAGCGCTGCGGCCAGCTCCAGGGTCGGCCATAGTAGCCTTCAATGATGCCGAGATCGACGGGCAATGACAGCATGGTCGAAGGCCCTTGTACGGGCACTGTGCAATGTGCATTGACGGAAACGGCGCAGCCGGGACTGATGATCTTACGCCGCCCCCGACAGGTTGATTGTCCGAATCCGGTATGGGTTAACCTTGCGGGCTTGAATCAGGATGGTGACATGACCCACACACTGCGCCGCTGCACCGGCCTCACTCTCGCTGCCCTTGTGCTCGTCATCGGATGCGGCTGCACTGGCATGAATGTCGAATTCATCAATACCGACCCTGCCGCCTACACGTCCTACCGCATGATGGCGCCCAACTTTGCAGACCCCGCCTTCCCGGGCAATGCCTGGAGCCCGAATTGAGCTGCCGCGGCAACCTGGTCAAGCTCTGATCCCTACAGGCAAACACGCCATGAAACCTCTTGAAGGCATCCGGGTCCTCGACCTGTCAGCCGTGGTCTCCGGCCCGATCGCCACCGCGATCATGGCTGACCAGGGCGCCGAAGTAATCAAGGTCGAAACCCCTGGCGGCGACCTGAGCCGGCGCATCGGACCGGCCAAGGGTCAGATGTCGGCCACCTTCATCGCCGCCAATCGCGGCAAGCGCTCGATCGTCCTCGACCTCAAGCAGCCCGCAGCCCGCGAGGTCCTCACCGACCTGATTCGCCGCGCCGATGTACTGGTCGAAAACTTCCGGCCGGGTGCCATGGACCGGCTCGGTTTCAGCGCCGAAACCCTGGCCTCCCTCAATCCGACGCTGGTCAATCTGTCGATCACCGGTTTCGGCCAGACCGGCCCTTATGCCGAGGGGCGGGTCTATGACGCGGTCATCCAGGCGGTCTCGGGCATGTGTGCGTCGCACCGCGAACGCGAGACCCAGGACCCGGCGCTGGTCTCGACCCTGCTGTGCGACAAGCTCACCGGCCTGACCGCCGCGCAAGCGGTCACCGCAGCCCTGCTCGCGCGCAGCCGCACTGGAAAGGGCGGTCGGGTCGAGGTCTCGATGCTCGATGCCGCACTCGCCTTCCAGTGGCCGGATGCGATGTACAACCACCTCTTCATGGACTCACCACCCGATCGCTTTCCGCGCGTCGGCATGACCATGCGGCCCTACAAGACCCGCGACGGCTTCGTCGCAATCATGGCCCCGCAGCAGGACGAGTTCGAATCGATGTGCGAAGGCTTCGGCGACCCTTCAATCGCCGAGGACCCGCGCTTTGCCACCACGCCGATGCGCGCGCGCCACGGCCCCGAACTCAGGGCAATCTTCGAGCCGCTGGCCGCGCAACAAGACACCGACGAGTGCGTGGCCCGCATGCGCGCCGCCGGCACACCGATCGGGCGCGTCAACGAGCATGACGACGTGCTGACCGATCCGCAGGTCCTGCACAACGACAGCATCGTCGAAGTCGATCATGGCGAGCTCGGTCGGGTGCGTCTGCTGCGTGGCGCGGCACGCTTCAAGGGCGGCGAAGCCCATGTGCCGCAACCGGCGCCCTGGCTGGGCGAACACGGCCGGCAGGTGCTCGAAGAGCTCGGTTACGACGCCGCGCGAATTGAGTCGCTCACTGCCGGCGGTGCAGTGCATCTGCCCAAATAGGTCTGTGGGGTGCGGCCGCTTATCGGTGAGCGGTGAATGTCCAGGGGTTGATCAAGTCGATGCCACAGCCCTCGTGGTCGATGATGTTGCAGGTTGGGATGGCTCTCACGCATGGGTTCGCGGGCCGGTAGTTCGAGGTCGGCTCGTGCCCCCGGCGCAACGCGCGCACGAATCGCCGCAGCCAGGTCGCGTGGCGAGGTGGTATCGCTCATGACCCGGCGAAGGATGTCGCGAGCCTCCTCCTCCATCGAGCGGCCGTGCTCGGCGGCGCGCACGCGCAGGCGCTGCTTGATGTCGTCATCTCAAGCGAGACAGCAGTTCCTGCTTGCCAATGTCGGTGACTTCCACGGCGCGACCGGCAGCGCGGCGCAGCCACCCAGCCTCGGTGAAGTGCTGGTAGATCTCGTCTGCCAATTGGCCCGCCAAGTGATCGCGGCGTTCTGACCAATCCAGGCAGCGGTACGCGAATCGGCGCCGTCCACTCGGCGAACCCGGATTCATCCCCAGCCCTTGGAGCCACTGAATTCCAGCTTCGGTCAGTTCGTAGCCGTCGGTCGCCGATGTCAGGCGTTCTTCGCGCTGAAGTGCATCGAACACCGTAACCGCCAGTTGCCCCGCCAAGTGCCCGTAGCAGCATCTCGCAAAGCGCAGGCGTTTGCGCTCAGGATGGGCCCACGCGCGATCGTGTCCATCGCGCTCCGCAATCAGCGCCAGGGCCTCCAGGGCATGCGCCACCTCGGCATCAGCCAGCCGGTAATACCGGTGACGGCCCCTCGGCTCGCAGACGACGAATCGAGCATCCAGCAACTTGCCCAAGTGCCCACTTGCGGTGGCCGGTGTCACCGATGCGGCCTTTGCAAGTTCGCTCGCGCTGGCGTATTCGCCGGACAGCAGGTAGGCCAGCATGCGAGAGCGCGCCGGGTCGGCCACGATGGCAGCCACTCGGGCCAGGCGAGGTTCGTGGGGCGTACTCATGGATGTCAGAGTAGCGCGCTTAGCGAGTCCGAGGGTGCCTGATCGCGTGCAAGCATCCCGTAGTCGCGCACTACCGTGGCGACCCGCAGTCGGTAGCCCGCGAGCACATCACTGCGGCCCTCCTGCTGAGCCTGGCGATGCATTCCGTGGCAGCGCCAGCTGCGCAGTGCAGCTTCATCGCGCCAGAAACTCAGAGACAAATATCGTCCCGGTCGCGCAAGGCTCTCGAACCGCTCAACTGAAATGAAGCCGTCGATGGACTCCAGATCGGTTTTCAGCGCAGCGGCGAGTTCGAAGTAGCGCGGCGCTGCACCGGGGCGCGGATCCACTTCAAAGATGACCGCAATCACGGCGTCACCTGCCGCGCGACGTTGCGTGTCGTACTCACATCCTCGAGCCAAGTACGCTCCTCGCGAAGAATGAAGCGCTCGGACTGTGCGCGCTCAAAGTTGGCACGCCCCTCGGCGTCGCTCTTGAGCGTTGCACGGTAGCGTTCGTAGGCTGCCATGTTGTCGAAACCGATCAGGCCCCAGGCCACATCGTTGCTGCCCTCGTGCGGCAGGAAGTAGCCGACAAGCTCGCCACCGCATCGCGGAATGATGCGGCCCCAGGCTTCGGCGTAGCCTTTGAAGGCGTCGCGCTGGAAGGGGTCAATCTGGTAGCGGATGAAGCAGGTGATGGTCATCGTGTGCGCTCATGGACAGATGGATTGGAGTGCAACTGTGCAGCAGATGACGCGTGGGATGCTTCGGTCGAGGCCGAAGTGTGTTGAGCCCCTGGCCCCAAGGCGGGCGAGCTGTAGTTGGTCGGGGTCTGACAACGCCAGGGTCAGCTTCCGATGCCTGCCGCCGGCGCCTTCGGGTCGAAATGACTCCCTGGCGAACGGCAGCTTACGGGCATCGGACCTTCAATGTCGGCTTTGTGGCGATGAATCCGAAGGGGCGGCTGTCGCAATTCGACCCAAAGCAGTCGTAGGCGCCTTTCAAGTCGAGCGGCCGGTCCACTCAGTAAACGGTCGTTCGGCGATTACGTCGAGAAATAGCCGCCGAGCGAAAGCGGTCGTTTGCAGGTGGCGACCATCGGGCATACGGCACTTCCCTCGGCCCCAGTGATTCTCGGCAAAACCAATCACACCGCGCATCAGCCTTCGAGCCGTTGGTGCTCTGGCCAAGAGCCGCCATTGCTTAGGCCAGTGGCCAATTGTCTGTATCAGAACCAGCTTCGACCGACTGGCCTATTGCTTCTGCTTCTGGAGCGAAAGCCTACTTCATAACCGTTCGACGAGACTGATATGCCAGGGAGGTCATCCCCAATTTTGCAGAGGACAAGGTTTTAAGCGGCCGGGCACGATTCGCTTAATAGAACGCTGTCAGGTGCGATAGGCGCACTTGTAACGACTATCAAATTCCTCCTAAAGGGAGCAAATAAATGAAGCGGGTAGCAGCGATTGTGGGAGTGGTGATGGGCTTAACGGCGGGTCTGGCAGCAGCGAGCCCGTTACCGTTGCAAGGTCGGGATATCAACGGAAACGCTGTGGGCGCTACCGATGCCTCTGCGGTATTCGAGTACGACCCGAATTTGAATATGACTTGGCTGCGCGACTGGAACTACGCGAAAACCGCGATGACCTGGGATGCTGCCAAGACCTGGGCAAGCAACCTGACGGTGGGTGGCTTTAGTGGCTGGAGCCTGCCTGCGGTGACCGACACGGGAGCGGCGAGATGCAATATTGGCAATGTGGGCACCGATTGCGGATACAACGTGTACGGCTACGGGACAAGTAGTCCTGGGGCTGCGACCCTGAGTCCGATCGCTTATCTCTGGTACGAAGAGCTTGGCAACAAGGCCTTCTACGACACTTCAGGGAATGGACCGCAGTCTAACTGGGGTCTGAAAAATACCGGCCCGTTCACGAATATGCAGTCCTACTACTACTGGTCCGGTACGGAGTACTCGCAGAGCTTCGCGTGGTTCTTCGAGACCCACGCTGGCTACCAGGCCTACGACGATAAGGACTATGCCTTGTTTGCGGTAGCGGTGCGCTCCGGCGATGTGGCCGCCTCTGTGCCGGAGCCCGGGACGGTGGCGCTGCTGTCACTGAGTTTAGGGGCGCTTGGGTTGGTGAGCAGAAGGCGGCCAGTTTGAGTCTTTGGGTCTTAGGAGGCTTGGCCCCTTTGGGGGTTCGGGGGCTGCGCCCCCGATCGAATTTTTTTGATCTTATGGCGCGCTATGAACACCTGCCGATCTACAAGTCGGCGCTGGATACGACGGTTCATTTTGAGCGGCTTGTGGCCGGGTTTTCCCGGTATCACAAGTACACGCTTGGTACGGAATTGCGCGAGGCAAGCCGAGCGTTGCTCATGCAGGTGGTGCGGGCCAACAACGCACCAAGCGGTGTGGTGCGGCGACCACCGCCGCAAGATCGTCAGCGAATACTTTAGAGAATGGGCGTTTCAGCGCCGATCGGCCTATGTCGGCTGCACCTTGAAAACGGTCATCCGCATGTCGATTTTCCAACGGATGGTGTGACCGCTTCTGGCCGGGAGCTGATGGCCACGAACGGCTGCTTCGGAGATGTAGAAACAGAAAGATGTCGGGCCGAGCGTTGGGCTGCTTTGGAGAAACCTGAAGGTCCGCTTCGGGTCGGGTTGCGACGGCCGACCCTTCGGATTCATTGCCTTAAAGCCGTCATTGAAAGTTCGATGCCCGTAGGCTGCCGTTTGCCGACGAGTCGTTTGTACCCGAAGCGCGTATTTGGGTATCTAGATCGAGGTCCGCACAGCGGGCATCAAGCGGCGCCAGTGGTGATCAGGTCGTGGCCTGGTGGCTCTCCAGGGCCATGCGCGCGATAAACCCCGAGCGAGTCTCGCCCGTGGCGCGAGCCAATGCGTCGAGTCGGTGCAGCACTCGACGCGGCAGACTGATGTTTACTCGTTCAAGCGTGTCATCAAGCACCGCGGGGTCCACCTTGACGACAGCCCAGACCCACTTCCTCCATTCCCTGTGCTTCTTGCGCAAGGCTTCGACGCTGGAGGGCTGAGGAATATCCTGCCCAGTGTCAAGGGCGGTTTCAATCCAGACAGCTATGGCTTCTTCGGCCTTAGCCATGGCCTCTTCCATCGTGTCACCGGCGGAGAAACACCCGGGCAGGTCAGGTACAACGACGCCGAATGCTTCGGTCTCGGTACCAGGTTCAATGGCGACGGGGTAACGCATGTTGCATGCCTCTATTCAAATCCCGGCCTGTTGCCGTATGGCCTTTACCAGCCCAAGCCCAAGGTCCTTC
>JAPLQF010000004.1 GCA_026399875.1 Burkholderiales bacterium | reverse complement strand
TACCGAGATGGTGATGCCTGGGGACAACGTGAAGATGGTGGTCACGCTGATTGCCCCGATCGCGATGGAGCAGGGCCTGCGCTTTGCGATTCGCGAAGGTGGCCGTACCGTCGGTGCCGGCGTCGTCGCCAAGATCGTCGCCTGATATTGGTTGTGAAGTCCGGGCCCTTCGGGGCCTGGCGCTGAGCTGGAAATTCTTCCGGCAAGGCTTCGATACGGCCCGCTATGCGGCGGGCCACCGCTCTTTGAAGGAAATGTCATGCAAAGCCAGAAAATTCGCATCCGCCTCAAGGCCTTCGACTACAAGCTGATCGATCAGTCGGCTGCCGAGATCGTCGAGACCGCCAAGCGGACCGGCGCAGTGGTTCGCGGCCCGGTGCCCCTGCCCACCCGCATACAGCGCTTCGACGTCCTGCGCTCGCCCCATGTCAACAAGACCTCGCGCGACCAGTTTGAAATCCGCACCCATCAGCGCCTGATGGACATCGTCGATCCCACCGACAAGACGGTTGATGCGCTCATGAAACTCGACCTGCCGGCCGGTGTCGACGTCGAGATCAAGCTGCAGTAATCGATCCGGTCGCAGCGATCCAAGCTGCGATCCGAATGCTGTTGGCCGCCCTTGAGGCGGCTTTTTTTCGTCTGGAACCTTTGCGGTCAGGCGACCCGACAGTGGCGTCTGCAGGACATGCCCAACGCGCGCCGGTCGCCTTCCGCGGCCCGATCATCAGAGCTGGGCAGGCTTCTGCCGGGTGTCCGGTTAGGGTCCGAAAATCCGCAAAAGCAAACCATGGCGCACAATCTTCAGTCTTTGCTGCTGGTTTTCAGCCTGTTCGGCGTCGCACTGGGTCTGTGGCAGCGCGACCGCTTGCCCACGCCTGGCCGACTGGTATCGGCGATTGCGCAGGCGCCGCTGCAAACGCCAACGCGCACTGCCGGATTTCAGGCAGACGCCGCCAGCATCAACTACACCGTCAAGCCGCTGTTCGACTATCGGATTCAGGGCGTTGTGGTCAGCCGTCACGACACAGCGGTCTGGTGGGATCTGGTTCATCGAAAAGCATGGAACGATCATCTGAATGCGGTCGACCTGTGCATCGTTTGGGGCACCAATGCCACCACCGGCATCTATCGCCAGCTGCGCTATTGGAGCAGCACCTGGACCTGCAGTGCGGCGACGAACTCTGACGCGATCTGGCAGCGCTTCGATCCAGACAGCTTGTCGAACAATCATCTGCTGACCAACGACCCATCGATTGCTCGATTGCTGCGAACCGTGCGTCCGGGCGATCAGGTCGAGATCACCGGCAAACTTGCCGAGTATTCTCACAATGTCGGGCTGGCCTTCAAGCGCGGCACCAGCATTCGACGCGATGATCGCGGTGATGGCGCCTGCGAGACGATCTGGGTTGATTCCGCGCGGATCTTGCGCGAGGCCAACCGCGAATGGCGAACCGCGTTGACGCTGGCCTGGATGGGTCTTGCGATCTCGATGCTGTGGTGGTTCGTGCTGCCACCGAAGCTCGCCAGAAACTAGCCTAAACGGCTGCACCTGAACGGCTGCTCTAAGGCGTTTCGTTCACGGCTGCGAAGAATCCACGCTGGAAAGCTTGCGTCTCGAACAACAAATCGCTTATCATCGAGGGCTCGGCTGAATTTCGGTCTGACTTTCCTCGCTCTTTGCGAGGTCTCGAAGCAGACTTTCGCTTTGGCCGTTCGAACTTTGCAGCACGCTTGCCTGGGTTGCGTTTGTCAGGCAGCGAGCGATCACACCCGGCCAATCGTTGTCGGGAACGGAGAAAAACATGAGCCTTGGCCTTGTGGGACGCAAGGTCGGCATGATGCGCATCTACACCGACGACGGCGACGCCGTTCCGGTGACAGTGCTCGACGTGTCGAACAATCGTGTCGCCCAGATCAAGTCCGTCGAATCAGACGGCTATTCCGCGGTGCAGGTCGCCTTTGGCGAGCGCCGCCCATCCCGTGTCACCAAGGCTCGCGCCGGGCATTTCGCCAAGGCGGGTGTGCAGGCCGGGACCGATCTTCGCGAATTTCGCGTGGCTGCTGACAAGCTGGCCGATCTCGCGCCCGGCTCGGTGGTTGCAGCCACCATCTTCGCCGCCGGCCAGAAGGTCGACGTCGCAGGCACCTCGATCGGCAAGGGCTTCACCGGCACGATCAAGCGCTACAACTTCCGTTCGGGTCGCGCATCCCACGGTAACTCGCGTTCGCACAATGTGCCTGGCTCGATCGGTATGGCGCAGGATCCCGGCCGCGTGTTTCCCGGCAAGCGGATGTCAGGTCACATGGGCGATGAGTCCAAGACGATCCAGAATCTTGTGATTGCCCGCGTCGACGCCGACCGTGGCCTGCTCATGGTCCGCGGCGCTGTGCCAGGCGCCAAGGGCGGCGCGGTGGTGGTGACCCCGGCAGCCAAGACACCGTTGGCCAAAGGTGGTCTGCCGCGAGTAGCCCGAGTGGCTGCGCCGACCGGTCCCATCAATCCGGCTAAGGCCGGTAAGAAGTAAGGGGACGCCATGGAACTGAAACTGCTGAACGAGCAGGGCCAGCCGGCCTCAACGGTTGCTGCCGCTGACACCGTCTTCGGGCGCGACTTCAACGAGCCCCTGATTCATCAGGTCGTGGTTGCCTACCAGGCGAACGCCCGCAGCGCCAACAGTAAACAGAAAGATCGCTCCGAAGTGCGTCACAGCACCAAGAAGCCCTTCCGTCAGAAAGGCACCGGCCGCGCCCGTGCCGGTATGACCTCGTCACCTTTGTGGCGTGGGGGCGGCAAGATCTTCCCGAATTCGCCTGACCAGAACTACTCGCACAAGGTCAACCGCAAGATGTATCGCGCTGGCATGTGCTCGATCCTCTCGCAACTGGCTCGCGAAGACCGCGTGATGGTGGTCGAGTCGATGTCGGTCGACGCGCCCAAGACCAAACTGCTCGTCGACAAGCTGAAAGTGATGGGTCTGGCCTCGGTGCTGGTGCTGACCGATGGCGCCGACGAGAATCTGATCCTTGCCTCGCGCAACCTGCCCAATGTGCTGGTGCTCGAAGCCCGCCACGCCGACCCGGTGTCGCTGGTGCATTTCGACAAAGTGCTGATCACCAAGCCTGCGCTGGCTGCTGTCCAGGAGATGCTTGCATGAATCCGGAACGTCTGATGCAGGTGCTGCTCGCGCCGATCGTTTCTGAAAAGAGCACGATGCTCGCCGACAAGAACAACCAGGTCGGATTCCGCGTGATTCAGGATGCCACCAAGCCTGAAATCAAAGCGGCAGTCGAACTGATGTTCAAGGTCGAAGTCGAATCGGTTCAGGTTCTGAACCAGAAAGGCAAGGCCAAGCGGTCGGGCCGCTTCCTGGGGCGGCGCAGCAATGTGCGCAAGGCGTATGTCTGCCTGAAGCCCGGCCAGGAAATCAATTTCGCGGAGACCCGATAAATGACCGTCGTTAAAGTCAAACCGACTTCCCCCGGCCGCCGGGGAATGGTCAAGGTTGTTACGCCGGGTCTGCATAAGGGCAAGCCGCATGCAGCACTGGTCGAGCCGCAGACGCGCGGTTCGGGCCGCAACAACCTTGGTCATATCACCACGCGCCATCGTGGCGGCGGGCACAAATCGCACTACCGTGTCGTCGACTTCAAGCGCGCCAAGGACGGCATTCCGGCCAAGGTCGAGCGCATTGAGTACGATCCGAACCGCAGCGCACATCTGGCCCTGCTGTGCTACGCCGACGGCGAGCGCCGCTATATTCTCGCGCCGCGCGGCGTGTCGGCCGGCGTGACCCTGATGTCCGGGGCCGAGGCGCCAATCCGCTCGGGCAACACCCTGCCGATCCGCAATATTCCGGTGGGTTCAACCATTCATTGCATCGAGATGCTGCCCGGCAAAGGTGCGCAGATTGCCCGCTCTGCCGGTGCATCGGCGCAGTTGCTGGCCCGCGAAGGCACCTATGCACAGGTTCGACTGCGCTCGGGTGAGATTCGTCGGGTGCATATCGAGTGCCGTGCCACGCTTGGCGAAGTCGGCAACGAAGAGCACAACCTGCGCCAGATCGGCAAGGCAGGCGCGACACGCTGGCGCGGTATCCGCCCGACGGTTCGCGGCGTTGTCATGAACCCGGTCGACCACCCGCACGGTGGCGGCGAGGGCAAGACTGGCGAAGGACGCGTGCCGGTGAGCCCGTGGGGCCAGCCTACCAAGGGCTACCGCACGCGTCGAAACAAGCGCACGAACTCGATGATCGTTCAGCGTCGCTTCAAGAAATAACGGGTGACCCATGGCACGTTCAGTTAAAAAAGGACCCTTCGTCGACGACCACCTCATGAAAAAGGTGGACAAGGCGCAGGCCATCAAAGACAAGAAGCCGATCAAGACCTGGTCGCGTCGTTCGACGATCCTTCCCGAGTTCATCGGGCTGACGATCGCGGTTCACAACGGCAAGCAGCACATCCCGGTCTTCGTCAACGAGAACATGGTCGGTCACAAGCTCGGCGAGTTTTCGCTCACCCGCACCTTCAAAGGCCATGCGGCCGACAAGAAGGCGGGTGCCAAGGGCAAGGGCGCGCGCAAGTAAGGAGTGACAGTTCAAATGGAAACCAAAGCCATTCTTCACGGCGTCCGACTCTCTGCCCAGAAGGGCAGGCTCTCCGCCGACCTGATTCGCGGCAAGCCGGTCGAGCAGGCGCTCAACATCCTTACCTTCTCGCCCAAGAAGGCGTCGAAGATCATCAAGAAAGTGCTCGAGTCGGCGATCGCCAACGCCGAGCACAACGATGGTGCCGACGTCGACGAACTGAAGGTCAAGACCATCCATGTCGAGAAGGGTGCTTCGCTGCGCCGATTCGACGCCAGGGCCAAGGGCCGCGGCGTTCAGATCGAAAAGCAGACTTGCCACATCTTCGTGACCGTCGGCAACTGAGCGCAGGAATAAGACGATGGGACAAAAAATCCACCCGACCGGCTTTCGACTCGCGGTCAGCCGCAACTGGTCGTCACGCTGGTATGCAAACAGCCGCGATTTTCCCGGCATGCTCAACGAGGACATCAAGGTCCGCGCTTACCTTCGCAAGAAGCTGCGTGGCGCCTCGGTCGGCCGCGTCCTGATCGAGCGTCCGTCCAAAAATGCGCGCATCACGATCTTCTCGGCGCGTCCGGGTGTGGTGATCGGCAAGAAGGGCGAGGACATCGAGATTCTCAAGGCCGATCTTCAGCGCATGCTGAAGGTGCCGGTGCATGTGAATATCGAAGAAATCCGCAAGCCCGAGACCGATGCCCAGCTGATTGCCGATTCGATCACCCAGCAGCTCGAAAAGCGAATCATGTTCCGTCGAGCCATGAAGCGCGCGATGCAGAATGCGATGCGTCTCGGTGCTCTTGGCATCAAGATCATGAGTTCGGGTCGTCTGAACGGCGCCGAAATCGCCCGTGTCGAGTGGTATCGCGAAGGCCGCGTGCCGCTTCATACCCTTCGTGCCGATATCGACTATGGCACTTCGGAAGCTGAGACCACCTACGGCATCATCGGCGTGAAGGTCTGGGTCTACAAGGGCGACACACTGGGTCGCTCCGATGTGGCTGCAGCAGAAAAAGAGGCGGCACCACCGCCTGAGCGCGAGGATCGTCGTCCCCGTCGTCCGGGCGGAGCGCCGGGTCGTCCCGGTGAGCGTCGCGGCCCGGGTGCTGGCGCACCTGGCGGTCGCCGTCCCGCTGGCGCGGATGCCGACACCAAGCCTGCCGCCGGTGCTCCCGACGCACCCAAATCAATCGTCAAGCGCGTCCGCAAATCCAGCGGCGACGCCCCCGCGGGCGAGACCAAGCCCGTCGAGCCCAAGGGGCAATAAGGAACGACCATGCTGCAACCTGCACGACGCAAGTACCGCAAGGAGCAAAAGGGCCGCAACAAGGGCATTGCGACCCGCGGCACCAATGTTTCATTCGGTGAGTTCGGCCTGAAGGCCGTCGGACGCGGCCGCCTTACCGCGCGCCAGATCGAAGCGGCTCGCCGAGCCATGACCCGTCATATCAAACGAGGCGGTCGCATCTGGATCCGTATCTTCCCGGACAAGCCGATTTCGCAGAAACCTGCTGAAGTCCGGATGGGTAACGGCAAGGGCAATCCTGAGTATTACGTGGCCGAGATTCAGCCGGGCAAGGTGCTCTACGAAATGGACGGCGTCGAAGAAACCCTGGCTCGCGAAGCGTTTGCGCTCGCCGCCGCCAAGCTGCCGATTGCAACGATCTTCGTTGCCCGGCATCTGGGCGCCTGAACGAAAGGATCGTCATGGATATGACCGAATTGAGAAGCAAGGGCAATGAAGAGCTCGGCAAGGAATTGTCCGATCTGCTGCGGGCCCAGTTTTCGCTGCGGATGCAGATTGCCACCCAGCAGCTCAACAACACGTCGCAGCTGCGCAAGGTCCGTCGTGACATTGCCCGCGTGAGGACCGTGATGACTCAGAAGGCAACAGCGAAATGAATGAAGCGACTCTTCCCGCTGAAGCCGGCGAAGCCGGTCAACGGACCCTGACCGGTCGTGTCATCAGCAACAAGATGCAGAAGACCGTGACCGTGCTGATCGAGCGCAAGGTCAAGCACCCGCTGTATGGCAAGTACGTCACCCGTTCAACCAAGTACCACGCTCATACCGAGGACGCCTTGAACGAAGGCGATACCGTCGAGATCAAGGAGTGCCGGCCTTTGTCACGTACCAAGACCTGGACGGTGGTCCGGCTGGTGCAGGCATCGCGCAGCGTTTGACCTTTTTAGAGTTGAAAGCGTCAGGGTTATTGACAGCCCTGAATTTCGTGTCATAATCATAGTCTTTCTCTTTTTCGGCGCAGGCAAATCGGTCTGCGGCAGGGCAAAGAGATCCAATCCCGTTCTACGGGGCCAAGACTGACCGCGGCGGTACTGTTCCGGGTTGTTCCGGGGCGTCCAGGCGGATCAAGTTGGGAGTGAGTCATGATTCAGATGCAGTAGACGCTGGACGTCGCCGATAACACCGGTGCGCGTTCGGTGATGTGTATCAAGGTGCTGGGCGGCTCGAAGCGTCGCTATGCCGGCATCGGCGACATCATCAAGGTCTCGATCAAGGAGGCGCAACCGCGCGGCCGGGTCAAGAAAGGTGAGGTCTATAACGCGGTTGTCGTGCGCACTGCCAAGGGCGTTCGTCGTCCTGATGGCTCGCTCGTCAAATTCGATGGCAACGCAGCCGTGTTGCTCAACGCCAAGCTCGAGCCGATCGGCACCCGCATCTTCGGGCCGGTTACGCGTGAGCTTCGAAACGAGCGGTTCATGAAGATCGTCTCGCTCGCGCCTGAAGTGCTGTAAGAAAGGGCACCGCCATGGAAAAAATTCGCAAAGGCGATGAGGTGGTCGTGATCACCGGTCGCGACAAGGGCAAGCGCGGCACGGTCAGTGCCCGCATTGACGAGCGTCATGTGATGGTTGATGGCATCAACGTCGTCAAGAAGCATGCGCGTCCCAATCCGATGAAGGGCGTGGCCGGTGGCATCGTCGACAAGGTGATGCCGATCGATCAGTCCAATCTGATGATCTTCAACCCTGGCAGCGGCAAGGGCGACCGGGTTGGGTTCCGGGTGCTCGAAGACGGCACGAAGGTCCGGGTCTTCCGTTCAAACGGCGAACAGGTCAAGGCCTGAGGCCGCGGATAACGAGGAAATCACTGCAATGGCTCGTCTGCAACAAACTTACCGCGAAACAATCGCGCCCGACCTGATGAAGCAGTTTGGCTACTCATCGGTCATGGAAGTGCCGCGCATCACCAAGATCACGCTCAACATGGGTGTGGGCGAGGCGATTGGCGACAAGAAGCTGCTCGATCTGGCAACCGCTGATCTCATCAAGATCGCCGGTCAGAAGCCGGTGTCGACCAAGGCACGCAAGGCGATTGCCGGCTTCAAGATCCGCGCCGGTTATCCGATCGGCTGCATGGTCACGCTGCGCGGCAATCGCATGTACGAATTCCTTGACCGGCTGGTCACGATCGCGCTGCCGCGTGTTCGCGATTTCCGTGGGATCTCCGGTCGCGCCTTTGACGGGCGTGGCAATTACAACCTCGGTGTGAAGGAGCAGATCATCTTCCCCGAGATCGAATACGACAAGGTCGACAAGGTGCGGGGTCTGAACATCAGTATCGCCACCACCGCCAAGTCCGACGATGAAGCCAAGGCGCTGCTGACCGCGTTCCGCTTCCCGTTCCGTAACTGAGGGTTGATAAGTGGCCAAGACCTCCCTGATTGAGCGCGAAAAGAAGCGCGAACTGCTGGTGAAGAAGTACGCACCGAAGCGCGCCGAACTCAACGCGATCATTGACGACCAGTCCAAGTCTGAGGAAGAGCGCTTCCAGGCGCGCCTCAAGCTGCAGCAGTTGCCCCGCAATTCGAGCCCGACCCGTCTTCGCAATCGCTGCGAACTGACAGGTCGACCCCGCGGTACCTACCGCAAATTTGGACTTGCGCGTAGCAAGCTGCGCGAGATTGCCATGCGCGGCGAAGTGCCGGGCATGACCAAGGCGAGCTGGTAAGGAGCGAACTAACATGAGCATGAGCGATCCGATCGCCGACATGTTCACGCGCATCCGCAACGCGCAGCGCGTCGACAAACAGACGGTGGCGATGCCGTCTTCGAAGATCAAGGTGGCTATTGCAGCCGTCCTGAAAGACGAAGGCTACATCGATGGTTTCCAGGTCAAGGGTGAAGAAGGCAAGCCGCAACTTGAGGTTCAGCTCAAGTACTACGCCGGCCGCCCCGTGATCGAGCGGCTCGAGCGCGTATCGCGCCCGGGTCTGCGTATCTACAAGGGCCGTGACAGCCTGCCTCAGGTCCTCAATGGGCTGGGTGTGGCAATCGTCACGACGTCCAAAGGCGTGATGACCGATCGCCGTGCCCGTCAGACGGGCCTGGGCGGCGAAGTCATCGGCTACGTGGCCTAAGGGAGGGCGTATGTCACGAGTTGCACGTATGCCGATCGCAGTGCCGTCGGGCGTCGATGTCCAGATCGCCAATGGCGTGATTACCGCCAAGGGTCCTCTGGGGACGCTGACGCAGGCCATCAACCCGCTGGTTGCGGTGAATCGCGACGGCGCGGAACTGAAGATTTCTGCGGTCGGTGAAACAACCGCCGCAGCGGCCATGAGCGGCACGTTTCGTGCGCTGGTGGCCAATATGGTCCAGGGTGTGAGCAAGGGTTTTGAGCGCAAGCTGACTCTGGTCGGCGTGGGCTACCGTGCTCAGGCTCAGGGTGCAACGCTGAACCTGTCGTTGGGTTTTTCGCACCCGGTGGCGCATCAGATGCCGGATGGCGTCAAGTGCGAGACACCGACCCAGACCGAGATTCTCATCAAGGGTGCCGACAAGCAGAAAGTCGGCCAGATCGCTGCCGAAGTCCGGGCATACAAGCCGCCAGAGCCCTACAAGGGTAAAGGTGTGCGGTATTCGGACGAGGTCGTGGTCATCAAGGAAACCAAAAAGAAGTAACCGAGCCGCAGGACGAACATGGACAAGAAGCAATCCCGTCTGCGCCGGTCACTGCAGACGCGACACAAAATCGCCGAATTGCGGGTCGACCGGCTTACGGTCTTTCGCAGCAATTTGCATATTTACGCCAACATCGTCGCCGCGACTGGCGACAAGGTGCTGGTGTCGGCATCGACCCTCGAAACCGAGGTGCGGGCGCAGCTGGCAGGCCAGACCGGGCGAGGCGGCAATACCGCAGCGGCTGCGCTGGTGGGCAAGCGGCTGGCAGAAAAAGCTTTGGCTGCCGGCATTCAGTCGGTCGCCTTCGATCGAGCCGGTTACCGCTATCACGGTCGGGTCAAAACCCTTGCAGACGCGGCACGTGAAGCCGGTCTCAAGTTCTGACACGGCACCTTAAGGAAGATCCAGGATGGCAAAGATCCAGGCAAGAGTCGGTGCCGAACAGCGCGACGACGGACTGAAAGAGAAGATGATCGCGGTCAATCGCGTGACCAAGGTCGTCAAGGGCGGTCGGATCCTCGGCTTCGCCGCTCTGACTGTGGTCGGCGACGGCGACGGCCGCATCGGCATGGGCAAGGGCAAGTCGCGCGAGGTGCCGGTGGCAGTGCAGAAAGCGATGGACGAGGCGCGGCGCAAGATGGTGCGCGTGTCTCTGCGCAACGGCACGCTCCAGCATCCGGTGACCGGTCGCCACGGCGCGGCACGCGTCTACATCGCGCCGGCAGCCGAAGGTACCGGCATCATTGCCGGCGGCCCGATGCGCGCGATTTTCGAGGTGATGGGCGTGAGCAACGTCGTCGCCAAGAGCCACGGCTCGAGCAACCCCTACAACATGGTTCGGGCCACGCTAGATGCCTTTACCAACATGAGCACGCCGGCCGAGATTGCAGCCAAGCGTGGCAAGACCGTCGAGGAGATCCTCGGCTGATCGCCGGGGCCAAGCCATGAGCAAGAAGACCCTGAAGGTCACCCTGTTCCGCAGTCCGATCGGTACGCGCGATTCGCATCGCCAGACCGTCCTTGGACTCGGCCTGAAGAAGATCAACCAGACCCGCGAACTCGAAGACACCCCGGCAGTGCGCGGCATGATCACCAAGGTGTCTTACCTGGTGAGGATCGAGGCCTGATATGCGATTGAATGACATCAAGCCTGCCGAAGGCAGCAAGCATCCGAGAAAACGTGTTGGCCGCGGTATCGGTTCCGGTCTTGGCAAAACCGCCGGCCGTGGACACAAGGGTCAGAAATCGCGTTCGGGCGGATTTCACAAGGTCGGCTTCGAAGGCGGTCAGATGCCGCTTCAGCGTCGACTGCCCAAGCGCGGCTTCAAGTCGCTTGCTGCCGGTACGGTCGGTGAGGTCAGGCTGTCCGATCTGCAAAAGATGGCGGGCGAAGAAATTGATCTGCTGGCCTTGATTTCGGCTGGCGTGATCTCGCAGCTGTCGCTGTCGGCGCGGGTGATTCTGTCGGGCACCATCGAACGCAAGGTTGTGCTGCGCGGTGTTGGCGTGACCAAGGGTGCGAAGGCGGCCATCGAGGCAGCCGGCGGCTCGGTCGCCTGATCAATCCGCTGAACAACCAGATATAGACCTCAACAGGATCGGACCCCTTGGCCAAAAGCCCCACCGCACAGATCAAGCAGGCAGGCAAGTTCGGCGACTTGAAGCGCCGGCTCGTCTTCCTGCTGCTGGCGCTCGTGGTCTATCGGGTCGGCGCGCACATTCCGGTGCCCGGCATCGATCCGGAGCAGCTCGCCCAGCTCTTCAAGAGCCAGTCTGGCGGCGTTCTTGGTCTGTTCAATCTGTTCTCGGGCGGCGCGCTGTCGCGCTTTACCGTGTTTGCGCTGGGGATCATGCCCTACATCTCTGCATCGATCATCATGCAGCTGCTGACGGTGGTCGTGCCTCAGCTCGAGTCGCTCAAGAAGGAAGGCGAAGCCGGCCGTCGCAAGATTACGCAGTACACCCGCTGGTTCACGCTTGCACTGGCCGCCTTTCAGGCTTTTGGTATCAGCGTAGCGCTTGAAGCTCAACCGGGTCTGGTCATCGAGCCGGGTCTGATGTTCCGATTTACCGCCGCGGTGTCGCTGGTCACCGGCACGATGTTCCTGATGTGGCTCGGCGAGCAGATTACCGAGCGCGGCTTGGGCAACGGCATCTCGATCATCATCTTCGCCGGCATCGCCGCCGGGCTGCCGGGTGCCATTGTCGGCCTGGGCGAACTGGTGCGTAACGGCTCGATGAGTCCGATCGTGGCGATTCTGATCGCAGTCGTGGTTGTGCTGGTCACTGCCTTCGTGGTGTTTGTGGAGCGCGGCCAACGCCGCATCACGATCAACTACGCCAAACGCCAGGTTGGCAACAAGATCTATGGCGGGCAGAGTTCTTATCTGCCGCTCAAGCTCAACATGGCTGGTGTTATTCCGCCGATTTTCGCCTCTTCGATCATTCTGTTTCCGGCAACCGCCGCCCAGTGGTTCACCGCTGGCGATTCCACCAGCCCCCTGGTGCGGTTCGTGAAAGACGTGGCGGCAACCCTTTCGCCTGGTCAGCCGGTCTATATCGCGCTTTATGCAATCGCGATCGTCTTTTTCTGCTTCTTCTACACCGCGCTGGTCTTCAACAGCCGCGAGACGGCCGACAATCTCAAGAAGAGCGGTGCCTTTGTCCCGGGAATCAGGCCGGGCGAGCAGACTGCAAAGTATGTCGACAAGATCCTGATGCGCCTGACCATGGCCGGTGCGATCTACATCACTCTGGTCTGTCTGCTTCCCGAGTTCCTGGTGCTGCGCTGGAACGTGCCCTTCTACTTTGGTGGCACGTCACTGCTGATCATCGTGGTGGTCACCATGGATTTCATGGCACAGGTTCAGGCCTACCTGATGTCCCATCAGTACGAAAGCCTGCTCAAGAAGACGAACTTCAAGGGCATGGGTTCGCCGCCGACGCGGTGACCACAGGAAGGACCGGATGGCGAAAGACGATGTGATCCAGATGCAGGGCGAGGTGGTCGAAAACCTGCCCAACGCGACATTTCGCGTCAAGCTGGAAAACGGTCATATGGTGCTCGGGCATATTTCCGGAAAGATGCGGATGCACTACATCCGGATTCTGCCGGGTGACAAGGTGACAGTAGAGCTCACGCCCTACGACCTGTCGCGAGCGCGGATTGTGTTCAGGGCAAAGTGAGCGGCTTGCATAGCAGGCCGAACGAAGACGATGGCACCTGGCGGGTGCATAGAGGAATGACATGAAGGTACTAGCAAGCGTCAAGAAAATCTGCAGGAAATGCAAGATCATCAAGCGTCACGGCGTGGTCAGAGTGATCTGCACCGAGCCGCGTCACAAGCAGCGTCAAGGCTAAGGGGTTTCGCATGGCACGTATTGCGGGCATCAACGTCCCTGATCGTCAACACACCGAGATCGGTCTGACGGCGATCTTTGGTATCGGCCGGCCGCGCGCTCGCGCAATCTGCGAGGCAGCGGGCATTCCCCTGACCAAGAAGGTCAAGGATCTGACTGATCCGGAGCTCGAGCGGCTGCGCGATCAGCTCAACCGCTTCACCCTCGAGGGTGACCTGCGCCGTGAAGTGACGATGTCGATCAAGCGACTGATGGACCTCGGCTGCTATCGCGGTGTGCGTCATCGCCGTGGTCTGCCATTGCGCGGTCAGCGCACTAAAACCAATGCTCGTACCCGCAAGGGTCCGCGCAAGGCCGGCATCGCGCTCAAGAAGTAAACCGACCAAACGGATCAAACAGACATGGCCACACAAAAGCAGGGCTCGCAGCAGGGCAACCGGGTCCGCAAGAAGATCAAGAAGAGCGTCTCGGACGGCATCGCTCACGTCCACGCGTCGTTCAACAACACGATCATCACGATCACCGATCGCCAGGGCAATGCCCTGTCGTGGGCAACGTCTGGCGGCGCCGGCTTCAAGGGCTCACGCAAGTCGACGCCCTTCGCAGCCCAGGTGGCTGCCGAGACCGCCGGTCGTGCTGCCCAGGAGCAAGGGATTCGCAATCTCGATGTCCGCATCAAGGGCCCCGGCCCCGGACGCGAGTCATCGGTGCGCGCGCTCAATGCACTTGGAATCAAGATCATGTCGATTGCCGATGTGACGCCGGTGCCGCACAACGGCTGCCGGCCCCCGAAAAAGCGTCGGATCTGACCGGCGTTTTTTCAACAAGCCCACCGTTCACCCCATCGGCAACGATGCACAGGGTGGACTAACCGCAGCTTAGTCTGCGTATTCGAAAAGAGATCATCACGTGGCACGCTATACAGGACCAAAAGCCAGGCTATCCCGGCGCGAAGGGACAGACCTGTTTCTCAAGAGCGCACGGCGCTCGCTTGCAGACAAGTGCAAGCTCGACAGCAAGCCCGGTCAGCATGGCCGGACGTCGGGTTCGCGCACATCCGACTATGGCCTGCAGCTTCGCGAGAAGCAGAAGGTCAAGCGGATGTACGGCATCCTCGAGCGCCAGTTCAGGCGCTATTTCGCTGAGGCTGAACGTCGCAAGGGCAACACCGGCGCGAATCTGCTTGCGCTGCTCGAATGCCGTCTCGACAACGTCGTCTATCGCATGGGTCTGGCCTCGACCCGGGCTGAAGCACGACAGCTGGTCAGCCACAAGGCCATTTCGATGAACGGCTCGACAGTCAATATTCCGTCGGCCCAGGTCCGTCCGAATGACGTGATCACGATCCGCGAGAAGGCCAAGAAACAGGTCCGCGTCCAGGATTCACTGAGTCTCGCCGAGCAAAGCGGCTTCCCGTCGTGGGTCTCGGTCGACAAGACCAAGATGGAAGGCATCTTCAAATCGGTGCCCGAGCGTTCCGACATCGCCGCCGATGTGAACGAAAGCCTGATCGTCGAATTGTATTCGCGCTAATCCAGGAACCCTATTCCATGCAGACTTCCTTGTTGAAGCCCCGTATTGTCGAAGTCGAACAACTCGGTGCCTCCCACGCTCGCGTGGTAATGGAGCCGTTCGAGCGAGGCTATGGCCACACTCTGGGCAATGCCTTGCGGCGGGTCCTCCTGTCGTCAATGGTCGGCTATGCGCCGACCGAAGTTCAGATCACCGGTGTCGTGCACGAATACTCGACGATCGATGGTCTGCGCGAAGACGTGGTCGATCTTCTCTTGAATCTCAAGGGCATTGTTTTCAAGCTGCACAATCGTGATGACGTGTTCCTCACCTTGCGCAAGGAAACCCCGGGCCCGGTGCTGGCCTCCGATATCGATCTGCCGCACGATGTCGAGCTGATCAATGGGGACCATGTCATCGCCAATCTGACCCAGGGTGGCAAGCTCGACATTCAGATCAAGGTCGAGCGCGGCCGCGGCTACCTGCCGGGCACGATGCGCAATCTGTCAGACAGCAAGACCATCGGTCGTATCGTTCTCGATGCATCCTTCTCGCCGGTACGCCGCGTCAGCTATGCGGTTGAAAGCGCCCGTGTCGAAAACCGGACCGATCTCGACAAGCTGCTGATTGATGTCGAAACCAATGGCGTGATCGCACCGGAAGAAGCGGTTCGTCAGGCGGCCCGAATCCTGGTTGAGCAACTGTCGGTGTTCGCTGCCCTCGAGGGCGCCGAACCGGCTATGGAAATGGGCGGTGTGAGCGGTGGCTTGATCACCACCATCGGCCGTTCGCCGCAGATCGATCCGATCCTGCTGCGCCCGGTCGACGACCTCGAACTGACCGTGCGTTCAGCCAATTGCCTCAAAGCCGAGAATATTTTCTACATCGGCGACCTGATCCAGCGCACCGAGAACGAGTTGCTCAAGACCCCGAATCTGGGTCGCAAATCGCTCAACGAAATCAAGGAAGTGCTGGCCTCCCGCGGACTGACTCTCGGCATGCGGCTCGAGAACTGGCCGCCTGCGGGCCTCGATCGTCCCTGATCCCGCGCCGATACCAAGGAAAGAATCATGCGTCACCGTCTCGGACTTCGAAAACTGAACCGTACCAGCAGCCATCGCGAAGCGATGCTGCGCAATATGACCGTCTCGCTGCTCAAGCACGAGATGATCAAGACCACGCTGCCCAAGGCCAAGGAATTGCGCCGCGTGGTCGAGCCGATCATCACACTCGGCAAGAAGCCGTCGCTTGCCAACCGTCGTCTGGCCTTCGATCGTCTTCGCGACCGTGACATGGTCGTGAAGGTCTTCAATGAGCTCGGCCCGCGTTATGCCAAGCGTAACGGCGGCTATCTGCGCATCCTGAAGTTCGGCTTTCGTATTGGCGACAACGCGCCGATGGCATTGGTCGAACTGATGGATCGCCCGGAAGTCGAAGCCGTTGCCGGCGAGGCAAGCGCCGCGGGCTGATCACCGCGTCGCAGTTCGGGTTGTTGCATGCGGCGCCGACAGGGCGCCGCGTGTGTTTCAGCGCATGGCCCAAGGCGGTAACCAACGCCAGGGTCTGGGTCCTCAGGGCAACGGTGAATGCAGATGGCTGATGCCGACGCAGTGCTGCGGGTCGAAGGACTGGTCAAGCGATTCGGAAGCCATCAGGCGGTTGACGGTCTCAGCTTCTCGGTTCGCCGTGGTGAATGCTTCGGTTTGCTCGGCCCCAATGGTGCCGGCAAGAGTACGACCCTCAAACTCTCCCTCGGTCTGATGGAGCCGGCTGCCGGCGCGATCACGCTGCTTGGTGAGCCGATCCCTTCTCGGGGCCGTGAGGCCCGCGTCGATGTCGGGGTTGTCCCTCAGAACGATCCGCTCGATCCCGACTTCACCGTCGCTGAAAATCTGCTGGTATTCGGTCGCTATTTCGGACAGCCCGATTCGCTCACCCGCTCGCGTATCGACCCGCTGCTCGAATTTGCGCAGCTTCAGAGCAAGCGCAATGCGCGCATCCAAGAGCTGTCGGGCGGCATGAAGCGTCGCCTCACGATCGCCCGCGCGCTGATCAACGATCCGCAGGTGCTCTTTCTCGATGAGCCGACCACTGGCCTCGACCCGCAGGCGCGTCACCTGATCTGGGAGCGTCTCAAGCGACTGCTGGCGCAGGGCAAGACCATCGTCCTGACCACCCACTTCATGGACGAGGCCGAGCGCCTGTGTGACCGGCTGCTGATCGTTGATCACGGGCGTGCGATCGCGCAGGCCTCGCCGGTCGAACTGATCGCCCGCGAGATCGAGCCGCATGTCATCGAGGTTCACGGTCCGGGGCGCGAGCAGTGGGCGGCTCAGGCGCCGTCTCTCGGTTGCGACCGGGTCGAGACCGTGGGCGAGACCACCTTCGCCTATTGCCAGCATCCCGAGACCGCTCTGGCGGCTCTGAACCAGCGTACCGACCTGCGCGTGCTGCATCGACCTGCCAACCTTGAGGATGTCTTTCTCAAGCTCACCGGACGCGAACTGCGTGACTGACGACATGCTGCAAACCGCTGCCAATCTGCCCGCTGCATCTGCCCGACGCTATGCCTGGCCGCGCCTGACCCACCGCCTGGTCCCGGTGCTTCGGCGTCATTTTCTGGTCTGGCGAAAACTGGCGATTCCGAGTCTGCTCGCCAACGTCGCCGACCCGCTGATCACGCTGTTGGCTTTCGGCTACGGGCTCGGTCAGTTGCTCAATTCGATCGATGGCGTGCCCTACATCGTGTTTCTGGCCGCCGGCTCGATCTGCATGAGCACCATGATGGCGGCGAGTTTCGAGTCGCTCTATTCGGCGTTTTCGCGGATGCATATCCAGAAGACCTGGGAGTCGCTGCTCAACGCCCCATTGCTGCTCGATGATGTGATGGCCGCCGAATGGATCTGGGCGGCGATCAAGGGCTGCATCTCGGGGCTGGCAATCATTCTGGTGGCCTGGGCGCTCGGCGTCACGCGCGAGCCGACCCTGCTGGCAGTGCTGCCGGTCGTACTGCTCACCGGCCTGGCCTTTGCCGCACTCGGCCTGTGCGTCAATGCACTCGCTCAGGGCTACGACTTTTTTTCGTATTACTTCACTCTGGTACTGACGCCGATGTCGTTTCTGTCGGGCGTTTTCTTTCCTGTGACGCAACTGCCCGATTGGCTGCAGGCTTTCAGCGCGGTCCTGCCGCTGACGGCAGCGGTTGCGCTTGCCCGCCCGCTGGTGCTTGGTGAATGGCCGCATGATGTCTTGCACCATGTGGCCATCCTGCTGGCCTATGCGATCGGCGGGTTTTATCTCGCTGTTGTGCTGACGCGCCGTCGCTTTGCGAACTGAACCCGGGGCAATCAGCCTTCCTTGAGCCAGCGCGCCGCATCAAGCGCGAAGTAGGTGAGCACGCCGTCGGCGCCGGCACGTTTCATCGCGAGAAGTGACTCAAGCGCCACGGTGCGCTCGTCGAGCCAGCCGTTGGCA
This sequence comes from Burkholderiales bacterium, assembly GCA_026399875.1. GTDB lineage: Bacteria > Pseudomonadota > Gammaproteobacteria > Burkholderiales > Burkholderiaceae_E > UBA4615. Next base: position 8,756 of record JAPLQF010000004.1, on the reverse strand, counting down.
GCGGCCGCCTTGAGCATCGCGTATTCGCCGCTGACCTGATAAACAAAGGTTGGCGCGCCGAAGGTGTCTTTGACGCGGCGAACGATATCGAGATAGGGCATGCCCGGTTTGACCATGACCATGTCGGCACCTTCCTGCAGATCGAGCGCGACTTCGCGAAGGGCTTCGTCGCTGTTGGCCGGATCCATCTGATAGGTCTTCTTGTCGGATTTACCAAGGTTCTTGGCCGAACCCACCGCATCCCGGAAGGGGCCATAGAAGCCCGAAGCGTATTTGGCCGAGTAGGCCATGATCCGTGTGTGGATGTGACCTGCGCCCTCCAGGGCCTGGCGAATCGACCCGATACGCCCGTCCATCATGTCGGATGGCGCGACGATGTCGACGCCTGCGGCAGCCTGCACCAGCGCCTGATCGCGCAGGATCTCGACAGTGGCTTCGTTGATCACATAACCGTTGTCGTCGATCACACCGTCCTGGCCATGGGAGGTGTAAGGGTCGAGCGCAACGTCGGTCAGGACACCGAGCTGCGGAAAGCGGTCCTTGACCGCCTTGACCGCCCGGGGCACCAGACCATCGGGGTCGGTGGCAATGCGACCGTCCGGCGTCTTGATCGAAGGCTCGATCACCGGGAAGATTGCCAGCACCGGCACGCGCAGCGCCACGCACTGCTCGGCCACCGCCAGAAGTCGGTCGATCGAATAGCGTTCGACACCCGGCATCGAGGGCACTGCCTGTGAGATGCCCTTGCCTTCGATCACGAAGCAGGGATAGATCAGGTCATCGGCGGTCACGATGTTTTCGCGTACCAGTCGGCGACTGAAGTCGTCGCGACGCAGACGGCGCGGCCGCTGGGTGGGAAAGCCGGTGTTTGTCTGGGGAAATTCAGGCATTTGTCGTTTCCTTGGGCGAGGCGGGCAGTCCGACAGCAATCCAGTTTTCTACCACAGCCGTCAGATCGTCACTGCCGGAGCGGTTCAAAGCTGAAAAGAGCAGAACCTTGTTGTCGGCACCAGGCCGCAGTTGTTCGAGTTCGTCGATCACATCGCGAAGCGCCTGGCGGGCTTGTTGTCTGGGCAGCTTGTCGGATTTGGTCAGGGTGACCACCAGGCGCACGCTATCGGGCACCCATGCCAGCAGCCGACGATCGAGATCGGTGAGCTTGCGGCGGATGTCAGCCATCAGCACGGTGCCGGCGAGCTGCGGTCGGCTGCTGAGGTATTCGCCGGCGAGTTGATCCCAGGTGCGCTTGGTTTCGAGCGGCGCCGAGGCATAGCCATAACCCGGCGTGTCGACCAGATAGGCGATCGCCCGATCGACCGGTCCGACCGCGAAATAGTTCAGCGCCTGGGTGCGACCCGGCGTTCGGCTTGCGAAGGCCAGCCGGCGCCGGTTGCACAGCACATTGATGGCCGAGGATTTGCCGGCATTGGAGCGCCCGACGAAGGCGACTTCGAGCAGCCCCTCGCGCGGCATCTGGTGCAGCGCAGCAACGGTGGTGTGAAAACGGGCGGTTGTGAGAAGCGGCATGAAATCGCTCTATTGTATAGTTCGACGTTCGATTGAAATTAGACTTTCGGGTGTTTCTGATGATCAAGGTGTCGACTTCTTCGCTGAGTACTTCCATGCGGACCTCTTTCGGGCGGCTTTTTCAGGTGTTTTTTGCATCTGCAGCAGCGCTGCTGACGGCAGGTGCCGCGTTGGCCCAGTCTGCGCCGGCGAAGGTCGATCCGGCTCGTGGGCAGCAAATTGCAGGCCAGGTCTGCGCCGCCTGCCATGGCGCTGACGGCAATGCCCCCACCCCGGCCAATCCCAAGCTTGCCGGCCAGCATCCTGATTATCTCTACAAGCAGCTCGTCAACTTCGTGCCCAAGCAGGGCGCCAAGGAAGCCGAGCGAGCCAACGCGATCATGGCCGGCATGGCAGCTGGCCTGTCCGATGCCGATCGCCGTGATCTGTCTGCCTATTACGCGAAGCAGCCCCTGAAGCCCTCATCGGCGCGCAACAAGGATCTGGTGACACTGGGTCAGAACATCTGGCGCGGCGGCATCGCCGAGAAGCAGGTTCCGGCTTGCGCCGGTTGCCACGGCCCGGCAGGTGCGGGCATACCGGCGCAGTATCCGCGCCTGGGCGGCCAATGGGCCGATTACACCGAATCCCAGCTCACCCAGTTCCGTGCCGGCACCCGCCGTAACAGCGCCCAGATGATGACCATCTCAGCACGGCTGTCCGACACCGAGATCAAGGCGGTGTCCGACTACATCGCGGGCTTGCGCTGACCGCAATCGATTCACCCTGGCAGTGAGCTTGCGACGGGCGTCTTCGGACGCCCGTGATCATTTTGGCGTGCACAATGGCACGGTGAGCTTGCCACCGATGTGGCCATTGATACTTCCGCCGATGTTCCCAACGCCTCTTGTGAGGCCGACCGACTCAAGGAGCAGACCATGCTGATCAGGACGCCCCCCCGCCATCTGCCCGAGCCTTCCGAGATCACGCCGCGCTCGGTCTGGACGCAGCGTCGCCGAATCGTGCAGGCGGCTGCAGCCGGCATCGCCCTGCCTGCGTCGGGATGGCTGGGCGCACAGACCACTCGGACCGAGACCAGGCCCGAGGCCAGACTGCCCGGCAAGGCAAGCCCGCTGTCGACGCTCGGTCCGAACGACAAGCCCACGCCCTACAAGGACGTGACCACTTACAACAATTTCTATGAATTCGGCCTGAACAAAGAGGATCCGGTCGTGACGGCTCGCTCGCTCAAGACCCGCCCCTGGACGGTGACCGTGGAAGGCGAGGTGGATAAGCCCCGCGTTTTCGACATCGACGAGTTGCTCAAACTGGCTCCGATGGAAGAGCGCGTCTATCGGATGCGATGCGTCGAGGGCTGGTCGATGGTGGTGCCCTGGGTCGGCTACTCGATGTCCGAACTGATTCGCCGCGTGCAGCCCAACGGCAACGCCAAGTTCGTCGAGTTCGTGACCCTCAATGACTCGAAGCAGATGCCCGGCTTGCGTTCATCGGTGCTGGCCTGGCCTTATGTCGAAGGGCTGCGCATCGATGAGGCCAATCATCCCCTGACCCTGCTGTCCTTCGGCCTGTATGGCGAGTTGCTGCCCAACCAGAACGGCGCGCCGGTGCGGATGGTGGTGCCCTGGAAATATGGTTTCAAGAGCGGCAAATCGATCGTGAGGATCCGCTTCGTCGAAAAGCAGCCGGTGACCTCCTGGAATCGCGCCGCCCCCCAGGAATATGGCTTTTATTCGAACGTGAATCCCGAGGTCGATCATCCGCGCTGGTCGCAGGCCACCGAACGGCGCATCGGTGACGACGGCTTTCTCGCGCGCAAGCGCGCCACGCTGATGTTCAACGGCTATGCCGATCAGGTGGCAGGTCTGTATGCCGGCATGGATCTCAAGCGCAGCATCTGAGCGCCGGCTGAGGTTTTGGGGGTGAGTTCCCGGCCGATGCCGGTTGCCGCCATCAAGGCAGTGGTCTTCTTGCTGGCGCTCGGCCCGCTCGCGAGGCTTGTGCTGGCCGGCACGATGGGCGCTTTCGGCGGACTGGGCGCGAACCCGGTCGAGTTCGTCACCCGATCGACCGGCACCTGGACGCTGGTTTTTCTGTGCATCACGCTCGCGGTCACGCCCGCACGGCGCCTGACCGGCTGGAACTGGCTGCAGCGTCTGCGGCGCATGCTCGGCCTGTTTGCCTTTTTCTACGGTGCGCTGCATTTCACGACGTATTTCTGGTTCGATCAGTGGTTCGACCTTGCCGCGATCGTCAAGGACATCGTCAAGCGGCCGTTCATCACCGTGGGCTTTGCGGCCTTCTTGCTGATGATTCCGCTGGCGCTGACATCAACCGATGCGATGGTTCGCAGACTGGGCAGGCGCTGGGGAAAGCTGCACCGACTGGTCTATGCGGTGGCGATTGCGGCCATCCTGCATTACTGGTGGCACAAGGCTGGGAAAAATGATTTTTCCGAAGTCGGCTGGTATGCCGCAGTGGTGATCGGACTGCTCGGCTGGCGCCTGGTTGATCGGCGGCGCAGGCGAGCCGCGCCGCACTCGCCGGTCTGACGCCTCGGATCGCCGGCCTGCTTGCAGAACGCCGTCAGCGCGCAGGCAGGCGGTGCTCGCCGGCAAACAGATCGGCGATCTGTTCGCGCTCGCGCACCAGATGCACGGCGGTGCCATCAACCATCACTTCGGCGCCGCGCGTGCGCGTGTTGTAGTTGGAGCTCATCGACATGCCGTAGGCGCCGGCCGACAGGATGGCCAACAGATCGCCTTCGGCAAGCGCGAGCTGTCGATCGCGTCCGAGCCAGTCGCCCGATTCGCACACCGGTCCCACGATGTCGTAGTTCTCGGCAGGCGCGCTTGTTGGTGCCACCGCGACGATGTCATGCCAGGCCTCGTACATGGCCGGGCGCATCAGGTCGTTCATCGCGGCGTCGACGACTGCGAAGTGCCGGTCGCCGTTGCGCTTGAGCACCTCGACGCGGGTCAGGAGCAGACCGGCGTTGCCGACCATGGCACGTCCGAATTCGAAGAGCACCTCGGGGCCTTCGGCAGGCGTCAGGCCGCGCTTGACGACCCAGGCATCGATGCGCTCGAAGATCGCGGCGAGCATCGCGCCGCGCGCCGGCGGCGTCTCGTCGCGGTAGGTGATGCCCAGGCCGCCGCCCAGATCGAGATGCCGGATGACAATGCCCTCGGCGGCAAGCTGGTCGGTCAGGTCGAGGACGCGGTCGAGTGCCGCGAGGAAGGGCTCGACTTCGGTGATCTGCGAGCCGATATGGCAGTCGATGCCTTCGATGCGCAGGTTGGGCAGCTGCGCGGCTTGCCGATAGGCCGCCAGCGCGCGGTCGTGGGCGATGCCGAACTTGTTGTCGCGCAGGCCGGTCGAGATATAGGGGTGCGTGCCGGCATCGACATCGGGGTTGACCCGCAGCGAGATCGGCGCCGTCAGGCCGAGTGACCCGGCGACCGCATCGAGCTGTACCAGCTCGCTCTCGGACTCGACATTGAAGCAGCGCACGCCGGCGGCCAGGGCCTGGCGCATCTCCTCACGGCTTTTGCCCACCCCGGAGAAGACGATCTTCGAGGGATCGCCACCGGCGGCCAGCACCCTCGCCAGTTCGCCCCCCGAGACGATGTCGAAACCGGCACCGTGGCGTGCGAGCAGGTCAAGGATCGCCAGATTGCTGTTGGCTTTGATCGCAAAACACACCAGAGCGCGGCGCCCCTGTGTGGCCTGCGCGAACTCGCTCCAGGCCGATTCGATCGCCGAACGCGAATAGACCCAGGTGGGAGTGCCGAAGCGCTCGGCGATATCGGTCAGTGCCACGCCCTCGGCATGGAGGGTGTTGCCGCTCAGGGCGAAGGCGGGCAGGTTTGCGATGGCGGGCATGGGCGGGCAGGGGGCGCTGTGGAGGTGGCGGGTGAGGCAGGCGTCAGGGCGGTTGCAGGGCTGGGCGGCACGATTCGCGGCGGCGGCTCGGCCGGAATCCGGGGAATGTAGAGCGGCCCGCGCTGGCCGCAGGCGGCCAGGCAGAGGCTGACCGCTAGAATCGCGGGCAGATATGCCGGACAGCGGCGTTTATGATCAGCCCTGCAACTCATCAATCGAGAATAGCATGACCGAACTGGCCTTTCAGCGAGCTGCCGAGACCGCACTTGATGCCATCGAAACGAGCATCGAAGGCGCGATCGACGCGGCAATACTTGACGTTGATATCGAGCGCCAGGGCAATGTGATCACCCTGAGCTTCGAGGACGACTCGAAGATCATCGTCAACAGTCACTCGGCCGCCCAGGAAATCTGGGTTGCCGCCCGGGCCGGCGGCTTTCACTTCCGCGAGGATGCCGGCCGCTGGATTGATGGGCGCAGCGGCGACGAACTCTTTGCTGCCCTGTCGCGGCGGGTCAGCGAGCAGAGCGGCTGTGCCGTGGTGCTTTCGGCTTAGGGGCGAGCGCCAAGCCCGCGCCCTGCCAGCGCGAGTGCTTCAGTGAGCACCTGAGGTCGGCCAATGTGATTGGCCATCAGCAGAATCAGCCGGCAGTTGAGCTGGGCGCTCTGCTCGTCGCTCAGTCCGCGATGCGCGGCGATCAGCGCCTCGTAGAAGTCGTCGGGTCGATCGAGTGCGGGCTCGGTGTTCAGGTGATCGGACATCTCAGGCCTGCGTGGCGGCGGGCGGCGCGGTGGCCTGCCGGATGAGGGTGGCATCGAGGGTGGAATCGGGAGTGGAATCGCGAGCGTCTGCGATGGCACGACCGAGGGGGCGACCGAGGGCCCTGGCCATCGACCCCGCCACGGCCTGCGGATCGAGGCTGCGCCATCGGGCGCAGACATGCTGGTCGGGGCGCAGCAGATAGACCGTGCCTGGGCGCGCGTCGCAGCGAGCGGCGAGCACGCCGTCGGCATCGGTCAGCGCATCGGTCAGCGCATCGGTCAGCGCATCGGACAGCGCATCGTCGGCATCAGGCTCGCCCGGGTTGGCGGCGGGCGCGCTGGTGCCGGGCATCACGCGGTGGATGCGCAGGGCTGGCAGACCGGCCTCGTCCAGCACTTGCCTGAGCGCGCTGAGTCGGGCAGCAATGGCAGTAGCGTCGGCAGTGGCGTCGGAAGTGGCGTCGGAAATGGCCGATCCGGTAAAGATCAGCAGGTCGAACTCGCCGCCGATACGGTTGAGCCACCACTGCGGCTGGCCGTCGACCGACAGCAGGGGCGCGTCGACCGAAGGCGCGCCGGGGCGCATCGCCGGGGCGGCAAAGCCACTGGTATCGGCGGCATCGGCATCGGCATCGGCAGTATTCGCCGGACTGTCGTCGGCAACAGTGGGCGTCGACAGTCGGCCGCTGTTGACCATGCGCCGCGCAAAAGGCAGCGTCGCGGCCAACTCGAGGGCGGCGTTGCGAAACGACAGCGCAATCGGGGACTTGGGCGAGATGAAGTCGGTACTGCGGGTGGAGTTGAGGATGTTCTCGTCGGCGGCCGCCTGTCGTTCTTGTGCCCAGGCGTCGAGAACCGATTCATTGGCTTCGCCGCGAACCACGCGGACCAGCCGCCAGGCGAGCGCATCGGCATCCTGGATGCCCGAGTTGCCGCCGCGCGCGCCGAAAGGTGAGACCTGGTGCGCCGCATCACCCGCGAACAGCATCCGCCCATGGCGAAAGGCCTCCATGCGCCGGCACTGGAAGGTGTAGACGCTCACCCATTCGAGGTCGAAGTCGCGATCGCCGAGCATCGCCCGCAGCCGCGGCATCACCCGCTCGGGCTTTTTTTCCTCTTCGGGGTCGGCATCGGGGCCGAGTTGAAAGTCGACCCGCCAGAGATTGTCGGCCTGGCGGTGCAGCAGGACCGACTGGCCGGGGTGAAAGGGCGGATCGAACCAGAACCAGCGCTCGGTCGGATAGTCGGCCTTCATCAGCACATCGGCGATCAGGAACCGGTCGCGAAAGACCCTGCCTTCGCTTTGGAGCCCGAGCAGGTGACGAACCGGGCTGCGCGCACCGTCGGCGACCACCAGCCAGTCGCAGGCCAGCTGATAAGGGCCGTCGGGCGTCTCGACGGTGAGCAGCACGCCATCGTCGGCCGCTTGCACGCCGGTCACCCGGTTGCGCCAGCGCAGATCGAGTGCCGGCAGGCTGGCGGCGCGCGCCACCAGCGCCTCTTCGAGGTGGTATTGCTGCAGGTTGACGAAGGCCGGTCGCCGATGACCGGGTTCGGCGAGCAGATCGAAACCGTAGACCTCACGCTCACGCAGGAAAACCCGTCCACGGCTCCAGCTGATGCCGCGGTCGACCACCGGCTGGCCGCAGCCGAGGCGGTCGAGGATCTCGAGGGTGCGTTTTGCGTGGCAGACCGCACGCGATCCGACACTGACCGTCTGGTCGTCGTCCAGGACCACCACCGCCTGTCCTTGCACCGCCAGATCGATCGCAGTGACAAGCCCGACCGGGCCGGCGCCGATCACGACGATCGGATGCCGCGCCGGTATACCGGTGTGCTGGTCGGCGCAGGGCCGATAGTCGAAGACAGGGTTGCTGTAGGACTTCATCGGACGGACTTCAGGCGACGGTCTCAGACCAGCGCGAACCCGCATGCGGGCATGTCGCGTGCTAGCTCTAGACAGTGGGTATAAGCAAACAACACTGGAGAATGCCATGAACCTGGTCATCTGGCTTTTTGTCGGCGGGATCCTCGGATGGGTCGCGAGCCTCATCATGCGAACCGACGCGAAACAGGGCTTGCTCCTGAATGTCGTGGTGGGCGTGGTGGGGGCGATGCTGGGTGGTTGGCTGATCTCGCCGCTGCTCGGCGTGGGCACGATCAATCAGAACCAGTTCAGTCTGGGTGCGCTGTCGGTCTCACTCGGCGGGGCGGTCATCCTGCTGGCAGTCGTCAACCTGGTTCGAAGCGGATCGGCACGCTGAGGACGCGGGATCCTGAGGAGGCGGGCACGCGAGTTGCCTGCTTCTGAAGGTTCTGCGGGACCTCCGTGCCCGCCGCTGCGAGTCGAGGTCATCTCCTGCTGAATCATTCTCTGCGTCATCGGCTGTCCTGCGCAGCGTCGTTACCGGTGAAGGTGCCGGGGCAGCGCGCTGAACATCCCGAGCGGCCTGCGCGCCGCTCACACGAACGACCGGAAAGAGGCGGCCCGGAGCATCCGAGAGGATGAGCTTTCAGCGATTGCTCTGTGCCAGATCAAGGAAAGAAGCCTTTTTGCCGCCCGGCTGTCGGACCTGTGTTTCAAT
>JAPLQF010000034.1 GCA_026399875.1 Burkholderiales bacterium | reverse complement strand
TCAGGGCAATCAGGAAGGCGGCGGCGAAAACGAGCGTGGCCGGGCCCGTTCACCGCTGCCGGCCGAAACCGCGGCCCAGGACGGCACCGTGATCGTGCCCAAGCGATCACAGATCGAGCAGCTCGAAGCTCGGCAGCGCGAGCTCATGGCGATGGCTCGCGGGCCGCAGTCGTATGTCGTGCCCGAGACCTCCAAAGATGCCACGCCCACCCCTGAGGGCGCCGAGAGCGAAGCAATCCAGAGCGTGCTCTCGCGCATGCAGGCCGAGGTCGAGAGGAACATCGAGGACTACAACAAGCGCCCCAAGCGTCTGACCTTCGGCATCAATGCCGTGGGGGTCAACTACGCCCGCTATGTGTCCGACTGGGCGAGTCGTATCGAGCAGATCGGCACCGAACACTATCCGCCCGAATCGCGTGGTCGTCATTACGACTCGCTGATCATCACCGCCGAAATCGATCGCAACGGCAAGGTGGTCGATGTCGTGATCAACAAGAAGTCGAAGTTCGAGTCGCTCAACCGGGCGGTCAAGAAAATCATCTACGCCGGACAACCCTACGAGCGCTTCACGCCCGAGATGGCGCGTGACGGTGACATCCTTCAGATCGTACGCACCTGGACCTTCACCAACGATGGCCTCGAAACCAGCTCGCTACGCAGTAGTCGGTAATCCGATCGCGCACAGCCGCTCGCCGGCAATCCATGCGCAGTTTGCCGCGCAGACCGATCAGGACATGGTCTACGACCGACTGCTTGCGCCGCTCGACGGATTCGTGGCCACCGTCTCGGCCTTCCGTGCCGAGGGCGGTCGGGGGCTCAATGTGACGCTGCCCTTCAAGACCGAGGCCTTTCGTCTCGCTGATTCGCTCTCACCGCGGGCCGCACTGGCCGGGGCGGTCAATACCCTGGTGTTTGATGGTGATCGGGTGCTCGGTGACAACACCGACGGCGCCGGTCTGGTTGATGACATCGAGCATCGCATCCGGCTGCCGCTGGCCGGGGCGCGAGTGCTGCTGCTGGGCGCAGGCGGCGCCGCGCGTGGCGTGGTGCAGCCCTTTCTGGCTGCCGGCATCGAGCACCTCATGATCGTCAATCGCACCGCAGACCGTGCCCATGAACTGGTGCGTGACCTTGGCGCAAGGCTGCCCGCGGCCGATGCGGCGCGGCTGTCGGCAGGTGGCTTTGACGCGATCGCGGGCAGCGTCCACATCCTCGTCAATGCCACCTCGGCAGGTCTTGCCGACGCCTCGCCGCCGGTTCCGGCTGGAGCCTGGTCGGATGTGCGACTGGCGCTCGACATGGTCTACGCCGCACAGCCCACCGCCTTCATGCGCGCTGCGGCCGAGGCCGGCTGCCCGCGCATCGAGGACGGGCTCGGCATGCTGGTGTCCCAGGCCGCCGAGTCGTTTGCCCTGTGGCGCGGTGTGCGACCAGCCACGCTGCCGGTTTACGCGATGCTGCGCGAGCAGCTCGCAGCCGCGCGCCCGAGCGCCTGATCGTCGTGGCGGGCCGATCCGGCATGGCGCGCCGCGCGGTCCGTGCGTTCGGCGGGCTGTTGCTTGCCGGGCTGATTGTCCTGATCGCCCTGCAATGCTGGTATCTCGGTCATATCGTCTGGTGGAAGACCCACGCGCCCGAATCGACGCGTTTCATGCGCGAGCAGCTTGCCGTGCTGCGCGAGCACAACCCGTCAGCTCAGCTGTCCTACCAGTGGGTGCCTTATTCCCGTATCTCACCCCAGCTCAAGCGTGCGGTGATTGCCGCCGAAGATGCCCGCTTCACCGACCATGAGGGTGTCGACTGGGATGCGATCGAAAAGGCCCATGAGCGCAATCAGCGGCGCGGTAAGGTCACCGCAGGGGGTTCGACCATCACCATGCAGCTGGCCAAAAACCTGTTTCTGACCGGCGAGCGCAGTTATCTGCGCAAGGCGCAGGAGATTGCGATCACCTTCATGCTTGAAGCGGTGCTCTCCAAAGACCGGATTCTCGAGCTCTACCTCAACCTGGCCGAATGGGGCGTCGGTGTTTTCGGCTGCGAGGCGGGTGCCCGGCATCTCTATGGTGTGCCGGCCGAGCGGCTTTCTGCCGCGCAGGCGGCGCGAATGGCCGCCATGCTGCCACGCCCGCGTTTTTACGATCGCAATCCGGGTTCGCCCGGCCTGGCCAAGCGTGCCGCCGTGATCCAGCGCTGGATGGGATCGGTCCAGACACCCTGAAAAAACCGTCGTCTGTCGCGGGGTGCTGGCGCAGGTGCGCTGCTCGCGCCTAGAATGCGCGTCATACGAACTCACCGCAGCCGCATCGGGCTGTGTCATCACGTGAATCTGCCGAACACCATCGTGCGGCCCGGAGCCAGCCACCGCTGACAGCGTTGCCTGGCTCCACGGGTCGCATTTTTCCCGACCTGGGCCAAGCTAATGAAAGATTCACCCACCGATCGCAAGCCGGACGTCGATGACGACGTGATCGAACAATCCCATCCGCGCGATCCCGAAGACGCCCAGCGGGCGCTCGGCGAAGTCGAGGATCTGCTCGACCGCCTGCAGGTCGTGCGCGAGCAGGCTCGCCACGAGACCGAGCACCTCGACCCCGAGCGTCGGGTGCTGGTCGAGAACGTTGCGGTCGGCCAGCACCTTAGCCGACTGCGCCATCTCCTGGAGCCTTTGCATCCGGCCGATGTGGCCTACATTCTTGAGGCCCTGCCGCGCGACCGGCGCATGGTGGTCTGGGATCTGGTCAAGGCCGAGCGCGACGGCGAGATCCTGGTCGAGGTTTCCGACTCGGTCCGCGAGACCCTGATCGCTTCAATGGACCGCGATGAGCTGGTCGCTGCCGCCGGCACCCTCGATACCGATGACCTTGCCGAGATTGCCGACGACCTGCCCGACGACGTGGTCGAGCAGGTGCGCCGACAGCTCACTCCCGAGGAACGCGAGCAACTGCGTGCGGCGCTGTCCTATCCCGAGGAGACGGTCGGTGCCCGCATGGATTTCGAGCTGGTGACGGTTCGCGAAGATGTGACCCTCGAGGTGGTTCTGCGTTATCTGCGACGCTTCGAGCGGCTGCCCGACCATACCGATCAGGTCTTTGTGGTCGACCGCCACGATCTGCTCAAGGGTTCATTGCCGCTCGACCGGCTGCTGGTGAGCGAGCCCGACTCGACGGTCGAAGACGTGATGAAGCGCGACCTGCTCTCGCTGCAGGCGCTCGACAATGTCGGCGAGGCTGCACAGGCCTTCGAGCGTTATGACCTGATCTCGGCGCCGGTGGTCGACTCCCGAGGCCGGCTGATCGGGCGTCTCACGGTTGCCGAGGTGGTCGACGTGATCCGCGAGGAAAACGATACCGAGGTGCTTTCGGCCGCCGGTCTTCGCGATGAGGAAGACCTCTTTGCCTCGATCATCACTTCGGCGCGCAACCGATGGCTGTGGCTGGGCGTGAATCTGTGCACTGCCTTTTTCGCCTCGCGGGTCATCGGTGCCTTCGAGGGCACCATCGAGAAGGTTGTGGCGCTGGCGGCGCTCATGCCGATCGTGGCGGGTATTGCCGGCAATTCGGGCAACCAGACGATGACGCTCTTCATTCGGTCGCTGGCGCTCGGCCAGGTCACCTCGAGCAATACCCGACAGCTCGTGCGCAAGGAACTCCTGATTGCGCTGCTGAACGGACTGGTCTGGGGCGGTATTGCCGGCGCCTTTGCCTGGCTGCTCTATCGCGGCAGTGCCGAGGGGCCGATGCTTGGCCTCACGATGATGCTTGCGATGGTGCTCAACATGCTGCTGGCTGCCCTGATTGCGATGGCGGTGCCGCTGGTGCTGCAGCGGGTCGGGCGGGATCCGGCGCTTGGCTCCTCGGTGCTGTTGACCTTCTCGACCGACAGCATGGGCTTTTTCATTTTTCTCGGACTGGCCTCCTTCTTTTTCCACTGAATTTGCGCTGAGATCCCACCGAGCTGCCGTCACGCCAATGTCATTCGAATCCGGCAAAATAGAGGGTTGGCTTCAAGCCAGTCCGTCACATGAAGGAGCCCGCCATGGCAAAAGATTTTTCGACGATGGAAAACTCAAACCCGTCGTCAAACCCCAGCATCCATGAAGTCTCCGATCCGGCCCGGCGCATCGTCGTGCGCGGTGGGCTTGCCGGGGTCGCGACTGGCCTGCTCGCGCCGCTGGTCGCCGGCTGCACCACCGCAGGCCCCAGTGCTCCGGTCTTCGAGCCCGGACCGCAGCTCGGATTCAAGTCGGTGCCAGTCAGCACCGCCGACATCGTGACCGTTCCGCCAGGCTATGCCTCGGCCGTGATCTGCAAGTGGGGTGATCCGGTGGGTCTGCCCGGCAATATGCCGGCCTTCTCGCCGGCCGCTGCCAACACCGCTGCCGAGCAGGCGGCGCAGGTCGGCATGCATCACGACGGCATGCACTACTTTCCGCTCGATGGCAGCCGCCGTGGCGTGCTGGTCTTCAACAATGAATACACCGACGATGGTCTGCTGCATGCCGACGGCATGAAGACCTGGAGTGCCGAGAAGGTTGCCAAGTCGATCGCCGCTCACGGTGTCACCCTGGTCGAGGTGGCCCGGCAGGCCGATGGCAACATCGAGATGGTGCGTCCCTCGAAATTTGCACGTCGCATTACCGCTGCCACACCGACGACGGTCGCAGGCCCTGCCGCCGGTCATCCGCTGATGCGCACTGCGGCTGACCCGTCCGGCACGATGGTGCTCGGCACGCTCAACAACTGTGCTGCCGGCCCGACCCCCTGGGGCACCTATCTGACGTCCGAGGAAAATTTCATCTTCTATTTCAACGGCCCTGACCAGCCCGATGCCGACCAGCGGCGCTGGGGCTTGCGGGCCAAGGGCGGCGGTTATCGCTGGCATGAGTTCGAGCCGCGCTTCGACGCGGTTCGCAACCCCAACGAGCCCAACCGATTCGGCTGGATTGTCGAGATCGATCCGACCGACCCGACCATGACACCGATCAAGCGCACCGCCATGGGCCGCGGGGCGCACGAAGGTGCGACTACCACGGTTCGCCCCGATGGTCGGGTGGCGGTCTATATGGGCGAGGATGCCCGTTTCGAGTACATCTACAAGTTCGTCAGCCGCGACCGCATGCAGCCGGGCGGTTATGCCGCCAACCGCACCCTGCTCGATCACGGCACGCTCTATGCGGCGCGTTTCAATGCCGATGGCACTGGCCAGTGGCTTCCCCTGAAAGCCGGCACCGGTGGGCTCACGCCCGAGCGCGGCTTCGCCGATCAGGCCTCGGTGGTGATCAGATCGCGACAGGCGAGCGATTTGCTGGGTGCAACGAAGATGGACCGTCCCGAGTGGATTACAGCCGATCCGCGCACCGGCGAGCTTTACTGCACGCTGACCAACAATTCTGAGCGCGGCGCGCAGGGCCGTCCGGCGGTCGACGCTGCCAACCCTCGCGCCAACAACACCATGGGCAACATCATCCGCTGGAAGGATGCCGATGAAGGGGATGGCCTGAGCTTTACCTGGAATCACTTCGTGCTCGCCGGCGATTCGACCAACACCCGCGCCGAAGCCCGCGGCAATATCAAGGGCGACAGCTTCGCCTGCCCCGATGGATTGTGGTTCGACGCTCGCGGCACGCTCTGGATCCAGACCGACATGAGCACCGGCGCCATGGGCAAAGGCGATCTCGCCAATATCGGCAATAACGCCATGCTGGCGGCCGATGCCCGCACCGGCGAGGTCCGTCGCTTCCTGGTGGGCCCTACCGGCTGCGAGATCACCGGCATCACCACGACGCCCGATCTGAGCACCATGTTCATCAACATCCAGCATCCGGGCGAGTCGCCCTCCGAGCGCGCCGATCCGGATGCGCCGAGCCGCTATTCGCGCTGGCCCGATGGCGGTCGCCCGCGTTCGGCGACTGTGGTGATCCGCAAGCTTGACGGCGGGGTGATCGGCACCTGAGTGCTGTGCGCGGTCTCAGGCGAGGAGCGCGTCGTGCAAGGCGTCGCGCTTGTCGTCACCCAGACCGCAGGCATGCAGATAGGCCTCGATCGACCCATAGTCGCGTTCGACCGTCTTGAACGCGGTCATCAGAAAGTCGTCCTGCACGCTGGTGATCACCTCCAGCGCCGAGCGCTTGCGAGGCGTGCGCTCGATGCCATGGTAGGCGAGCAGAACCTCGGCCATTTCTGCGGCGGGCCGTCGCACGCGGCTCTCGAGATAGTCGGTCATGATCGACTCGCGGGGCACGCCGACTGCGGCCAGCACCATCGCGCATACGAAACCCGTGCGGTCCTTGCCGGCGGTGCAATGGACCAGCAACGGCGTGTCGCTGGTCTGCGGTGTGCTGGCATGAGAGATCGCAGCGCTGACCGCCGGCGCCAGTGCCGCCGGCATCCGGGCGTAGGTGTCGATCATCCAGAGACGCGCCCGCTCGGCATCGAAGCTTGGGTCCTCGAGCGATGCATGCCAGCCGCCGGCGCGCACAGCCTGCAGTTCGGGCGCTGAGTCGAAGACCCGCGTAACCGGCTGCATGTCGCGAGGCCAACGGTTTGGCGCCGTCTCGCGCTCGTCGTTGCGCCGCAGATCAAGCACCGTGCCGATGCGCAAGCCGCGCAATCGGGCGAGGTCATCGTCGCTCAGCCGATGCAGGGCGTCGGATCGGAACAGCCGCAGACGCTTGAGCCTGCGCCCCCCGGCGGCGGGCAGCTCACCGATGGCTCGGAAGTTGGGCGCGCCCTGCAGACGGTCCGGGCGATCGGGATGCCCGGCGAGGGGCGAAGAAGTGTCGGTGTCCATGGATGAAGTATCGCATCCGAAGATGAAGCTATTGATGACCCGGTTGACCATGGCCCTTGGTCGTGAACGACCAAGGGCCACTGACCCGAGTCGCCTTCAGCCGTTGAGGTCGTCTGCGGCGGTCTGCGGCTCGGGCGCGAGCCGCGCCAGGCCGTCATCGATCAGCGCATGCAGCGCGACCACCGTGGCCGTACCGAGCCGATCGTTGAGTGCAAGCTGGGCGCGCTTCCAGTGGCGGCGCGCTTCGGCGTGTTTGGTGCGACCCGAAGGCGTTGCGGTGATGATGCGGCTGCGCGCGTCGTCGCCCGGGCCCTGGGTCACCCAGCCCATCTCGACCAGCGGGCGCAGGTTTCGGGTGAGGGTGGAGGCGTCCAGGCCCATCTGTCTGGCGAGCGCCTGAGGCTGCAAGGGGCCGAGCCTGACCACATGCGAGAGCAGCGAAAACTGTGTGCCTTTGAGGCCTGCGCGGGCGAGCTCGGCATCGTAATGGCGCGACACCGTGCGCAGCAACTGCCGCAGCTTGAAGTTTGTGCAGCCCTGCGGCTGGACATCGGTGGTGGTCATGTGTAGATTGTATCGATAATGGTTGCATATGCAACATTTGCATATGCAACCAGTGCCTCCAGTTTTTTCCGACGTTTTTCCCGCTGTTTTCCGGTCAATCCGCCGATGCCATCCGCCATGTCCCTCACCACCGGTCCGATCCTGCCCACCCTGCTGCGTCTGGCGGTGCCCAATGTCATCGCCATGCTGATGTCGGTGATAGTCGGAATTGCCGAGACCCGCTATGTCGGGGTGCTCGGCACGGTGCCGTTGGCCGCCATGGCGCTGGTCTTTCCGTTGGCGACCCTGGTCCAGATGATGTCGGCGGGCGCCATGGGCGGTGGGGTGTCATCAGCGGTCAGCCGCGCGCTGGGGGCATCCGATCCGCAGCGGGCGCGCACCCTCGCCTTGCATGCCGCGGTCATCGGTCTGGTGGCCGGCCTGGCCACGACCCTCCTCTTTCTGGTTTTCGGTCGGGCCATCTTTTCTTTCCTCGGGGGCAAAGGTGAGGTGCTCGAGCAGGCGGTGGCCTATGCGAATGTGCTGTTTCTGGGTGCGTGGCTGACATGGATGGTCAATACCCTCTCGTCGATCATTCGCGGAACCGGCGACATGCGCGTGCCATCCGTCTCGCTGCTGGTGCTGTCGCTCATCCAGATCGCGCTCGGTGGCGCCCTCGGTCTGGGGCTTGGCCCGGTGCCGCGATTCGGCATGGCGGGTGTCGCCATGGGGCAGCTGATCGCCTCGGCATTGGTGGCTGCGTTTCTGTGGTGGTGGCTGAGCTCGGGCAGGGCACGTCTGCGGCTGCAGTGGGCCGGTTTCTCGCTTCGCCGCGACATGTTTGTCGACATTCTTAAAGTCGGCGCGCTTGCCTGCCTGTCGCCGGTGCAGTCGGTCATGACCGTGCTGATCTTCACCGCCCTGATCGCGCCGCTGGGTGTGGCCCCGCTGGCCGGCTACAGCATCGGCCAGCGCCTCGAGTTCCTGCTGGTCCCGATTGCCTTCGGCATCGGCGTGGCCTCGGTACCGATGGTGGGCATGGCGGTCGGTGCCGGCGATATCGCCCGGGCCCGCCGTGTCGCCTGGACCGCGGCTGCGGTGTCGGGCCTCAATCTCAGCGTGGTCGGACTGATCGTGTGGCTGTTCCCCGATCTGTGGGCGGGTCTCTTCACCACCGACCCGGTGGTGCTCGACCACGCGCGGCAATATCTGCGCTGGGCCGGTCCGGCCTTTGGCCTCTTCGGTGTCGGGCTCACGCTCTATTTCGCCTCACAGGGGTCCGGCCGCGTGCTCGGTCCGGTGCTGGCGGCCAGCGTAAGGCTGGCTCTGGTGGCGGTCGGTGGTTTCTGGCTCGCATCGCATCAGGCGGCTGCCTGGCACTACTTCGCGCTGGTTGGACTGGCGATGGCGGTCTATGGGGTCTCGACCGCGCTGTCGGTGCGCCTGACCCGCTGGGGGCCGAAGACGCCGGACCGACAGGCTGGTCACTGAGCGCGTACGATGCCGACTTCGTTCATGCAGTGGCGCTGACCACGGAGTCCTCATGGCATTGCGCGCCTCGGTCTACAAGGCCGACCTCACGGTTTCCGATCTCGATCGAGGTCATTACGGCACGCATGCGCTGACGATTGCGCGGCATCCCTCCGAGACCGAGGAGCGGATGATGATCCGCCTGCTCGCCTGGGCCCTCAATGCCGATGAAGCGCTCGAGTTCGGACGCGGCCTGTCTGCTGAAGACGAACCCGATCTGGTACTGCGCGATCTGACCGGCTCGGTGCAACTGTCGGTGCTGGTCGGTTTGCCCGATGAAAAATGGGTGCGCAAGGCGGCGGGCCGGTCGGCAAGCGTCGTGGTCATCGCTTACGGCGGACACAAGGCCCGGCAATGGTGGGACGATCAGGGCCCGGCGCTCGCACGCCATGCGAATCTGGTCGTGCTGTCGATTCCGCCCGAGGCCGGCGCCGAACTTGCCGCAATGGCCGCCCGTCAGATGCAGGTGAGCATCACCGTCCAGGAAGGCCAGATCTGGGCTGATGCCGGCGACCGGTCAGTCTCCTTCGAGCCTGTTGTGCTCAAGGGCGACCTGACGACCTAGTTGAGCGTCCTGAGTCAGCGTCCTGAGTCAGCGACCTCAATCAGTTCGACTCAGCCGAGCTCAAGCTCGCGATATCCCCCGGCCGCCACCGCTTCCGCCCTGGCACGATACTCGGGGCCGGTACCGCTGTAGCGGGCCAGCACGCGCTCTGACTTGCCCTTCACATTGCGATTGACGCCGGTCATCCAGGAGTTCACCTCGTTCGAGAGCAGCCCGACCGCGCTTGCCCTCACGATGTCCATCCAGGCCTCGACGCTTTCCGCGCGCGCCTCCACCCGGGTATGACCCCGGGCTTTCATGTGCCCGAGCAGGCGGGAAACCCACTCGACGTTGAACTCGATGCTGCGCGGAATATTGCCGAGTGCACCCAGCGGACCCATCACCATCAGCAGGTTGGGAAACCCGGCGTTCTGGATGCCAAAGAAGGTCTTTGCCCCACCCGTCCAGTCGTCCTTCAGGCGGCGGCCGTCGATGCCGCGGATATCCATCGCGTCATAGGCGCCGGTCAGCGCATCGAAGCCGGTGGCATAAATGATCATGTCGAATTCGCTCTCGCCGGCGCTCGTGCGGATACCGGTGGGCGTGATGCGCTCGATCGGTGTCTCGTTCAGATCGACCAGCTCGACATTAGGCTGGTTGTAGACCTCGTAGTAGCGCGTCTCCAGCGGCAGGCGTCGGGTGCCGAAGCCGTGGTTTTTCGGGATGAGCTTTTCAGCGGTTGCCGGGTCTTTCACCCGCTCACGAACCTTGCGCGCGATGAAGTCCGAGATCAGCGCATTGGACTCGCGGTTGGTCAGGATGTCGCGATAGTTGCCGACCCAGATGCCGAAGCCCGGCTCGGCATAGCGTTGCTCCCAGAAGGCTTCGCGCTCTTCGCGCGAGACCTCGAGCGCGCTGCGAGGATCGGGTTTGTGGACGAATCCGCCAGGATTTTCGCTGCAGCGCTGAAAGATCTCGGCGTAGCCGGCCTTGATTGCGCGCTGCTCTTCGTCGGTGATTTTTCGGTTGTGAAGCGGTGCGCACCAGTTGGCGGTGCGCTGAAAGACGGTGAGATGCGCCGCCGTCTTGGCAACCTCCTGGATCGTCTGGATACCGGTCGCGCCGGTGCCGATCACCGCCACGCGTTTGCCTTCGAAACTCACCGGCTCGTGCGGCCACTTGGCGGTATGGCACGAAACACCCTTGAAGTTCTCGATGCCGTCGACCAGCGGCAGCGTGGGCACCGAGAGCGCGCCGATCGCGGTGATCAGAAAACGTGCGCTCAGGTGTTGTCCGTCATCGAGGCGCAGTTGCCAGACCCGTGCGGCTTCCTGCCAGTGGGCCGAGCTCACGCGTCGACCGAACACGATGTCGCGGCGCAGATCGAACTTGTCGGCCACATAAGCGGTATAGCGCAGGGTCTCGGGCTGCGGGGCGAAATGCTCCGACCAGTTCCACTCGTCAAGCAGTTCCTTTGAAAAGGAAAAGCCGTAGGAATAACTCTCTGAATCGAAGCGCGCGCCGGGATAGCGGTTCCAGTACCAGGTGCCACCGACATCGCTGCCGGCTTCGATCACCCGCACCGACAGACCGAGTTCGCGAACCCGATACTGCTGATAGAGGCCCGACAGTCCGGCGCCGATGATGATGACGTCGAAATCGGGTCTGTCGGCAGTGCTGTCCAGAGGTGTGGTGTGAGAAGTCATGGCGGTTGATGAAGGGTGGCAGAGTCAGAATCGCAGGGTCAGCTCGCCTTGACCGCGCCGCTGGCGATCAGTGCGTCGATCGCGCTTGCATTCAGGCCGATTTCGCCCAGCACTTCGCGGCTGTGCTGACCCAGGCGCGGAGCGGGCAGTACCTGGCTGCGACCGGGCTCGGAGCTGCTCGCCGGTACCCGCATCTGGCGCACGCGACCTTCGCTCGGATGCTCGACCATCTCGAAAAATCCGGTGGCCTGCAGTTGCGGGTCGGTAAAGAGCGACTCGAGTGTGTTCAGCCGCATGCACGGAATATCGGCGGCATTGAGCCGCTCAAGCCAGTTGGCGGTCGAATCGGTGCGAAAGTGGGTCGCGTTCTCGGCGCACAGCGCGCCGATGTTTCTGGTGCGCTCGCCGATGTTCACCACTCGCGGGTCGCGGTCAAAGGCCTCGCCCCGACCGGTGATTTCGTAAAAACTGCGCCACTGCCGGTCGGTATAGACCAGCACGCAGACATGGCCGTCGGTGGTCTGGTAGGGCGTGCGTTCGGGCGCGAGCAGGCGCGGATAGCCGGCGGCTCCCATCGAGGGCTCGAAGGTCTGTCCGGCCATGTGTTCGCCGAGCACGAAGGGCACCATGGTTTCGAACATCGGCACTTCAATTGACTGACCGCGCCCGATGCGCTCGCGCTGATAGAGCGCCGCCGTGATGGCATTGACCGCCGCCAGCCCGACGGTACGGTCGACGAAGGCGAGCGGCACATAGCGCGGCACGCCGTCGCCCACCAGTGCCAGCAGCGAGGGGACGCCGGCCGCCCCCTGGATCAGGTCGTCATAGGCCGGGAGTTCGGCATAAGGTCCGGTCTGGCCATAGCCGACCATGCCGGCATAGATCAGCTTCGGGTTGACCGCCGACAGATCCTCGAAGCCCAGTCGCAGCCGCCTCATCGCCGCCGGCCGGACGTTGTAGACCAGCACATCGGCGGTTTTGGCGAGTTCGAGCAAGAGCTCGCGCCCCGACGGGTTCTTCAGGTCGATGCACACGCTGCGCTTATTGCGGTTGACATGCAGAAAGCCCGCGCCCATGCCGGGATTGCGCATCGGCCCGATACCGCGCGAGGTGTCGCCTGCGGGAGACTCGATCTTGACCACGTCGGCGCCCATGTCGCCCAGCAGTTGCGTGGCAAACGGTCCCATCAGGACCGAAGTCAGATCGATCACCCTCACGCCGGCCAGCGGGCCGCCGCTGTTGATGCCCGCGCTCATGTGCGGCTGCCTTCATCGTTCATGCGCGGCCTCTTTTCTGACGCAGCGCCGCCCATTGCTCGTCGCTCCAGCCGAGCAGGTCTTCCGCACCCGAGGTGCGCAGATGCATGCCGCCGTCGATGGTGATCATCTCGCCGTTGATGTAGCCGGCCTGCGGCGAGATCAGGTAGCTGGCGAGATTGGCCAGTTCGATATGCTCGCCGGGGCGGCCCAGCGGATTGCGCTGCGACAGGTCGTCGTCGCGTCCGCCCGGTCGAAGTTGACCGACCGCACCGGTGGTCGGGAAGGGGCCGGGTGCGATGCCGACCAGCCGCACGCCCTTTGGGCCCCATTCGACCGCGAGGCTTCGAATCATCGCCAGATGCGCCGACTTGGCCATCGCCGAGGGCACGGTAAAGGCCCGTCCGGTAATGGTCGAGGTTGAGAGAATGCCCAGGATCACGCCCGGATGCCTGGCTTCGATCCAGCGCCGCCCGACGCTCAGCGTGCAGTACAGCGCGCCGTGCAGGGTGGGCGCGAGAATGGCATCGGCCGCACGCGCCGACAGGTGTTCTGTCTGCGCAATGAAGGTGGCCGCCGCATTGTTGATCAGCGCATCGAGCGGGCCCTGCGCCCAGGCCTGCTCGACCATCGCCTCGACCGCATCGGCGCTGCGGATATCGCAGACGATGGTCTGCACCGTGGCGCCGAACTCGTCACGCATTCGCTGTGCGGCGGTTTCCAGCACCTCGGCACGGCGCCCGGTGAGGATCAGCGAGGCGCCAAGCTCGGCAAAGCGCCGGGCCATGGCCTCGCCCAGACCGGTGCCGCCACCGGTCACCAGCACGCGTCGCGCGGCCAGCAGATCAGACTGGAACATTCGCTTTCCTTGGTTCGCTGCGCTTACTGCGGCTGGATCCCGGCAGCGTCGGCCACCTTCTTGAACCGCTCGTATTCGCGGCGCTGGAAGTCACCGAGCTCCTTGGTATGCAGCATCATCGGGTTGCCGGCGTTGGCCGCCTGAAAGGCTTTGCCCTCGGGTGAGAGCAGCGCGGCCCTGACGGTATTGGCGAGTTTGATGGTGACATCGTCCGGGGTCTCGGCACGCACGAAAAATGAGGCGAACACATAGGTTTCGAAGTCGGAAAAGCCCAGTTCCTTCATCGTCGGCACATCCGGGAATTTCGGATCGCGTTCACCGCTGGTGATGGCGACCCCTCTGATTCGACCTTCCTTGGCCAGAGCCGCAATGCCGCTGATGTCGTTGACGCCGAGGTCGAGCTGGCCGGCTGCCAGATCGGTCTGCAACTGCACGCCGCCTTTGTAGGTCACATGGTTGACCTGCACGCCGCCGACCGAGCCCAGCCAGGTGGCCACCAGCATGTAGCCGTCGGAATAATTGCCGACGTTGATGACTTTCTTGTCGCGACGGGCCGCTGCCAGAAACTCGGGCAAAGTCTTGTGGGGCGAGTCGCCCTTGATGATGAAGGCCGCGCCGCCCACCGACAGGCCATGCACCGGTCGAAAATCCTTGAAGGCATCGTAGGGCAGGTTCTTGGTCAGCACCGGCATCACGCACATCGGCGAGGTGCTGCCCAGAAAAATCGTGTAGCCGTCGGCTGGCGCAGCCTTGACCGCCTGGATAGCCACCACGCCGCTGCCGCCGGGTCGGTTCTCGACCATGACCGGCTGGCCCAGCATCCGCGACATGATCTCGCCATAGGCGCGTGATGCACTGTCCGAGCCGCTGCCGGCATTGAAGGGCACGATGATCCGGATCGGTTTGTTGGGGAAGCTGCTGGCCTGTGCACGCACCAGTGGCGCTGCCATGGCGGTCGATGCCAATGCCAGCAGGGATTTGACGGTCTGTCGCTTGCTCATGAAGTGTCTCCTGGTGTGTTGTCTTAGGTCTGACTTGCCCGGCCCCGGGTGATGATTCCCCGAGCCTCGAGCCGGGCAATGGCCTCTTCGTCGAAGCCCGCCTCCCGCATCATCTCATCTGTGTGCTGGCCGAGCAGCGGGGCGTGCATCGAAATCTGGGCCGGGCTGCGCGCAAAGAGCGTGCTCGGGCGCACGCTGCGGATCGGTCCTTCGCTTGGGTGATTCACTGCTTCGAACAGTCCGACCGCCTGCAGGTGCGGATGCTGGGGCAGTTCGTCGATCGAATAAAGCCGGGTCGCCGGAATATCGAGCCGCTCGCACAGGGCCAGGCATTCGTCGGTGCTCATCAGACGGGTCACGCTGGCCATGTCGGCATAGATCTGCCGGATTTTGGCGTTGCGCTCGTGCCGGTCTTCAAGGTTGTATTTTTGCGCGAGGTCGTCTCGGCCGACGCCCTTGAAGAAGGCGACCCAGTGCGCAGCGGTATAGGGCAGCATGGCGATGTGGCCGTCGCGCGTCGGCGCCGGCTTGCGCCCGCCTGCCAGCAGACGCGCATAGCCTGCGGGCCCGATCGGCGGCTCGAAGCTCAGGCCGCCAAGGTGCTCGGCCATCGTGAAGGCCACCATGGTCTCGAGCATCGGCACTTCCACCAGTTGCCCCTGCCCGGTGCGCTCGCGATGCAGCAGCGCGGCCAGCACCGCATTGGCCAGCGCCAGTCCGCAGGTCTTGTCGGCAAGCAGTGTCGGCGCATAGTCGGGCATGCCCGACTCGTTGCCGATCAGACTGGCAATACCGCTGGCGGCCTGGATCACATCGTCGAAGGCCGGCTTGCCGGCATCGGGCCCCGACTCACCGAAGCCGGTCGCCATGCAGTAAACCAGATCCGGCTTGAGCGCCGACAGCGCGTCATAGCCCAGGCCGAGTCTTTCGATGGCATCGACCCGCATGTTGTGAACCACGACATCGACGCCAGGCAGCAGGCGATGAATGATCTCCAGACCTTCCGGTGTCTTGAGATCAATCGAGAGCGATCGTTTGTTGCGGTTGATCGCCAGAAAGATCGAGCTCATGCCGCGATTCTTCGAGACGCCATTAGCCCGCATCAGATCGCCGGAAGGCGGCTCGACCTTGATGACGTCAGCGCCATAGTCGCCGAGGATCTGGGTGGCCAAAGGGCCGAGAACGACCGCGGTGAGGTCGAGGATGCGGTAACCGGCGAGCGGGCCGGTGCGATTCGCGGGCGCTGTGTCCATGCCGGAATCTGTCTCCCTGATTGATGTGTTTCGATACGTTTTCGGTATCTGCAGCAGGGGGCCGAGGATAAATACTTGTTGCCTGCCCAACAAGCTTCGGTCGAAAATTAGCCCACTACTACAATGACACATCGAGGACCTGCGCAAGGCAGGACATGACCATCTTCCCGGGGCATCTGCCCCGCGGCCCGCATTCACACCCAGACATCACACCCAGACACCCTACAAGGATCGACGACCATGACTGCTGCCCTTTCTGCGGTAATCCCTGCCACGCCTCCGGTTGCCATGGCCCTCGATGGCCATGTCGGCATCGTCGAGGTTCAGAAGCCGCCGCATAACTTCTTCGACCAGGAAATGCTCTCGGGCATCGCCGATGCCTTCGAGATGTTCGAGACCAATCCCGAGTGCCGTGTGATCGTGCTTTGCGCGCAGGGCACTTCGTTTTGCGCAGGCGCCGACTTCTCGCGCCGCGATAATGCCGCCAGTGGCAACGTCCATCGCAGCCCGCGTGCGGTCAACCCCATCTACGGTGAAGCGGCGCGTCTGTTTGCGGCGACCAAGCCGGTGATCTGTGCGGTGCAAGGGCCGGCTATCGGTGGCGGCCTGGGTCTGGCAATGGTCGGCGATTTCCGCGTGACCTGTCCGGAGGCGCGTTTTGCCGCGAATTTCACGCGCCTGGGCTTTCATCCCGGCTTTGGTCTGTCGGTCACGCTGCCCCGCGTGATCGGCATCCAGAAGGCGCAGATGATGTTCTTCACCGGTCGTCGCATTGGCGGTGAAGAGGCGGTGGCGATGGGTCTGGCCGATGTGCTGGTGCCGCGCGAGCAGGTTCGCGAAGAGGCGATGAAGATGGCTCGCGAAATTGCGATCTCGGCGCCGCTCGCGGTCCAGGCGGTGCGCGCCTCGCTGCGCGCGGGTCTGGTCGAACAGATCCGCAGCATGGTCGCTCACGAGAGCATGCTGCAGACGCAGCATTATCAGACCGAAGACTTCAAGGAAGGCATCGCCGCCTCGGCTGCCAGACGCGAGCCAGTCTTCAAGGGCCGCTGATCAGCGTGGCCACAGCGAGGGCCGGAGCGAACACGGGCGGCAGCGCCCCGACCGAATCGAGGAGACAGACATGGATAACCCGTTCGATCTGAGCGGCAAGGTGGCGCTGGTCACCGGTGGCAGCCGGGGCCTGGGCCGCGCGATGGTGCTTGGCTTTGCTGCACACGGCGCCGACGTGATCATCGCGTCGCGCAAGTTCGATGCCTGCGAGGCGGTCGCCGCCGAGGTGCGTGCCATGGGCCGCAGAGCGCTGCCGGTGGCCGCACACGTGGGTCGCTGGGACGACTGTGATGCGCTGGTCAATCATGTCTACGCCCAGTTCGGACGCATCGACGTGCTGGTCAACAATGCCGGCATGTCGCCGCTCTACGGCAAGCTCTCCGAGGTTCCTGAGGAGATGTTCGACAAGGTGCTTGCGGTCAACCTCAAAGGTCCGTTCCGGCTCAGCGCCCTGATCGGCGAGCGCATGGCAGAAGGTGACGGCGGCAGCATCATCAACGTGTCGTCGGTGGCTGCGGTCAATCCGGCGCCCAATGCCGAACCCTATGGCGCGGCCAAGGCCGGGCTGAACAACCTCACTCGGTCTTTCGCCTTTGCCTTCGGCCCTAAGGTCAGGGTCAACAGCATCATGGCCGGGCCATTCCTGACCGACATCTCCAAGGCCTGGGACATGGAGGTTTTCAAGCAGCGCGCGGCCACTCGCATTGCGCTCAAGCGAGGCGGCGAGGCCGATGAAATCGTTGGTGCTGCGCTCTACTTTGCGAGTGCAGCATCGTCCTTCACCACCGGCGCGATCCTGCGGGTCGACGGCGGCACCTGAACCCCCCAATGTTCCAGCGTTTCGACCCGGCTTTTCGCACGGCGCTCATTGACGGGCTGCAAGGCTTCGAACGCTACGAGCCGGTCCGTGATCCGGCAGTGGTGCTCAAGCGCGCTGCGGTCTGCATCACGATCACCGACGCCGGTGATGACGCGGCTTTCGTGCTCACGCGCCGCGCAAGCCGATTGCGCAACCATGGTGGCCAGTGGGCGCTGCCCGGCGGTCGGCTTGATGCCGGCGAGACCGCGTCGCAGGCGGCGCTGCGCGAGCTGCACGAGGAGGTCGGGCTCGAATTGCCCGATGAGGCGGTGCTCGGTCTGCTCGACGACTATCCGACGCGCTCCGGCTATCTGATCACGCCGGTGGTGGTCTGGGCGGGTGCAAACGCCAGCATGGTGGCCAACCCCGACGAGGTGGCCTCCATCCATCGCATCGGGCTCGACCAGATTCTTGCTCACGATGCGGTCGATTTCGTGACCATCCCCGAGAGCGATCGGCCGGTGGTGCGCTTGCGTATCAACGATGACCGCATCCACGCACCGACGGCTGCCGTGCTCTATCAGTTTCGTGAGCTGATCGCCGGCCGTCAGACCCGGGTTCACGAACTCGAGCAGCCGACCTTCGCATGGCGATGAACGATTCATTTGATGCGCCGCCCTTCGAGGGCCTGAAGGTCATCGATTGCGCAAGCTTCGTGGCCGGTCCGGCCGCCGCCACCATCCTGTCGGATTTCGGTGCCGAGGTCATCAAGATCGAGCCGCTTGAGGGCGATCCCTATCGCACTCTGCTGCCCGGCGAAACCTATCCCTGGGATCTCGATTCTCGCAACAAGCGCAGTGTGGCGATCGATCTCAAGCATCCCGAGGGCCTGGCGGTACTCTACCGGCTGGTGCGCCAGGCCGATGTCTTCGTCACCAATTTTCCGCTCGGCGCACGCAAGCGTCTGAAGATCGATGTTGATACGCTGGCGCCCATCAACCAGCGACTGGTCTATGCCTCGCTCACCGCCTATGGCGAGACCGGCCCGGAAGCTGAAAAGACCGGTTTCGACAGCACGGCTTACTGGGCGCGCTCGGGTCTGATGGACACGGTCAAGCCCGAGCACAGTTCGCCGCCGAGCCGCTCGGTGATTGCGATGGGCGACCATCCGACCCCGGTGTCGCTCTATGCCGCGATTGCCACCGCGCTTTTCCGTCGTGAACGCACCGGACGCGGCGGACTGGTGAGCTCATCGCTGATTGCCAACGGTTTGTGGGCCAACAGCGTGATGGCGCAGGCTGCCCTCGCAGGCGTCAGCATCCCTGCCCGTCAGCCGCGCACGCACAACCCCAATCCGCTCTCGAATGTCTATCGCTGCCGCGACGATCGTTGGCTCAACCTTGCGGTGCTCAATGAACGGCAGTATCCGGCGCTGTGCCGACTGCTCGGGCAGGAGGCGCTCATCGACGACCCGCGCTATGCCACACAGGCTGCGCGCCACGCCAACAACGCGGCGCTGATCGCGGTGTTCGATGAAGCCTTTCTCACGCGCAACCGCGATGAGTGGTGTCAGCTTTTCGAGCGCGACGGCATCACCCATGCCTCGATCAGCACGATCCAGGATCTGCCAAAGGATGCGCAGTTGCTGGCCAGCGGCGTGCTCGTGCCCTTTGCCGATGGTTCGGGCATGACGGTCAGCAACCCGATCGGGCTGGGCGCCACCGCCAGAGTTGCGCCAGTGCCGGCGCCGACCCGCATCGGTCAGCACACCGAGGCGGTGTTGCTCGGCTGCGGCTATTCGATCGAGGAGATCGAGTCGCTCAGGCGCTTGGGTGTGCTGGCGGGTTGAGCGGGTGGCGCTGGCTGAGCCAGCGGCGCCAGCGGCGTGTGGACCATCGCTTCGCCGTTCCATTGCTGGCCACACCAGCAGCGGCCCTCGCTGTTGATGATGCAGGTGCCACTGCCGCAGCATCGTTGGTCATCGTTCATTGTCGGTTCCTTGTAAAGGCAGTCGGGTGCCGGGTTGATCGAGGCGGCGCGCCAGGCGCTGCATTTGCGGCCGCCACCGCAGGAAGAGTCGGTAGCCCCTCTCCATCGTCCAGGTCATGCCCGGCAGGCGTCCGAGGCGGGCCAGCCAGCGCCAGCCGGGTAGCGCAGCCCACAATGCCAGAAAGGCCTGCGCACCGCTGAGCAAGTGGCCGTCGGGACCGCGCACATGGAAACGAGCAAGCAGTTGCTCGCGCGTGGTGCCGGGGGGCAAGGGCAAGTCGGCGTTGCTGACATCGGCAAAACAAACAGATGTCTCGGCGTTCAGGGGTCGAAGACCACGATAGACGCTGATCTCGCGACGACACAGCGGGCAGGCGCCGTCGTAAAGGACGGTCAGCGACGGCTGAGGGTTGCCGGGCAGGGTGGTTGGCGGGGTGGTCGGCGGCGTCATGGGGCGGCAGTCGGGTTGAGGTTCAGCAGTTCGGTCGCCGAGTCCAGGCCGCGGCAGGTCCGACTCCACCATTGCGAGAACGAGCTGCAGGGGCGTTCGACCTCGGGAAACAGCGCGGCAGGCTTGCTGCACACCGCCCAGCGCGCCAGCCATGCAGTGAGGTGAGGTTCGTCGACGCTGCGCACGCTGCGGGCTGAACTCAGTGCACGACCAATGTCACTCGCCTCGCCATACCAGCATTGTGTTGCGAGTTCGGCCATCCGTTTACCGACGAACTGCCAGCGACGGTCGCTCCATGGCCAGGCGCGATGAAAGTCTGCAACGAAAAGACCGATCACGACACTGTCTGTCGGCAGCTCGTGCGGCAAGTCGCCGAGGTTCCAGGGATGGACCAGCCAGACATCCCGACCGCGCACGATTGCATCGTCTGGGGCGGTCACACCGATTGGCTCCCGGGGTGTGGCGCTGACGACCGGCTCACGCAAGCGCATCGCCTCAGCCACCAACGGCAGACGGTATCGATCCTCGCTCGAGGAGCGTTGTCGGGCCAATCGATCGAGGGCTTCGTAGGAGGTATCGATGACGGTGTCCGGGCTGTGCCAGGAAGGTGGGGCATAACGAGCCACGTTATCGGCATTGAAAAGATAGGGTTTGGTGCTGCCGGTGCCGGCAACCCATTGCCAGCTCAGATGATTGCTCGCCAGGTCGCCGTCCAGCAGATGGGCATAAAGCCAGTCCGCACCCGCCCTCCAGTGCACTTTACGCACATGGATGAGATAGCTCGCCAGCCACATGCGCGCATGGTTGTGCAGCATTCCGGTGGCATAAAGCGTTCTGACAGACTGATCGATCACCGCGACTGCGGTGCCGGCCTGCCGGATGTCGTCGGGTACGGTGGGCAGGTAGGCATCGTCCGGCAACGGCCCGTCGTGCAAGGAGCGAAAAATCGCTTCGCCGCGGTAATGCCAGACATGCCGGAAATACGCTCTCCAGCCGAGCTCGAAGACGAACTTGTGCTGGATGTCCAGGGGCTGGTGCGCGTTCACGCCAGCCAGCACATCGGCGAGCGAGACGATGCCGTGAGTGATGTAGGGCGACAGACCGCTGACCGCGCCGTCGAGTGCGTTTCGCGTGCGCGCATAGGCCGCAGGTCGCACTGCGGCGATGCGTGCCCGGGCTGCAGCAATCGTCGGCGCGAAGGCCTCATCCATGGGCTGCGCCGATTTCACCGCGACGAATCGAGGCTGCCCGATCCACAATCGCACGCTTCTGATCAGGCTGCAGACGCATCATGTTCTTGACCTGCAAGGACATCCTCGGATTTTTCGCAAGCGACGACTCATGGCGCATGAGGAAATCCCAGTAGAGGGTGGTGAACGGGCAGGCATCGGCCCCGCTTGCCAGGGCCGGATCGTAGCGGCAGCCCTTGCAATGCGGGCTCATCCGCTGAATGTATTTGCCGGTGGCGATGTAGGGCTTGCTGCCCATCACACCACCATCGGCGTACTGACTCATCCCGAGGGTGTTGGGCAGCTCGACCCATTCGACCGCATCGACATAGACCGCCAGATACCAGGCGTGGACCTGCCCCGGACGCACACCGAGCATCAGGGCATACAGGCCGGTCACCATCAGTCGCTGAATATGGTTGGCGTAACCGTGGGTGAGGGTCTGCTTGAGTGCGTCACGCAGGCAAGCCATGTCGGTCGATCCGTTCCAGTACCAGGAGGGCAGATCCTGATCGGCCTGGAGCGCATTGCGATCGAGGTACTGCGGCATCTGTGTCCAGTAGATGCCGCGTGCATACTCGCGCCATCCAAGGATCTGGCGAATGAAGCCCTCCACGCTTTCCAGCGGCGCATGCCCTTCCTCCCAGGCTTTCTGGGCAGCCGCGACGAGTTCGCGGGGCGCAAGCAGTTTCAGGTTGAGTGCCGCCGACAGATGCGAGTGGTACAGCCAGGGATCACCCGGCCACATCGCATCCTGGTAGCGACCGAAGAGTGGCAAGCGTTCTCGAATGAAGCCATCAAGCGATTGCAGCGCCTCGGCACGCGTCACTGGCCATGCGAAGTTGTCGAGGCAGCCGGGATGATCTGCGAATTGCGTGTTCACCAGCGCGATCACTTCGCGAGTGATGGCGTCAGGCTCGAAGCACCGTCGTGCGGGCACCTCACCGGGACCAGCGCTGCCGAATGACGCCCGATTGTCGGCATCGTAGTTCCAGTGACCGCCGGCCGGTTCGTCATCCTGCATCAGCACCCGATGACGCTTGCGCTGTTCGCGATAGAAGTACTCCATGCGCAATGACTTGCGGCCCTTCGCATGCATCGCAAATTCGGCCGGCGTCGTAAAGAAGTGTCGATCTTCGCGCAGATCGAGCGGCAGATCGCAGTCAAGGATCGTCTGCCGGATCGCCTGCAGCACGCGCCAGTCGCCTGGCCGCGTCATCACGACACGCTGTGGCTTCAAGCGCTTCAGATCGGCGAGCAGTTGCTCGCCCAGGCTGCCCAGGTTCCCCGGATCGTCCAGGCGCGTGTAGTGGAGTGCTATGCCTCCGAGGCGCAGGTCGGCTGCAAAGTGGCGCATCGCTGCCAGGAACAATGCCGTGCGAGCCTTGCCAGACCAGACATGGGTCGACTCCTCTGCCACCTCGGCCATCCAGACCGAATCGGTCGATCGATCGAAGTCGTCGAAGGCAGCGGCATCAGGGTCGAGTTGATCGCCGAGCACGACGATCAGAGAACCCGATAGCCGCGTTTCGCGACAGCCCTCGGTCGTCATGGCGCCGGTTGCAGGCGGTCGGGGGAGAGGGTGCAGCCCGACCGCCGAGATCGATCAGGCCTTCTTCGCCCAGGCGCTGCACCAACCCGCGCCCAGGACCTGCTTGCCGGGGAACAGCGGGCAGCCGCCCGCTTTGTCGGTGCTCTTGCCCTGATACAGCGCGCAATTGGTGCAGTTCTGGCCTGCGGCGTATTTCGGGTATTTCTTGGCGTCGGTCCGGGTGGCGTCAGCGACGTAGGCGAGTGCCGCGGCCTGTGCGTCTTTTTCGTCAACCATGGCCTGCGCGCGCGCGCCGGTGGCAAGGGCGGCGCCCGAGGCTGCCAGGGAAATCATGAAGACACGGCGGGAGGAAGTCAGATTCATTTGAAGTTCCTATTGCGTAGTTGGGTGCGTAGTTGGGTGCTTAGTTGGGTGCTTAGTTGGGTGCTTAGTTGGGTGCGGAGTTGCGTGGGAAGTTGTGTGGAAAGCTTGGTGCCAGAACGCTTGCCAGGTTGGGCTCAAGATGCCGACACCGAGCCCTGATTACCGGAAAGCCAACTCGGTCAGGCTTGAAAGTGTACCGAGTTCCGGAATATTAAACGAGTCATTCCGGAAAATATCGACTAATTCCATGAGATAATTCGAGTCAAACTAGAGTCATAGGCAATAAATGAACGCAAACGCTCCCGACAGGCCGTCGAGCCAGGCTGAGCCTCTTGCTGGCGCGCCAGTCTTTCATCGAAGCGCGGCCGTCGCACGCATGCTTCGAATGCCAGTGACAACGCTGCGTGTCTGGGAGCGCCGCTACCATGTGTCAGGGGCCGCGCGCTCGCCCGGTGGTCAGCGCCTGTACGGCGACGCTGATGTGCGTCGCCTGGCGCTGATCCGAAGACTGAACGAGCTCGGGCATGCGATTTCGAGCTTGGCCGGCCTCGACCTGGACCAGCTCCAGCGGGTCGTCGCAACCCACACCACCACATTGGCGGCCACCCAGTCTGTTGGAGTGGCTGCAGTTGTGCAGCCGTCGCCGCTTCAGCCCTGGCGGTTCGCGGTGATCGGCAGGTCGCTTGCGATCCGCTTTGAGCGTCCTGCGCTGTCAGACCGCCTCGCCCGGCCGTCCGAACTGGTTGGCTTCTTCGATGATGTCGGGCAGGCGGCTGACTGCTTGCGCGCGCCCGACCTCGACGCCTTGCTGTTTCATGAGCCGCAGCTGCATCCGAACTGGTTGGCCTCGATCAATGCGCTTGCACCGGCGTTTGCCGACCTGCCAAAGGCCGTACTTTACGGTTTTGCGTCGGATGCGGTTTGCGAAGGCGTGGCCAACGCCGGCGTGGCGCTGCTGCGTGAGCCGCAGCCTGATGCGGCCCTGGCGCAGTGGTTGAATCACCTGTCTGGTTCAGCCGCCCTGTCGGGTGAATCGAGACCATCGAGACCATCGGGGCCGTACCGGCTGCGGCAGGCGAGTGCAGTCTCTGCGCCGCGACGCTGGGATGATGCCGCGCTTGCCGGCTTCGCGGGCCTTGCATCGAAGGTCGCCTGCGAATGCCCGCGTCATATCGCCGAACTGCTGTTGCAACTGTCGTATTTCGAGGCCTACAGCGCCGAATGCGAGCTGCGAAGCGCCGCCGATGCCGAATTGCATGCCTACCTGAAAGTGATCGCCGCAGACTCGCGTGTCCGCTTCGAGGCGGCTCTCGAACAAGTGGCGCTGCATGAGGGTTTGCTGCTGCCGGTTTCTGCCAGCCCCGGCTCATCCATGAAATCCTGACCCGGTGGTCGCTGCAATTAGCGACCGTTATGGCGCCAGCCAGCTGCCACTCTTGCCACCGTGCTTTTCAAGCAGCTTCACATCAGTGATTCTCATGCCCCGATCGGTAGCCTTGAGCATGTCGTAGACCGTGAGCAGGCCCACCTGCACCGCGGTGAGTGCCTCCATCTCGACGCCGGTGCGGCCTTCGCACTCGACGGTCGCGCAACACAGCACTGCGCAATCGTCCTCATCGATCGACAGCTCGACCGTAACGCGCGTGAGCGCAATCGGGTGGCACAGCGGAATCAGGTCGGCGGTGCGCTTGGCGCCCTGAATCGCGGCAATGCGGGCAATCCCCAGGACATCGCCCTTTTTCGCATTTCCGGCGCGCACCAGCGCAAGCGTGGCAGGCTGCATCAGGATGCGTCCCTGCGCGATGGCGCGTCGCTGGGTGACCTCCTTGCTGCCGACATCGACCATGTGCGCCTGACCCGCGGCGTCGAAATGCGTCAACGGGGAGATCGATGGTGGCGTGCGCGCAGAGGGCTTAGGCATAGCTCGCCTATCATAGCAACATGGTCGAACCCTTCCGTTCCACGTCCCGTCGATGGCCTGCTGCCGCGCTGAGCCTGATCCTGGCAGCAGCGCTTGCCGTCGCGCCAGTGTCTTCCACCGCCCAGTTCGACAATTTGCCCAAGCTGGGTGCGGCATCGGGCGATGAGCTTTCGGCGGCGGCCGAGCGCCGACTGGGTGAAACCATCATGCGACAGATTCGCCGTGATGCGGCCTATCTCGACGATGCCGAACTGGTCGATTACCTTAATCAGCTCGCGCAGCCCCTGCTCGCTGCACCGGCTGCCGGCGGTCTGTCCTTCGAGCTTTTTGCAATCGATGATCCGGCGATCAATGCCTTCGCTTTGCCGGGTGGATTCATCGGTGTCCATGTCGGACTGCTGATCGCAGCCGAAACCGAGTCAGAAGTCGCGTCGGTGCTGGCCCACGAGATCGGCCATGTGACCCAGCGTCACATCGCCCGGATGCTTGCGCAGCAAAAACAGGCGTCGGTGGTGTCGGTGGCTGCCATGGCGCTTGCCCTGCTCGCGGCTCGCTCCAGTCCGCAGGCAGCCATCGGCGGCATGATGCTCGGCGATCAGGTCGCCCGTCAGAACATGTTGGCTTTTTCGCGCGATGCCGAGCGCGAGGCCGATCGGGTCGGATTCGAGATCCTGCGTCAGAGCGATTTCGATCTGCAGGGAATGGTGTCCTTCTTCAATCGGCTGCAGCAGTCTTCGCGTTTTTACGAGTCGAATGCGCCGGCCTATCTGCGCACCCACCCGGTCACCGGCGAACGCATCGCCGATCTGCAGGGGCGCCTTCAGAACACCCGCTACCGGCAGCGCACCGACTCCCTCAATTTTCAGCTGCTGCGGGCCCGCTTCCGAGTCACCGGCGATGAAAGCACCGACGGGCAAAGGGTGGGGCGCGGCATGGCCGAACAGATGGTGCGCGCCAGTGTCAAGGCCGGTCCTGCACCCTGGTTTGCGCTGGCCAGCATCGCAGCGGCGCAGCGCGACTGGGCGCGTTTCGATACCGCGATTGCACAGGCCAGAGCCCAGAACGGCGCCGATCATCCTTATTTCGTCCGACTTGCCGCCAGTGCGAAACTGGCTCAGGGAGATGCTGCCGGCGCAGCCGATCTGGCACGAAAGGGGCTCGATCGATTTCCGGATGCGCGAGGGCTTTGGCGTATCTACGGTGAGTCGCTGATCGCGGCCGGCAACTCGACCCAGGCCGCGCGTGTGCTGCGCGACGAGATCGTCATCTGGCGCTCGGATGCGCGCTTGTGGGATCTGCTGTCGCAGGCGCAAGCCAAGCTCGGCCTTCGTGCTGAGGCCCATCGAACTGCGGCCGAGCGATATGTGCTTCTGGGCTCGCCACTGATGGCGGTCGAGCAGCTCAGGCTGGCGCAGCGCGCAGGCGATACCGACTTCTACACCGCCTCGGTCATCGATGCGCGACTTCGTGAACTCGAGCCCGAAGCGCGCCGTGAAATCGAGGACTCCCGCCAGGGAATGCGCTGAGCGGCTTTCCCGAGCGAGTTCTGTCTTAGCGCTGCTCAGCGTGGTCTCGGATCGAAACCGAATGCAATCGATGGTGCCACGCCGAGCGCATGAACCCCATGCTCGCCGAGCAAGCGCAAAACAGCCGCCGGCGCGGTCGCTTGATCTGAGTCGCTCACGCTCAACTCGAGCGCACCCAGATCGCGATCATCGATGCATCCTGCGCCCAGATCGGACATCAGCCAGAGGTTGCCGTCCTCGTCGGTTGCGACCTGCGTGATCGCCGAGACCGGGTAGCCAGTATGCGTGATCAGGGACTGTTTCGGTGCCTCGCCCATCACCCGGAAATAGAGCGGCGCAAGGTCGAGATCGACATGGACCCGTTGCGGGCCGTTTTGCCAGTTCCAGCGCCCCTGCTCGTCGGGGCGGTAATTGCGGCCGATGAAATCGATGATCGGCGGGCTGGTGATTTCGCTGCCCAACCCGTGCAGGGCCTCGTCGAAGCCCGGTGCGCCGCGATCGACCAGCATCCAGCGGCCACGTCGGTCAAGCCGCAGCCAGCCGAACATCGCCGGGACGTTCGGCCAACGGGTCATCGCCTGCTGAACCAGATCATCGAGCGGCAATCAGGCCTCCGGTGGCAAGGTTGAAATGCGTGAAGAGGCGCTCGGCGAGCCAGTCAAGCCGTCCGGGTGGTGCGCCCCTCAAAAACCCGACATGGCCACCTTCACGCGGATAGTACAGATCGACCGCCATCGAGACTTCATCTGGCCGGGCAAGCGCTTCGGCCGGCAGGAAGGGATCGTTCAGGGCATTGATGATCAGGGTGGGCACGGTGATGCCGCCCAGGAACTGCCGACATGACGATCGCTGCCAGTAGTCCCTGGCGCTTCTGAAGCCATGCAATGGTGCGGTGACAAGTTCGTCGAACTCGAAGAAGTCGCGACTCGAAGCGACCTGCTTTGCATCGAACAGACCGGGGTGGCGCTCCAGCATGGCCACGCTCTTGCGTCGCAGCGTGACCAGAAAATTCAGTGCATAGAGGCGGTTGAAGCCGCGCGACAGGCGGACCGCGCCAGCGTGAAGATCCTGGGGTGGCGAGACCGCTGCCGCTGCGGCAACGAAGCCTGCAGCATTGCCGCGTTCGCCCAGCCATTTAAGCAGGACATTGCCGCCCAGCGAGATGCCGGCAGCCAGCAGGAGGCCGGGTGAGCCGTTCTGGCTGCGGCACGCCGAAATGCGTCGAAGCACCCAGTCGGCTTCGGCCGAATCGCCCGAGTGGTAGGCACGCGGCATCCGGTTGAGCTCGCCGCTGCACCCCCTGAAGTGGATCACCACACCATCGCAGCCGCGATCGTTGGCGGCGGCCATCAGGGTGCGTGAATAGTGACTGTCCGAATTGCCTTCGAGACCATGAAAGAGGGCGAGCAGCGGGCGTGGCGCCGAGCGCGTCGTGACATGCGCTGTGTCTTTTGTCGTGTCCTGCGCTGTATCGTCATCGTCAATGAGCGCCCAGTCGAGGTCGATGAAGTCGCCATCGGGCGTATCCCAGCGTTCGCGCCGATAGCGGGGCGCAGGCCTGGGTGCCAGCACTGACGGCCAGATGGTCTGAAGGTGGCGGCCGCGCAGCCAGGCGGGTGCGTGATACTCAATCGCTGATCGACTGCCGGAATCGAGCAGGCTCGCGGCGGACACCGGGCTTGCGCTCAGTGAAGCCGACCCGGGGGCGGGCGCATCGGATCGCCGGCCGGGGTTGCGCTGTCATCGCCCTCGCCCGCCTCATCGCCGCCCTCTGTATCGTCGGCGTGCCTCGGGCTAGCCGGCAATCCCGGCGACCAGTTCCTGTGCAGCAGCGGATGGATCTCATCACCATCCTCATCGTCGTCGTCGTCGTCGTCGTCGAAATCGGCATCGCCATCATCGGCGCTTTCTGAAACGCCGGCGTGATGCACCAGAATCCGCCAGCCTTTGGGCGAGCGTACGAAGATATTGGTGGCGACCACCTCGATGACTTCGGTGCCGGCGCGTCCCTCGACCGCGATATGCTCGATCAGGCTGTGCACCGCGATATCGGGGGTCGACCAGGCCTGACGCTGTGCGGTGGCGATCCGCACGCCCCCGCTCGAGAAGATCGAGCTGAAGGATTCGCGAATGGCCTGCAGGCCGAGCAGCCGAGGGCCGCCGGGATGGTTGCAGACCGCGCCGTCGTCATCGGCCCATAGCGCCATCATCCGGTCGAGGTCGCCGTCGGACATGGCCGCGTAGAAGGCAGTCTCGACCGCTTCGGCAGAGGAGGGGGCTCTTTGCATCAGCCCGCCAGTTTATCTGATGTCTCGCGAGATCGATTGGAATTGCCGGCGAAGGGAGTCGAACACTTGCTCCGCACTGATCTCGCTCAGACAATCGCCATGACCGAAGCGGCACTGGGCCTGATTACAGGGGCTGCAGGCATGGTGAAGCCACTCGACTTTCGCCAATGGCGAGCGCGGCGGATTCAGGCGCGGGTCGGTCGGGCCGAAAATCGCCACCATCGGCCGGCCGTAGGCTGCGGCCAGGTGCATCGGCTCGATATCGTGAGTGACGACTGCCTCGGCCTGCGAAAGCACCGCCATCAATTCGGTCAGCGAGTGGCGCCCGCACAGATTGAGGCAGCGTCGACCGCTCAGCGCGGCGACTTCAGTGGCGAACGAGCGGTCCTCGGTGCTGCCCAGCAGGACAGGCGCGAGCTCCGGCCAGGCATCGGCTGCCAGGCTGATCAGTGCCGCCCAGCGTCTGGCTGGCCAGCGCCTGCTCGGCTTGCCTTCGATACCGATGCACAGTGCCAGAATCGGCTTGGCATCAACCAGGCCGAGTCGAGCCATCACGCTTCGGTCGAGGTGCTTTCGGCGTGTCAGCGAAGGGTTTGGCAGGCGTATCGGCAGCGGCTTCGAAGGATCGAATGCCAGATGAGCAAAGCGCTCGGCGATCGAGCGCCTTGGGTCGATCTTGAGCAATTGGCCTTTGCCATGCGGATGGTTGATCAGGCCGAATCGGCTCCGATACCCCAATCCGCGGCGAATCGGAATACGGGCGCTCCAGGCCAGGATGGCCGCTTGCAACGAATCGTCCAGTACCAGCACCTGGTCGAATCGACGCTGACGCAGACTGCGAACGACGCGGGTCATCGCCAGGAGTGGCAGCCGGCCGGTTTGCCGAGGTAGCTCGATCACCTCGTCGACATCGTTCATTGCCAGAAAGATCGGTGCATGGTCCGAGAATACGAGCACCGTGATCCGCGCACCCGAGGCAACCCGACGCAGCATCACGGTCAGTGGCTGCGTCATCACGGCGTCGCTCGCGGCGTGGGGGGCGATAATCAGGGTTCGCATGAAGACAGAATGGCAGGCGTGATGCAAGGAGCGGTGTCGAGCGGGAGTATTGCTGTCGAGTGACAGATCGCGCGTGACGCAATGCCGATGTCAGAGGAATGCGCGCAGACGTATCGAAAAAATAACTTTTCTGAAACGTTTGTCTCGGCGGCCGACACCTTGTCGGCAGGCGTGGCCTGCCGGGCTTTGTGGTTCAGTGCCCTTTGACGACCGTGCCCGGTTTGAGACGGTAGACGGTGCTGCAGTAGGGGCAGCGGGCGGTGCCTGTGTGGGACAGATCGAGGAATATCCGCGGATGGCCGCTCCAGGCGGTCATCCGCGGGTTGGGGCAATGGGCCGGCAGATCGGCTGCTTCGAGTTCGATGACCGGATCGCCACCGGGGGCGGCCGGCAGATCGCCGGCATGGCCAGAAGAATTGCTCATGTCGAATACCGGTGAAAGGCCTGCGCTCGTGCGATCGGTGTCAGACCGGTGTGAGCCAATTGCGATACTTCTCGGACTTGCCGGCAACCACTTCAAAAAACAGTGACTGAAGCTTTTCGGTGATCGGCCCGCGCGAGCCCTGGCCGATGATGCGGTCGTCGAGTTCGCGGATCGGGGTGACCTCGGCTGCGGTGCCGGTGAAGAAGGCCTCGTCCGCGCAGTACATCTCATCTCGGGTAATGCGCTTTTCAACCACCTTGTAGCCAAGGTCGCGCGCCATGGTGAGGACCGAGTCGCGGGTGATGCCGTCGAGGCAGGACGCCAGATCGGGCGTGTAGATGACGCTGTCGCGAACGATGAAGACATTCTCGCCGGCGCCTTCCGAGACATAGCCTTCGGTGTCGAGCAGCAGCGCTTCGTCATAGCCGTTGGCGGTGACTTCCTGGTTGGCCAGGATCGAGTTGATGTAGTAGCCGCTCGCCTTGGCGCGCACCAGCGACACGTTCACATGGTGGCGGGTAAAGGATGAGGTCTTGACCCGGATGCCCTTGGCCAGACCTTCTTCACCGAGGTAGGCACCCCAGGGCCAGGCCGAGACCGACATGTGGATGGTGTTGCCGCGTGCCGAGACGCCGAGCTTTTCGGAGCCGATCCAGGCCAGCGGCCGCAGATAGCAGGACTCGAGCTTGTTCGCCCGTACCACTTCCTTTTGCGCTTCGATGACCTGCTCGAAGGAGAAGGGCAGCTGCATCTGGAAGATCTTGGCTGAATTGAAGAGCCGACGAGTGTGTTCGTGAAGACGGAAGATCACCGTGCCCTTGTCGGTGTTGTAGGCCCGTACGCCCTCAAAGACCGCCATGCCGTAGTGCAGCGAGTGGGTCAGGACGTGGATCTTGGCATCACGCCAGTCCACCAGCTTGCCATCGAACCAGATATGCCCGTCGCGGTCGGCCATCGACATGTTTGATCTCTCCCATTAGCGCCCGATCATTGAATTCGGGCAGTCCAGCAGAGCATTCTATCCGCAACCATCCCTGAAGATCGTGCCTGCGGTTTCCGGCCCGGATGCGGCTGGGGATAGAATCCCTGCTCACGACATGGGCTGATGCAAAAATCTCTCCCCTTCCAGGTCGGTCTGCTCGCCATGCTGCAGGCCCTTCTGCTGACCAATAACGTCACGCTGATCGCAGTCAACGGTCTGGCCGGTGCGACGCTTGCGGCCGATCCTGTCTATGCCACTTTGCCGGTCACCGGCTATGTCACCGGTGCGGCTGCCACCAGCATGCTGGCTGCGCGGGTCATGCGACTGCGGGGGCGTCGCTATGGCTACACCGTCGGCGCTCTGGCGGCCATTGCCGGCTCGCTGCTCGCCTGGTGGGCGGTCTCGATCGGCAGTCTGCCGATGCTGGTGGTCGCCACTTTCGTGACCGGTCTGTATAACGCCTTCGGTGTCAGCTACCGGTTTGCGGCGGCCGATGCGGCCGATGCCTGGCAACCTTCGTTCAAGGCCCGTGCGATCTCGCTGGTGCTGGCTGCCGGCATCGTGGGTGGCGTGGTCGGGCCCGAGCTCTCAAAAGTGACACGAGAGTGGCTGCCAACGCTGTATTCCGGCTCCTACCTGGCACTGACCGTCTTTGCGGTGCTGTCGCTGATCGCGGCACAGTGGCTGCATCTGCCCGAGTCGAAGCAGAGTGTGGAGCAGGGCCCGGCGCGCCCGCTGCGCGAGATCCTGGCCCAACCCAGGGCCTGGAGCGCAGTCCTTGTTGCGGCATTGGCCTATGGCGTCATGAACCTGATCATGGTCTCGACGCCGCTGGCGATGAAGGTCTGCGGCCAGCCCTATTCGGCTGCGGCCCGTGTGCTCGAGTGGCATGTGATCGGCATGTTCGTGCCCGGTCTTTTCACCGGATCGCTGATCGGTGCGGTCGGCGTCGTGCCGGTGATGGTCGCGGGTTGTCTGCTGATGCTGCTGTCGGCGGCGGTGGCGCTCTCGGGTCTGGAGCTGTGGCACTTCACTGTCGCCTTGTTTGCCTTGGGCGTCGGCTGGAACTTCATGTACACCGGTGCCACCACCCTGCTCACCACTTCCTATCAGCCGAGCGAGAAGAATCGCGTCCAGGGTTTCAATGACGCCTGCGTGTTCGCGGTCATGGTGACCTCCTCGTTTTCGTCAGGCGCCCTGCTGCATATCGAGGGCTGGAACACCCTGAACCAGCTCACGGTGCCCTTCGTGCTGCTTGCCCTGATCGTGACCCTGTTGGCAAGCCGTTCGGTCGGCTGGCGGTTCGGTCGCACCGACTGAGCCTGTCGTCGTGACACCGTCTGAACGCGCCGCATTGTTCGATGGCGCCCGCCTGATTGGCGGCACGGTGTTTGGCACCTTCTGCTGGGGTGCGGCCATCGGCATGGCGCTGGTCAAAGGTGGACTGTCGTCGATGCAGGCGCTCGGCATGGTGATGCTGGTCTTTTCCGGCACCGCGCAGGTCGCAGCATTGCCGCTGATTGCACAGGGCGCAGCATTGCCTGCGATCTGGTTGACCGCGCTGCTGGCCAATCTGCGCTTTGTGGTCTACAGCGCGGTGGTGGCCAACGAGTTTCGCGGACGACCGATGGTGCAGCGGCTGCTGATCGGATGGATGACGACCGACACCGGGCTGGCCGCTTATCTGGCGGGTCAGCAAGAGGCTTCGGCTTCGCTTTCCGAGCGCGATCGTGCGGCACGCTTCATGGGTGCCAATGGGCTGGTCTATTTCGGCTGGACGCTCGGCACCGCGGTGGGCGTTGGCATGGCCGGTCTGATCCCTGATTCGCCGCGGCTGGCCTTCGTCGGCCTGCTCGCGGTGGTGGCGATCATCGGCCCGATGATGTCGACCCGCCTGGCCTGGAGCATTGCGGTGCCGGCGGCGTTGGTGGCGGTCATTGGCCGTGACTGGCCCTGGCGCGGCGGGATGTTCGCGGCGATTGCGGTCGGCGTGGCGGTGGCCATGCTGATGACCCGCCCGCCTGAGCGCATCGGAGGGCGGGCATCGTGAGGCTGTCGGATGCGCAGGTCTGGGGGGCGATCGCCGGGCTGGTGGTGATGGTGTTTCTCACGCGCAATGCGTTTCTGGTCGTGCCGATGCGCTGGCAGCCGCGCGGTGCGGTCGAACGCGCACTGCGCCATGCGCCGCTCGCAGCCCTGGTCGCGCTGGTCACGCCATCGATGGCCGAGGCGCTGATCGCGCCGGGTGCCAGCTTCGCGTCGGTCTGGTTTGATGCGCGACTGCCGGCAGCGCTGGCGGCTTTGCTCGTTTCGCGTCTGGCGAAAAGCGCTTTTCCGGGTATGGCGGCAGGGGTGGCGGTGCTGTGGCTGATTGATGCGATGGCGTGAGCGCCGTTTTTGGGCGCTGTCGTGGACCGAATCAGCCTGATCAGGCTCTTCCGAGAATGTGATCGATGCAGGCGGGCAGGCTCGCGAACACGCCGTCGCTTGTCACACCGGTACTGACCGAGTCAATGTTGTCTGATTCGACCATATAGGCACGACCGACGCCTGCCGCCTGCGCAGCCCCGATATCCGAGGGCTTGTCGCCGATCAGGATCGAGTTCGCGAGCGACAGGCCGTGCTCGCGGGCTGCCGCGAGCAGCATGCCTGGGGCGGGTTTGCGGCAATCGCACTCGATCGACAGAGCCGGCACGCTGCCGGCCGGATGATGCGGGCAGTGATAGACCGCGGTGATCCTGACGCCTTCACGCTCAAGGTGCCCGAGCATCTGCGCGGTGAGTGTCTCGAAATGTTCGGTCGAGTAATAGCCGCGCGCAATGCCGGCCTGGTTGGTCACCACGATCAGCATGAAGCCTGCGGTCTGCAGGTCGCGCATGGCCGCGATGGCACCCGGGGCGAAAACGAATTCGTCCCAGCGATGCACATAACCGGTGTCGAGGTTGATCACGCCATCGCGATCGAGAAAGGCTGCTTTCACCTGATCGACTCCCCTGTCCTGACGGAACTCGGCCTTAGCCAATGAACGTCCGATATTGACAGAAACGCGGCATCGGCCAGATTGCCGGGCAGGTGCCAGCAAGTGCTCGCGACCCGAGATGTCCGAGAAAGGCGCGCTATTCGCAAGACTCTGCTCGCTGCATCGGTCGCACACTCCAGTGGTCTCTCAAATTCCGTGGTCATCAATTCGCTGACGACCCGGCATCTTTCCGTGTCGGGATGCTCTTTCCTGACCTAACGCGCATCAGGCGGATTGGAATCGAACTAATGAACAGCAGGCTGCGCGCTATTGCGAGGCGGTCTGGGTATTCGCCGAGAGCATGATCGAGGGCTACCGCGCGCTGCTGCCCGACAAGCCGGTGCTCTTCTTGCCGCATGGCCATGTCGAGGGCTTTCGTCGCTTTGAGCACCTGCCCGATCATGCCAAGGATATCGATTTCTATGGGTCCGGCAGCCTGACCGACTATCGGCAGGGCATCGTGGCGGCTTTGGAAAAACGGGGTCATCGGGTTCGCTTCGACCAGCCGGGCTATGCCGACTATCTGCGTTTCGAGAATCTGTCGCGAAGCAAGGTCTGTCTCAATCTGCGCCTTTCTCCCAATAATGCGATCCCGTCGGTCTCGCGCATGCATTTCAACATCGAGCATGCCAACTATGTCGCGCATGAGAAGTACGAACTGAACTGCCCGCTCGATCCCTATGTCTTGCATCTGCCTGCCGACGATTTTGTCGACTGGGCAGAAGCGGCGCTCGAGCAGCCAGACAAGCGCAAGCTTGCCGAAGGCATCCTTGATCGGTTTCGCAATGAGATGCCGATGAGCCGGCTTCTGCCACCGATCCTCGACGCGAGTCTCTCGCACCTGTCCTGAGCGGCGCGCTAAGACTGAGCGCCATCTCGTGCGGCATGATCATC
This sequence comes from Burkholderiales bacterium, assembly GCA_026399875.1. Lineage (GTDB taxonomy): Bacteria > Pseudomonadota > Gammaproteobacteria > Burkholderiales > Burkholderiaceae_E > UBA4615. Next base: position 36,919 of record JAPLQF010000034.1, on the reverse strand, counting down.
GCCGGTTGGTCGGTGATCGGTAATCGGTAATCGGGCCAGCCTTGCAGCCACTCACGGCCGGGGCGCCGCTCAGTCCCCCAGCAACCTGCGCCTGAGCCGGATGCTCGCCATATCCTCGACATTTCTGCGCTCCTGCACGCCAAACTTGCGCTCGACCAGCGCCAGGTAGTCGGCATTGCTGAAGTAGGTCTGCCAAGCCTCGTCGCGAAAGCGCAGCACCTCGGCGGCGCTCACATGCTTTGTGGCCAGCGGCTGGCATTCATAGGACAGGAAGGCATAGCCGGCGTAGCTGTCGGGCAGCTGCCAGCCTTCCTTGATTGCACGGCGATGGATCGGGCTGCCGGGCAGCGCCTGGCAGGGATACAGATTGGCCATCTCGGTATTGAGCTCGAGCGCAAGCTCAAGCGTCTGCTGCATCGTCTGCAGCGTATCTTCCGGAAAGCCGAAGATGTAATTGCTGATCACGTTGATGTCGGACGACCTCACCGTATTGCAGATCTCGCGGATATTGACTTCCTGAAAGCTACCCTTGGAGACCTCCTTGCGCACCAGTTGGCTGCCGGCTTCGATGCCCAGCGCCAGCCAGCCGATGCCGGCGCGCCGAAACAGATCGAGCGCGGCAGGCCGCACGGTATCGACCCGCGCATACGCCCACATCCGCAGATTGAGCTCCCGACTGACGATCTGCTCGAGCAGCGGCTCGTAATAGCGCCGGTTCAGGAAAAACATTTCATCGCTGATACGCACCGTCTCCACCCCCATGCGCGCGAGTTTCTCGAGCTCACCGGCAATGAAGGTCGGACTCCAGAAGCGCATGCCGCGCGAGTTGGCCGCATGCACATCGTCGCCGTCGTCCACCCGATTGACGATATTGATCATGCAGAAGTCGCAGCCGAAGTTGCAGCCGAGCGAGGTATAGATCGCGGCAAACGGCGTGCGCTTGGAGTGGTCAAAGCCGGCATGCCAGAAATGCGCGCGATACATGTCCAGCGGTCGCTCGCGATAGGGCAACAGGTCCCAGGCATAGCCCGGCAGATCGATGTCCATGCGTTCTTGTGGCACCACCGATTGCGGCGGGTTCATGAACATGACGGACGTGCCCTGGCCGTCGCGCTTCTTGTAGCCGATGCCGGCCACCCGATGAATGTCGCTCTTGAGGTTGCCGCGCAGCAGATTGTGCAGGGCATAGACGCCCTCGTTCTGGAACACGATATCGACATAAGGCAGCGCCAGCACTTCGCGGGGCAGGGCGCTGGTGTGCGAGCCGACGAAAGCGATCGGAAACTCAGGGGCCTGCGCGCGAATTTCCTGCGCGAGCCGAGTGGCACCGATCATGCTCGTAGTGCCCGAATTCGGGTTCTGGCCATAGACCACGAAGACCACCAGGCGCGGCTTGAGCGCCTCAACACGGGCCACCGAGTCGGCCAGCGACAGCTTTTCGGCATCGCAATCGAGAATGGCGCAGCCGAAACCCTGGGCGCGGCAGCTTTGTGCGAGCAGCAGCGCCCAGGTGGGCGGCTCGATCGCGGCAAAGGTTAGCGCCAGATCCTGATAAGCCTGCGCCGACGAGCTCGGATTGATGAAGAGGACGTCGATGGGGCGTTCGCCGGGTGCGGTGAGTGTGGAGCTGGTCATGATCGGTACCGCCTTGGCGTGGGTGCTGGTGTGCTTGCGTCCGTCAGGCGTCCGGCTTCAGATGTCGGAGCTCAATGCGCCGCCGGTGTCGCGATGCGACGCAGCAGGCCACCCACCAGAGACTCCCAGGTGTTGCCTTGCGGCGTGGGCACCGGCTCGGTGTGCGACAGCAGTTTCGACGCGGCAAACCGGATCGACTCATCGCTGAAGTGATAAGGATGCACGCCTGCGAGATGGTCGGTGGTGATGTTGAAGTTGTTGGCGATCGGGATGCCCATGGCGAGTGCGCTGACTGCGCGCTCGTTGGTCCCGTTGCCGAAGTTGGGGTCGAAATTCACCAGCCCGGCATAGTGCTGCACCAGATAGCTGAAGGCATGGTTGTGATTCGGGTTGGGCGTGAGCAGGCGGAACGATTTTTCGTTGCCGACATACTGGCCCCAGTTCTCGCCGTAGATATCGACCGGCATGCCGCGCAGGGCCATCACCACCTTCACGCGGCGATAGCGTTTCAGGCAGGAGTCCATCGCACACAGGGCAGTCATGAAATCGGGCACGACCAGTTCAGCGACCGGCATGCTCATTGCGTCGGCGATCGCGTTCATGCCGTGAATGATGGTGGTGTGGCGCAGTGCCTCGCCGATCGTGCGAATTCGATCGCCATCGAAGCCCCAGACATTGTTGTCGCGCAGCGTGGCTTCAAACTCGTTGTGCAGGGCGCTGACCGCCAGCTCCTTGTTGGCCGAGGCCCAGATCATCAGGCGCTCGCCGTTTTCTTTCGGGCCAACCCGCCACGGGGCCGGATACGCCCCGGTCGGCATGAAATGCACGCCCTGGCCGATCAGCCGACTGTCATTGCCCTCGAGGCTGGCGATATGCAGATTTGGGTTGGTGCGCCGTGCCTGAAGGTAGTCGCGACACGGCTTGACCCGAACGAAGTCGTAAGGCCAGGCATCAATGATGTAGGTAATAAAATGCGCCTGCGGGCCGATCATTTCCCAGATCGGCTTGTTGTCGATCGTGATGCCCAGCGGCAGCGTGCCGGTGGTCATGATCAGCCGGAAGTCCGGATCCTGCAGACTGCGCGGCAGCGCCTGCAAGCTGGCATCGTTGATGTTGATGATCTGCACATCGTAGCCGTTGGCATTGAGCGCATAGCTCAGGCTCTGCGCCATCATCTCGGTGCCGCCAAAGGGATGGTGGGCGGTCAATACCGCGGCCTTCGGATACATGCGGATCATGTCAGCTCGCTCAGACGTTGCCGTGGACGGTGTTGCGGATCATGGTGAAGCCCTTGATCAGTTCACTGATGCCGGCAGACAGCGACATTTCCGGCATATAGCCGGTCTGCTCGAGCTTGGCGTTCGAGACGACATAGTTGCGCTGGTCCGGGTCCTTGCCGACCGGTGCGTCAAGGAATACGAAGTCGGGCACCTGTTTCTTGATGTGCTCGCACAACTCGCGCTTGGAGACATTCGCCTCGGTCAAGCCGACGTTGTAGATCTGGCCGCGCATCGCATCGAAATTGGCGATGCCGTGCATGAAGACCCGCGCCACATCGCGCACATGGATGTAATTGCGCTTGAAGTCGCCCTCGAAGAGCACGACGAATCGGTCGTGCACTGCGCGATAGGTGAAGTCGTTGACCAGCAGGTCGATGCGCATGCGCGGCGACATGCCAAAGACAGTGGCGAGCCGGAAGCTGATCGCGTTGCCGCGCTGCATCAGGTGCTGCTCGACTGCGACCTTTTCGCGCGCATAGATCGAGATCGGTCGCAACGGCGATTCTTCGGTGCAGAAATTGTTGTCGTCACCAGTGCCGTAAGCGCTGTTGGTGGTCGGCATCAGGATGCGCTGATCAGCCGACATCTTCGAGAGCATCATTTCGATCGCATCATGATTGATGGTTTTTGCGCCCACCGGATCGGCGTTGCACATCGGCGCGCCGACCAGCGCGGCCAGTGGGATGACGATGTCGGCTTCCTTGAGCAGGGGCGTCATCGTGCTCTCAACGCGGATGTCGCCCTTGACCACTTTGAAGTTCGGATGAAAGCAGACATGGTTCAGGCTGTTCTGCTTGAACATGAAGCTGTCGAGCACGGTCACCCGGTGGCCAGCCGCGAGCAGCTGAGGGACGAGGGTCGAACCGATGTAACCGGCGCCGCCGGTTACGAGAATGCTAGAGGACATGCCGTGCTCCGTGGAGAAAGGGGTTCGTCGTCGAACATTGCTGCTTCGACGCATTCGCAGAGGGTGTGAGCCAGGACGATGTGAAGTTCCTGGATGGTGCTGGTGGCTTCGCCCGGCACGGCGATGCAGTAGTTGGCACGCAGCCTGGCACTGCCGCCGCCCCGGCCCGAGAGCACCACGCTTGGCAATCCCCGGCTGATGCAATGGTCCAGCGCCTTCAGAATGTTGGCCGACTCACCCGAGGTGGTGATGCCCAGAAAGACATCCTTTTCTGTGGCCTTGCCGGCGAGCTGTCGCTCGAACACCCGATCAAATCCATAGTCGTTGCCAATCGCCGTCAGGATCGACGAGTCGGTGGTCAGCGCTTCGGCCGGCAGCGGCGCGCGGTCGCGCGCAAGCTTGCTAACAAACTCGGCGGCCAGGTGCTGGGCATCGGCCGCAGAGCCGCCGTTGCCGGCGATATAGAGCCGCCCGCCGGCCTTGTAGCAGCTCACGATCAGTCTGGCTGCAGCATCAAAGGCCGCCATGATCTGCGGGTCGGCGAGCATCTGCCGCTTGGCAGCGAGTGAGGCTTCGACGTTTCGCGAGAGACGTTCGACTGGCGTCGTCATGACTTATTCCTCGCAGGTCTGTGGCAGCACATCGGCGGCGCGGTGATAGTCGTACGGAACGCCGATGTCGATGAATCGCCCGTCGACCGCAAGCCCATGGAAACGCTGCCCGGCTTGGAGCCATGCCGGAAACAGATCGTTTTCGAGCGACAGTGCGCTGTGTGCCGGATCGGGGGCGCCGCGCAAAGCGCGCGGATGAACCAGATAGACGCCGCCATTGGCCAGGCGCCCAGGCGTTTGATCGTCGGATTTCAGCGCGCTGATGCGACCGTCGCCGTCCACCGTCATGCCCATGTAGCGGCCGGGCTCTGCGGCGACAACGAGTGAGAAGCACCAGTCGGCGTCGTGCGCGACGGCGAAGTCGGCCAGCGCAGGCAGCGCGACATCGAAGTAGGTGTCGCCATTGAGCAGCAGGAATCGCGCATCTGTGGCGACCAGGCTGGCGGCCTGCAGCAGCGCGCCGCCGGTGCCAAGCGGCGTGGCTTCGACGCTGTAGCGGATCGAGGCGCCGCGGTAGTGCGCACCGAAATATTCCGAGATGGCTTCATGGCGATAGCCGACTGCCAGCACGAAGTCCCGGATGCCCTGGGTGATCCACTGATCGAGCTGGTGGGCGAGGAATGGCCGGCCTGCGATCGGTGCCATCGGCTTGGGCAGATCGGGCACCGCGCTGCGCAGCCGGGTGCCCAGCCCACCGGCCAGCACGATCGCGGAAGTGATCGGGTGCTGGCTCATGCGGCGTTCACGATGTCGCAGATCTCGTCGACTTCGCTGTCGCGCAGATCCGGGAAGTTGCCGATATAGAACCCGTAGAAGTGGACATGGTCGGTCTTCGGGAACTGCAGGTGATGGTCTTTCGGCACGATGCCGCGCAGATAGGGCTGGCGCACCTGATTGCCGCCACCGGCACTGCCGCGACGAAACTCGATGCCGGCCGCACGCAGCGTGCTCATCAGCCGCTGCACCAGTGCGTCGTCGGCTTGCTTGAGGATCAGGTTGAAGGCGTAGTTGCTGCTGCCTTCGAGCAGAAAGTCGGTCTGATAGCGCGTGCTGTCGATGCGGGCCAGAAACCGGTGCAGGTTGGCGGTGCGCCGGCTGACATTCGCGTCGAGACGCTTGAGTTGGCTGCGACCCATGATCGCGCCGATCTCGGTGTTGCGAACGTTGTGCGCCGGATAGGCAAAGATGAAGTCGGGGTTCAGATCGGGATGCTCGGCGATATAGCCGGCCTTCAGATCGGGGTCGGTCGATTCCCGCACCATGCCGTGCGAGCGCAGCATGCGCAGCTGCTGATAGACCTTGCTGTCGTTGGTGCACACCATGCCGCCCTCGATGGTCGACATGTGATGCGCGTAATAAAAAGAGAAGTTCGACATCCAGCCGATGCTGCCGAGCTTGACGCCATTGTGGGTCGCGCCATGCGACTCGCAGACATCCTCGATCAGCGGAATATTGCGGCGCTCAAGTTCGGCAATCAGCTCGTCGGTCAGGCCGTCGAAGCCCTGGACATGGGTCAGAAAGACCGCGCGCGTGCGGTCGGTAATCTTCGACAGGATCTCGCCGGGCGCCATCGCGAGCGTGCGCGGATCGATATCGGCAAAGACCGGTGTGAAGCCGTTTTGCAGGACAGTGGCGACATCCGACACCCAGGCCAGCGGCGGCACGATGACTTCGCCGCCGTCGGGGTGGTGGATGCGCAGCACCGCCATCGACAGCAGGTTGGCCGATGCGCCCGAGTTGACGAAGACGCTGTGCTTGACGCCCAGCCACTGCGACCACTCGGCCTCGAAGGCAGCGCAGTTCGGGCCGTTGGTCAGGATCGGATCATCCTGCTGCAGGTGTCGGATGATCGCATCGAGGTCTTCGCGCAGGATGTTGTTGCGCATCAATGGAAATTTCATCATGGCGGGCTGCGCTTACTTCTCGTTGTAGAAGTCGCCCCACTCCACGAGCAGGGTGCTGCGGCCGTCATCGCGAAGCAGTGCGCGCTGATAAGCCGGGAAAATGTCCTGCGGCTCGTCCAGGCGGATCACCTCGATCGAGCTGCACATCGCGCGCACCGCATCGGTGAAGTCGCCGACATGCTGGTGTTGCGGATGCAGCGGTCGCTCGGCACCGATGCTGGTGCGCACGATCGCTTTGGTCTTGAAGCCGTCGTTCGACATCACGCCGACCTTGTCGAGGTGATTGATCAGCTGGCTCATGGCGCACAGCAAAAAGTTCCAGCGCGGAAACAGACTGACCGGCACCATGCCGGCCAGTGCCAGCCCGGTGGTCATGCCCATCTGCATTTCTTCAGCCACCGGCAGTTCGAGCAGGCGCGTTGGATCGATGTCCTTGAGGGTATTGCTCATTGCCGTGCCCGGAACGGCAACAGCCTGTCCGATGAAGAGCGTGCGCGGATCGGTGGCAAGGTATTCCATCGAGCGTTTGAGCTCGTCGAAATACTTCACCACACGCGGCTCAGAACTGGACGCGTTGTCCGGCGCCAGCGTGCGGGTATCGGGTCTGGTAGCGGTAGTAGTGGACATGACTGTCTCGTCGGTCGTCAAAACTGAGGATGGGCTGATTCCAGGCGTCGCGGGTGTCGGTGCAGACCGACTTGCCGTTGTCTTCGACGATGAACCGGATCGGCAGAAGATGATTTCGGGCGTATTTCATCGACTCATGGGCGATGCCGGTTTCGGCGGTCATCTCGCCCATGAAGCAATGGACCATCGCCTCTTCGCTACGCCGCTTGATCGCCATCGCGGTGCCAATCGCAATCGGCAGCACGCCACCGACAATCGCCGAGGAGTAGATGCGGTGTTCCGGAAAGCACAGCGAGATCGATCGTCCGGCCATGATCTCGTCGAGCACCTCCTGCGGCGGCACGCCCTTGAGCAGGCACTGGTAGTGCGAGCGCCACGAGCAGAACAGCCAGTCATTGGGTCGCACATCCTTGAAGACGTCGATCATCTCGTCTTCATTGCCCGAGTAGAGGTGCACCGGCGCGCGAATTTTTGCGTCGTTGAACAGCGCGGCCACCTTGTCTTCAAAGGCGATGAGGTCTTCCTGGGTCATCATGGGCATTCCTGTGAGGCTCATCACAGGCCGTTGGGTTGGTAGAGCATCACGCGGCTGCCGGACTCATCGAATCCGAAGGGCACATGAATCAGCTTGCTCAGTCGTTCGCGCACCCGGGTCTGATGCTCGGGACGCACGAAAAACAGCATGAATCCGCCACCGCCCGCGCCCAGCACCTTGCCGCCGATAGCGCCGGCGTCGCGTGCGGCTTCATAGATCTGATCGACTTCCGGGGTGGCGACCTTGTCGGACAGGGCTCGCTTGTGTTGCCATGACTCGTGCAGCAGATCGCCGAACTCTTCGATCGGACGGGTCGGGCTCTGCAGGATCTGGGTGGCCTCGTCGACCATGCCTTGCATCGCCTTGAGTTCGGTCTCGCGCTTGTTCAGGTTCGCGATCTTGGATTTCGCCACTTCGGCTGCGATGCGCGAGATGCCGGTAAAGCAAAGCATCAGGTGCTTCTGGAAGTCCTTCTGGCGCTGTTTCTTGAGAATCACCGGCGAGACGCTGAAATTGCCGCTGCGCTTGAATTCGATCCGGTTGAAGCCGCCATAGGCTGCGGCGATCTGGTCCTGCGAGCCGACGGCTTCACCGATCACGTTCTGTTCGATATGCAGCGCATCCTTGGAAAGCTGCTCTTTCGAGACATAGCTGCCCTTGAGCGCCGCGAGGGCATGCAGCAGGCCGACGGTGAAGGACGAACTCGAGCCCAGGCCGGAGCGGGCGGGCAGGTCGCCGTCGTGGTGGATCTCCATGCCCTTGTCGCACTTGGACCAGCCGAGCACCGCTCGCACGGAGGGGTGTTTGATCTCATCCCAGTGCTTGACGTTTTCGATTGCCGAGTAGACCACCCGGTGCTTGTGCTCGAAAAAGGGCGGCAGATGCCGGCAGGTGATGTAGCAGTATTTGTCGATTGTGGTCGACAGCACTTCGCCGCCGTGCTGGGTATACCAGCCGGGATAGTCGGTCCCGCCGCCGAAAAAGGAGATCCGAAAGGGAGTGCGGGTGATGATCATTGGCTGAGCGCTGGATCGCCGGTTCTGTTTTACGTGCGGTTGGCGCCAGGGTTCGAGCGCACCATGAAAAGCATGGTATTCAGGGGGGCGAAAATCTTGAGCCCGATAAGCGACCGTTTTGCTGCCTATTTCTGACCCTTCGACCCCGGCTGGCGGTGGCCCCGAGCCAGCCCCAGCGCCCCCGCCTCGCCCCGAATCGCTGCGCGAACTCTTCATCGTCTTCACGCTGCTGGCGCTGCGCGGTTTTGGTGGCGTGCTGCCCTGGGCCCAGCGGGTGCTGGTCGAGGAGCGCGGCTGGCTGAGCCGCGAGCAGTTCACCGAATACCTGGCTTTCGGCCAGCTTTTGCCCGGCCCGAATATCTGCAATCTGGCGATCATGGTCGGCGACCGCTGGTTCGGCTGGCGCGGGTCGCTGGCGGCACTCGGCGGCATGCTCGGCATGCCGATGGTGGTCGTGCTCGGGCTCGCGCTGCTCTATGGACAGGTTGCGGACGATCCGGTGGTGCGCCGCGCACTCGGCGGAATGGGCGCGGTGGCAGGGGGCATGATCATGGCCACCGCACTCAAGCTCGCGATGGCGCAGCGCAAGCGCTGGCGCTGGCTGATCTTCGGCGTGCTGGCCTTCGCAGGTGTCGGGCTGCTGCATCTGAAACTGCTCTGGGTGGTCGCGGGGCTGGCACCGATCGCCACCCTGATGGCCTGGCTGGCGCTGCGCGACAACAATGGTCAGACGCGAGGCCCGCGGCCATGACGCATGCCGACGCCCTCGATCTGTTCTTGCGATTCGCCGCGCTGTCGCTGCTGGCGGTCGGCGGCGCCCTGGGGACGGCGCCCGAAATGAGGCGTTTTCTGGTGGATGAGCGGCACTGGATCTCGGGTGTGCAATTCACCGATTCGATCGCGATTGCGCAGGCCGCGCCGGGGCCGAACATCCTCTTTGTGACCTTGCTCGGCTGGCAGGCCGGCGGGGCACTCGGCGCTTTTGCGGCCACTGCCGGCCTGATGCTGCCATCGAGCGTGGTCACCTGGTCGGCCTGGCGCTGGAAGCGGGCGAGCGAGGATGCACCTCTGGTCGCCGCGATTCGCCTCGGACTGTCCCCGCTTGCCATCGGGCTGACCGCTTCGGCCGGTTGGGTGGTGGCCGCCGGCAGCAATCACGACGATCTGCGGATGTGGGCGCTGACTCTGGTGACCGCAGTCATTGTTGCGACGACCCGCCTGAACATGCTCTGGCTGATCGGGGCAGGCGCGCTGCTTGGCGCGCTCGGCTGGGTGGGTTAGCCGGCCCGACTGCATCGGATCGCGGCACAGTCTGACGGTTTGAGACTGCATGCAGTCGCCCGCGCTTTTGAAAGCGGGTGGCACGTCCTTGTCTTGTCTGCCGCAAAGGGCGCTGATATTCTGGTCAGCATGACTAGAAAATCATCAGACGCGACAGTACCGACCGCCCAGCCCCTGCGCAGGCATTGGCGCCTTCAGGAAGCGAAGGCCCGATTCAGTGAGCTCGTGCGGATGGCCCATAGCGATGGGCCGCAGACGGTCACTTTGCATGGTCGTGACGCCGTGGTGGTGGTCGACGCTGGCGAATTCAATCGCCTGAAGGGCGCGCGAACCGGCGAGTTGCTCATTGAGGCCTTGCGGTCATCGCCGCATCGCCAGATTGGGATTGAACCCGGCCGTTCGGCGATGCCTGTGCGGACCGTCAAGTTGTGAGCGGCTGGCTGCTTGATACCAATGTCATTTCGGAGCTGCGCAAGCCGCGCCCCAGTGCCCGAGTGAGCCGATTCATCGCGAGCCAGCGGCTCGACGACCTGTTTGTCAGCGCGGTCACCTTCGCTGAATTCCGCTACGGTATCGAGATGGTCGGCGATCCGGTTCGCCGTGCCGAGTTGAACGATTGGCTGTTGCACAGAGTTCGGCCCCTGTTTGAGCAGCGTGTCCTGGAAATTTCCGAGGAGGTGATGTTCAAGTGGCGCATCCTGGTTGAAGAGGGCCGCAAAGTCGGACAGACCTTTTCCCAGCCTGACCTGATCATCGCTGCCACCGCCCTGCAGCATGGGCTGACGGTCGTGACCCGCGATACCAGCGACTACAAACTAGCCCGCGTCCCGCTCTTTAATCCCTGGGTCGACCAATCGACATGAGCCCGGTGGCATCATTGAGGGCTGAGCGGTCGGGCACTGTCGCGTCGACCGAGTCAAGGGAGCATCGCTCATGAAGCGCAAAGTGTTCGTCGACGGCCAGGAAGGCACTACCGGCCTGCAGATTCGTGACCGGCTCCTTGCCCATGACGGTGTGCACCTGCTAGAGATCGAATCCGAGCGGCGCAAGGACATTGCCCGTCGCGCCGAGCTGATCAACCAGGCCGATGCGGTCTTTCTGTGTCTGCCCGACGATGCCGCCCGCGAATCGGTGGCGCTGATCGAGGCCGGCAACAGTCGCACCGGCTTTATCGATGCCAGTACCGCGCATCGGGTCGCACCGGGCTGGACCTACGGACTGCCCGAGCTGCGCCCAGGCCAGCGGGACGCGATCAGAGCCTCCAGACGGGTCGCGGTCACAGGCTGCCATGCGGCCGGTTTCATTCTGGCGCTCGCGCCGCTGGTGGCTGCAGGGCTCTTGCCGCCCGACTACCCGGTCGCCTGCCATTCGCTGACCGGTTACTCGGGTGGTGGAAAGAAGATGATTGCCGACTACGATTCGGCGCGCGACAGCCGTGCACTCGATGCTGCCCGGTTCTACAGCCTGGGTCTGTCGCACAAGCACCTGCCCGAGATGCAGACCTATACCGGCCTGGCCTTTGCGCCGGTGTTCGTGCCGATCGTCGACAACTTCTACAAGGGCATGGCGGTCGCGTTGCCGCTGCAGCTGCGCCTGCTCGCGCCCGGCACAACGCGCGCAAGCATTCATCGTGCGCTGTCGGCGCACTACGAGGGCGAGCGCTTCGTGAGGGTTATGCCGCTGGACGCCGAATCGAATACCCAGGGCGGTTTTTTCGATGCCATGGCCACCAATGACACCAATCGCAATGATCTCTTTGTTTTCGGCAACGATGATCGGGTGCTGGTGGTCTCGCGCCTGGACAATCTCGGCAAGGGTGCCTCCGGCGCGGCAGTGCAGTGCATGAACCTGATGCTGGGATTCGACGAGTCGACCGCGCTTCTTGATTGAGGCGATTGGCTGAAACAGGCCCCGAGCTCGGGTTCAGTCGCCCAGCACCGCGCGCCACAGACGCAACACCGTGTCGCGCTGGTCGCTGATGATGTCGGCCTCGACTCGGGCAAAGCGCGCATCGTTGAGGCGCAGCAGATGCTGCATGCGTCGGAAATCGCGATAGGCCTGGGCGCACGTTTCAGCATCGTGCGCGTCGATCAGGCCGGCCTTTGCCGCAAGCTCAAGCAGTGCGATGTTGCCGACATTGTCGAGCAGTTCGGGATGCTGCGATGCATGGCCGAGCACCAGGGTCTGCACCAGAAATTCGATGTCGACCATGCCGCCGCGGTCGTGCTTGATGTCGAACAGACCGCTGGGGTTGGGGTGCGCGTCGAGCATCTTGTGCCGCATTGCTCCAACCGCCTCGCACAGGGTCTTGAGATCGCGGGGCAGCGCCAGGATCTCGCGTCGCAGCGACTCGAAACGCTCGCCGATCGCTGGGTCGCCGGCCGCGAACCGGGCTCGGGTGAGCGCCTGATGCTCCCAGGTCCAGGCCGATTCGAGCTGATAGATCCGGAAGGAATTCAGGTTCGAGACCAGCAGGCCGGCGTTGCCGTTGGGCCGCAGGCGCAGGTCGATCTCGAAAAGCTGGCCGGCAGCGGTGCGGGTTGACAACCACGCCGACAGTCGCTGCGCGAGCTGGGCATAAGCCGGCTGCGCATTCTCGTGCTCGTCGTCATACAGAAAGACCAGGTCGAGGTCGGAGGCATAGCCCAGTTCCTTGCCGCCGAGCTTGCCGTAGGCGATGACCGCAAAGCGCGGTGTATCGCGGTGCCGGTGGCGTACCTGCTGCCATGCGCAGGCCATCGAGAGCGTGAGCACCCGGTCGGCCAGCTCGCTCAGATGGTCGGACAGCCGCTCGACGCTCAGGCGGCCCGCCAGATCCTGGGCCAGCAGCCGAAAGACTTGCGCATGGTGCGCTTCGCGCAGCACATCCATCTGGCGCTCGATATCCGGCTGTCCGCCGACCGGCGCGAGCGCGGCCAATGCCGCCTGGGTATCCCGCTGCCATCCCGGATAGTCCGGTGGCTCGAGCACCTGTCCGTCGAGCAGCTCGTCGAGCACGATCGGATGGCGCATCAGGTAATCGGCTGCCCAGCGGGTCTGGCCGATCATGCGCAGCAGTTGTCGAAAAGCGCCCGGAAACTGCACCAGCAGGGCCAGATAAGCCGGGCGCCCGGCGATCGTCTCGAGCAGGTCGGCAAGGCGTCCGAGCCAGGCGTCATCGGGCGCGCCGATCTCGGTGGTTTCGCGCAGGGCCATCTCGAGCAGCTGGTCGATGCGCCGCTGCGTGTCGGGCCGGGCAAGCCGATAGCGTCGACCCTCATGCAGCGCATTGATACGGGCCTGGCTCGCCTCACTGAGGACCCGCGGCGGCGACGCGGCATCGCCTGAGGCCACCTGCGGCGTACCGAGCAGGCTGTCGAAGACGGTGACGACATGTTCGCGGGCGTTGGCGAGCTCGAAGGTGAAGGCATCGACCGGCATGTCGAGCATCGCGGCGATGCGCGTCTGGATCTGCGGGTCATCGGGCAGCCGGTGGGTCTGGGCATCGTCCTGATACTGCAGCGCGTGTTCGATGCGCCGCAGCAGCTGGTAAGCCTGCGCCAGACCGTCGACCGCATGAGGATCGAGCAGGCGCCGCTGCGCGAGTGTCTGCAGGGTGACCAGGGTGCGGCGGTCGCGAAGCAGGGCGTCCCGGCCGCCGCGCACCACCTGGAAGAGCTGCGCGCAGAACTCGATTTCCCGGATGCCGCCGCGGCCGATCTTGACGTCGATGCCGCCGCCGTCGCGGGTATCCCGGCGCACACTTCGGCGGCTCGATTCGGTCCGGATCAGTTCGTGCAGATCGCGCATTGCATCAATGGCTGCGAAGTCGAGGTAGCGGCGATAGACGAAGGGTTCGACGATTCCGCTGAGTTGCGCTTCGTCGGCGCCTCGGTGGTGCTCACCGGCCAGTCCGGAGTCGGCGATCACCAGTGCCTTGACCCAGGCAAAGCGTTCCCATTCACGGCCCTGGTCGTAGAAATAGTTCTCGAGCATCGGCAGGTTGACCACCAGCGGGCCGGCGTCGCCGTTGGGGCGCAATCGGGTATCGACCCGAAAGACAAAGCCGTCTTCGGTGACGTCCGACAGCGTCCCGCAGAGCTTGCGGGCTGCACGATGAAAGAATTCGCCGCTGCTCAGGCGACCGTTCTCGGTTTGACCGCCATCGCGGTGCGCAAAGACCAGGTCGATGTCAGAGGACACATTCAGTTCGTTGCCGCCGATCTTGCCCATGCCGATCACCAGCAGGTCCTGCGGCGCCCCTTCGCTGTCGAGCGGACGGCCGTGGACGGCCGCAAGCTCGGCGGCGGCATGCCGCACGGCCACCTCGACCGCACGAATTCCCCAGGCGCTGATCGCACCGCACACCTCGGCCAGCGGCGCCTGCTGTGTCACATCGCGTTCGATGATTGCCATGACCAGGAGCTGGCGCATCCGTCGCAGTGCCGGCCCCGGGTCGATTGCCGCTCGCCCCTCGGGGGTGTCCGGTGAGCCTTTCGGTCGGGACAGCGATTCGACCGTTGCCCAGCATCGATCGATCACCTGTGCATCGAGTGTTTGACCGGTGAGTGCGGGCAGCAATTCGGCGATCGCCGGCTGTCGGCGCTGCAAGGCATCGAGCGTCCGACCGAACCACGCCGAATGCGATCGCGCTGCGTAAGTATTTGTCATGGCAGGATTTTTTGAGAGATGCGCAGGCTTTGAAGGCACTGGCACTATGCTACCTTCCAAAGGCTGCCGATATCAGCGCAGCCGTTGTCCGCCGGTCGGACGCTGCCCCCAGAGCTTGCCTTGATGACCAGCCCCCATGCGGCAGCCGGTGACTGGAATCGCTGGCAGGGCGATTCCTATCTCGCCCTGTCCGACCTGGGCCAGGAAACCCAGCGGCTTCGAGTCGAAGTGGTGGCTGAGGTCAATGCCGGACTGGCGGCGGTCGCGCTCCCGGCAACCCCGCCAGGGAATCGTTGCAATAATCTGCCATTCAGCCGGAGATCCGCATGACTGCCGCCGCCACATCCCCCAGCCTCCCGATCGCAGCGATTCAGATGGTTTCGGCCGCCACGGTCGATGCCAATCTCGAGGCCGCTGCCAGGCTGATCCGCCAGGCCGCCGAGGGCGGCGCGAGGCTGGTCGTGCTGCCCGAATTTTTCTGCCTTCTCGGGCGCAAGGACACCGACAAGGTCGACATCCGCGAGCCGGCCAACGACGGTCCGATCCAGCGCTTTCTGGCCGACGTGGCCCGCGAGGCTGGCGTCTGGCTGATCGGCGGCACCGTTCCGATCGCCTCACGCGAGCCGCGCCGCATCCTGAACACCTGTCTGATGCATCGTCCCGACGGCTCGCTTGCGGCCCGTTACGACAAGATTCATCTTTTCGGTTTTCGTCGGGGTGAAGACCGCTTCGATGAATCGGCCACGATCATGCCGGGCCGCACACCGGTGGTCTGCGATCTGGTTGAGGCACAGGCCTCTTGGCGCATCGGCCTGTCGGTCTGCTATGACCTGCGCTTTCCCGAGTATTACCGGGCACTCGGCACGGTCGATCTGATTGTGGTGCCCTCGGCCTTCACCTATGTCACCGGCCAGGCGCACTGGGAAATCCTGCTGCGGGCCCGTGCGATCGAAAACCAGTGCTATGTACTGGCGCCGGCGCAGGGCGGCCGACACGAAAACGGCCGGCGCACCTGGGGTGACACCATGCTGATCGACCCTTGGGGCGAGATACTCGCCCGGCTGCCCGAAGGCGAAGGTGTGGTGGCCGGCACACTGTCGGCGGCGCGGATTGCCGAGGTGCGCGGCCAACTCCCGGCGCTGGCTCACCGTACTCTCTGACCCGGGCTCGGCCCGCTGCCGCAGCCTGGCTCCCACAACCCCTTGCAGGGCAAGCGCCTGCGTTAGACTGGATGCCATGAATACTGTCGCCGACCCCGCCTTCAGCCGCCTCGCCCAGGCCCGCAGCCTGCTGCTCGAGCCTTACGACCTCGATGAGTCCTGCCTGTCGCAGGCGCTCGGCGAAGTGTTCCGCCACCGGGTCGACTATGCCGACCTCTATTTCCAGTACACCCGCAGCGAGGGCTGGAGTCTGGATGAAGGCATTGTGAAGTCCGGCAGTTTCTCGATCGACCAGGGGGTCGGCGTGCGGGCGGTGTCGGGCGACAAGACCGCCTTTGCCTATTCCGATGCGATCGGCATCGATGCGCTGCTGTCGGCGGCGCGTGCAACGCGCACCATCGCCCGCTCCGGTGCCGGTCGGGGCAAGGTCGCCTCGCAGATGGCCCCGGTATCCGGGCGCAAGCTCTATGGCGCGGCCGATCCGATCACCTCGCTCGATGCCGCGGCAAAGGTCGATCTCCTGCATCGTGTCGAGAAGCTCGCCCGCGCCAAAGATCCTCGTGTGGTGCAGGTGATGGCCGGGCTGGCGGCCGAATGGGATGTGGTCCTGGTGGCCCGCTCGGATGGTGTCATCGCCGCCGATGTCCGGCCGCTGGTGCGCGTCTCGGTGACGGTGATCGCCGAGAGCGGCGGTCGCCGCGAGCAGGGCAGCAGCGGTGGTGGCGGTCGATTCGACTTTGCCTATTTCACCGATGCCATGCTCGAGCGTTATGTCGATCAGGCGGTGCATGCCGCCCTGACCAATCTCGAATCGCGGCCTGCGCCGGGTGGTGTCATGACCGTCGTGCTCGGCCCAGGCTGGCCGGGCGTGCTGCTGCATGAGGCGATCGGCCACGGCCTTGAGGGCGACTTCAATCGCAAGGGCTCATCGGCCTTTGCCGGCCGGCTCGGCGAGAGGGTTGCTGCGCCCGGGGTCACCGTGGTCGACGACGGCACCATTGCCGATCGGCGCGGCTCGCTCAATATCGATGACGAAGGCAATGCCTCGCAGCGCAATGTGCTGATCGAAGACGGCATCCTCAAAGCCTATCTCCAGGACAGCCTGAACGCGCGTCTGATGAAGGTGCCGGTCACCGGCAACGGTCGTCGCGAGTCGTACGCCCATCTGCCGATGCCGCGCATGACCAATACCTACATGCTTGGCGGCGATCGTGACCCTCAGGAAATCATCGGCTCGATCGAGCGCGGGCTTTATGCGGTCAACTTCGGTGGCGGTCAGGTCGACATCACCAACGGCAAGTTCGTGTTCTCGGCGAGCGAAGCCTACTGGGTCGAAAACGGCAAGGTCCAGTATCCGGTCAAGGGCGCGACCATCATTGGCAACGGCCCCGATGCCCTCACCCGGGTCACCATGATCGGCAACGACATGAGTCTCGACAGCGGCGTGGGAGTCTGCGGCAAGGATGGCCAGAGCGTGCCGGTCGGTGTCGGTCAGCCCACCCTGCGTATCGAAGGTCTCACGGTCGGCGGCACCGCCTGACTGACCGGGCGCGGCGAATGTTCGGCCGACGTGCTTCTCGCGCCAGTCGCTTGCCGTGACAGTCGATTTTCTCGTCATCGGCGCCGGTATCGCCGGCGCCTCCACGGCTTATTTCCTTGCTCCGCACGGCCGCACGCTCGTCATCGAGCGTGAATCGCATCCGGGTTTTCACAGCACCGGCCGCTCGGCGGCGCTGTTTTCCGAGACTTATGGCACGCCGCAGGTCAGAGCACTGTCACGCGCCAGTCGTCCCTTTTTCGAAGCCTGGCAGCACGGTTTTTCGCAGGTCCCGATCCTGTCGCCGCGCGGCGCCCTGATGGTTGGCACACCAGGCAGCGACGCCCTGCTCGAGACCGAACTCGCTGCCATGCGACGCATCACGCCCGAGGTCAGTCGCCTTGAGGCGGCCGATGTGCTGGCGCGGGTGCCGGTGCTGCGCGAATCGATCACCGGCGCCGCCATCCTTGAGCCCGATGCCTGCGATATCGACGTGCATGCGCTGCATCAGGGATTTTTGCGCGGACTGCGCGCCCGCGGCGGCGAGGTCCTGTGCGATGCGCCGATCGACGCGATCGAGCGAGGCGCCAGCGGATGGACGGTGCGCAGCGGCGATCGACGCTGGCAGGCGGCGGTGCTGGTCAATGCTGCCGGTGCCTGGGCCGATCGGGTGGCGATCATGGCCGGTGTGCGACCGATCGGGCTGCAGCCCAAACGGCGCACCGCCTTTACCTTCGCGCCGCCTGCGGGGCTCGACACACGACACTGGCCGGCGGTCATTGCGCTCGATGAGAGCTGGTATTTCAAGCCCGACGCCGGTGTGCTGCTCGGCTCGCCCGCCAACGCCGATCCGGTCGATCCGCATGATGTGCAGGCCGAGGAACTCGACGTCGCCACCGCGATCCACCGTATCGAGTCGGCCAGCAGCCTCACGATCCGGCGGCCGATCCGCATCTGGGCCGGCCTGCGATCCTTCGTTGCCGATGGCGATCTGGTGGGCGGCCCCGCGCCGGATGATCCGGCCTTTTGCTGGGTGGCAGCGCAGGGCGGCTATGGCATCCAGACCAGTGCGGCGATGGGCGAGGCCTGCGCGGCGCTCGCGCGCGGCGCGCCGGTTCCCGATCATCTGGCCAGCCACGGCATTCACGCGGCGATGCTCTCGGCGGCCCGGCTGAGTCGCGGCGACTCGCTGCCGCCCATCGCAGGTCACACCGACAAGCACATCGATCATCACCTCAACGAGCCGAGAGGGTCCGAATGAGAGTCTTCAGCGCGACGCTTGCCACCGAGACCAATACTTTCGCACCCTTGCCCACCGGCCTGGCCGCCTTTCGCGACCGCGGTTATTTTCCCGCCGGCAAGCATCCTGACGAGCCTCAGCTCTTTACCGGCCCGCTGTGGGCCGCCCGCCTGCGTGCCCAGGCGCTTGGCCTGACCCTGATCGAAGGCATGGTGGCCAGCGCGATGCCGGCCGGCATCACCACCCGGGCCGCGCACGAAGCCTTGCGCGCCGAACTCCTCAATGACCTGCGTGCCGCCATGCCGGTCGATATTGTCCTGCTCGGCCTGCACGGTGCGATGGTGGCCGATGGCTGCGATGACTGCGAAGGCGATCTGCTGGCGCGAGTGCGCGAGATCGTCGGGCCGGATGTCGTGATCGGTGCCGAACTCGATCCGCATACCCATCTCACCGATGCCATGGTGCAGCATGCCGACCTGCTGCTGGCGTTTCGCGAATATCCGCATACCGATGCGATCGAGCGCGGACTCGAGCTGGTCGATCTGTGCGTGGCGACCGCTCGCCGCGAGATCCGCCCGGTTGCGGCCGTCTTCGACTGCGAAACCCTCCGCGTCATTCGTACGCCGGTTGAGCCGGCCCGCGGATTCGTCGATCGCTGCCATGCCCTCGAAGGCCAGGGCGGCATCGTCTCGATTTCCGCCATCCATGGCTTTCCGTGGGGTGATGTCGCCGATCTGGGTACCAAGCTTCTCGTCTATGCCGATGGCAGCGCCGCGCTTGCCCGCAGCACCGCCGATCGGCTCGGCAGCGAGTTGCGTGCTCTGTGCGATGCCACGCGCACCCGGGGCCTGAGCCTCGATCAGGCGATCGACCAGGCGATCGCATCGCCAGCATTTCCGGTGGTGATTGCCGATGGCGCCGACAACGCCGGGGGCGGTGCGCCCAGCGACGCCACCTTCATGCTCCGACGGCTGGTCGAACGTGCGATCGACCGCGCGATCATCGGCCCGCTCTGGGATCCGATCGCGGTCGCCCTGGCCTTCGATGCCGGCGAAGGTGCGATGCTGCCGCTTCGCATCGGCGGCAAGATCGGCCCGGTGTCGGGTGCGCCGCTCGATGCAGTCGTGAAGGTCGTGGCGCTGCGCCGCGATGCCACCATGACCGGCCTGTCGGGCACTCGTGAGCCGATGGGTGATGCGGCGCTTGTGGCGATCGGTGGCGTCGAGGTGGTGCTCAACAGCCGCCGTACCCAGGGGTTTTCCACCGACATGTTCACGCAGTTTGGCGTTGATCTGGCGCAGCGTCGCGTGGTCGTGACCAAGTCGTCGCAGCACTTTTTCGAGTCGTTCTCGAAAGTGGCCGCCCGGGTGATCTATGCCGATGGCCCCGGTACGCTGACCAGCGACCTCAGCACCTTGCCCTATGTCAAGGCGCGTCGCGCGGTGGTCGAGTCGTTCTGAGCGTCTTGGCGGTCAACTTGCGGCCGATCTCCGAAGCGGCTAGAGTCGCAGCCATGAAGCGCCTCTGCCGATTTTATGCGTTCTGGCTGCACGATGGCTTTCCGGCCTTTGGCGGGATGAGTCGGGAACGCGTTCAAGCTTAGAAAGCGCCTCGTCGATCCAACCGCCAGCCTGCAAAGCCTGGCGGTTTTTTTTTCCGGTCTGGTTTTGCCGACTCTTCACCGAGGCATTGTCCTCATCAACTTTCTTGCCGCACCGAGGTTTTCATGACTGCCAAGCACGCTACCGATGACGTCAGGATCCGCGAAATGAAGGAGCTGTCCCCGCCCGCGCATCTGCTGCGCGAATTCCCGCTTCGCGCCGAACCGGCCCAACTGATCTATGAGTCACGGCAGGCGATTCACCGCATCCTGCACGGCATGGATGACCGCTTGCTCGTGATTGTCGGTCCGTGTTCGATCCATGATCCGGTGGCGGCACTCGAATATGCCCGGCTGCTGGTGTCCGAGCGCGAGCGCCTGAAAGACCGTCTCGAGATCGTGATGCGGGTCTACTTCGAAAAGCCCCGCACCACCGTCGGATGGAAAGGGCTGATCAATGACCCCGGGCTCGATGGCAGCTTCGACATCAACCGCGGTCTGCGCATTGCGCGCGAGATGCTGATCCAGATCAACGAACTTGGCCTGCCCGCCGGCAGCGAGTTTCTCGACATGATCACGCCCCAGTACATCGCCGATCTGATCGCCTGGGGTGCGATCGGAGCGCGCACCACCGAGTCGCAGGTGCATCGTGAGCTCGCCTCGGGCATGTCGTGTCCGATTGGCTTCAAGAACGGCACCGACGGCAATGTCCGGATTGCGCTCGACGCGATCAAGGCAGCGTCGCAGCCGCACCACTTCCTGTCGGTAACCAAGGCCGGGCATTCGGCGATCGTCTCGACCAATGGCAATGAGGACTGCCACATCATCCTGCGCGGCGGTGCGGCGCCCAACTACGATCACGCCAGTGTCGACGCGGCCTGCCGCGAAGCCGGCAAGTCCGCGCAGGCATGCCGTCTGATGATCGATGCGAGCCATGGCAACAGCCAGAAAAAGCCGGAGAACCAGATCGCGGTGACGCGCGATGTCGTGGCCCAGATGAATGCGGGCGAAATGCGGATCTTCGGCGTGATGATCGAAAGCCATCTGGTCGCGGGTCGCCAGGATCTGGTGGCCGGACAGTCACTCACCTACGGCCAGAGCATCACGGACGGCTGCATTGCCTGGGGCGATACCGTGGGTCTGCTGCAGAGCCTGGCCGATGCGGTGACCGCCCGGCGGGTGGCGCTGGCCGACTGAATCTGTCGCTCCTGGCGCGGCTGCCCGCTCAAGGTCCGCTGCGGCAGACCAGTGGCTGGCACGGCGGTTTCTGCGGACCGACCATGATGGGCGCGGGCGCCGGGGTCGTGCTATACAGAAGCATCCTCTTCAAGGTGACACCATGGATGCTTCATCGGTCGACCCCTCTGCCAATGGCGCTGCAGCCTCGGGCGCGCCACGCTTGCCGGCGCGCGAGACTCCGCACGAACGACTGAGCGCGCTGGGGCTTCGCCCGATCGGGCGCGCGAGCGAGTATGCCGACGAAGTCCATGCGCTGATGTCCAAGACGCCGCTGTTTTCCGGGCTTCTGATCGAAGAGACACGGCGGCTTTGCGGTTTCATGTTCGTCTATGAAGCGCCGGTCGGCGTGACGCTGATCAATGAAGGCGATCCCGGCGATTTCATGGTTCTGCTGATGGATGGCATGGTCGATGTCCTGCGGCGCAACCGCTACAACTTCCCTTCGCGTATTGCGGTCGCCCATGCCGGGCATGCGCTGGGCGAGATGTCGATGTTCGACGGTGAGCCGCGCTTCGCCTCCTGCGTCACGCTCGAGACCAGCCGGGTTGCAGTGCTGACCCGTGAGGCCCTGATGCTGGTCCTTCACGATCAACCCAGGCTGGGCAACAAGATCCTGCTCAAGCTGGTGCAACTGCTGTCCGATCGCCTGCGCCAGACCAGTGCCAAGCTGGTCTCCTACCTCGAGACTGCCCGCGAAGGCTGAGCACGATGGTGGTCGCAACATGATGGCGGGCGGCGTCGAGAGCGTCGATTCTCCCGACTGGCATCAGCAGGAAGTGATGCTGTTGCGTGAGGTCGCCAAGCTGCTCGGGCGCAGTGTCGAGCCGCATTTCGTCATCCGTCAGACGCTTCGGCTGCTGTCGGAGTGGGTCGGATTGAACCGTGGCCGGGTCCTGCTCTGGGATCCCTCTGATGAGGCACTGTCGATCCGGCACTACTACGGTCTGACCGCCGAAGAGGCTGCTCGTGGGCGCTTTGCGCCGGGTGAGGGCGTCTGCGGCAGCGTGCTGCGAAGCGGCGCGGCGCGGGTCATCCAGGACATCGATGCTGAGCCGGAGTTTCTGTGCCGTTCAGTCGAGCGTGCCAGGCTGCCTGCCGAGACGGTCTCTTTCATCGCAGTGCCGCTGCGTGAAGGCGAGCGGGTCTGCGGTGTGCTGGCCGCGCATCGCTTGCGGCATCGGCGTCGAGCACTCAATGACGATCTCGAGCTTCTCAAGACGATCGGCACGCTGCTGGGTCAGGTGATCCGGGTCAACGAAGAGCTGCAGCGGCGCACCGCGCTGCTCGAAAATGAAAATCGCGACCTGCGTCAGCGGCTCGGCGCGAAACTGCCCAATTTCGGCATCCTGGGCGATTCGGCGCCCCTGCAGGAGTGCCTCGCCAATGCCCGGCGACTGGCTGGCGGCGATCTCACCGTGCTGCTGCTGGGTGACTCCGGAACCGGCAAGGAGCTCTTTGCCCGCGCGATCCATCATGCCAGCCCGCGCGCCGACAAGCCCTTTGTCAAAGTCAATTGCGCTGCCGTGCCCGAGAGTCTGTTCGAGTCGGAGTTTTTCGGCCACGAGCGCGGCGCCTTCACCGGCGCGGTGGCTGCCCAGCCGGGCCGATTCGAGCAGGCCGATGGCGGGACACTGTTTCTGGATGAGGTCGGCGAGTTGCCGCTGGCAATGCAGTCCAAGCTGCTGCGGGTGCTGCAGGATCGGGTGGTGGTGCGGGTCGGCAGCCGGCGAGAGCTCGAGCTCGACGTGAGGGTGGTGGCTGCGACCAATCGCGATCTGCCGACCCTGGTGGCGCAGGGCGAGTTCCGGCTCGATCTCTACTATCGCCTGTCGGTGCTGCCGCTGCGGCTGCCGACGCTTCGCGAACGTCCCGACGACGTGCCGATCCTGGTGCGTCACATGGCGCATGAGGCCTGTCTGGCCTGGCGCCGTGAAGCGGTCCAGTTCAGCGAGCCGGCGATGCGGCTCATGAAGTCGCATCCCTGGCCGGGCAATGTCCGGCAGCTGCAAAGCGTGGTGATGCGCATCGTGCTGATGGCCCATGGGTCGCTGATCGATTCCGCTTCGGTCGCCGCCCAACTGCGTGCCGAACCCGATCTGTCACTGCGGATGCCGCCGGCTCGCCCGCCCGATCCACCGTCTGCACAACCGTCGATTGCGGCGGCGTCTCCCGCGTGGCGCCCGATTGCCGATGACGGCGCACAGGCGAGGGTTGAACTGGTGCGTCCTTACGAAACCATCCAGCCTTCCGACGCCGAGCGGGTGCTCGATGCCCTGAGGCGGGCGGGTGGCAACCGCTCGCGGGCAGCTCAATTGCTCGGGATGACCCGCCGCCAGTTCACCTATCGACTGGAAAAAGCGCAGGCCGGCGATCTGCCGAAGTGAACCGGTGCGCGCCGGTGTGTGAACAATCTGGACTTTCTTTGTCCAATCTGTGATGCACCGGCGGCCGGGATTCGGGTCGATTGCGGAAAACATCAGGCGCCCGATTGCCCTGGCGACACGAATCGCGCGTTCCGAGCGGGGGTTTGCCCCAGGGTTGAGGAGGATTGAAGCCAGTGGCATGGTGCTTGCATGAAAGCGGGAATCCCGACTCTTTCCCTGCCAGGACGCCCGCTATGACACTGCCTTCAGCCACCACCGTCGAAACCACCTGGGTCAAGCCGATCGACGCCACCGGCCTTGCTGCCTTTGCCGAGAAAGGTCGTAACAACCCGGGCGCCAAAGGGACGGTGCGCAGCCGCACGGTCTACGACGGCCAGTTTCGCTCGCTGACCTATGTCGGCCATCATGCGCCGGTCGTGGTCGACGAGCCGCCGCATCTTTTCGGCCAGGACACTGCGCCTGCGCCCTCCGAGATCCTGCTCTCGGGTCTGGGCGGTTGCCTGTGCGTCGGCATTCATGCGGTGGCCACCCACCGAGGCGTCAACATCAGCCGGATGGAAGTCGCGCTTGAAGGCGATATCGGCAATCCCTCGGCCTGGGGGGCGGGAGGTGCTGCCAAGGAGCCGCTTCAGATGGGCTTTCAGACGGTCAGGGCGAAGATCACCCTGGAAGCCGATGCGCCGCGCGAGGTGCTGGCCGAGATCGTCAAGGCGGCCGACTTCGCCTCGCCGATGGCCAACTGCTTTCGCAATCCGATTCCGACCGATGTCACCCTTGTCTGAGCGACGCCGACTGCCATGGGTGCCAATGACTTTGCATTGAATCTGCCTGATTCGTCCGCCCTTGCTGCTGCGGTCTCGGATGCGCTTGATCCGCTGATCGGCCAGATCGATCGGGATGGCCTGTACCCCGGCGCCGCGCTGCGGGCGCTGGGCGAGCAGGGTGCCTACCGCCACCATCTCGCCTCTCAGCGGGCCGATGGCAAGTGCGACATCGTCGGTGCGGTCGATGCGATGACCGCGATCGGTCGCAGTTGCGGCTCGAGTGCCTTCATGACCTGGTGTCAGGATGCCTGCGCCTGGTATGTCGAACAGGGCCGCTCGGAGGTGCTTCGCCAGACTGTGCTGCCGGGTCTCGCCTCGGGTGCGATCCTGGGCGGCACCGGCATGTCCAATCCGATGAAGTACTTCGCCTCGATCGAGCGCATTGCCTTGCAGGGCAGGCGCGTGCCAGGCGGCTGGCGTGTCTGCGGCTACCTGCCCTGGGTATCGAATCTCGGTGTGGGTCATGTCTTCGGCACCGCCTTCTCGCCCCTCGATGCCGCGGGTCAGCCGCCCTCCGGATCGGGCCAGGAGGTGATGGCCCTGATTGCCTGCGACTGGCCCGGCCTGACCATGACCGCTGTGCCGCCCTTTCTGGCGATGGATGGCACCGGCACCTATGCCCTGCATTTCGACGAGGTCTTCGTGCCGGACGACCATGTCCTGGCCGATCCGATCGGCCCGTGGCTGCGCCGCATCCGCAACGGCTTCGTGCTGATGCAGGTCGGCATCGGCGCCGGCATTATCGACGGCTGCATCGGGCTGATGCGCGATGCCAACCTGCGCCTGGGTCATGTCAATGTCTTTCTCGAGGATGGTCCTGACGCGATCGAGGACGAACTCGGCAGCCTGCGCGAACGGGTGGCCCGCCTCGCGCCAGGAGTGCTCGATCCGTCGGACGGGCAGTTTGCCGAAGTGCTGACCACGCGGCTGATGACCTCCGAACTCACGCTGCGCGCGACCCAGGCGACCATGCTCCATACCGGCGCGATGGGCTATTCCCTGGCGTCGCCGGCGCAGCGTCGGCTGCGCGAGGGCTATTTCGTTGCAATCGTGACGCCGGCCATCAAGCATCTGCGCAAGGAAATCGATCGGCTGATGAGCGCGGGGACGCGTTGACAGCCGGGCCGCCGCCGCAAGGTGGGCGCAGCGCTGCGGCGCTGCGGCGCTGGCTGTGTGAAGCCTGCGGACTGGTCTACGACGAGGCAGTGGGTGATGTCGACAGCGGCATCGCCCCCGGCACTCGCTTCGAAGACATTCCTGATGACTGGCGATGCCCGATCTGCGGCGTCGGCAAGGCCGATTTTCGGCCGATCGAGCCCGCGCCTGCGGGTGCAGCACGGACCGCACCTGCGCCTGGGGCGTCAAGCGCCGGCATGCTGGCCGCGCAGTCCCGCGAGGCGGTCGTGGTCGTGGGTGCCGGTGCGGCCGGTTGGGGCGCGGCCCGAGCATTGCGCGACGCCGGCTACCGTGGTCCCCTGACGCTGGTCACCGCCTGCGACGGTACGGTCTATTCCAAGCCGGCACTGTCGGTGGCGCTCGGTCGGGATATGACTGTCGAGCGACTTGGAGAGCAGTCGGGGGCGGCCCTGGCAGCCGAACTCGATGTGCGTCTGCTCGAGCGCGCCTGGGCGGTCGATCTCGACCGTACGCATCGACGCCTGCTCACCACGCGTGGCAGTGTTCGCTACCGGCATCTGATACTGGCGACCGGTGCACGGGCCCGCCGTCCCGACCTGCAGGGTCCGACCGCCTCGCGAGTGCTGGCGGTCAATGACCTGGCCGCCTATGCGACGCTGCGTGCAGTCTTCGATGCCGCTTCGCTGGCTGCCGCCGCAGTCGGACGCAAGCCCAGGCTGCTGATCGTCGGTGCCGGTCTGGTCGGCTGTGAATTCGCCAATGATTTCGCCTGTGCCGGCGCGCAGGTCACGCTGCTCGAAGCGCTCGACTTGCCGCTGCGGGCGCGCCTGGACATTCCCACCGCCACCCGCCTGCGCGATGCCCTGACCGCCCGCGGCGTGAGTTTCGAGGGCGGCGTTGCGCTCGGCGCGTTCACCCTGCCCGATTCAGCCGCAAGTTCGGCCAGCAGTTCGGTCGGAACTTTGGTCGGAACTTTGGTCGGAACTTCGGGTCCGATGCACGCCGATCCTGATCGGCGAATCGTTCTCGACTGGTCGAATTCGGCCGGCCACCAGCGCCGTGCCGAGTTCGATCTTGCTCTGGTCGCAGCTGGAGTCGAGCCCGAGGTCTGGCTTGCCAGGCGTGCCGGTCTGACGGTGGTGCGCGGCATCGTGGTCGATGCGCAAAGCCTTTGCACCAGCGATGAATCGGTGTTTGCCCTTGGCGACTGTGCCGAAGTGCAGGGCCAGCTCGGTTCCACCATCGAGCCGATTCTGCGGCAGGCGCGAACGATTGCCGGACGGATTGTCGGCACGCCGGTGCCCTACGACGCACGCAACCCGGTCTGGATTGTCAAGATTCCGGGGCTGCCGCTGACGATCCGGTCTGCCTCGTCGGCGGCTGAACAGTTGTAGGCGCCAGGCGCCGCATCGTTGCGGGCAGGGCCTGATGGCTTGTGATGCTGACCGCTGAGTGTCAAGTCCCGAGCGAGGCACGCGCCGTGTGCCTCGCCCGTGCCGATCTGCCTTGATCAGTTGGACGGAAAGCCGCTTTCGATCGGCAGGCCCGGCTCGCGCGACCATTCGTTCCATGAGCCGAAGTACATCCGCACATCCGAAAAGCCGGCTTCCTTGAGCGCGACATAGGTGTTCGATGCGCGCGCACCCTTGAAGCAGTAAAGATAGACCGGGTCCTTCGGCGAAATACCCGCGGTGCGGCAGTCGGCGCGGATCTCGTCGGGGCTCTTAAACATCGCGCCCTGGCCGGTCGGCTTCATGAACCGGTACCACTCGATCCATTTCGCGCCGGGAATGCGGCCCTTGCGCGGCGCATAGTCCTTGCCATAGGGCGACGAGCTGTCGCCGATCCATTCATCGACATCGCGGACATCGAGCAGCACGATCTCGCTGTCGAGTGCCGCGAGCATTTCATCCTTGGTGACCATCAGCGAGGCGGTGCTTGCGGGCATCGGGAAGGCAGCAGGGGTCGGTGCGACCGTGTCGGTGTTGACCGGCATGCCGGCCGCCGTCCAGGCGGACATGCCGCCGTGAAGGATGCGGACCTTCGGATACTTCAGCCAGCTCAGCAGAAAGTAGCCGCGGCAGGACTGGCCGAAGCCGCTGTTCATCGAGTCTTCATAGAACACCGCAGTGGGTGTGCCCGACAGCCCGACCGCGCCGAAGGCGTCGGCGAAGGTCTGCTTCAGTTCGCCCAGGCCTTCGGCGGTGGAGCTTGCAAGGAAGGTGAAGATCTCACGCATGTTCACCGCGCCGGGAAGATGTCCTGCGGCATAGGCAGCCGGATCGCGGGTGTCGATCAGAACGACCGGCTCTGACTTCATGAGCATTTCGAGTTCGACGGGTGAGATTAGGACGGGTTCAGACATGGCACGGCTCCTTGGAAGGGTGGGGCGGGAGCCAGGGACATCGCAACCACTATGCCAGCCAGGCGGGTTGGTGCGACCGCCCGAGCAGGGTCCGAGGCAGGCGTGCCTCGAGTGCGTGACGCACAGGAATGGGCGTGGCATGCCCGATCTGTGGGAAGTCCTGCGCAGCGATGTGCTGGCGTGACGCAATTTGGTGCGGGCCGCCTGAGATCACTGTCGGACATTGACCGCTCGCAGTGTGAGCACTCTGTAAACAATGGCTGATGACAAGGCAAAACTGCCGCGTGCTGACCGATTCAGTTCGGTGGCACGGCGCTTGCATTGACATTGGGCAACTACCTTCGGGGTCTTCACCATGTCCAATATCTACCAGCCTTATGACGCCTATCGCCGACTGGGTTCGGCCTGCAGCCTGTGCGGCCGTGCGCATGAGGCTGATCGTCCTGATCTGCACGCCGGGGTGACATCGACCGAGGCGGCTGATGGCGCCGCGATCAATGCCGAGCGCCTGTCCGATGACTTCGTCGAAGCAGCGCTGGTCAAGGCGCTGTTCCCGCAGGACGGCTTGCGCCGTCGCTTCTTGCAGGCTGTGGGCGTCAATACCGCCCGTGCCGCGATCGCCTCGGTGCTGCCGATCGGCGCGATGCAAGCGATTGCGCAGGACAAACCCGGTTCGCTCGAAAAGCGCGAACTCAAGATCGGTTTCATCCCGATCACCTGCGCCACGCCGCTGATCATGGCCGATCCGCTGGGCTTTTATAAGCGTCAGGGCCTGAGCGTCTCCCTCAACAAGACCGCAGGCTGGGCGCTGGTGCGCGACCGCATGATCAACAAGGAGTACGACGCTTCGCATTTCCTGTCGCCGATGCCGGTAGCGATCTCGATGGGCCTGGGGTCGGTCGCCGCGCCGATGCGTGTGGCGACCATCCAGAACATCAACGGTCAGGCAATCACGCTCAGCATCAGGCACAAGGACAAGCGCGATCCCAAACAGTGGAAGGGCTTCAAGTTTGCGATTCCCTTCGAATACTCGATGCACAATTTTCTGTTGCGCTACTACCTTGCCGAGGCCGGACTCGACCCCGACAAGGATGTGCAACTGCGTGTCACGCCGCCTGCCGAGATGGTGGCCAATCTGCGCGCCGGCAACATCGACGGCTTCCTTGGCCCGGACCCCTTCAACCAGCGTGCGGTGTTTGACGAGGTGGGCTTCATTCACCTGCTGTCGCGCGAGATCTGGGATGGCCATCCCTGCTGCGCCTTCGGCATGTCAGAAGGTTTCGTCCAGCAAAACCCCAATACTTTTGCGGCGCTCTATCGCGCAGTGCTCGAATCGGCCGCCATGGCCCGCGATCCCAAGAACCGGCCGCTGATTGCAAAGGTCATTTCCCCTGCGGCCTATCTCAATCAGCCGGAGACCATTGTCGAGCAGGTGCTGACCGGCCGCTTTGCCGATGGTCTGGGCGGTGTGCGCAACGAACCGGCGCGAGCCGATTTCGATCCGGTGCCCTGGTATTCGATGGCGGTCTGGATGCTGACCCAGATGAAGCGCTGGGGCTATGTCAAGGGCGATGTCGCCTACAAGGACATCGCGCAGCAGGTCTTCCTGCTCACCGATGCCCGCAAATACATGAAGGAGCTCGACCAGAAGGCGCCCGACAACGGCTACAGAAAGTTCAAGGTGATGGGCAAGGAGTTCGATGCTGCGCAGCCCGAAAAGTACATCGACAGTTTCGCGATTCGTCGCACCTGAGCCGCTGCACGCCATGAGTCGATCGATGAGCCTCGGATTGAGGTCCACACTGCTGTCGCTGCTGCTGCTTGCGCTGCTGCTCGGCATCTATCACGTCGCGACAGCGCCTTCTGGCGGGTCGGTTGCGGGCGGCGGTGCCAATGACGAGTACGCCAAGCTGATGGGCAAGGCGGCCGGCGCGACCAAGTCCGACGGCATGCCCACGCTGTCGCAGATGGGCGAGGCGGCGCTCAAGCATCTGTCGGCGCCTTTCTATGACAACGGACCCAACGACAAAGGCATTGGCATTCAGGTGGCTCACTCGCTCGGGCGGGTTGGGCTGGGTTTTTTCCTGGCCGCTGTGGTGGCCATTCCGCTGGGATTTCTGATCGGCATGTCGCCGCTTCTGCACGGCGCGCTCAATCCCTTCATCCAGGTCCTCAAGCCGATTTCGCCGCTCGCCTGGATGCCGATTGCGCTCTACACCATCAAGGACTCGTCGGCCTCCGGCATCTTCGTGATCTTCATCTGTTCGATCTGGCCGATGCTCATCAATACTGCCTTCGGCGTGGCCTCGGTGCGGCGAGACTGGCTCAATGTCGCGCGCACCCTCGAGGTCGGTCCGGTGCGTCGCGCCTTCGAGGTGATCCTGCCGGCAGCCGCACCCACCATCCTCACCGGCATGCGCATCTCGATGGGGATCGCCTGGCTGGTGATCGTGGCCGCCGAGATGCTGGTGGGCGGTACCGGTATCGGTTACTTCGTCTGGAATGAATGGAACAATCTGTCGATCACCAACGTGATGTTTGCCATCCTGCTGATCGGTGTGGTCGGCATGCTGCTTGATCTGGTCTTTGCCCGATTGCAGCACCTCGTGACCTGGCGCGAATGAGCGGCGCCGAACACATCCTGCAGGTGCAGGGGCTGGCCAAACGCTACCCGTCGAGCTCAGGCTCGCCGGCCGTGCCGGTCTTCGAGAATGTCGATTTCACGATTGCACGCGGCGAGTTCGTCTGCATCATCGGCCACTCGGGTTGCGGCAAGACCACCATCCTCAATGTGCTGGCCGGGCTCGAGTCGGCCTCATCCGGCTTCGTCTTCATGGACGGCCGCGAGGTCAAGGGCCCGGGGCTCGAGCGAGGCGTGGTCTTCCAGGGGCATGCGCTCATGCCCTGGATGACGGTGCTCGGTAATGTGGCCTTCGCGGTCCGATCGCGATGGCCCGACTGGAGCAAGGCCAAGGTTGAAGCACATTGCCGGCGTTTCATCGAGCTGGTCGGCCTGGCCGGTGCCGAGCACAAGAAGCCGGCGGAGTTGTCCGGCGGCATGAAGCAGCGGGTCGGCATCGCGCGCGCCTTCTCGATCGAGCCGAAGATGCTGCTGCTCGATGAGCCCTTCGGTGCGCTCGATGCGCTCACCCGCGGCGTGATCCAGGACGAGCTGGTGCGGATTTGTGCGGCCACGAATCAGTCGGTGTTCATGATCACCCACGATGTCGACGAAGCGATCCTGCTGGCCGACCGCATCCTGCTGATGAGCAACGGCCCGCGCGCGCGCATCGCCGAGATCGTTCGCAATACCCTGCCGCGCGATCGCACGCGTCTGACCATCCATCACGATCCGCAGTTCTACCGGATCCGCAATCATCTGGTCGATTTTCTGGTGCACCGCTCCAAGCTCATCCAGCAGGGCGGCGCTGACCCGTCGTCGGCCGCGGCCAGTGGCCCGATCGAGGTCTCGCCCGGACTCCTTTCCGATGGGGCGGCCGATGTCCCGGCCGACTCGCGCATGGCCGATGACATCGCCCTGGACGCACCAATCCATCACCCCCTTTCCGCCAATTCCTAGCCTGGAGATCCGATCGAAATGGACCGCAACGATGTCACCCGAAAAATTGTCGAGACCAAGGTCAGCAAACGCATCAAGTGGGCCGATGTCGCGACCCGCGTCGGTCACAGCAAGGAATGGGTGACCGCCGCCTGCCTCGGGCAGATGACCCTCGATGCAAAACAGGCCGCCGTGATCGGCGACATCTTCGGGCTCAACGAAGACGAGATGGCCTGGCTGCAGGTCGTACCCTACAAGGGCTCGCTGCCGACCGCCGTGCCCACCGATCCGCTGATCTATCGCTGGTACGAGATCGTCAGTGTCTATGGAACGACGATCAAGGAGCTGATCCACGAAGAATTCGGTGACGGCATCATGAGCGCCATCGACTTTTCGATGGATATCACCCGCGAACCTGACCCCAAGGGCGATCGCGTGCATGTTGTGCTGAGCGGCAAGTTCCTGCCTTACAAGACCTACTGATCAGCCTTGCCGGCGGACCTGTCGAGCGTGCTTGACAGGCGGCCGGCGGCTTGTACAGGTCTGGGCGGCATGGAATCGGTTCGTCAGGATCTGGGGGATCACCTCCTCCTCGATTTGCCCGAGAATACCGGCGCCGATCCTGAGCCCTTTATTGCGAGCCCGCCCCCATGACAACCGTGCTGCTGATCAATCCCAACACCTCCGTCGGTGTGACCGATCTGATGTCGTCGCTGGTCGCGCCGCTGCTCGATGCGCCCCTCGAACTTGTGGCAGTCACCGCCCGGTTCGGTGCGTCCTATATTTCGAGCGAAGCTTCCTATGCGATTGCGGCCCATGCACTGCTTGATGTCTGGGCAGCCCATCGGGCGGCCGGCGGGCGCTGCGACGCGGTCCTGGTCGGATGCTTCGGCGACCCCGGGGTCGCCGCGCTTCGCGAGATCGCCGGTGTGCCGGTGATCGGACTGGCCGAGGCATCGCTGCGCGAAGCCGCCGGCTATGGCCGCCATGCGATCGTGACCGGCGGTTTGGCCTGGCGCCCGATGCTGCAGCGTTTTGCCGCCGCGCAGGGCCTCGATCGGGATCTGGCCGGCGTGCATGTGCTTGAGCGCAGCGGCGCCGAGTTGATGGCCGATCCGCAGGCCGCCGAGCGTGATCTGCTGGCCGCGCTGCGCGAGGCAGCAAGCGATGGTGTTGGCGCGCTGGTGCTGGGGGGCGCGGCGCTCGGCGGCATTGCCGCACGCCTGGGCTCGCGCGTGCCGGTGCCGGTCATCGACAGCGTCCAGGCGGGTGCTCGCGCGGTGAATCAGGCGTTGCGTGCCTCAGATGTCCTGAACGCGACGCTCACCCCGTCGGGCAAGGCTGATGCCGCCGTCTGGAGCGGTTTGTCTGACGAACTGCTCGCTGCCCTCAGGCGTGGCTTCGACCCTTCTGCCATTGCACATCCGTCCCGCCCTCGTGGCGGTTGAGGACCCGTGCCAGCACGAAGAGCAGGTCGGAGAGCCGGTTCACATACTGGCGACAGGCGGGTCTGATCGCCTCTTCGCCACCGAGCGACACGATGGCGCGTTCGGCGCGTCGGCAGACGGTGCGTGCGACATGTGCGATGGCCGCCGACCGTGAGCCGCCGGGCAGGATGAATTCCTGCAGGCGGGGCAAGGTCGCGTTATAGCGCAGCAGCAGGGCATCGAGCCGCGCCACTTGCGTGTCGGCCAGATTCTCGAAGCCCGGAATGCACAGCTCGCCGCCGAGATCGAAGAGGTCGTGCTGAATGTCGATCAGTGCGTCCCGGATGTCATCGGGAAGCGGCTCGGTCAGCAGCAGGCCGATCGTCGAATTGAGTTCGTCCACATCGCCCATGGCGGCCACGCGCAGGCTGTCCTTGCGGGTGCGACTGCCGTCGCCCAGTCCGGTGGTGCCATCGTCGCCGGTGCGGGTGGCAATTTGAGTCAGGCGGTGGCCCATGATGGTTGGCTCGATGGAGTGCGCAATGGCGAAGCGCGCATTCTAGGGGTTTCGCGACCGGCTGACTGCGCTCTCAGCTGCCCCGGTAGGTCGAGTAGGACCAGGGTGTGACCAGCAGTGGCACGTGATAGTGGCCATCGGCCTGGCTGATGCCGAAGTCGATCGTGACCTGATCGACGAAGGGGGGCTCGGGCAGATCCAGGCCGCGGCGACGGAAATGCTCGCCTGCCTCAAAGACCAGTCGATAGCGGCCGGGGCGCATGGCCTCCGCCTGTAGCAGTGGCGAATCGGTGCGGCCATCGGCATTGGTGACGGTGGTCACGATGCATCGCCATTGAGCGCCTTCGGCGATGTGCAGCGATATCCCGACACCCTGCGCCGGCAGACCGGCAGAGGTGTCAAGCACGTGAGTTGAAAGTTTTCCCATGGAGGCGGTCCTCGGTTGTCAGGCGTCGGGCAGCAGGTCGAGCAGTCGCAGGCGGGCGACTTCGCTCACCTGGGTCAGGTTGTTCTGCATCTCCTGCTCGGGCGTGTTGTGGAGCCGGCCTTCGAAAGCATGAAAGATCGCTGCTTTGCTGTTCAATCGGACTGCGATGATGGCCGGAAAACCGAATCGCTCGCGATAGGCGCGATTGAGTTCGGCAAGCCGCATGAACTCCTGCGGCGACAGGGCATTGAGCCCCGCGCTGCGTTGCTCGCTTGTCGAGGCTGCCGTGAGCGTGCCCTCCTGTGCCTGACGGCCGGCCAGCTCCGGGTGAGCCCGCAGCAGTGCCAGTTGCTCTGCCTGCTCCGCATCCTGCACGACCGCCTGCAGTGCGCTGTGCAGCGCACGCCGCGACGCAAAGGGCCGCGAGGCGAAGGCGCGTTCGGCGATCCAGCCAGAGTGTTCATAGACTTTGCCGAACACGGTCGAGAATTCGGCGGCGCTCATGGCATTGATGGCGGCAAGTGTCAGCGGTGAGGGTGTCATGGCTTGATCCATGGTCAATCGGTCAGGTGTGAGGCGTTGTGTTCACCCAGCCTCGGTGCAGCGCTGCGGATGGCGGGACGCTCGCCGTCAAAGGACAAGGGCAGTCCGGTGAGACGGAAGTCCTGGCCGGGAATGTTCTGAATGATGCCAAGCGCTTCGACCTGCGGCTGCGACAGGGCCTGGGGCACGTCGTGGATCGGCGCACACGGCACGCCTGCTGCCTCCAGTGCGGTCATCCAGTCGGCCCTGGGTCGCCGGATCAGCAGACCGCGGATCTGCGCCAGCAGTTCGGCCTTGTTGGCCAGCCGGTCCCGATTGCCCCGAAAGCGGGCATCGTTCGGCCAGTCGGGCCGCTCGAGCACCTGCGCAAACTTCACGAAGAGCCGGTCGTTACCGACGCAGATCAGGAAGGGGCCGTCGGCGCCGTCGAATGCCTCATAGGGCACGAAACCCGGATGGCCACTGGCATGCCGCTCGGGCAGGCGGCCTTCGTTCATCCAGGCGTCGCCCTTCTGGGCCAGCCAGGTGAGCGCAGTTTCGAGCAGCGAGGCCTGCACGATGCCGCCGCGCCCGGTGAGCAGGCGTCTTTGCAGCAGCGACAGCGCGCCGATCACCGTCCACATACCGGTGCCCTGATCGCAGACCGAGGCGCCCATGCGAACCGGCGGACCATCGGGGTCGCCGCTGATGCTGGACAGTCCGCTGAAGGCCTGAATCAGCGGCTCGTAGCCAGGTCGCGCGGCCATCGGGCCGACATGGCCGAAGGCCGACATCTCGCAATAGACCAGGCGCGGATGGCGCTCACACATCGATGCGCCGTCCAGACCGAGTTGCGCCGGCACGCCCGGGCGCAGGTTGTGCACCAGGACGTCGGCGTCGGCCACGATGGCATGAAGTGCCTCGATGCCCTGCGCGGACTTGAGGTCGATCGTGACCGACTCCTTGCCCCGGTTGAAGACCTGGAAGGTGAGCGAGTCGCCGTGTCGAAAGGCGGTGCCCATCTGGCGCGCGTCGTCGCCACCTTCCGGGCGTTCGATCTTGATGACGCTGGCACCGAGGTCGGCAAAGATGGCACCGGCAAACGGTCCGGCGAGCACCTGTCCGAGTTCAACCACGGTCAGGCCGGCCAGCGGCCCTGGGGTGTGCGTCATGGCAGTCTCCTTGCGTTCGGTTCGAACAGTGCCGTTGCGGGTGATTGACGCCCGCGCGATCTCATTCGACCTCGAGTCTGGCTTGTGCCACGATCACCTGCACCTTCACCTGACTGGCGACCAGGTCTGACAGCGCCTGCGGATCGCCGACTTGGTGTCATCGGGTGTCTCTTGTCGTTTGAAGTCAGTCGATTATCCGCACTCCGCGCACGCTTGTCGCTGCGAGTCCAGTATGACCGCCCTTCGGGTGGCCCGCGCTACAATCCGGGTTGCTGCCAGCCATCCCGATTCCGATGACCGACTACCCTCGCGACCTGATCGGCTACGGCCGCAATCCCCCGAATGCCCGCTGGCCGGGCAATGCCCGCGTGGCGGTGCAATTCGTCCTCAATTACGAAGAGGGCGGCGAAAACAGCGTGCTCCACGGCGATCCGGGCTCCGAGCAGTTTCTGTCCGAGATCATCGGCGCCGCCGCCTATCCCGACCGCCATCTCTCGATGGAGTCGGTCTACGAATATGGCTCGCGTGCCGGCGTCTGGCGCATCCTGCGCGAGTTCGAGCGTCGCGGCCTGCCGCTGACGGTCTTCGGCATTTCGATGGCGCTCGAGCGCCATCCCGATCTCGCGCGCGCTTTCGTCGAACTCGGCCATGAGATCGCCTGCCACGGCTGGCGCTGGATTCACTACCAGTCGATGGACGAAGCCACCGAGCGCGAGCACATGCGCATCGGCATGGGCATCATCGAGCGACTCACCGGCGAGCGGCCGCTGGGCTGGTACACCGGGCGCGACAGCCCGAATACCCGGCGCCTGGTGGGCGACGACGGTGGCTTTCTCTATGACTCCGACTACTACGGTGACGATCTGCCCTTCTGGACTCGGGTCACCCGCACCGATGGCGTCGAGGTCGATCACCTGATCGTCCCCTATACCCTCGATGCCAACGACATGCGCTTTGCCACGCCGCAGGGCTTCAATACCGGTGAGCAGTTCCTGCAGTATCTGACCGATACCTTCGATGTGCTCTATGCCGAAGGCGAAGACACTCCGCGGATGATGTCGATCGGCATGCATTGCCGCCTGCTCGGGCGGCCCGGTCGCTTTCGCGCCCTGCAGCGTTTCCTGGACCATCTCCAGCGTCACGATCGGGTCTGGGTCTGCCGGCGGGTCGATATCGCCCGCCACTGGATCGCCCACCATCCGGCCCCTGCCCGATGAGCGCCACCGCCTGCCGCTTCGGCGAATCGATCCTCGCGCGCGCCGAGTTGCTCGCTGCGATCACCGCTGACGCCCCGCGCCTGACCCGCGCCTATCTCACGCCCGAACATCGGCGCGCAGGTGAACTGATCGCGGGCTGGATGCGT
>JAPLQF010000035.1 GCA_026399875.1 Burkholderiales bacterium | reverse complement strand
TCGACCCGACGGTCGATATGCGACTTCTCCATCTTGAAATCGGGGATGCCGTAGCGCAGAAGGCCGCCGATGCGATCGTTCTTCTCGAAGAGCGTCACGTCGTGGCCGGCGCGCGCGAGCTGCTGCGCAGCGGCCATGCCTGCCGGCCCGGAACCGATCACTGCCACTGTTTTGCCGGTACGCACTGCCGGCGGCTGCGGCACCACCCAGCCCTGCTCCCAGGCCTTGTCGATGATGGCGTGCTCGATCGACTTGATGCCGACCGCATCGCTGTTGATGTTGAGCGTGCAGGCCGCCTCACAGGGCGCCGGGCAGACGCGGCCGGTGAACTCGGGGAAGTTGTTGGTCGAGTGCAGGACGTCGATTGCCTGGCGCCAGTCCTGGCGAAACACCAGGTCGTTCCAGTCGGGAATGATGTTGTTGACCGGGCAGCCGTTCTGGCAGAACGGGATGCCGCAGTCCATGCAACGGGCGCCCTGCTTCGCGGCCGCCGCGTCGTCAAGGTGCAGCACGAATTCGCGCCAGTGGCGCAGCCGCTCGGGCGCGGGTTCGCTTGCCTCGTTCAGGCGCTGAAACTCGAGGAATCCTGTGACCTTGCCCATATGCTCGGCTCTCGTTGCGGGGTGGTGATGAGTGAGTTTTCGATGACGCTGCAAATCAGGCCGGCTGACCGCTGGCGCTGGCCTTGGCGGTCGCAGCCGCCATCTCGCCGAGCGCCCGCCGGTATTCGTTCGGGAAGACCTTGACGAATCGACCGCGCTGGTTGGGCCAGTCGGACAGAATCTCGCGGGCCCGGATGCTGCCGGTGGACTTGAAATGGGTCTCGACCAGGCGCTTGAGGATCACCTCGTCGGCCTCGCCCTGGCCGCCGCGGCGCACCGCATGCCAGACACCGGTCGGCACCTTGGCCTGCTGGTCGGCGGCACTCATGACCGGCTCGAGGCTGACCATGGCCGGGTTGCAGCGGCGATGGAACTCACCGTCGTCATCCCAGACATAGGCGACACCACCCGACATGCCGGCCGCAAAGTTGCGACCGGTGCCGCCGAGCACCACAACGGTTCCGCCGGTCATGTATTCACAGCCATGGTCGCCGGTGCCTTCGACCACCGCCATCGCGCCCGAGTTGCGAACCGCAAAGCGCTCGCCGGCCACACCGTTGAAGTAGGCCTCGCCCTCGGTGGAGCCGTAGAGCACGGTATTGCCGACGATGATGTGCTCGGGGCCGTAGCCGCGGAAATCGTTGGCACAACGAACGATGACGCAGCCGCCCGACAGCCCTTTGCCGACATAGTCGTTGGCCTCGCCCACCAGATCGAAGGTGATGCCGCGGGCCAGGAAAGCCGCAAAACTCTGGCCGGCCGTACCGTTGAACTGCGCATGGATGGTGTCGTCGGGCAGACCGGCATGGGTATAGCGGCGGGCAACCTCACCCGAGAGCATCGCGCCCACCGTGCGGTTGACGTTGCGGATCGGCAGGATGAAGCTGACCGGTTCGCCCTTCTCGAGTGCTTTGGCCGATTTTTCAATCAGCTGGTGATCGAGCGCCCGATCGAGGCCGTGGTCTTGAGTGCTGACCGCAAAGCGCGCCACGTCGGCTGGCATGGCCGGCGAATGGAAGATGCGCGAGAAGTCGAGGCCCCGCGCTTTCCAGTGAGCGATGCCGGCACGGGTATCGAGCAGGTGGGTCGCGCCGATCAGGTCGTCGAAGCGGCGGATGCCAAGTTGCGCCATCAGGGCACGCGCCTCTTCGGCCACGAAGAAAAAGTAGTTGACGACATATTCCGGCTTGCCGGCGAACTTGCGGCGCAGTACCGGGTCCTGCGTGGCCACGCCCACCGGGCAGGTGTTGAGGTGACACTTGCGCATCATGATGCAGCCTTCGACCACCAGCGGCGCGGTGGCGAATCCGAACTCATCGGCGCCCAGGATCGCACCGATCACGACATCGCGGCCGGTCTTCATCTGGCCGTCGGCCTGCAGGCGCACGCGACCGCGCAAACGGTTGAGCACCAGCGTCTGCTGGGTCTCGGCCAGCCCCAGCTCCCAGGGCGATCCGGCGTGCTTGATCGAGGACCAGGGCGATGCGCCGGTACCGCCGTCGTGGCCGGCAATGGTGATGTGATCGGACTTGGCTTTGGCCACACCCGCGGCCACCGTGCCGACACCGACTTCGGAGACCAGCTTGACCGAGATCGATGCCCGCGGGTTGCAGTTCTTCAGGTCGTGAATCAGTTGCGCCAGATCTTCGATGGAGTAGATGTCGTGATGCGGCGGCGGCGAAATCAGGCCGACGCCGGGCACCGAGAACCGCAGCCGCGCGATGTAGTCGGACACCTTGTGGCCAGGCAGTTGCCCGCCCTCGCCGGGCTTGGCGCCCTGGGCCATCTTGATCTGGATCTGATCGGCACTGACCAGGTATTCGGCGGTGACACCGAAGCGGCCGGAGGCGACCTGCTTGATGCGCGAGCGCAGGGCATCGCCGGCCATCAACGGGATATCCTGCTCGACCGCCTCGGGCCCGAGGATGCTGGCCATGGTGTCGCCGGTCTTGATCGGGATGCCGCGCAACTCATTGCGATAGCGGCCTTCGTCTTCGCCGCCCTCGCCGGTGTTTGATTTGCCGCCGATGCGGTTCATGGCCACCGCCAGCGTGGCATGGGCTTCGGTCGAGATCGACCCCAGCGACATCGCGCCGGTGGCAAAGCGCTTGACGATCTCGGCAGCCGGCTCGACCTCGTCGATCGGGATCGCACGCGACGGCTCGACCCGGAACTCGAAGAGCCCGCGAAGCGTCATGTGACGGCGCGACTGGTCGTTGATCAGCTGGGCGTATTCCTTGTAGGTCTGGAAGTTGCCCGACTTGGTCGCATGCTGGAGCTTGGCGATCGCATCCGGCGTCCACATATGCTCTTCGCCGCGGGTGCGATAGGCATACTCGCCGCCGGCCTCGAGTGCATTGGCGAGCACCGGATCGTTGCCGAAGGCCGAGCGATGCATGCGCAGCGACTCTTCGGCCACCTCGAAGACGCCGATGCCCTCGATGTTGGAGCTGGTGCCGCTGAAGTACTTGTCGACCAGCTCGCGGTTGAGGCCGATTGCCTCGAAGATCTGTGCGCCGGTGTAGGACATGTAGGTCGAGATGCCCATCTTCGACATGATCTTGTGCAGACCCTTGCCGATCGCCTTGACGTAGTTCTTGATCGCCTTGTCGGCCGACAGGTCGGGGCCCAGCCCGGCATGCAGCTGGGTGAGGGTTTCCATTGCGAGATAGGGATGGATCGCCTCGGCACCGAAACCTGCCAGCAGCGCGAAGTGATGGATCTCGCGGGCTGAGCCGGTCTCGACGACCAAGCCGGTGGCGGTGCGCAAACCGGTGTTGATCAGGTGCTGATGGATGGCAGAGGTTGCCAGCAGTGCCGGGATCGGGACATGGCCGCGGTCGACCCGCCGGTCGGAAACCACCAGGATGTTGTAGCCGCTTCTGACCGCGTCGACCGCATTGGCGCACAGCGATGCAAGGCTGGCCTCGATGCCTTCCTTGCCCCATTCGACCGGGTAGCAGATGTCGAGCTCATAGCTCTGAAATTTGCTGTCGGTATAGCGGCCGATATGGCGGATGCGGTCCATGTCTTCGGCCGACAGGACCGGCTGGCTGACTTCGAGGCGCAGGGGCGGGTTGATGTTGTTGATGTCGAGCAGATTCGGCTTGGGTCCGATGAAGGAGACCAGCGACATCACCAGCTGCTCGCGGATCGGGTCGATCGGTGGATTGGTGACCTGTGCAAACAGTTGTTTGAAATAGTTGTAGAGGGTCTTGTTCTTGTCGGACAGGACAGCCAGCGGCGAGTCGTTGCCCATCGAGCCGGTGGCTTCTTCGCCGTCGCGGGCCATCGGGGCCATCAGGAAGCGGATGTCCTCCTGGGTGTAGCCGAAGGCCTGCTGGCGATCGAGGACCGAGACCTGCTCGAGCGGGCGGCTGGTGTTGGCGGCCGACTCGTCGCTGCCGGGCATCGCGGCAATGTCGCTGGTGGCCACTTCCTCGAGCTTGACCCGGATGCGTTCGATCCACTGACGATAGGGCTTGCTCGCCGAGAGCTGGTCCTTGAGTTCGGTGTCGTCGATGATGCGGCCCTGCTCGAGGTCGATCAGGAACATCTTGCCCGGCTGCAGGCGCCATTTCTTGGCGATGCGCGAGTCGGTGATCTCGGGCAGCACGCCCGACTCGGAGGCCATGACCACCAGATCGTCATCGGTGACGATGTAGCGGGCCGGGCGCAGGCCGTTGCGATCGAGGGTGGCGCCGATCTGGCGACCGTCGGTGAAGGCCATGGCGGCCGGCCCGTCCCAGGGCTCCATCATGGCGGCGTGATACTCGTAGAAGGCACGCCGGTTGGCGTCCATCGTGGTGTGCTGCTCCCAGGCCTCGGGGATCATCATCATCATGGCCTGGGCGAGCGGATAGCCTGCCATCACCAGCAGTTCGAGGCAGTTGTCGAAACAGGCAGTGTCGGACTGGCCGGGATAGATCAGTGGCAGCATTTTCTTGAGGTCGCTGCCGAGCACCGCCGAGCTCATCACGCCTTCGCGCGCGCGCATCCAGTTGTAGTTGCCCTTGACGGTGTTGATCTCACCGTTGTGCGCCAGCATCCGGTAGGGATGGGCGAGCTCCCAGGCCGGGAAGGTGTTGGTCGAGAAGCGCTGATGCACCAGAGCCAGCGCGGAGACGACACTCGGATCCTGCAGGTCGAGGAAGTATTTGCCGACCTGGTTGGCCAGCAGCAGGCCTTTGTAGACGACGGTTCGGGTCGACATCGACGGCACGAAGTATTCCTGGCCGTGCTTGAGCCCGAGGTTCTTGATCGCGTGGCTGGCGGTCTTGCGGATGACATAGAGCTTGCGCTCGAGGGCGTCGGGGACCATGACGTCGCGACCGCGGCCGATGAAGATCTGGCGGATGACCGGCTCGGACTCGCGTACCAGCGGGCTCATCTGCATGGTCGAATCGACCGGTACGTCGCGCCAGCCGAAGACGCGCTGGCCTTCGGCGCGCACGGTGCGCTCGAGTTCCTGCTCGCAGGCCAGCCGTGAGGCGCTTTCCTTGGGGAGGAAGATCATGCCGACGCCGTACTCGCCGGGCGGGGGCAGGGTCACGCCCTGACGGGCCATCTCGGCGCGATAGAAGGCGTCCGGGATCTGGATGAGTATGCCGGCGCCGTCGCCGAAGAGTTCGTC
This sequence comes from Burkholderiales bacterium, assembly GCA_026399875.1. Lineage (GTDB taxonomy): Bacteria > Pseudomonadota > Gammaproteobacteria > Burkholderiales > Burkholderiaceae_E > UBA4615. The sequence continues at coordinate 24,794 of JAPLQF010000035.1, read as the reverse complement.
GGCGCCGGTGGCGCCCCGGTGATCGAGGTTGAGCAGGATCTGCAGACCCTGCTGGACGATCGAGTGGCTTCTGGCGCCCTTGATATGGGCAACGAAACCGACGCCGCACGCGTCGTGCTCGTTCGACGGGTCGTAAAGACCCTGAGCCTGGGGCAGCGCCATGTCACACCTCCGAAATATCAGACTGGTGAGAATAGTGCAGCGCAACAAGCCGCTCAAGCGGAATAATCGGGGTCAGATGAGAATTTCCAAGCTCCGGCGCAGTCTCTGATTTTAATTAGGGTCAGATGATATTTTTGAGTTTGGCGGTGCCGATGCTTAATGTTGATCTGACCCCGGTTTTTTTGCAGCAGGGCGGCCGACCGGACGAGGGATCAGTTTCAAGCCGTGACTGGCCTCGAGGCTGCGCTGAAAGTCAGTGCTTGCTGCCGGCTTTCCGCCCATCAGCCTTTGGCGCAGCCAATTGAGTTCGGATTCGAGCATCGATTCATCGAAGAGCCGGCGATAGGCCGACTCACGCTCGAACGGGGTATTGCCGAGCGCCCAGATCGTCGGATGCGCCTTCACCAGCGGGTCAAGCCGCAGTCCGACATTGTGACGATGACTCGACCAGGTCCAGTCGGCCACCGCTTCGACCATGCCGGCCCTGACCGGGTTGGTCTCGATGTAACGCTGGCAGGCGATCAGGTAGCGATCGGTCTCGATCAGCGACGAGCGAAAGCGGCCTTCCCAGAGCGTGCCGGTGCGGGCATGGCGACGATTGAACCAGCGGACATAGCGCCGTCCGACGGTCTGCATCAGCTGCGACAGCGCCTCATCCTGCCCGGGTGTGCACAGCAGATGAACATGGTTGTCCATCAGGACATAGGCGTGAATCGCCACATCGTGCTTCAGACTGGACTCGAGCAACCAGGCCAGATACTGGCCACGGTCGATGTCATCGACAAACACCCGCTGACGGTTATGCCCCCGCTGGATCACATGGTGAGGATGCGAAGCGACCACCTGCCGGAGCACTCTTGCCATGACAGGACTCGCTCAGGTCTCATCGACCGAAAACAGCCGGCGATGCTCCTTGATCGCATAACGATCGGTCATGCCGGCGATGTAGTCGGCCACCGCACGGTGCCGGTCGCGCTCGGCCTTGCGCTTGTGCTCATCGGGCAGCAGGCGGATGTCATCGACAAAGGCCTCGAACAGCTCGGCCACGACACGCGCCGCCTTGGAGGTCATGCGAACCACCCGGTAGTGCCGATAGAGGTTCTCGAACAGGAACTGCTTGAGCGCGAGCGACTGCACACCGACTTCGCCTGAAAAAGCGATCAGCGCAGGCGCCGCCCGTACATCGTCAATCGACCCCGGGGCCGCGGCATCGATCAGGGCCTGGCTGCATGCGGTCAGATCGAGCACCAGTTCATTGATCATCCTGCGCACGGTTTCATAGACCTGCCGACGCTCGCCGACCTGCGCAAACCGCTCGAGCACCACCCGGTGATGACGCCCGAAAAGCTCGACCTCCATCAGCTGCGGGACCTTGAGCAGACCCGAGCGCAATCCGTCATCGACATCGTGATTGATGTAGGCGATCTGATCGGCAAGGTTGGCCAGTTGCGCTTCGAGCGACGGCCGACGGCGCTCGATGAAGCGCAGGCCGATCTCGCCCAGCCTCGCAGCATTGGGCAGCGAACAGTGCTTGAGCACCCCTTCGCGGGTCTCGAAGCACAGGTTCAGCCCGTCGTAATCGCCATAGCGCTCTTCGAGCTCGTCGACCACGCGCAGCGACTGCAGGTTGTGTTCGAAGCCGCCCCAGGGCTGCATGCACAGGTTGAGCGCGTCCTGGCCGGCATGGCCGAAGGGGGTATGTCCGAGGTCGTGGGCGAGCGAAATCGCCTCAGTCAGATCTTCGTTGAGTCGCAATTGCCGGGCGATGGTGCGCGCGATCTGGGCGACCTCGATCGAGTGGGTCAGCCGCGTGCGAAACAGGTCGCCTTCATGGTTGACGAAGACCTGAGTCTTGTATTCGAGCCGGCGAAAGGCGGCACTGTGCACGATGCGATCGCGATCGCGCTGGAACTCGTCGCGACCCTGCGGCGGCGATTCGGGATGTACGCGACCGCGGCTTCGCGCCGGATCGGCCGCGTAGGGGGCGAGTCGTTTGCCCGAGGCGGTGGTGAGGTCTTCCATGCGCGGTGATCAGGCGCTTGGGCTGACGCTGGTACAGGCGGCCAGTGTGGCCAGCAGCGGCGCATCCGGCACCCGCTGCACGCGCGCGCCACCCAGCCGCTCGAGCAGCACGAAACGCGGCGTGCCGCGCTCGGCCTTCTTGTCGACCGACATCAGCTCGACATAGCGGGCCGAGGGCCAGGCCGGGCCGCGCATCGGCAGACCGGCCGCGACCACCAGGGCTTGCAGACGCTGCAACACGCCGGCATCGATCAGCCCGAGGCGATGCGAGAGATCGGCTGCCATCACCATCCCGGCACCCACCGCCTCGCCGTGCAGCCACTCGCCATAGCCGAGCCCGGCTTCAATCGCATGGCCGAAGGTATGACCGAAATTCAGGATCGCCCGCAGCCCGCCCTCGCGCTCATCGCGCTCGACCACTGAGGCCTTGATCTCGCAGGAGCGCGCCACCGCATCGATCAGCGCGCGTGCATCGCGGGCCCGCAGGGCGGGCATGTCGCGCTCGATCGCATCGAAGTAGGCGGCATCGGCGATCGCGCCATGCTTGATCACTTCGGCCAGCCCGGCCGACAGCTCGCGCTCGGGCAGGGTCATCAGGGTATCGACGTCGATCAGCACCAGCCGCGGCTGGTGAAAGGCGCCGATCATGTTCTTGCCAAGCGGATGATTGATGCCGGTCTTGCCGCCGACCGACGAATCGACCTGCGCCAGCAGGGTGGTCGGCACCTGCACGAAATCGATGCCACGCTGATAGACCGCCGCCGCAAAACCCGCCATGTCGCCGACCACGCCACCGCCGACCGCGACCAGCAGCGCGCCGCGATCGAAGCGCGACGCGAGCAGCGCATCGAAGATCAGGTTGAGCGAGTCGAAGGTCTTGTGGGCCTCGCCGGCCGGCATGACCACCTCGATCAGCGCCGCCGCGTGGCCGGTCAGCAACTGCCGGATCGCGGGCCCATGCAGCGTCGCGACATTGGTGTCGGTCACGATCGCCACCTGCCGCCCGGCGGCCAGTCGCTGCAGCGGCTCGCAGTCGGCCAGCAGGCCTCGGCCGATCAGGATCGGATAGGAGCGCTCGCCGAGCGCAACAGTCAGTTCAATCATCGTTGGGGCTGCTCTCGGCGGGGCTGGCATCAGAAGGACGAACCAGGTTGGCGGCGGTGATCGATGGCGGCAGACTCGCAAGCACCGCGCCCACCACCCGGTCGACCGGCTGGCGTCCGGTCTCGACGATCAGGTGCGCGGTGCCGCGATAAAGCGGATCGCGGGCCAGCACCAGCGCCTCGATGCGCCCACGAGGATCGGGCGCGCGAAGCAGCGGGCGAACCGTGTCGCGCTTGAGCCGGTGCCACAGATCGCCGGGTGCCGCATGCAGATAGACCACGCAGCCGCGCTGGTGAAGCACCTCGCGGTTGCGTTCGTTGAGCACCGCGCCGCCGCCGGTGGCCAGCACGGTGTCGACCCGTTGGGTGAGCTCGTCAATCAGGGCAACTTCACGCCGGCGAAAGCCTTCCTCGCCTTCGAGCTCGAAGATGGTGGCGATCGATACGCCCATGCGCAATTCGAGTTCTCGGTCGGCATCAACGAAGGACCAGCCGAGGCGGCGCGCAAGACGCCGGCCGATCGTGGTCTTGCCGGCACCCATCATGCCGACAAGAAAAACGGCCCGGTCTGGAGCCGGGCCGCGTGCAAGGGTGGGTGTATCTGGGGTCAACGGGTATCGGTCGTGATTCGGGTCTCAGTTCGGCAGTGTACAAGTAGTCGATATGCCGTAAGGGCTGGAAGAGCCCGGCGGCGCGACCGTCGCGCTGGTGTAGTCGCCGGCAACACCCGGGAGAATAAACGTGGCCGCACCGACACCCTCAGTGCCTGCGACCACCGCGGTCACCCGCAGACGCACCTGCAGCCAGGTGGCGTATTCGCGGGGATAAATGACCCGCATGTCGAGATAGCCGAGCGCATTCGTCTTGCCGTTCTCGAAACCGCTATTGAAGGCAACCACTGCAGGATTGCCGGGTGTCAGGACGCCGTTACCGTTACCGATGCCGTTGGCAGGATCGTCTTCGCCCGGCGTCAAGCCCTGCGGCGGATCGAGCAGACCGTTACGGTTCGTGTCTTCGTTGGCGCATTGCTGGTCGATCGATTTCACCCACCGAGTGGAACCGTCCCAGATGTAAAAGCCCTTGAAGTAAAGCAGCGGTTCCAGGCTTGCCTGGATCTGCACGTCCTTGACCGGATTGCCGCTCGAATCGGACACGATCACGGTATAGGGCACACCGTTCTTGGTGGTGTCGATCTTCTCGATCTCATTGCCCGTCCCGATACGCACGACCAGCACGCTGCGCGAAACGGTGATGTTCGCCAGATTCGCGGGCACAGAGGGGGTGGCAGGCAGGCTCGCCGAAATCACCACCGCATTGTTCCCGGTTGAATTCGGGCCGGCAATGAACACCGTCGATGCCGTGCCGTTGCTGTCGGTGGTGGCAAATCCAGGCTCGATCCGTCCATTACTCGGGTCGGCAACGAAACTGAAATTGACCCGGACGTTCTTGACAGGATTGTCTGCGCCGTCGCGGACAGTTGCGATCAGCTGACTCGAATTGGACGACGATCCGGAAGTGTTGGTTGCGACCGTCGACGGACTGGGCTGCAGGTTGATCTTGGAGGGGTTCGATGAAACGAACTCGATGCGCGAGGTGGCCGTCAGACCGCCGGCGCTGCTGGCATTGACTTCGGTGAAACCGGCAGTCGGCGAAGTGATCGTCACATCCGCCCTGCCTGCCGCATTGGTCGTGACCGAGTTGGTCGACAGCGTACCGCGGGTGGCAGTCAGGGAAACCACCTGGTTGGCAGCGGCCACGCCGTTGGCGAGCAGATTGAGCGTGAGGGTCCGAACAGTGTTGACCTGCACCTCGGCCGGGCTGCCGACGAAAGACAGCTGGTCGCCCGACACCGCGAATGACTTGACCGCACTGACACCGGCTGCCGCAATGGTGAGCGTATCGGAACCGGACTTGATCGGGGTGACCGTGAAGCTGAGCTGCCCTTGTGAATTGGTGGTACCGGGGCTGCCGGCAACGGTGTTACCAGCTTGCGAGGTGACCGTGACCGACTGTGATGCCAGCGCGTTCGAGGCCGAATCACGCACGGTGACAACATATTGTGCCGCGGTATTGAGCGCCACCGCGTCCGGGCCGGTCACGGTGACGGTGCTGCCGACCACCTGAACATTCTTCTTGACCGTGAGCCCTCCAGTGGTGGCCACAACCTCGATCGTCCGATTCGAACTGCTGGTCGGGCCGCCGCCAATAACCAATGTGCCGGTCGCGGTGCCGGTTGCATCGGTCGCGGCGGTCGGATTCACGATGGTCACGCCAGCGTCGGTGGTCGTAAAGCTGACCGTCTGGTTCGCTACCGCGGCATTACCGGCGTTCTTGACGACCGCGACAAGGGGGATCGACGAGCCGGTTGCTGACGACACAGTCGAAGTCGTGCCAGCGCCAACCGAAATCGAGCCACCCGTTGTGGGACTCGGTGCGCCGCCCGAGGGCGTCGTGACCGGAGCGGAGCCGCCGGTTGCGCCGCTGTCGCTGCAGCCGCTCGAGACGAGCATGATCGAGGCCGCGGCCATGGCGGCAAACGCCCGGACGAGCCATCGGGATTTTACTGACCCTTGCTGAAGCATCTTCTTTATCCCCGACAATCAGCGAACAGCCGTGGCATCAGCCACGACGCGCGGTGTGAGAAACACCAGGAGTTCGGTCTTGTTGTTGCTGCGAGTGTTGTTGCGGAACAGTGCACCGAGGTAGGGGAGGTCTCCCAGGAACGGCACCTTGGTGGTCTGCTTGCTCTCGACCTGCTCGTAGATGCCACCGATGACCACCGTGCCGCCGTTTTCAACCAGCACATCGGTCTCGATCGCACGGGTATCGATCGCAAAGCCGGCCGGGGTGATCCGACCGACCGCATCACGATTGATCTTGACCTTCATGATCACATTGCCCTCGGGCGTGATCTGCGGCACAACCTCCAGACGCAGCGTGGCCTTCTTGAACTGGATCGCGGTGGCGCCGCTCGAGGTGGCGCTCTGATAGGGCAGCTCGGTACCCTGCTCGATCACCGCCTTGCCCTGATCGGCCGCCAGCACACGCGGGCTCGAGACCACCTTGCCGCGCTGGTCGGCTTCGAGGGCCGAGATCTCGAGATTCAGGAAGCGGGTCAGCGACGAGCCGAAGAGGCTGATCGCAAAGCTTGCCGGATTCGAACCATTGAGAACCGCTGCCGGCAGGTTCACAAAGTTGGTGTTGCCAAGCGGCGTAGGACGACCGATGCCAGCCGCACAGGTTCCGGAGGCGCTGCAACCGAGCTGGGAGGACAGGTCGGCCACACCCTGCAGGTTGCCCGACAGGGTCGAGTAGGCATTGCTGCCCGCGATCGCCGAGCCGGCACCGTAAACCGGCACGTTGATGGCGACCGGCTGGCCGGTCACCGGATCGATCTGGCTGGCGGTGGTGTAGTAAGTGCTCTTCCTGTCGTTGTAGCCGAGCTTGACGCCGAGATTGCGCGAAAAGAGGTCATCGGCTTCGACAATCCGGGCTTCGATCAGCACCTGGCGCACCGGCACATCAAGCTGCGAGATGATTCGGCGAACCTCGTCGAGTCGGGCACCGGTATCACGAACAAAGAGCTTGTTGGTCCGCACATCGGTGACCGCGCTGCCGGTCTTGGACAGCACCTTCTGCTTGTCGTCGGAGAGCAGTTTCTGGACCGACTCAGCCTTCTGATAGTTGAGCTGGAAGACCTCGAGTCGGGTCGGCTCGATCTCGGAGATCTGCATTTTCGATTCGAGCTCGAGTTTTTCCTGCGTGGCGAGCTCGTCGCGGGGCGCTACCAGGATGACATTACCGTTCTTGCGCATGTCGAGGTTCTTCGACTGCAATACGATGTCGAGCGCCTGATCCCAGGGCACGTCCTTCAGTCGCAGGGTCAGACTGCCAGCCACCGAATCACGCACGACGATGTTCAGGTTGGTGAAGTCGGCGATCACCTGCAGCAACGCGCGGATGTCGACATTCTGGAAATTCAGCGAGAGTTTTTCGCCGCGATAGCCTGCGCGGCCGCCGGGATTGAGCTTGTTGGGATCTTCCTTGACCGGCTTGACCTCGATCACGAACTGGTTCTCGCTCTGGTAGGCATTCTGCTCCCACAGCCCGCTCGGCTCGATCACGATCCGCGCGTTTTCGCCCTGCGGAAAGATGCGCACCGAACGCACCGGCGTACCGAAGTCGCTCACATCGAGTTTGCGGCGAAGGTTCTCGGGCACGCGGGTCTTGAGGAAGTCGACGATGATCAGCTGACCCTGCTGGCGGATATCGACACCGGTCTGGGAACTGGACATGTCGACCACAATGCGGCCGTCATTGTCTTTGCCGCGCCGGAAATCGATGTCGCGCAGCACGCTGCCACTGCCGGCGTTGTCGGCCCTGGGCGCAGCAACAGACGCCGCAGCAACAGGCGCCGCTGAATCGGCTCGGGCAAGGACTGGGACTGGTGCGACGACAGCCGAGGCGTTCGCTGACGAGCGAGCCTGCTGAGTCAGCGCAAACGCCGACGGGGCCGCCACATACGATCCAGACTGGACCGGCGTGACCGAAACCACCAGCGAATCGCCATCAAGGCGCAACTGGTTGGTGACTGAACCACGAAGATTGAGCACGACCCGCGAGCGGCCGCCGGCCTGCACGATCGTCACACTGCGAATATCGCCTTGCGTCAGTTCGACGGTGTTAGAGCCCAGGCCGTTGACGGTATCCGGCAGATCGAACGCCAGACGCGGCGGGTTGGCAACGGTAAAACTCACCGGTGCGGTCTTGAGGGGCTCCTTGAGACGCAGTCGCAGCTCAGTCTGGTTGCCCTGCATGACCGACACCACAGAGTCGATCGAATTCGACTCGGCCAATGCCGGGGCGGCGGCTCCGATCATGGCCAGGATCAGCACCATCATGGCGATCAGATTGACCGCACCTGCACCGAAGCGGACCCGATGCAGGATTGCGACCTTTATGCTGCGCTTCATTTGCCAGACTCCTGCAACCGCAATGCGGTATCTCGTTCGACCCAATCGCCCGCTGCATCCTGGACCGATTCTCGTACCGCGACTTCGGTCTCGGAGATGGCAACGATGCGGCCAAAATTCTGTCCGATGTAATTGCCAACGCGAACCTGATGAACCGCGTTTTCGGACTTCAGCAGTCCAACCACCACCGGACCCTGCTTCAGATTGCCGACCATCTTGAATGCATCGAGCGAAAAGGACTCAAGAGGTTCGCGAACTCTGCCGGTATCGGGGCCGCGCGGGCCGTTGCGGGCCGGTGCCTCAATGCCGACCCGGAGCTTGGCGGCACTGAAAGGATCAACCTCGGTCGTCGCAGGATAGCGAAAGGGCTCAAAGGCCTTGGGCTCTGCAACCTTGCTGATCGTGACTGGCGTGTTGCGACGGCTTTCGTCCATCCAGGCCTGCAGCTCGTCATTGCCGGAATTGCAACCGGCCGACAACACCGCGATGAAACAGAGCGCCGCGGCGCAAGCCATCCGCCCTGTCCGATCGAACATCAAAGGTGACATCATTTTTTCGCCTCGCCTGGCTTCTTCTTGTTAGCGGCAGCCCGCTGCTGTGCGATTTCCTCGGGGTCGAGGTAGCGGAAAGTCTTGGCGGTCGCATCCATCACCAGGTTTGATGATTTCTCGAACTGCGAGATGGACACGTTGTTGAGGGTGACGATCCGGGGCAGATTGGCAAGGTCGCTCGCAAATGCGCCGAGGTCGTGGTAGTTGCCGATAACCCGAACCGTGATCGGCAGCTCGGCGTAATAGTCCTTCACGACCACCTGCCCGGGCTTGAAGAGCTTCAGGCCGGCACCGCGCCCGACCCCCGCCTGATTGATGTCGGTGAGCAGCGCATCCATTTCGGCTTTGCTGGGCAGCTGCTTTTCGAGCAGGCTCACATACTGCGCGACTTGATCCTTCTGCTTTCGCAGTCCGGCCAGATTCACAGCCTGCTTGAGCCTGTCGACATAGGTTGCCTTGAGTGTGACCTCCTGCTGGGCACCGACATCGAGTTCTTCAAGCAGACCATGCCAGTAGAAAAGCCAGCCGAGCAGCAGGATCGAGGAAAAAAGCGTCAAGACCAGCATCGCGCGCGGGAAAACTGGCCACAAACCAGGATGCCTGCCCTGCAGGCCTCTGAACTGGTCGGTCACCCTCGATAAATCGGGGTTGAAATTTATGGCGGAAAGTTTGGCCATCGTGAATTTGCGCCGCTATTGCGCCGACCCGACCTTGATCGGTTCGACAGATTGGGTCTGAGGGGAAGAGCGAGGAACGGGGGTAGCGCTCTCGATAACCGCACGGGGCTTGATCAGGACATTGAGCGCGAACTCGAAGATCGTCCTGCCCTCCTTCTGATTCGGCCCTGCGGACACGACGATTTCCTTGATTTCGGTGAGTTCAGGCTTGTAAAGCCAGGGGCTGGACTCGGACAGCCGCTTCAACAGGTCTGCCACCCGCTCATTGGTCTGAGCCAGGCCATTGAGCGTAATCGTCCGGCCTTCCTGCTTGAGCTGGCGCATATAGAGACCCTCAGGCGTCAACCTGACCAGTTCGTCGAACAGATGGACCGGGACGGTCCGGTCGCTCTGCAGCTCCTCGACCGCCTGCTGCCTGGCCTTGAGCGCCGCGATCTCGTCGCGCAGCGTGGCAATGTCGACAATCTGGGCCTCGAGCTTGACCGTCTCGTTCTTGACGAAGGCATTACGTTCAGACTGGGAGGTGATCTGCTGATTGATGGCCACGCCAACGGCATAAGTGGTCACGATGCCGGCAACTGCCATGAGCGCCGACAGGACGACAAAATCCTTCTTCTTGCGCTCGCGCTTGAGTTCGCGGTGCGGCAGCAGGTTGACCCGGATCGGCGCCAGCTCGCGCACCTGCTGATCCGAGGGCTTGACGGCCTCAGCGGCCTTGCGACTTGCGGCGCTGCTCATTTGTCGAACCTCCGCATGGCAAGTCCGCAACCGACCATCAGCGCCGGCGCATCGAGACGGAACTGACGCTCACGAATCGTGCTGGCGACTTCCATTCCCTGAAACGGACTCATGATCTCGGTCGGTACTCGCGATCGATCGGCAATCGACTCGGCCAAGCCTGGCGTTACCGCACAGCCTCCCGCGAGGATAATCCGGTCGACGCGCGAATAAGGGGTCGATGTGAAGAAGAACTGAAGCGCACGGGCAGCTTCAACCGTGGCCTGCTCGACAAACGGCACCAGCAGCTCGGCGGCGTAGTTGTCGGGCAGCTCGCCCGCACGCTTTTTCTGCTCCGACTCTTCGAAGGTCAGGCCATAAAGGCGCATGATTTCCCGCGTCAGGATCTGGCCACCGAAGGCCTGGTCACGCTCGAAGATGGTCTGGCCATCGAGCACCACGGTAAGGCTGGTGTTGCTCTGACCGATATTGAAGACGGCCAGAATCAGTCCCTCGCCGTGGTTCGGCATGAAGCTGCTCATATGGTCGATGGCGATCCGGGCAGCAAAGGGCTCAACGTCGATCACCATCGGTTGCAGCCCCGCCATTTCGGCGACGGCGACGCGATCTTCGACTTTTTCCTTTCGTGAGGCCACCAGCATGATCTCGACGTCTTCGGTCGACTGGGCTGCCATCCCGAGAATCTGATAATCGAGGTTGACCTCTTCGATCGAGAACGGGATGTACTGGCTGGCCTCGGACTCGACCTGCATGTCGTAGTCCTCTTCAATTAATCCGGCCGGAAGCATGATGCGTTTGGAGATCACCGCCGACGAGGGCAAGGCCAGGGCCGCAGACCTGGAGCGGGCACCCGATCGCTTGACCGCGCGAATGATTGCGTCGGACACCTTCTCCGGATTTTCAATGTTGCCGTCGACCACCGCGCCCTGCTCGATCGGCTCGATGGCGTAACGCTCGATTCGCAGTCCGGTCTTGGCGCCCGCCGACAGCTCCACCAGCTTGACGCTGGACGAGCTGATGTCGATGCCCAGAAGTGGCTGGGGGCCTCGCCGAAGGAAACCAGGAAGACTAAGCGCCAAGTTGAACTCGCAAAATTCGCAAAACGTTATTAAAACCAGAATGTTACGCAGTTTTTCAATAAACTACGTTAGATTTTGGCAACGGGACAGAACCACTCTAAATCGGCCAGACGCAATTCGGCGATGTTCGATCGCCGCCGGTCGCCCGCCGAGCACCGCCTATCAAACCGTCCAGATAGCCGGGCGAGTGGCAGGGCTGACAGGCACCAACACACAATGGGTCGGCGCGATCTGTCCTGCACGGTCAGCCGGTATCATCCGAGACCGCCTGCTTGCAGCGTCCCTCCAGACCCGCCCCACCGATCATGACGACACCACGCTTACGGACTGTGTCGGCCCGCGCTGCGCTCGGCGAGGGTGGCTTCGGCGCGCTGACCGTCATTGCGATCCTGGTCGGGATTCCGGTGGTGCTGGCGCTGGCCCTTGCGCTGGCGCTCGGCCTGTCGGCCATCCTGGCGAGCGAACGGCTGCCGTCGATGGAGGCATTGACCGACTACCGGCCGAAAGTGCCGCTGCGCATCTACACCGCCGACGGCGTGCTGATCGGCGAGTTCGGTGAAGAACGCCGCAGCGTCGTCAAGCTCGAGGATGTGCCGCCAGTCATGACCCGCGCCATCCTGGCGGCCGAGGACGACCGTTTCTTTACCCACAGCGGCGTCGACTTTCTGGGCATTGCCCGCGCGGCGTTTGCCAACCTGGCGGCGGGCGGCAAGGCCCAGGGGGCCAGCACGATCACCATGCAGCTCGCGCGCAATTTCTTCCTCTCGAACGAACGCAGCTACACCCGCAAGATCTACGAGATACTGGTCGCACTGAAAATCGAGCAGGCACTCTCGAAAGAGCAGATCCTCGAGATCTATCTCAATCAGATCTATCTCGGCCAGCGCGCCTACGGATTTGCCTCGGCCTCTCAGGTCTATTTCGGCAAACCGCTGGCCAAAATCACCGCCGCCGAGGCGGCGATGCTCGCGGGTCTGCCCAAGGCGCCCTCCGCCTACAACCCGGTGGTCAACCCCAAACGGGCAAAAATCCGCCAGCAATACATCCTCGGCCGGATGCGCTCGCTGGGCTATCTGACCGAGGAACAGTACCAGTCGGCGATCGTCGAAAACCTGGCCCTGCAGCCCGACCGGACCGACTTCGCACTCAAGGCGCCCTATGTCGCCGAACTGGCCCGCCAGCTGGCCTATGAGCAGTTCCGCGAAGAAACCTATATCGCCGGACTCAATGTCTATACGACGGTTCGGGCCGACGACCAGCGCGCGGCCAATCTGGCGGTGCGCCGGGGCATCATCGACTACGACCGGCGCTATGGTTACCGCGGCCCCGAGGCGCAGGTCGACCTGCCGGCTGATCCGGCACGCCGGGAAGAAAAGATCGAAGAAGCACTGCTGGAGGCCGGCGAGATCGACGGCTTCACTGCGGCGGTCATCACCCAGGTCAGCCCGCAGTCGATTCGGGCGAGTCGCAGCCGCGGTCAGACGATCGACATCACCGGCGATGGGCTGAAATTCGTGGCCGGCTGGATCGCGGAGAAGGCGTCGGCCGACAAACGCCTGAAACCGGGCTCGGTCATCCGGCTTACCGAGGGCGCCAAAGGCTGGGAAGTGTCGCAGCTGCCCGAGGTGCAGGCGGCGTTTGTCTCGGCGGTGCCGCGCGACGGCTCGATCAGGGCGATGGTGGGCGGCTTCGACTTCAACCGCAACAAGTTCAACCGGGTGACTCAGGCCTGGCGCCAGCCGGGCTCCAGCTTCAAGCCTTTCATCTACTCGGCGGCGCTCGACAAGGGTTTCATGACCACCACGATCATCAATGATGCGCCGGTGGTGGTCGACCGGGCGGTGACAGGCGGCCAGACCTGGGAGCCCAAGAACTACGACGGTCGCTTCGATGGGCCGATGACGATGCGCACCGCGTTGCAGAAATCGAAGAACATGGTGTCGATCAGGCTGATCCAGGCGATCGGCCCCCGTTATGCCCAAGACTATGTCACCCGCTTCGGTTTTGACGCCGAGCGTCATCCGCCCTACCTCACCATGGCGCTGGGAGCAGGCTCGGTCACACCCTGGCAGCTGGTCGCCGGCATCTCGGTCTTTGCCAACGGCGGTTATTACCTGCCTCCTCACATCATCGAAAAGATCACCGACAGCTCGGGCAAGGTGCTGGCGCAAGCGCAGGCGGTCCGACCTGCCGACGAGGCCAACCGGGCCATCGATGCCCGCAATGCCTTTGTCATGGACAGCATGATGCGCGACGTCGTGCGCAAGGGCACCGCGACGTCAGCCCTGCGTCTGAAACGGGGCGACCTCGCCGGCAAGACCGGCACGACCAACGATGCCTTTGACGCCTGGTTTGCCGGGTATTCCCCGAGCCTGGCTGCAGTCGCATGGGTCGGCTACGACCAGCCCCGCAAACTCGGCGAGCGCGAAACCGGCGGCGGTCTGGCCCTGCCGATCTGGATCAACTACATGGCGGTGGCGCTCAAAGGCGTGCCCGAATCACCACCGGTTGCACCCAAGGGCGTGGAATCGATCAATGGCGACTGGTATTTCTCCGATACCCGGCCTGGCCAGGGGATCGCCTCACTCGGTGTGGTCAACGACGAAGGGCTGGGCCATGGCGAACCGGGCGAACGGGTGCGCGACCAGCTCTTCTGACGTAAGGGATCGGTGCCGTGGTGGGGCACCTGCTGGGCAACCAGACTCGCGTCCTCCGCCCAGCGTGCAGCCTGCGCCAGACTGCCAAGGGTTGCCGCACACACCTCGCCGGCGCAGCCGTCTCGCTCGCGAAGGATCCGGATGTCGGCATCCAGGCCGGCAATCGCCATCTGAATCCGGCAATCCGGTCTCCCCATCATGACCGCCGCCCCCATGACGAGCGGTACATCGGCGGCATCGCGTCCTGTGCCGATGCGCAAAAGCGCGGTGCGTGGCAGACGTCGCGACGGGTCGTGTGCGAGCCATGCATTGCCGATCAGGACCTCGACCCAGGGATAGAGCGCAAGCGGCGCAGCATCTTCAAGCGGCACGGTCGTGACATAACGCGCCGGCAAGCCGCAGGCACGGCACAGCGTGATCATCAGGTGCGCCAGATCGCACGGAGCGCCGAATCCCCGCTCAAAAACATCCAGCGCGCTCGACAATGTCTCTTGGGCCGGCGCGACAGCCTGCGACGGGCTGCCGAGATAGCGCCGCATCCAGTCGTCGATGGCCCGCAGTCGGGCATAAGGCTGGCTCAGGCCGGCAAACTGCTGCTCGCAGAACCCGGTCAGGCGATCGGACGGACAGAAGCGGCTGGGCAGCAGGAAGCGCAGCGATTCGGGTGCCGCCAGCGGCGACACCGCCGGGTCGCGAAACAGCGAGGCAACATCGAGGCTGGTCTGCAACAGCCTCAGCTGAACGTCGAGCTCGACCCGCAGCTTGCCGCCGGCGGCGGTGACATGCAGATAGCGGGTCGCGGTGGTCGCATCGGTGAAGACCGACTGAGCCGATGAGCCGCTGACCCGCAGCGATTCGAGCGCGAGCTGCTGCTGCTGCGCACGGGCTGGCAGCATTGCAAAGACGAACGGGTTGGTCGGTCGAGCATCGCATTCCAGCTGGATCGAGTAGTTCAAAGTGACCGGGACGATCATGGGAGCCTCCGAATGACGCTCAGACGTGGCGTTCAGCAACGACGTCGGCCGGACCGACGCCGCGCAGCACTCACCATCGATAACGGCAAGTAGCACGCCCGGATCGGCACCGTCGCGGCAGCGACGCCTGATGTCCGACCCGCCGCCGCGAGGCGCTCCCACAGCGCTCACGCCGCGAAATCGATAGGCTGCCGCGAGCGGAATGCATCGGCATGCGGCGGGTGTACCGATGCATGAACCGATGCTTGACCCGATGGAGGGCTCGTCCCGTTGATTGCACTGATGGTCGAGGATTCGACGCTCGTCTGTGCCAGGCTGATACCCATGCTGGCGTCCTTCAGCGGCGTGCAGGTCGCTGCGACCGCCGCCACACCGCTCGCGGCGATGCGCTGGCTGCGCCACAACCGCTGCGACCTGGTGCTGCTCGAT
This sequence comes from Burkholderiales bacterium, assembly GCA_026399875.1. Taxonomy (GTDB): domain Bacteria; phylum Pseudomonadota; class Gammaproteobacteria; order Burkholderiales; family Burkholderiaceae_E; genus UBA4615. Next base: position 9,429 of record JAPLQF010000035.1, on the reverse strand, counting down.
CTGGTCCTTCAGCAAGGCAGCGGCTTTGTGCTGCTCGACGCCATCAGCCGCTCGGCGGTGGCTGAACCGTGCGCGCCCCCCTTGCGGGTGGTGCTGACCAACAGTGCCAATCAGGTCGTGCGCCGCGAGTGCCGACGGCTCGGCGCCCACGCGGTCTTCGACAAGTCGACCCAGCTCGACGAGTTCTTTGCCTTTCTGCGGCTGTCACACGCCGCGGTGCACTGAGACCGCTCGCCACAGCAAGCCAGTCGCAGTGTCACCGCGGCCCGGAGCACACCGCATCGCTCGCAATTACTCGATCAGGCCATTTTTAAGCGCGTAGTAGGTCACATCACTGTTCGAGCGCAAATTGAGTTTCTCGAGCACCCTGGACCGATAGGTGCTGATCGTCTTGAAGCTGAGATTGAGCACATTGGCAATCGCGGTCACCGACTCGCCCTTGGCCAGCCGCAGGAAAACCTGCAGTTCGCGATCCGACAGCTGCTGATGCGGCGGCTCGTCGCCGTTGTTGCCCAGCCCGTTGGCCAGAAGGTCGCCGACCGCCTCGGTCACGAAGCGGCGTCCCTGTGACACCGAACGGATCGCCCGCAACAGTTCGCTCGGCTCGCAATCCTTCGGGAGATAACCGCTAGCGCCCAGCTTGAGCATCTGCAGCGCATAGTGCTGCTCCGGGAAAGACGACAGCATCAGCACCGGCAACTCGGGGCGGCGCAGGCGGATCGCACGCAGGACATCGATGCCGTTTTGCCCAGGCATCGAGATGTCGAGCAGCAGTACATCGCAGGCATCGGTTCGCACGAGGTCGAGCGCTTCGCGGCCATTGCCGGCCTCGCGGACGCTCTCCATGTCGGGGTGACCCGCCAGGAACTGGCGAAACCCGGCCCGAACGATCGGATGGTCATCACAGATCACGACTTTCAGTTTGCGGTTTGACTGGACTTGGTTCATTGAGTTTTTCTCCATGGGCACCGAATTTGCTGACACGTTTTTGCGGCCCGAACCGTCGGGTCCACAGCCACGTTGAGGCAAACGCCGTGCCCATTCCAAGCCATCTTCCGACTTCTCCCCGCGGCATCCGCCGACCGAGGGTCAGCCCGCCGGGGACGACCTCCCCCAGCACCACCCCACCTGCGACCGCAAGCGCCAGCGTCGGTGACGACGGCATGACCCGTGATCTGGCCGCCCGGCTGCAGCATGCCCGCGAGTCCGAACGGGCCGCGCTGGCCCGTGAACTGCACGACGAACTCGGTGCCATCCTGACGGCAGCCAGGCTGGATGTGGCCTGGCTGAGCGCGCAAGGGGCCTGCCAGGACCCCGAGATTGCACGTCGGCTGCAGGCCCTTCGCCAGTTGCTCGGCGATGGCATCGGCCTGAAGCGCCGTCTGGTCGAGGATCTGCATCCGACACTGCTCACTCACCTCGGATTCGGGGCGGCGCTGGAGCAGCTGCTGGTGTCGAACCGCGAAAGGTTTGCCGGCAAGCTGAGCAGCGAGCTCGACAAATCGGTCAACTTGACCGGTGACGCTGCGCTGGCGCTGTATCGCGTCGCCCAGGAGTCGCTCACCAATATCCACAAGTACGCCGGAGCAAGCGAAGTCCGGGTCAGACTCACCCGCAGCCGCGGACGCATCGAACTGTCGATCGAAGACGACGGCTGCGGTTTCGATCCGGCGGCGGTCGGCTTCGGCCACCAGGGCCTGAGCGGGCTGCGCGACCGGATGCTGGCGGTCAGCGGACGATTCGAGGTCGCCTCGGCGCCCGGGCTGGGCACGGTGATCCGAGCCAGCCTGCCGGCGCAGGAGCGCGGTCGGATCGACCGTTCAGTCCAGGAGACCGGCGTCACCGGATCGATCCGGCGCAGCACGCCAAGACAGCATGCCCCCACACCGCTTCACCCCTGACCACTGAAAAAGGCAACAACCATGACCATTCAAAGTAATCCCTCACTCTCAGGATCAACCACAGAGCAGGCTGGCCGCGCCGGCGAAGCCACCAACGGCAAGGCCGGCGCCATCGCTTCGCGCCAGACACTTCGTGCGATCGAGGCCACCCGCAACGAGCTCCACAACCTGCTCGACGATCTGTCGACGCTTGCCCGCAGCGGTCAAGGCGACTTGCGCAGTGAACTCGAGCGGCGCGTCGGCCAGGCCCGTGACCAGTTCAACACCAGCCTCATGGACAGCCGGGATGTCGCATCACGGGCCAGGGAGCAGATCGTGCGGCGGGTCGAGGCCTCACGCGAGGTGTTGTCGCATCGGCCGCTGTCGTCGGTGACCATGGCCGCGATTGGCGGGATGGTGATCGGTTTGCTGCTCGGACGACGAAGCTGACCGGCGGCGTCCGGAAACCGGGAGGCTCTATCCGCATTGATCGGCCAATGATGAACGCCGGACCGCAAGGCTACGCGGCCTTCGATGCGCCCGACGGTGCGGGGATGCCCGCGCCGCGCGGGCACTCGGCGTTGGGCGATGCGCGGGCCGGCGAGTGCAGCGACGACCGCTTGCCCGGACGCGCCGGCGAGCCTGCCGGGCGGCATCCTGCCGGTAACGCCTGGGAGCGCTTTACCACGCCAGGCGCGGCCTGCAGCGCCCTGGCCCTGTCGCTCGGAATGACCTGGATCGTCTGGCAGTTCGGATTCGAGCACGACACCCTGACTGGCGCCGCAAGCGCCGGCAGCACGACTGCCCGCAATGCGGTGGCGGTACTCGGTGCGACCGGCAGCTTCCTTGTCTTCGGCATCATCTGGGCAATCGGCGGCACCCGGCGGCGCGCGCTCGCGATCGCCGATCACATGACCCTGGCGCTGCGCCAGGCCAACGACACCCTGGAGGCCCGGGTCGCGGAACGCACCGCCCTGCTCCAGGACAGCAATGAGCGGCTGGCGGCCGTCAATGAGCAGCTGCGTGCGGTCAATCGGTCCTTCGGTGCCCTGAGCGCGCCGGGCCCGGTCACCGATCGGCTGACGGCTGCCGCGGCCCGACTTCGCACGATCGTGCCGGCAGAAATCGCGCTGGCGGTTGCCTTCCGGCGCGATGCGGTCGCGTCGCCCGAACCCGAGATCGGCCTGGACGCCGACCCGTCGATACCGCCGACCGAATGCCGGCGCTGGACCGGGGCAGCCATCGAATCGGATCGCACCGGAGTCGCGCCGTCACCGATCGGCGGCCTGCTTGGCCATCAGCTCCAGGTGCCGCTGCTCGACGCCCAGGACCATGTCCGCGGTTACCTGATGCTCGGACGCGATGTCGGCGGGTTTGCCGCCTCAGAGGCCGCGGTGCTGTCCCAGTTCGCCCTGCTGGTGGCATCGTCGCTGGCGGTGCATGAAACCCTGGCGCGCGAGCGCGTCGCCCGCGCCGAGGCGCAGCGGGCCGATCGGGCCAAGGAAGATATGCTGGCAATCGTCTCGCACGAACTGCGCACTCCGCTCAACGCCATCCAGGGCTGGTTGCACGCCCTGCGGCGCCGACGCGCCGGCGACAACGAACTGCTTGAGCGTGCGGTCGAGGTCATCCAGCGCAATCTCGACACCCAGGTTCAGCTGGTTGATGACCTGCTCGATACCGCCCGGATCGTCAACGGCAATCTGCGATTGGCCCTGCAGCCGATGAATCTGTCGCTGTTGCTCCAGGCCTCGGTCGACGGCGCGCGACCGCTGGCCGAGGCGCACCGCATCGACCTGTCGCTGGCGATCGATACCGAGGTCTATGACACCGTCGGTGACCCGGTCCGGCTCGAGCAGGTGATCTGGAATCTCCTGGTCAATGCGGTCAAGTTCACGCCGCCCGACGGGCATATCCAGGTGCGGCTGAAGCGACTGGGCTGGCTGGCACAACTCGAAATCGACGATGACGGTGAAGGCATCGACCCGGCCTTCCTGCCGAATGCCTTCGAGCGCTTCCAGCAGGCCGACACCTCGAGCACGCGGCGGGCGGGCGGTCTGGGGCTGGGTCTGGCGCTGGTCCAGCACATCGTGCAGGCGCATGGCGGCCAGGTGATGGTGCGCAGCGAGGGACGGGACCGGGGCACCTGCTTCACGGTATCGCTGCCAATGGGCGCGCGCGGCCAGCCCGACACACCCGCCGTCCCGGGCGTGCCGGCCGATCCTGTCGAGCTGGCGGCCGGACAGAGCACCGCAAGAAGCGCCGCGCAGACCGCCGGGGCAGGTCTCGCAGCCGGGGCACTGGCCGGCCTGACGGTGCTGGTGGTCGAAGACCATGACGATTCACGCGAGGTGCTGGTCGAATTTTTGCTGACGCAGGGCGCGCAGGTGGCACAGGCGGCCAATGGCAATGACGCAATGACCCGACTGCGGGCCCTTGCGGGCGACACCGCGCCGCTCGCCGTGCTCTGCGATATCGCGCTGCCTGGCGAAAACGGCTATGCCCTGCTGGCGCGGATGCGTCGCTTCGAAGCCTCCGAGGCGCCGCAGGGGCATGCTCCGCTGACCGCCTTCGCGCTGTCGGCCTTCACCCGGGACGACGACCGACGACGCAGCCTGCAGGCGGGCTTTCGCGACCATCTCTGCAAACCGCTGGCGCAGGCAGAGCTGATCGAGCGGCTTGTCGCGGTGCTTGAGCGGCATGCCCACCGCCCCTCGGTGCGCCTGAACCACTGAGCCGGCAGGGCTTGCCGCAGATCGGCAGAAATTTCCGTGCCCGGCGAGGCGATATCGGAAACTTTGACAGCTTGACAGGGTGTTTTCGGCTCAGTGAACGCGATTCAGGTCGGTGGCACGGGGCTTGCACTAAGCCTTGTCCCAGACAGATTTTCTGAAGGTTGTTGCCATGTCCGCCTCCCTGCAGTTTCGTGCCGGTCAGCACCTGACCATGACGCCCTTCCTGCAACGCTCGATCCAGCTGCTGCAGTTGTCATCGCTCGAATTCCAGCAGGAAGTCCAGGACGTGATCGGCACCAATCCCTTCCTGGAGATGGTCGAGCCCGATGACCCGGCGAGCGACACCGACACCGACACAGCCGACGCCGCGGCCGAGGCCGCCGCAGACCATGAGGACGCGAACGAGCGGGCTGAGCGCGACACCGATCGCGACACCGCGCTTGACGAGATGTGGAGCAACGGTGCCACCGATTACCGCACCAACCGCGGTGGCGACGATGACTGGGATCCGGCGCTGATGGTGCCGGGCGTCGAAACGCTGCGTGAGCATCTGCTGCTGCAGGCCGGTTGCCTGCGACTGTCGGAACGTGACCGGGCGATCGTCGAGACGCTGATCGAGTCGATCGACACATCGGGCTACCTGACTCACTCGAGCGAGGAGCTGTGCGCCCTGTGCCCGCCCGGGTGTGAAGCCGATGCCGAGGACATCCAGGTCGCGCTGCGACAGGTGCAGTCCTTCGATCCGCCGGGCGTCGCGGCCCGCTCGGTTGCCGAATGCCTGCGGCTGCAGCTGCTCACCCCGGAGCATGCCGATCAGCCGGCGCGTGCGCTCGCACTGCGCATCGTTGATGAGCATCTCGGACTGCTGGCCGCCCATGATTTCCAGCGACTGCAGCGCGAGCTCGGCTGCGAGGACCGCGAACTGCAGGCGGCCACCGTGCTGCTGCGCAGCCTTCGGCCGCGCCCGGGCGCGGGCTTCGGTGCCGATGAGACCCAGTTCGTGGTGGCAGACATCATCGTCCATCAGGTCCAGGGCAAATGGGTGGCAGCGATCAATCCCGAAGTGATTCCGAAAATCCAGGTCAATCGCTTCTATGCCGGCATCCTGCGCGGCGGACGAGACGGTGGCGGCACGCCGGTCTCGCAGCAGATGCGCGAAGCCCGCTGGCTGGTGCGCAACATCGAGCAGCGCTTCCAGACCATCCTGCGGGTCGCGCAGGCGATCGTCGACCACCAGAGCCGCTACTTCGACTACGGCGCGATGGCGATGCGCCCGCTCACGCTCGGCGAGATCGCCGCAAAGGTCGATCTGCATGAATCGACTGTCTCGCGGGTGACCAGCCGCAAATACATGGCCACGCCGCGCGGCCTGTTCGAGTTCAAGCACTTCTTCGGCAGCCATGTCGAGACCGCCGCCGGCAATCCCTGCTCGGCCACCGCGGTTCGGGCGCTGATCACCGAACTGGTCAGTGCGGAAGAAGGCGAGCGGCCGCTGTCGGATATCAAGCTCACGAGACTGCTTGAACAGCGCGGCATCAAGGTTGCCCGGCGTACGGTCTCGAAGTACCGCGGCGCGCTGCAGATTCCGTCGGTGGAGGTCAGGCGGATGTCCTACCGCCCGACGCAGTGATCGGGCAGCCGGGCGGCAGTGCCCGGTCAGGTGACAGGGATGTCAGCTTCGGCGCTCAGGACGACGGCTGGGTCGCGGTCGGCAGCACAGTCGCCACCGATGACGGCAATGAGGACGACACTGGAGACGACACTGAGGTCGCCTCGGCCGACTGACCGTATTCGCGAAGACGGTTGTAGAGCGTCTTCAGGCTGATCCCCAGGATCTCGGCCGTGCGCTCGCGAACCCCGCCGCAGGATTCGAGCGTCGCCATGATCAGCTTGCGCTCGACATCGGCGATCGACGAGCCGACCGGCACCCACAGACCCGGGCCGTGCGCGGTTTGCGGCGGTGCCACCACCGCGGCGTTCGGATCCTCGGGCAGCCTGACCTGATCGATCAGGGCGCCGTCGCTCATGATGGCCGCACGCTGCACGACATTGCGCAACTCGCGCACATTGCCCGGCCAGCTGTACTGCTTCAACCGCTCGATCACCGAGGCCGAGAAGCGCCGCTCGGTGCCCTCGCTGGCGTTCAGGCCAGCCAGAAAATGGGGGGCCAGCAGATCGATGTCATCGAGACGCTCGCGCAGGGGCGGCAGCCGCACCTGAAAGACATCGAGCCGGTAATAGAGATCTTCGCGCAGCTGACCGCGACGCACCGCGTCCATCGGCTCGCGATTGGTCGCGGCAATGATCCGCACGTCGGTCTCGAAGGGCTCGTCCGAGCCGACCCGCATGAACGCTCCTGTCTCGAGCACCCGCAGCAGCGTGACCTGAAGATCGAGCGGCATCTCGGTGATCTCATCGAGGAACAGCGTGCCGCCGCGCGCCCGCTCGAAAAAGCCGCGATGCTGCCTGACCGCCCCGGTAAAGCTGCCCTTCTCGTGACCGAAGAGTTCGCTCTCAATCAGCTGCGGCGAGATCGCACCGCAATTGACTGCCAGAAAGGGATGGGTGCGACGCCGCGACAGTTCATGAACCGTCTGCGCGACCACTTCCTTGCCGGTCCCGCTCTCGCCCACCAGCAGCACGCTGACCGAGGTTGGCGCAACGCGCGCGATCTGGTCGTACAGCCGCTTCATCGGGGCTGATCGTCCCCAGAGCTGTCCGAAGCGCCCATCTGATTCGATGCCCTCGCGCAACTCGGTGATCTCGGCGCGAAGATCGCCCGGCTGATTCAGCCGGCCAAGCACCCGCCTGAGCTGCGCGACATTGACCGGTTTGGTGAGATAGTCGGCCGCACCCACCCGCAGCGCCTGGATCGAGGTCTCGATCGAGGCATGACCGGTGATCAGGACGATCTCGGCATTACCGCGAAGATCGGTGTCATTGAACAGATCAAGTCCGCTGCCGTCGGGCAGCTGCAGATCGACCAGCACCGCCTGCGCCGGCATCAGCATCAGCTGCTGACGCGCTTCGCGAAGCGTGGCCGCCACCGCAGTGGTGAAACCTTCGCCGGCGACCAGCTCCGACAGCATTGCGGCCGAATTCGGATCGTCTTCGACGATGAGCACATGAGGCATCAGTCGCCCCTCCTGCGGCCGGCCGGGTAATACGCAGAAGACTCGGCACAATGCCGATCCAGCACGCGCAACACCTCGACCGGATCGGCAGGCTTGGTGAGATGGACATTGAAGCCGGCCAGCCGGGAGGTCTGCCGGTCTGTGTCGCGGCCATAACCGCTGACCGCGACCAGCAGAATCGGCATGCCGCCTGCGCTGGTCGAACGCTCGCGAAGCTGCTGCGCGACCTGATAGCCGTTCAAGCCCGGCAGACCGATGTCCAGGAGCACCGCATTCGGCTGGAACATTGCCGCCCGGCTCAGCGCCTGGTCGCCGTCATAGGCCAGATCGACGGTGAATCCCTCGAGCTCGAGCAGCATGCCCATGCTCTGGGCCGAATCGACATTGTCGTCGACCACCAGAACGCGACAGCCACGATACCCAGATGGCAGCGACGGCGTGGCGCCTGCGACAGGCTGGCTGTTCAACTGGCCGCCTGCAGGGTCGCAGGAAATCGGATCCGCAACACATCACCCTTGGCATCAGACCCGGATACCGGCAGCAGCACACCGCCGGCCGACTCGATCGCCAGACGGGCATGCAGCAGCGGCATCGGCAATCGATTCGCAGGCGGCCTGAAAAGGCCCCAGATCGACACTGAGCGGTCGACGCCTGCGTCGATGCTGTACTCGATCTGCTGTACCCCCTCGTCGACGCGCAAGGCAATCCGCAGGGGCGCGCCGGCGACACCGTTGCGCATCGCATAGCGCGCCATGTTGGCGACGGCACGCGCCAGTGCATCGGCGTTTCCAACGACAACAGGCCATGGCACACCGCCCGGCTTGGCACCAAGCTCGAGCTCGACTGCGCGGCCTTCGGCCTGCGGTGAGGTGCGGATCAGGTCGATCTGCGACTGCAGCAGATCGGCCAGATCAACACTACCTGCCGCTTCATCGGGTTCGCCGCCCGCCAGCCGCAGCACACGCCCGAGCGTCTCGACCTGCTCAAGCTGCTCATCGACCGCGCGACGCAGTCCGGCCGCGGCCCGGGTCGCCAGCGCCGGCGCAGGGCCGGCGGTTGCGCCCGGCGCATTGCTCAAAAGATGCAGCCATCCGGCCATCGCGTTGAGCGGATTGCGAAGTTCATGAGTCACCATCGATGCAAGCTCCTCGCCGGTCAGACCGCTCATGATTTCTCCAATGAGTTCGCCAATGAGTTCGCCAATGAGGTCACCAGCGAGGACGCCAAAGAGCTGGCGGACAAGGTGGCTGACAAGGTGGCCAGTTTCGCCGACCTCAGGCAGATTCGGTCAAGCCGGACAGTTCGACTCCACCGGCGCAAAACGGCGCCGGTCGGACTGATTGAAACACAGGTCCGACAGCCGGGCGGCAAAAAGGCTTCTTTCCTTGATCTGGCACAGAGCAATCGCTGAAAGCTCATCCTCTCGGATGCTCCGGGCCGCCTCTTTCCGGTCGTTCGGGTGAGCGGCGCGCAGGCCGCTCGGGATGTTCAGCGCGCTGCCCCGGCACCTTCACCGGTAACGACGCTGCGCAGGACAGCCGATGACGCAGAGAATGATACGCGCCGATTTTTGCGGCACCGCCGCCGCAAAGGCCAAGGGAAGCAAGGGAAGCAAGAGCAAGCTCGCACGAAACATCGGTCAGGGTTCTCCTGCACGAGTTGGAGTCCTCAGAACCAGAC
>JAPLQF010000044.1:26139-32813 GCA_026399875.1 Burkholderiales bacterium | reverse complement strand
TTCTACAACCGGAGTCGTCGCCACTCCGCCTTGCTCGGCAAGACCCCAGCATCAGCATTCGAGGCCTGGGTTCTCAAACAGCAGGGAAAAATGGCGGCTTAACCGCGCTGCGTCGGTATCCGATAAACGTGGGGAACCTCAGTGCCAACAGCCGCTTGATCAACAGAAACAGCCAAAACTAATGCAGCCCTCTTGACATAGGGGGAAGTCCTTGCAAAAGGGTTAGGCGTCACCGAGATCCCCACGCTCAGAGTGTTGGCGTGGTGTGCCAATCTGTGTGGCGAGTCCGCGACGCTGCAAGAAGCTGATCACCAACCATCCAGGGTCAAGTTCTTCCTCGCGCAGGCCGATGCGAGCTGACTCGGGGAAAGCGTGGTGATTGTTGTGCCAGCACTCGCCCATTGTGAGTAGGCCGTAACCATTGAGGTTAGACGCTTGTACACCGGCCCCTCTGACTAACCATGGAGTTGGGCCTGGGTTGTGGGTGATGTAGGTGACTACCCAATGCCCGGCGACACTGATGGTCACTCTCAAGCACACGCCCCAAACAACCCAACCCCATCCGCCCAACAGGAAAAGCACAGCAGCTAGGGGAAGTTGCTGGAGCATCCAGGTTCGTTCAAGCCATTGATAGAAGCGATCCTGCTCAACCTCGGGTTCAATACGAAACTCAGGCGGGCGGTTGAACTCGAAGCGGCAGGTCAACTGCCAGAGCGCATCCTGCCATATGGAGCGTCGATGAGCGAAGAAGTCGTGACACATTGGCTCTCGCTGCGCCCAATCTCGTACGTCATGGATGCGGAGAATCCCCAGCGGCCCCGCCATTCCAACCAGCACGCCAAGGTAGACAAGAGTTCGTTCTAGCCACTTTGGACATTCGAATGTTCTGTGAATCAGCTTCCTGTGCATACCGACCGAGTGCCCAAGTAGCAAGGTCACGTAGGTGAGTACGAGAAACACGAGTACCGCGTCAATACTCGCAGTCAATGGCGCGAAGATGACTGCTGTGGCTGCCAATCCGAAGTGCCATGTGGACTTCGCAGGCGCCCAGCGAACCCTGCCGGCGCATGGATCGGCCCCTTCGCTGCGGACTCTGAATACTGGCGGGCGCACAAGTGTTTCCGTGTGACGCCTAACGTGTTGTAGGGAGACAGGAACTGCTGCACAACATCTGTACAGCCTCCCAAATATCGTAGTCCGACCCAAGCGCAAGTGGTTGTGGCATTTTTGCTTTTTCCCGATTAACTGGTTCTCATACAGCCCGCGCACCGAGGAGGCTTACGTCCATTGGGTCAGAGCCTTCATCCGCTGGCGTGGCCTGCGGCACCCCGTCGAGATGGGTGGCCCGGCAGCCGAGGCCTATCTGACGTACCTGGCGGGTGAGCGCAGTCTGGCGCCGGCCAGTCATCGTCAGGCCGATGCTTTTCTGGTTCTCGCGAGGGCGGCACTTTCTTTTTTAAGCGGCCCGCCAACTGGGCAGAAGGCGGCGATGTAGTTGTGCAGCTTGCCGAGAAGGTTGTCGTCGGCCAGGCTGTAGTGGACAAACTGCCCTCGCTTGTCACTCTTCACGAGCCCGGCGTTTTCAAGAATGCGCAGATGCTTTGACAGCGACGGCTTAGTCATTTCGAACCGCTCAGCAATTTCGCCTGCGGTAAGAGACGCTTCGGAAAGGTAGGCAAGTATCTTGCGCCGCGGCGTCGAAGCGAGAGCGGCGAACACATTGTCAGCATTCATGAGAGATTACGATTAGCTAATTGGTTAAATATGACATAGGATAGAGCATCGACGCAAGCAATATTTTTGGAAAAACGATGAACACCATCACTCCCCACGAAATCGTCTGGCTTGTGTATGACGATGAATGCCCTGTCTGCAGGACGTATTGCCGCTATACGCGTGTCCGTGAAACGGTGGGCGAGTTGCGACTCGTCGATGCGCGTCAGCCTGGACCGCTGATGGACGAGATCACCACTGCTGGCCTCGCCATCGACCAGGGCATGGTGCTGAAGTTCAAGGACGTCGTCTACTACGGGGCCGACGCCCTCCATATGCTGAGCCTATTGAGCACGCGCTCCGACTTGTTTAATCGTGTCAGCTTCCTTCTTTTCGGCACCCGCGTGGGCGCACAGCTGCTCTATCCAGCCGGCAAAGCCTTACGAAACGTGCTTCTGAAGGTGCTTGGAATTGGGTGCATTAACAACCTCGACGCGCAACGCGCCACCGGCACGCCTGCCCGCACAGCTTCGCAACCGTAAGGGAGTGCTTGCATGCTCGACACCCGCATTAAGCATCAACACTTTCTTCTTTCTCTTCACCGTGTCTACAACGAAGCCGGAAAACTCTACCACTGGCCAGCCACTTTGAGGAGCGAAGAAGTTGTTTTTCCCCTGACTTCCGCGCTGTATGACCGGCGTCGCGGCCGACCAGGTAAAACCGCTTCGATAGTGTCCTTGTGTCCACGCCTAGTTAAGTGGACACGATCATCCTTGCGCACTTGGCTCGAGGGAAGATGGGTTTACCGGACGCTTACGCGACAAGTTCTTGGAGGAGCGGAAGAGTGAAGCAATGCGTACGCTGTAGTTGCCAAACGACCCACCCGAATCCGGTCCGCGCGAATACTTAAAACATGAAACCGGCAATGCGTCCAAGCTGTCCTAGCTGCGGCAAGACAATCTTCAACAAGCGATACCCTAAGTGCGAGTTCTGCGGTGTCGTCCTTCCCGAAGGTCCTGCTCTCATGACGGAGGGGGTGAAGCGAGAAGATAACCCCACGGAACAAGAGCCAAAGTCGCACAAGGTGCGGGCGCGAGCCTTCCCCTTTGGCAAGGTGGGAACGGCAGGGCTCGCCGCGCTAGGCATCTCATGCCTAGGGGCGCTCTATGGCAGCTTTGCGTACACAGTCTTCAACAGCGTGTTCTCCGTGCCGCGTAACGTCACAAGCGGACTCATGCTTTGGGCGTTTCTGGCTGGTGTCCCGCTAGCGATTGGCCTCTTAATCGGCTATGTCGCCAAGCTGCGAAAGGTTTCCGGCGCTCGGGGATCCGCGGCGCTGTCGGTCGCCGCACGTGGGCTTTTTATCTTTGCTGCGGGCGCGCTCCTCGGAGAGGGGATGTTATACATATTGTGGGTGACCCCTCTGTTTCTGGTCTTTGCCATGGTGGGAGCGGTTGTGGGCTCAATTGATCACGCTATCAACCGCCCTCGTCTTGCCGTTTCTACTTGCACCCATCGAAAGCGAGAGCTTGCCGGAGACCCGCCACCAAAGTAACCGTACGGTCCTGGTCACGGCATATCGTCACCGCGAACGGACGTCTGGCAGTGACTGCTGCACTTTGAAACCAGTCATGGGCACGGCAATTTTCCGACCGACCGTATGACCGCTTCTGGCCGGCAGGAGCCATAGGGAACCGCCAGGCGACAGCCCGCGATGCGTCACATTGCTGACCTTGGTTGGTCGCGCCCGAATCAATGAAGGCGAGACCGGCGAAGGGGATGCCTCTTCGGCGCTGAGCGCGAACTGCCCAAGGCGTGCGGTCCCATTCGTGGAATGTGGGTGGCGTAAGCCGATTGGAACCGGTGTCAGCTTTCATCGGAATATGCAGAGCGACTAATCAGCGTTTGGCTCAACGTCAAAGTCCCTGAACGGTAGCCCGATCGTCTCGTTGAGCTCGTTCTCGTCCAGATCACTCAGGCTCACGGATTTTCCTCTTCGCCCGGCTTTTCGCCCAGGATTTGCACTCCCCGGGCTTTTCGGTGATCCAGGCTTCGATCCGGAATTCGATTCGGGCGGCGATGCGGAGGTCGATGTCGATGTCGGCGTCGGTGTAGAGGCCGACCTGGCAGCCGCTTTGTTGATCGCTCTCGCTGCCCCCATCGTGCCGCGATTGATCTGCGCGTACCACCAGTACACCGGCATCTCTTCGATGCTGGGAAACTCTTTCGGATCGATCACGATCACGGCCGACCAACCGCTGTGCTTTTTGGGCAGCGAGTCACCCGCTTCGCGCTTGAGGAAATTGACGTCCCAGATTGCGTTCAGGTACGAGAAGGTCTCGCCTTCGTGTGAACAATAAAGGACGCCGCGCTCATCGAGCAGCTTGAGTAAGTCAACGGTGAGCTGGTGGCGACCATCACCAAGCGGCCCCGAATCTTGCAGGCCCAGCCGGCTCATGAGGGCCGAACGCAAGGCATCTTCTTTGAGCAGCAACATGGGCTTTGCAAACCCGGTGCCAAGGCAGTAAGTGCCGATGTTGTAGGTCTTATCGGTTGAATTGAGCCGCCCCGCCTCACTCAGCAGTTCAACGAACGCTGACCACAAGGTCGTCGAGGTCACATCGACCACGATGTTTGCGCCAACGGCTCCCCCGCGCTCTTCGTATTCCTGCTCGGTCGGCTCAACGCCGTCGGCCTCAATTCGCGCGGTCACAAAGTCGGTGCGGATCAAAAGCTCCATCAACGCGATCGTGCGGTCGTCGACTCCGCGCCGATCGGGCGACAGCGGCAACTCCATCGGGTGGTGGTAATGCGCGATCGCCAGAAAAATCGCTCGCCTGTCCTCATCGGGAATCTGCCAGGCCTCGGGCATCCTTGCGAGCATTCGAGCGCCAGTCAGATCGTGCTCGTGATGAATACCAACGATTCGGGCCCGGCCCTCAGTGCTGGACTCATTTTCGTAAATAAATGCTTCGATCTTTCCGATGTCGTGGGCTACGCCGATGATGGCCGCAAGCGGATCGTTCGGATTGAACCGGTAGTTCGCATCACGCAACGGCAGTAAGACCCGATTTCCGGTGCGATCACGCAAACCGGTGTACTTCCAGGAGCGCGCCAGGCGATTCATGTAGTAGCCCGCACAAAGCGAGTGCTCGAGAAGACTTCGCCCGCCGTGCCCACCCTTGATGTGGGTGGCTGGCAACGTCTTGTGCTGCTCGTAGATGCACAGGAGTGCCTGCATCAACGCGCAGTGCCCCGGATGCGACGAGCCGTACTTGGCAAACCATTCGGGGAAAAACTTCAGCCAATCGTCTTGCAAATTCGGGGAGACCACATGCATGGCGCTCCAGTCGGGCATTTGCTCTGCCCGTGCCGGCTCCTTTGCGATGATGGGCAATTCGCCGATCGTGCAGCCCAGGCCGCGGATCGACTCGCCTTGCAGCAGCGCCCGGGTGCGCTGCTTATCGGTCCACACCCAGTACCAGGCCAAGCCAATGCCGGCCGCCAAGCCCATCGCGCACAAGCCAAGCATGGACAGACTCTTGTGCCAGGCCTCAAGCAGTGGACTGCCCACGTCCAGAAACCACCAGACAAAGAGCACCGACCACCAGAAGGCAAAGACCGTGAACGCAGCGCGAAGAAGGTGCTGATTCACCGCCGGCTTTCCTTCTCAGCGCCTCAAACTCTTCTGGCTGCGCCGCCCGATGTAATCGAAGCCAGCATGGACGAATCAATGCCGGACATATCGATCGCATCGGCCAGATCGGCTGGCGCAGTGGCGTGACCTGCAGGAGCAGGAGCAGCCGATGCCGGCGTTGATGCCTGGGAAGACGCCCCCTGCGCAGATGCATTGGCCCGATATTGTGCGGCTTGTTTGCGCTGCGCGCGCTTACTTTGCTCTTGCAGGAACATCTCCTTGGCCCAGGCTGGCTCCTCGGTGATGTCGCGTCGATTTGCGACGCAAATGTTGGTGGCGTGCACGTACAGGTACTTGTGAACAGGCAGGATGCCGTTTGCGTCTGCCGGCTCGCCGGTGTTCTTGAGCCGCACCCGCAGCCGAGCTTCGATTTTCAATGGCTGACCGATCTGGATGCGCCGCGCAAACGGCTCGGCCTTGGCCCCATAAAAGCGTATCGGCACCAGGTCATCTTTGTCTTTAGTCTGGCGCATCAGCATCACGAGGCAGCCTTTGGTAACGGTGCCATCGGGCTTGAGGACACCCGCGGGCTCAAGGAACACCGAGGCCACAAAGCCCGCGAACTCCACCATGTTGCCAACGTCTGCCACACGCACCTTGCCCATCGAGTTTGCATCGTCGTCCGATTCAAGATGGTCTATTGAATTGGCTATTGGCTGCGGGCGAACCGAGTCGCTGGGAGTGCCCTGTCTCAAGGCCCGCTCCCAGGCCTCGCGCGGTGGCATATCCATGATCGAGGGGGTCTCAAGCGCCAGCACCTTCAGCACCACAATCGGCTCGGCACCCTCACGCGAGGAATGAATGCGCCCGATGACTTTGAGGTTGTCGCCTTCGCGAATCGACCCAGGCATCGAGTCGCCCTGCTCCATGACAAAGCCAATCATCTGATTCAGATTATTGGATTGCTGGATGAACCCGCCTCGCTGCGTAATACCCCGCGCCGTACCGGCCACCCAGGCGGCGTTCAGCATTCCGCCTCGGTATTGATATAACTGATCACGCCGCCGTTGCTCGATCGAAATCATCTGGATTCTCCCTGTGTATTTCCAAATTTCATCGCAGTAATTCTGTCCGTATAATTTGAGGCAATGAGGTAACATCGCGCGCTAAAATCAAGCACCAAGCAAGCACTGAGCAGCAGTCATTTGCTACACCAAGCACAACGAAAGGCCTCGCCCAAACCATGAACGAACCAAAAGCAAAAAAGACCTCGGCCGCAACGAAAGCTGCGGCTGCAACTTCGGTTGCTTCGGTTGCTTCGGCT
>JAPLQF010000044.1:0-26114 GCA_026399875.1 Burkholderiales bacterium | reverse complement strand
GCCCGAAAGCGGGGCAGGCCTCCCGGCAAGGCAGCTCCTAAGGCTGAGCAGGGCGCTGAAGGCGATGCGCAAGGTGAGCCGGCCCCCAAGAAGCGTGGCCGACGCTCTCTGGAGCGCGCCGCAAAAGATGCCACCTTGCAAGTGCGTGGCGCAGCGCTGGCCCGAGCGCTGGATGCTCGCGCGCAGTCCCTTGGGCTGTCGCAAAGAGCCGCTGCGCATCGGGTCGGGTTTTCTGAACCCTACTACGCCCTCCTGATGGGCGGCAGCCGCTGGTTCGGTGCGGTCGAGGATCAGGCTCTGAAAAGAATCGCTGAGTTTCTCGATGTGCCAATGATCAGCGTTTTGCTGATGTCCGAAAGAATCTCTCCGGAAGATTTCTTCAGACAGACGACGCTGGAGAGCCAGATCGACTTTGTTTTTTCCACGATGTCCACGGACAAGCGCTGGACTTCTGCAATGCCCAGGCATGCCGACTGGAAAAACACCCCCTTGTCGGTGCGCCTGCTGGCCGCCCTGCTTTATCAGGAATGCAGCGGCAAAGACCTGATGGAAAAGGCCAAGCTGCTGCGCGTCGAATCGCCTGTTGCTAATCTCACCGCCCCTTGATCCGGGCGTTGCGCTCCTGCGCAATCCGCCCTATCGCATCTTTCCTCGGCGAAAGCGTCTCCAAGGCATAGTCCATGGAGACGTCGCCAACAACGGCAACCGATCCAGCCTCGCACTGGTTGCCCTGGCACCCCTCGGGAGCTGAGCTCGCCACAACCAGCGTTGGCACGACCTGAACGTGGAATCGCTCAAAGAGCTCCGGGTTGATCTGAACATCCGCACCGGTGTCAGCAATCGGCTTTAAAGCGTTCATCGAGTCCGCCCAGGCGCCTTTTCTGAGACCGTACTTCAAGCCCCGAAAGACCACGACCGCACCGGCTTTCTTTGCCTGCTCGCCGATGCGCTTGAGTGATGCGGCCGGCATCGAGAGCGAGACGAACACCATGAGTTCGTTGGAGTCTTTCGCCGCCTTCGAGGCCGCGTCTTTCATCGTTCGGTACTTCTCGGCCAGCGCTGCTGGATCGAAGCCTTCAGAACCGTTCAGTTTGGGCATTCCCCGTTGCCCAGCAACGGCAAGTGGCAATGCACCGTTGCCAGTCTTTCCCAGCTCGTCCATGACGGTTGCAGCTCGCCGCTGAGTTGCCTTCATGGCCTTGTTCAAAGCATCGTCGCTTGGCATCAAAGGCGACTGCCCGAGTGCCGGCGAAGCGCACGCGATTGACAGCAAGCACGAGACTGCGAACCGAGAGGCAATGTCGCTAACCAACGCGCCATTTCCACGGCCGGTAATTGCTCGCGTCATCATCGCCATCCCTTCAATTGCTGACATTGACGACCGACTGGCAGCAGTCGCGCTTACGAAAGACCTGGTACGCAAAGTCCTCTCCCCGATAAGGAAACTCTTTGCCGGCGCCCCAGACGGTTGTCGTTCGCCCGTACGGCTGACAACACCGCCCATCAATCTTGTCGGTGGCGGGAACCGGATAGGTCATCTGCATCTTGTAGTTACTCTTGTCCATCAATGGCTGCACGTAGTAACCGCACAGCCCATCCGAGCCCGAGGCAGCCCAGATCAAGCCTTCTCGGTGCATCTTGTTGGTAAAGCGCTGGACCAGAAGCGTGGAGGCTTGAACTCCGCCTATGTGGCTTGCGACCCAGCCGTTGAGCGGATACATCGAGCCCTGGCAGCCGGCGCACCAGAACAGCGTGTTGAGCGGAAACCCGAGTGAGGCGGCCACGCAATCGGCGGCACATGCGGCTTGGGCCGGGATGTTCGCAAAGAGCGATACATCGGGATTCAAAATGAAGCTGAGCTCGGAATCAGCCCACAGCGGATCGAGCTCGGTCATGTAGGCTAGATCGAAGACGCTTTGCTCAAGGCACCCGTTATCCATCAGCACCTCGAGCCAAAAAAGGATCGGGTTCATGTACCAGTGCACTTGGTAAAACGAAGACTTCGTTTGAGCGGCTTTCGTTGGACGGCCATGCGGCGGCGCATCCACGCCAGCGGGAATTGAGATTCCGCCCAGCGACGGAAAGCAGTATGGCGCGCGGACCACCTCAACGAGCCGCGCTGGCTCCCAGAAGCTCACTTTCACACCGATCTTCGGCACGCCACCGCCCGTGCATGTGCAGACCGGGTTCGAGCCTGCAGATGAGCCGTTGTCTTCCTGGCCAGCGGTCATGATCGAGACCGCGCCGATCTTGATCGGCAGCACGCACGACCAGCAGATATCGGTGACCGGGTTCATGAACTTGCCGGTGCAGGTGGGTGCAGCTGCTTCGCTTGTGCGCGTAAGGCCCAGCCCGATAACTAACACCGCGACCAGAACGGCTGTCAGCGCAATCCATAATCGAACTGCAAACTGAAGCTTCACGGAATCACCTCATCGATTCGAAGCAGACGCCCTTGCTGCGCCACCAGCGCCGGAACCTGGTTGATACCGAACTTGCGAACGAGGGTGCCGGACTGATCAAAGAAGACAGGCTTGCCCCAGCGTTTCTGAAGGTCGATGTATGAGCCCGCAGTCAGGATCGGTTTGGCACGACCCCCGGCCTTTGCGATCAACGCCTGTGCTTTGGACACCTGGTCGGGGTCTCTTGCATCAAAGAAGACGAGTTGCTGGCTCATCGCCATCTGATCGAGTGGGTTGACCCTCTGGCCTGCTTCTACGAGCACCCTGCCCTCGGGCGTTGTGATGCGCTGATTGGCGACGATCGACGGATCGAAGAAGAAGGTTCTTGCCTGGCGGGTACGGGTCAATCCCTCGACTGCCCGCGGATTCATTGCCGAGTGGGTGCTGCGCTCCAGGGCTTGCTTTTGCAGCTTCGCGAGCTCGCCGGACTTCTCTTTTTCCTTGAGCACCCGTTCGATTTCTTTGAGCAGATCGGGCTCTGCGATCGGATAGGTTGGACCAAGGGCGTGTGATTGCGCACCCGAACTCGCCGTCATCCCCAGCAAGCCCGCAGCGCAAACTGCAAAGGACACGACCCTGAATGCACGCATCGGAATCAGGCCGCCATTAAAAGATCGGGTAGGCGCGACCGATTACCTGGTCGACGCGAATCCATCCCGTCACTGCGTAACGGGAGTCGAGACTGTCAGGATGCGTGCCATGAACGTAGTACATGCCCGGCGGAATCACACCGGTGAGCCCAAGCTCTAAAGGCTCACCGTGCTTGGAGCGGAATTTTGCGAGTGCGATCGGCTTGCCGTTGATGTAGACCTCCCGATCCACAAAGCTCACCTCATCACCGGGCACACCCATCACAATTTTCGTAAACGGGATGCCGCTTGGGAAAAACTTCCGGCCCCGCCAGATAAAGGACACGTAATCGCCGCGCGCCAACGAGTGTTCGCGCTTGTGAATCAGAAAGGCGCGTTCAGGCAGGCTGGGCGAGATGTTGATGCCAAGCATGAAAAACGAATTGAACGCGATGAGCCCGGCAATACAAAGTGCCCACACCCAGCGCCACTTCCAGATCGAGTGCAAGACGTCGAGCGCAAGCTTGCGCACACGACGGCTCAACTCATCGAAGCTAATCCGAGGGTGAGGCCGTAGTCCGGTGTTCGTTGATTGCATTGCACGCTCCTCTGTATTTCAGCGAGCGCCTGGCGCAAGTCGCAGGCTACCTGTCGATGGATTCACCGACGTACCTGCCGATGACCCCGACCTTGCTGCCATCGACTCTTTCAGCCGTGCCTTGATCGCCTGCGTGTCGACCGTATCGAGCCCAAGAATCGCTTTGGCCTGCGCGGTGAAATCGCTGGTGTTGCCGGCAACCACCGCAGCCTTGGTCAGCAGCACGCAGTTGCACTCGCTTTGAATCTGAGCAATCGCAGCCTGGACCTTCGGGCCAGTCTGCTTGACCAGGTCATAAGCGTTCGCACGATCTTTGTCCGAGACATCCGGCTTGGTCAGCATCTCGGTGAACATGAGCTCGGAGGTCTCCAGGATCGATGCCACATCGACCACACCGATCTGCGACTTCTTTTGCATCCAGTGATAGGCGCCCAACATTGATCCGCACACGAGAGCGCTGGTTAGCGCAGACACCATTGCAGCCTTCAACGATCGAGACGACAACAAACCGAATGTCTGTGGCGGCAAGAGATCGGCAGTTTCGGCTTGTGCTTCAGGCCTGACTTCAGAAGTGGGGTCGCTGCTCGGCACGATCGGCCTCACTGAACTTGCCGATCGAGCAGCACAGCCTCGATCGCATCGGCGGTAGACATCCCCTGGCTCGTGTACGACCGTACGGCCTCGAAGTCATCGGCCCGGCTTGAGGCCGACATCAGCGAGAACGGATCGGGAAAGAGCCTGCCGATCGCGGGGGGCAAATCGCCACCGCGCACAAAGATCTCTGAGTACGCACCTGATTGCGTCGTTACCGAGCGCAGCATCGACTTGGTGTAGTCGTTCATGATGAATTTGCCGCTGTTGGCAAGCATCTCTACCGACTCGGCTTTTTGCCGGAGCAAAAACATCCAGTCCGCGTTTTCAAACGCCGCCTTGGCCGTCTCGGACTTGAAGTAATCCGCAACCGATTGGGTGGCAGTAAAGAAGCTGCCGCCGTACTTGCGGGCCCGCCGGTAGCCGGCCTCAATGAACGAACCTGAAGAGCCGCTGGACATCAGATCCCAGGCCTCGTCGATGATCACAAGCTTCGGTGTCTTGCGATCCGAGACGTACATGTCCTGGGTGATGCGGTACATCAGCAGCAGCATCACCACCGCCTGCAAGTCTTTTTTCGCCTTGAGCTCCTCGAGCTCGAGCACGATGAAGTTGCTGGTGAAGTTGATGTTGGCCGGACCCGCAAAGAACTTCCCGTAGGACCCGTCTTCGGTAAACGGAAAGAGCTGCACGCCGAGATCGCGGATCCGTGGGTCGCAGAACTTCTGACGCTCCTCGTAGGGCATCTGAAGCACCTTGTCTTTCCAGTCGGGGTCATCCTGTTGGGGGTTGGGCCCGCCCATCGAGCAGTTGTTCTTAAGCGAGTTTGCAAGCTGCGAGATCGTTCCAGTGCGACCGTGGTCGTACCAGACCGAGCGCAAGTGCATCTCGAGCTGCGCAAGCTCGTAGTCGGACAGCGGCCTCGAGGGCGAGATCATCTGCGCCATCAAGGGCTTGAGCATCTCCATGTCGCGGTCGATGTCCTCGATCAGCGAAAACGGATTGAGCGAGATGTCTGATGCATCCGAGAACTCGATGAACTGGCCACCCAGCATCGAGGCGAGCTTCTCGTAGCTGCGGCCCACATCGATGATCCAGACACGCCCACCGGTGGCCAACATCCGGAAAGTCAGCTCGTTCAGGAAGAATGACTTTCCTGAGCCGGATGTGCCCACCACGATCCCGTTGTAGTTGCCGCTTGGGTTGGCAAAGATATCCACCGCCATGGACTGGCCTTTGCGCCCGAATAGCGTGAGCACGGGCTTGGAATGGCGCTGCCCCTGGATGGGGGGCGTGCCGGTCCACTCGCCAATGATCGGCATCATGTTGGTGGCATTAAAGAGCGTCTTGGTCGACACCCTTGCTGCGGCGCGCAAGTCGCGTTGCATCAGCGGGCCGAACATCATTGGGAGCGCCGACAACAGGCCCTGCTTTTGCATCTTGCGATCGGTGGTGATCTCAAAGCGCTCACCGCGCCAGACAGCCTTTGCGGCCTGCTCCGATCGCTGCAGATCCTCGTGCCCGCACCACAGCAGCAGCTGGTGATACATCTTGCAGGTGCCCTTGCCTTCATCGAAGGCGCGCTGCACGATTTTCCAGTCGGCATTCACATCCTGCAGATGCGGCATGAGCTTGGCCAACTGCGATTCGGCAGACTGCTGAGCGCGGGCGGCCTTTAGCGTCACCTTGCTTTTCTCGGCATCGAAGTCGGGCAGCGTCACGCCCATGGTGATCAGAAACGGGCAGGGATAGGCGATTGCGGTGGACGTCGCAGATCCCAGGAGTTGCCCCATCGATTGCAGGCTCATCGACTGCGGGTAGGTGCGAACCGACATGGCCCGCATGCAAATCGCCTCCTTGCCATTGCCGCTGTATCGAATTTCGGTCTCCGTTTCCTCGGCACGGGTGTCGATTGCGACCACCTGGTTTCGGATTTCCCGGCCGTCGTCGTACTCGAGCCACGGGTAGTCGGCAGCCAGCGTGCGATGCGGATTGAGGATGAGCGCCAGGTAATTGATGAGGTGCTCGGGCTCCCATTCGTAGAGGAACAGGTGGTATTGCTGAAGCGTGGTGAGCATTTGCTGGCGCAAAGACGAAGCCTGTTTGCGAGCGGACTCGTCTTCGAGGTCTTTAGCTGGCACCACAACGCTGATGTGGCAGCGGTAGTCGCGCATACGAAAGTTGAAGTTCTCAAAGAGCTCCGTTGTGGCTCCTTGCCGATAGAACTCGATGCGCTTTTCGGTCATACGCCGCAGCAGCGCCGCCTGATCGGGAAACTTGGCCGTCTGCGGATCCTGGGTGATATCGAGCATCCCCTGGAAGAGCTCATCAAGCACCGGCGATCCGTAGATCGACACTTGAAAACCAGTCCCTGCTGGCGCCCCCGATGAGAAGAGATTCACCAGGAAATTGCTCATCTCAACGCTTGCGCCAATCTGGGGTCCAATCTCCAGCACGAAGCCCCAGCCTTCGATCTTTCCGGGCTTGTCCGACTCGATCATGAAAAGCCGGTTGATCTCATCGAATGCGGTGTAAGGCAAGAACTTCGCAAAGCGATCGAAGGGCAGCTCGCCGGTTGAGTCCGACTGGCGAGGCGTGGCGAAGTCATCGCCGGTCTCTTCGAAGTTGGAGGGCGGCTTGCCAAAGAGTTCAGACAGGCGCCGAACGCCACCAACGAGACTGCTTTGGACGCCAATGGCAAGCGGCTTGAGCCGATCCTTCAGCGACGCGGGTGTCGCACCCGGTGCGGCATCCTGACTGGAATCCTTAATGACTGCGCTCACGAAGATTCCTTGTTAGTTCAGGTTCTGATCGACGGGCATTCGCGGATACATCGGAACGCCTGGATACATCGGCACACCTTGATTGATCGGAGCCAAGGGATCGATCGGCTCGGGCGGCTCCGCCATAACGCCAGGCGGTGCACCGGATGGGACGCCCGGAGGCAGACCAGGGCGCAGCTGCTGCTGCGCAATCTGGTCGGGATCGGCTTGCTCCTTGTTCGCAGGGTTGTTGCGCGACAAGGGCGTGACTTGCTGGAAAGTGTTCTTGATGTTTACCCGGGCGGCCTCGATGGTCCAGGAGCCGGGGGTGACGGTGACGTAGAAGTACTTCTGGTCGTGCAGGTCGCCTTCAGCGTCCTCAAAGGGCGCCATCCAGACGCGAACGATTCGTTCGGGCGTGCGAAGCGGCGCGCCCGAGTGCGGCGCCGACATTGCTTTAGCGGTGGTCTTTTGCGTCGCCCCACCAAAGCTCACCGTATTGGCCGGTGCGTTGTAGGCCACGATCTCGCGCGGCTGGCCGCCCGGTGTTGCGGGAACGACAGAGCGCGTACCGGCCGCCTCGAACGACCCATCACTCTTCGGCTGCATCGCCGGCAACGTGCCGCTCTTCGAGTTCGCGTAGATGCCACTCACCGACAAGCAGGTGACGCCATCTGGGGCCGAGCAGGAGAATTTGCTACTCGCATCCAGACCTGAGGCGGTGGTGCATCCGCCGACGTTAAGTAGGCCCACGCAGGCCAATCCGATCGCAAGAGCAAATGTCGCGTTCATCGCGATGCTCCTGCTCCAGCATCAATCCATTGAGCGATTCGCTCTGCGGGCGCAGCACCGGGAAGCTTGCGACCGTCTGCCGACATTAGCGTCGGCGTGCCGGTCACACCCAGCCGCCCGCCCAGCGCGATGTTGCGATCGACCGGATGCGCGCAAGCACCTGCGCTTGGGACTTGCCCGTTCGTCATCAGGCGATCCCAGGCCTTGGCGCGATCAGCGCTGCACCAGACTGAAATCGCCTTTGCCTTGGCCTGCGGATGCAGTCCCTCCAGCGGCATCATGAAGGTGTAGATGGTGACGTCGTTGATGCCTGCGAGATTGCGCTCGAGCTGCTGGCAGTAGGGGCAGTCCGGATCCGAGAAGACGTAGAGCTTTCGGACGCCACTGCCCTTGACGGTCTTGATCGCGTCTTCGATCGGAAGCGCGCCGACATCGAGCCTGCTCGCCTGCTCTGCCTTGGCGGCCGTCAGATCGGATTGCGTTTGCATATCGAAGAGGCGACCGAAAAAGAAGTAGCGCCCGGTGCGATCGGTATAGGCAATGTTTTGCCCCATCACCACTTCAAAGACACCGGGCACCGTGGTCGTGTTGACTTCCTTGAAGGTGGTGGCCGGGTACAGGCGTGTGAGAGTGGCGAGCATCGCCGAATCAGCGGCAATGGGAGCACTGGGAGTAACCGCGGGCTGAGCCTGCGCGCCTGCTGCAAGGCTCAGCAGTGCTGCGCCAAAAAGGTTTCGGATCTTCATGGGTTCCTCTTTGAGGTGCGTTGTTTACTGGCGCTCGACTGAGACGCCGCGTGTAAAGACGACATCAACCACCCGCCCGCCATCGACTTCGACGACCGGAAAAAGCTTGTCTGCGAGCTTGATGTAGTACTGAGCGATGCGATCGGTGGACCTGGCAAGACCAGCACCCAAGCCGTATTGCAGCGAGTTGTTCACCGTCTGCGTTTGAACACCGGTAACCGGTGCAGTGGCCACTGTGGTGCTGCTTTGGCGAAGCGCTTCGCCCAGGCCCGCAATCACGCCGGTGAACAAGGCATTGGCCACCACCTGCCCGCTCTTGGTAACGAGACGCCCGCGCAGCCCTGTCTTGCCGTCTTCGCCACTCACATAGCCTTTGACCGCGACATCGATCGCACCGCCCTCCTCATCGATGCAGCTCAGGCGATCCAGGCGCACAAAGGCGCGCTCGGAAGACAGATCGCCTGTGCCATTGGCGGTGACCACGCAATCTTTGAGATTGGCGCGAATCGAGTTGGGCAGCTGCGCGTTGTCGATGAGACGCAAGACGATCGGCATCGGGTTTTGCTGGGCCTGGCCACCAGTTGGCGCATCCAGGCCATTCAAGAGCACCGCCCGTGCAAAGGTGCCCGCCGGCATATAGGTTTCCGAGGACTGCCCGATCGTGTCTTTGTCGCCGCGGCTCTGTGTCGAGTTGGGCTTGGCAGCGGGCCGCTTGGGGTCGGAGCTGCTCTCGGAAGAAAGCTCCTCGAGCGAGATGGATCGAATGCGGGGAGCAGGCGCCTCATTTGATTGCGCACCCGTAAGTGGTTGGGTGCCGCCAGGTTTGAGCACAGTCGCACCTGGCGCAGTACCAGGCATCACCGGGGGGCGCACGACCGGCGGAGGCGGTGGCGGAACTAGCGCCGGACTTGCCGGCGTGAAAAGCCCGGGAGGAGGCGCGGGAGGTGCGGGAGGCGTGACTGGCAGCGGTGGCACGGGTGGTGCGACCGAAGCGGTCGGGGGCATCGGCGGCGGCACCACTTTGCTGTCGGGCTTTTTGCTGTCAGACAGTGCAGTCTCAAGGTCTTGCAGCCGCTTGGCCATCTTGTCGAGGTCGCCCTGAGATTGGGTGCGCCAAGCCTCTTTATCAGTCGACGAGGAGCCCAAGGCGAGCGACTTGGTCGCAGGCTTTTCAACCGCGAGCGAGACAGGTTTGCTTGCGTTTTGCGTGAAGTAGGCCGCAAACAACGAGACCGCTAGAACGGCAGCGCTCACGCCCAGCACCATGACCATCTGCTTGTTGCGCAGCATCGCCGCGCGCTTTGAGGACTCAGCCATCGTTGCTGACCCTCGCGACAAAGACGTCGGTCGATTCACCGGGATTGAGCACCTGCTGCTCGACGCTGATTGCGACAACGCCAGACTTGTAGAGCTCTTGTTCGGCGATCCGCATCACAGAGCCGGAGATGTTTGTCAGGCGATACTTCTCGCCAATGAGCGAGCGCCCGACGTACTTCTCGACCAACACAAAGCGCGACTCGTTCCACAGCCCGATCACCTGGTTGACCGCTGTCACTTCAAATTCGATCGGGCGCTGGCCTCGAGCCATTGCGCTCACAAGTCGCTTGACCGCAAGCTCAAGCGAACCAGCTTTCTCGATCTTCACATCGGTGCGACGCGGATCGCGGTCGCGTCGCGCGGGCTCACGCAGCACAATCGACTCGAGCGGAATTTCGGTCGGCTGCAGGATCAATGCATGTGTCAGACCGGACGTGGTCGTCACAAATACATTGATCGGCTTTTTGGACATCGGCAGCACCAGATAGGCACCAGCCTCGTCGTCTTTTTTGACCTCGAGCTCGCCATCGACAAAGTCGAATCGGCGGATCTTGCCGCCCTCGACCGAGATGCGGCTCATCTCCTGCGCGCTGATCTTGAGCACATGAGAGCGACCATCGGTGACATCGACGGTCTGCAAAGCATGGGCCGGCGAGATCACGAACATGCCCACCAGCGAACTCAGTGTTGTTGCCGCAGCAACCATGAAATTTTTAGCCATGTCCGGTTTGCTCATCTCAGCCTGCTTTTTTGTCCTGGTCTTTGAATGGCAGCTTGGGATCGGTTTCGCGCATCTCCAGGATGTAGACCTTGCCCCCGCTATAGCCAAACCTCACCAGCAGGTCTTTCTGTACCTGCGAGACGCGCTTATCTGAGATGTAGGTCGAAAACACCCCCGAGAATGCGACCGCGTTTTCCTTCTCGCTTGCGGTGATCTGGCTCGGGGCGAACACGGTCGAGGCGTTGTCATCCTTCAGGCGCTTTGCATTGCCAAGCAACAGCTTTTCGATCTCGCCGTAGGAGGCGGGCCCCACGTACTTGAGCAAGGTGCGGGCGTTGTACTCAGCCGAAATCGGCGTGTTGCTCATCGCCAGTTGCACAAGGAACAGACCCATCTGTTCCAGGTAGTCCCCTGAGACCTTGGAGTCTTCGACCCAGAAGCCCTTCTTGATTTCAGGAGGAACCATCGTTTCGCGATGGGTGCGGTCTGCGAGCGTCAGTGCGACGGCAAGCAGCAGGTTTGTCAGCAGCGACCCAGCCAGGAAGAGCTGAAAGGCGCGCTTGATCCCAGTCCGAAAGCCGATGTCATCCGAGAGTTGTTGAAGTTTCATTCGTCATCCAGTCCATGAAGGGACTTGCGTCAGTGATTCGTCGGGTGTCGTCTTTCGGCGCGTATCCAGCAGGAATCAGGCGCCGCATCAAAGGTGTTCATCACGTCGGTTAATGGGCATGTCAGCCGATGAATTCGCGCACACACGAAGGCGGCGTGCGCTTGAAAAGTGCCATCGGCAGATGCCAATACAGCAGGTGAATCGCGTAGCCGGCTTGCTGGCCGGACTTCATTTTCTGAAGCCCATAAGCGACAGCCACTCCGAGCACGGCCGCCGTCAGGAAATAGCCGGCCATGATTCCGAACAACGAAATGCCCATGGCGCAGATCGCCACATCGAAATCCCACAAGATGAACTTCGGGGGATCGTCGAGGCGTCTTGGTACCAACAGGTGCATCGCTTCTTCATTCATGGCCAGCTATTCCTGCGGCCAGCAATCAGATGACCGCGGTCATCATGCTGTTGATGATGGTCGGGCCGACCGAGAAAACCAGCGCGAACACGATGCCCAGAATGGCCGGGACAACGGTCTGCTTGGCCACCCCCATGCCGGCGCCGAAGAGGAACGCGGCGATGGCAAGGGCCTTGCCAAGAAAACCCTCGGTCCAGCCGGTCAGCGTGGCGTGCAAGGCCTGGAACTCCGTGCCGCTGACACCGGCAGATGCTGCGGTGGCTGCGAGCGCCAGCGCCATGCCGATGACGACGACATTGGATTGATGCCGGGTCAGTTTGGTGATGTTCATGTGATGCTCCTTTGAAAAAGGCTTGGTTTGATTCCGCCGAAGAAATCGCTCCCTGGCTGGGTGCGTTCGGGGCCTGAGCAAAATGGCGGAGTGGTTTTGCTCAAGCACCTCGAATTGGTCTATTTGCTTCGTTGCTCGACTGCGAGGCCTGCGCCGATTGAGAGGCCAACATCACGTCCTTGCGAGTCGCATCAGCAAGTCCATTGATCCAGCCCTCGTGCAACTCGGGCTGACTGAGCAGCAGCTCGATGGCGGCCGACATCAAGCAGCGCTCTATATGCGAGTCGTGCCCAAAGCCGAGATCGCGCCTGAAGCGCTTGAGGCTTTCTTTCAGATCCGTGCGCAGCAGGACCGGGCTGTAGCCAACGTGAAAATCCCTGCTTCTGGCGGGCCGGTTTGCACCGATCCCATTCGGGGTATCGGTCGCGCGCAGTGAGTCGACGGTTTTATGCATCGTTGGTGTCTGTCTGCCTTTAGATTTCTTCTTCAACCGATCTGATCGAGCGCGGCCCCGGTGCCTGCGCCTGCGCCTGCGCCTGCGCCTGCGCCTGCGTCGCCACGGACGCGCTGGCCCGACTCTGTCCACCGGGATTGCTCGATCGGCTCTGGGTGTGCTGTGGGCTCTGCAGGCTCGGTGAGCTCTGTGCGGTCAGTGCCGCATAGACCTTGTTGGTGTACGTGTTTCGCAGCACTGCGCACTGCGCGGGGCTCGCACCCCGGCACGAGGCGTTGTAGGCACCAACCCCATTCCAGTCAGCGCCGTCTTCGCGCATGTGATGGGCAAGAATCCAGGCGCCCACCATCAGGTTCTGGCAGGGGTCTTTCAGCGCCTGCTCATTAAGGCCAAAGGCGCGCAACTTCGGCAGCCAGCTCGAGTTGATCTGCATCAGCCCGATGTCGTAGGAGCCGGTGCGACCCAGATGGCCCATGTTCATTGCCGCAGCGTTGGTGTTGGACTCCACCCGGGCGATCGCACGCAAAAGCGGCTCGGAGATCGAGTAGCGCTTGCTTGCCTCTTCGAAGCAATAGGCGTGCGCCGCACTGCCAAAGAGGCCTCCCGCAGCCATGGCCAAGATCAAAATTGTCTTTTCTGACGTAGTCATAAAAACAATCCTAGATCAAGTCAATGCGTATAATTGTTTGGTGAGTAAAATTATTTTTGTAAAGACATAGGCCAATTTAGAACGACATATGTCTTCGGTGGACGGATCAGCCGTCGGACCAGCGCTAGATGGGCGTGTTGCTGCCGCAGACCGGTCCGGCACACATCACGGGTCGATTGAGGGTCGCGCGCAGGTCGCACGAAAGCGAATTTGTCGCGCCGGTGGGCTTGCCACCGGCGTTCGCGACATAGGCCCTCACCCGGCCCTTACCGGGCAGAATTTGAGCGGCTTACTTCGAGGACAGTTTCGGGCTGCCCGCGGCTGGAGCGCCGGTCGCAGCCCCAGGCCCGGCGTTGCCTCCTATGGCATTCACAACGCCCACTGACTGATTTGACGCCTGATTTACGGTCGAAATAGCGGCCGGCGCTTGGCCTGCAGGCTGCGCCGAATTCCAGGACTCTTCGTAAAACATGCGCCAGAGCACGAATTTGCACCCGTAGTTCACACCCTCGAAGAACTCGTGTGTGGGGGCCGCCCAGTCGGCCTTGATGAGCATCATCGAGGACGTCCCGACCCGCCCGGAATACTCGACCGGCAAGCACGTCCGGTCCATTCGGACCTTCGGGTCGGTGCTGGCGAAGATCGCGACGAACCAGGCCACGCAGGCCACGAAGAACGCCATCGAGAGCGGTTTCCACACTTTTCGTTCCCCTGAGATTGCCGACTGCCGTCAGTCATCCAGAAGGATCACCGTATGCAAAGTCGTCGTGTTTGAAACAAAGCATATGCGAAATTATACGCCGCTACGTTTACTATAATTCACATCAACAAAGTAACCAACATCGCAACGGATGTCCTGATCGCAATACCGAACGCCTCGACTCCGAGGCCCTACCAATCCCATCTATCAAGGGAAATGATCATGGCTATCCAGCAAACGAAGAACATCCTCCCCGTCACCAATCTGCGGTACAGCGCATTCCTCGGAATGCTCTATGTCAGCAATGACGCGTCTGAAGGTCTCATTCGTGAGGCCAAGGCTGTCATTGGAGAAAGCGAAGTGAAGAAAGGTTTCACCGGCAATGTCGGCGAAACCCCTTCCGCAAAAGCCATTGCTGCTCTTCGCGCAAAGGGTGTGACCAGCTGCAACGTCACCGGGTATCTCACCAGTGCCCGCGTTGTCGACAAAGTAGTAGACGGTCGCCCGACGCCCTATCTTCAGATTGGGCTTAGAGATGACTCTGGTCGCTACTACGTCAGCGTTGACCTGTCTCAGCCTGCCGCTCAAATGGCAGTCAGGAAGTTGGCCAATGCAGAACCTGGCCAGTTTTCGCAGATCGAACTGTTTGCGACTTACACCCAGAAAGAAGGCGCTTCCCGCGCCTTTGCGAACCACAGCTGCACCTTCAAGCAAAACGGATCTGAAGTTCTGTCTGTGAACCCGAAGGACGCGTTGGTTCCTCGTGTTGAATCTGCTTTGCAGGCACTCGAGTCAGCAGGTGTTTCGCCTGACGACCGCGAGACCTACGCAAAACGGCGAGCGAAAGTCACTCTCGACTTTCACCGCGAACTCATGGATGTCGTGAACCAAAAGTTCAACGACTTCTATGAGAAGCGCGAAATCTCTTCGGAATCTGAAGAGTCTTCGCTCAAGGCCGCTTACACCATGTAAGCACCTCCCCAAAAGCCCTCGTCCTTCGGACTTGGGCTTTTTTCTTTTAGGCAAAGACCAACAAGACGAAAGGACAGCGCAGATGGACACAGCAAAGCACACAGCAAACCACTCTGCACCAGCCGCGCGGATCACGCTGACTCAGGTGGAGCAATCCATCGCCCGGTGCTTGAACGCCCATCCGATCGTCGACTACACGCTGCCTCGCGAATCGAAGCAGCTAACCGAACTGCTCGCACTCATGATCTTTCATCGGGTCGATGCGGTCGACTCAACTCAACTCGATGAGGTAACCGTCGTAGCACTTGGCCAGTGGGGCGTTCCCCAGTGACGGCGACAAGCAACTTCCGGCGCAAGTTCGATGTGGGCTTGGCGCACTTCTACAACCTGAAAGTGGGAGGAACGAGCGATACCCTCGCTGCCCTGTCTGTGGGATGCGGTCTGCTTGCCACCTCCCCTGCCCTGTCCGGGCAACTGGCTAGCTTTCCGTATTCGCTGCTTCCGATTGCCTGCACCATGGCCGGTGGCGCTTGGCTTGCCTGGCGGGCAATGGAGCCGTGGCGACGCGAACATGCACTGGCCTCGAGCCTGAAGATCCGATCCGATGAGTCACCACTTGAGCCCGACCACAACCCGGGTGCGACAACAGGCGGCCTGCTGGTTGGCTACACCACCGACTCTGGCAAACCCATCTACATCGATGACGAGCATCTGATGCGGCATCTGTTCATCATCGGCCAGTCCGGTGTGGGCAAGACGGTGGCTGCGTCTCTATTGATGTTCCAGCAGATCCAGCGCGGCGGCGGCCTGCTTTTCATCGACGGCAAGATCGATGCGGCAAACCTTGCTCAGATCTATCACTACTGCTGCTACACCGGCCGGCAGCACGACTTTCTGGTCATCAACCCCGATGACCCGGACAACTCCAACACCTACAACCCGGTGCTCTTTGGCGATGCCGATGAGAAGGCCGACGGCATTTTGCAGCTCATCCCCTCGACCGAAACCAACCCAGGTGCGGACTTCTTCAAGCAAGAGGCCAAGCAGGCGCTCACCACACTCATCCGGGC
This sequence comes from Burkholderiales bacterium, assembly GCA_026399875.1. Lineage (GTDB taxonomy): Bacteria > Pseudomonadota > Gammaproteobacteria > Burkholderiales > Burkholderiaceae_E > UBA4615. The sequence continues at coordinate 10,358 of JAPLQF010000044.1, read as the reverse complement.
CTTGCAGCGCGCGCGCCTGGCCTACAACGTGATTGATCTGACCGTGTTGCTGATGAACGGCAGCGCGATGCTCGAGCTCGAGCGAAAGCTCGCCACTGCCGCACCGGGCTCGGCTGAGCTCAAGGAGTTCACGCTCTTTTTGGACAAGTTTCGCGTGCAACCCTCGCCACAGAATCCGGCCGGTGGCATCGACATGAAAAAGCTCAAGGATGTCTTTGGCGGCATCGGCGGGCGCCTCTATTCCTTTGGCACTGGCAAGTTCGGCCAGATCATGAACACCTACGATCCGGAGGTGAACCTGTACGAGGCGATCCGGGGCAACAAGATCGTCTATTGCGCTCTCCCCACCATGGGCAAAGACACCACCGCGCGCAACTTCGGGCGCATGGTGATTGCCGATCTTCGGACCGCAATCTCCTGGCTCCAGAAGCTGCCCGAGAAGGATCGCCCCTGGCCACCCTTTATGGCCTTTTGCGATGAAGCGGGCTCGTACCTGAACGAAAACTGGAGCCGAATCCCCGAACAAAGCCGATCGGCCCATGTGTTCTTCGTGCCGGCTGTGCAGACGGTTGCGAACTTCCAGGCCATCAGCGACGAGCTCTACGAGATGGTGATCGGAAACGCCTGGACGAAGCTAATCTTCAAGGTCGGCACGCAAGGCACAGCCGAGGAAGCGGCCGAGCTGATTGGCAAGAAGATCGGTGTGCTGCGCAGCCTTTCCGGCACGACCGCCGAGTCCTCGAGCATGAGCGTATTGCGACACCTGCCGGATTCGAACATGGGTGCGGGCGCCTCGATGGCCAGCGGCGAGCGCGAGCAGGAGATGTACATCATCACCCCCGACGAGCTGAAAGGCCTGCAAAAGGGCGAGGCAGTGATGACCTACGGGGGCGATCAGATCTTCAACATTCGCATCCCGATGACCAAGTTCGACAAAGAATCGCAGGCGCGGTTTGGCGAATTCAGGGTCAATCGATTTCGCGCATCAGGCCTTGTGATCGATGGCATCCGCTGGCGGCCCGCGGGGTTCTTTGCCAATGTCGATCGCTATCTGTCTACCGCAGCCGTTCGCAAAGAGACTGCAAAGGCACAGGAAGAGGATCAGAAAGCCCTGAACGCTGACCAGGCCAAAGTGGCCGCGCTTCAAAAGGCGCAGGGCGCCGCGGAAACTGCAGCACCAGGCACAGCACCGCGCAGCACAGCCAGTACCGCATCGAGCACTGCAGCGAGCGGCTTCACCCCTGACACAGCCGCCATCAACAATCGCAAGCAGAAAAACTCATGAGCACCCTGGAGGACAACACGGATGTCGAATACGACCCAGATCTACCTGGTGCTGACATGCATCGCGGTGGTGATCACGATCATCTGGAGTCCTTTGCGCTCGGCGATCGGGGGGCTGATTTCAGCCTTTTTGACGCCGGCGTTTTTGACGATCTTGAGCACGATCTTTCTTTGGATGGTCTGGATTCTGAAGACGATCAGCCGCTCGCATTCGATCGTGATCAAGAACCTCATCATGCCCCGGACAGTGGTTTTCCCAAGCTTGCAAGACGACGACGACCGAAAGCTCTAAGCCACATCACCGAGGAAGACTTCGAGGCTGGTGCGGATCGATTCGCGTTTTCGCTCATCGATCACCATGCAAACCTTCTTTTTCGACGCACATCCAAAGCTCACGACATTGCCGCAGCCATCGACTTCTTCTTCACCATGACCGACAACGGTCGCCTGACCTTCAACGCTTGCTGCGGTGTCTTGCGTGCACGCCAGGACGTCTTGCGGCTTCGCATCCAGTACGAGTGGTGGTTAAGAGGCACGATCTTCACCGGCCCGTTTCCTTGCATGTGCGTCCCGGTGCCTCGGGATATCGCAAGCGAGATCATCTATTACGCGGGCCACAACGGATATGCACTGGCCAGAGAAGCGTTTGTTCAACCCGGCATTGACCAGACCGAGTTGCTCGAGGTGGTCAGCAAAGAGGAGCGGTCAAACAAGCGCGAGCTGATCACCGCCCTCGATGCGCTTGAAGATCGATTCCTGATGTCATCGCAGGCCGGGCGATGGTGGACCACGGGCCGCAATCCGATGCTGATGATGATGCGGCTATCCAGCGAGAAGTCCTCCGTTGCTGTGGAACGGGGAGGCTCGGTGCACTGGAGCCGTCTCTTCGGCACGAGGCCGCAGTGATGGGGGCCCTCAGGCTGGCCAGATCAATCGCTCTCTTCGCCGCACTTGTTGGCCCAGCTCACGCACAGCTGCAACTCTTGCCTGCCGAGCAGGCCTTTCGCATCCAGTCCAGACAGATCGATCCCAGCACAGTCGTTTTTAACTTCTCCATGCAACCGGGCTTCGTGCTGCACCACGACCGCTTCAAGTTCGTCGGTACGGACATCGAGCGGGTGGAGCTGCCAACGCCTGAATCCAGGTTCGATCGGGTACTCGGCAAGACCGTGCTCTTTTATGGCGGCTCGGTGAGCGCGAAGGTTCTGATCCGGCAAACGAGTATCCCATCGACCCTGGTTGTGACCGCCCAGGGTTGCGCGCAAGACATTGGCGTTTGCTACCCGCCCATCAGCGCCGAGTACCGAATTTCAGCTGCCAGGAATTGAGCAAAGCATTGAAGAACTCGCGGATTTTGGAGCGCTCTAAGCCTTTCGCGTCTAACCCCGATCGGAAGCATTCGCATACATTGATCACTTCAGCAGCGCGCCGTAATCGCGCGAGGTTGGTATCCGGTAAACATGGAGAACCTCAATGCCGGCTCTAGCGGATGAATACTCATCGACTCGAGATTTCGTCTGGAATAAAGATCTCGAGTATGAGTTCCGCCGCGAGACGGATTCCAGGGATGCCCTTTGGATTCCAGTCGGATTGCTCACCATGGGATTCCTGTGGGCCGTCCTGTTGGCCTTTTCTTTTCCGGCCTCGATAACCGGCGTCTCCTGGATCGGCGGATTCATTCACGACGTCTCCGGTGTGTTGCTGCGGCTATTCATCATTGGGGTTCTTGCATCGTGTGCCGCCGCAATTTATTTGAAGAAGGTCGAATGGCCACAGACGACGCTTCTCGTCTCGGCTGCTGTGGTCGTGAATTCAGCCGTATTTGTTTACCTGGTGTTTCGAGAGGTCTTACCTAACCCGGGTCCGAATGCCACCGTCGTGGTGGTGTCCATTGGTCCTGCGACGATCTTTGGCATTTTCTGGATCAACACGATGATGAGGCTGCCAGCAAAACTGGCGCTGATTCTCGCGTTGTTGTTTGCAGCTACTGTCCTCAGCTTTTCGTTCGCCACAGCGCCTTTCCCGCTCGTCTTTCGACAGGCCCTTTACTACGCCGTGGCGCTTGGTGCCAGCCACGTGATGTCGAGGTTGGCTGAAAGGCGCGAGCGAATTCTGTTTCTTCAGCGCGGCCAGTTGGTAAAGGCAAGGCAGGCCGCTGAAGACGCGCGGCGGGCCGCGGATGTCCAGAGACAGGCTGCCGAAGTTGCCAAGCGATCTGCCGAGGAGGCGCTTGCGAAAGTCGAGGAAGCCAAGCGCGATAAAGAGCGTCTGATTGCCGCGATCAATCATGATCTGCGACAACCGATGACTGCGGCTGTCATGCATCTCGATCTGCTTTCACGCAACCTCGAGCGCAGCGATTTGTCCGCTGCAACCGACCAGACCCGCAAGGCCCGCACCGCAATCGAACTGCTCGGTGGCTCGCTCGATCATGTCCTGAACGTGGCAGACGATGAACGTGACATCGACAATTTCAACGCTGAGTACGTCGACGTTTCCTTGTTGCTGCGGACCCTGCTGAACACCTACGCCCCCCAGGCCGAGCGCGTTGGACTGCGCTGCCGTATTCGGCTTCCTTTGACCCCGCTGATGATTTTGAGCAATCGGCAGTCGCTCTTTCGTGTGATTGGCAATCTGGTCGCAAACGCAATCAAGTTCACCCCGGCAAAACCGGACTGGCAAGGTGGCGTGTTGATCGCTGCATCAGTTCGAGGCGGTGCCTGTCGCATCGAGGTGATCGATACCGGCATCGGAATCAGTCCAGAGAAGATCGATGAAATCTGGCTCCCCTACCATCAGCTGAAATCCAATCAGGAAGATCGGATGAGCGGGCTTGGCTTGGGACTTTTCCTGGTGCGACGCATCGTTGAAAAGTTGCCGGGCCACAGGATTTCGGTCAGCTCGCGTCTTGGCCGTGGCACGCGTTTCACGCTGACCATTCCATATGAAACGGATACGACCGGCTCAGTCAAAGCATTCCAGCCTTGGACGACTGAGCACCGGCTCGATGACGCTGCCTTTGAGTCGCTAAGAGGCGCCTATGTGCTGCTTCTCGAAGACGATCGCGAGGCGCGGGTGGCGATCTCTGATCTGCTGGAGGATTGGGGCGTCATCGTCTCATCTGGCCCCAGCATGGAAACGCTTAAGGCATCCCATGACGGGTCGGATCGAATAATTGATGCAGTCATTAGCGACTATGCGCTGCAGGCTGGCCTCAATGGCCTGGACGCTTTCGAGTCGATCGATGCGTGGCTGGGCTACTCGCCCAAGCGCGTGCTGATCACAGGCGCTGACTTGACCGGCAACCCTCGGATTCTTGCATCGCCTTCGGTCACGGTATTTCGCAAGCCCTTTGCGCCATCGGCACTCGCGAGCCACTTGCTTGCCGCAGTCGATTCGAACAGAAGGCTCGAGGCAGGCTGAGTTGGTTACCCACGAACAGGGTGACGGGAATTTTCATCAGGGGCCTATATCTGGTCAAACCTGAGCCACTGCACTAAACGATCGCTTCATTCGGTAATCTAAGACTTTTTTAGCCGCGCTGGCCATCACGAGGACGTCGCTCTTGGCTGCGCCGCATATAGATTCGATTCTGATTGACCCGGCGATCGATTGGCGATCGATCAGGAAGCGCAGCTCAAGGTCAGCGCGGAGTTAGGACCTGAGAGGGAGCAGGTGACGGCGGTGTACTTGGGGAGGTGAACCCGAGGTAGCCATGCCCAAACGCTGCGCTACGAGGTAGTTGTGCCCTCAAAGCGGCATGATTACCGTGTGCCGAGTGCTATCCTTTTGAGGTAAAGAAAGCATTCGCGTTGATAGTGCGAAGGCGACGAAATCGAACAATGGTGCTAGATCAGCAGAGGGCTGGGTCTCGGTCCACGGACTAGTGCCCGAACGTTCATAAATTTCAATCGATCGAACGAGCACAGCAGGTCGTCGAGTACAGGCGACTGGACTAAAGCGAGCATCCAACCCATGGCGCGCTTGGCCATCTCACCACAAGCGAATATGCCTGATCAGCTCAGAAACGGATCTTCGAGGCGGCCTAACTCTAGCTCAGACCTGTCTGCTTTCGGGGGCGAGAAGCTATCAACCATTCCCTGGCGGACGGGGGAAAGCGACGCGCAGTGGCGAATCTCAACGCGAAGAAGAATCTGCGGGCGGCTCTGAAAAGGTTTGCTGACGCGCTCGACCCAAAGGGGGCAGAGCAGGTTGCTTCAGGTATGGTGCTCGTCGGCGTGCTTGATCTCAGCCGCGTAAACCCAACGATCCTTGCCACCGCCACAGAAACTGCGCGCAAGCTGACAGGCGCCGCAGAGGCCGATCCCCATCTTGCCGGCATCATGGCCGGGCTGACCGGCAAGACCGAACAGATCCGACAAGCGGCGACGGACGAGCTTTACAAACTCCTGTCCGAACGGCTGTTGGGCAAACTTGGCACCATGACCCCGGAATTGCTGGAGGCCATGCTGGAAAAGCTGGGCCCCGATGCGCTGATTCTGCTGCCGGGGCTGGTCGATTCCTACCGCCGCCACTTCTCGTCAGGCGGCAAAGCCGAGAACTTTGCCGAATTCCTTATGCAACCGCGAAACCGCTATGCACGGGAAGCGCTGAGGGGCCTAATCGCGGCCGAAAAGGAAGGGCACCTGCTGGGTCTGTCCAACAAACTGATCCGCCTTGCCGACCACATGTCTGTATCGTCGCCCCAGCAGATGCAGGCGGTGTTTGACACCCTTAAGAAGGCGCGAGCGCTGCTAGGCGATGCGCTGTTTCTGGAGTTGCTGGTCTCGAAAAGCGGCGCGCGGGCAGGAGGCGATGATGCCGCCGATTTTGCAAGGCGCCTTTGGGATCTGATGGCGCTCAGCAAGCTGCCCGACATTCCGGCGGCGCACGCGACGCGCCTGTTTCGAATGGCCGATCGCAGCGCGGTACAGGGCCCGCTGGGCGAATTGCTATCCTTCCTTAACTTGCACAAGCGCGCCGCGGAAATGGCCGCTGAGCAGTCGAGGGACGTCTTCATCCTGTTGTCGCCTCGCGTTAGTTCGTTGCGCACCTCGACCGACAAGGCCAAAAGATCCGCGCTCGCCGGATCTGGGCGAAAAGCCTCCTTCTCGAACGAGGCAGAATTGCGCGCCGCAGAGCAGCTCGAGAGGGCCGAGGCAATGACGAAGATTCAGATCGGACAGGAATTCACCGACGGCATTATCGCCACCTTCAGCAACGGGATTTTTGCCCGAGCGATCCACGAATGCAAGGTCACCGGCCGCGGGATCGAGGCCATCGCCGAACAGATGGTCAAGACCCAGGAGGATATCGAGACGATGATCGCGCTAGGATTTCGCACCGTCCTGAAAGTCGATGCCAAGGGCAACATTACACAAGTGAACGCAAAGGATGTCATCAAGCTTTCGGGCGCCGTGTTCGAAGATGGTCAGTTTGTCGTTAAGGAAACCGAACCGGTATGGAAGCGGTTAGAGGAGTTGGCGAAAAAGGGCGATCTGAGCGCTGCTGAAAAGGCAGAAGAGCTTCGCGTCTACGCCCAGCGCAGGCTCAAAAACTTCAAGGGCGCGGAAAATCTCGTGGCGATCGGGGTGGAACAGGCAAGCCCGGCTGGGGTCAAGGCCAGCAGCGTCGCTTTGCCGGTTAAGGCGAAGCTAATGCCCTATGGTCATGAATATGAAACCGTGGTCGATTTGGCGGTGAGGCTGCTCGGCTTACTGCCTTACAAACAGGCCTATTGATCCTGCGCGCCACGCGCGTCAGGTCAACGCGCGGATAAGCGATGCCAGCATCGACCGGGACAGCGGCAAGCCCTTTCTGACCAAAGGAAAGATAACGCCCAGCGCCGGGATCGCAGAAAGGCCCATCAGCGTCACTTCCCAATCGGCCACCTCACGGCCCCAGCGGTCTTCCCCGGTCGCCAGCGCGTGGTTGAATTCGGCAAAATCGACGGCATCGCCAATCACCGGCACAAAGCCGATGCCAAGATCGATCCCCAACTTGGTGAATTCCGCGATCAAGCTGGGTGGGCCGTTGCGCCAGGCATCAAAATTGCCGGGCGCGATGTCCTTGGCGACCTCGAAAGGCTCGCCGGCGGCAGGGATCTGCGAGAGACAGGCGACCTTTTCGAGCCGGAAGAACAGCGCGCCAGCGATATCGCGTTGCAAATCCGGGTGCTCCTTTGCGGGGCGACCGGCGTCGATCATCTGCGCACAGATTTCCGCTGCCAGCGGATCGGCGAAATAGCGATCTGCCGTGCCTAGTTTGCCTTTGAAGCCAATCTCGTAGCGGGCGCGGAACCCATTCATGAGTTCGCCGAAGGCGGGCGCGGTGTTGTAGCCTTCGTCCGGGCGCACGGGGTTGGTCACCTTGACCTCTATGTCGCCGCAGATACGTACGTGCAGCAGATCATTGAAATTGTAGAAACTGCCGTCCTTGGGCAGCTTGGGGGAGGGATTGAAATACCAAGCGATCCCGCAGTCGCCCATTTTGATTTTGGTAAACCTCAGGCGTAGCACCTGACGGGTGATGCACCATGTGATGTCGACCCCGTCGGGCCGCGTCTCGACCTGGAACTTGAACAGGAGAGAGAAGGGCACCCCGCCCAGATCTGGCTTGTCGCTGCTGATCACCGGATACTTGGGCAGAACTTCGCCCGGCAGCGGCTCGGTGCCGGGCAAGGGAAGCTGCAAGGGGCTGTCGAGCCGGTGAACGATGAATTCGATCGCGAGATCGTCCAGATCCTCGAAATTCTCCAACGGCCGCTTCACTTCGGAGCCGACCACGATTTCGGCGGTGATCTGCACGCCGTGCAGTGCATAGACGCGAATGCGCACCGCGCTATGAGCCAACGGCTTTCTGCGGAGCCCCAAGTTGTAGCGCACCGGCTGGTCGACCCGCATCGCGAAGGGCCACTGTTCAGGAACGGGCAGATTCCGCGGGTAGCGGCGCTCCCAGCGCTGTTCGCGAGTGAAGCGGTCGGCGAATGTGAGGGTGATAGTGATCCGGCAGAGCCGCCCCTCGCTGTCGAGCCCTTCCATTTCGAGCATCCGTTTGCCGCCAAAGCCGGCCGTGCTGGCCTGCAGGAACGACCCCACGAGCACCTTCTCTGGCGCCTTGGAAAGCATCATCTTCCCCTTGCCCTATGGCGCTGGCGGTACGGCGGGCAGGCTGTCGTCCTGACGCACTACCAGCAGATCGGTGGGTAGCACGACGGGGGGGTAGTTGATGGGCTCGGGTGTGTCCGCGAAGATCCGCCGCCGGGTGATCAAGTCCTGCCACAGCTGCGCCAGTTCATGATTGGTGAGATCCGCGCCGATTTGGGCATTGCCGCTCTCAATGAAGGCCAGCATCGCGCGTTCCAGCACCGCGTTGCCGCTCAGCGGTAGCAGCACCTCGGCCCAGGCTGCGCCCAGAAAGCCTCGATGGGCTGCATCGACCCCGTGATACAGCCCCTCGCGCTCGTCGCGCAACTCGCGCATGTCCGGGCCATAATTGAAACTGCGATAGGTGATGTTGTCCCAGTCGATCCCGTGCTCGAACAGCTCGATCCGCTCCGGCCCGATCCCCGCCGCTGCCCCGCCTGCGGGCGGGTGGAGCGCATCGAGCGCGGCGATCACGTGGACGCGGATCGCGCGCTGTTCGAGTTGCCGCAGCGTGCCGGGTGATTGGGCTTCCAACCTGTGCGAAAAGGCCCGCGCCTCGTATTCGGCGGCCTGCTGCAGATAGGCCTGATAGAGGCGTTCGTAGGTCTGCAGCCTCCAATCGTCGAGCGCCCGGTCGGTCCGCGCGATGCAGGCGTTGAGGGTGATTGTCACCGATGGCTTGATCGCGACGATATTGCAAGCCACAGGCAATGCCCCGGTGGTGCCGTAGCTGTCGCCGTAGGCGAGGAGCTGGCTGTTGTCCGACTGCGCCACCAGCGCGGCCAGCAGGTCGGAAAAGGCGCTTTCAGCCGCTTCGGACACCAGCCCGAGCACATCCTGCAGGAATTCGGTGAAGGGGTCGAACAGTGTGGTCGGAATGCGCGCCGCATTGCTCGTCAACAGGCCACCGAAATTGGCGAAGGCTGACAGGATCGCGTTGATCACGCCGGGCACGTCGGGATTGGCGAGGCTGAAGGCACTCAGCGCATTGCCGATCGTATCGAACACCCCTCGCACCGCATCGGCTACGCCCTGGGCCACATCCTGCATTGCGCCGGCCAATTCCACCGCCTGTTCGCCCAGTCGATCGTCGAGCTGGTCCACCCATTCACGGATCTGCGCAACCACCCCTTCGCCCAGCGCCGAAAAGCTGCCGAACAGCTGAAAGATCTCGCGGATCAGGAATTCCGGCTCGAAAAAGAAGTAGTTGCTCTGTTGCGTCTCATTGCCGATGGTGGAGGTAACGGCCGAAGAATCGGTATTGTGGTGGAATAGCGGCGAAGCTAGCTGTAACACCTGCCACAGTGCCACGGGCACCAAGATGGGGGAAAGGGCCATCATGGGGGCCATCATGGGGATCGCGACAAAAGTGGCGCCCAGCTTGAAGGGCAGATCGACCGGGATCGACAGGCCATTGGCCCCGTGATCAACTGTCAGACGCACTTCCTGCACCATGTAACCATCGGGCACTTCGATGGTGTCGGTAATGAGGTAACGGCGATAGGGCTTTAACAGCGGCATCGCCGATTTGGCGATCTTTTCAAGGCCCTCGGCGCGCTCCTCGCTGGCGTTAGAGGAATCGCACTTGTAGGTGCGCGCAAGGTGCATGGTGGCCTGCGGCGGCGGGGTCAGCCCCTGCGCACGGAAGCGCTTGGCGAGCGCCATATAGGTGGTCGGGTGCACATCGTCCGGGCCGATATCGAAGCGAGGCGGCGCCTCGATCTGGCTGCTGGCGATGGCAAGGCGAGCGCGGCGTTCCTCCAGCAGCCCGCGCCCCGGCGTCGATAGCCGCGCGCGCAAGAACCAGCGTGCGTCATAGGGCGTCTCGGTCACCAGCACGTGCTTGTTGACGAAGCAATAGACTCCCCGCCGGTGAGCGGCACCGCTGACGGTATTGTCGATTTCGTAGCGGTTGAGCGTTTCGAACAG
>JAPLQF010000003.1 GCA_026399875.1 Burkholderiales bacterium | reverse complement strand
GCTTGAGAATGGCTACATCGCGGTGCAGGCCGACCCGAACGATGGTCGCGGCAAGCGCGTCAGTCTCAGCGCCGAGGGCCGACGCGCCAGAGACCGCGCGGTGGCCAAGCTTGGCCGCGGGCTGGACGGCGTTGCCGAAATACTGTCGGCACAAGAGGTCGAGCAAACTCTCGCGGTGCTGCGCAAGCTGCGCATCTGGTTTGACGAGCGGCGCCGAGTGGCAGCTTCAGGGATTCCGAATCGCCAGCATGAATGACCGTAGCGGGTCGCTTGCGGGTCCACGCAGAGCGCAGTTGAATGATCGTAGTCAGTCTTTAGCCGTCGCTCGGGCGAATCGGATAGTCCCACCGCGATCGACGCGCATCCTCATCGAACGGCATCGGACCATCACACCGGCGCCGCCGTCGTCACCACCTTCATACTCGGCGGCAACAGCGTCGGCGTGTGGCTCTCCCCCGCCACCCACGCATCGATCATGTCCGCCCACTCCTGCAGCATGTGGCGCCGCTGCTCGGCGTACTCGGCCTTGTTGTAGACCCCGCGCGATGAGCGGCCGTCCTCGTGAGCGAGGCACTTCTCGATCCAGTCGCCGTTGAAGCCCAGCTCGTTCAGGATGGTCGACCCCGTGCGCCGCAGGTCGTGCACGGTGAACGGCGCGATCACCTGGGTCACGCGGTTGAGCGTGGCCTTCGACATGCAGCGATCGGCGTCGTAGCGCGACGGCAGGACGAACTTCGACCCGGCCGCGCAGGTGTGCAGCGCGATGAAGATGTCCAGCGCCTGCTGCGAAAGGTAGACGTTGTGCGGCTTGCCCGCCTTCATCCGCGACTTCGGGATCGACCAAACTGCGTTCTCGAAGTCCACCTCGTCCCAGGTCGCCTCGATCAGTTCGCTCTTGCGCACCAGCGTCAGCAGCACGAGTCGCAGGGCCAGCCGAATGGTCGGCAGCGTCGCTGTCGTCTCCAGCAGGCGGTGCATCAGCCGGATCTCGGAGGGCGACAGCGCCCTATCTTTCGGCACGAAGGTCGCGATCGAGGAAGGCCCGACCTCGTCGGCAGGGTTCGGCGCCTTATCGCCGTGCATGGCCGCGTAGGCGAACACGAGCTTGACGATCTCGCGGGCGATGACGGCCGTGGCCGGCGCACCGCGCCCCTTGATCTTGGCGCACAGGGCGCGCAGGTCCTCGGGACCGATCTCGGCCATGCGGCGGTTCTGGAAGACCGGAAGGATGTCCCGGTCGATGATCGTCTTGCGCATGGCCTTGGTGCTGTCCGCCATGCGGTGCTCGGCCAGCCAGCGCTTGGTGTATTCGCCGAAGGTCTGGGCCTCGGCCTGGCGGCTCTTCTCGCGCTGCTTTTCCTGGGCGGGCGAGATGCCCTGCGCGATGGCCTTGCGCGCCTCCATGCAGCGCTCGCGAGCCATCAGCAGGGAGATCCCGTCCTTCGTGCCGTAGCGACCGATGGTGAGCGTTTCGCGCCGCCCGTTCAGGCGGTAGTCCATCCGGAAGCTGATGGTGCCGCGCGGGGTGACGACCACGTAGAGCCCGTCACGGTCGGCGACCTTGTAGAGCGAAGCCTGCGGCTTCAGCCCTCGTAGCGTGCCATCTGACAGCATCGGCGATCCCTCCTTGGCGGAGAATTCTACCGTCAGCCGAAAGAAGCGGCTACATCGACGCTAAGTGCTTGTCCTGCAATACGTTTCTTGTCTTTCCTATACCGTCACTACTTAATCCGGTGTGACGGTAGAAATTTCGGGGACCCTAGCCACTCAGGATCTACCGCCAGAACTACCGTCAATCTGAACCTCATCCCCCCGATAGTCCCCGATAGATCCTGAAAGACTTTTATCCATATATATCAACAACTTACGACCGTTTATCGACTGTCTTCGATAGTCCCAGGAAGACGCCGAATCATTCCCACTCGATCGTCGCAGGCGGCTTGCTCGAGACGTCATAAGCCACCCGATTGATGCCGCGAACCTCATTAATAATCCGACCCGATACCTTCTTCAGCAGCGAATAAGGCAACTCGGCCCAATCGGCGGTCATAAAGTCGCTGGTCTGGACTGCGCGCAGCGCCACCACATAGTCATAGGTGCGACCATCGCCCATGACGCCCACGCTCTTGACCGGCAGGAACACCGTGAAGGCCTGGCTGGTCTTGTCGTACCAGCTCTTGCCATCGGCCGGGTCAATACAGGCGCGCAGCTCTTCAATGAAAATCGCATCGGCACGCTGAAGCAGCGACACGAATTCGGGTTTGATTTCGCCCAGGATTCGGACGCCCAGCCCTGGGCCGGGGAAGGGATGCCGATAGACCATCTCGGGCGGCAAACCGAGCGCCACACCAAGCTCTCGCACCTCATCCTTGAACAGATCGCGCAGGGGCTCGAGCAGCTTCAGACCGAGCGTCTCGGGCAGGCCACCGACATTGTGGTGGCTCTTGATGGTGGTGGCCTTCTTGGTCTTGGCACCGCCCGATTCGATGACATCCGGATAGATCGTGCCTTGCGCCAGCCACTTCGCGTTGCGCAGCTTGCCGGCTTCGCGCTGAAAGACCTCGACAAACTCACGGCCGATGCTCTTGCGCTTGGCCTCGGGGTCGGTCACGCCCTTGAGCGCACCGAGGAACTCGGCACTGGCATCGACATGAACGACTTTGGCGTTGAGCCGCCCCACGAACATCTCCATGACCATCTGCGCCTCGTTCAGTCGCAGCAGACCATGATCGACAAAGACACAAGTGAGCTGATCGCCGATTGCGCGATGAATGAGTGCCGCCGCGACACTTGAGTCGACCCCACCCGACAGACCGAGGATGACCTGCTCATCGCCGACCTGCTGACGGATGAGCGCCACCGCCTCGTCGATATGGTCACGCATCACCCAGTCGGGCCTGGCACCGGCAATCTTGAGCACGAAGCGATCGAGCAGCGCCCTGCCCTGCACGGTATGGGTCACTTCGGGGTGAAACTGCACCGCGTAATAGCCGCGTGATTCATCGGCCATGCCGGCAATCGGGCAACTCGGCGTGCTGGCCATCAGTTTGAAACCGGGCGGCAAGGCGGTGACCTTGTCGCCATGACTCATCCAGACCTTGAGCATGCCGTGGCCTTCGGCGGTCGCGAAATCCTGGATGCCATCGAGCAATCGGGTATGGCCGTGCGCTCGAACCTCGGCATAGCCGAACTCGCGATGCGCACTTGCCTCAACCTGCCCGCCCTGCTGCACCGCCATCGTGAACATGCCATAGCAGATGCCCAGCACCGGCACGCCAAGGTCCCAGACCGCCTGCGGCGCGCGCAGATCCTGCTCTTCGTAGGTGCTGGCATGGCTGCCGGACAGGATGACGCCCTTGGGTGCGAACTCGCGCACAAAGGCATCGCTCACGTCATTGGGATGAATCTCGCAGTAAACATTTGCCTCGCGCACCCGGCGGGCAATCAGTTGGGTGACTTGCGAGCCGAAGTCGAGGATCAGGATCCGGTCGTGCATGGCGTGAATTCGGCCTCAGTCCTGAAGGTAATACTCGATCGTCGAGACAACCCGCACCTTCTTGATATGCGGCGTGCTGGCATCGCGGTCTTCGATGGAAAACTGACCCTGCGCGGCACGCTTGACCTTGCCCAGAGCACTTGAAGTATCGGTGGCGAACTTGCCAGCCGACTCGCGGGCATTCTTGACCGCCTGCTGGATCATCGCCGGCTTGATCGAATTGAGACCATCAAACACGAACTGCACGCCCGGGCCTTCGCCTGACACCACAACACCCTGCTTGCCGAGATCGCCGAGCCTGCCGATTGCCGTACGAACCTGATTGACCTTGGGGGTATAGACGGTGACCACTGCCCGGCCCAGGTAACGGAACTTGCCGCTTTGTTCACCATATTCGCGAGCCTGGCGATCGACGATCGTGGGTGGGCCGAAGGTGATCTCTGAGGGTTCAAACTCGCGCTCTTTCAGAAAGGCCTCGATAGCGGCCTTGTGCGCTTCGAAGCGCGCATAAAGCGCAGGCAAGTCGTTGTCGGTATCGGTATAGCTGATCGGCCAGATGGCCAGATTGGCCGGCACCTCCCGCTCGGCCAGCCCTTTGACCTCGACCGTTCTTTCCTGAGCACGGTACTTCAGAAAACCGGCCGACAGGGATATCCCCAGGCCGACCAGACCAAGCGCCAGCAGCGCGCCGACGATGGCTGCCGCAATGGGTCCGGTGATTCGATCGTTCATGTCATTCGGCCTGGTAGTTAGGCGCTTCCTTGGTGATCTGCACATCATGGACATGAGACTCGCGCATGCCGGCCGAGGTGATCTCGACAAAGCTCGGACGGGTGCGCATCTCGTCGACCGTACGACAGCCGCAATAGCCCATGCTCGCCCGCACCCCACCGCAAAGCTGATAGAGGATCGACAGCACCGAACCCTTGTAAGGGACACGACCTTCGATGCCCTCGGGCACCAGCTTGTCGACGTTGGCAGTGGAGTCCTGGAAATAGCGATCGGCCGCACCATCGGCCATCGCCCCCAGAGAACCCATACCCCGATAGCTCTTGTAGGAGCGGCCCTGATAAAGGATGACCTCGCCCGGCGCCTCTTCAGTACCGGCGAGCATTGAGCCCATCATCACGCTGTAGGCACCTGCTGCCAGCGCTTTTGCCACATCGCCCGAGTAGCGCACCCCACCGTCTGCAATCAGCGGGATGCCGCTGCCGGCCAGCGCGTCGGCGACATCACTGATTGCGCTGATCTGCGGCACACCGACCCCCGCGACGATACGGGTGGTGCAAATTGAGCCCGGACCGATGCCCACCTTGACACCGTCGGCCCCGGCTTCGGCAAGCGCTCTGGCCGCCTCAGCGGTGGCGATATTGCCGCCGATCACTTCGACCTGCGAATAGTTGCGCTTGATCCAGCGCACCCGATCGAGCACGCCTGCTGAATGCCCGTGGGCGGTATCGACGACGATGACATCGACCCCGGCCTTGACCAGCAGTTCGATCCGCTCATCCGAATCGGGGCCGACGCCAACCGCTGCACCCACCCGCAGCTTGCCGAACTCATCCTTGCTGGCATTGGGATGCTCGGTGGACTTCAGGATGTCCTTGACGGTGATCAGGCCGCGCAACGTGAACGCAGCATCGACCACCAGCACACGTTCGAGGCGATGCCGATGCATCAGTTCTTTGGCTTCATCGAGCGACGCGCCCTCGTTCACGGTCACGAGCCGCTCGCGCGGCGTCATGATGGATGACACCGGTTCATCGAGGCGTGTTTCAAACCGGAGGTCGCGGTTGGTGACGATACCGACCACCTGCCTGCCCACGACCACCGGCAAACCCGAGATGCGATGCTGACGCGTAATCTCGAGCACCTCGCGCACCGGCATATCGGGGGTGACGGTGATCGGATCGCGGACAATGCCGGCCTCGAATCGCTTGACTCGGGCCACCTCACGCGCCTGTTCGGCTGGCGAATAATTCTTGTGGACGATGCCGATTCCGCCTTCCTGGGCGATGGCGATGGCAAGCCTCGCCTCGGTCACGGTATCCATGGCAGCCGACACCAGCGGAATGTTCAGCGTGATGCCACGGGTCAGCCGGGTCGACAGCGAAGTATCACGGGGAAGAACGTCGGAGAAGGCGGGAACGAGCAGGACGTCGTCGAAGGTCAGCGCTTTCTTGGCAAGTCGCATTGGCGCCTCACGGCTCAAAAATGAATTATACCGACTCCGTCCGGCCCGAGCCGGTTTCCGTCGGTCGGCAGCAGTGCGGATTCGGCCCGCCTTCGGCATAGGCTAGCGCCACCACCCGATCTGACTTCAAGGTTCAGGCATCATGAAGTTGCAACATCTTCTTCCGATCCTCTTGCTGGCTCTCGCCGCCGCTGACGCGACTGCGCAATACAAATGGCGCGATGCCAACGGTCGAACGGTGTACTCCGACTTGCCGCCTCCCGTTTCGGCCGCGCCCAGCGTGGTGCTTGATGCACCCGTGCGGCAGGCCTCTGCGGTTGCAACTGTCGGATCGGGTGGATCGGCGGAGCAAGCGGTCGCAAAGGACAAGGCGGCATCCGTTACCAGGGCGGCGCCGCTGACGCCGGCTGATCGCGAACTCGAATCGCGAAAGCGCGCGGCAGAAAAGGCCGCAGCCGATCGCAAAACCGCAGCAACAGCCGATCGCGACCGCGAGATGGCCGAGCAATGTGCCCTTGCGCGCTCGAATCTCGAGGCAGTCGACAGCGGCATGCGTCTGGCACAGATCAACTCAAAGGGCGAGCGCGAAGTCCTCGACGATGCCCAGCGTGCAGCTCGGGCAGATCAGGCTCGCAACGTGATGAAAGCCGCCTGCAAGAGCTAGACGGACACGCCTAGACCGCGCGATCGGGCGTCCAGCGCCTCTCGCCGGCAAGGCGCCTGCGATGATCCGCCCTGCGCTGGCGGGCGATTTTCGGATCGACAATCACCCTGGGCAACAGTTCGATCCGGTCGCCATCATGCAAGGGGTCGGTGAGCGCCACCCGACGGCCGAAGCAGGCCACGCCAATCGCATCGCCCTCCCACGGCAAGCCTGCTTCATCTGCCGATGCACCGATCGACTGATCGTGAATCTGACTCGCCACCCCGCTCAAAGCCAAGGCCTGCTCGACCGTCGTGCCGCCGTCAACCTCGACTGCCATGCGCCAGGGCGGCTCGACCCCGATCCAGATCACCTCGATCGACAATCGCCCCGCCGATGCCGGCTCTGAGTTCTCAGCCATACAGGGTTTCAGCCCGGCGCACGAAAGCGTCGACAAAACTGCCGGCAATCTGGTCGAAAACCGGGGACAAAACCCGCGACAGCAGCGCACCGGCAAACACATAGTCAAGGGAGAACTCGATCTTGCAGGCGTCGGCACGCAAAGGCGCGAACACCCACTGGCCGTCCAGCTTCGAGAAGGGCCCATCTCGCAAGGTCATGCTGATGCGCTGATCGCGGACCTGACGGTTCTCGGTCGTGAACGACTGGCGCAGGCCGAGATAGTCGATTCGCAGAGTGGCAACCATGACATCGTCAGTCCGCTCGTGGATCTGGGCACCGCCGCACCATGGCAGGAAAAGCGGATAGTCCTCGACGCGCTCGACCAGCTCGAACATGCGCGAAGCACCATAGGGAACGAGAACCGACTTGTTGACCAGCGGCATGCGAGGCTCTGGGTTGGGCTTGACGGACGCAGGCCGAAGCGGGCTGCTAGACTCGTCGAATTCTACCCGGCCGTCGTCATGACGGCACACCATGAGCATTGTCGACAATCGCAAGGCCTTTCACGACTTCTTCATCGAGGAGAAGTTCGAGGCAGGGCTGGTTCTGGAAGGCTGGGAGGTCAAGGCCATTCGTGCAGGCCGTGCCCACCTCAAAGAAGCCTATGTCATCGTACGCGGTGCCGAACTGGCGCTGCTCGGCGCGCACATCACGCCGCTCACCGCTGCATCGACCCATGTGAATCCCGATCCCACCCGCACCCGCAAGCTGCTGATGCATGGGCACGAAATCGCGAAACTGATCGGCAAGGTCGAACG
>JAPLQF010000017.1 GCA_026399875.1 Burkholderiales bacterium | reverse complement strand
GGCGTGCCATTGTCGATTTACTCTTTTTTTCCGGAGCCGGAGGATGTACCTGTTGTAACGTTCGCCGCTCGCCTGTTAAAAGATAAAGGTGTAGTGGAGTTCGTAGAGGCAGCCCGAATTCTGCTGGCGAGAAACATCAAGGCGACCTTCTGGCTTATTGGCTCCCCGGATCCAGACAACCCTACTTCTGTGACTGAAGCGCAAGTTGCCGAATGGGGTCTAAAGGGTATTGTTATGCCAATGGGTTTTCGAACTGATATAGCCGACTTGTTTGCCAGGTCAAATTTGGTAGTGTTTCCGTCATATTATGGCGAGGGTCTACCGAAGGTATTGATTGAAGCAGCGGCGTGCGGGAGAGCAGTGATCACAACCGATCATCCCGGTTGTCGCGATGCGATTGAACCCGGGAAAACAGGCCTCTTGGTACCGGTTCGGGATTCTACGGCGCTGGCCGACGCGGTTCAGTCCCTCATTGAAGACCCGATTCGCCGCAAGCAGATGGGACTTGCAGGCAGGGCTTTGGCTGAACGGGAATTCGCTATCGAGAAAGTGGTGGATGCGCACCTCGCGATTTATCGCGAACTAACCGCCAACGGGGCAAGCCGGTGACTGGCCGTTTACTTGTTACTGGTGCTACTGGTTTTATTGGGCATGCTGTAGTTCAGAGATTGCTTCCGACCGTACAGGATTCGCTGGTTGTCGCTGTCCGTAATTCAGCGGCGAGTTTTCCGGCAGTGGTGCGGGTCGCTCAGATTGGCGAAATCGGGCCAGACACGAATTGGTTATCCTCCTTGCAGGGTGTGGAGGTTGTTATCCATTGCGCCGCTCGGGCGCATATTATGAATGACCTGACGGTCGATCCACTTGCAGAGTATCGGAAGATCAACACGCAAGGTACGCTTGCCCTCGCGCGGCAGGCAGTACAGGCAGGTGTGCGCCGGTTTGTGTTTATCAGCTCCATCAAGGTGAGTGGTGAACGTACTGCACCAGGCAATCCATTTCGAGCTGAAAAGGCACCTTCACCAGAAGATGCGTATGGAATATCCAAGCACGAAGCCGAACTGGGACTTATGGTAGTCGCTCGCGAAACCGCCATGGAGGTCGTGATCATCCGTCCACCTCTGGTTTATGGTCCAGGGGTAAAGGGGAATTTTGCCTCGATGGTACGGTGGCTGCGCCGGGGCTTACCGCTGCCTCTAGGTTCTATACATAATCAGCGTTCGCTGCTTGCTCTAGATAATCTCGTCGACTTCATCGCGCTCTGTTCTGATCCTGAGCGATCACCACGTGCGGCGAATGAGGTGTTCTTGCTTTCTGATGGAGAACATGTGTCCACGACTGAACTGCTATTCAGGGTGGCACATGCGTATGGAGTGAGACCAAGATTGATACCAGTGCCAGTTCGTTGGATGCGTATGGCGGCAAGTCTGCGCGGAAAAGGTGCTGCAGTAGACCGGTTGACTGGGTCCTTGGTGGTTGACGATTCCAAGGCGCGAGACCTCCTCGGATGGGCGCCGGTTGTTTCGATGCAAGAACAATTACAGAAAATGGCTCGATATGACTCGCTTCTTTGACGTGGTTTTTTCTCTGGCCGGACTGATTATCGGAGCTCCGGCGTTACTGGTCATTTACGTGGTGGGTCTGTTTGATACTGGATCGCCTCTGTTCTTTCAGGAAAGGGTTGGACGCGATCAAAAACCGTTTACCTTGGTAAAATTCCGCACAATGCGGCCTGACACCGCGTCTGTGGCCTCCCATTTAGCGGATGCCTCAGCGATTACTCCTTTGGGAGCATTCTTGCGTCGAACCAAGCTTGACGAATTGCCACAACTCTGGAATGTGCTCAAGGGCGCGATGAGTTTGGTTGGTCCGCGCCCTTGCTTGTTTAACCAAACCGAGTTGATTGCCGAACGTCACATTCGCGGCGTTTTCGAAGTCAGGCCCGGCATTACCGGGTTGGCGCAGGTCAACAACATCGACATGTCAACGCCGAAACTGTTGGCGGAAACCGATGCTCGCATGCTGCAAGAATTGACACTCGGTCTTTACTTCAAATACATCTTTATGACGGTCGGCGGCAAGGGTGCAGGTGACAGGGTGAAAAGAACGCCTCTTTGAATTTGCAGGCAAGGCATACCGTGAGGTTTAGAGGCGGTAGATGTGCCGGCAAAGCCGAACGGATTCACTGCCAAGAGGCGGCGAATTGAGCGAAGGCCATGAGGGATCCTGTACCGCACGTGCCTAAAGCAATCGAGGCGATTCGGCAGACGCGCAACGAAAAGTCGCTGCGTCCATCAACTGCCTGTAGGCTGAAATCGCTCTTGTTCAGTACAGCCTGACAGGCCCTCCTCCCACACCGGGGAAGTCGTCAACTGGAGTCTTTGGAGTATCGTTCTGTCCGAATACAGGCCACGGCGCTCAGTGGAAGTCCAGACCCTAACCATTTTTTAAATGACTAGACGGATTGCTTTAGCACCTCAGAACCTAGTCGCATTCGCTTTTGATGCATGCGTCGCGATCTGCGCGTGGTCGATGACCTTCATGGCGCGCTATCAATTTTCAGCCTCAGCGGACGATTCCAGTCTGATGCTGAAGACGCTGCCGTTGGTTGTTGTAATCGAACTTGGCTGCTTCGTCGGATTTGGCCTGTACCGCGGTATATGGCGCTATGCCTCCATGTATGACGTGAAGCGGATCTTCACAGCTGTGGGGGTGTCAGCAATGCTGGTACCGATCACCCTGCTGCTTTGGCGTCACGGGCTGGGAGTTCCGCGAGTACTTTACTTCGTCAACCCACTGATTCTCTTGCTGTTCATGGGCGGCGGTCGAATCTTGTACCGCTGGTTCAAGGAGCATCGCCAGTTCAGCGAAGTCAGGCGCCAGGGGCGTTCGGTGCTGCTGATGGGTGCCGGGGACGCGGCGCGCCGGCTGTTGCTTGAACTCGAACACAGCGCCTCGTGGCGGGTGATCGGGCTGCTTGACGAATCGGGTGCCAAGGTTGGCCGGGAAATCGCCGGATATCTTGTCCTGGGTACGTGGGATGAAGCGGCCAGCATCGCTCAGAGAACATCTTGCCGGCATGTGATTTTCGCCATTGCTGAGGGCGACGCCCTGTCTCGCCGCAGGGCATTGGATCTGTGCGAAAAGGCAGGCCTTGAACTGATGGTCGTACCCGACCTGGAACAGATGTTCAAAAGCCCGAATCGAGCGGCGGAAATCCGGCATATCGAACTCGAAGATCTGCTGGGGCGAGACCAGGTTCAACTCGACAGCAGCGGACTGCTGCGCCAGCTCAGCGGCAAGGTATTGATGGTCACCGGCGCTGGCGGCTCAATCGGGTCGGAGCTCTGCCGGCAGATCGCACATTTTGCGCCGCAGGCAATTGTTCTCTTTGAGCTCAACGAATTCGGTCTGTATCAGGTCGTCGAGGACCTCCAGCGTCTCCATCCAGAGATCAAGCTTTGGCCAGTGGTGGGTGACATCAAGGACAAACAGAGGCTGGACGAAACCTTTGAGCGCTTTTCGCCGCGCATCGTATTCCACGCAGCAGCCTACAAACACGTACCACTCGTTGAGGAACTGAATGCCTGGCAGGCGGTGCGCAATAACACTCTTGGTACTCGAATTGTCGCCGAGACTGCTGCACGCCATAAGGTTGAAAGACTTGTTTTCGTATCAACCGACAAGGCGGTCAACCCGACCAATGTAATGGGCGCCACCAAACGGGTGGCTGAGCTCATGCTCCAGCTGTCTCACCAGCGAGTCGGTCTACCGGTCGTCATTGTTCGCTTCGGCAATGTGCTTGGCTCCAGCGGCAGCGTCATCCCGAAGTTCAAAGAGCAAATTGCCCGCGGCGGTCCGATTACGATCACGCATCCTGAAATCACTCGCTATTTCATGTCGGTGACCGAGGCTGCGCAATTGGTACTGCAGGCAGGCCTCATGGGCAAAGGCGGTGAAATATTCGTGCTGGATATGGGTCAACCAGTTCGAATCCTTGATCTGGCGCGTGACATGCTCCGCCTGTCGGGTGTGTCGGAGGAATCAGTCGGCATCGAGTTCACAGGGCTGCGGCCGGGCGAAAAACTCTACGAAGAGTTGCTCGCCGCCGATGAGTCGACACTGCCGACACACCATTCAAAATTGCGCATACAGCACTCCACCGACTTGCCCAAGACCAGCTGGTCAGACAGTGCCGAAGCCTGGCTGGACTCTCAGCGTTCATTCGATGATGCGGAAGTGCGTGGCTGGCTGAAGCACCTTGTGCCCGAGTACCGTCCGGCGGGCGATCTCAAGTCTATCGCTCCCAGGGACCAGAAGTCTCCGGCTGAGGACTTGCGAGGCATTGAGGAGCCGGTTGGAGGACCAACTCGATTAATGCTGGTTGCCAAGGAAGCAAGAGAAGGCGTCTCCGACACGGAGTCCAAAATGACCGGCGAGGGCACCTAGGCTACACAGCCCGCCTTTCGTCCATGCCTCGCCTCTCCCAACTGATCCGCTTCGGCATGGCAGGCGTGGCCGGCTTTGCGGTCGATGCCGGCGTCCTGCAGGCAACTCTCGCCCTTGGCATGAGCTTCTACCTCGGCCGTGCGATCTCGTTTATCGCAGCCGCGACGGCCACCTGGCTGATCAATCGCCGTCTCACCTTCGCGCACGCCGGACAGCGCCCGGCCTCGTTTCAGGAATGGTGGCGCTATGTGGGCGCGATGATGGTGGGCGGCGCGGTCAATTACCTGGTCTCGGTGCTGATGTTTCAGGGTGTGCTGAATGCCGATCCGCGATCGGCGATCATTGCGGTGGCGGTCGGGTCGATCGCCGCGATGGCAGTCAATTTCATTGCGGCCCGGGCGATCATCCAGAAATAGCGCACCGAGACACACACACCCGCCCGATGACCTCCCCCACAAGCATCCCTCGACCACTGGCCATCGGCGACCTGCAAGGCTGCAACGCCCGACTGGGGGCGCTCTTGCATCGCGCCGACCCCGACAACTCGCGCCCGCTCTGGTTTGCCGGCGACCTGGTCAATCGCGGACCGCATTCGCTCGCGGCGCTGCGCCGGTTGCGGGCCTTGGGCGATCGCGCCACCGTCGTGCTTGGCAACCACGACCTGCACCTGCTGGCCTCGGCCACCGGCGTTCGCAAAACTCATCGCAGCGACACGCTCGGCGACATCATGCTTGCTGACGACCGGCCGGCGCTGCTCGACTGGGTCCGTACCCGCCCACTCGCCCATCTGGCAGACGGCCATCTGATGGTCCATGCCGGCGTCTTTCCGCAATGGACGCCCGAAGAGACGGTGGCGCTGGCCGCCGAAGTCCAGGCAGTGCTGAGCGGGCCGGATTGGGTCGACTTCCTGCGGGTGATGTACGGCAATACACCCACCCGCTGGAGCCATTCTCTGTCGGGTGACGACCGGCTGCGCACCATCGTCAATGGCCTCACGCGCATGCGCTTCATCGATGCCGAGGGCGGCATGGATTTCGCGGTGAAGGAAGGCGCCGACGCCGCACCACCCGGCCTCACACCCTGGTTCGATGTGCCGGGTCGGCGCACCGCCAATGTCACCGTGATCTTCGGCCACTGGTCGACGCTCGGGCTGCTGATACGCCCCAATCTGCTTGGCCTGGATACCGGTTGCGTCTGGGGCGGCTCACTGACCGCAGTGAGCCTGCACGATCGGGAGGTGTTCCAGGTGAAATGCCATCGGGAGCGAGATCCGTCGGCACACTAATAGCGCTAATCAGGGCGGACGATCGAGGGGCTGAGCTGAAGGGCTTCGCGATACACCTCGCGGCGGTGACCCAGCCTCAGCACGCGCACCAGGACCCGCGTGTCCTGGATGTCGCAAATAATGCGCCAATCCCCGACGCGGTACTTCCAGTAGCTGCCTAACCGGGCTCCTGCGAGGGCCTCTCCGATTTCACGCGGGTTTTCCAGAGCGCCAACCCGCGTCCTCAAGAAGACCACAAGGCGCTGCTGCACGAGCCGATCGAGTTTTTTCAGCTCCTTCAACGCATCGGGATCGAATTCGATCCTATAGCCCAAGCGCCCGCTCCACATCCTCAAGCGGGATCGTCTTGCGGTTGCGCCGAGCTCGCGCCTCGGCCAAGTGGTAGTCCTCCAGGTCATCGATGTACTCGAGGATGGCCTCACGGGCAAGCGCAGTCTTGGTGCGGCCTGTTTCGATGGCAAGCGCCGAAAGGCGTTGCTCAATGTCATCGGGCAGTCGAATGGCAAGCATAACGGGCTCCTCTTGTTCGCTATACAAGTATAGCCGTTGAACTCACACCGCCCTCACCCTGGCCAGTTGCTCCGGCACCGCATCATCGATCTCAAGCCCGAGCCGCTCGCCGATCGCCGCGCGCGCCCGCCGGACCACCTCCTGACGCGTGAGCCCCTCGCCCGGCACGATCGGCGCCATCACATGTACCTCGACGATCAGGCGCGAATGGCCGGTGATGCGCCAGATTGAGTCCATGAAGGTGGTGTCGCCGACATACATCACCGCATGGCTCGCCTCGCCGTCGGGGTCGAGATAGCGCAACCCGACCGGCACCAGCGGCGCTCCGGTGTTGAGCGCGGCCTGCACCAGATTGCCGTGAAAGGGCAGCAGCCGCTTGCCGTCGCTGGTTGTGCCTTCCGGAAACACCGCCGCGCGCAGACCGGCCGACAGCTTCTCACCCATCTGCCGGATCACGCCATGCACCGCATGGCGCTTGCCGCGCTCGATGAAGACCGTACCGGCGCGCGACACCAGCGTGCCGGCCAGCGGCCAGCCGGCGATCTCGGCCTTGGCGGCAAACGACGCCGGTGCGAGGCTGTCGATCGCAAAGATATCGAGCCACGAGATATGGTTGGCCAGCAGCATGCGGCCCTGCCCTTCGCCGTGCTTGCCGCGCATGTCGCTGAGCGATTGCGCGCCCGGCACCGGCATCTCGCGGACCACCGCGCCGCAGGCCCGCATCATCAGGCGCGACCAGTTGGCGATCAGCCATTCGCGCTTCGCATCGCCCACCAGCGGAAACACGCCGAAGACCGTGGCCAGGCCGCCAAGCAGCAGCGCAATCAGCGCAGGAATTCGGTAAAGACGGCGCACGGCCTCAACCAAACGCCACACGCCCGCCGACCAGGGTCGCGCGCACCCGCCCCTGCAACTCGCGCTGCGCAAACGGCGTGTGATGGCCCTGGCTGCGCAGCGTCGCAGGCGACACCACCCAGTGCGCTTGCGGATCGAACAGGCAGACATCGGCAATCGAGCCGACCGCCAAGCTGCCGCCCTCGCAGCCGGCGATACGCGCAGCGTCGGTGGTCATGCGCGCAATCGCGGTGGCCATCGGCACACCGGCACGCTGCGCCCAGGACAATGCCAGCGGCAGCAGCAACTCAAGCCCGGTGACGCCCGGCTCGGCCTCACCAAACGGCAAGAGCTTGGCGTCGTCATCGACCGGCGTGTGATCGGAGCAGACCGCATCGATCGTACCGTCGGCCAGCGCCGCACCCAGCGCCTCGCGATCGCGCTGCGAGCGAAACGGCGGCTCGACCCGACACGAGGTATCGAAGTAGCCGATGTCGACATCGGTCAGATGCAGGTGATGGACCGCGACATCGGCGGTTACCGGCAGACCTTCGCGCTTGGCCAATCGCACCAGCTCAACACCCGCGGCCGACGACAGCCGGCAGAGATGAACCCGGCAGCCGTTGCTTCGGATCAGCTCGAAAATCGTGTGCAAGGCCACCGTCTCGGCACTGACCGGCACGCCCGACAGGCCCAGCCGCCCCGAGACCGGCCCGCTGTGCGCCACACCGCCGCGCGCCAGAAACGCGTCCTGGGGTCGCAGCCAGACGGTGAAGCCGAAACTGCGGGCGTACTGCATCGCGCGCGCCATGACCTGGGTATCGACCAGCGCCTCATTGGCCTGCGAAAACCCCACGCAGCCCGCCTCGGCGAGTTCGGCCATCTCGGTGAGTACCTCGCCCTTCAGACCGACGGTGAGGGCACCCAGCGGATAAAGATGCGACTGATCGAGACTGCGCGCCCGATGCTTGAGCATCTCGACCAGACCCGGCTCGTCGAGCACCGGATCGGTATCCGGCGGGCACACCAGGCTGGTGACACCACCAGCAAGTGCGGCCTGCATCTCGGACTCGAGCGTGGCCTTGTATTCGAAGCCCGGCTCGCGCAGCCGCGC
>JAPLQF010000020.1 GCA_026399875.1 Burkholderiales bacterium | reverse complement strand
CGACACCCGCTGCGGTCGGGAGTTTCGCCGTGGTGTCGCCACGGTAATTGATGTACATCGGCTTCGAGAACCAGCCCGGCTCGGTCGGCGGCAGGTCCATCAGCGTGGCGTTTGCTCCAGGCAGGACATGCGACACACCTCCTTCGCCCGCCTGGACGGCCCAGGGCGTGGCGAGTAAGGCCGCAGCCGCAGAGATCAGTGTGTTGACTACGATCTTCATCGCTATTTCTTTCATGGAATCTCTGCAAAAGGACACTGCAGCAGCCGGGCGAACCAGCTGCCTTGGATCAAAGACGACTGCCTGGATTCATTAGATGTATAGCCTGCCAGTGAAGCTGCGACTTGAGCCCGCGCAAGCCGAGCAGCAGCAGCCCCAAAATCACTTCCGACTAAGCCGCTCAGTCCAACGATGCCCTGTCGATACGACACGCGCCGATTAACTGAGGCCGGACGTTTCATTGAATTTGAGGGTCAGTGGCGGGCTCTTGACAGCCAGTCTCAGGGCAGACGAGCGCATCGCCGGATGCGTCTGTGCGTTCCTTGATCATGCTCAAACGACCGGTCGAGCTGGTGTCGCAGGCTGCAGGAAGACTGACTTCAACGTGAAGAGGATGGGCCGCATGAGCAAGGGTTTTTGGGGGTCTCCTGCTGGGTGCACTGCTGGTTGCTGCGGTCAGTGCGCAAGAGGTACTGCCCTTTCCGCCGACACCTTCAGGCTCCAAGGCGGGCCTGACGATGGAGAGCTCGACCTACAAGAAGCGCGTCGAGCCCCAGCGCTTGCCAAAGGCCGCGCCGAACATCCTGATCATCCTGATGGATGACATCGGCCCCGCCACGTCGGCCACATTCGGCGGTGAGATCAATACGCCAACGCTGGACCGTGACGCGAAAATGGGTGTGGCCTACAACCGCTTCCACACCACGGCCATGTGCAGCCCGACGCGGGCCGCGCTGCTCACGGGCCGCAACCACACCCGCGTGGGCAACGGCCAGATCGCGGCACTGGCCAATGACTTCGATGGCTTCAGTGGTGTCATGCCCAAGTCTTCGGCGACCGTGGCCGAGGTGCTGAAGCACTACGGCTACAGCACCGGCGCCTGGGGCAAGTGGCACAACACGCCTGAAGAACACGTCACGAGCAAGGGGCCATTCGAATACTGGCCTGCCGGCTATGGCTTCGAGTACTTCTACGGGTTCCTCGCCGGCGAGGCTTCGCAGTACGAGCCGAACATGGTGCGCAACACCAGCCTGGTGCAGCCGCATGAAATCCATCGCAAGGGCCATCACCTGACCGAAGACATCGCCGAGGACGCCATCAAGTGGCTGCGCGAGCAGCGCGCCTATGCGCCGGACAAGCCCTTCCTGATGTACTGGGCACCGGGCGCCGTGCACGGCCCGCACCACGTGATGAAGGAATGGGCCGATCCGTGAAAACGCCTTTGCCAAGGCCAAGGCCAAGGGCTGGATCCCGCAGAACACACAGCTCACGCCGCGCCCGGCATCGATGGCTTCGTGGGACTCCATTCCCGACGCCGAGAAGCCGTTTCAGCGGCGGTTGATGGAGGTCTATGCCGGCTTCACCGAGCATGCCGACTACAACGCGGGCCGTGTGATTGCCGAGATCGAGCGCCAGGGCAAGCTCGACAACACTTTGATCTTTTACATCTGGGGTGACAACGGCTCGTCGGCCGAGGGCCTGAACGGGACCATTAGCGAACAGTTGGCTCAGAACGGTATTCCGACCACTATTCAGCAGCACCTGAAGGCGCTGGAAGAAGTGGGCGGGCTAGATGCACTGGACGGACCCAAGACCGACAACATGTACCACGCGGGTTGGGCCTGGGCCGGCAGCACGCCGTACAAGTCAACCAAGCTGGTGGCCGCGCATTTCGGCGGCACACGCAATCCGATGGCGGTGTCCTGGCCCAAAGGCATCCGGGCAGACGCCACGGCCAGACCGCAGTTCCATCATGTGATCGACGTGGTGCCAACGATCTACGAAGCCGTCAAGATCAGCCCGCCGCGGGTCGTGAACGGCTTCGAGCAGGATGCCTTCGACGGTGTCAGCATGCTCTATACCTTTGCCGACGCCAAGGCGCCCGGCACGCGCACAACGCAGTTCTTCGACATCATGGCCAGCCGCGGCATTTACCACGACGGCTGGTTTGCCAGTGCCC
Source organism: Burkholderiales bacterium (assembly GCA_026399875.1). Lineage (GTDB taxonomy): Bacteria > Pseudomonadota > Gammaproteobacteria > Burkholderiales > Burkholderiaceae_E > UBA4615. Next base: position 117,220 of record JAPLQF010000020.1, on the reverse strand, counting down.
TGGGCCCTCGCGAGCCCTGGGTGGGCGGCCTGCCAGAGGGTGCCAAGGAGTGGACCCCGGACAAGGATCAGTGGGAGCTCTACAACCTGAACGAGGACTGGAGCCAGGCCAATGATCTTGCGGCGGCCATGCCACAAAAGCTCGCCCAGATGAAAGACCTGTTCCTGATGGAGTCCGTCAAAAATAAGAACTTGCCGATTGGCGGCGGCCTGTGGTCAACCGCCTTGAAGCACCCTGAAGACGCGCCAAGGTCTTCCGTCACCGAATGGACATTCGAAGGGCCGATGACGCTGATGTCGGAGTCGGCTGCGCCCAAGCTGGGCATCGTGGATACGGTGGTCAGCATGGATGTGGATTTGCCGGCCGATGCCAGCGGCGTGCTCTATGCCCTGGGCGGTTTCAGCGGCGGGCTGACGGTCTATGTGAAAGACGGCGCGATCACCTACGAATACAACCAGTTCATCGTTCAGCGAACGAGGATCAGGTCCACCGACAAGCTGCCCGTCGGCAAGACCAGGATCGAAATCGTCTCGAAGCTGGTCTCCAAGGTGGGCGGCGCGATGGACATCACCATCAAGGTCAACGACAAGGTGGTGGGGCAGGGCCAGGTGCCCACCGCGATCTCGTTGCACTTCACGACCAATGAGTCTTTCGACATTGGCAGCGACACCAGCTCGCCGGTGTCGCTCGACTACTACGACCAGGCGCCGTTTGCCTTCAACGGCAAGATCGGCCAGACGCTCGTCAGGTATCCGAAAAAGTAGATTGCTCAATCGGCAGGCACTTCACCGTGCCACTGCATAGAAGCGCAGCAGGAACGACGACCCGGTCGAGAAGGGCAGGGATGCCGTGACGAAGTCAGCCGCCCCGCGCGCGTAGCGCCATGACCACGGCAATCGAGGCAAACCCATGAATCCACCCAGAATTCTTTTTGTCGCTGTCGCAGCGATCCTGTCGAGCGTCGTGGTGTACGCCGCGCCTGCCCAGGTCGATGGTTCGGTGCTGCCCTTCGACCCGGTGCCCAGCGCCAGTGTGGCCATGCCGCGACTGCAGGATTCGGTTCATAAACGCCGTGCGCAGCCTGAGCACCTGAAACCAGGCGCACCAAACGTGCTGATCGTGCTGCTTGACGACGTTGGATTCGGCCAGGCGTCCACCTTCGGCGGCGAGATCAACACGCCCACGCTCAGCAAGCTCGCAAAGGAAGGCATCAGCTACAACACCTTTCACACCACCGCGATCTGCTCGCCCACGCGTGCCGCGCTGCTGACCGGACGCAACCACCAGCGCGTGGGCAACGGCACCATTGCCGAACGCGCGATGGACTGGGACGGCTACACGGGCGTGATTCCCAAGACCTCGGCAACGATGCCTGAGGTGCTGCGCCACTATGGCTACAAGACAGCTGCCTTCGGCAAATGGCACAACACGCCCGCCGACCAGACCACGGCGATGGGCCCGTTCGACCGCTGGCCCACCGGCCACGGATTCGACTACTTCTATGGCTTCCTGGCCGGTGAAACCTCGCAGTGGGAACCGCGCCTGGTGGAGAACACCAACATCATCGAGCCGCCGCACGACGAGCGTTATCACCTTAGCGAAGACATGGCGGACAAGGGCATCGCATGGCTGCGCAAGCACCGCGCGTTTTCGCCCGACAAGCCCTTCTTCTTGTACTGGGCGCCGGGGGCCGCGCATGGACCGCATCAAGTGGGCAAGGAATGGTCGAACAAGTACAAGGGCAAGTTCGACACTGGCTGGGATGCGTACCGCGAACGCGTCTTCGTGCGCCAGAAACAGCTCGGCTGGATACCGGCCAACACGCAACTCACGCCGCGCAACAAGACCATGCCGTCATGGGACAGCATCCCCGCAGCACAGCGACCGTTCCAGTTGCGGCTGATGGAGATCTACGCCGGCTTCGTCGAGCATGTCGACGTGCAGGCCGGCAAGGTCATTGCCGAACTCGAGCGCCAGGGCATCCGCGACAACACCATCGTGATCTACATCTTTGGCGACAATGGCGCCAGCGCCGAGGGCCAGAACGGCACCATCAGCGAGTTGCTCGCGCAAAACGGCATACCAAACTCGGTCGAGCAGCAGATGGCGGCGCTCGACAAGATCGGCGGGCTGGACGCGCTGGGCACCGCCAAGACCGACAGCATGTACCACGCGGGCTGGGCCTGGGCCGGCAACACGCCGTTCCAGAACACCAAGCTGGTGGCTTCGCACTTCGGCGGCACACGCAACCCGATGGTCATTTCATGGCCCAAGGGCATCAAGCCCGACAGCACGCCACGTGCACAATTCCATCATGTGAATGACATCGCGCCCACGCTCTATGAAGTCATCGGTATCAAGCCGCCGAAGGTAGTGGACGGCTTCAAGCAAGACCCGATCGATGGCGTGAGCTTGGCCTACACCTTTGCAAGTGCGAAGGCAGCGCCTCAAAAGAAGGTGCAGTACTTCGACAACAACGGCAGCCGTGCGATCTATCAGGGCGGCTTCGTCGCCGCAACCTTCGGCCCGCTGGTCCCCTGGCTGCCGGGCGCGCCAGGCTTGGCCGAGTGGGACTCAGCCAGGGACGTCTGGGAGCTGTACGACATCCGCAACGACTTCTCTCAGGCGATTGACCTGGCGGCGACGGACCCGACGCGCCTGGCAGCGCTTCAGAAGACCTTTGCTGCGCAAGCCAAGGCGAACAAGGTCTACCCGCTCGGCGCCGGCATCTGGCTGCGCCTGCACCCCGAAGACCGCATCAAGACGCCGTACACAAGCTGGGAGTTCGACGGAAACACCACCCGCATGCCGGAGTTCACCGCGCCCGCGCTGCGCAACCAAAGCAGCACCGTGACCATCGACGCCGACCTGGGCGACAAGGCCTCTGGCGTGCTCTACGCGCTGGGCGGCTCAGGCGGCGGGCTAGCGCTGTTCATGGACAAGGGCCAGCTTGTCTACGAGTACAACATGATGATCATCGAGCGCTATGTGGCCCGCTCGGCCGCAACCATCGCGGCAGGCAAGCATCGCATCGAGGTGACGACGACAATGCACAGCGCCAGGCCTTTGGCGGCTGCCGACGTGGTGCTGAAGGTCAACGGCGTGGAGGTGGCCCGCACGACCGTGGCGCGTACCGTGCCTGCCGCGTTTTCGGCCAGCGAGAGCTTCGATGTCGGCGTGGACTTGGGTTCGTCCGTCTCGCTGGACTATATGGAGCGCCGACCTTTCAGGTTCGACGGCAAGGTGACTTCGGTCAAGGTGCAGTTGAATCCTTGAAGATTCACAATCAGCGACACCGACGACGAACCGGTTGTCCAGGCACTACCTCAGGCGCTGCGGTTGATCGCCCATGCGATGTGCGCCACATGGCAGTTATGGATGCATGCGTGCTGTATCCGGTGACTATCGTGGATGTAATGTTCCCTACGTGTATCGAATAACAACGCAGCGCGGTTGGACCGCCAGAAGTCCTTGCTGTCTGATAGCCCATGCCTCAAACCCTGACGCTGAGTCGTTGATCGGCCGCTTTGTGGATCGCAAGGGATTGTCCGCAATGGGTCGTATCCGGGTCTTCGAGCCGCGCGCTTGAAGGGGCGCTTTTCCGCATAGAGCTGACGTTCACCCGGCAGGCTTCTTTGGGGCTGCAGCAGCCGATATCCTTCGCAGTTACGGGCCATCCAGGTGGCGATATTGAATCGGAAACCCTGGCGCTTTTGACCCGGAATACGCAGCTGTGTTCAGTCTCATCGGACGTGCCAACAGGAGGCGCCAATCCGAGGCGCCAATCGGACGCCTCAGCGTGCCCCCATCCGTCGCAGTGCGGTGGTGGCGGCGCTGCCACTGAGCCGGCGCTGGCGTGGCTCCATGCGGCATTCGTGCAGTGGCAGGATACGACCGTCTTCGGTGCGGGTCTCGAGCTTGACGGTGAAGCCCCACAGTTCGGCAAGGTGCCTGACCACGCGTTCGCATTCGGGTGCGAGCGGTCGGCGTGCATGCTGGAAATGATGCAGCGTGAGCGACCGGTCGCCTTCGAGGTCAACCGACACCACCTGGATGTCGGGGTCGCGATCGGCCAGTGAGTATTGCCGTGCGAGCGACTCGCGAACCTGTTTGTAGCCCTCGTCGTTGTGAATCGCGCCGATACGTCGCGTCGATTCGGCATCGTCATCGACCAGACAGAACATCCGGAAATCGCGAATCAGTTTGGGCGACAGAAACTGCGAAATGAAGCTTTCGTCCTTGAAGTTGCGCATCGCAAAGTCGAGGGTCTTGTGCCAGTCGCTGCCCGCGATATCGGGGAACCACCGACGGTCTTCATCGGTCGGTGCTTCGCACATACGCCGGATATCGCGAAACATCGCAAAGCCCAGCGCATACGGATTGATGCCGTTGTAACGCGGGCTGTCGAAGTTGGGCTGGGTCAGCACATTGGTGTGTGATCCAAGTACTTCGAACATGAAAGCATCGCTCACCCGGCCTTCATCGTAGAGGGTCTGCAGGATGGTGTAGTGCCAGAAGGTCGCCCAGCCTTCGTTCATGACCTGGGTCTGGCGCTGAGGATAAAAATATTGCGAAATCTTGCGCACGATGCGGGCCAGCTCGCGCTGCCAGGGCTCAAGCAGCGGAGCGTGCTTCTCGACGAAATACAGCAGGTTTTCCTGCGGTTCGGCCGGAAAGGCTCGGGGTGCCTCGGCGGCATCATCGCGCAGGTTGCGCGGCAGGGTTCGCCACAGGTCGTTGACCTGCTGTTGCAGATGGATCTCCCGATCTTTCAGGCGCGCCTGCTCCTGGGCGAGCGATCGCTTGTTGGGGCGCTTGTAGCGATCGACGCCATGGCTCGAGAGCGCATGGCAGGCATCAAGCACGCGTTCGACTTCGACTTCGCCATAGCGCTGCTCGCAGTCGGCGACAAAGCGCTTGGCAAAGACCAGGTAGTCGATGATCGAGTCAGCATGCGTCCAGGTGCGAAAGAGATAATTGCCCTTGAAAAAGGAGTTGTGTCCGTAGCACGCGTGCGCAATCACCAGTGCCTGCATCGGCAGGGTGTTTTCTTCCATGAGATAGGCAATGCACGGATCGGAATTGATCACGATCTCGTAGGCCAGCCCCATATGGCCGCGGCGATAGGTCTGCTCGGTCGAGAGATAGTGCTTGCCGTACGACCAGTGGGTATAGCCAACCGGCATGCCGTGCGATGAATAGGCGTCCATCATCTGCTCGGCACTGATCACCTCGATCTGGTTGGCATAGGTGTCCAGGCCATAGGCCTGCGCAACACGGGCGATTTCACGGTCGTATTGAGCAATCGATTCGAAGGTCCATTCGGAGCCGCCTGGCAGCATCGGGCCGCCGCGATGCGGGACGGCGGTGCTGCCTCTGGATTGGCAGGAGGCGAAGTTGGTCATCAGGCAGCCATCCTTTCCTTGCGGGCAAAGAGTTCACGCAGCACCGGATAGACATCGGCACGGCCGAGAATGCGACCGAGCGCCATGTTGTGCGCGGTGCCGCGGGCCAGCTCGTACTGTTCCCACAGCGATTGCGGTTGCGCCGCATCGATCTCGACATAGCTGAAGTACTGCACACGAGGCAGCAGCTCGTTGACCAGCAGGTCATGGCACTTGGGGCAGTCGCTCTCCCAGTTGTCGCCGTCCGACGCCTGCGCCACATAGACATTCCAGAGGTCTGCCGGGAAGCGCTCCTTGATGGTCTCGAGCGCGAGCTCGAGCGCACTGGACACCAGGGTGCCACCCGATTCGCGCGAGTGAAAAAAGCCCTCTTCGTCGACGACCGCGGCGGTGGTGTGATGACGGATGAAGACGATCTCGATGCGCTCGTAGTGGCGCGTGAGAAACAGGTGCAGCAGGATGAAAAAGCGCTTGGCGAGTTCCTTGCGGTTCTCATCCATCGAACCGGAGACATCCATGATGCACAGCATCACCGCTTGCGCGATCGGACGCGGCTGCGGAATCCGGTTGTTGTATCGCAGGTCGAATTCGTCGATGAAGGGCACGCGAGCAATGCGCCCGGTCAGGCGTTCATGCTCGGCCCGCAAGTGCGCGAGCCTGGCGTCGGACTGTACGCCTGCGGCGTCGTTGAAGGAGTCGCTGGACGCATTGACTCGCTGTGCGATTTCGGCAGCGATTGCCTCGTCGACCCGGGCCAGCTGGTGGCGATAGGGTGCGGCCAGTGCGATGCGCCGCCCGAGCGATTCGCGCATGGTTCGCACGATCGCAAGGTTGGAGGGCGTGCCGTCATTGCGATAGCCGCCGCGCTTGAGCTTGGATTGCGTGATCTGGGCAAGCTGGGTCTTGACCAGATCAGGCAGTTCCATGTCTTCGAAGAAGAACTCGAGGAATTCTTCGCGGCTCAGGGCAAAGGTGAAGGCATCTTCGCCTTCGCCCGAGTCGCTGGCCTGCCCGGCACCCTGACCGCCGCCGCCGCCTTGCGGTCTGGGGATGCGATCGCCGGTATTGAAGGAGTCGTTGCCGGGCAGCACCCGCTCGCGCAACCCACCCTGTCCCACCGAAAAAGTCGGCTCGTTCAGATCGCGCGACGGAATCGTGATGTTCCCGCCTTGCGCGGTGTCGGCGATCTTGCGCTGCGAGACAGCGCGTGCAACCGCCTCGCGCACCTGCGCCTTGTAGCGTTTGAGGAAGCGCTGCTGGTTGGCAGCGCTCTTGCGTCGTCCATTGACACGGCGATCGATGATCTCGGACATGGTGGCTCCGACAGCAGTCGTGGCGGGATCAGGAGGACTTGCGAACGCGCAGGTACCACTCGACCAGCAGCCGAACCTGCTTGGAGGTATAGCCCTTTTCGACCATGCGATCGATGAAGTTCTGATGCTTTCGTTGCTCGTCGATCGAGGCCTTGGCGTTGAAGGAGATCACCGGCAGCAGATCTTCGGTTGTCGAAAACATTTTTTTCTCGATCACACCACGAAGCTTCTCGTAGCTGGTCCAGGACGGATTGTTGCCGTTGTTGTTGGCCCGAGCGCGCAGCACAAAATTGACGATCTCGTGGCGGAAGTCTTTGGGGTTGGCGATTCCGGCGGGCTTTTCGATCTTTTCGAGTTCGTCGTTCAGGTGGTTGCGATCGAGGATCTCGCCGGTATTCGGGTCGCGGAACTCCTGATCCTGGATCCAGAAGTCGGCAAAGCTGACATAACGGTCAAAGACATTCTGCCCATACTCGGAATACGACTCGAGGTAGGCGGTCTGGATTTCCTTGCCGATGAACTCGGCATAAGGGCGCGCCAGATGCTCCTTGATGAAAGCGAGGTATCTCTTTTCGGTCTCGGGTGCGAACTGCTCGCGCTCGATCTGCTGCTCGAGCATATAGAGCAGATGGACCGGGTTGGCGGCCACTTCGCCATGATCGAAGTTGAAGACCTTCGAGAGCACCTTGTAGGCAAATCGGGTCGACAGGCCACTCATGCCTTCATCGACACCGGCGAAGTCGCGATACTCCTGCAGCGACTTGGCCTTCGGGTCGACATCCTTGAGGTTCTCGCCGTCGTAGATCCGCATCTTGGAAAAGAGGCTCGAATTCTCGGGCTCTTTCAGACGGGTGAGGACCGCGAACTGCGCCATCATCCTGAGCGTGCCGGGTGCGCAGGGCGCTTTCGAGAGCGAGCTCGATTCGAGCAGCTTGTCGTAGATGCGCACCTCTTCCGACGAGTTTTTCGTAGATACGCGCCTCTTCGCTCACACGCAGGCTGTAGGGCACCTTGACAATGTAGATGCGGTCGAGAAAGGCCTCGTTGTTCTTGTTGTTGCGAAAGGCTTGCCACTCGCTCTCGTTGGAGTGGGCAAGGATCACGCCGTCGAAGGGAATCGCGCCAAAGCCTTCGGTGCCCTTGTAATTGCCCTCTTGCGTGGCGGTCAGCAGCGGGTGCAGGACCTTGATCGGCGCTTTGAACATCTCGACGAATTCGAGCAGACCCTGATTGGCAAGACACAGGCCGCCGGAGTAACTGTAGGCGTCGGGGTCGTCCTGGGAGAAGCGCTCGAGCTGACGGATGTCGAGCTTGCCGACCAGGGATGAAATATCCTGATTGTTCTCGTCGCCCGGTTCGGTCTTGGCGATTGCGATTTGCTGCAGGATCGACGGGCGCAGTTTCACCACCCGGAAGCGGCTGATGTCGCCACCGAATTCATTGAGGCGCTTGACCGCCCAGGGCGACATGATCGAGCCAAGATAGCGCCTGGGGATGCCGTATTCGGCTTCGATGCTCGGGCCATCGTCTGTCGGTGAGAAAAGACCCAGCGGCGATTCATTGACCGGCGAATCCTTCAGGGCATAAAAAGGCATCTGCTCCATCAGGTGCTTGAGTTTTTCGGCGAGCGATGACTTGCCGCCGCCCGGCGGCCCGAGCAGGTAGAGGATCTGCTTGCGCTCTTCGAGGGCCTGAGCCGAATGCTTGAAGAAGGAGACGATCTGCTCGATCGTTTCTTCCATGCCGTAAAAGTCTTTGAAGGCCGGATAGACCCGCATGACCTTGTTCGAGAAGATGCGCGACAGGCGCGGATCGGATCGGGTGTCGAGAAGTGCCGGCTCGCCGATCGCAGTGAGCATTCGCTCGGCGGCCGAGGCATAAGCGCTCGGCTCGCGTTTGCACAGCTCGAGATACTCCTGCAGGGAGTATTCCTCTTTGAGGTGTGAATCGAAGCGCATCTTGTAGCGGCTGAGAACGCCGCCTGATGCGGGAACGGGTGAGTGCACTGCGCTTTGCACTCCCGGTGTACGGCTGGCTTCGTCAAATCCAGAAACAAGGCTTTTCAATCCGGCTTCCATGTGCGAGCTCCTGTCACGTCAGCAGTGAATCGATGGTGGACCTGTTTGATCCGGTACGCCTGTTAAATTGCAACAAATGAGACACATGAGGTCATCGTCCCGATGGGCGGTCAGTCAGCCATTTAAAGAAACCCCCACCGTGGCCGTGTCGCAAGATCCGTACCCGATCGGGTCGATATTGCAGCAACAAGGCGTTGCTGACTACGCTCACCGAACTCATCGCCATTGCAGCGCCTGCAATCACCGGGGATAGCCAGCCGAAGGCCGCCAGCGGTATACCGACGATGTTGTAGATGAAGGCCCAGAAGAGGTTCTGGTGAATCTTGGCGACGGTTCTTGCCGACAGGTCGATCGCGATCGGCACGAGTGCCGGATCGCCGCGCATCAGCGTGATGCCGGCAGTCTGCATGGCGACATCGGTGCCGGTCGCCATGGCGATGCCGACATCGGCGGCAGCAAGCGCCGGGGCGTCGTTGATGCCATCGCCGACCATGGCGACCACGGTGTCGTCGCGGGTTCGCAACTGATTGACCGCATGAGCCTTGTCGATCGGCAACACGTTGGCGATGAACTCGGAGATGCCCAGTTGAGCTGCCATGGCCTGCGCGGCGCCCTGGTTGTCGCCGGTGATCATGACGCTGCGAATGCCCATCGCACTCAACTGCGCGATCGCCTCGTGGGCACCGGGTTTGACGGTGTCGCCGAAGGCCAGCAATCCGATTGCGCGAGCCTGTCCGCCCTTGTCTTCGTCGATCACCCACGAGACCGTGCGCCCCTCACGCTGCAGGCGGGTCGCTTCGCTCATGAGTGTCTGGCGGTCGTGCGCCTGGCCCGACTCGATGATCGATTTGTCACTCGATGCAGCAGTCGACTCAATGCGGGCGGTGGCGTCGATATCCGCGATGGCGCCGAGCTCGCGGGCGAGCCGCTCGCTGCCGATGCGCAGCAGTCGGCCTTCGACGCGACCTTCGATGCCTCGTCCGGGCAGGGCATGGACATCGGTCGCGATCAGTGCCGGTGCCTGGGCCGCGGCGGCAGCAGCGATGACAGCCCTTGCGAGCGGATGTTCGCTGCCCGACTGCAGCGCCGCAGTCAGGCCAAGCAGTCGCATCACATCGGCAGTGCCGGTCGGAATCGTGTCGGTGAGCACCGGATGCCCGACGGTGAGCGTGCCGGTCTTGTCAAAGGCCACCACCGTGATGCGCTGCGCGAGTTCGAGCGCCTGGGCGTCCCGGATCAGAATGCCCTTGCGGGCGGCCACACCGGTACCGGCCATGATGGCAGCCGGTGTGGCCAGACCGAGCGCGCAGGGGCAGGCGATGACCAGTACCGCCACCGCGCTGATCGTGGCCGGCTCGATGCCGTGACCGGTGGCAAGCCAGCCGATGAACGTGAGACAGGCAATCCCGAGCACCGCCGGCACGAAAATCGATGAGACCCGATCGACGATGCGCTGGATCGGCGCCTTGGCAGCCTGGGCGTCCTCGACCATCCGGATGATCCTGGCCAGCACCGTCTCGGTGCCGACCGCCCCGACCTGAAGCACGATCTGACCGTCGCCGTTGATCGAGCCGCCGGTGAGGCGATCGCCGACCTGCTTGTCGATCGGCAGCGGCTCGCCGGTCAGCATCGATTCGTCGACCTGGGTAGTGCCTTCGAGCAGCACGCCATCGACCGGCAGGCGCTCGCCCGGCAGCACGACCACCCGATCGCCGACCGCAATGCGAGCAATGGGGACGGTTTCGATGGATGCGCCGAGTTGGCGGCGGACGGTATCGGGTCGCAGCGCGTTCAGGGCACGGATCGCCTCGGTGGTCTGGCGTTTGGCGCGCGACTCGAGGTATTTGCCAAGCAGCACCAGGGCGACCACGACTGCCGAGGCTTCGAAGTAGAGATGCGGTTCGTGGCCGGGATGGGCTGTCAGCCACAGCCAGGTCGACAGCCCCCAGCCGGCCGACGTGCCCAGCGCGACCAGCAGATCCATATTGGCCGATCCGGCTCTGACGGCCTTGAAGCCGGCGACATAAAAGCGCGCGCCGATCAGGAATTGCACCGGTGTGGCCAGGGCGAACTGCATCCAGGCCGGCAGCATGAGCGAATACCCGAAGGGCGCAGCCAGCATCGGCAGCACCAGCGGTGCGGTCAGCAGCAGGGCCAGGGCGAGCTGGCGCCGCTCGTGCAGCAGGCGCTTTGCGGCGGCCTCGGACTGGGCGTTTCGCGGGGGAGCCTCGGCGGGATCGGTGGCATCGGCCGCGTCGGTGGCAGGCGAATCGGAGGTTGGGCCGTCCGGCTCGGTGGCCGCAGGCATCTCGGCGTGGATGGGGCTCTCGGCGGCCTGATCGGTCGGGCTCTGGTAACCGGCCCTGACAATTGCATCAACCAGCGTCTGTCGCGACAGCGATGCACCGCTCACGCTGGCGGTCTCGGTGGCGAGGTTGACGCTGGCATCGCTCACGCCGGGCACCTTGCGCAGGGCGCGCTCGACCCGAGTCGCGCAGGAGGCGCAGGACATGCCTTCTATCGGAAGCCTGAGGGTGGTGCTGATATCGTTCATGGCTGAGTCGGACCTTGTGGCACCAGCATGCGCCCGATTGAGCTTGATCCGAAATCGCAGGAATCAAGTCAGGGCCGGGGTATTGCGGCTGTGGCACCATCAAGCGCTTTGCCGACCTCCAAAAGCGCGAGAGGACCATGTCGACACGCCGGAATTTCATCCTGGGAACGATTGCAGCGGTGGGCGGGCTGACGGTCGGCTGGGGGCTGATGCCAGTACGCCAGCGACTGATGCCGTCGGTTTTGCCGGCCGTGGCACCGGGGCAGGTGGCCTTCAACGGCTGGGTCAGCCTGGGCACTGACGGCACGGTCACGGTGTTCATGGCGAAGTCGGAGATGGGGCAGGGCATTCATACCGGTCTGGCCATGCTGCTGGCCGATGAGCTTGATGCCGACTGGGCTCAGGTGCGCACCGCTTACACCGGTATCGATCCGATCTACAACAACATTGCCACCACAGTCGACGGATTGCCCTTTCATCCCGACGATGAGGGGGCCATCAAGCACTTCGCCGGCCGGATGACCGCCAAGGTCATGCGCGAGTTCGGCGTGATGATGACCGGCGGCTCGTCGAGCATGAAAGACCTCTGGATGCCGATGCGCCAGGCGGGCGCGAGCGTGAGGGCGATGCTGGTTGGCGCGGCGGCTGACCTGTGGGGCGTGCCGGCCGGTGAAATCACCGTGGCAGGCGGCCAGATCGGTCATGCATCGGGTCGAAAAGCCGGCTTCGGCGAACTGGTGCAAGCCGCGGCGAAGCGGCCGGTTCCGACCGATGTCAGCCTGAAGGCGGATTCGGCCTTCACCTTGATCGGCAAGCCTTTGCAGCGGCTCGACGGGCCGATCAAGTCGGATGGTCGTGCCGGCTTTGGCATCGATGTGGTTCGCCCGGGCATGCTCTACGCGAGCGTGCTGATGTGCCCGACGCTTGGCGGCAAGGTGAAGTCCTTCGATGCCGGCAAGGCGGCGGGACTGCAAGGCGTGAAAAAGGTGATCGCGGTGGCGGGTCATCATGGCGGCACCGGCGGTGTGGCGGTGATTGCCGACAATCCGTGGCGGGCGATGAAGGCGCTCGAGCAGGTGCAGGTCTCCTGGGACGAGGGTGCCGCCGCCGGGGTGTCGAGCGCCGATATCTTCGCCAGGCTTGCCGCCACGCTGGACAGCGGCAAAGGCCACGCCTTCAGGTCAGTCGGTGATGCCGATGGCGCGATGGCGGTCGCGGCGAAAAAGCTGTCTGCCGAGTATCGGGCACCCTATCTGGCGCATGCAGCGCTTGAGCCGATGAATTGCACGGTGCAGATCCGCGATGGCCGTGCGACCGCGTGGGTCTCGACCCAGACACCCGATCTGGCCCGGCGCGCGGTGGCCAAGGCCACCGGACTGGATGCCGACAAGGTCGATATTCAGGTCCAGTATCTCGGCGGTGGATTCGGTCGCCGGCTCGATGTCGACTTTATCGGCCAGGCCGCAGCAATCGCCATGGCCGCCGATGGCGCACCGGTGCAGACCCTCTGGTCGCGTGAGCAGGACATGACGCATGATTTCTACCGGCCGGCGACGCTCGCCCGCTTTGAGGCGGGCTTCGATGCGCAGGGTCGGCTGACCGTCTGGCGAAACCTGTCGGCGGGCCAGGCGATCGTGCCGGCGGTGCTGGGCCGCATCTTCGATCTGCCGGCAGTTGGTCCGGACAAGACCACCAGTGAAGGGGCCTTTGACCAGCCCTATGAGTTTGCGGCGGCGCGCATCGCGCACGAGGCGACAGTTGAGCCGGTTCCGGTCGGCTTCTGGCGCTCGGTCGGCCATTCGCATCAGGCCTTCTTCAAGGAATGCTTCATGGACGAAGTGGCCGGATTCGCGGGGCAGGATCCGATGGCGTTTCGGGCTGGCCTGCTGCAACGTCATCCCCGGCATCTGAAAGTGCTGCAGCGGGCAGCCGAACTCGGCGCCTGGGGTTCGCCCTTGCCGATTGACGGCGAGGGCGGCAAGCGCGGTCGGGGCATCGCGCTGCATGAATCCTTCGGCTCGATCGTGGCTCAGGTGGCTGAGGTCACGGTAAGCCGCGACAAGCGGATCCGGGTTGATCGGGTGATCTGCGTGATCGATTGTGGTCGTGCGGTGAACCCGAATCTCATTCGTCAGCAGGCCGAAAGCAGTGTGGTGTTCGGCTTGAGCGCGGCGCTGTACGGTGAGATCACGATCGACAAGGGACAGGTGAAGCAGACCAACTTTCATGACTACCCAGTGCTGCGCATGAGCGATGCACCGGTGGTCGAAACAGAGATCATCGCCTCGACCGCCTGGCCTGAAGGTGTGGGCGAGCCGATGGTGCCGCCGGTGGCCGCTGCGGTTGCCAATGCGGTGTTTGTCGCGACTGGGCAGCGTCTGCGTTCGCTGCCGCTGAAACTCGCCTGAAGACGGGGGAAAATTCTCTTCTGACCCCGATTAAGTCAGCGCAGCCGGTCGGCCAGGGCGTGCGTCGTGGCGTCGAGCCCCACTGCGGCGCCGCCCGCCAGCAGCGATTCGACTTCGCCCGCCAGGACCTTGCCGAGCTCGACACCGAACTGATCGAAGGGGTTGATGCCGAGCACCACCGCCGCGGTAAACGTGGCGTGCTCGTAGCAGGCCAGCAGGGCGCCGAGCGCCTGGGCATCGAGCTGCGCAATGATCAGCATCGAACTCGGCCGATTGCCCGGGAAGCTGCGGTGCGGGTCGTCGGAGGTCCTGCCGAGTGCCAGTGCTGCCGACTGCGCGAGGCAGTTGGCCACCAGGATCCGATGGCGATCGTCATCCGCGCCGAGGGCGTCGGTACGGCTGCGCCGCGCGACGATGAAGTCGACCGGCACGATGTCCGGCCCCTGATGAAGCTGCTGGAAGTAGGAGTGCTGGGCATTCGTGCCGCAGGTGCCCCAGATCACCGGCGAGGTCTTCAGGGAAACCCTGCCGCCGGCAATCGCTGCCGACTTGCCGTTGCTCTCCATGACCAGTTGCTGCAGCCAGGCCGGCAGCAGTCGCAGGCGCTCGGCATAGGGCACTACCGCCTGCGAAGACAGACCGAGAAAAGACCGGTTCCAGACCGAGATCAGGCCGATGCGAGCCGGCAGGTTCTCTGACAGCGGTGCGTCACGAAAATGCCGGTCGACCAGCGCCGCGCCATCAAGCAGGGCATCGAAAGCCTCGACGCCGCAGGCCAGCGCCACACCAAAACCGACGCTTGACCACAGTGAATACCGCCCGCCAACCCCCTCCCAGAAGGTGAGCATCAGCGCGTCGCTGATGCCCCATCGTCGCGCGGCCTCGGGTGCCGCGGTGATGCCGATGAACTGATCGGCCAGCGTGGCCTGAGGGCATCCGCCGGCGAGCAGCCAGGCGCGTGCCGCCGCCGCATTGGCGAGTGTCTCGCGGGTGGTGAAGGTCTTGGAGATGACGGCAAACGCGGTTGTGGCCGCATCGAGCCCGCGCAGCTCGCGCTCAAGGTCATCCGGGTCGACATTGGCGACAAAGCGCACATCAAAATCGCCTGCGCCTGTCAGGGCATCGCAAACCAGGCGCGGCCCGAGGTCGGAGCCACCGATGCCGATGCAGACCACGGTGGTGATCGGCAGACCGCGAAAGCCGTGCAGATGGCCGCTGCGCAGGCGCTTGGCGAGGTCGGCCATGCGCCGGCGCTCAAGCGCGACCGAGGCCGCAAGGTCGGGATCGCCGCCGACGCCACGCAGGACGGTGTGCAGCGCGGGTCGCTGTTCGGTCGGATTGACGATGCGGCCGGCAAACAGGTCGTCACGCGAATTCGCAAAGCCGCAGCGCAGTGCCCAGGCCTCAAGATCGTGCAGCACGGCGGCGTCGATGCGCTGGCGCGAGAAGTCGGCGTGAATCGGGCCGGCATCGAGCGACAGGCGCGTCGATCGGTCCGGGTCGTCACCAAGCAGATCGCGCAACGCGAGCGTCTGAAGACGCGCGGCATGGGCCTGCAGCGACTCGATCTCAGGCAGGGCGATTTGCCCTGGGTCGTGGGAAGAGGCAGTCATGTCCGAATATGGCGAGCGCTGGGATTGGAGCGAGCGGATAATCCGCCGTATGTCAGGGATGCTGCCACAAACCACCGACGCTGCCCTGTGCTGGCAGATGCTTCGTGCGCGGGACGCCCGCTTCGATGGTCGCTTCTTCGTTGGCGTGACCAGCACCGGCATCTATTGCAGGCCGATCTGCACCGCCCGAACGCCGCGCCGCGAGAATTGCCGCTTTTATTCGAGCGCAGCCGCGGCCGAGCACGCCGGCTTTCGGCCCTGTCTGCGCTGTCGCCCCGAATTGGCGCCGGGTCATTCGAGCGTTGATGCCAGCGCCCGGCTCGCGCAGTCGGCTGCGGCGATGATTGAAGACGGCGCGCTCACGGTCGGTGGTCTGCCTGCGATCGCGCGGCAACTTGGTGTGACCGACCGCCATCTGCGGCGGGTCTTCGATGCGCAGTTCGGCGTCTCGCCGATCGACTATGCCCAGACCCAGCGGCTGCTGCTGGCCAAAAGGCTGCTGACCGACACCGCCTTGCCGGTGACTGAGGTGGCGCTTGCCGCGGGCTTTTCGAGCCTGCGCCGCTTCAACGACTGCTTTGTGCGTCGATATCGGCTTGCACCCTCCAGCCTGCGCCGTGCAGCCCGGCCGGCCCACGCCGGGGACGACGCCATCGTGCAGTGCCGGCTGGCCTATCGACCACCACTCGACTGGTTGTGGCTCACCGAGTTTCTGGGCCGCAGGGCGATTGATGGTGTCGAGTACGTTGATGTTCCACCGCCTGTCGAGAGGCGTGGTCGTGGACCGGCCCAAGGGCACTGTGGTTTGCCGGTCTATCGGCGCATCGTGAGGCTGCCCGCACCCGGAGGCGGTCATCGCATCGGATGGATCGAGGTCGCCCATCCTGCGGGTCGGGCGGCGGCGCGGCATGTGCTCGAGGTGCGGATCGATGCCGCGCTGGTGGGCGTGATCCCGGCTGCACTCGGACGAGTGCGGCGCGCCTTCGATCTCGGCGCACGACCCGATGAGGTGGCGCAGGGCCTGGGTGATCTGGCGGCGGGCTTTGAGGGCGTCCGCTTGCCTGGTGCCTTTGATGGTTTCGAGATCGCGGTGCGGGCCATCCTCGGCCAGCAGGTGACGGTGAAGCAGGCCAGTGTGCTGACCGGCCGATTTGCAGTCGCCTTCGGCGAGCCGGTTGCCACACCCTGGCCCGAGCTGTCGCGCGCGTTTCCATCGGCCGCTGCGGTGGCAGCGCTGTCGGCCGAGGCGATCGGTGCGCTGGGCGTGACCCGGCAGCGCTCGCGCACCCTGATCGCATTGGCCCGTGCCGTGGCCGAGGAAGGGCTGATGCTTGAGTCGGGGGTCGAGGTCGATGCCACCATCGCTCGCCTGAAAGCGGTGCCCGGCATCGGCGACTGGACCGCCCACTATATCGCCATGCGCGCCCTCGGCTGGCCGGATGCGTTTCCGGCGGCCGACGTTGGTGTGATGAAGGCGCTGGGCGTCGCGACGCCACGCGCGGCAATCGCCGCGGCCGAGCTCTGGCGGCCCTGGCGCGGCTATGCGGTGATGCATCTGTGGCGGTCGCTGACAGTGGCTGCTGCGGTCAGGAAGGCCGCATCCTCAACCCTCAATGCTGAACAGGAGCGCTGCTCATGAACCATGCCCTGCTGCCGAGCCCGCTCGGCCCGATTGCGCTGGCCTTCGATGCCGGCGCGCTGACCGGTCTGTATTTTGATGGTCAGAAGCATCAGCCACTGATCACGACATTAGGCCCTCGACATGATGACGATCCGATCGCACAGCGGATGGCGGCGATGCTCGAGCGCTATTTCAAGGGTGAGGCGGTCGAGCTCGATGTGCCGCTTGCACTGCACGGCACGCCCTTTCAGCAGAGGGTCTGGGCCGCGCTGCAAACCATCGGACGCGGCCGCACCAGGACTTATGGTGAGCTTGCACGACAGATCGGATCGCCTGCGGCTGTGCGGGCGGTGGGTGCGGCGGTCGGCCGTAATCCGGTGTCGATTTTCGTGCCCTGTCACCGGGTGATCGGCCGCGACGGCTCGCTGACCGGCTATGCCGGCGGACTCGAGCGCAAGCAGCATCTGCTTGCGCTCGAAGGCATACGGCCGGTGGCGTCGCTTACGCTGCCCGGGATGCCAATGCCGCTCGCGACGCCAGAAACTCGCTGAGCACCCGCCCGGTGTGGCTCGACGCACGCGCTGCCAGATCGAGCGGTGGCCCGACTTCGACGATGCGCCCGCCGCCGTCGCCGCCCTCGGGGCCAAGATCGATGATCCAGTCGGCTTCTGCCCAGATGTCGATATCGTGTTCGATCACCACCAGCGTGTTGCCGGCATCGACCAGCCGGTGCAGCACGCGGATCAGCTTTTCGACATCGGCCATGTGCAAACCAACCGTCGGTTCATCGAGCACATAGAGGGTTTGCACCGGGGCATAGCGCGAGGCGGCGCTCGCGCCGAGGTCGCGAACCTTGGCCAGCTCGGTGACCAGCTTGATCCGCTGCGATTCGCCGCCAGACAGTGTCGGACTTGGCTGGCCGAGGGTGAGATAGCCCAGGCCGACATCCTGCAGCAGTTTGAGCGGATGCTCGATCGAGCGATGCGCCGCAAAGTAGATCACTGCTTCATCCACACTCATCGACAGCACTTCGCCGATATTCTTGCCGCGCAGGGTGACCTGCAGGGTTTCGCGGTTGAAGCGCTGGCCGGCGCAGACATCGCAAACCACCTTCACATCGGGCAGGAAACTCATCTCGATGGTCTTGACGCCCTGTCCCTCGCAGGCCGGGCAGCGGCCTGCTCCAGTGTTGAACGAGAACCGTGCTGCCTCATAGCCGCGCACCCGTGCCTCGGTGGTGTCGGCAAAGAGCTTGCGGATGGCGTCCCAGAAGCCGACATAGGTGGCCGGGCAAGAGCGCGGTGTCTTGCCGATCGGGGTCTGGTCGACCTCGAGCACCCGACCGATCGGTTCGCTACCTTCGATGGCATCACAGCCGATCGGCGCAGCCAGCAGCGACAGCGCCTTGTCGGCACCGGCGCGGCCGCTGTTGCGCGCGGTGACCACCGCATAAAGATTGGCCAGCACGACATCGCGCGCAAAGCTTGATTTGCCCGAACCGGACACGCCGGTGACCACGGTGAGCCGGCCGAGCGGCAGACGGGCATCGAAGCCCTGCAGGTTGTGCAGACGCGCGCCCCGCACGGTGATTGCAGGTCCATCGGCGGCAACCGGCCGGGCCGGCTGCAGCGGATGCTGCAGCGGATGCGCTAGAAAGCGTCCGGTGAGGCTGTCCGGGTGAGCGGCAAGCGCGGCATGATCGCCCGAGGCGACGATGTGCCCGCCAAGGCGCCCGGCGCCCGGGCCGATGTCGATCACATTGTCGGCGCGGCGGATGGTGTCCTCATCATGCTCGACCACCAGCAGGGTGTTGCCCTTGTCGCGCAGTGCGACCAGGGTGTCGAGCAGCACCTGGTTGTCGCGCGGATGCAGGCCGATGGTGGGCTCGTCGAGCACATAGCAGACACCCTGCAAGTTGGAGCCGAGTTGGGCCGCTAGCCGGATACGCTGCGCCTCGCCGCCCGACAGGGTCGGCGCGGCACGCGCCAGCGACAGATAACCCAGGCCGACATCCGACAGGAATTGCAGACGCGAGCCGATCTCGGCCAGGATGTCGCGGGCGATTTCTGCCGACCGCCCTTCGAAGCCCACACCGTCGAGCCAGCGCCGGGTGGCATCGACCGGCATGCCGGTGAGCGCGGTAATCGACTGACCCTCAAGTCGTACCGCGAGCGCCACTCGGTTGAGCCGCTGGCCGTCGCAGGACGGGCAGGCGGCACTGCCGTATTCGATGCCGGCATCGGTCGCGCCTTCCATGCCCGGCGTGAGCTCGTCGGTGCGGATCTTGCCGATGGTTTCAAGTCCGGCACCCAGACACGCGGTGCACCAGCCGTGCTTTGAGTTGAAGGAGAACAATCGCGGGTCGAGTTCGGCAAAGCTGGTGCCGCAGGTGCCGCAGGCGCGCTGGGTGGAGTGGATCGCGGTCTGGATTGCTGCCTGGGCACCGGTCGGGTCGCCGGCATCGATGGCGGCCTTGAGCGCATCGAGGCCGGTTGCGACCTTGATGATTCCTTTGCCGTAGGCGAGTGCCGAGCGCAAGGCGTCGCGCAGTTCGGGCTCGCGGTGCGGTGAGACCACCAGATCGGCCACCGGCAGATCGATGTCATGCTCGGCATAGCGGTCGATGCGCGGCCACTTGCCGGTCGGCAAAAAAGCACCGTCGACGCGCAGATGAGTGAATCCTTTGGCCGCGGCCCATTTGGCGAGGTCGGTATAGATGCCCTTTCGTCCGACCACCAGCGGCGCCAGCAGGCCGATGCGCTCGCCGCGGTGCTCGCGCAGGATGCGTGCGGCAATCGCATCGAAAGACTGCGGCTCGATACGGCTGTCGCAGGTCGGACAGTGCTGCGTGCCGAGCTTCACATAGAGCAGCCGCAGGAAGTGATAGATCTCGGTGAGCGTGGCAACAGTGCTCTTGCGTCCGCCACGACTGGTGCGCTGCTCGATCGCGACCGTCGGCGGAATACCGAAGACGCCGTCGACATCGGGCCGCGAGGCCGGCTGCACGAACTGGCGCGCATAGGCATTGAGCGATTCGAGATAGCGACGCTGGCCTTCACCGAAAATCACATCGAAGGCCAGCGTCGACTTGCCGCTGCCAGAGACACCGGTGATCACGGTGAACTGGTTGCGCGGCACCTCGACATCGACATTTTTCAGATTGTGTTCGCGGGCGTTGTGCACCACGATCGCATTGCGTGCCCGGTTGCGCAGATGAGTCTGCAGGGGAGCGCCGTAATCGGTGTCGCCGGCGGGTTCGCTGACCAGGTACTCGCTGACAGAGGTCGCCGCCGACTCGGCCATCTGAACCTGATACTCGCGCAGCGAGCGTCCGGTGACGCTGTGGGGGTGCGCCGCAATCGCCTGCGGTGTGCCCACCGCCACGACTTCGCCGCCGGCGTCGCCGCCGTCCGGGCCGAGGTCGATCAGCCAGTCGGAGGCACGGATCACGTCGAGGTTGTGTTCGATCACCAGCAGTGAATGACCGGCGGCGAGCAGCTTGCGTAGCGCGCGCAGCAGGCGGGCGACATCGTCGAAGTGCAGGCCGGTGGTCGGCTCGTCGAACAGAAACAGCGTGCCGCGCTTGCCGCGGGCCTTGTCCAGCCCTTTGCTGGCGGCCTCGGCCAGAAAGCCGGCGAGCTTCAGGCGCTGGGCTTCGCCGCCCGACAGGGTGGGCACCGGCTGACCAAGCCGCAGGTAATCGAGTCCGACATCCTCGAGTGGCTGCAGGCGGGTGGCGATGTCATAGTCGTCGGCAAAAAAGGCCAGCGCCTCATGCACCGTGAGTTCGAGCACATCGGCGACCGAGCGGGTAGCGCCGCGTCCGGCGATTGCAACCTCCAGAATTTCGGGCCGGAAGCGCCGGCCGTCGCAGTCGGGGCAGCGCAGATAGACGTCGGACAGGAACTGCATCTCGACATGCTCGAAACCGTTGCCGCCGCAGGTCGGGCAGCGCCCATCGCCGGCATTGAAGCTGAAGGTGCCGGCGGTATAGCCGCGTTCGCGTGAGACTTCGGCGGCCGCAAAGCGCTTGCGGATCGAGTCGAAGGCGCCGACATAGCTCACCGGATTGGACCGGGTGGTCTTGCCGATCGGCGACTGGTCGACGAACACCACATCCTCGAGCCAGTCATCGCCGAGCAGGCGGTCGTGACGCCCGGGCGACTCGCTCGGCTTGCCCTTGGCCTTGAGCAGCGCCGGCAGCAGCACATCCTGCATCAAGGTCGATTTGCCGCTGCCCGAGACCCCGGTCAGACACACCAGCCGACCGAGCGGGATCTCGACATTCACCGACTTGAGGTTGTGCTCGGTGGCGCCTTCCAGCACCAGCTTCGGCGTGGACGCGGTGATCGGCGCGAGCTGCGTGGCCGGAATCGATTTGCGCCCCGAGAGGTAGTCGCCGGTGAGGGTGTCGGCGCGGCGCAGGCCCTCAGGCTCGCCCCAGTAGACGATGCGCCCGCCTCGCTCGCCCGGCCCAGGGCCGATGTCGAGCATGCGGTCGGCGGCAAACATCACCTGCGGATCGTGCTCGACCACCACCAGCGAATTGCCGGCATCGCGCAGCCGCTTCATGACGCCGATCACCCGGCCCATGTCGCGCGGATGCAGGCCGATGCTGGGCTCATCCAGCACGAAGAGGGTATTGACCAGCGAGGTGCCGAGCGCGGTGGTCAGATTGATGCGCTGGACCTCCCCGCCCGACAGCGTGCGCGACTGCCGGTCGAGGGTGAGATAGGCGAGGCCGACATCGGCCAGATAGCGCAGGCGTGCGCGCACTTCGGTGAGCAGCAGCAGCGTGGCCTCATCGAGCGGCGCCGGCAGCTCAAGCCGACCGAAGAGCGTCGTGACCCGCTCGATCGGCAGCAGCATGACGTCGTGCACGCACAGCCCGGGCAGGGCCTGCAGCTGCGGGTCCGACCATTGCGTGCCGGCGGGTGCGAAGCGCTGATAGCGGCCGGGTCGCGAGCCGCCATCGTCGGCGCCATCGAAGACTGCGTCGGCGTCGGCGCTCGAGCCGATTCGCCAGAGCAGGGCGTCGGGGCGCAGGCGCGCACCACGGCAGACGGTGCAGGGGGTGTAGGCCCGGTAGCGCGACAGCAGCACCCGGATGTGCATCTTGTAGGCCTTGGACTCGAGCCAGTCGAAAAAGCGCCGGATGCCATACCACTGTTTGTTGAAGTTGCCAGACCAGTCGGCACCGCCCTCGATCACCCATTGCCGATGCGCCTCCGGCAGATCCTTCCAGGCGATGTCGAGCGCCACGCCGCGCAGCTTGGCGTAGCGGACCATGTCGGCCTGGCATTCCTTGAAGCTCTCGGTCTGCCAGGGCTTGACCGCGCCGCCGCCCAGGCTTCGCGAGGCGTCAGGGATGACCAGACCGAGGTCGACACCGATGACCCGGCCGAAGCCGCGGCAGGTCTCGCAGGCGCCGATTGGTGAGTTGAAGGAGAACAGGCTCGGACTCGGGTCGGCATAGGCGATGCCGCACTCGGCGCAGGCCAGTGCGGTGGAGTAGCGCCATTCGCTCGCATCGCTGCCGTCCTCGGCCAGCGCATGCACCGCGAGTCGGCCGCTGCCCCGGTGCAGCGCGGCTTCGATCGCTTCGGCCACCCGCGCTTCATCGGCACCGGCAATCCGAAAGCGGTCCTGGACCACATTCAATGTCGGGCCAAGTGTGCCCACGCCGGGGGTGCGCGAATGCACCCGGGTATAGCCCTGAGCCAGCAGATGCTGCTCGATCTCGGCCTCGGTGAAGTTGCCCGGCACCTGCACCGGAAAGCTCACCACCAGCCTCGGGTCGCCGGCCTGCGAGGCCCGCTCGGCGACCGAGGCCCGGATGCTGGCCACGGTGTCGCGGGCAACCGGCCGGCTGCACAGTCGGCAATGCAGGCGGGCGGCGCGGGCAAAGAGCAGCTTCAGATGGTCGTTCAACTCGGTCATGGTGCCGACCGTCGAGCGCGAGGTCCGAACCGGATTGGTCTGATCAATGGCGATCGCCGGCGGCACGCCCTCGATCCGGTCGACCTGCGGCTTATCCATGCGGTCGAGGAACTGCCGCGCATAGGCCGAGAAGGTCTCGACATAGCGACGCTGGCCCTCGGCATAGAGCGTGTCGAAGACCAGCGAGGATTTTCCCGACCCCGACACGCCGGTGACCACCACCAGTTCGCCGGTCGGAATGTCGATGTCGAGGTTGCGCAGATTGTGCTGCCGGGCCCCGCGGATGCGAATCGGCGGGGAGTCCGGGCGTTGGCGGGTCGGATCGGACATGGCGGTGTGTCGGCGCAGGAGAGCAGGAGATGGTACGGGAAACCCGCTTTTCGACGCCGGCGCTATATAGTGGAGGCACAACCAGAGACAGGAGACGCCATGAGCTACCCGATCATCTCGGCCGATTCTCATATCACCGAGGCGCCCGATACCTACACTGCCCATATCGACCGGGCATGGCGCGACAAGGCGCCCCGCCTTATCTCCATCGATGGGCAGGGCGACGCCTTCCAGATCGATGGCATGAAGCGGCCGATCAATCTGGGTCTGGTCGCTGCCGCCGGCAAGCTGCCGGAAGAGATCACCGAGACTGGCGTCAAATTCAGCGACCTGCATCGCGGCGGCTGGGATCCGGACGCCCGTATGGCCGATCAGGACCGCGATGGCGTGGCCGCCGAAGTCATCTATCCCACGGTGGGCATGCTGCTGTGCAACCACGCCGACTTCGACTACAAGAAGGCCTGCTTTGACGCCTACAACCGCTGGATCGCGGACTTCTGCGGTCGGCATCCGACCCGCCTGCTCGGCTGCGGACAGTCCGCCGGTCGCTCGCCTGCCGAGATGATTCAGGATTTCAAGGCGATCAAGGCGCTCGGGCTGCGCGGCGTGATGATGCCGGGCAATCCGGCGCTCGAAGATTACGACTCGCCGATCTATGACCCGGTGTGGGAGGCGGCGATCGAGCTCGACCTGCCGCTGTCATTCCACATCCTGACCGCGCGTGGCAATTCGACCGTGCGCGGGCCGCGCATCAACAGCTTCCTGTCGATCATCCGCGGCAATCAGGACATCATGGGCACGCTGATTTTCGGCGGCGTTTTCCAGCGCCATCCTGACTTGCGAGTGGTGTGTGTCGAGGCTGATGCCGGCTGGGTGCCGCATTACCTCTATCGCATGGACCATGCCTACAAGCGCCACCGCAACTGGCTCGCGCCGGGCGTCAAGCTCGAGAAGCTGCCAAGCGAATACTTCTCCGAGCATATCTACACCACCTTCCAGGACGACTGGGTGGCTTTCCGCTCCGCCGATCAGATGAACTGGCGCCGATTGATGTGGGCCAACGACTTTCCGCATTCGGATTCGACCTGGCCCTGGTCGCAGGAGATGCTTGCCGAGCAGTCGAAGGTGCTGAGCGGCGAACAGCGGCAGGCCATCCTGTGCGACAACGTCGCGCAGCTCTACAAGATCGACCTGGCGGCGCTGCACAGGACACCGCTGGCAGCCTGAGGCCGGTCTGCTCCTGGCCCGTCCGGCCCTGCCCGGGACGGGTCGGCGGCGGGTCTTCCCGCTTGGGCTAACATCGGCAGATCCCTTACGGAGTCCGCCCATGAGCAAGTCCATCGTATCGAGCGCCAGCGCCCCAGCCGCCATCGGCCCCTATTCGCAGGCGGTCAGGGTCGGCAGCACGGTCTATCTGTCAGGTCAGATTGCGCTCGACCCGGTGAGCGGCCAACTGGTCGAGGGCGGCTTTGAGGCGCAGGTTCATCGTGCCTTCCAGAACATGTTGGCGGTGACCGAGGCCGCCGGCGGCTCGCTCACCGACGTGGTCAAACTCACGCTCTTTCTGACCGATCTGGCCGACTTTCCCAAGGCCAACGAGATCATGCAGACCTACTTTGCGCAGCCCTATCCGGCGCGCTCGACCGTCGGTGTGGCGAGCCTGCCGCGAGGCGCGCTCTTCGAGGCCGAAGCGATCATGGTGCTGGCCTGATCTCTCGGTTGCGGTGACCGACCTCGGCAAGTTCGCGCGGCTCGGCATCCGCACCGAGGCCGACCTCCTGCTTCATCTGCCCCTGCGTTACGAAGACGAGACCCGCATCGTCGCGATCGCCGACGTGGCACCCGGCGAGACCGCCCAGGTGGCCGGCGAGGTCCGCAGCAACGAGATCGTGACCCGACCGCGGCGCATGCTGCAGGTCGAGCTCGATGACGGCAGTGGTCGCATCGGTCTTCGCTTTCTGAATTTCTACGGGTCTCAGGTTGCTCAGCTCGCGGTCGGCCGCCGCCTGCGTGCCATGGGCGAGGTGCGTGGTGGCCTCTTCGGACTTGAGATGGTTCATCCGCGCTACCGGATGCTGGGTGGCGCCGATCGGCTGCCTGCAACGCTCACGCCGGTCTATCCGACGGTGGCCGGCATCGGTCAGTCCGATCTGCGCCGCACCATCCTCGAGGCGCTGGCCCGCACCGACTGGGCCGATACGCTTCGCCCCGGATGTGCCGAGCGGCTTGGGCTGCCCGCACTCATGCCTTCGCTGCGTCTGCTGCATCAGCCGCCGCCGGAGACACCCCTGTCGGCGATCGAGGACCGCACGCATCCGGCCTGCCGGCGCCTGGCCTTCGAGGAACTGCTCGCACAGCAACTGTCACTCAAGCGAGCCCGTGCCGCCCGTGCCGGCCAGCGTGCGGTGCCCCTGCCCGATCATGCCCAGACCCAGCGTCTGCTGGCGGCGCTGCCCTTCGCGCTCACCGGCGCTCAGACGCGTGCCTGGCACGAGATCTCGCGCGACCTTGCCGGCAGCGAGCCGATGAACCGTCTTTTGCAGGGCGATGTCGGCAGTGGCAAGACGGTGGTGGCGGCACTGGCCGCCATGCAGGCGATCGGCAGCGGTCGACAGGCCGCGCTGATGGCGCCCACCGAAATCCTCGCCGAGCAGCACTTTCGAAAGCTCGGCCCCTGGCTCGAGCCACTGGGCGTGCGGGTGGCCTGGCTGTCGGGTTCGCTCACCGCCTCGGCCAAGAAGAAGGTGCGGGCCCTGGCCGCCGCCGGCGAGGTCGATCTGCTGGTCGGAACGCACGCGCTGGTCGAAGAGTCGGTCGAGTTGCCGACGCTCGGTCTGGCGATCGTCGACGAGCAGCATCGCTTCGGTGTCGCGCAGCGCCTGGCCCTGCGGGCCACCCGCGGCGATGCCTTGCCGCACCAGCTGATGATGAGCGCGACACCGATCCCGCGTACGCTCGCAATGAGTTATTACGCCGACCTGGATGTCTCGGTCATTGACGAGCTGCCGCCGGGTCGCACGCCGGTGATCACCAAACTTGTCACCCAGTCGCGCCATGCAGAGGTGGTCGAGCGGGTGCGGGCGGCGGTGGCGCAGGGCCGGCAGGTCTACTGGGTCTGCCCGCTGATCGAAGAGTCCGAAACCCTCGATCTGCAGACCGCGATCGATGCCTTCGAATCGCTGTCGGCCGAACTCGCCGATCTGCGTGTCGGCCTGATCCATGGCCGGCTGCCGGTGGCCGAGAAGGCCGCCACCATGGACGCCTTCGTGCGCGGCGAGATCGATCTGCTGGTGGCCACCACCGTGATTGAGGTGGGTGTCGATGTGCCCAACGCCTCGCTGATGGTGATCGAACATGCCGAGCGCTTCGGCCTGTCGCAACTGCATCAGCTGCGCGGGCGGGTCGGCCGCGGCAGCGCGCAAAGCGTGTGCGTGCTGCTGTATCGCCCGCCGCTGTCGGCCAATGCCCGCGAACGGCTCAAGACCATGTACGAGACCACCGACGGCTTCGAGGTCGCCCGCCGCGATCTGCTGCTGCGTGGTCCGGGTGAATTTCTGGGCGCGCGCCAGTCGGGGCTGGCCCTGCTGCGATTTGCCGACCTCGAACGTGATGCCGATCTGGTTGATGAGGCGCGCATCGAAGCCGACGCGATGCTCGCCGGTCCCCCTCGGCGAGTCGACGCGCATCTGGCCCGCTGGCTGGCGGGTCGCGAGGAGTTCCTGAAAGCCTGAGGCGGCGGGTTCGGTCTGCCGACGCGTCTCAGCCGCCCGCGATCACTCGATCTCGATGCCGGTGGCCACCAGCACCCGCGACACCATGTTGTAGGCCGCGATCGTCATCACCAGCTCGAACACCTGGCGGTCATCAGGCAGGACCGCTTTGACGGCGGCCATGGTCTGCGGGCTGACTTTGATGGTGCGGGTCATCTCGATGGTGAGTGCCAGCGCGGCGCGCTCGGCAGCATCAAAGAGCTTGTCGTTTTTCAGTGCCGCGATCGGGTCGCGAAGCGCGGTCATCTGCGCCGGCGTCGCGCCGGCCTCGATCAGCAGCGGTGCATGGTGAAACCATTCGTACTCGGCATCGTTGAGCATGGCCACCGCGCACATTGCGAGCTCGCGCAGCTTCGGGCTCAGGGTCATGTCTCGGCGCACCGACCCCAGCAGGGCGTTCCAGCCGGCGGCCACTGGCGGGCTATGCAGCAGGATTCTGTCGAGATGCTGCAGCGTGCCGCCGCGGCGGGCGCGGATGACTTCGACGATCTCGCGCGGCTCGGCAAGATCAGCAGGCATATATGGAATGGTCGGCATGGCGGGCTTGTGTCGGGTTGGGGGTGGCTTGACGGGCCGGATGATCGCACGCCGGGCTGCGGGCCTGCCGCTGCTAGAATTTGGCGCATGACGCTGACCGAACTCAAGTACATCGTCGCGGTCGCTCGAGAGCTTCACTTCGGACGGGCCGCTGAGGCTTGCCATGTGAGCCAACCGACGCTTTCGGTCGGCGTGCGCAAGCTCGAGCAGGAACTTGGCGTGCTGCTTTTCGAGCGGGGTGGCGCCGAGGTCAGTGTGACGCCGGTCGGTCGGCAGGTGGTCGAGCAGGCGCAGCGCGTACTCGACGAGACCGGGACCATCCGCGAGATTGCCCGCCATGGTGTCGATCCGCTCGCCGGTGCGCTGCGTCTGGGCATCATTTACACCATCGGCCCCTATCTGCTGCCGCTGGTCATGCCCCGCATCATCAGCGACGCGCCACAGATGCCACTGCTGCTGCAGGAAAACTTTACGGTCCGGCTGATCGAGCTGCTGCGTCAGGGCGACATCGATGTCGCGATCATGGCCGAGCCCTTCCCCGACCAGGGCTTTGACAGCTGCCCGCTCTATGAGGAGCCTTTCGTTGTGGCTGTCCCCTGCAGCCATCCCTGGGCGCAGCGCGAGTCGATCTCATCGGTCGAACTCAAACAGCAGACCATGCTGCTGCTGGGCGCGGGTCACTGCTTTCGCGACCAGGTCCTTGAGGTCTGTCCCGAGCTGTCGCGTTACTCGCAGGCCAGCGGCGGCATCCAGAAGACCTTCGAGGGGTCTTCGCTCGAAACCATCCGGCACATGGTCGCTTCAGGCATCGGCATCACGGTCCTGCCCTGGCTCTCGCAACCCGCGTCCGTACTGGCGGGCACCGCCCGTGAAGATGGCCTGCTCGCCTATGTGCCTTTCGCGCCGCCGCCGCCGACCCGCCGGGTGGTGCTGGCCTGGCGGCGCAGCTTCACCCGACTCGCAGCCATCGATGCGCTGCGCGATTCGATCCTGAATTCCGATCTGCCCGGCATCCTCAAATTGGCGACCGTTCGATGAACACACCCGCACGACAGCACTACCCCACCATCGATGCCGTGATCGGCCGCACGCCGCTGGTTCGCCTGCAGCGCATTCCGGGTGAGGCCCAGGCGCGTCGCGGCAATGTGATTCTCGGCAAGCTCGAAGGCGATAATCCGGCCGGCTCGGTCAAGGATCGGCCGGCGATCGCGATGATCGCCCGGGCCGAGGCGCGCGGCGAGATCCGTCCCGGCGACACCCTGATCGAGGCGACCTCGGGCAATACCGGCATCGCGCTGGCCATGGCGGCGGCCATCAAGGGCTATCGCATGGTCCTGATCATGCCCGACAACCTCTCGGTCGAGCGGCGTCAGACCATGAAGGCTTTCGGCGCCGAACTGGTCCTGGTGAGCAAAGAGCAGGGGATGGAACATGCCCGCGACCTGGCCGATGCGATGCAGGCCGAGGGCAAGGGGCGGGTGCTCGACCAGTTTTCCAACGACGACAACTGGGCGGCGCATTTCGAGACCACCGGCCCGGAGATCTGGCAGGACACCGCCGGTCAGGTCACGCATTTCGTCTCTGCCATGGGCACCACCGGCACGATCACCGGCGTCTCGCGTTACCTCAAGTCGCAAAATCCGCAGGTGCAGATCATCGGCGCGCAGCCCGACGAAGGGTCATCGATTGCCGGGATCCGCAAGTGGCCCGAGGCCTACCTGCCCAGGATTTACCGGCATGCGATGGTCGATCGGATCGAGTTCGTGTCGCAGGCCGATGCCGAGGCCATGGCCCGGCGCCTCGCGGCTGAAGAGGGAATCTTCTGCGGCCCGTCTGCGGCAGGCGCCTGCTGCATCGCGCTTCGCATCGCCGAGGAAGTCGACAACGCCACGATTGTGTTCATTGTGTGTGATCGCGGTGACCGCTATCTCTCGACCGGCCTTTTCCCCGGCTGAGGCGCATTGGCCGCGTCCTTGAGCGCCCGTGCCAGGTCGATCACCGACATGGCATAGAAATAGGACCGGTTGTAGCGGGTGATCACCCAGAAGTTGTTCGTGCCCAGCACATACTGGGTGGGCTTGTCGCCGTCGGGCAAATCGATCAGTGACAGCGGCTCTGCGCCGGCAATCGATTGCGGGCTGCTCACGCCGAGTGCGGCAAGTTCGGTCAGGCTCAATTTCGGGGGCACACCTGCCTCGACCGCTGGCCGAGCGCGAGCCTCGTCTTCGACGATCGCCTGAAAATACGTCGGCTCGCCCGGCCGCCAGCCATGATTCGACAGAAAGCGCGCGACGCTGCCGACCGCATCGCTGGCGCTTGTGCGCAGATCGACACGGCCGTCGCCGTCGAAGTCGATCGCATGGCGACGGATGCTGCCGGGCATGAATTGCGGCAGACCGATCGCACCGGCATACGAGCCGCGCCACTGCAGCGGATCGACCGCAGCATCTCGGCTGAGCAGCAGGAACTGCTCGAGCTCCTCGCGAAAGAAGGGCGCGCGGCGCGGATAGTCGAAGGCCAGCGTGGTGAGCGCGTCCATGACCTTGAAATCACCGGTGTTGCGGCCATAGACCGTTTCGACACCGATGATTGCAACGATGATCTCCTGCGGTACGCCAAAGCGTTCGGAAGCTCGCCGGATCGGGTCAGCCTGCTCGCGCCAGAAGCGCAGGCCATCGCGAATCCGGACCGGTTCGACAAAGCGGGCACGGTAGGCCGACCACGAGCGCTTGCCGGTCGCAGGGGGTGGGGCAATCAGCTTGAGCGCGAGGTCGGCGGTGCGGGTGCGATCGAAGACATCGATCAGGCCAGCCTGGTCGAAGCCATGTTTGTCGACCATCTCGCGAACGAACTCGACGACTTCCGGGCGGCTCGCCCAGCCGCTGCTCGCAGGCGGCGCAGCCTGCAGCGTGCAAACCGGAAGAACCAGGATCAGAGCGGCAAGCCAGCGGCGCGCCGCGCAGAACTCTTGCATCAGGGTTTGAAGGCCTTGACCAGACGTTGCAGGTCGCGGACCCGTTCAGGTGAGGAGGTGCCCGGATCGTACCGCAGCTGCGAATAGGTCAGGACGATCTCCCGCGCGAGATCGGCATCGTCTGGCTCGAGCAGTGGATCAATGCGCTCGAGGTATCGGCTGGCGGTTTCGGCCTGCAGACGGGGCGCACCGATCGCAGCGACCCTCGCGCAGAAGGTGTCGTAGGCCGACTCGACCGCATCGCGCTTGACCGAAGGACGCAGGGTGGTGAGTGCAACGCCCGCGATCACCAGCGCCAGAACGACGCCAAGCGCGGCGGCGATCTCCTGCGGCTGGGTCGAATCGAGACCGATGCTGCCCAGCAGTGACTTCTGGCGGCCTTTGTCGTAGCTCAGGACCCATTGATTCCAGCCGTGAGAGACGGCGTCGATCGAAAACCGCAAATGACGGTAGAGGGCGAGATCGGCCAGGCTGGGCAGACCCTCACTGGCGAGGCCGCGCTGCCGGTTCAGGGCGGCGGATCCCTTCTCGATCCGCTCGGGTGCGACCGCACTGGTCGGATCGATCCGCACCCAGCCTTTTCCTGCGAGCCAGACTTCGGCCCAGGCATGGGCATCCGCCTGTCGCACGATCCAGTAGTCGTCTGCCGGATTCGCCTCGCCGCCCTGATAGCCGGTGACCACACGGGCAGGGATGTCGAGCGCCCGCATCAGCACGACGAAGGCGCTTGAATAGTGTTCGCAAAAGCCGGCTCGGGTCTCGAACAGAAACCGGTCGACCGGATTGTCTTCAAGCAGCGGTGGATTGAGCGTATAGCGGAAGTCGGCGTCATGGAACATCGCCAGGGCCCGCTTGACCAGTACACCGTTATCGGCTTCTTCATTGCGCCAGCGCGAGGCAAGCTCAAGCGTGCGGCGGTGATGTCCAGGTGGCAGCTGCAGCCAGTTCTGCAGCGACAGCGGGGTTTCGTTCAAACCGATCAAGGCAGCGAGGCGAGCGCTCGCATTGAAACGCGTCCGAGTCGTCAGCGGTTCGGCGGCCAGCATGTCGAAATCGGGCGTCACCGAGACCGCAAGGTTGGGTGCGCTGGGTACCGAGGCCGGCACATCGAGTGCGAAGAGCCAGCGCCTTGAATTCGGCTCCAGCGTGGTCCGGTAGTAAAGCGCTTCGCCGCCTTCGGGCAGGGTGGCCTGTGCTGCCGGTCGCGGGCCGATGTCGGCCTGCACTGCGCGCCAGACCTTGCCATCGAAATGGCCGAGCGTCGGGCCGCGCCAGTACATCTGCGACTGTGCCGGCGCACGTCCCTCGAACTGCACCCGAAAAGCCACGTCGTCGTTGCTGGCCAGATTGGAAATCTGCCCGGGCGACATGGTGTCCGACATGCCGGTGCTGCCTGAATGGGCGTCGCCGGGTAATCCCCACAAAGGCCCATTGATCCGGGGAAAGAGTACGAACAGAGCGGCTGCCAGCGGCAGTGCCTGCAGCAGCATCACCCCGACTGTGGTCAATCGTCGGCGCAGGCTGACTTCGCGCTGGCCGAACTGCATGGTCAAGAGGGCAGCCAGCAGTCCCACAACTGCAAGCAGGCTCGCCGCTGCGGTCAAAATCGATTGCGAATCGAAAAAGCCGGTCACCAGGATGAAAAAGCACAGGAAGATGACGACGAAGTGATCGCGCCTGGCTCGCATCTCCATCAGCTTCAGGCCAAGGAAGAGCACCAGCAGCGCGACGCCTGCCTCGCGTCCGAACAGGCTGCCGTACTGGGCCAGGACACCGGCGGTGCAGGCAGCCGCAGCCGCAATGCTCGTCAATTTTCCCGGAAGCGGTCGGCCCGCAAAGAGCAGTCCGGTTCGCCACAGGAAAAGTCCTGAAAAGCCGGCCGCGCACCACAGCGGCAGATTGAAGAGTTGAGGTGCAACAGCCAGGGCGATCGCTCCCAGCAGAAAGAGCGTGTCGCGACGCTCGCGCTCCCAGACGCCACCGAGCGTGCCGCCCATCACCCGCATCGAAAGCACCACGCCTCGGTCGCGAAAACCTGTCATCGGTTTGCCTTCGCTCAGACCTGCGCCAGCGCGAGGGCTTGCAGGCATTCGGCGCGATGACTGGCGCCCGAGGCGCGATCAATCGTGACCGAGTTCAGCCTCAGTCCGTAGCTCAGACCGGCCGATTCGGCATCGACGACCCAGCGGGTCAGCCGCGAGAGTCGATCTTCTGGCGACAGCACCGCCGACATGGCCGACCATTCAAGCCACAACTGCCCGCCGCCGCCCCCCTCGAATTCGAGCACCAGCAGATCGTCCCGCCCGCTTCGCGCCATGGCCTTCCAGGCCAGCCGCCGTGTCGAGTCACCCTCGCGAAAGCTGCGGATTGCCGAGAAATCATCTTCGCCGCGTCCGCGAGCATTGAATTCATTGCCGCTCGAGCTCGATTCGGGAAGCGGCGCCGCCGGTGTTTCGAGCCGCGGCAGGACCAGAACCCGGACCTGGGGATGCCACCAGGCCCAGGCCTGCCACAAGCCCAGCGGCCAGCGGGTTGACAGCCGCATTCGCGGGGCGGTTTGCCAGCCGCGTCGATCGGTGGGCAAGGCCACGTCGATCAGCTGATCGACACCGGCTTCGACATCGATGAGGGTCGACTGTGCATTGCCGGGCACAGTCAGTTCGATCGCATAGCGTGCCCTGCCCTTGGTGTTGTGCAGGATCAGGCCCAGCTCGGCGAGTTCGCCGGCGTGGACCGGTTCGGCGCGACCCGCCCGCAAGGTCAGGCCGAGCAGGTTTCGCCAGGTATGGAGCATCGAGACCAGACCCACCCCGACCAGCAGGAAGGTCAGCGCATAGCCGAGCGACAGCGCATAGTTGACCGAGGTCAGCAACATGATGATCAGCAGCAGACCGAACATCAGCCCGGCGCGGGTCGGCAGGATGAAGATCTTGCGGCGGTCAAGGCGCAGGTCACCGACATGCGGGCCGCGTGCAATTCGGATCACCGGCGCGATCCGCTCGACCCAGTTCATGGCGGCTGCGAGCATCGCGAATCACCCCGCGCCGCTCAGGGCACGCCCACCGATTTCGACAGCTCGGCGACCATCTCGGCGCGGGCCCGATGGCTGGTTGCAGCGCCCTTGGCAGGCTTCAGGCGATGACCCGTGACCGCGGTCAGCACCGCCTGCACATCATCGGGCAGCACATGGTTGCGCCCGTCGAGCAACGCCCAGGCGCGCGCCGCCTGCAGCAGCGCCAGTCCGGCACGCGGGCTCAGTCCTTCTGCGAAGAGCGGCGAGCGCCGGCTGTGGGTCAGCAGGTTCTGGACATAGTCGAGCAGCGCCGGAGCGGTCCGGATCAGCTTGAGCGAGGCTTGCGCATCGACCAGTTCGCCTGCGGTCATCTTCGGCTTGATTGACGACAGCAGTTCGCGACGGTCATGGCCTTCGAGCAGGGTGCGCTCGGCTTTCGGGTCGGGATAGCCGAGCTCGATGCACATCAGGAAACGGTCGAGTTGTGACTCCGGCAGGGGAAAGGTGCCGATCTGATCCTGAGGGTTCTGGGTGGCGATGACAAAGAAAGGATCGGGCAGACGCCGCGACGCACCATCGATCGAGACCTGTCTTTCTTCCATCGCCTCGAGCAGCGCACTTTGCGTCTTGGGCGAGGCGCGATTGATCTCGTCGGCGAGCAATACCTGGGAGAACACCGGACCCGGATGGAAGGTGAAACGGTTGTTGTCGCGTTCGAAGACCGACACGCCAACGATGTCGGCCGGCAGCAGATCGTTGGTGAACTGCACCCGCTTGAAGGCCAGTCCGAGCGAGATCGACAGCGCCTGCGCAAGCGTGGT
Organism: Burkholderiales bacterium; assembly: GCA_026399875.1. GTDB lineage: Bacteria > Pseudomonadota > Gammaproteobacteria > Burkholderiales > Burkholderiaceae_E > UBA4615. The sequence continues at coordinate 82,843 of JAPLQF010000020.1, read as the reverse complement.
CTTGCCGACACCGGGCAGGTCTTCGATGAGCAGATGGCCACGTGCCAGCAGGCATGCCAGCGCCAGGCGAATCTGCGGTTGCTTGCCGACCACGACGGTGCCGACCTGCGCAGCGACAGCCTGAATACGTTCGAGCATTGAGGTTCATCCTTTTGGGTGCAGTGTAATCTAGGGTTTCCGTCCAACCGCCCGCCGCCCGATGGTCGGCGGAAATCACGGCATCACGGCACATCCTGTCGTGTCCGCGCTGCAATCGGGACGCTTTCGCAACCCCTCGAACAGGAGATTCCGATGGCCAATCAATCCGTGGCAGCCGGCCATTCGACGGCTGCCTCCGACAGCAAACCGGTCGAATCGGGCGACGATGTGCTCGAGCGCGTCGATCGGGGGCCGGTTGCCTGGCTGTGGCTCAATCGCCCGTCGGCCTACAACGCCTTGTCGGAGGACCTGCTGATCGCGCTTCAAAGTCAGCTCGACATGATTTCGAGTGATGACACGGTCAGGGCAGTGGTCATTGCCGCACGAGGCAAGGCATTCTGTGCCGGACACGACCTGCGCGAGATGCTTGCCGAGCCGGCGCTCGGGGCCTATCAGCAACTGTTTGCACGCTGCAGCCGCGTGATGATGACGCTGCAGCGCATGCCGCAGCCGGTGATCGCACGGGTGCAGGGGCTGGCGACTGCGGCCGGCTGCCAGCTGGTGGCGGCCTGCGATCTGGCGGTCGCCGCTGACGATGCGCGTTTTGCCGTGTCGGGTGTCAATCTCGGTCTGTTCTGTTCGACACCCGCGGTGCCGCTGTCGCGCAATCTCTCGCGCAAGGCGGCCATGAAGATGCTGCTGACCGGTGATTTCATCGATGCTGCGCGGGCGCGCGATGATGGTCTGATCAATGACTGCGTGCCACCTTCCGAACTCGATGTCGCGATCGAGGCCTTGCTTGCGCGAATCGTCTCCAAGCCCCGGGAAGCCATCGCTGCCGGAAAAGGTCTTTTTTATCGGCAGCTCGAAATGGGGTCCGAGGCGGCCTATCAGCTGGCCGGTCAGACCATGGCCTGCAACATGATGGATGACAGCGCCCTTGAGGGCGTGTCGGCCTTCATCGAGAAGCGACCGCCGAACTGGTGAGTCGGCTTGAGAATCAGAAAAAACTTTTTTTCAGAGGCCTATTCATGACGACAACTGCCACACTCAACCGCCGCGTTCTGCTTGCATCGAGGCCGGTCGGGCTGCCCACCTCCGCCAACTGGCAGATCGCCGATGCGCCGATGCCGGCATTGCCGCCTGGCGGCGTCCTTGTCAGAAACCTCATGCTGTCGCTCGATCCGGCGATGCGCGGCTGGATGAACGAAGGCCGCAGTTACATCGAGGCAGTCGGCATCGGCGATGTCATGCGTGCCGGGGGCGTTGGCCGCATCATTGCCTCCGATACCTCGGCCTTTTCGGTCGGTGATCATGTGAGCGGCATGCTTGGCGTGCAGCAGTTCTGTGCGATTGAGGCCAAGGCGCTGGCGATGACCGGACTGACTCGCATCGACGTCGGCATGGCGCCGCTTCCGAAATGGCTCAATGCACTCGGCATGCCGGGCATGACCGCCTATTTCGGACTGCTCGATGTCGGTCAGCCCAAAGCCGGCGAGACCGTCGTCGTCTCCGGGGCGGCCGGCGCGGTCGGCCAGACCGTCGGCCAGGTGGCCCGGATCAAGGGCTGTCGGGTGGTGGGTATTGCCGGCGGTGCAGCCAAATGCGAGTTCGTCGTGAAGGAACTCGGCTTTGATGCCTGTATCGACTACAAGGCCGGTAGTGTGCGCGACGGGCTCAAGGCGCATTGCCCCAAAGGGGTTGATGTCTACTTCGACAATGTCGGTGGCGACATCCTCGATACCGTGCTCACCCGCATCAACATGAAGGCGCGTATCGTCATCTGCGGCGCCATCTCGCAGTACAACGCGACCGCACCGGTCAAGGGGCCTTCGAACTATCTGTCGCTCCTGGTCAATCGCGCTCGCATGGAAGGCATCGTGGTGTTCGACTATGCAAGGCGCTATCCCGAGGCGGTCCGCGAGATTGCCGGCTGGATGGCCGAGGGAAAGTTCATCTCTCGCGAAGACATCGTCGACGGCATCGACCATTTCCCCGAGACACTTCTCAAGCTGTTTTCGGGCGAGAACTTCGGCAAGCTGGTGCTCAAGGTCGCCGACGAGGTCTGACGCCCATTGGTCGCGGTCGGCGGCTCAGGCGGTGGCTGCACCGCCCGAGAGCGCCCGGGTCACCCGCTCGGCCAGGGCGCCGAGATCGCTGGCCAGTGCCTTGATGCGGTTGGCATCGAGCTGGGCGCTGAAGGATGCGCCACCGATCGTCATGGTCGGTTTGCGGCTCGGATCGAAGACCGGCACGGCCAGGATCGTCGCGCCGCGCTGGAATTGGCCGTCGTCGATCGCATAGCCACGCTCGCGGGTTCTGATGACCGATGTCCAGTAGTCCTCGAAGCTCGGCGCGCGATCCCAGCGCAGGACGCCGAAGCGGCTGCGGATCTCGGTCTTTGTCATGCCGCTGAAGGCGGCCATGCAGCGGCCGGATGCGCCGGCGAAGGTCGGTATGCGAGTGCCCACCGTCATCTGCACCCTGATCGCATTGTGGTTCTCGGAGACATGCACCAGCGTCATTCGCTCGCTGTTGAGTGTCTGCCACATGACCACGGTGACCTGATGGCGCACCGCGATGTCATTGAGATGGGGCTCGACGAGCTTGACGAGTGAGGCGCGATCGAGCGCCCCCTGAGCGAGTTCGACCACGCCGAGCCCGATCGCATAGGACTTGGTTTCATCGTCGAAGGTCACAAGCCCTTCATGCACCAGCGTGCGCAACAGATTGAAGCAGGTGCTGGCATTCAGGTCGAGGTCACGGGCAATGCGGGTGACGCCGGTCGGTCCGCGGTTGTGAGCCAGATAGCGAAGCACTCCCAGTCCGCTGACGAGTGCTCCCACCAGTTTGGGGGGCGACGAGGCGCGGGCTTCGCTCATCCGATTTTCACCGGCACAGCTTGCGGCAGCGGCCAGGGCGAGGCATTGGCCTCGAAGACCACTCGGACCCGATCACCGATCCTGGCCGTGGCAGGGTCATCGCCGCGCCAGTTCATCATCATGCGAAAGCCCTCGTCCAGGTCGATCAGCGCGATCACATAGGGCACGTCCTCCTTGAACGCGGCGGTGGGCGCACGCTGGACTGTGGTGTGTGAGTGGATGCTTCCGCTTGCCGCAGACTCCTGCCAGGTCAGCGAGCGATTGCCGCAGGCCGGGCAATGGTTGGCCGGCGGAAACTGGGCGCGGTTGCAGGCGCTGCAATGCTGAAAGACCAGTTTGCCCTGCGCTGCCGCCTGCCAGAAGGGCAGCGTCTCGGCGGTGGGTTTGGGGAGCGGTTTGGCGGGGGTCATCAGCTTCCCAGAATGAGTGAGCAGTGAGCCGACAGGATGCCGCCGTCGCCATGAACAAAAGCGGTTTGGGCGTCCTTGACTTGCCTGGCGTCGGCTTCGCCGCGCAACTGGCGGACCGCCTCGACGATATGAAACATCCCGCCGGCGGCGCCCGAATGCCCGAAGGACAGCAGGCCGCCGTGGGTATTGCAGGGCAGCTTGCCACCCAGGCCGAGTTCGCCGGCGAGTGCCGCGACGCCGGCCTGGCCGCGCTCGAAAAAGCCCATCGATTCGAGCTCGACCAGCAGGGTGATGGTGAAAGAATCGTAGATCTGCGCGACATCGATGTCTGCCGGCTTGAGGCCGGCCTGCGCAAAAGCGCGCTGCGAGGATTGCTTGCAGCCGAAGTCGGTCAGGCTGGGCGCAGCCACGATGTGCTCATGGGTATGCCCCTGACCCATGCCAAGGACTTTGAGCGGCGCACGCGTGTCGCGACCGGCATCTGCTGCGCTCACGATCACGGCAGCACCCCCGTCTGACACCAGGCAGCAGTCGAGCAGGCGCAGCGGCGAACTGATCACCCGCGAGCGCATGACATCGTCGAGGCTGATCGGCTCGCGCTTGTGAGCATCGGGATGGCGGGCGGCATGGCGACGATGTTCGACCGAGATCGCGGCCAGTTGCTCGAGGGTGGCGCCGTATTCATGCAGGTAGCGCTGCGCGACCAGGCCGTAGGCCGGTGGAATGCCGATGCCATAGGGACGCTCGAACTGCGCATGGCCGAATTCGGCCAGCGCAGCGACCGCCCCGTCGCGCGACATGCCGGTGGCGCGGTTGTCACCGGTCACGCACAGCACATGGCGGCACTGGCCGGTGGCCACCAGCGACTCGGCGAGCATCACCATGATGCAGGCAGTGGTACCGCCTGACTGCAGCGCGGTGCAGACATTGGGATGGATGCCGACGAATTCGCAAAAGGCCGAGGCCAGCATCGGATGCGGCTCGGCCAGCGAGTAGGCGCACAGCACGCCGTCGATGTCCGACCAGTTCAGGCCGGCGTCCTCGAGCGCGCCGCGCGCGGCCTCTTCATGCAGACTCATGCAGCTCGAGCCGGCAATCTCGCCGACCCGGGTGTTGGCAACGCCGCTGATCATGGTTTGAACCCCAGCCCTCGGGCAATCAGGTTGCGTTGAATGTCGCTGGTGCCTTCGCCGATGACATAGACCAGGGCATCGCGGTGGATGCGCCCCACCGGGTACTCGCGCATGATGCCCGCGCCGCCGAAGATGCGGATCGCCGATTCGCTCGCGCGCACGGCGGTTTCGCTGGCCACCAGCTTGACGCGCGCTGCCAGATCAGGGGTCAGCTGGCCCTGATCGACACACCAGGCGCCGTAATAGACCAGCCAGCGGGCGGCTTCGATGTCGGCTGCCATGTCGGCCAGCCGATGCGCCACCGCCTGGTAGTCGCCGATGCGTTTGCCACCCACCAGACGTTCACCGGCATAGGCCACCGAGGCCTCAAGCGCGGCGCGTGCCAGCCCGAGCGAATTGGCCGCGACGCCGACTCGGTTTTCGCTGAGCGATTCGAGGATCAGCGGATAGGTGCCTTCGCGTTCGCCCAGCAGAAGATGGTCGGGGACGAAAACATTATCGAGATGGATCAGGCCGGTCTCGGAACTGCGGATACCTTCCTTTTTGAGTCGCGAGACCGCAAAGCCCGGGCTGTCACCCTCGACGATGAACAGGCTGATGGCATCGATGCTCAGTTCATCGCGTGTACGGGCGGCGATCAGCACGAAATCGGCGATTGGCGAGTTGGTGATGTAGAGCTTGCTGCCATTGAGCCGCCAGCCGCCTGACACGCGGGTGGCGCGGGTCTTGAGTGCGCGAACATTCGAGCCGCCGTCCGGCTCGCTCAGGCCGAAACCCGCGATTTTTTCGCCAGCAAGCGCCGGCACGAAACAGCGCAGCTTCTGGGCGGCGGTGCCGGCCTTCCAGATCGGCCAGATGCCAAGATGGCTGTGGGCCGACCAGCTTGATGCAAAGCCCTGGCAGACCGCGCTCATCTCTTCGCGAATGATGCATTCGGCGACCTTGTCCAGGCCGGCGCCGCCATCGTCGGCCGGATAGCGTGCACCGATCAGGCCGAGCCGCCCCCAGAGCCGAAAGAGCTCGCGAGGGAAAGTTTCATTTTCTTCGGCGTCGTTCACCAGTGGCGCGACTTCATCGCGGCACAGGCGACGTACGCTCTCGCGCACCGCCAGGTGTTCTTCGCTGAGACTGAAATCGAGGGCCATGGGTGCAGATCGCTTGCGAAGGAAAAGGGGGTCAGTCGACCTTGGCGCCCGAGGCTTTGACAGCCGCGGCGTAGCGCTTCATTTCGGCTTCAAGGTGTGCGGTGGCCTGCTCGGGCGTGCTGCCCACCGGCTCGACACCCTGGGCCAGCAGGCGTTCACGCATATCGGGCGCGTTGAGTACCTTCGAGGTTTCGGCGCTCAGGCGCATGACGATCTCGCGCGGTGTGCCGGCGGGTGCCACCATTCCCAGCCAGGTATTGCCGTTGAAATCGGGCAGCCCCGACTCCTGGATCGTCGGCACATCGGGCAAGGCCGGTGAGCGCACCGTGCCGGTCACGCCGAGTGCTTTCAGACGCCCCGATTTGATATGCGGTAGGGCCGAGAGGATGTCGACGAACATGATCGACGTACTGCCGGCAACCGTATCGGTCAGCCCCGGCGCGCTGCCCTTGTAGGGCACATGGATCATGTCGATGCCGGCCATGCTCTTGAAGATCTCGCCCGACAGATGATTGGACTGACCGTTGCCGGCCGAGGCGAAGGTGAGCGTGCCAGGTCTGGATTTTGCGAGGGCGATCAGCTCTTTGACCGAATTCGCCGGCACCGAGGGATGTGCCACCAGCACGTTCTTCAGGTTGACGGTGTGCGAGACCATGACCAGGTCGCGCAGCGTGTCATAGGGCATCTTCGGATAAAGGCCGGGATTGATCGAATGGCTGGTCGACACCGAGCCGATGGTGTAACCGTCGGGTGCCGCGCGCGCGACCACTTCAGTGCCTGGAATGCCGCCGGCGCCGGCGCGGTTCTCGACCACGACCACCTGGCCGAGGTTCGGACCGATGCCGGTGGCCACGATGCGCCCGATGGTGTCGAGGATGCCGCCGGCGGCCGAGACCACCATCATCTTGATCGGCCGGTTGGGATAAGGGCCGGTGGTCTGTGCCGATGATGGCGATGCCTGCATAAGAAGTGCCAGCAGAAGTGCTGGCAAAAGGGCCGGCAAAAGTGCCGGCAAAAGGCCCGCAAGGCCTGCTTTGGCCGGCATCCGGATGATTCGCCTACTGTTCATGCTTCCTCCCAGGTCGCCCTCTACGGAGCGACGGTGTGATGATGACACTCGAACCCCATTCTGATGCGACTCGCTTTCGCGAGCCTGCGCGGGGGGCTTCCTTGCGGCTCAGAGTCCGCGACTGATGATGTCCTTGCAGACCTCGGAGGTGCCGCCGGCGATGCGCGTCACGCGTGCATCGACCCACGCGCGCCCGATGCCGTACTCGTTCGAATAACCATAGCCGCCGTGAAGTTGCAGGAATTCGTCGAGATATCGGCCGAGCAGCTCGGTCGAGGTGAGTTTGGCCATTGCGGCCTTTTCGCTGGTGATGCCGCCGTTGATGTGCTCGGTGATGCAGTCGTCGACGAAGCTGCGAAGCATCGTGATGTAGGCCTTGGCTTCGGCGAGCTTGAACTTGGTGTTCTGGAACTCGGCGATCGGTGCGCCGAAGACCTTGCGCTCGCGCACGTACTTGACGGTTGCCTCGAGGTTGGCCTCGAGAATTGCGCAGGATCGCACCGCGATCACCAGCCGCTCCTGCGGCAGCTGCTGCATCAGATAGACGAATCCGCGGCCTTCTTCACCCACCAGATTGCCGATCGGCACCCGTACATTGTCGAAGAAGAGTTCGGCAGTGTCCTGTGCCTTCAGGCCGATCTTGTCCATCGGCTGACCCTTGGAAAAGCCCGGTGTGCCGGCTTCGACGGCAATCAGCGACACGCCCTTGGCGCCGGCTGAAGGGTCGGTCTTGCAGGCCACCAGCACCACGCCGCAGTTGGCGCCGTTGGTGATCCAGACCTTCTGCCCCGAGATGACCCAATGGTCGCCATCGCGAACTGCACTGGTGCGGATGCTCTTGAGGTCGCTGCCGGTGCCGGGTTCGGTCATGCCGATCGAGGCCACGATTTCGCCCCGGCAAAGTCGCGGCAGCAGATGCTGTTTGAGGGATTCGCTGCCGTAGTGCATCAGATAGGGCGAGACCATGTCGGAATGCACCGGGATGCCTGTGCTGGCACCGATACGGGCCATCTCTTCGGTGACCACGCAGGCATGCAGAAAGCTGCCGCCGCCACCGCCATATTCGGTTGGTATGGTTGTGCACAACACACCGGCCTCACCGGCCTTGCGCCAGAACTCCTTGGGCGTGATGCCGGCTTTCTCCCAGTCGCGAAAGTGCGGAGCGACTTCGCGTTCGGCGAAGCGGCGAACCTGCTCGCGAAAGAGCTCGTGTTCTTCTTCGAAGAGGGATCGGGTCATGGTGTCTCGCTCGAGTCTGTTGCAGGGGATGTCGGGTTGCCGTTCGGCCTGGCGAATGTCGTTCTTGCCTTAGAATGGTCGCACAGTGTTGGTCCTTCGACCACTTTCAATTCATCTGATTTTCCCGACAGGAGCTTCGCATGGGACAACTCGACGGCCGCGTGGCCATCGTCACCGGATCGGGTCGCGGCATCGGTCAGCAGATCGCGCTCAGACTGGCGCGGGCCGGCGCAAAGATCGTGGTCAACGATATCGATGAGGCACCGGCACTCGAGACCATCGCCCTGATCCGCGAAGCAGGCAGTGAGGCGGTCGCCTGCAATGGTGACGTCGCCGCGGTCGACTTCGGCGAGCGCATCGTGAAAACCGCGGTCGAGACCTTCGGCGATGCCCACATCGTGGTGAACAATGCCGGCTATACCTGGGACAGCGTCATCCAGAAGATGACCGACGAGCAATGGGATGCAATTCTCGATGTCCATCTCAAGGCGCCGTTCCGAATCCTGCGTGCGTTTTTCTCGCATCTGAAGCCGGCGGTCGAGCGCGAGACCGCAGCCGGCCAGCGCATCGTTCGCAAGGTGGTCAATATTTCCTCGACCTCAGGTGTCAACGGCAATGCCGGACAGTCGAATTACTCGGCCGCCAAGGCCGGCATCACCGGGCTGAGCCGCACGCTGGCCAAGGAATGGGGCCGCTATCACGTGACCGTCAATTCAGTGGCCTTCGGCTACATCCAGACCCGCCTGACCAAGCCCTTGCAGGAAGGCGAGGCCGGGACGATCGAGATGCAGGGTCGCGAAGTCAAGATCGGCGTGCAGGCCGGTCGGATCGCGGCGATGTCGCAGATGATTCCGCTTGGTCGCGGTGGTACGCCCGAAGAGGCTGCCGGCTCGGTCTACCTCTTTTGCAGCCCCGACAGCGACTATGTCAGCGGCCAGACACTGGTCGTCAACGGCGGCCTCTGAGCGCGATGCCTCACAGCGATCTCGCGGCCGCAGTCGATTCGCTGCGCGAATCGGCTCGAATCGAACACACGCCCTGCGGCGACGGGCAGATGGTCTGGCGTCGCTGGGGTCAGGGTAAACCGCTCGCGCTGTTTCACGGTGGTGGCGGCAGCTGGGAGCACTGGGCGGCCAATATCGAATCGCTGTCGCAGCATCGCGAGATCTGGTGCCCCGACTTTCCTTCCTTCGGCGACTCCGGCGATGTGCCGGCTCCCGGGCAGGTCGACGAGATCGCGCAGATCACTGCCGACGGTCTCGATCAGCTGTTTTCGAAGCGGATCGACATCGCCGGATTCTCCTTCGGAGCGATGGTCGGCACCCTGATTGCGCATGAGCGGCCGGGTCGGGTCGGGCGGCTCATCCTGGTCGGCGCGGCCTCGCTTGGCGTGCCGCGCAACCATCCGCCCCTGCAGGTCTGGCGCAAAGCCACCGATCCGGTACAACGCATGGCACTGCATCGGACCAATCTTCACATCCTGATGCTGGCCAGCCCCGAGCCCGATGATGCAGCGCTGGCGCTGCATGCGCGCAATGTCGAGCGTGCCCGTTACAACGGTCGCAGGCTCGCCTTCAGCACCCGGCTCCTCGATCTGCTCGATGCGCTCGATGTCACCCGCCTCGATGCGATTTATGGCGAGTTCGATGCCACCTGCGACGGTAACCTGGCACTGGTCGAGTCGGTGATCCGCGAGCGCCGCCCCGAGGCCCGTCTGATCGGGATCCCCGGCGCCGGCCACTGGGTGCAGTACGAAGGGGCGGCCGCCTGCGAAACTGCGATCCTGGCGCTGCTCGACGACTGAGTCCGGGCTGCGCCGGCGCGAAGCGTCGCGACCTGTTTGTCACGTGATCGCGGACTTCTCTTTCGGCCGAACGCGTGCGCGGGCTGACCGCAGCGGTCAGACTGCCTATAATCGCGGGTTGCCGTCTGATTCAGACCTTCTTCCACACTCTTTTTCACTCCATCAGGTCTTTCATGAAAATTCTCGTGCCAGTCAAGCGAGTGGTCGACTACAACGTCAAAGTGCGCGTCAAGAGCGACGGCACCGGGGTCGATATTGCCAACGTCAAGATGTCGATGAATCCCTTCGACGAAATCGCGGTCGAAGAGGCGATCCGCCTGCGCGAAAAGGGGCTGGCCACCGAGGTGATCGCAGTGAGCTGCGGTGTCGCGGCCTGCCAGGAGACCCTTCGCACTGCGATGGCGATTGGCGCCGATCGCGCGATCCTGGTCGAAGTCGGTGCCGACGACGACCTGCAGCCGCTGGCGGTGGCAAAGCTGCTCAAGGCGGTGGTCGAGCGTGAGCAGCCCGGTCTGTGCATTCTCGGCAAACAGGCAATTGATGACGACGCCAACCAGACCGGCCAGATGCTGGCAGCGCTGACCGGCATGCCGCAGGCCACCTTTGCCTCGAAAGTCGAGCTGGCAGATGGTCGCCTGGTCGTGACCCGTGAGGTCGACGGCGGGCTCGAGACCCTCTCGATCCGCATGCCGGCAGTGGTCACCACCGACCTGCGCCTGAATGAGCCGCGCTACGTGACGCTGCCCAATATCATGAAGGCCAAGAAAAAGCCGCTCGATGTCCTCAAGCCCGCCGATCTCGGCGTTGACATCAAGCCGCATCTGAAGACCCTCAAGGTCTCTGAACCCGCCGGTCGCAAGGCCGGTATCAAGGTGCCCGATGTCGCGGCACTGGTCGATAAACTCAAGAACGATGCAAAGGTGATCTGACATGGCTGCTCTCGTTATTGCTGAACACGACAACCACGCGATCCGTGGCGGCACGCTCAATGCGGTCACCGCGGCCCTCAAGTGCAGCGCCGATGTCACCGTTCTGGTGGCGGGCGGCGGTTGCGCTGCGGCCGGTGCTGCGGCGGCAGCGATTGCCGGTGTCTCGAAGGTGCTGCTGGTCGATGCGCCCCACCTGACTGAGCAGCTTGCCGAAGCGCTGGCCGAGCAGGTGCTCGCGGTGGCCGGCGGCTATACCCACATCCTTGCCCCGGCGACTGCCTTCGGCAAGAACGTGACGCCGCGCGTGGCTGCCCGCCTCGATGTCGCGCAGATTTCCGACGTCACGATGGTCGAGTCGCCAGACACCTTCCAGCGCCCGATCTATGCCGGCAACGCAATTGCCACCGTGCAGTCGGCCGATCCGGTCAAGGTCATGACGGTGCGCACCACCGCTTTCGATCCGGCGGCCACGACCGGCGGGTCGGCGACGGTTGAGTCAGTCGCAGCGGTGGCCGACCCCGGCATCTCGACCTTCATCAAGCGCGAAGTCGCCAAGAGCGAGCGCCCCGAGCTGGCTGGCGCCAAGATCGTCGTGTCGGGCGGGCGCGGCATGGGCAGCGCCGAAAACTTCAAGGTCCTCGAGCCCCTGGCCGACAAGCTGGGTGCGGCCATGGGTGCCTCGCGTGCAGCGGTCGATGCCGGTTATGCGCCCAACGACTGGCAGGTCGGACAGACCGGCAAAATTGTCGCGCCCCAGCTCTATGTCGCCGTCGGCATCAGTGGCGCGATCCAGCATCTGGCAGGCATGAAGGACTCCAAGGTGATCGTGGCGATCAACAAGGATGCCGAGGCACCGATCTTCGGCGTGGCCGACTATGGCCTGGTCGGTGATCTCTTCGATGCGGTCCCCGAACTGGCCGGCAAGATCTGATCTGCTCCGGTCACTGCACAGACACTCCATTGAACAGAAGGCGCGCGTCATGAGTTATCAGGCACCGGTCAAGGACATGATGTTCACGATCCGTGAACTCGCGGGTCTGGCGCAGGTGCGCCAGTTGCCCGGCTTTTCGGACGCCACCGACGACACCGTCGAGGCGGTGCTCGAAGAGGCCGCCCGTTTCAATGGCGAGGTGCTGGCGCCGCTCAACTGGGCGGGCGACCTGAAGCCGGCCACGGTGGCCGATGGCGTGGTGACCACCACTCCGGGTTTTCGCGAAGCGTTTCGTGCTTTCGGCGAGGCCGGATGGCAGGGCGTGCAGCATCCCGAAGCCTTTGGCGGCCAGGGTCTGCCCAAGCTGGTGGCGACCGCCTGCGGTGAAATGCTCAACAGCGCCAACCTGTCTTTTGCGCTGTGTCCGCTGCTGACCGATGGTGCGATTGAAGCCTTGCTCACCGCCGGCACCCCGGCGCAGCAGCAGGGCTTCATTCCGCGAATGATCAGTGGCGAATGGACCGGCACCATGAACCTGACCGAGCCGCAGGCCGGCTCCGACCTGTCGCTGGTGCGTTCGCGGGCCGAGCCGCAGGCAGACGGTTCGTTTCGCATCTTCGGCCAGAAGATCTACATCACCTTCGGCGAGCACGACATGGCCGAGAACATCGTCCATCTGGTGCTGGCCCGCACGCCGGGCTCGCCCGAGGGGGTCAAGGGCATCTCGCTGTTCATCGTGCCCAAGTTCCTGATCGATGCGCAGGGCAAGCTCGGTGCCCGCAACGATGTGTTCTGCACCTCGGTCGAACACAAGCTTGGCATCAAGGCGAGTCCGACCGCTGTGCTGCTCTATGGCGACGGCAAGTTTCCGGTGTCTGCTGCTGCCGGTCAGACGCCTGCGGCCGGTGCCCTGGGCTGGCTGGTCGGTGAGGAAAATCGCGGCCTCGAATACATGTTCGTCATGATGAACGCCGCGCGCTTTGCGGTGGGCATGCAGGGCGTGGCGATTGCCGAGCGTTCCTATCAGAAGGCGGTGAGTTATGCCCGCGACCGTGTTCAGAGCCGTGCCGTCGAAGGCTCATCCGGGCCGGTTGCGATCATTCAGCATCCGGATGTGCGTCGCATGCTGATGACCATGCGTGCCCTGACCGAAGGCGCGCGTTCGTTGGCCTATGTGGCTGCGGCAGCCTATGACGCCGCGCACGCCTCGCCCGATCCGGCGACCGCCAAGGCGAATGCGACCTTCTATGAGTTCCTGGTGCCGATCGTCAAAGGCTTCTCGACCGAGATGAGCCTGGAGGTCACTTCGCTCGGTGTGCAGGTGCACGGCGGCATGGGCTTTATCGAGGAAACCGGTGCGGCCCAGTACTACCGCGATGCCCGCATCCTCACCATTTACGAAGGCACCACCGCGATCCAGGCCAACGACCTGATCGGACGCAAGACCGTGCGAGACGGCGGCCAAACCGCGCGGGCGGTGCTGGCACGGGTGCGGCAGACGCTTGCCGAGATGCCCGCCGACGGTGGCGATCTGCAGGCGATTGCCGCGCGACTGACCGAGGGCGCTCAGGCGCTGTCGGATGCCATCGATCATCTGGTGGCTCAGGGCAAGGCCGACGCCCGTGCGGTCTATGCCGGCAGCGTGCCCTACCTCATGCTCAGCGGCACGGTGCTGGCCGGATGGCAGATGGCACGGGCCGCGCTGGCAGCGCAGCGGCTGCTGGCCAGCGCCGATGCCGATACCGCCTTTCTCAAGGCCAAGATCGGCACGGCACGCTTTTATGCCGACCATGTCCTGTCCCGGTCGGGTGGCTATTGCGCCGCGATCGTGGCGGGGGCTGCCGGAACACTCGCGCTCGAAGAGGCGATGTTCTAGGTCGAGTCCTTCGAGCCGACGCAACGAAGCATGAGAGACAGAGGAGTCGACCAATGTCTGCCGATTCATTGATGGTATCGGGCTTTTCGAAGTCGTCGGGGTGGCGATTGGCCGCGGTCATGGTCGGGTTGATCGCCCTGTTTGCCAGCTCGCTCTGGCCGACCCCGGGCTGGGCTGCGTCATCCGGCCTTCCGTCATCCGGCCAGCCTGCACCGGCCGTCCGGCCACCGACCGCCGGACCTCCTGCCAACAGCTCCGCGATCACCGTCTATCGCACGACCCTTCAAGACGGCTCGGTCGAATTCAGCGACCGGCCGTCGCCCGCCGATGCGACCAGTGTCGGCCAGTCGACCTATCTGGTGCCGGATGCAGCCGATGCGCTGAAGCGGGCGCAGGCCGAGCGCGATTACTGGCGCAAACAGGCCGAGGACTTCGACAGACGCAACCGGCAGCGTGACGCTCAACTGATTGCCGCCGCCGCCGCGGCACGCCGCGTTCAGCCGGTCAACCCGCCTGTCAGGGTGTCTCCTTATGATCTGGAACTGCTGCCGAGACCGGTTTATTACGTCCATGGCAGACCGCTGGCCCCCATGGTTCAGCCGCAGTTCGTGCCCGGTTTCAGTTATGCGCCGGCAGATCGCGTGACAGTGGGCAGTGCCGTGCCGTTCGGCTTGCCCTATCGCCCGGGCGGACTTTCGCGTTAGCTCGCCCAAATCGGCGGCCCAAATCTGCCGAAAGCGGATATAATCGAAGGCTTTTTACGCAAAACTGCAAGGATTTCCTATGGTCGTTCTTCGTCTGGCGCGGGGTGGCGCAAAAGCCCGGCCCTTCTTTAATGTGATCGCGACCGACAGCCGTAACCGGCGCGATGGCCGCTTTATCGAGCGCTTGGGTTTTTACAACCCGATCGCAGCCGAAGGCGAGGGCGGTCTTCGCCTGTCGCTCGACCGGATCGAATACTGGGTCAGCCATGGCGCGCAGGTCTCGCCGACCGTCCAGCGTCTGATCCGCGATTTCGCCGACAAGCAGAAAGCTGCTGCGGCAACTGTCTGACCGATCTTCCCGGATCGCAGCCGCTTTCTGAATCGCACGCTTCCGGTCGGGTGAATCGATTGGTGGCTTCCGATCCGCTGCGAACGATTGCCTTGGGCCGGGTCATCGGTGCCTGGGGCGTCGGCGGCTGGGTGAAAGTCGAACCCTTTGCCGGGGCCGGTGAGACCGCTCTGGTCAAAGCGCCGAGCTGGCATCTGATCCGTTCCGGCGGCCCGGCGGTCACTGCGATCGATCGATGGGTCGATGTCCTTCGCGCGCGTCGACACAGCGCCGGCGTCGTGGCCAAGTTTCCCGACTGCGACGATCGCGATGCGGCACTCGCCCTGAGGGGCGCCGAGGTCGGCGTGCGGCGCTGCGATTTTCCAAAACTTCCGCAGGGCCAGTTCTACTGGGTCGACCTGATCGGCTGCGAGATATCGAATCCGGCAGGCGAGTCTCTCGGTCGCGTCAGCGCCATCGATGATCATGGTGCGCATCCGATCATCGAAACCGATGCCGGACTGCTGATTCCCTATGTCGATGCCTATCTGGTCGAGGTCGTGCCGGACGAGGGTCGGATCGTGGTCGACTGGCAGGCCGACTGGTCGCGCTGAGTCCGCAAGGCAGCCGATGGATATCGAGCTTGTCACGCTTTTTCCGGAGATGGTCGAACCCGCCGCGCGCTTCGGCGTGACCGGGCGTGCCATCGAGCGCGGTATCTGGCGCCTGCGCTGCTGGAATCCCCGCGATCAGGCGACCGATGCGTATCGGCGGGTCGACGATCGGCCTTTCGGTGGTGGGCCAGGCATGGTGATGATGGCTGAGCCGCTTGCGGCTTGTCTGGCGGCACTGCATGGCCGTCGCGCCACCGATGGCTTGCCGCGGGCCCGAGTCATTCATCTCTCGCCAACCGGTGCTCCGCTGACGCAAGTCAAGGTGGCAGAACTCTCCGTGCTGCCCGCCATTGCGCTGTTATGCGGTCGCTATGAGGCGATCGATCAGCGCCTGCTCGATGCCGAGGTCGATGAAGAGATATCGATTGGCGATTTCATTGTGTCAGGCGGCGAGTTACCGGCGCTGACGCTGATCGACGCGGTCGTGCGACTGCTGCCGGGGGTCATGACCGATTCGGTGTCTGCGCAGCAGGACTCGTTTTCGGACGGTCTGCTCGAGGGGCCTCACTTTACCCGCCCTGAGGTTTTTGGCGGGGTGCCGGTGCCCGAGGTGCTGATGTCGGGTCACCATGCGCGAATCGCCCGCTGGCGGCGGGAGGCGTCGTTGCGGGTGACCGCGCAGCGACGCCCCGATCTGATCGAACAGGCCCGGCGCGCTGGCCGCCTGTCCGATGCCGATGAAGCATTTCTGCGGCAGTTGAGTTAAACTGATGGGCTTTGCTGCCTGCGGGCAGTTGTCGACAAACATCCATCCTCTGGCCGGACCACAATTTCGGGCCCGATGATCAATGCCCCACGGCATTTTTCGCGGCCTGCGTCCAAGACACCGGTGAACGATGGCTACGGAGTGATCCCATGGATCTGATCAAGCAGCTCGAACAGGAAGAGATTGCCCGCCTCGGGCGCACCATCCCGGTTTTCGCCCCGGGCGATACCGTGGTGGTCAACGTGAATGTCGTCGAGGGCACGCGCAAGCGGGTGCAGGCGTATGAGGGCGTCGTGATCGCCAAGCGCAACCGCGGTCTGAACTCATCATTCATCGTGCGCAAGATCTCGTCGGGTGAGGGCGTTGAGCGGACCTTCCAGACTTATTCGCCGCTGATCGCCTCAATCGACGTCAAGCGTCGTGGCGACGTGCGTCGCGCCAAGCTTTATTACCTGCGCGAGCGTTCGGGCAAATCGGCCCGAATCAAGGAAAAGCTGCCGACGCGTGCTGC
The DNA here is from genome assembly GCA_026399875.1 of Burkholderiales bacterium. Classification (GTDB taxonomy): domain Bacteria; phylum Pseudomonadota; class Gammaproteobacteria; order Burkholderiales; family Burkholderiaceae_E; genus UBA4615. The sequence goes on along the minus strand of JAPLQF010000020.1, from coordinate 66,364 downwards.
GGCCGCTGCTCCGGCCGCGAAGTAATTCGCCTGCCGGACGGTCAGCGCTTTGAGCGGGTCCGACCGGTCGACGCAGCGTCGGTCCATTACCGACCCTCGCTTGGCGCCGGTCGATGGCCGCGCGCCGCGACTGCCTGCGGTTGATCTTGCCAGGTTGAGCCCGGACGCGATTCGTCGGCGTTTTCATCAGCCTCCCGACTGGACGCCCGAGGTGATCGATGATCGCTATCGGGCCTCCCCGGACCTGCCCCGGCCGGCTGCCGTGCTGGTGCCGCTGGTGTGCCGATCTGCCGGCCTGTCTGTCCTGCTGACCGAACGCACCGCCCACCTGACTTCGCACGCCGGGCAGGTAGCCTTTCCAGGCGGGCGCACCGAGCCGAGCGATGCCTCGCCGGTTGCCACCGCTTTGCGTGAGACCGAAGAAGAGATCGGGCTGCATCGCTCGCACATTGAGGTGCTCGGTGCCATGCCGCAATACCTGACCGGCAGCGGTTTCGTGGTCACGCCAGTGGTCGGGCTGGTCGAGGCCGCTCATACCCTCAAGCTCGACGATAACGAGGTCGCCCAGGCTTTCGAAGTGCCGCTGGCCTTTCTGATGGATCCGGCCAATCATCAGCTTCGCCTCTATCGCTGGCCCGATGGCGGTGAACGCAGCTTTTTCGCGATGCCCTGGACCGGCCCGGATGGCGATGAACATTTCATCTGGGGTGTCACTGCTGCGATGATCCGCAATCTCTATCGATTCGTCTCGGCATAATCAGCCATGGGCTTCATTGCACTCATTCTGGCGTTGACGCTGGAGCAGTTGCGTCCGCTCGCCCGCGATAACGTCGTTCATCGCGCTGCCTCCGGTTTCGCCGACTGGATCGCTGCCACCACCGACGCCGGCCGGCGTCAGCACGGCGTGATCGGCTGGCTGCTGGTCATCGTCTCGGCCATCCTGGCGGTTGTGCTGGCTCAAGCCCTGCTCGAGGCGATCCATCCGGTGCTGGTCCTGGCACTGCATGTCGCCGTGGTCTATTTCACGATCGGTTTCCGGCAATTCAGTCATGCCTTCACCGAGATCCAGCTCGGGCTGGCGGCCAATGATCCGGACGGTGCCCGTGGGGCGCTGCAGCGCTGGATCCGCCGCCAGGACCCGGGCTTCGTGGCAGCCGATCTGTCGGTAACCGAGCTTTGCCGGGTTGCGATTTCTCATGCACTGATCGAGGCGCATCGCCATGTGTTCGGTCCGCTCTTCTGGTACATCCTGCTGCCAGGGGCGACCGGCCCGATCCTCTATCGCGGCGCCCAGTTCCTGGCCGCGCGCTGGTCTTGCGATCAGGGTCGATCCGGCGCGTCGGACAGGCTTGTGGTGGTCGCGGGCAGGCCGTCGGTCAGCGCTGCGACGCGCGAGCCTGATCCCTCGGGCAGCGAAGGCGTGCCTTATGGCTGGTTTGCCGATCAGGCCTATCGTTGGCTCGACTGGTTGCCGGTCAGGCTGGCGGCGGCTGGCTTTGCGATCGTCGGCAATTTCGAGGACGCGGTCTATTGCTGGCGGGCAGCCTCGGCGGTGCATACCGGTGAGGCGCAGCGCCGTATTCTGTTGATGACCGGCAGCGGCGCGCTGGGGGTTCGGTTGGCCGATCCGACGCTCGAGGCAGATATGCGCGGGGCTGACCGGGTGCTCGAAGCCGAAGCCGAAGCCGGAGAGGGAACTGCCTCGACGAACATCGGCAGTTTCGAGTGGTCGGGCGTCGAGCCCGACGCCAGTTCACTGCGCAGTGCGGTCGGTTTGGTCTGGCGCTCGGTCGTGCTGTGGATCCTGCTGTTTTCGATGCTGACCATCGCCAACTGGCTCGGCCGCTGAGGCGCTGATCAGTCGGGTTGCGCTGCGTCGCGCAGTTGCCCATACAGCGCATAGCGGCGCGCATCGATCTGCGATTGCTCCAGGGCATTCCTGATCGCGCAAAACGGCTCGTGGCGGTGGCTGCAGTTGTAGTAGCGACAGTGCCCAAGCAGCGGCTTGAACTCACGGATGCCGTGTTCGAGTTCGCTGACCGACAGATGCGACAGCCCGAAGACCTGAAAGCCGGGTGAGTCGATGATTCGTCCGCCGCCGTCAAGATCGAAGCTGCGCGTAAAGGTGGTGGTATGCCGCCCGGTCTGCAGTGCCTGCGAGATGGCCTGCGTGCGCAGATCGGCACCCGGCACCAGCAGGTTGACCAGGGTGGATTTGCCCATGCCGCTTTGCCCAAGCAGCAGGGTGGTGTGCCCTGCCAGAACCGGCTGCAGGGTGGCGACGGTTTCGTCCGGATGGTCATGCGAACCGACTCGCAGGACCCGATAGCCGAGCGCTTCATAGACCGCGAGCCGGGGTTCGATGGCAGCGATCGCCGGTGCGATGTCGGCCTTGGTGGCAATCAGCAGGCAGGCGATGTCTTCGCACTCGGCCGCGATCAGGACTCTGAGCAGGAGCTCCTCTGAAAAGAGCGGTTCGCCACTGATCACCACCGCAACCTGTCCGAGGTTGGCCGCGATGATCTTTTCGCGGCGGCTGTCACTGCGTCGCAGCCTGTTCGTGCGCGGCAAAACCGTGTCGATCACCGCCTGTCCGGCGCCGAGTTCGGTCCAGACGACCCGGTCGCCGGCGACCACGTCGGCATTGCGCCCGCGGGTGACTGCGCTGCGCTCCTCGCCGTTATCGGCCCTCAGCCAGAACTGTCGCCCATAGGCGGCAATGACGCTGGCCTGCAGCGGGCCTGAGGTCACGCGCCGTGTGCCTGCGAGGTCGAGCCGGGCAGGCGCAGCGCAGTCATGGCTGCGCGCGCTCGTGGTAAAGCGCGTCGGTGCGGGCGGCGCAGATGAAATCGTTGAGGGTGACGCCGTTCGCCGAATGGGTCCGCCAGATCACCGTGCAACGGTCGTAGGCAACCATGAGATCGGGGCTGTGGTCCTGGCCATCGGCCATCCAGGCCAGTGCATTGACGAAACCGATGGTCTGCCACCAGCCGCCGAATCGAAAGCGGGCTTCGATCGCACCGTCGGTGTGTCGCCAGGCGGGCAGCACCGACAGCTGCGCCGAGATTGCCTCGGCGTCGATCGCATCGCGCGCGCCGAGCGGTCTGCATTGGCCGGTCTGCAGTTGCTCAATGCTGATGATCGTTGTCATGTTGCTGCTCCGGGCAGTTCAGTGGCGACAAGTGCGCCGCGCCCCGCGCTCGCACCGCCCAGCCCGGCAAGATGCTTCAGGCGCAGGGCCGCCGGCGGATGCGAATCATAGAAAGCCGAGTGGATCGGATCGGGCGTGAGTGTCGAGGCATTGTCTTCATAGAGTTTGACCAGCGCCCGGCTCAGATACTCGGCACTGGACTGGCGCGCCGCAAAGGCGTCGGCCTGAAACTCGTGGCGGCGCGACATCCAGCTTCCCAGAGGCTGCAGGATGAAGGTGAAAGCCGGCAGCACCAGGAAAAAGAGCAGCAGCGCATAGCCGCCAAGCCCGTCACCCGCGAGCGGCGTGACGCCGAGCCCCTGATAGAACCAGGGCTGACGGGACAGCCATCCCAGCAGCCAGAGTCCGGCCAGGCTGATCGCAAAGCTCATCACGATCCGCTTGATGATGTGGCGATGAGCGAAATGCCCGAGTTCGTGGGCCAGCACAGCTTCGATTTCGTCGGCCGACAGCCTGGCCAGCAACAAGAAAAAAAAGACAATCCGCTTGCTGCGCCCGAATCCGGTGAAGTAGGCATTGCCGTGGGCCGAGCGCTTGCTGCCGTCCATCACGAACAGCCCCTGCGAGGCAAAGCCGCAGCGCTCAAGGAGCTGCTCGACCCGATCGCGCACCGAACCCGCCTCCAGCGGCACGAAACGATTGAAGAGCGGCGCGATCACAGTCGGATAGAGCACCAGCACTGCCAGGTTGAAGACCATCCAGACCGCCCAGGTCCAGAGCCACCAGAGCGCACCGGCGCGCTCCATCAGCCAGAGCACCGCCATCAGCAGGGGCAGGCCAAGGAGAACGGCAACCAGCGTACCGCGGGCCAGATCGGCGAAAAACAGTGCTGGCGTCATGCGGTTGAAGCCGAACTGTTTCTCGAGACCGAACTGCCGATACCAGGACAGCGGGATGTCGATCGCCCCTGCGATCAGGGCGATCGCACCGATCAGCATCACCTGGCGCCAGAACGGGCTGTCGGGCATTGCCGCGCGCAGCAGATCGGCCACCAGGCTGATGCCGCCGAAGACGGTGAAGCCCAGCAGTACGACGGCTCCCAGCACCGCTTCGATCATCGACAGGCGGACCCGGGCCACGGTGTAGTCGGCGGCCCGCTGATGGGCCGACAGCGAGATGCGCTCGGCGAAATCGGCGGGCACCTGGTTGCGATGGCGCGCCACATGGCGAATCTGCCTGCTGGCAAGCCACAGGCGAGTGGCCATCGACAGCAACAGCGCGGTCAGGAAGATGACGGTCAGGGTGAGGGCAGGGGATAGGGTCACGCGTGGAGGAGGCGGCAAGGCCTCGTGAGACAATCGGAGTGGAGAAAAATTATGTCACAGCCCTTGCCTGTAACCCCGAATGAAACCCATCTGATCTGGGTCGACATGGAAATGACCGGGCTCAAGCCTGAAGTCGACCGCATCATCGAAGTGGCAGTGGTCGTCACCGACAGTGCGCTCAACCCGCTCGCAACCGGGCCGGTGCTGGCAATTCATCAGCCCGAATCGGTCATGCTCGCGATGGATGCCTGGAATACCGCGACCCACGGCCGCTCGGGTCTGACCGCCCGGGTGCGTGAATCCACCGTGACCGAGGCGCAGGCGCAGGCAATGCTGCTCGAGTTCCTTCGCCCGTGGGTGCCGCCCGGAAAATCGCCGATGTGCGGCAATTCGATTGGCCAGGACCGTCGTTTCATGGCCCGGACCATGCCCGAGCTCGAGGCTTTCTTCCACTACCGCAATCTTGATGTCTCGACCATCAAGGAACTGTGCAAACGCTGGCGACCCGAGGTGGCCCGATCGTTTGCCAAGCGCAGCGCCCACACTGCGCTGGCCGATATCGAAGAGTCGATCGACGAATTGCGCCACTACCGCCAGCATTTTTTCCGGATGAACCCCGAGCCGCCGGCGGCCTCGCCCACCTAGCGGCTGGCATCGATCTGGCGTCGGGCGACTCGCTCGAACAGCACCATCAGCGACAGGCCGGCGAGCGCGACCGCGACCACCGCCGCGATCCAGAAACCGGCAACGCCCATGCCCAGTCCGAGCGCCCAGCCCGACCCCCCAGAGCGACACCGCGAAGATCACCATTGGTGCGACCGAGACCTTCCAGGCGCGCAGGGCAAACGCGACGGTGCACTGCATGGCGTCGAAGACGTGATAGGCCGATACCAGCGCCAGCAGTGACATCGCGACGCTGGCCACCTCGGGGTTGCTGGTGTAGGCGTGGGCGATCGGCTCGCGCAGCATGTAGAGCCCGATCGCCGTGAGGACAGCGAGCCCGACCACCAGCTGGATACCGTGCCAGGCGATGCGCCGCGCCGCGGCCGGGTTGAGCGCGCCGAGCTGCTGGGCCGCGAGCACACCGGCTGCGCCCGAGAGCGCAAGTGGCAGCATGTAGAGCACCGCGGCCACGTTCGAGACGATGGCATGCCCGCCGACCGTCTCGGTTCCCAGGCGCGCGACCATCAGGGTGACCATGTTGAAGGCGCTGACATCGATCAGGTAGGTCCCGCCGATCGGCAGTCCCAGTCGCAGGAGTTCCTTGAGCGCCGGCCACTTCGGCCGGCCGAGTCCGTGCATGGCGAAGGGCCGATAGAACTCGCTTCGCCGCAGCATCAGCCAGCCGATCATGGCCGAGACCCAGTACATCACCGCGGTCGCGACGCCGCACCCGGCGCCGCCCATCGGCGACAGGCCCGGCAGGCCGATCGCGGGAATACCCTCCCAGCCGCCAATGAAAAGCAGATTGAGCGGCACCTTGCAGACCGGGCCGATCAGGTTGATTGCCATGACCACCCGCGGGCGTGAGACTGCGATATTGAGGGTCGTGAAGGCCCTGAACCATAATGCTGCCGGCAGGCCGAAGGCCAGTGCATGCAGATACTGAAGGGCGCGCTCGTTCACCGCCTCGGGCGCGGCAGCGATCCACAGCAGCGGCTGGGGGAAGCACAGTACGATCAGCCCCGGACCGAGCAATGCCAGCGCCATCCACTGACCCTGACGCCATGTGTCGCCGACTTCGCGCGGACGACCGCCGCCGAAGTGCTGGGCTGCGACCGGGGAAATCGCCTGCAGTGCACCCATCAGGCCGACATAAACCGTATAGAAGACGCTCGCGCCGATGGCCACTGCCGCCAGGTCGGTCGCCGACAGGTGTCCGGCCATGGCGGTATCGATGATGCCGTTGGCCATGACCGCCAGCTGACCGACGTACATCGGCCAGCCCAGCGACAGGATCTGCACGGTCGACGCGCGTCGACTCGAGCCGACCTCGGCGCGGTCAGTTGTCGACACGACGCAGCAGCCGGAAGCGTTCGCGGCGGTCGACCGGACGCTGCCCGCGCCAGGCCAGTCGCCAGAGATCAGGCTCGCCGACGACCGCCAGCGGCCGGTCGGCACGGTCGGCAACCAGCAGCCATTCGCAGTCGGGCCGCTCGTCGTTCAGCCGCAGCTTGCCGAAGTAGGCAAAGGTTGCGCGCTGTGCGGCATCCAGTCCGAGCGTTCTCACGCAGCGGTGTCGGGTCGAGACCACCACCCCTGCCTGCTGCGCCACATCCCGGTAGGTGCTGCGGTAATTGCCGCCCGGCAGCCACAGGGTCATGAGCAGGAACCAGCCCAGTACCACTCCGCCTGCCGACAGCACGACCGAGCGCCAAAGGGCCCGGGGCTTGCGAGAGACACGCCAGGCGACCAGCGTCAGCCAGGCGATGGTCGCCGCTGCGCCAAGGAGCACCTCAAGTGGATCGATGACCGGTGCGAATCCGAGCAGTGATTGCTGCGCGCGATAGGCCATTGGTGCCGGCCATCCGGTCTGGAAGGCGATCCAGTAAGCCCAGAGAGCCAGCCCGATCAGGGTGAAGGTCATCACCGCGAACCAGTCGATCAGGCTGGTCAGGCCGCGCCGGATGGTCGGCAGGCCCAGCGCCGCCAGCATGGCCAGGGGTGGCACGATCGGCAGCAGACCGGCTTCGGTGCCGATCGGCGAGAGCATCGCCACAACCAGAAGCGTCATCGCGGTGACCGTCGGCAGAGCGATCGCCGGCTCCAGTCGACGCTCACGCCAGCGCCAGAGCGCCCAACCGGCAATCGGCCAGGCCGGCCAGAAGAACCAGATCAGGTTTTCCAGTGCGTAGCGTCCGCTTGCCAGGCTTGGTCCGCCGACCAGCGAGGCGTTCCAGTCGAGCCAGGCATCGCGCCAGGCCACACCGGCCTCGCCGACGTACCCGAGGGCGAGTGGCCATGGCAACGCGACCGCGAGCGCCACCGTGGCCAGCCAGACCAGCAGGGTCCGCGCCACCAGCCTGAAGGCACCGACCTGCCAGATCAGGATCAAGACCGTCAGCAGCAGCGCGGCGGCCACCGGCAGTCCGCGAGTCAGCACTGTCAGGCCGATGGCCAGCCCGGCGATCGCGCCGCCCGATCGCGGTGACTCGAGCGCCTTGGCGCAGCCGAACAGGAAAAGGCCGATCCAGACGACCTGCGCCGCTTCGATCGTGGTCTCGTGCAGTCGCGCGAGCAGGCCGAAGCTTGCAAGTGCGATCAGCAGTGCCGAGTCGGCGACCGCCCTGCCGAAATCAGTGGTGGTGGCCGAGGCGCCGAAGGGATCGGCAGGCTGGACCTCCGGGCGCCGAGCCAGCAGCCAGGTGGCCGACCACAGGCAGAGCAGCATCAGCGCCACCCAGGCGACTGCCACCCAGCGCACGACCAGGTCGGGGCGCATGAAGGGCAGGGCATTGATCGCCACCGCGCCCAGCCATGCCGGCAACGGGCCGCCCTGTATCAGCGGCATCCCCAGAACATTCGGGGCCAGCCAGTCGAGCAGCCCGTTCGGGGCGAGCGCCATGGTCCAGGCCACACCAAACCCGGCAGCATCGGCAAACCGCCAGGGGTCACGGCCGATCAGCCCAGGAACGACATAGAGACCGCAAAGCAGCAGCAGCAGCCACCGAGGCATCTTGGCCGCCTGCAGCGAAGTGACGGTGAACGGTTTCACTGGGGATGCCGATTTGCAGAATCTGCCGCCTGACGACAGCTCTCATCAGGGCGCAGGGCGGGGCCGCTGATCCCCCGCAGACAGAGATAAGGCACAGGGGCCGACCGCAGCAGGTGCGGCCCCATCAGGACGATGTCAGGCGGTCTTGCTGCGCGCGAATTTCTGACGGAATTTCTCGACACGTCCGGTTTCGCTGATGCGCTGCTGGGCGCCGGTGTAGAACGGGTGCGATTCGGAGGTGACGTCGAGCTTGAAGAGCGGATACTCCTTGCCGTCGTCGAGTGTGATCTTCTCGCGGGTGTTCAGCGTCGAGCGCGTGATGAAGCGAAAGCCGTTCGACATGTCCTGGAACACGACTTCGCGGTACTCGGGGTGAATGCCATCTTTCATGCTGAAACCTCCTGGATGGGTCGCCGGACACATTCGAATGCCCCGGGTCGCTATCAATGACCCGGGCGCAACGCGCCCACGTTCCCGAAATTGTGAAAAGCCCTCGACTTTAGCTCAGCCGCCTTTTCTCATCAAGTCGAAGAACTCGTGGTTGCTCTTGGTCTGCTTGACCTTGTCGAGCAGGAACTCCATCGCCGCGAGTTCGTCCATGTCGTGGAGGAGCTTGCGCAGGATCCAGATCTTGCTCAGCTGCTCCTTGGGAATCAGCAGCTCCTCGCGTCGTGTGCCAGAGCGGTTGATGTCGATGGCCGGGTAGACGCGTTTTTCCATCATCCGGCGGTTCAGGTGCAGTTCGGAATTGCCGGTGCCCTTGAATTCCTCAAAGATCACCTCGTCCATCCGGCTGCCGGTGTCGACCAGGGCGGTGGCGATGATCGTGAGCGAACCGCCTTCCTCGATATTGCGCGCGGCACCGAAAAAGCGCTTCGGCCGCTGCAGTGCATTGGCATCGACGCCGCCGGTGAGCACCTTGCCCGAGGCCGGCACGACGGTGTTGTAGGCTCGCGCCAGCCGGGTGATCGAGTCGAGCAGAATGACCACGTCTTTCTTGTGTTCGACCAGCCGCTTGGCTTTTTCGATGACCATCTCGGCCACGGTCACGTGACGGGTCGCCGGTTCGTCGAAGGTCGACGCCACCACTTCGCCGCGCACCGAGCGCTGCATCTCGGTCACTTCCTCGGGCCGCTCATCGATCAGCAGGACAATCAGGACGACATCGGGATGGTTGGCGGTGATTGCATGGGCGATGTGCTGCATCAGCACGGTCTTGCCGGCCTTGGGCGGCGCCACGATCAGGCCGCGCTGGCCTTTGCCGATCGGCGCGATCATGTCGATGATGCGGGCGGTGTAGTTCTCTTCCGACTTGGTGTCGCGCTCGAGCACCATCGGCTGGTCGGGATGCAGCGGTGTCAGGTTCTCGAAAAGGATCTTGTTCTTGCTCGCCTCGGGTGGCTCGCCGTTGATCTTGTCGACCTTGACCAGCGCGAAATAGCGCTCGCCGTCTTTGGGCGTGCGCACTTCGCCTTCGATCGAGTCGCCGGTGTGCAGGTTGAAACGCCGGATCTGCGAGGGCGAGATATAGATGTCGTCGGGGCTCGCGAGATAGGAGGTTTCGGGCGTGCGCAGAAAGCCGAAGCCGTCAGGCAGCACTTCGAGACAGCCGTCGCCGAAGATCTGCTCGCCGGTTTTGGCGCGCCGCTTGAGGATCGCAAACATCAATTCCTGCTTTCGCAGGCGGTTGGCGTTTTCGATGTCGAGGCCGGCGGCCATCTCGATCAGCGCCGAAACATGAAGGGCTTTGAGTTCTGAAAGATGCATGGAGGGTGCGGGCAGCGAGCGCTTGAGAGGGACCGACCGGGGTGCCGTGTGAATCTGGGCATCAAGCCGGATCGAGGTCGGGAGGCCGATCTGGGTGACCGGCGAGACGGGAGAAACCAGGGGACGAACTAAGCGAACGAGCTATGACAGCGAGCTATGGGAGGAACGTCTTAAGGGGGACAGCTGTGCGGGAGCTAAACGAAACCGAGGGAAACCGGGAAAACGCTTGTCGGTTCAAGCCGCGGCGACCGGAACGGCTGATGGACGAAGCCGATCGGCGAACCCGGCGTCCGCCGCAACGATCGCTGCAGCCGACGCAATTCAATGAGGATACGACGAATCAGAGGTGGCTGTCCAGAAATGCTGTCAACTGGGATTTCGAGACCGCACCGACCTGGCTGGCGACTTCGGCGCCGTCCTTGAACAGTTTGAGTGTCGGGATACCGCGGATGCCGAAGCGCTGGGCCGAGCCGGGGTTGTCGTCGACATTGACTTTCACCACCTGAACCTTGCCGTCGTAGGTCTTGGAGACCTCGTCGAGCAGGGGGGCGATCATCTTGCAGGGGCCGCACCATTCGGCCCAGTAGTCGACCAGCACCAGGCCTTCCGTCTTGAGAACGTCGGCATCGAATTTGTCGTCGGAGGTATGTTTGATATCCATGTCGGGGCCTGTTTCCGGGGCCTGGGGATCCCTGAACCGCGTCGCGGCAGGGCGGCTGATTGCTCGTCTAACTTACCATAGCTCGAAGCAGCCCGCCTTGTGCCCGCTCAACGCGCAAAGGATTTTCAACTTGTGATCGATCGCCCGCACTTGCCCCGGATCGGCCTGCCGCAGCCTCAGCGCTTTGCGCCGCTGCAGCCTGGCGCGCCTGCGTTCTGGCTGGCTGCCGCCGATGGGATCGCCGACTGGATCGCCGACTGGATCGGCGATTCAGGCGATTCAGTCCATACACCGATGGCGATCGTGGTGCCGGGCGGATCGCTGGTGGCGCCCTTGCAGACAGCGCTGGCCGAACGGACCGGGCGGGCTGGCCGAGCATGGGCGCCGCCGCCAATCAGGCCGCTCGACCAGTGGCTGTTGCAATGGGCGCCGGTGGCGCCGAGCTCGGTGCTCGATGGTCTGGCGCGTACCCTGGCACTGTTGCAGGCACTGGACGAGGCCCTGCCTGAACGGCTTGCGCAGCACTCGGTGGGCGAGCGCTTCGCGTTTGCCGACGGGCTGCAGCAGGTGCTCGATGCCCTGACCCTGGCCGGTGTCCAGGGGCGCCTGAATGACCCTGAGTGGCTGGCCGAGGTGGCCTCGCGCTTCGGCTCGCCGGCGGCGCATGAGCAGCTGGGTGAGGATCTGAGGCTTCTCGCCCGACTGCAGGGTTTGCTGGGTGATGCAGCGAGTGCGGAAATCGAGCGTGAGATCAGCCGGGTCAGCCGGCTGGCCGATCTCTGGGTGGCGGCCGGCACGCGGGTCGCCTGGATCGCCTGGCAGCCGCCGACGCCCTTCGAGGCGATGCTGCTCGACAGCCTTTCTGCCCGTCTGCCGCCCGGCCATCTGCGCCAGCTGACTCCCGACTGGTGGGCCCTCGGCGGTCAGGCCCCGCTGCTGCAGGCGGCCTGGCCGGAGTTCGTCGGCGGGCTGCACGGCGACGCTCCTGACCCTGATCTGCAGGAAGACGCGTTGCCTCAGCGAAGTCTTCGGCAGCGACGTCTGGCCTGGCAGCGGCAACCTGTTGGGCCAATCCCCGAGATCCTTCATGCCGATGATCGTGAACGTGAGGCGCAACTGGCCGCTCACTGGGTCCATCGTCGCCTGGCGGCCGATGTCGCCCGTGGCCAGCCGCCGGGTCGGATTGCGATCGTGGTGCTCGACCGCTGGTTGGCGCGGCGTGTGCGGGCGCTGCTCGAGCGCGCCGGTGTGCTGATCGATGACCGGGAGGGCTGGTTGCTGTCGACCACCGTGGCTGCCAGTGCGGTGATGGGCTGGCTCGATGCGGTGGCAAGCGACGGACACTACGATGCCTTGCTAGGCTGGTTCGATTCGCCCTTCGTACGGCCCGATGTGCGCCCCGATGATCAGGGTGCGATGCGCGCATGGGTCGAGCGCTGCGCGACCCGGCACGGCTATCTGCGTGGCTGGCTCGGCCTGCGGCGGGGCGCAGCCCAGGGGGCGGCCACTGCGAGCGCCGTTCAGGACCCGCTGGGCAACGCGCCTCCCGCTCCCCCGGCTGCACTCGATCGGCTGCTCGATGCAGCAAGCGCGCAACGCCGTCATCAGCCGCTTCGCGATCATCTCGACCGGCTCGGCCAGGTGCTCGGCTGGGTTGGCGCGCGCCAGCGTCTGGCGGCCGATGAGGCCGGGCGGCAGGTGCTGGCGATGCTCGATTCGCTTCGCCGAGCCGGCGCGCAGGCCGATCATGATCGGGTGCTGTCGCCGGCCGAGTTTCGAGGACTGCTGGCCGCCGTGCTCGAGCGCCATCGATTTCATGGCGATGTGATCAGCCCGGTCCAGTTGCTGCTGCCAGCACAGGCCGCCGGGCAGCACTTCGACTCGGTGCTGATCATGGGCGCAGCCGAGGGCGTGCTGCCGGCGCCGGCGCCCGCGCTCGCGCTGGTCAATCAGCCGCTGCGGCTGATGCTGGGGCTGCCAACCGCGGCATCGAGTGCCGCCTGCCAGCAGCGCGATCTGGTGCTGTTGCTGGCGCTGGCGCGCGAGTCGGCGATCAGTTGTCGCACCGATCCGGGCGACGGTACCCGCCCGAGCCCCTGGGTCGAGCGACTCGAAGCGATCGCGGCAGATGGTCCGATGAGCGAGCGCATCCTGCTGCCCGGCCGGGCGAGGCAGATCAAGGCGAACCCGGCAAAACAGCCTTCGCCCAGCCTTGCCCGGCTGCCCGACAGCCTTCCGGTGGGTTCGATCGAACGGCTGCTCGACTGCCCGTTTCGCTTCCTCGCCCAGGACGGCTGGCGGCTGCGTGAGCCGCCCGAAGCGGTCGATCAGCCGGGCAGGCGCGAGCGCGGGCAATGGGTCCATGACATCCTCGAGCGATTCCATGCCGAGGCCAGCGCCCGCGCGATCCAATTTGAGCCGAGCGCCCGTGACGCGCTGCAGGCGCTGCTGGTCGGCATCACCGACGAGCTTGCGGACCGCGAAATGGCAAGTGGCGCCGGGACACTCGGGGAACTCGCCGAGTGGCGCGCAAGCCTCGAGGGCTATCTCGACTGGTCGATCATTGATGCCGCCGGCGGCTGGCGCTTCGTGGCGGGCGAGCAGGCCGGCGCCCTGGAGGTGCAGTGGAACGACGAACGAGGCCCGCGATCGGTGCGCCTGGAAGGTCGCCTCGATCGACTCGATCAGGGTGGTGCCGGGCTGCGGGTGGTCGACTACAAGCTCGGATCGCCGCAGCGACTGCAAGGCATCGCCGCACATCCCGATCGCGCCGCCCAACTCGCGCTCTATGGGCTGATCGCATCCCGACAAGGGCCGGTGGACAAGGTGGGATACCTCACATTGCAGCGTGAAGGGACGCAGTGGCTGCCGCTTGGCGGCGCAGGCACTGACCCGGTTGATGTCCTGATCGCGCCCTGGCGCCAACAGCTGCCGGCGTATTTCGAGCGGATCGACCGCGGCGCACCGATGCCGGCGATCGGCAGCGAATGCGTCTATTGCCCGGTGCGCGGTATCTGCCGCAAGGGGCACTGGTCATGACAACCCGCATTGCGCCGAGCGATGACGGGCCAAGCGATGGCGGGTACTTTCGCATCGCAGGCCGTGAGGTCGATCAGCATGCTTTCAGGCGAGCGGCGATCGATCCGGCCAACAGCGTCGTCGTCAACGCCTGCGCCGGCAGCGGCAAGACCACGCTGCTGGTCGGTCGGATCGTGCGGGCCCTCCTTGAAGGCGCCGAGCCGGATGAGGTGCTGGCAGTGACCTTCACACGGCTGGCGGCCCATGAAATGCGTCAGCGCCTGGTGGGTGATCTGCGGCTGCTCGCTCTGGTCGACGATGCCGCTCTCCACGCACGACTGACCGACTGGTATGCACTCGATGAGCCAGGCGCCCGGGCGCTCGCCGGGCGGGCCCGCGGACTCTACGAGACGATGCTCACGCATCCGCGCGGCCCCGACATCACCACCTTTCACAGCTGGTTCAGGGCGCTGACCCGCGCCGGTCCGCTCGGCTTCGATTCGGCCGAGGGCGCCGAGCTGACCGAGGAGGGGCCTGCACTGGCACAGCAGGCCTGGTTCAGCTGGCTCGATGCCCTTGGCGATCCGGCTCGCAGTGCGATGCGCGACGACTTCGAGTCGCTGGTCGCGGCGCTCGGGTTATCGGCAACACGCGATGGGCTGATGTCCTTGCTCGATCAGCGCACCGACTGGGCGGTCGCACTCGATATCGACCCGGATGCCTCGCCCGACGCCTTGCAGTCCGGCGCCGAACGCGCGGCCGAGATCTATCTCAAACAATGGCGGCAGGCCGCAACCGACTATTGCGCAGCACACCTGTCTGCGTTGGGGTCGCCCGCTTCGCCGGCGGGTGGCGCCCTGATCGAATCGGACACCGACCTGCTGCAGGCGATGGTTGCCGATCCCGGTCTGCGAAGTGAGATCAGGCGCTTCATCGGCGTGCTCAATGGCGGCGGTGCCGCGCTGCGAAAAATTGCGGTCGAGCTCGCTGCGGTGCTGGCCACCGCGCCACCTCTGCCGGTGGGTGGCGACCCGATGATCGATGACCCGTCTGTCGACACTCCGGTGATCGAAGACACCGATCGCCTGGCCGCGATGCGCGACTGGTTCGACGCACTGCACGACAGTCTGCTCACGAAAAGTTCGCAAAAGCCCCGTCACTGGAAGACGACCACGGCGTTTCGTGATCAGCTCGCGGCTCAGGCGGCGCGGGGCCTGGGTGACGACGAGGCGGCGCTGCAGGCTCGCTGGGTCGAATTGGCCGAACGCGTCCTGGCAGCCGGTCAACTGCTGCGTGAGTGGCCGGGCCTGGCGCTCAACGCCGGCATGATGCGGTGTGGCGCCGAGTTGATGGTGGTCTACCGGCAGATCAAGCGCGCCCGCGGCGTCATCGATTTCGCCGATCTCGAATCCAGCGCCTATCGCCTGATGCGCGATCCGGGTACGGCGGCCTATGTGCAGTGCCGCCTCGACCGGCGCTACCGGCATCTTCTCTTTGACGAGTTTCAGGACACCAGCAGCCTGCAGTGGCGCCTGCTCGCCGACTGGCTTCAGGCCTATGCCGGTGCCGGCGATCGGCCTTCGGTCTTTGTGGTCGGCGATCCGCGTCAATCGATCTATCGGTTCCGGCGAGCCGAGGCGCGGGTCTTTCTGGCAGCGACCCGCCTTTTTCAGGAAGGCTTCGACTCGCTCGAGATTGGTACCGACACCACGCGGCGCAATGCGCCGGCAATCGTCGAGGTGCTCAACCGCTGCCTGCCGCCGGTGATGGCCCACTACCGCCATCAGGCGACGCTTGCAACCGCAGGCGATGGCATTTTCTGGCGGCTGCCGCTGCTGAAGGCCGACGATTTCGGTGCCGACGCCACCCTGAACCAGCCCTTCGACTGGCTGGTGTCACCGCGTGATGACGAGGCCTCGCTGCGCCACCACGAAGGTGTGCAGATTGCACACGCCATCAAGGCCGCCCGCACGGCCCTGGCCGGTCAGGGCAAGGCCGTGCCCTACCGCGAAATTTTCGTGCTCGCCCGCTCGCGCACCGGATTCGAGGCCTATGAGCGCGCCCTGCGCGAAGCCGGGCTGCCGGTCCAGTCGGATCGCAGCGGCGGTCTGCTCAAGACCCTCGAAGGCGATGATCTGCGTGCGCTGCTCACTTTTGTGCGGCGCCCGATCGACGATCTGGCACTGGCGCAGGTTCTGGCATCGCCGCTGGTCGGACTCGACACCGATGCGCTCGGATGGCTGGCAGCCCACGCCCAGCAGGCCAACAGACGCTGGTGGTCCTGCCTGAAGGCACTGGCGCTTGCCGCGCGCGCCGATCCGGACTCGGGCGACGTCAACTCGGGCGACGAGACTGGCGCAGACATCACTGCGGACCTCAGTGCCGATTCCGACCTTAGCCTGGAGGATCGCGACAACAGCGTCATCCGCATCGCGCCTTTCGATCCGGTCGCGCTGGTGCTGCGTCTGTCGGGGTGGATCGATGCTGCGGCCCGTTTGCCGGTGCATGATTTTCTGGATGCTGCCCTGGCGCAGGCCGATGCCTTTGCCCGCTATCCGGCAGCGGTTGCGCCCGCGCAGCGCGAGGTGGCCTATGCGAATCTTTGCGCCATGCTGGGCCTCGCGCTCGACGTGGACGCCGGCCGATATCCGAGCCTGGCGGGCTTTCTGGCCCGGTTGCGCAGTTTTGATTCGCTTGACGAGCGCGAAGGTCCGAGCGAAGGGCGCAGCGACACCGTCGACGCGATCCGGCTCATGACGATCCATGCCTGCAAGGGTCTTGAAGCCGACCTGGTCGTGCTTGCCGACGCCCATCGCCGCACGCGTTCCGATCAGGCCGGGCTGTTCATCGACTGGCCGCCCGAGGCATTGCGCCCCGATCATCTGTCCTTTCTTTTCAACGCCGGACTGCGGGGATCGTCGCGTGAGCGCAGTCTTGCTCGCGACAACGATCTGCGCGAAATTGAAGATCGCAACCTGCTGTATGTGGCCCTCACCCGTGCCCGTCGCGGCGTCATCGTCTCGGGGACTCAGTCGTCCCGGTCCCCATCGCAGTCCTGGTACACCATGCTCGATGGCGTTGATCCGCCTGTGCCGGACGATCCTCGAGATGCGCCAGCCGCGCTTGCCGGCGATACCTTCGAGACCGCTGATCGCTTCGTCCTGAAACTGCCGGATCTCTATCGCCTCGATATCGGTCAGCGCCGTGGCGTTGCCGACACCGGGGCCGAGCCTGCGACGATCGAACCCGCCAGCGAGCTCGCCACCGAACTGGGCCGCGCGCTGCATCGGGCGCTCGAACTGCTGCCGGCCAGCGTCGGTTGGTCGGGACTCGATGAGGACGCGGTGCTCGAGGCGCTGCAGGCGTTCGCGCTTGACGAGGCGCAACGTCGTTCGGCGCTGCGCCAGGCACGGCGCGTCCTGATGCTGCCCGAGCTGGCCCCGGTCTGGCATGGCGACCGGGCCGCCTGCGAACTCGAGATCCTCGATGCGCAGGGACAGGCCAGGCGTATCGACCGTCTGGCACGGGTCGACGATTCGCTCTGGATCATCGACTACAAATGGTCGGTCGACGCTGACCGGCGCGCCGATTACATCGAGCAACTGGCCGGCTACCGCCTGCTGGTCGGTCAGCTTGAGCCGCGACCTTTCAATGCGCCCGGCCCGCTGCGCACGGTTCTGGTCGACGCCGCCGCCGCTACGGTCGAGTTCGATGTCGACCTCTGAGAGCCCCGGCAGGGCCCAGGGGCCTGAGAGGCCCGATCACGCCCGACTGATACAATCGGGATGGACGGGCCTCCTCGCATTCCGGTGTGGTCCACCTGGTCAGGTCCGGAAGGAAGCAGCCAATGCCGCTTCCCGGAAGTGCCGAGGGTCAGGCTCGTCCACCTCACAGCTCGGCTGCCTGCCGCTCAGGCTGTCGATTCCAGGTTGATCCAGCGCCTGCACCCGCAATGCCCACCGCGATGGCCACAGCCAACCCCCCAGTCAACCCCTCCGCCAAGCCGCATCAGGCGCTCGCCCGAACCTGGCGACCGCGAGATTTCCAGTCGCTCGTCGGCCAGGAACATGTGGTTCGCGCACTCAGCCACGCGCTCGACACCGGTCGGCTGCACCATGCTTATCTTTTTACCGGCACGCGCGGCGTTGGCAAGACCACGGTGTCGCGCATCCTGGCGCGGGCGCTCAACTGCGAAGCCGGCGTCAGCTCGCGGCCCTGCGGGCAGTGCGGCGCCTGCGTCGCGATCGAGCAGGGCCGGTTTCCCGACTATGTCGAAATGGATGCCGCCTCCAATCGCGGCGTCGAGGAAATGGCGCAGCTGCTCGAGCAGGTTGTCTATTCGCCGGTCTCGGGTCGCTACAAGGTCTACATGATCGACGAGGTCCACATGCTCAGCGGGCACGCCTTCAATGCGATGCTCAAGACGCTTGAAGAGCCGCCCGCCCATGTGGTCTTCATCCTTGCGACCACCGATCCGCGCAAGGTGCCGGTGACCGTGCTGTCCCGCTGCCTTCAGTTCAACCTCAAGAACCTGCCCCCGTCGCTGATTGCGCGTCATCTGGCCACTGTGCTCGAGGCCGAGTCGGTGCCCTTCGCGCCTGGCGCGCTCGCCCAGATCGGACGCGCAGCCGCTGGCAGCATGCGCGATGCCCTGTCGCTGCTCGATCAGGCGATCGCCCATGGCGGCGGTCGCATCGAAGAAAGCGCGGTTCGCGAGATGCTCGGCGTGGTCGATCGCCGCGACCTCGAACGTCTGCTTGAGGCGCTGGTCGCCGGTGACGGGCGGGCGCTGGTGGTGCTGGCCGACGACATGCTCTCGGGCAATGCGCCCTTCGAGCGCGCGCTGCTCGATTTCGCTGCCCTGTTGCAACGCATTGCCCTCGCCCAGGTCGGTGCGATCACCGCTGATGATGATGACGGCGCGTTCGCACTCGGTTGGGCGTCCCGGGTCGATGCGCTCGACCTGCAGGTCTGGTACCAGATTGCGATTCATGGCGCGCGCGACCTGCCGCTCGCACCGGATGCTCACGCCGGTTTTTCAATGGTGCTCTTGCGTTTGCTCGCCTTTCGGCCCGAGTCCGCAGGCGGCGCTGCGCCGCAGCCGGCTCTCGCGCGGCCTGCAGCACCAGCACCAGCACCAGCATCAGCACCGGCACCGGCACCGGCACCGGCACCGGCACCGGCACCGGCACCGGCAGCCTCGCCCGCGATTTCGGCATCGCCGACGGGGCCTGTGCCCGCCGCAGCAACAACCGCCTTCGACGGTGACTGGACTTCGCTTGCCGCCGCGGTCACTGCCGGCCTGCAGGGCCGCGCTGGTCTGGTCGGTCAGTTCATGCAGCAAAGCGAGCTGCTCAGCTTCGACGGCGCCACCGATACCTTCACACTGCGCGTGCCGGTCAGGCCGCTGGCCGAACCGGCGCTGCTGGTCAAAGTTCGAGAACGCCTCGCCCAGCATTTCGGTCGACCGATGAAAGTGACGGTCGATGTCGGTACAGTCCGCGGCACGACCGTGGCTGCCGTGCGAAACCGCGAACAGGCACAGGCCAATGCGCAGGCCCATGCCAACATTGAAGGCGATGCCTTCGTTCAGACCCTGCTCACCTCATTCGACGGTACGATCCTGCCCGAATCGATCCAGCCGCTTCGACCCACCGGAGATCCCACACCATGATGAAGAACCAGCTTGCCGGCCTCATGAAGCAGGCCCAGCAGATGCAGGACAACCTCAAGAAAGCTCAGGAGCAACTCGCCGGCGTCGAGGTCGAAGGTCAGTCCGGCGCCGGTCTGGTCAAGGTCGTCATGACCTGCCGCAATGAGGTCAAGCGGGTCTCGATCGATCCCAGCCTGATGGGCGAAGACAAGGACATGCTCGAGGATCTGGTGGTGGCTGCCTTCAACGACACCCTGCGTCGCGCCGAGCAGACCGCTTCTGATCGAATGGGCTCGGTCACGCAGGGCCTGCCCCTGCCGCCCGGCTTCAAGCTGCCGTTCTGAGCTGACCGACTTGGCCGCGCATCAGCCCGCTGCACTCGATGCGCTGATTGCCGCATTTCGCCGCCTGCCCGGTGTGGGGCCTCGCACTGCGCAGCGCTATGTGCATCATCTGCTGCAACACGATCGCGAGGCGGCCGGCGCGATTGCGCAGGCGCTCACCACGGCCTCAGCCAGCATCCGCCATTGCCAGCGCTGCAACACCTTCAGCGACACCGATCTGTGCGAGACCTGCGCCTCGCCCCGCCGCGATCCGACGCAGCTTTGTGTGGTCGAGACCCCGGCCGATCAGCTCACCCTCGAGCAGACGCTGGCCTTCAATGGCCTGTATTTCGTCCTGATGGGTCGCCTTTCGCCGCTCGATGGCATCGGCCCCAACGAGATCCATTTCGATCGGCTGCTGGCGCGCGCCACCGATGGCATCGTCACTGAAGTCATTCTGGCCACCAACTTCACCCGCGAAGGCGAGGCGACCGCCCATTACCTCGGTGAAATGCTGCATGCCCGCGGGCTGAAGGTCTCGCGCCTTGCGCGCGGCGTGCCGATGGGCGGCGAGCTCGAATATGTCGATGCTGCGACGGTCGCGCAGGCCCTGCGCGACCGTCGCAGCGTTGATTGACGGCTGACGCCTGCTGCTGCCCTGAATGCAATCCTGGTTGCAACCCTGATCTCATCCCCCAAAAATCTTCACCACCTGAGTGCCCATCATGAAAATGACCCTTGCCTACTGGATCCTGCTGCTGTCCTTTTTCCTGCCGTCGATCTGCGCCGGTATCGCCAAGGGCGGGCGTCGCGACTACGACAACGCGAATCCACGCGACTGGGAGACCAAGCTCGGCGGCCATCGTGCCCGCGCGGTGGCCGCCATGAACAACACCTTCGAGGCACTGCCCTTCTTTGCTGCGGCGGTGATCATTGCCCACCAGATGGGCGCGGCCCAGGGGCGGCTCGACATGCTGGCGATTGCCTGGCTGGTGTTGCGCGCGGTCTATATCGCGCTCTATGTCGGCAACAAAGCGTCGATCCGATCGCTGGTCTGGATGGCGGGCGTTGTCGTGACCGTCTGGATTTTCCTGCTGGGTGCCTGATGCCTGCGAGTGTTGTCGGCAAGACTCGCCGCATCCCGATGCGATAATCTGCCGCGAACCGCTCACGTCGAGGAGACTCCATGAACCGCCGCCATCATGTCGCCGCACTCTTTGCCATGCTCGCCCTTGCCGTCGGCGCCGACACTCGCGATGCGGCCGCACAGTCGCTCGAAAAGCCCAAGGTCACGATCGCAGTCGGTGGCAAGGCCTCCATTTATTACCTGCCGCTGACCATTGCAGAGGCGAAGGGCTACTTCAAGGATGAAGGCCTGACTGTCGAGATCGTCGATTTCGCCGGCGGCTCGCAGTCGCTGCGTGCGGTCGTCGGTGGCTCGGCCGATGTGGTCTCGGGTGCTTTTGAGCACACCATCAATCTTCAGGCGAGCAAGCAGTATTTTCGCGCCTTCGTGCTGCAGGGTCGCGCCCCGGCCATCGCGGTCGGAGTCGCCACCGCCAAGGCCGGCGCCTATCGCAGTCCGGCCGACCTCAAGGGCATGAAAATCGGTGTCTCGGCTCCGGGCTCGTCCACGAATATGGTGGCCAACTATGTGCTGGCCAAAGGCGGACTCAAACCCAGTGACGTGTCCTTCGTCGGTGTCGGAACCGCCTCGGGTGCGCTGGCTGCACTGCGCACCGGCCAGATCGATGCGATCTCCAATGTCGATCCGGTCATGACCATGCTCGAACAGAAAGGCGACGTGAAGATCATCGCCGATACCCGCACGCTCAAGGGCACGCAGCAGCTCTTCGGCGGCCCGATGCCGGCAGCCAGTCTTTACGCCCCTGAAGAGTTCATCTCCCGAAATCCCAAGACGGTGCAGGCGCTCACCAATGCGATGGTCAGGGCATTGAAGTGGCTGCAGACCGCCGGCCCGAGCGACATCATCAACACCGTCCCCGATGCCTATCTGCTCGGCGATCGGGCGCTCTATCTCGCGTCCTTCAATGCGGTACGCGATGCGATTTCGCCTGACGGCCTGATCAGCGAGGCGAGCGTCAAGGTCAGTCTGGCAGCGCTGGCCAGCTTCAACGAAAGGATCCGCCCCGAGCAGATCGATCTGACCCGCACCTATACCAACGACTTCGTCAGGAAGGCTCAGGCGATTACCCGCTGAATGAGTCGCTTAATGATCCGCTGAATGAACCGTTGAGTTACGCAACAGCGTCCTGTCCATGAGCGATCTTGCTGCCATCGAACTCGCCGACGTCGCCTGCACCTTCATTTCGCGCGACTCGCCGAAAGGCCGCTATACCGCGGTGGCCGACGTCACCCTCAGGGTTGGTGCCGGCGAATTCGTGTCGGTGGTCGGACCCACTGGCTGCGGCAAATCAACCCTTCTGAACGTCGCAGCCGGCCTTCTCGAACCTTCCCGGGGCTCGGTCAAGGTGTTCGGCGAGCCGCTGGTCGGCCTCAATCGGCGGGCCGGCTACATGTTCCAGACCGAGTCGCTCATGCCCTGGCGAAGCGCGCTCGACAATGTCTGCGCAGGGCTTGAGTTTCGCGGTGTGCCCACGCCCGAGGCGCGCGAACAGGCGGCCGACTGGTTACGGCGCGTGGGGCTGGGCGGATTCGGCGACCGCTTTCCGCATCAGCTGTCGGGTGGCATGCGCAAACGCACGGCGCTGGCGCAGACCCTCATCCTCGACCCGGATATCGTGCTGATGGACGAGCCGTTCTCGGCGCTCGACATCCAGACCCGTCAGCTCATGGAAAACGAGCTGCTCGAGCTATGGTCCGCGCGCCGCAAGGCGGTGCTCTTCATCACCCACGACCTCGACGAAGCGATCTCGCTGTCCGACCGCGTGGTGGTCATGTCGGCAGGGCCGGCGAGCCATCCGATCGGCGAATTTGTCATCGACCTGCCGCGCCCGCGCGATGTTGCCGAGATCCGGTCGATACCGCGCTTTGCCAGGCTGCATGCCGACATCTGGGCGGTGCTGAAAGAAGAAGTCCTTCGCGGTTATGCCCAGCAGCAGTTGGCCGGCTGACCCCCTGATTCCATGGCCACCCGACTGTCCGCCCCGACGCTGCGTCTGATCCAGGCTGCGCTGCTGCTCGGGCTTTTTGTCGCCTGGCATCTGCTCACCAGCCCGACGCTGCTGCCACCGATCTATTTCAACGATCCCCACCGGGCCGCCTTCTTCTTTGGTGAGCCGCTCAAGGTGCTCGGCCAGATCTTCAAATGGTTCAGCAGCGGCGAGATCTTTGTTCATCTCGGCTATACGCTCTTCGAGACACTGATGGCCTTTGCGATCGGCACGATCGCAGGTCTGGCCTGCGGCATGTGGCTGGCTCTGTCGCCCACCGCCTCGGCGATCTTCGATCCCTATGTCAAAGCGCTCAATTCGATGCCCCGGGTCATTCTGGCGCCGATCTTTTCGGTCTGGTTCGGGCTCGGTGTCTGGAGCAAGGTGGCGCTTGGCGTGACGCTGGTTTTTTTCATCGTGTTCTTCAACGTCTATCAGGGCGTGCGCGAAGTCAGTCCCAACGTGCTGGCCAGCGTTCGAATGCTCGGTGCCAGTCGCCGTGATCTTCTGCGTCATGTCTATTTGCCAAGCGCCATGAGCTGGGTGTTCTCGAGCTTGCACACCGCGGTGGGTCTGGCCTTTGTCGGCGCGGTGGTGGGCGAGTATCTCGGCTCGGCCAGGGGTGTCGGCTATCTCATTTTGCAGGCCGAAGGCACCTTCGACATCAACAGCGTATTCGCCGGCATCCTGGTGCTCACGGTCTTTGCGCTGCTGCTCGATGCCCTGGTGGGCCTTGTCGAGCGCCGCCTGATGACCTGGCAGCCGCGCTCCGGCGAGACCGAGCGCCTCTGAGGCGCTCGCCGCCACCCGCCCGCCCACCTTTACCTGAATACACGGAATACACCATGGATCTCCCCCAACTGCTCGGACTGGTCGTGTTCTTGCTGATCGGATTCGGCGGCGGCTGGCTCTGGCAGGCGAGCCGGCGTGCGGCCGCGCCTCGCGAGCTGGTGGTTCGAAGTTCGATCGATGAACTGCGCGCGATCGGCGAACTGTCGGTTTTCAAGGCGGTGAGCAAGGATCTCATCACCCACAGTGATCACACCTTCGGCGAGTTCGGACGCAAGTATCTGTCATGGGCCTTTACCAAGAAGAAGCTCGCGATGGTCTTCGAGTTCGAGATGGATTTTCGCTTCGACCTCAAAAGCGAGCAGTTTCATATCGACACCGTGACAGCGCCCACCGATGTCGGCCCGCGCGCCGGTTCGCCTCAGGCACCGCCGCTTGCTCGGATTTCCTTGCCGCCCTGCAAGGTCGAGGTATCGATCAAGGACCTGGCCTTCTATGACGAGCAGCGCTCCAGACTGCTGCCCTGGCTGCTGCCGGATCTGGTGCAGGGTTTTTTCGATGGGCGTTTTTCCGAAGACGACAAGAACCAGCTGATCGCCGCGGCACGTGCCCATGCCCTGGCGCAGGCGCAGGGGCTGGCCGAGCGCTATCGCGCGCAGGTCGAACGATCGGCGTTCAACACGCTGGCATTGCTGGTGCGCCCGCTCGGCTACTCGAATCTGGAGGTCCGCTTCGCATCGAAGCAGGAGTTGTCGACCGATGTCGGCGTGGCTTCGCTCACACAGAGCGATCCGGTGGTGGCGATGCCCGCACCCGCCGGCGAAGCCCTGCTCACGGCCCGAGGGCGCAGCGCCTCGAGCTGAACATCGCGCAAACCCTGCGCGCAGGATGGCCCCGGCATCGTCGCGGCAGATCGGTCAAGCTGGCCTGAGGGGTTGGCAGGCGGCCGCATGCTAAAATCCGAAGGTTTAGCCCTCCTTCGATCCAGCGCAGTGCCCCAGGTCGGCGTCCGTGTTTTTGCGGGCGCTTGTTCACCGTGGGCGCACTTAGGCTCAACAAGGCCCATCAGCCGGGGGAGGGCGTCCAAGCCCAGGAGCTGTCCTTGCTGCCCCATCTGCCTCCCGCCGTCCTTGCGCTTGCTGACGGTACGGTTTTTCGCGGCCATTCGGTCGGTGCGCCGACCCGAAGCGTCGGCGAAGTGGTCTTCAATACCGCGCTCACCGGTTATCAGGAAATCCTGACCGACCCGAGTTACTGCCGCCAGATCGTCACGCTCACCTATCCCCACATCGGCAACTGCGGGGTCAATCCCGACGATGCCGAATCGACCCGCATCCATGCGGCCGGTCTGGTCATCAAGGATCTTGCCCCGCTTCATTCGAACTTTCGCAGCACCATGACCCTGCCCGCCTATCTGCAGGCCCAGGGCATACCGGCCATCGCCGGCATCGATACCCGGCGCCTGACCCGCATCCTGCGTGAAGGCGGCGCCCAGGGCGGATGTCTGATTGCCGGCTCGCAGCCGGGCGATGTGCTCGACGAAGCGGCCGCAGTCATGGCCGCACGCGGCTTTCCCGGGCTGGCCGGCATGGATCTCGCCCGCGTGGTCAGCGTCGACACTGCCTATCCCTGGCGGGAAGGCTCATGGCGCCTCGAGGGTGGCGCAATCAAGGACACCCTGGCCGATGGTCGACGCGCCTGGCGGGTGGTGGCCTTCGACTTCGGCGTCAAGCGCAACATCCTTCGAATGCTGGCCGATCGGGGCTGTGACCTCACCGTCGTGCCGGCCCAGACCTCGGCGCACGACGTCCTGGCGCTCAAGCCCGACGGGGTGTTTCTCTCCAACGGCCCAGGCGACCCCGAGCCCTGCGATTACGCGATTGCGGCAGCCCGCGAACTCATCGACCGGGGGATGCCCACCTTCGGTATCTGCCTCGGGCATCAGATCATGGGTCTGGCATCGGGTGCGCGCACGCACAAGATGAAGTTCGGCCATCACGGCGCCAATCACCCGGTGAAAGACCTCGATACCGGCCAGGTGCTGATCACCAGCCAGAATCACGGTTTTGCGGTCGATCCGGCCAGCCTGCCGGCCAATCTGCGCATCACCCATGTCTCGCTCTTCGACGAGTCGATCCAGGGGCTGGCGCGCACCGACCGGCCGGCCTTCTGCTTTCAGGGGCATCCCGAGGCAAGCCCCGGTCCGCATGACATCGGCTACCTCTTCGACCGTTTCATCGGCCTGATGGAGACCGCATAACATGCCGCGCCGTACCGACATTTCCAGCATTCTCATCATCGGGGCCGGCCCGATCGTCATCGGCCAGGCCTGCGAGTTCGACTATTCCGGCGCTCAGGCCTGCAAGGCGCTGCGCGAGGAAGGCTTTCGGGTGATCCTGGTCAACAGCAATCCGGCCACGATCATGACCGACCCGAGCACGGCCGATGTCACCTACATCGAGCCGATCACCTGGCAGGTGGTCGAGCGCATCATCGACAAGGAGCGTCCAGACGCCATCCTTCCCACGATGGGAGGCCAGACCGCGCTCAATTGCGCGCTCGATCTGCATCGCCATGGCGTGCTCGAGCGCTACGGCTGCGAACTGATCGGCGCCTCGCCCGAGGCCATCGACAAGGCCGAAGACCGTCAGAAGTTCAAGGAAGCCATGACCCGCATCGGGCTGGGCTCGGCTCGCTCGGGCATCGCGCATTCGCTCGACGAGGCCTGGGCGGTCCAGCGGCTGCTCGGCTTTCCCTCGATCATCCGGCCGAGTTTCACGCTCGGTGGCACCGGCGGTGGCATCGCCTACAACGCAGAAGAATTCGAGACCATCTGCAAGCGCGGCCTCGAAGCCTCGCCCACCAGCGAACTGCTGATCGAAGAGAGCCTGATCGGCTGGAAAGAGTTCGAGATGGAAGTGGTTCGCGACCATCGCGACAACTGCATCATCGTCTGCTCGATCGAAAACCTCGATCCGATGGGTATCCACACCGGCGACTCGATCACGGTGGCGCCGGCACAGACCCTGACCGACAAGGAATACCAGCTGATGCGCGATGCCTCGATCGCCATCCTGCGCGAGATCGGCGTTGATACCGGGGGCTCGAATGTTCAGTTCGCCATCGACCCCGATACCGGTCGCATGATCGTGATCGAGATGAATCCCCGGGTCTCGCGCTCGTCGGCGCTCGCCTCGAAGGCAACCGGGTTTCCGATTGCCAAGGTGGCGGCCAAGCTGGCGGTGGGCTACACCCTCGACGAGCTGCGCAACGACATCACCGGCGGTGCCACGCCCGCGTCCTTCGAGCCGACGATCGACTATGTCGTCACCAAGGTGCCGCGCTTTGCTTTCGAGAAATTCCCGACCGCCGATTCGCATCTCACCACGCAGATGAAATCGGTGGGCGAGGTGATGGCGATCGGTCGCACTTTCCAGGAAAGCTTTCAGAAGGCGCTGCGCGGACTGGAGGTCGGCGTTGACGGGCTCAATCAGAAGACCACCGATCGCGAGACCATCGAGGAGGAGCTCGGCGAGCCGGGCCCCGAGCGGATCTGGTATGTCGGCGATGCCTTTGCCCAGGGATTCACGCTTGAGGAAGTTCACGAGCTGACCCATATCGATCCGTGGTTCCTCGCTCAGATCCTTGAGATCGTCAATCTCGAGCTGGAGGTTGAAAAGCGCACGCTCGGTGACCTCGATCGCGAGACGCTGCGTTTTCTCAAGAAAAAAGGTTTTTCTGATCGCCGGCTTGCCTATCTGCTCGACTCGTCCGAAGGCGAGGTCCGAAAGCTGCGCCACAGCCTGGGGGTGCGCCCGGTCTACAAGCGCGTTGACACCTGCGCGGCCGAGTTCGCCACAACCACCGCTTACCTCTATTCAACCTATGAAGACGAGTGCGAAGCGCAGCCGACCGATCGCAAGAAGATCATCGTGCTCGGTGGCGGCCCGAACCGGATCGGCCAGGGTATCGAGTTCGACTACTGCTGCGTGCATGCTTCGATGGCCCTGCGTGAAGCGGGCTACGAGACCATCATGGTCAACTGCAACCCCGAGACCGTCTCGACCGACTATGACACCTCCGACCGGCTCTACTTCGAGCCGCTGACCCTCGAAGACGTGCTCGAGATTGTCGAGATCGAAAAGCCGGTCGGCGTGATCGTGCAGTACGGCGGACAGACGCCGCTCAAGCTGGCCAAGCCTCTCGAGGCCGCGGGTGTGCCGATCATCGGCACCAGCCCCGAGTCGATCGATATTGCCGAAGACCGCGAGCGTTTCCAGAAGCTGCTGGTCAAGCTCAACCTGCGCCAGCCGCCCAACCGCACTGCGCGTACCGAGTCCGAGGCGCTGGCGCTGGCCCAGGAGATCGGCTACCCGCTGGTGGTCAGACCGAGTTATGTGCTGGGCGGGCGCGCGATGGAGATCGTCCATGAGCAGCGCGATCTCGAGCGCTACATGCGCGAAGCGGTCAAGGTCTCCAATGACAGCCCGGTGCTGCTCGATCGCTTCCTGAATGATGCGATCGAGGTCGATGTCGACTGCATCGCAGACGGCGAGCGGGTACTGATCGGCGGTGTGATGGAACACATCGAGCAGGCCGGCGTGCATTCGGGTGATTCGGCGTGCTCCTTGCCGCCGTATTCGCTGGCCCCCGAACTGATTGTCGAACTCAAGCGTCAGACCGAGCTGATGGCCCGCGCGCTGAAGGTCGTCGGTCTCATGAATGTCCAGTTCGCGATTCAGGAAGATGCGAACGGTCAGTCGACGGTTTTCGTGCTCGAGGTCAATCCGCGTGCATCGCGCACCGTGCCTTTTGTATCAAAGGCGACCGGTATTGCGCTGGCAAAGGTGGCAGCGGTTGCGATGGTCGGCGTGACGCTTGCCGAGCAGGGCGTGACCGAAGAAGTGGTGCCGCCCTACTACTCGGTGAAGGAAGCAGTCTTTCCCTTCGTCAAGTTCCCGGGTGTCGACACCATCCTCGGGCCCGAGATGAAGTCGACCGGCGAGGTCATGGGCGTGGGATACAGCTTCGGTGAGGCCTTCGTGAAGTCGCAGCTCGGTGCCGGCATCCGGCTGCCGACCGAGGGCAGCGCCTTCATTTCGGTCAAGTCGAGTGACAAGCTGCGGGCGGTCGAGTGCGCTCGTGAGCTCCACGAGATGGGCTTTCGTCTGGTCGCCACCCGGGGCACGGCTGCGGCAATTTCAGCGGCCGGTATGCCGGTGACTGCGGTCCACAAGGTCCAGGAAGGCCGACCGAATGTGGTCGATATGATGAAAAACGGCGAGATTTCCTTCGTCGTCAATACCGTCGAAGAAAAGCGCAGTGCGATCGCCGATTCGCGCGCCCTTCGCACAACGGCCCTGGCCATGCGGATCACCTATTACACCACCATAGCCGGTGCGCTTGCCGCGGTGCAGGGGATGCACCATGTCCAGGGGCTCGAGGTGTATTCGCTGCAGGCCCTGCATCGTTCGCTACCCGGGCGTTGAGGGTGCACTGAGCGCGCACTGAGCGCGCACTGAGCGGACGAGCACCACGCTGCGCCGCCGGTGCTACTATCAAAGGTCGTTCAGCGCCTCGGTTCGTCCGGGGCGCGATTTTTTTGGGAGCATGAGTTGAGCACGATCCCGTTGACGGTGCGCGGCGCGCAGCGCCTGAAGGATGAATTGCAGCGGCTGAAGTCGGTCGAGCGGCCGGCGGTCATCAATGCGATCGCGGAAGCCCGCGCGCAGGGCGATCTGTCCGAGAATGCCGAGTACGACGCCGCCAAGGAAAAGCAGGGATTCATCGAAGGTCGGATCGCCGAAATCGAGGCCAAACTTGCGGTCGCGCAGGTCATTGATCCGGCAACGCTCGATCCTGACGGTCGTATCGTATTTGGCGCGACGGTTGATCTTGAAGACCTCACAAGCGGCGAGAAGGTCACCTACCAGATCGTTGGTGATGACGAGGCTGACATCAAGGACGGCAAGATTTCGGTGTCCAGCCCGATCGCCCGCGCCCTGATCGGAAAGTACTCGGGCGATTCGGCTGAAGTCAGGGCCCCCGGCGGCCTGCGCGGCTACGAGGTCCTGGACGTGCGCTACCTGTAGCCGTCGTGCTTGCCGAACTGCGACGGTTGCCGGCTGCCGGAGGGCGCGCCGCAGACGGTGGGCGGGCTGGCGAGGCAAAGGGTTTTGCGCCAGTGCGCCCGCCTGCCTTGATCGCCGGCTTGCCTGCCGGTTTCAAAAACGAATTCGCCCCCGGTTTTCTTGCAAACCCTGTCGTGCCCGCCCCTGAAGAGCCGCTGCTTGACCGACGGTTGGCAGCCGAGGTGGCTGCCGCCCCGATCGGCGCACGCGCGCCGCGGGCAATCGGTGGACGACGTGCTGGTGCGACCGGCGCATACCGCTCGGCTCGCTCCATTTGTTCAGGTTTCGGCACGCCAGGGCGGGCCCGTTTTCGGGGCGCCGATTTGCCTTCGGCGGCCAGCTTCTTGGGTGCCGACTCGGTGCGACGTCGGATCGGCGACTTTTTCAGAGCCGTCTCAGGCTGTTCACGCCACAGCACCAGCAGCTTGCCGATCGATTGTACCAGCGAGCAGCCGAGCCGCTCGCACAGCGTATCGCCGATGGTTTCGCGAGCTTCGCGATCGTCACCGAATACCCTGACCTTGATCAGACCATGCGCCGTCAGCGCGAGGTCGGTTTCCCGTATCACGGCGTCGCTCAGTCCGGCATCGCCGATTCGAACGAGCGGGTCGAGATCATGGGCCTTGGCGCGCAGCGCCTTGCGCTGCGCGGCCGACAGAAGGGGGGGCGTGATGGGTACCTCAGCGGCCTCGGCCGATTCTGGGTCCCGAAAGGGGCTTTCCGACATCCCTCGATTGTAGTCCAGCACACTGATGGCCAAGAACCGATTCAATAAAGACTGGATGCACTCGCATCTGAACGACCCTTACGTCAAGCTTGCTCAGCAGCAGGGGTATCGCTCGCGTGCCGCGTTCAAACTCATCGAAATCGACGAGAAGGACCGCCTGATCCGTCGGGGGATGTCGGTGGTCGATCTTGGCTCGGCGCCCGGCAGCTGGTCGCAGGTCGTGCGCGAAAAGCTGGTCGGACCGGGTGGTGCGCTCGATGGCCGCATCGTCGCCATCGACCTGCTGCCGATGGCACCGATCGCCGGCGTCGAGTTCCTGGAAGGCGATTTCCGCGAGGACACTGTCCTCGCACAGCTTGACGCGATGATGGGCCGGGCACCGTCGCTTGACCTTGTACTTTCCGATCTCGCCCCCAACCTGTCGGGAATCGGATCTGCCGACGCTGCCCGGATGGGCCATCTTGCAGAACTCGCGCTCGAGTTTGCGGTGCATCACCTCAAGCCGGACGGTGCCTTACTCATCAAATGTTTTCATGGAAGCGGTTACAGCCAGGTGGTCGAAGCCTTCAAGCGCACATTCGTGACTGTTGCGCCTCGCAAACCGAAGGCTTCGCGGGACAAGTCGGCCGAAACTTACCTGCTGGGGCGTTCGCTCAAGCATGGTGTGCGACCGGCCCTGCAGGCATCAGGGTCTTGACACCGGATACAGGGTCGGTTTTTGGTATTTGAATCAGCGTAAACTAGTCAGATTCCGCTTGGCGTTTGCCGGGCAGTGAAGGAGCGTCAGAGTGAATAACATGTTCTCCAAGGCCGCAGTCTGGCTGGTCATTGCCCTCGTCCTGTTCACGGTATTCAAGCAGTTTGATACCCGGCAGGTGCGCGGTGGCGATATGCCCTACTCCCAGTTCATGGATGAGGCCAAGGCTGGTCGCATCGAGAGCGTCGTCATCGACGGCCGCACCCTGCGCGCCAAATCCAAGGATGGTCGTCCGCTGACGGTCTATTCACCGGGCACCGGCGACATCTGGATGATTTCCGACCTGATGAAGTTCGGCGTGCAAGTCAATGCCAAGCCCGACGAGGAGCAGTCGATCCTCATGAGCATCTTCATCTCCTGGTTCCCGATGCTGCTGCTGATCGGCGTGTGGGTTTTCTTCATGCGGCAGATGCAGGGCGGCGGTCGAGGGGGTGCGTTCTCGTTCGGCAAGAGCCGGGCGCGCCTGCTCGACGACAACAACAACAGCATCATGTTCGCCGACGTGGCGGGTTGCGACGAAGCCAAGGAAGAAGTCCGCGAACTGGTCGAGTTCCTGCGTGATCCTTCCAAGTTCCAGAAGCTCGGGGGTCGCATTCCCCGGGGCGTGCTCCTGGTTGGTTCACCCGGTACCGGTAAAACCCTGCTCGCCAAGGCAATCGCCGGTGAAGCCAAGGTGCCTTTCTTCTCTATTTCCGGTTCCGATTTCGTCGAGATGTTCGTCGGCGTGGGTGCGGCCCGTGTGCGCGACATGTTCGAGCAGGCCAAGAAGCAGTCGCCCTGCATCCTCTTCATCGACGAGATTGATGCGGTTGGTCGCCAGCGCGGTGCTGGCCTTGGCGGTGGTAATGACGAGCGCGAGCAGACCCTTAACCAGTTGCTGGTCGAGATGGACGGTTTTGAGACCGGTCAAGGCGTCATCGTGATTGCAGCAACCAACCGGCCCGACGTGCTCGACCCGGCGCTGCTGCGTCCTGGCCGCTTTGACCGTCAGGTCGTGGTGCCGCTGCCCGATATCCGTGGTCGCGAGCAGATCCTGAACGTTCATATGCGCAAGGTTCCGATCGCTCCCGATGTCAAGGGTGACGTCATTGCCCGCGGCACGCCCGGTTTTTCGGGCGCCGACCTGGCCAACCTGGTCAATGAGGCGGCGCTGTTTGCCGCCCGTCGCAGCGCCCGACTGGTCGAGATGATCGATTTCGAGCGCGCCAAGGACAAGATCATCATGGGCGCCGAGCGCCGCTCGATCGTGATGCCCGAAGAAGAGCGTCGCAATACCGCTTACCACGAGTCGGGTCATGCCATCGTCGCGCGCATGCTTCCCAAGACCGACCCGGTTCACAAGGTGACGATCATCCCGCGTGGTCGCGCGCTTGGTGTGACCATGCAGTTGCCGGTCGAAGATCGCTACAGCATGGACCGTGACCGCATGCTCAATACCATCGCGGTACTGTTCGGCGGACGCATTGCCGAGGAGGTCTTCATGAAGCAGATGACCACCGGCGCGTCCAACGACTTCGAGCGGGCCACCTCGATTGCCCGCGACATGGTTACCCGCTACGGCATGAGCGATGTGCTCGGTCCGATGGTCTATGCCGAAAACGAAGGCGAGATCTTCCTCGGCAGGTCGATCACCAAGACGACCAATATGTCCGAAGAGACCATGCGTAAGGTCGACTCCGAAATCCGGCGAATCATCGATGAGCAGTACGCGGTCGCCCGCAGGATCATCGAAGACAACCGGGTCCAGATCGAGGCGATGACCAAGGCCCTGCTCGAATGGGAGACCATCGATGCCGAGCAGATCGAGGATATCGTTGCCGGTCGTCCGCCGCGCACGCCCAAGGATCGCGGCAGCCAGCCCGGCGGCGGCACCCCGCCTGCCTCGCCCACACCGGATGTTGCCCCGACTGCTCCGCCGGCGCCTGCTGCACCGGCTGCAAACTGATCATCCTGCCTGTTTTGCCGGGGTGGGCGCGATGCGTCCACCCCACCCGGTCCAGACCGCTCTGATCCAAACCGCTGATTCATCCCGCTTGCGCTGTGGGCGCTTTGAGTTGACTCTCAAGCGCCCCCTGGTCATGGGGGTGCTCAATCTCACCCCTGATTCGTTTTCAGATGGAGGTCGCTGGTCGGACACCGGGTCGGCCGTCGAGCATGCGACCGCAATGATCGACGACGGGGTCGATCTGATTGATCTTGGCGCCGAATCGACCCGGCCCGGCGCGCCGATCGTGCCGGCCGATCTCGAACTGAGCCGGTTGGTGCCTGTGATCCGGGCTCTGGCGGATTGCGGTCGGCCGCTGTCGGTCGATACCCGGAAGCCGCAGGTGATGCGTGCGGTGCTCGATCTTGGCGTCGACATGATCAACGATGTCTCGGGTTTCTCCGATCCGCAGGCGATTGCTGCGGTCAGCGACAGTCGGGCCGCCTGTTGCGTCATGCACATGCTGGGTGATCCACTGACCATGCAGCAGGACCCCGTTTATCGGGATGTGGTGCGCGAGGTTCGCGAGATGCTTGCCGATCGCGCTGAAGCGCTTCAGGCTGCAGGAATTGACCGCTCGCGAATCGTCATCGATCCGGGCATCGGATTCGGCAAGACCCTCGAGCACAATCTGGCGTTGCTGGCCAGTTTGCCTGGCCTTGTGGAGCTTGGTTTGCCAGTGCTGGTGGGTGTGTCGCGGAAATCGATGCTCGGCGCCCTGACCGGGCGCGCGGTCGACAGGCGACTGCCTGCGAGTCTGGCGGCGATGCTCGCGGCAGTCGCGGGTGGTGCGCACATTGTCCGGGTTCACGATGTACCCGAAACCGTCGATGCATTGCGCGTCTGGCAGGCGATCAGGGATGCACATCATTCAACTGGCAACACGATAGGACAGAGATGACTCGCAGATATTTCGGCACCGATGGCGTTCGCGGTCGTGTCGGCGAAGCGCCGATCACGCCTGAGTTCGTTATGCGTCTGGGCTATGCCGCCGGCCGCATGCTGCCTAAACGCGACGGCCAGCGGTCAGCAGTGCTGATCGGCAAGGACACCCGCATCTCGGGCTATATGCTCGAGGCGGCACTGGAGGCCGGATTTTCGGCGGCCGGTGTCGATGTGATGCTGTCGGGGCCGCTGCCCACACCCGCGGTGTCCTATCTCACCCGTGCACTGCGACTGTCGGCGGGCGTGGTGATCAGCGCCTCGCACAATCCCTTCGATGACAACGGCATCAAGTTTTTTTCGGCCGATGGCAACAAGTTGCCCGACGAGATGGAACTGCAGATCGAAGCCGCCCTCGACGAGCCGATGGGTTGCGTGCGCTCCGACTCGCTCGGCAAAGCGCGGCGAATCGATGATGCCGCCGGCCGTTACATCGAGTTCTGCAAAGGGACCTTCCCATCGAGTCTCGATCTGCGAGGGCTCAGACTGGTTGTCGACTGCGCCCATGGCGCCGCCTATCAGACGGCACCGCATGTGTTTCACGAACTCGGGGCAGAGGTCATCGAGGTGGGCACTGCGCCCAACGGCCTGAACATCAACGACCATGTCGGCGCGACCCATCCGCAAGCCCTGCAGGCCGCGGTGCTGGCCAGCAAGGCCCATCTCGGGATCGCGCTCGATGGCGATGCCGACCGGCTTCTGATGTGCGATGCCGAGGGGCGCCTCTACAACGGCGATGAACTCCTCTATCTCATCGTCAAGGACCGGATGCGGCAGGGCCCGGTTGCGGGCGCGGTCGGCACGTTGATGTCCAACATCGGTCTGGAACAGGCCTTCGCCCGCATGGGCCTCGGATTTGCGCGCGCCAAGGTCGGTGATCGCTATGTGCTCGAGATGCTGCAGGAGCGCGGCTGGCTTTATGGCGGAGAGGGATCGGGTCATCTGCTGTGCCTCGATTGCCACACCACAGGTGACGGCACGATCAGTGCCTTGCAGGTCCTGAGCGCAATCAAGCGCAGCGGCCAGACACTTGCCGAGCAGACCGCCGACCTCACCCTGTTTCCCCAGACGCTGATCAACGTCAAGATTCAACGGGGTTTCGACTGGCAGCAGCATGCCGGTCTGAAGCAAGCCTGTGCACAGGTTGAGGATCAGCTCGGGCGTGATGGCCGCATTCTCATTCGGCCATCGGGTACCGAGCCGCTGCTGCGGGTGATGGTCGAAGCCCGCGACGACGAGACCGCACAGCGACACGCCAGACATATCGCCGATTCGCTCGGAGTCTGAGCCAGGTCCGATCGACTGATCGACCGATCGACCGATCGACCGAACGGGCAGGGCAACGATAGCTCGCGCGTCAGATCGGCGCCGCGTTAAGCGCCGTCGTGGGATACACTGCCCCCCAGTCGGGGCGTAGCTCAGCCCGGTAGAGTGCTTGCTTTGGGAGCAAGATGTCGGAGGTTCGAATCCTCTCGCCCCGACCATCCCTGTGGATCAGCCCCCGGCATCCATCACGGTGATGTCCTTGAGGCCGTTCATCTCAGTCGATTCCTAAACACTTGAAAGGTGTTCAGCGTGATCAGCACAAAAAAGTCCTGGTTGGTGCAGGTCGTTTCTGCGTTGATGTTCGCCGGCGCATCATGGGCCGCAGTTGCGGCGCCAGGGGCGACGGTGGCGGCTTGCGAGACGCAGACCAGAAAGCAATGCCAGGATATCCAGACGCCGCAGTCGGTGCTGACCCGTCTTCAAGCGGGCAATAATCGGTTCGTCAAGGGCACGGCCGTCAAGCGCAGCCTGCGCAAACAGGCTCTTGCAACCGCCCCCGGCCAGTATCCGCTCGCCAGCGTGGTGTCATGCTTCGATTCGCGGATTCCTCCCGAGATCGTCTTTGACCAGGGTATTGGCGATATTTTTATCGCCCGCAATGCCGGTAATGTGATCAGCGACGATGTTCTCGGCAGCCTGGAATTCGGCTCGAAAGCCTCAGGCGCCAAACTGATCGTGGTGCTCGGTCATACCCAGTGCGGCGCCATCAAAGGTGCCTGTGACAATGTTCAACTTGGCAACCTCACCGGCTTGCTTGCGAAGATCAAGCCCGCGATCAGCAAGATCCCCGACGACGGCAAGGATCGCAGCTCGAAGAACCATGATTTCGTCGATATGGTGGGCGAGCAGAATGTGAGACTCGGCGTGCAGACCATCCGCGACAAGAGCCCGATCCTCAAGGAGATGGAAGACAAGGGCGAGATCATGATTGTTGGTGCGATGTACGACCTGAAGACCGGCAAGGTCAGTTTTTACGATCTGCCTGCCGCGCCGGCTGGCAAGTCGAAGAAGATCTGACCAGATTGCCTGATGGTTTGCCATCCTGATCGGTGAGATGTGTGCCGATCCGGATGGCATGTCAGGTGAGGTCCGGGGCGAGGCCGGGCGGGTGGTGTAAACTCTCTCCTCTGACAGGTTCGCGCTGCCCGTAGCTCAGCTGGATAGAGCATCGGCCTTCTAAGCCGAGGGTCACAGGTTCGAGTCCTGTCGGGCAGGCCACAATGTCGGCCTGATGTGTTTGATCTGAACTGGCTCATGCCAGATCGGATACGGTGGTGGCTGTAGCTCAGCGGTAGAGTCCCGGATTGTGATTCCGGTTGTCGTGGGTTCGAACCCCATCAGCCACCCCAGCGTTTTTCTCTCACACAAGGTGTGATGCCGGCCAGAGCCTGCTTGCGTGCGCCTTTGAATCAACCGCTGGACTCAAGCGAGGAGAGCCTCCCCTTGCTTGACCCATCGACGCCTGTTGGTTTCGCCCGACGGTCAGCCGATCAGAAACTTCGACTTGTCGTGGCCGGTCAGCCAGAGCGGGGTGCGTCCGCGACCCGTCCAGGTATTGCCGGTTGCAGGGTCGCGATATTTCGGCGCGACTTTGCCGCGGGCCTGTACCGGGGTTTTGACAGTCTTTGCACTGTTTGACGACGGAAACACATCGGATGCCGAAAGCCCATATTCGGTCACGAGGGCTTTGACCTGCTTTACCGCGTCGGCGATTTCCTGCTTTCGGGTTTCGGCAATTTGTTTGTCGAGGGCTTCGCGCTGGGCGATCAGGTCCTGAAGAGAGCTCATTAGAATTATTCCAAAGAATTATAAAGGTTGATTATATCGAATGGCCAGACGCTGCTCGGTAAAGACGATCATATCATTCGGGAAATTATGTTTATAGACGGAGGCGGCTGACTTTCGATAATGAAATGATTTCGAATCGTCGGTTTGCGGCGGTTTTCGGCGAGGGTCTGAGCCAGCCAGCGCAGGCCATCATCATCGATCCGGCCGTGATGTTTTCCGGGCGGGCATGAATCGAGCGCCACGATCCGGATCGGGTGATCATCAATGCAATGGTGAAGCGCGCCCTTATCGGGGAAACAACCGACATCGGTTGAAGCCTGACGAAAGTGATGCCGGTGATCAGCACCAGATCGGGTTGACGGTCCAGCCGATGCAGATGCGCGATCGCGTCGCTGAACAGCTGATTGGCATCTGCGACCCCTTTGCAGAGCAGGCCGGGCGTGCAGACATCAGGGTCGGCCAGAGTTATGCGATCAGCATGACGGTTGCGACCGGCGTCGCTTTTCGATCAGCAGTTGCAGTTTTCTGAACCGCAACTGTTCGGCCAGCGAGAAACGATCTTTTTCGATTGTCGTGCGCAGAAGTCGGCGGTGCGCCATTCGTACCTCGATCGGCATCGAGAAGTCTTCGCTGATGACCAGCGGGCGGCCCATGCCTGGCAGATTGTCGAATTCACCTTCGCCCTGCGCGGCCTGGATCCGGCGTTCGGCAATGTCGTCGAAAACGGTCATGCTGCAAGCATAGCCGGCTTGCGCCTGCGATAGGCTTGGCTGATGCAAGGGAAATCGCTCACGATCGCGATGTGTGTCGGGCAGGTCGGCAGCCTGCTGCCGCATGTCGTGGTCCCGGCGGTCATGGTCGGCGATCTGATTCCCTTATGGGGACTCAGCAATGCGCAGGCCGGGCTGCTGGCATCGGCCTATGCCGCGGGCTATATGCTCGCGGTGCCGGTTCTGGGCGCGCTCACCGATCGGGTCGATGCCAGGCGTCTGCTGCTGCTGGGCTCGCTCTTTAGCGCTGCAGCGACGATTGCCTTCGGACTGATGGCGCAGGGGCTTCTGTCGGGCATGCTGCTGTGGGGACTGGCGGGAGTCGGCTTTGCGGGGGCTTATATGCCCGGGCTGCGTGCACTGACCGACCGCCTCGATTCCGGCGATTCCTCGCGC
The DNA here is from genome assembly GCA_026399875.1 of Burkholderiales bacterium. GTDB lineage: Bacteria > Pseudomonadota > Gammaproteobacteria > Burkholderiales > Burkholderiaceae_E > UBA4615. The sequence continues at coordinate 28,007 of JAPLQF010000020.1, read as the reverse complement.
AGCGTCACGCTCTACACCTCAAGCTATTCGCTCGGCGTCGGGCTGTCATTCCTGGCCTCGCAACTGATTGCAGAATACTTCGGCTGGCGATGGGCTTTCGTGTTGACCGGGCTCGGCCCACTGATGATGGCGGCAGTTGCCTGGCGGCTGTCTCCCAGGCCCCCGGCGGCGCGCGCCGGCGCGCTGCTCGACTTCAAGCCGGTGCTGCGCAATCGGGTTGCGATGGGTTACATCCTCGCTTACGGCGCGCATTGCTTCGAGCTCTATGGACTGCGGACCTGGCTGGTTGCTTTCTGGGCTTTCGTGGTCGCCCGGCATGGCGATGCGGCGGCAGTGCTCGATCCGATCGGTGTCAGCGTGCTGGTGACCCTGCTGGCGATGCCGGCCAGCATCGCCGGCAACGAGCTGTCGATCCGCTTCGGTCGCCATCGCGCGATCACGGTCATCCAGGTGGTGTCGGCCGGGGTGGCCTTGTCGATCGGTCTGGCTGCCGGCGGGTCGCCCGTGCTCCTGCTGGCGCTGGTGCTGCTGTATGCCCTGACCGTGCCAGCCGATTCAGGGTCGCTGACCGCAGGCATGTCGGCCAGCGCGCAGGCGCAGTTTCGAGGCGCGACACTGGCGATGCACTCCTGCGTGGGCTTTGCGCTGTCGGCGGTGGCCGGCTGGGCGGTCGGTGTGGCGCTTGATGCGGCCGGGGGCAATGAATCGCCCACTGCCTGGCTGGCTGGTTTCGCGGTGCTGGCCGCCGGGATACTGATGGGGCCGCTTGCCCTGTGGTGGTCGCGTCGTTCGACTGAGCCCCGACGCGGTTCATGATCGCGAGAACCCCTGATCTGGAGCCCCGGCCTGATGCGACTGACGCTGTTTGATCTCGACCACACCCTCCTTGATGGCGACAGCAATCTGCTCTGGTTGAGCTGGCTGGTCGAGCGGGGTGAGGCGCCTCGTGAGCGCCTGGCGCAACAGCACGCCTTCTATTCTCAGTATCAGGCCGGTACCCTTGATATCGAGGCCTATCTTGCGTTTCATCTGTCACTGCTGGTGGGCCCCGAGCTCGGGCATTGGGAGGCGGTCAGAACCGCGTTTGTAGCCGAACGCATCGCGCCGCTGATCGGCCCGGCCGCCCGCGACGCGGTCGCCCGCCACCGGGCTGCCGGCGATCTGATCGCGGTCGTGACTGCCACACACGCCTTCCTGGCGCAGGGCATCGTGTCGCTGCTCGCGCCGATGCCTCTGGTGGCGACCGGCTGCGAACTCGAGGGCGGGCGCTTCACCGGGCGTGCGCTTGGCGGACCCTGCTTTGCTGGTACCAAATTCGGGCAGGTGCAGGCCTGGCTGCACGCCGATGGACGCAGCCTGGCCGACTTCGATGCGGTTCGCTTCTACAGTGATTCGGCCAATGACCTGCCGCTGCTCGATGCCGTCAGCGAGCCGGTGGTGGTCAATGCCGATGAGCGACTGTCAGCGACCGCGCGTGAGCGCGGCTGGCCTCAGCTGCAGTGGCGGCGAACGCCTTCGGGTGATGGCTGGCCTGAGCAGCCGGCATGAGCAGCAGAACCGAGCAGCAGAACCGAGCAGCAAAGCGCGGCGTCGGTCCGCATCTCGGCGTGCGTCGGTCATACCGCGCCTGACTCGCGCATCCGCCACGCAGTCAGCGCGACGCCCGCCATCGAAACAAGTGCGCCGGCGAGCAGGGCATTGCCGGCGCCGATCGAATGCCCCAGCTGACCGAAGGCAAGACTGCCGAAGGGCGTGGCGCCCAGAAACATCGCGGTATAGATCGCCAGTACCCGTCCGCGCTTGTCGTCGGGCACACTGGTCTGGATGGTGATGTTGGTGGCAATCGCCTGTCCGATCACGCCGCCGCCGACCAGCACCATGCCGACGATCGATACCGACATCCAGCTGCTGCGGCTGAACATGAGCAGGCCCACGGCCGCTGCCAGATTGCCGACCAGCGCGATCAGCGACAGGTGCTGCGAGCCGCGTCGCGCCGCCATCGAGATCGCCGCCACCATGGCGCCGACCCCGGCAGCCGACAGAAAAAATCCGACCAGTTCGGGGTGCTTGCCGTAGATCTCGGCGACCGCCGCCGGCATCAGGTGCGCATAAGGTCCGATGCCGAAGCCCATCAGGAAGATCGCCAGCAGCAGTCGCGCGATTGTCGGGTCCGAAAAGGCAAACCGCCAGCCTTCGAGGTATTGCTGCACGAACGAGCTTGAGCCGGCGGTGGGATGGGGCGTCTCGACCGTGCGGATGCGCAGCAGCTGATAGAGGGTGGCCATCAGCAGGACCGGATGCAGCATGAAGCAGGTGGCTTCGCCGAACGATCCGATCAGCAGCCCGCCAACCGCCGGGCCGATGAAGCGCGCGGTATTGAGCGCGCTCGAGTGCAGCGCCACGGCGTTGGGCAGCAGCTTGCGATCGGGTACCAGATCGCCGAGGAAGGCATGACGCACCGGGATTTCGCAGGCAAAGGCGATGCCCCGCAGCGTGGCCATCACCAGCAGGACATTGGCATCGACATGGCCGGTGGCGGTCAGCAGCGAGAGCAGGGCGCCGAGCAGTGCCACCGACGCCAGCAGTCCGATCAGGATCTTGCGGCGCGAATAGCGGTCGGCCAGCATGCCGGCAACCGGCGACAGAAAGAGCGTCGGTGCGAGCTGCGCAAAGCCGATCGCCCCCAGCAGCGCGACTGAGCCGGTCAGGCGAAAGGCCAGCCAGCCCATCCCGACGTTGTAGGCAAAGCCGCCGATCAGTGCGATGGCCTGGCCGCTGAAGTAGCGGCGAAATTCGCGGTTCTCGAGCGCCGGGAAACGGCTCATCGCGTGGCGCTCATCGCGGCCGATCGGCCTCCAGTCGCTCAAGGTGCCAGGCTTCGTCTCCCAGCAGGTTCGACAGCCCGGCCAGACGGGTGGCCGCGTGACCGATCGCCACCTCCTTGGTCATGCCGATTGCGCCATGCAACTGCACGCCCTCTTCGCCGCAGCGTCGGGCGGCCGGCGACACGAAGGCCTTGGCAAGCGACACTGCCCGCCGACGCTCGGCTGGTGAGTCAGCGAGCCGTGCCACCGCTGCCGCGCTGATGGCGCCGGCCTGCTCGATCGCCACGAACAGATCGACCAGTCGATGCCGGATCACCTGGTTGGCGGCAAGCGGCTTGCCGAACTGGCGTCGCTGCTGAGCGTAATCGCGCGTGGTGTCGAGCACCCGCTGCATCGTGCCGACCGCCTCGGTGCAGGCAAGCGCGGTGGCATGGTCGATCGCGGCCTCAAGCGCCGGCCAGGCGGCCCCACCCCGGCCGAGTCGGGCACTGGCGGGAAGGCTGACCGAATCAAGCCGCAGGTCGGCGGTCTGACGGCCGTCATAGCTTGGATAGCCGCGCCGGCGCAGCCCGGCCGAAGTGGCCGGCACCGCAAAGACCGACAGGCCCTCGGTGTCGCGCGGCTGGCCCGACTCGCGGGCGACGATCAGCAGGGTGTCGGCGGCAGCACCGCCCAGCACCAGCGTCTTCAGGCCATCGAGCTGCCAGCTGCCGTCGGATTTCATGTTGGCGACCGTGCGGACATCGAAGGCGTCATAGCGGCCTTGCGGCTCCCAGCCACCGAGCGCAAGCCTGTGCTCGCCCGAGGCCATTCGGGTCAGCAGGTCTGCGGCGCGGTCGGCACTGGCGGCGCCCGCCGGACCCCCCGACACCGAGGCGCCAGGTCGCAGGGCTGCCAGCAGTGGTGCACAGAGCCCGACGTTGGCCAGCCAGGGTTCGAGTGCCATGGCGCGGCCAAGTGCCTGGGCAACGATGGCCGCATCAGTGGCATCACCGAATCCGCCGCAGTCTTCAGGCAGGCCGAGCGCGAGCCAGCCCATGTCGGCGAAGGCCTGCCAGCGTTCGCTCGAAAACCCCTCGGGGCTGGCCAGCGCGGCCTGGCGCGATTCGAAGGTGTAATCGCGTTCGACATAGCGCTGCGCAGCGTCGCGCAGCATGGCCTGGTGGTCGTCGCTGTCGACGTTCGGTGGGGCGGCTGTGGTCATGATCGATCGATTGAGGTTGAATTCACGTCTGTCATCAGAGTCCGAGGACCTGCTTGGCCAGCAATTCATGCTGGATCTCGCTGCTGCCGCCCGCGATGGTGTAGCCGCGGGTCACGAAGCGGCGTGACGAGGCGGTCGGCGCATAGGGGTGACGTTCGATGAGGGGCGGCTCAGTGTCGGGGCCGGGCAGCTCGAAATGGGCGTCGCGGTCCCAGGCCAGGGTTTGCGGCCCGAGCGCATCCACCGTCAGCACCGCGATATCCTGGATCAATTGGCTGCCGACCAGCTTGAGCATGCCGGTTTCCGGGCCGAGTCGTTCACCCGACTGAGCGCGCACCCTGAATCGCAGCACGGTGGCGGCGAGTGTCTCGAGCCTGACCTCGAGCTCACTGAAGCGCCTGCGAAACCATGGCCGTTCGAAAAGCGTCACGCCGGCTTCTTCGACCGTCTCGCCGATCGAGCGCAGCTTGGCCAGACGCCGGCGGTTTTCGGCCACCCGCGCAAGATTGAGCCGCTCGAACTCGAGCAGCGACTTGGCGATCGTCCAGCCCTGGTTCTCTTCGCCGACCAGATTGGCGACCGGCACCTTCACCTTGTCGAGATAGACCTGGTTGAACAGCGGCCAGCCGTGGATGCCCACGATCGGTCGCAGCGACACGCCGGGCGATGTCATGTCGATCAGCAAAAAGCTGATGCCTTCCTGCTGACGCACGTCGGTATTGGTGCGCACCAGGCAGAAGATCCAGTCGGCATGCTGCGCGCCCGAAGTCCAGATCTTGCTGCCCTCCACCACATAGTGTTCGCTGCCATCGGCATCGCGGGTGCGCACCGCACGGGTTCGCAGCGAGGCCAGGTCCGAGCCGGACTCAGGTTCAGAGTAGCCTTGGCACCAGAAGTGTTCGACGCCGGTCATCTTTGGCAGAAAGAAATTTTTCTGCGCTTCGGTGCCATAACGCAGCAGCACCGGCCCGATCATCTCGAAGGTGATGCCGCCGAGTTCGGGCGAATGACCCAACACCATTTCTTCCTGGAAGACCGCCCGCTGTGCCGGGCTCCAGCCGGTGCCACCCCATTCGAGCGGCCAGTGAGGCGCCAGCCAGCCGCGATCGCGCAGCTCGCTTTCCCAGGCAATCATGTCGGCCTTGTTCGGCTCGATGCCGAGCCTGACTTTTTCGCGGACCTGCTGTGGCAGACGCTCGGCGACGAAGGCCCTGACCTGCGCGCGAAACTGATCGAGTTCCTGGGCAGACATCGGGGTGTGGCTTGATGTGGTGGTGGCGCTCATGCGCGGCCTCCTCGTTGAAAGATGCGTTTGCCGATCGCCGCCCGATGGACTTCCGAGGCGCCGTCGTAGATTCGGAAGGGTCGCAGCCGCTGGGCGATCAGCGCGATCGGCTGGTCCTGACACATGCCGATCGCGCCGGTCATCTGCGCTGCGCGGTCGGCCACCCGGTTGAGCGCTTCTGAGACGAACACCTTGGCCATCGACGAGGTGTGGCGGATCGACTCGCCGGCATCGAGCCGGCGGGCCACATCGGCGGTCATCAGCCGACAGGCATAGAGATCGATATGCGAATCGGCCACCATCGCCTGCATCTGCTGATGCTCCGAGAGCTTGGCGCCGAAGGAATCGCGCTGCACCGCATAGGCCTGGGCGATCTCGATCGCTCGGGTGGCAAGGCCGATGCCGCGCATGCAGTGAAAGAGCCGTGCGCCTTCCAGGCGCAGCTGGGCATAGTCAAAACCCTTGCCGGCCTCGCCGATCAGCGCATCGGCACTGACCCGGCAGTTCTCGAGCCTGACCTCGGCATGACCACCGTTTGAGAACGGATCGATCGACGGAATCGCACGGATGAGTTTCCAGCCCGGATTGCGGGTGTCGACGATGAACCAGCTGGCTCCTTCGTCGCTGCGCGCCACCACGATCGCAAAGGCCGCGCCCACCGCGCCCGAGGTGAACCACTTGTGGCCGTCGAGGATCCAGTCGTCGCCGTCGCGACGCGCGCGGGTCGACAGCATCCGCGGGTCCGAGCCGACCCCTGGCGAGGGCTCGGTCATTGCGAAGGCCGAGCGGATTTCGCCTGCCATCAGCGGTGCCAGCCACTGCGCCTGCTGCGAGGGAGCGGCCAGATGCATCAGCGTGTCGATGTTGGGCTGATCGGGTGCGGCGCATCCGAGAGCACCGGCGCCGATGAAGCTGCGCCCGCATTCCTCGAAGACCCGCGCGCAGTCCTGCCAGCACAGCCCCATGCCGCCTGCCTCGCGCGGCAACTGCGGTGCTACCAGGCCCTGAGCCTGGGCGAGTGTGCGCAGCTCGCGGGTGACAGCATCGAGCCACTCGACATCATGGGTGCGGCTGTAGTCCTCGCGCGGGATCGCCTGCTCTTCGATAAAAGCGCGCACGCGGGCGCACAGGGCATCGAGCTCGTGGGGCGGCAGCGGGGCAGGGCGTGTTCGCGCCGGTGCGGCAACGGCCATCATGCTTTCTCCTGAAATGATGCGAACCACTGTGCGGCAGTCATGCCGAGTGACATCCGACGCATCGTGCTCTTGATCGCCGCCACGCCCTCGGGCTTCCAGGTGGCGATGAGTGCGGCAAGTTCGGTGCAGCGGGCCACAACCTGATCGTCGGCGACCACTTCGGTGGCCACACCGATCGCGTATAGCTGCGGCCCGGCGACCCGATCGCCGAGCAGTGCCAGGCGGGCTGCCACCGATTCGGAGTGGCGCAGCGCCAGCCAGGCGAGATTGTTGGGTGCAGCCATCCCGATGCGAATTTCGGCAATCTGCAGATAGCCGGTTTCGCCGCAGACCAGGATGTCGCCGGCCAGCGCGAGTGCCGCGCCGCCATTGATCGCAAAGCGCTCGAGGCCTACCAGCAGCACCTTGCGGGTCGAGGCGAGCGCGACATGGACCTCGCGCCAGCGGGCCTGAAAGCCCGGCACCCAGTCTGGCTTGGGCACCGCGGCGAAGGCGGTCAGATCGAGGCCCGAGCACAGCGCGCCGCCGGCGCCGCGCAGCACCGTCGCTCGGATCGAGTCATCGGCTTCGACCGTCTGCAGCGCGGCGAACAGGCCCTCTGCAAGCGCGCCGTCGATCGCATTGCGCCGCGCCGGTCGGTTGAGCACGATCTCGGCCCAGCCCTCGTGGCGATGGAGCAATACCGCGGGTTCATCGGACAAGGCCGCTTTGGCGGCGGGAGCAGTCGGTTCGGTCATGGTTTCAGCCTCGCAGGGTCACTCGGTAATCCATCATGTCGGCGCGACAGTCGGTGATCGAATGGGCAATCGGTCGACTGTCGTAATCAATGCTGGTGGTGCTGATGCGCAGGATGGCTGCGCCCACGTCATAGGCAAGCAGCCTGGCGAGCTTCGCATCGGCGACCAGCGCCGAGACCGATACCCGGGTGCGGGCATGGCGCAGACCGAGCTCGACTTCGATGGTCGTGGCCACGTCGCGCTCGGTGAGGTCGGCCTTCGCGAGCCTGTCGGCGGTCGCGACGGTGCACCAGGTCGTGCCGACGACAAAAGGCACCTCGTTGCGATAGCGCAGCACCGTGACCGCGCCCACCTGTGAGCCTGGCAACAGATCAAGCTCACGCGCCACCGCCTCGGTCGCCTTGATGTGTCGATGCGACAGCAGCTTGCCGCGTGCAGTGATGCCTCGCCGGCGCATTGCTTCGAGCACGCCGACCAGCGGCCCATGGGCTTCGCCGCGTCCCGGGCGAGTCACGAAAGAGCCTTTGCCGTTGACGGTCTGCACCAGTCCGCTGGTCTGCAGCTCGCCGATCGCCTGGCGCACCGTGATCCGGCTGACACCGAAGCGTTCGATCAGCGCCGATTCGGAGGGCAGGCGATCGCCGGGTCGCAGCGCGCCTGACAGGATGTCGGAGCGCACGGCATCGCGCACCTGCGCAAAGAGCGGCGCCGGGCCGGCCAGCCGCGTTGCCGCGCTGCCCGATATCGGTGCGACATCGCTGTTGCGAGCGCTTCGGATACCTGTCTTTGTCATTTCGACTTTGTCATTTAACCTATTATGATAGGTCATGACAGGAGGGGGTCAAGTGGATACTCGAAATCAGCAACCGCGAAGTGTCGGCACAAGAATTGCCAGCACGAAGCTGTGCGACACCTTCGGCATCGACCAGCCGATTTTCGCCTTCACGCACTCGCTCGATACCGTCGCTGCGGTCTCACGCTGCGGCGGTCTCGGCGTCTATGGTGCAACCCGGCGCACCCCCGAGGAAATCCGCACCGAGCTGGCCGCCCTGCGGGTGAAGGCCGGTGCGGTGCCGATCGGGGTCAATCTCGTACTGCCGCCCGGCATGCCGGAAGACAATGACCCGGGGCCGATCGAAAGTCAGCTGCCGCAGCGGCACAAAGAGTTTGTCGCCCACCTTTACGAGAAGTACAAGGTGCCGGCGCCCGAGCGGCGCGGCATGCGAACCCGCTTTCTGCGCTCCAACGAGATCGCCCGTCAGCAGATGGCGGCAGTGCTCGAATCGGATGTCGAGGTGGTTGCCTGCGGTATCGGTGCGCCGCCGGATTTCGTCGAAGCCTGCAAGCGTGCCGGCAAGCGCATCGTGGCCTTGTGCGGCTCGCCCAAGCATGCGCGCAGGGCAATCGATTCAGGCGCCGACCTGCTGGTGGCGCAGGGTCACGATTCGGCTGCCCACACCGGGCCGATCGGCACGTTCTCGCTGGTGCCGCAGGTGGTCGAGCTCGCCGGTGAGGTGCCGGTGCTGGCCGCCGGCGGCGTCATGACCGGGCGCCATGTGGCTGCCAGCCTGGCGCTTGGCGCCCAGGGCGTCTGGACCGGCAGCCTGTGGCTGGCTTCCACCGAGTATGCGATCCATCCGATCATCCTCGAGAAGCTGCTGCGGGCAGGCAGCGATGACACCGTCATCACCCGCTCCGAGAGCGGCAAGACCTTTCGCCAGCTGCGTTCAGCCTGGAGCGACGAGTGGTCGGCACCCGATGCGCCGCGCCCGCTGGGCATGCCGTTCCAGGACATGCTGGTCGGTGACCTGCTCGGTGCGATCGACGACCATGAAATCGAGCCGCTGATGCACTACGCAGTGGGGCAGGGCGTGGCCTGGCTGCGCTCACGCCGACCGGTGGCCGAGATCTTCGCGCAACTGGTTGAGGAGTCGCATGCGGCGCTGGCCGGCCTGCCGCGCTGATCGCATCCCTTTTTCTTGTCAGGAGCCTGCGTCATGAGTCGTGTCGACAGCATCACTTGCGGCCAAGCCGCCCCCGTTGAGTCCTCTGCGCCGATCGGCAGTTCGGGTCGCCCGGGTCGTCGCCTTGTTCTGGCGGCCCTGGCCGCCTCGGGCGCTGCCGTGCTGGGAGCGCACGGCAGCGTGCGTGCCCAATCGGCTGCAGCCGGCGCCTGGCCCCAGAAGCCGGTGCGCATCGTCTCGCCCTACCCGGCCGGTGGCTCCAACGACAATGTCGCCCGCCTGCTCGCGGCACGACTGAGCGACATGTGGAACCAGCGGGTTTTCGTCGAGAACAAGCCGGGTGCCAACAACCGGATCGCCACCGAGCAGATTGCCCGAATGGCGCCCGACGGCTACAACCTGCTGTTTGCCGCCGCACCGCATGGTGCCAATCCGGGCCTTTACGACAACAAGCTGCCCTACGACACGCTCAAGGACTTCACTCCGATCGCGCGAGCCGTCATCGGGCCGGTCGGCTTCTGGGTGCCGGTTAACTCGCCGTTCAAGACCATGCGCGATCTGGCCGATGCCGCGAAAGCTCAGCCCGACAGGCTTTTCGCAGGCTCACCAGGCAACGGCAGCGGCCCGCATCTGGTGGTCGAGCTGTTCAATTACCGCACCGGCGGCAAGCTCCAGCATCTGCCGATGAAGGGCGATGCGCCACTCGCCATCGAAGTGGTGGCCGGTCGGGTTGATGTGGCGGTAACCGGCATGACGGTCATGAAGCCGCACTATGACGCCGGCAAGCTGCGACTGCTGGCGGTCTCCTCCGACAAGCGCTTTCCGCTGGCACCCGATGTCCCAACGCTTGCCGAAGCCGGATTCCCGACGGTCGACGGATCGGCCTGGTTCGGCATGGTTGGCCCGGCCGGCATGGCGCCCGAGGTGGTCACGAAAATCAACCGCGATATCAACGCGATCCTGGCACTGCCCGAGGTTCGTGGCCCGCTCGAGGCGGTCGGCATCATTGTGGCCACCGGTACGCCAGAGCAGTTTCGGGCCTTCATCACGGCCGACGTCGAGAAGTGGACGCAGGTGGCCAAGGCCACCGGCATGAAGCCCGATTGAGGCACCTGCGGGATGATCTGTCCACGCAAAAAACATTCTTTTCAAGGCATCAGATGAGATGAATACCGCCAGCCTCGATGCGCTCTTCAATCCGCGATCGATTGCGATCGTCGGTGCGTCCTCATCGGCCCACCGTATCGGTGGTGTGCCGGTCGACCTGCTCAAGCGTCTGGGCTATGCCGGTCGCATCCTGCCGGTCAATCCGAAATCCGAGGAGATCCAGGGCTTGCGGGCGTGGCCCACGCTTGCCGCGATCGGCGAGCCGATCGATCTGGCGATTTTCGCGGTGCCGCAGGCGGCACTCGATGCCGCCATCGACGATGCGATTGCCGCTGGTGTCAAAACCGGCGTGGTGTTCACCGCCGGATTCGCCGAGGTGGGCGCCGAGGGCGAGGCCGCGCAGCGGGGTATCGCCGAGCGGGCGGCGGCGGCCGGACTGCGGCTGGTCGGCCCCAACTGTCTGGGCGTGATGAACCTGCGTCGCGGTGTCTATGCCACCTTCAGTCCGGCGCCGGGTATCGGGCTGGCCAAGGCCGGCTCGATCGGCATGGTCAGCCAGAGCGGTGCCTTTGCCGCCTATGCCTATTCGCTGGCGCGTGATCGCGGCGTCGGGCTGTCGGTCTGGGCCTCCACCGGCAACGAGGCTGACGTCCAGCTCGCCGATGTCATCGCCTGGATGGCCAATGATCCGGACACTCGGGTGATCATGGTCTATATGGAAGGCTGCCGCGATGGCGAGCGATTGCGCCGCGCGCTGGCGCTGGCGCATGCTGCGCGCAAGCCGGTGGTGGTCGTCAAAGTCGGACGAACCGCGCTCGGCGCCCAGGCCGCCCGCTCACACACCGCGGCACTCGCCGGCGACGATGCAGTCTATGACGCGCTCTTTCGTCAGTACGGCGTCTATCGGGCGCGTGACATCGAAGAATTTTTCAGTGTCGCCCAGGGTGCGGCGCTCGCTGGCCTGGCGCGAAATGATCGCCTCGCGCTCTTTACCGTCTCGGGCGGCGTCGGTGCCTTCATGGCCGATGAGGCTTCCTCGATCGGCCTGAATGTGGCTGAGTTGCCGTTGCCGGCGCAGCAGGAGATTCTGTCGCTGGTGCCGTTTGCAGCACCGCGCAATCCGATCGACATCACCGGTCAGATCAGCAACGACCGCACGCTCATCGACCGGGCGACGCGGATCGTGCTTGATGCCGGCGACTACGGCGCCTGGATCGGCTTCATGGCAGCGGCCGGCGCCGGCGACGGTTTCTGGCCGGTGCTCGAATCGCTGGTGATCGGTCTGCGTCGCGACTATCCCGACACCCTTCTGGTCATCAGCACGCTGCTGTCGGCCGCGCGCCGCGACCGTCTGGCCGAGTTGGGGTGTCTCAGTTTTGCAGAGCCGTCGAGCGCGGTCAGAACCATCGGCGCGCTGGCACGGATCGGTCGTGCCTTCGAGGTGTCGGTGCCGCCTGCCTTGTCGGACTGTGCCGCACCGTCGCGCGTCCTTGCTCCCGGTGCGCTCGACGAAATCGCTTCACTGAAATGGCTGGCCGATGCCGGCGTGCCGACGGTGCCGGTCAGCCTGGCGCGCAGTGCCCCCGAGGCGGCCGCGATCGCTGCGGCCTCGCCGGGTGCGGCGTTTGCGGTCAAGGTGGTCTCGCCCGACATCCTGCACAAGACCGAGGTCGGCGGCGTGCGGCTGGGTGTCAGTGGTACCCGGCAGGCGGTCGAAGCCTTCGATGCGGTGATGGCCGGCGCGCGCGCGGCCAAGCCGCTTGCTCGCATCGACGGCGCCCTGCTCGCACCCATGGTCTCGGGCGGCGTCGAGTGCATTCTCGGCGTGCGCAACGACGAGGTCTTCGGGCCGGTGGTCATGTTCGGATTGGGCGGCACCTTTGTCGAGGTGCTGCGTGATGTCTCGATCCGGGTGGCGCCGCTTGTCCGAGCGGATGCCGATGCGATGATCCGTGAGGTCAAGGCCTTCGCACTGCTCGATGGTGCGCGCGGTCGTGCGCCCTGCGATCTCGAGGCAATCGCCGATGCACTGATGGCTCTGTCGCAGCTGGCGATGGATTCGCGCGGCACGCTCGACAGCATCGACGTCAATCCCTTCGTGGTGTTTGCACCCGGCGCCGGGCCGCAGGGTGTCTCGGCGCTCGCCCTCGATGCGGTCGTGCTCGGCAGGGGGGCCTGACCGATGCTGTCGCCGATCCCCGCCAGGCCCTGGCCGATGCGATCGCCCTTCAAGCCTGCCTCTATCTGCTGCCGCTCTACGAGATGGCGCGCATGCGCGCAGCAACCGGTCAGCGGCGCAATCAGCATGGCGAACTGGCCGATGCCGATCCGGCCACACAGCGGCGCTGGGTCAATACCTTCATCCATGCCCGCAAGCTGCTGGGTGCCGGCGGCAGCCGGGTGGTCACGCCCAACAGCGACACCCTCTACACCAATGCCTGGCTCGATCTGTCGCGCGGGCCGGTGGTGGTTCGTGTCCCCGATACCGCCGACCGCTATTACGTCCTCGGCCTGCTCGACTTCTGGACCAATCCCTTTGCGCACATCGGCCGGCGAACCACCGGTACCGCGGCCGGGGAATTCCTGATCGCAGGCCCCGGCTTTGACGGCGCAGTGCCGCAGGGCATGCGGCTGGTGCGTGCGCCGACCGATCATGTCTGGATCATCGGTCGCATCATGGTCGAAGGCCCCGAGGATGTCGCCGCGGTCAATGCCCTTCAGGACGGTTTCCTGATGGTGCCGCTCGCAGTCTGGCTCAGCCCCGGTGGCAACACCCGTGATGCCGGCGGCGAGCGTATCGATGTCGGCTTCGACCCGAAGGCGCCGCGCACCGCGAGGCATTTCATCGATGTGGTCAACCGTGCGCTGCGCGATAACCCGCCGCCGGCTGCCGAACAGGCACTGCTTGCCGATTTCGCCCGCATCGGCCTCGACGGCGGGCTGGTCAGTGGCATCCGCCGATGGCCTGACGAGGTCGTCGAGCCTGCCATCGAACGGGCCCTGATCAGCATGGATGTGATGCTCTCGCGTGACGAGGGTTCTGCCCACCAGGCCACCTCACGAGGCGGCTGGGACGAGCCGCTGCTTCTGGGCGAGAGCTTCGGACTCGACTGGCTGCGCCGTGCGGTGGTCGCAAAGAAATACATCGGTGCGTTGACCAGCGCCGAAGCGATGTACCCGATGGCGCATGCCGACTCCCAGGGTCGTCCCTTGTCGGGCGAGTATCGCTATGCCATCCGGTTTGCACCGGGCAGCGAGCCGCCGGTCGACAGTTTCTGGTCGCTCACGATGTACGACAGCCGTGACTTCATGCTGGTGCCCAACGCACTCGATCGCTACCGCATCGGCGATCGCTCGCGCGGCCTGCAGCGCGAGGCCGACGGCTCGCTGGTGCTCGATATCCGGCACACCTCCCCCGGCGCTGCGCGTGAATCCAACTGGCTGCCGGCCCCGGAGGGCCGCTTCTATCTCGCCCTGCGCGCCTATCAGCCGCGCGCCGACCTGCTCGAAGGTCGGTGGCGACCGCCGGACATCGTGCGTCTGGACTGAGGATTAGCCGCTATCATCGACCGATCTCATCCTCAGGGTCGGTGCGCCATGAACCTCAGCGAAATCCGCAAGATCGTCGACAGCAAGTGGGACACCGATCTGGTTCCCAGGCTGGTCGACTATGTGAAGCTGCCGGCCAAGTCACCGGCCTTCGATGCCAGCTGGGCCGCGCATGGCCATCTGGCGGCCGCGATCCAGGCCGGTCTGGCCTGGGCGCAGGCGCAACCCATTGCCGGCATGACGGTCGAGATCGTGGCACTCGAGGGCCGTACGCCCTGCCTCTTCTTCGATATACCGGCTACGCACGGTCTGGGCGAAGACCGCACCGTCCTGTTCTACGGCCACCTCGACAAGCAGCCCGAGATGAGCGGCTGGCGCGACGACCTTGGCCCCTGGAAGCCGGTGATCGAAGACGGCAAGCTCTATGGGCGCGGTGCGGCCGACGACGGCTATGCGCTCTATGCCGCGTTAACTGTCGTGCAGGCCATGGACGCACAGAAGGTGGCACGGCCGCGCTGTGTCGGGCTGATCGAGACCTGCGAAGAAAGCGGCAGCCCTGATCTGCCTCAATACCTTGCCAAGCTCGCGCCGCGTCTGGGTGATGTGCAACTGGTGGTCGGTCTCGATTCAGGCTGCGGCAACTACGACCAGATGTGGGTCACCACCTCCCTGCGCGGGCTGGTCGGCGGCGTGCTGACGGTCGAGGTGTTGCAGGAAGGTGTGCACTCGGGCTCGGCCAGCGGCATCGTGCCCTCGTCGTTTCGCATTGCCCGCAAGCTGCTCAACCGCCTCGACGATGTCGACACCGGCCGGCTGCTGCCTGCCGGTCTGCATGCCGAGATTCCCCCCGAGCGCATCGCGCAGGCCCGCACCGCCGGCGACATCCTTGGCGATCAGATCTGGAAGCAGTTTCCGTGGGTCGGCTGCAATCATGGCGGCGATGCCCATGCGCACGCCATGCCCACTACCACCGATCCGGTCGAGGCCATCCTCAACCGCACCTGGCGCCCGGCCTTGTCGGTGACCGGTGCCGAGCATCTGCCAGGCATCGCCGCAGCCGGCAACGTACTGCGCCCCAAGACCTCGCTCAAACTGTCGCTGCGCCTGCCCCCGACCGTCGACGGCGACCGGGCTGCGGCCATCGTCAAGCAGGTGCTCGAGGCTGATCCGCCCTATGGCGCACGGGTGCACTTTTCGGGCGGGCACGGCGCCACCGGCTGGAACGCGCCGCCCACCGCCCCGTGGCTGCTGCGTGCCGCCGAGGAGGCCTCGCAGGCCGCCTGGGGCAAACCGGTCGCCTGGATCGGCGAAGGCGGCACCATTCCGTTCATGAGCATGCTGGGCGAAAAATTTCCGTCGGCGCAGTTCCTGATCACCGGCGTGCTCGGGCCGCATTCGAATGCCCATGGCCCGAACGAGTTCCTGCACCTCGATGCCGCCAAGCGCCTGACGGCTGCGGTGGCCTCGATCGTGGCCGATGTGAGATAAGGGCAGGCGTCTGGCGCCGTCAAGGCGTCAGCGTCCCGCTTTTTCCCAGAGCGTGAAATAGAATCGGGCGCCTTTGCCCGGTTCCGAATCGGCCCAGACCCGTCCGCCATGGCGACGCACGATGCGCTGGACCGTGGCCAGCCCGACGCCCGTGCCCTTGAATTCAGCGTCGGTATGCAGGCGCTGGAAAACCCCGAAGAGGCGATCGGCAAAACGCATGTCGAAGCCATCTCCGTTGTCGCTCATGCAATAGACAGTCGCCGGGCCGGCGCCGCTGCAGGCAAATTCAATCCGCGCGTCCGGTTTTTTCGAGCTGAATTTCAGGGCATTGGACATCAGGTTTTCGAGGACGATCCGCAGCAGCGTACGGTCGCCTTCGACCTGGATACCGGGTTGCACAATGATGTCGGCATTGAGGCTCGGATCATTGGCCCGCAGCTGCTCGGCGATCAGATCGGCCAGACGCGACAGATCGACCGGTTCGGTCGCCAGTGGTTGGCCACTCAGGCGCGCAAGGCCCAGCAGTGCGTCGACCATCTCGGTCATCCGGCTGGCCGAGGTCAGGATGCGCTGCAGATGGTCATGGCCGACCCGATCGAGACGGTCGGCGTAATCCTCATCGAGGATGCGTGCAAAGCCTTCGATTACCCTGATCGGTGCGCGAAGATCGTGCGATACCGAATAGGTGAACGACTCCAGTTCGCGGGCGGCGGCTTCGAGCTCGACTGTTCGCTCCTGCATCGAGCTGCGAAGCTGCTCGATCGCCCTGCTGCCCTGCTGCAGACGCTCCTGTTCGGCCGAGCGATCATGGATCAGCAATGCGGCGCAGCCGCGCAGGGAGCCGGTCCCGGGCAGCGGTTCGAGGCGCAGCTCGACCGCCCGGCACTCGCCATACTTGCGGGCGACTTCGGCCTGCAGGCGGGTATCCCGACGCGCCAGCAGCGCCTGCCCGACGCTTTCAGCGGTGCCTCCCGAGTCGGGCCCAAAGAGGGTTTTGCAGGGCAATTCACGCAATTCGCGCTCGGTTCTGTCAAAAAGCTGACATGCGGCAGCGTTGGCCCAGATGATCCGCCATCCGTTCGTCGGTTTGCTGTCGGCCTCGATCCAGACGACCGGCTCGCTGGCGGCCAGCAGTGCGGCGGTGGCCAGACGCCTGGCGCGATCCGCCGCGGTATCGATACCGGCATCGCGCGAAACACCGGCATAGCCGACAAAGCGCCCCTGAGCGTCATGCCTGGGCACGCCGCTGTCGATCGAGACTCGTGTGCGCCCGGACGGATCATTCCAGACCCAGGCGAAGTCGGTAAAAGGCGCTTGCCGGTTCAGCCGGTCACGGTGCTCCTGCCAGTCGCCGGTCTCAAGCGGCAGGGCACCGTCGTCCCAGAGAAAACCGCCGATTCGAAGTTTCAGCGCGGACGGGTGCGGGCCGTCGTCCACGCGGGTGATGAGGCCGCTCTCATCCTGCTCCCAATAGACGTCCCGCGAGAGCCTTCTGAATGTCTGGAGTTCGATACCAGCGTCAGGCACCACCTGATGACCAGGCTCGGCCGGTAGAGACGAACGGCCGAGTAAGGCAAGAAGGCGAGTTGCCAGCGAGCGCATGCTTAGTCCGGTTCGTCCGGCTCCTTGCCCGGTCTGGGGGACTACCATCCTGCTCCCTTCCTAAGTCGGCCTGCTGCCGTTCGTCGGGAGCCCGTCGCAAACCGTGCTCATGACGGACCTTCAGTATCCGAAAGACCGCAAGAGTACGCTAAGCTCAGACGAGCCTCCAAACGTCTCCTATGTCTTCCATTGCACCGTTGCCCAGTCAGCAACCGCTGCCTCACATCATGCTGATCGACGATGACCCGATATGGTTGATGTCGACCGGCAAGGGTTTGCGCGAGCGGGGCTTCATTGTGACCGAGCATCCCGGCATCACGCCTGGCTTGCCCGAGCTCAACGATAATCCGCCTGATGGTGCAATTGTCGGCGAAAGGGTGGCGGGTCAGAGCGGCGCCGAGATTTGCCGCAAACTGCGCGAACACCCTGCTGGCGCCCTCGTTCCCATTCTGTGGTTGAGCGACCAGAGCGACGATGCAGCCACCCGTCACGCAGGCGACGCTGGTGCGGCCGATTATTGCCTGCGATCCTTCAGCCCCGGCACACTCGCCCACCGCCTGCAGCAACTGCTCCGGATATCGCAGCTCGAGCGATCTCTCGGGCAAGGTTCATCCGGCAAACCGGTTCGCGCCAAACCTGCCATGGCAGGTTTCGAGTGGCTGCCCCGGGATTGCCGGGTGCAAGGAAAGGCCGATCTGTTCAGCCTTCTCGAGTGGCCCGGGCAACCTGATTCCTTGCCTCACCGCGACCTGCTCAGTCTGATCGCCAAGCCCGATCGCAGGCGTCTGTGGAGCGTGCTGGCCCGATTGTTATCCGGAGGGCCGACCGTCAGACAAGAGGTCGGGGTCATTACCGGAACCGGCAATCTTCGCCGGCTGCGCATCGATGTTCGCGAAGTCCATGCCGACGCTCGCGGCCCTGTCAGAGTCTGCGGGGTGATCCATGATGTGACGCCCGCCGGCGGCAGCGATCCTCACATTTATCAGATCACGCACTTCGATTCACTGACTGGCCTGCCTAATCGGGCCTGGCTCCTCAACCACCTGAGAAGCAAGCCGTCACCGAGTTCCGGTTTGCGCGGCTTTGCCAGCATCGAAATCGATCGCTTCCAGCTCGTGCTCGAGGCGCTCGGCCCCACTGCCACCGATCGTCTGTTCGTCGAGGTGACCCATCGCTTGCGTCGACTGGCCAACGAGGCGCGGTCGCTCAAGGACGATTTCGCCGTCGGCACCTGCATCGAGGCGGTCACGTATCACGGCGTCAATTCTCTCGGCCTGTTGATCGATCGCCTCACCGACAGCGCTGCGGCGCTTCGCTTCGCGCGTGCGGTGGTCGATTCCTTCGACGAGCCCTTTCTGGTGGGTGGTCGCGAGTGTTTTCTTCGCGCCTCGGTCGGTGTCCATGTCAGCAGCGGGCAACTCATCGACCCGGCGCCCTGGATCACCCATGCCGACCACGCGCGCCGAGTCGCAGCCACCGATGGCGGTGACACCGCGATCCTGTTCGACGCTTCGATGTCCGAAGGCGAGGCCGACCGGCTCGACATGGAAAGCGGCCTGCGCAAGGCGCTCGAGCGGGGTGAAATGTCGATGCATTTCCAGCCGCAGTTCTCGGCCTGGGATCGGCAGCTGGTGGGTTTCGAGGCGCTGATGCGCTGGGAGCGCAACGGCAAGATGCAGCCCGCCGGCAAGTTCATCGCCCTGGCCGAAGAGACCAATCTGATCATCCCGCTGGGCGAATGGGCGGTCGACGAGACCTGCAAGGCGCTTGCGGCGCTCAAGCGTCTCGGCCGCACCGATTGCTCGATCGCCGTCAATCTGTCGTCCAAGCAGTTGCATACCGGAACACTGCCCGCTGTCATTGACAACGCATTGACGCGCCATGCTGTCGATGCAAACAGTCTCGATGTCGAGCTTACCGAATCGTCGATGATGAAAGATGCCGAACGGGCGGTGGAAGCCCTCAAGGCGATCCGTGCACTCGGCGTGGGACTGGCCGTCGATGATTTCGGCACCGGCCATTCCTCTCTGGCCTATCTCACCCGCCTGCCGCTGACGACGCTCAAGATCGATCGGTCATTCGTTCAGGATGTGCACACCTCCGAGCGAAGCCGGGCCGTGGCCAGTGCCATCGTCGCGCTCGCGGCCAATCTGCACCTCTCGGTCGTCGCCGAAGGTGTCGAGACCGAAGAGCAGCGTCAGACGCTGATGGCGCTGGGCTGCGACCTGCATCAGGGCTGGCTCTACGCCCGTGCGGTGCCGCTTGATCAGGCCCTGCACATCGCAGCCGAAGACAGCGCCCGTCGCAGCCTCAGCGAGCTGGCGGTATGAAAACCGCAGATCCGATCCGTAGGCCAGCGACTGCGCCCAACGCCGAGGCCAGAAAGCCGCTGTCGAGCGGTGAGGCTGCGCGTGCGGCAATTCGTCTGCTGACCCAGGGTGGTATCGAGCTCACGCCGGGCAACTATCGTCAGGCCTGGATCCGTGTCGGTGGCCCGCCGGTCGACGGCGACCTTGAGCAGCTCGCATCGAGCGCTGTCGAGCTCCTCGGGCGCCATGCCCCGATCGACGCGATGTCTGCGCTCATCGGCTTTATGAATACCCAGCGCTGGGCCGAAGCGCAGGCTATCCTGTCGCGTCTGGAGCGTGCTGGCGCTGCCGATTCGGGCCCTTTGACGCGTCCTGTCGAGGCTGACAAGTCCGCAGGCAACCCCGCAAGCGACGTGGTGGTCGATGCCCGCCGATCCAACAGCCAGCTTCGCAAGCTCAATGCCGAACTGGTCGAGATCGTGGGCGCGCTGTGCAGCAGTTTCGAGGCAATGTCCGAGCCAGACAGCTGGATCGCAACGCAGGTCAAGGCCGTGCGTCATGCGGTCAAGGACGGCTCCGATCGACGCTCCCTGGCGTCAGCCCGCTCGCTGATCGAGCAGGCCCTCGAAGGCCAGCACGATATTTCGCTCACCCGTCGCGACGCGGTGTCTGCCCTTCGCGATCTGCTGCCCAATCTGGTCGAGCAGATGTCGCACCTGGGCGAGCGTTCCGGCGATTTCACTGCCACCTTGTCCGGTCACATGGAAGCGATTTCGCAGGCTGATTCGCTCGAAGGCATTGCCGAGCGGGTGCGCAGCCTCGTTGCTGACGCCCATTCGATGCAGATGTCGGTCGGAGATGCCCAGCGAGGTCTGCAAAGCAGCTCCGAGCGCGCACAGTCGCTCGAATCGCAGGTTGTTCGACTCGAGCAGGAACTGGCCCAGGCCAGTGAACGCCTGCTGACCGATCACTTGACCCGTACGGCCAACCGCGCCGGGCTCGAACAGGCCTACCTTCGCGAGATCGTGCCGGTTCGCGATGAGTCGCGCCCGCTGACGGTGGGTCTGCTCGACATCGACGATTTCAAACGCGTCAACGATGTGCTGGGGCATCATGCCGGCGACGGCGCCTTGCAGCATCTTGCCAGTCTGCTTCAGTCCAAGGTTCGCCCCTGCGACACCGTGGCCCGTTATGGCGGCGAAGAATTCGTGCTCCTGCTGCCCGGTCTGGGTGTCGAAGAGGCGCGTGAACTTCTGATGAAGGTTCAGCGTGAACTGACCCGCGACGTCTACCTCTATGACTCCAGGAAGGTGTTCATGACCTTTTCTGCCGGCGCCACGCTGGTCAGGCCCGACGATTCCCTCGAATCGGCCCTCTTGCGCGCCGATGAGGCGATGTATCAGGCCAAGAATGCCGGCAAGAACTGCGTCGCCGTCAGCTGAGGGGTCGGCGTCGTCCGGTTGAGCCTCAGTCGATGAGTCCGTTTCGCAGGCAATAGGCGGTCAGATCGGCATTCGATTGCAGCGACAGCTTTTCAAGCACCCTTGCCCGGTAGACCGAGACGGTCTTGGGTGAGAGGCTCAGTTCGATCGCGATATCCGACAGGCGCTGGCCGGTCGACAGCCTGAGCAAGGTCTGAAACTCGCGATCCGACAATCGCTCGTGAGGCTTTTCGCTGTCGTCGATCGACAGTCGTTCGGCCAGGGCCTCGGCAATCGCGGGCGTGATGTATTTGCGACCGGCATGGATGGTTCGGACCGCGGTCAGAATCTGCGTCGGGTCGGCCGATTTGTTCAGGTAACCCATCGCGCCTGCCTTGAGTGCGCGGATCGCGTACTGATCCTCGGGATACATCGTGAGGACCAGCACCCGGATGCGGGTCGGATGATCGGCCAGTGAGTGCAGCACGTCGAGTCCACTGCGTCCCGGCAAATTGATGTCGAGCAACAGCACATCGAATTCGGTGTCGTGCAGCAGCTGTCGCAGTTCGCCGTAGTCGCCTGCCTCGCCAACGATCCTGATGTCGCCGGCCTCTGTCAGCGAGTCGCGCAAGCCTCGCCGGATCAGGGCGTGGTCGTCGACGAGTACGACACGGATCATGCGTCGGGCTCCGATTCGAGACGTGCCGCAGCCTCGGGTGTCAGGGGAATCATGAGCATGATGGCGCCTTTGCTTTTGCCGGCCGCGATCTCGAGCCAGCCATTGGCCTGTCTGGCGCGTTCGGTCAGGCCTCTGAGGCCGAATGAGCCCGGCTTGTCGAGATCCGCCTGGCTGATGCCCACGCCATCGTCCGAAATCTCGAGCGACAGCATGTCGTCCTGAACCACCAGATCGAGTCGGGCATGAGCGGCCTGCGAGTGCTTGCCGATATTGGTGAGCGATTCCTGGGCGACACGGTAAACCGTGATCGCGACCTGCTCGGACACATCGATGCGCTCGCGGTTGCAATCGAGATGGGTATCGATGCCGGTACGACTTTCAAACTGGGACACCAGGAACTCCAGTGCGGCGACGATGCCTGCTTCCAGTGCCGGCGGGCGCAGATTGCGCATGATCCGGTGAACTGCCTCGACCGCCTGGTTGAGTGTTTCCAGCCCCTGGTGAGCTCGGTCACGAATCGCGACGTCGCCATGGCGCTCGATCCAGCTCAGGTCGAAGCGCAGCGCGGTCAGCATGCCGCCCACGTCATCGTGCACTTCGCGGGCAATGTCGGCGCGCTCAGCCTCGACCGCCTGCTGAAGATGGTCGGTCAGGGCGCGCAATCTTTGCTCGGACGCGGCGAGCGCTTCCTGTGCGGCGCTGCGCTCGCGGCGTGCCGCACCGGCTGACATCGCGCTGCGCAAGGCCGGACCAAGCCGTGCCAGCCGACCCTTGATCAGATAGTCGTCGGCACCCGCCTGGATCGCCGCCACTGCCGCGTCTTCGCCGATGTTGCCCGACACGATGATGAACGGCAGGTTTTCGCCTTCCGAACGGATGATGCGCAAAGCTTCGGTGCTCGAGAAACGGGGAAGATGGTGGTCGGAGATCACAGCGTCCCAGGGGCCGTTGGCAAGCGCCGCCTGCAAGCCGCCAGCCTCCTCGACGCGGACCGCATGCGGATCGAAGTGCTGTCTGCGCAAAGAGCGCAGGAGCAGCTCGTAATCCAGTTCGGAGTCTTCGACGACCAGCAACCGGATAGCTTCGCCGCCGGTTTCCGAACCGGCGGTTCGCGCAGCGGAGTGGGGCGCAGAACGGCTTGCGGAATTGGTGGGATGCACCGGTGCTTTTCAGGGGTTGCCCGGACGAGAACGTGTCTGAGAATGACACATCGGAGGCCAAAGGGCAGCTACACGATCCGATCGATGTTAGCACGCACGATATGCCGATCAATACACGATGAAGCAGGGCCAATGGGAATCGATGAAGCAGGCATGGGACTCGTTACGGTACCGCTCAGCCTGGTCGCGGACCTGCAGGACGAGCTGATGACAGCCGGCACTGAACTCGACCGTCTGCAGCGCCTTCTGATTGACGCCGTCACGCAGCTGTCGGCGCATTTTTCCAATGCGGTGAACAGTCAGGTCGACCTGCCGCCGAGCCAGGAGCGCGAAGCGCTGCTCACCGACATGAGGCGCGCCATGACCGCACTGCAATTCGAGGATATGGCCTCTCAATTGATCACCCACTCTCGCCGACGCCTGTCTTCGGTCGCCGAATGCCTCGGCAACCTGGCCTTGAGCGGCGACGAAGAGGGCAGTGAGGTCGAGTGGGTCGTTCGTCCGTGTCCGGTCGCCCAGCGGGTGGTCGACGCGGGCTCGGTCGAACTTTTCTAGGGGTAACACAGTGAAAATGGCTTCGATTCTTGCGGTGGACGACTCGGCATCGATGCGTCAGATGGTGTCCTTCACCCTGCGCAGTTCGGGCTATGACGTGATCGAGGCCATCGACGGGCAGGACGCTCTGGACAAGATCGGCGACCGTCATGTCGATCTGGTGCTGACCGATCAGAACATGCCGCGCATGGACGGTCTGACCCTGATTCGCGAGTTGCGCGGCGTCGACCGCTTCAAGCGCACGCCGATCCTGATGCTCACCACCGAGTCGAGCGATGAGATGAAGCAGGCAGGACGTGCCGCCGGCGCGACCGGCTGGATGGTCAAGCCCTTCGATCCGCAAAGGCTGCTCGAGATCATCAGCAAAGTCTTGCCCAACTAGCCCAGCAGGAATCGACGATGAGTGATACCCATACCAGCGAGTCCTCGGGCGATGTCTTCGACCTGTCGCAGTTCCATGGTGTTTTTTATGAAGAAGCCGGCGAGAACCTCACCAACATGGAGGCGCTGCTGCTTGATACCGACGAATCGAATGCCGATGACGAGTCGCTGAATGCGATCTTTCGCTGCGCACATTCGATCAAAGGCGGCGCGGCGACCTTCGGTTTCCAGGATGTGGCCGATCTCACGCATGTCATGGAGACGCTGCTCGACCGCCTTCGCCGCCGCGAGCTGGCCATCACCAGCGGCATGATCGACACCCTGCTCGAATCCGGCGATGTGCTCAAGCACTTGCTGGCGAGCCGTCAGAGCGGCACCGACCCGGGCATCGACTGCACCGAACTGGTCGCACGCATCGGCGCGTTTGCGCACGGCACGGTTGCTGCCCCGGTTGCAGTGCCAGTGACCGAAACCCCGGCACCGGCGGCCACAAGCGTCGTCGCGGCGCCGACTGTGCCCGGCGAACGGGTGCTCGAGATTGCCATCGGCCCACTCGATCAGCCGAAGTTTGCCGACAATGTGGTCGAGCTGTTCAGCGAGATACCTGGCCTGGGGACGATCGAGCCGACCGACGACGGTCAGCCCGATGCCTCAAAGACCCGTCATTTCCGGGTCGTGAGTACCGTCACCGACAGCGATCTGCTTGATCTCTTCTCGTTTCATGTATCCCGCGAACAGGTCAGCATCCGGGAGCTTGGCGCAGCGCCGGCCCCGGCCACGGCCCTTGCTCCGACTGCCGCGCACGACGCCGACCCGACGTTTGGCCTCTTTGATGATCTGCCGGTGCCGGTTGCCATCGAGCTCCATGCCCCAGAGGCGCTTGTTGTGGCCGCATCCAAGGCCGAGGCACCGCGGTCGGCCGATCGCTCGGCACCTGCCAGTGCCAATCTCGAGTCCTCGACGATTCGCGTGCCGACCGAAAAGGTCGACCAGCTGATCAATCTGGTCGGCGAGATGGTGATCACTCAGGCGATGCTGGCGCAGACCGGGCGCGGGCTCGATGCGGTCGTCCATCAGGCCATGGCAACCGCCCTGACCGACCTCGAGCGCAACACCAGGCTGCTTCAGGAAGCGGTCATGGCGATTCGCATGATCCCGATGACGGCGGTCTTCAATCGTTTTCCGCGGATGCTGCGCGATCTGTCCGGCCGTCTTGGCAAGAAGCTCGAACTGCACACCATCGGCGAAGACACCGAACTCGACAAAGGGCTGATCGAAAAGATCACCGACCCGC
Organism: Burkholderiales bacterium; assembly: GCA_026399875.1. Lineage (GTDB taxonomy): Bacteria > Pseudomonadota > Gammaproteobacteria > Burkholderiales > Burkholderiaceae_E > UBA4615. Next base: position 3,251 of record JAPLQF010000020.1, on the reverse strand, counting down.
TGACCCACCTGGTTCGCAACTCGGCCGATCATGGCATCGAGATGCCCGCGGACCGGATCGCCGCCGGCAAACCCGAGCACGGCACGGTCACACTTGCCGCGGCGCACCAGGGTGGCTCGATCGTGATCGAGGTTCGTGACGACGGCCGCGGCCTGAATCGCGGCAAGCTGCTTGCCAAGGCCCGCGAGCGCGGCCTGAGCGTGAGCGACTCGATGACCGATACAGAGGTCTATGGCCTGATCTTTGCACCCGGATTTTCAACCGCGACAGAGGTCACCGATGTGTCCGGACGCGGCGTTGGCATGGATGTGGTCAAACGCAACATCACGTCACTTGGCGGCTCGGTCGAGATCGATTCGGTCGAGGGCCAGGGCATGCGGGTCTCGGTCCGACTGCCGCTTACGCTGGCGATCATGGACGGCATGTCGGTCGGCGTTGCCGACGAGACCTACATCGTGCCGCTCGCCTCGGTTGTCGAGTCGATCCACATGTCCGCCAGCGATGTGAAATCGGTGGGTGGTACCGGGCGGGTGGTGGAAGTGCGCAACGAATACCTGCCGCTGATGCGACTCGATGAACTGTTCGACGTGCCGCGCTCGGTTGAACACAGCGGCGGGATCATGATCGTGGTAGAGGCCGAAGGTGGTCGGATCGCTCTGCTGGTCGACGATCTGATCGGCCAGCATCAGGTGGTGGTGAAGAACCTAGAGGCCAACTATCGCAAGGTGCCCGGCGTGTCCGGTGCAACGATCCTGGGCGATGGACGGGTGGCATTGATTCTCGACGTCTCGTGGCTGGTTCGCCGCGTGCGTCATTAACCGAAGATGGAAAGGCAAGACACGCCATGAATGCACGCGCTAACGCACTGGCCGAACGGCCTCGTGAATACCTCACCTTCCGTCTTGGTGAAGAGGAGTACGGCATCGACATTCTGAAGGTGCAGGAGATCCGTGGCTATGAGCAGCCGACCCGGATCGCCAACGCGCCTTCGTTCATCAAGGGGGTGGTCAATTTGCGCGGTGTCATCGTGCCGATCGTCGATATGCGCCTCAAGTTCGGACTCGGTTCGGCCGAATACAACGACTTCACGGTGGTGATCATCCTGAATCTCGGCGCACGCGTGGTCGGCATGGTGGTCGACTCGGTGTCCGACGTGATGGAGCTGTCGCCCGACCAGATACGCGATACGCCCGAGATCGATTCAGTGGTCGACTCGAGCTATATCACCGGCCTGGGAACGCTCAATGATCGGATGCTGATTCTGATTGCCATCGAAAAGCTGATGGGTACTGCGGAAATGGCGCTGGCCTGAGAGTCTTCGCGATATTCGCGCCTGAAAGATATCGTTTTCTCCTTGAGGTCAACATGAAACTGCGATTCAAGCTGCTGATCCTGCCGGCGATCGCGGGCATCCTGATGCTGGCGCTGTGTGTGCTGGTCACGGTGCTCTCGCATCGCTTCGACAACGAGATCGCGAGCTTGCGCAAGGACGCTGCGTCAGCGCGCGCAGCCTCTGGCGCCACCTCGGGAGCCACCTCCGGCGACATCCGTGATGCCAGGCCGTCGGTCCCCGCCAATGCCGCCTCGCCGGGCATGGCGCTGCCGGTCATCTGGGGGTCGACGCTGATCTCGCTCGCGCTGCTGTTCGCGCTCGCGCTCAGTCTCAACCGTCGCCTGATTGTGCCGCTCGAGGCTGCGCGCAAGGCGGCCGAGTCGATCGCAGCCGGTGACCTGAGGGTCGAACTGCCGTCGCCTTCGACCGACGAAGTCGGTCAGCTGATCTCGGCGTTGTCACGGATGGCCGAACAGCTCGAACACACGGTCGGCACGATCAAGGTGTCGGCCGAGCAGATATCGGTGGCCTCGACCGAGATCGCGGTCGGCAATGGTGACCTGTCCCAGCGTACCGAAGCGCAGGCCGCCAGCTTGCAGCAGACCTCCACCAGCGTCGAGCAGATGGCCGGTACGGTCGATACCAATGCGTCAAATGCCCGTCAGGCCAACCAGCTTGCCCTCGGCGCCTCCGAAGTCGCGCGTCGGGGTGGTGATGTCGTGCAGCAGGTGGTCACCACCATGGGCGAGATCAGCGACAGTTCTCGCAAGATTGCCGACATCATCGGCGTGATCGATGGCATCGCCTTTCAGACCAACATCCTGGCGCTCAATGCGGCGGTGGAAGCAGCCCGTGCCGGCGAGCAGGGACGCGGCTTCTCGGTCGTGGCCGCCGAAGTCAGAAGCCTTGCCCAGCGAAGTGCCGAGGCTGCCCGCCAGATCAAGGACCTGATCACCGACAGCGTGCAGCGGGTCGAGTCCGGAGGCCGCCTGGTGCAGGAGGCCGGATCGACCATGGAAGAGATTGTGACCTCGGTACGCCGTGTCACCGACATCATCGGCGAGATCTCGTCGGCGACCATCGAGCAAAGCGCCGGTATCGCCCATGTCAACAGTGAGGTCGGCCAGCTCGACCGCATGACCCAGCAAAACGCAGCCCTGGTCGAAGAGAGCGCTGCGGCTGCCGAAAGCCTCAAGCAGCAGGCACGCAGCCTGATCCAGGCGATCGACAGCTTCCGCATGTCAGGCCGATCGGGCAGTGCGTCGCTCAACGACAGCTTTGTGCCGAGTCAACCGGCACCTTATCGGCCATCGGTGGCAAGCAAGCCGGTCGCGGCTGCGCGTTCGGTTGCCGCCCCCGCCATGCCGGCTCGCCCGCCGGCGGTTCGCACCGACAGTCAAGCTGCGCCGGCGCCCCGCATCACGCCGCCCGCTCAGTCGTCGTCACCCGCTCAGTCATCGCCGCCGCCTTCGCCCAAACGCGCCGACGACGATTGGGAAGAGTTTTGAGCGGGCACCTGATTCAATGAATGAAGACTGCTCATGACTGCGATGTCGACAGTCGGTCAGATCGCCACGCTGGCGCCGGGCGATTTCGAGCGAGCCTGTCGGATCATCAAGGAGCGAGCCGGGATCCATCTGCTGCCAAGCAAGCAGAGCATGGTGCAGGGGCGACTTGCACGAGTGCTGCGCGAGCACGGGTTGCCCGACTACCGCAGCCTGCTCGATGCGGTCGAGACGGCCAATTCGCCACTCTGGCAGCCGTTTCTCAATGCGCTCACCACCAATCTCACCTCGTTTTTCCGCGAGTCCTATCACTTTCCGCTGCTGGCCGATTTTCTTCGGATGCAGGCCGGTCCGGTACGGATCTGGTGCGCTGCCGCGTCGAGCGGGGAAGAGCCCTGGTCGATCGCGATGAC
>JAPLQF010000006.1 GCA_026399875.1 Burkholderiales bacterium | reverse complement strand
CCGGACCTGCCCAAGGGCTACCAGATCAGCCAGTACGAGATCCCGGTGGTGCAGGGCGGCTCGCTGCCGATCGTCTGGCAGGGCGACCAGGGTCCGCGCGAAAAGACCATCAACCTGACGCGTGCCCACCTCGAGGAAGACGCAGGCAAGTCCTTGCATGAAGACGCGATGCAGACGCTGGGCGGTGCGGCGCTCGCCGGCATGTCGGGCATCGACCTCAATCGTGCCGGCACGCCGCTGCTCGAGATCGTCACCGAGCCCGAGATGCGCTCGTCAGCCGAAGCGGTGGCTTATGCCAAGGCCCTGCACGGTCTGGTGACCTGGCTTGGCATTTGCGACGGCAACATGCAGGAAGGCTCGTTTCGGGTCGATGCCAATGTGTCGGTGCGCCCGGTGGGTCAGGCCGAGTTCGGCACCCGCTGCGAAATCAAGAACCTGAATTCCTTTCGCTTCATGGAGCGCGCGATCGAATTCGAGGTACGTCGCCAGATCGAGCCGATCGAAGACGGCGGTCTGGTCGTTCAGGAAACTCGGCTCTACGATCCCGATCGCGACGAGACCCGCTCGATGCGCAGCAAGGAAGATGCGCACGACTATCGCTATTTCCCCGATCCCGACCTGCCGCCGCTGGTGGTCGATGCCGCACTGATCGATCGGGTGCGGGCATCGATGCCCGAGCTGCCTGGTGCCATGCGCGAGCGGCTCACCCGCGATCTCGGCCTGTCGCCCTATGACGCGGTCACGCTCACCGCGACCCGCTCGATGGCGCGCTTTTTCGAGGACACGGTGGCGGCTCTTTCCGATCCGGCGAGTCAGGCCAAGACCGCCGCCAACTGGGTGATGGGCGATCTGGCCGCCCAGCTCAATCGCGAGTCGCTGTCGATCGATGAGTGCCCGATCTCACCAGATCAGCTCGCATTGCTGATTCGGCGGATCGCCGATGGCACGGTGTCGGGCAAGATGGCTCGTGAGGTGTTTCAGGCGATCTTTGATGAGCGACGCAGCGAGCCGGATGCGGCCGATCTGATCATCGAGGCACGCGGGCTCAAGCAGATCAGCGATACCGGCGAGCTCGACCGGATCGTCGACGAGGTGCTGGCGGCCAATGCCAAGTCGGTCGAAGAGTTTCGCGCCGGCAAGGAGAAGGCCTTCAATTCGCTGGTCGGTCAGGCGATGAAGGCCACGCGCGGCAAGGCCAATCCGCAGCAGGTCAACGATCTGCTGCGTCGCAAACTCAGCGGCTGACAGGCTTAGCGGCTGACAGGCTTAGCGGCTGACGCCGTATCGGCGGCGGTATTCGGTGATGGCGGGCAGATGCTCGCCCAACTGCGCATCGTGCTGCAAAAAGCCGAAGAGGTCGTCGAGCGAGGCGATCGACAGCACCGGGATGCGGTAGAGCGCTGCCACTTCCTGGGTTGCCGATGTGGGGCCAGGTGCATCGGCCGTGCCGCCGCGCTCCTGGCGATCGAGTGCGATCAGGACCGCCGAGGGCGTTGCGCCCTGCGCCCTGATCAGTTCGACCGACTCGCGCACCGAGGTGCCTGCCGAGATGACGTCATCGATGATCACCACCCGACCGCGCAGCGGTGCGCCGACCACCGTGCCGCCTTCGCCGTGATCCTTGGCTTCCTTGCGGTTGAAGGCAAAGGGCAGGTTGCGACCAGCCTGCGCCAGCGCCACCGCGGTCGCGCTGGCCAGTGTGATGCCCTTGTAGGCAGGCCCGAACAGCATGTCGAACGCTGCTTCGCCCGATCGCTCGGCCTGCAGCAGCCGCTGCGCATAAAAGCCGGCCAGACGGCCCAGGCGCTCGCCGTCGTCGAAGAGCCCGGCATTGAAGAAATAAGGCGAATCGCGACCAGCTTTGGTCCGGAAGCTGCCGAATTTCAGCACCCCGGCGTCGAGCGCGAAACGGATAAACTCGGTTCGTTCATTCATGGCTGGCGACTATACAAGATGCTGCGAATTGTCTCCCTCAACCTCAATGGCATCCGGTCGGCGCATAAAAAAGGCCTCGAGCCCTGGCTGCAGGCGCATGCGCCCGATGTGCTGTGTGTGCAGGAACTCAAGGCCCAGCAGGCCGATCTTGACGAATCGCTCAGCACGCTCGCGGGCGCTGCCGGCCACTTCCATTTTGCTGAAAAGAAGGGCTACAGCGGAGTCGGACTCTATTCGCGCAAATCGCCGCAAGCGGTTCGCAGTGGTTTTGGCAGTGATGAGTTCGATGCCGAAGGCCGTTATGTCGAGGCCGACTTCGGAAAGCTCACGGTCATCTCGGTGTATGTGCCGTCAGGGTCGGCTTCGCCCGAGCGCCAGCAAGCCAAGTTCCGCTTCATCGAACGCTTCGATGCCCACCTGCAGGCTTTGAAGGCGAGCGGGCGCGAGATTGTGCTGTGCGGCGACTGGAACATCGCCCATCAGGCAGTCGATCTGAAGAACTGGAAGTCCAACCAGAAGAACTCTGGGTTTTTGCCCGAGGAGCGGGCCTGGCTCACGCGAATCTTCGACGATCATGGCTTCGTCGATGTGTTTCGCAAGCTCGATCAGCGACCCGAGCAGTACACCTGGTGGAGTGCAAGGGGTCAAGCATGGGCCAATAATGTCGGATGGCGGCTCGACTACCAGATCGCCACACCGGGCATCGCACAAACCGCAAGGGCGGTGGCGATTCATACCGCGTCGCGCTTCAGCGACCATGCCCCACTCACGGTCGATTACGACTTCGAGATCTGAAGCAGGTGGTTCGAGGGGTTGGATCAGGCGGCTTGGCGCAGGTCGCGGAATCGGTCGGCACCGGCGTCTGCAGTGTGTCCGCTACTTCTGCGCAAGGACGTACCCGACGATGGCATTCGCATGACCGTGACCCATCTTGTGTTCCGTCTTGAGGAGGTTCACCAGCTCCATGTGCCTGAGCGGCCCCGCCTGCTTCACGATATCGAACCAGTGCGTAATGGGCATCCCGTATGTCTTCTCAATTGAGGGGAAGTAGGACGCGGGGCCCTTGACCCTGGCTTCAGTTGTCATTGCTCAGTCCTTTTGGCATTGCATTGCAATGGTTCCGACACACGGTGCGGCGATACTCGCGGGCCCTGCATTCAAACGGTGTTGTTCCCATGCAAGGTCCCTCAGTCTCCACTCGCTGCACCAGCTTGTCGATTGGCATTGTTCTGTCGATTCTCTCTGCAACCGCTTGCGCGCAAGGCTCGCTGACGATGTACGGAATCGTCGACACCGCCATCGAATGGGCCGATGCCGGCGCGAACCGCGCCTTCTACGGCGCTGGCCCCGATACCGGCGGCGCAACCCGGCTGATCTCCGGCCAGCCCGGTAACTCAAAGGGTGCACGGTTCGGACTTCGAGGCACCGAGGACCTGGGCGGCGGATTGCGCGCGATCTTCGCGATCGAGCATCGCTACAACGTCGACACTGGCGATCAGGCGAATCCGGCGTACTGGAACGGGCAGGCATGGGTCGGCCTCGACGGTCGATGGGGTCGGCTGTCCGCCGGCCGCCAGTACACGCCGATGTTCAACGCGATGATCGCGGTCGACGCGACCGCCGACCAGTGGTACGGCACGCTCGAGAGCAGCTCGCGGTACGCGACCCGCTTCAATAACAGCCTCGAGTACCGGACGCCGAGCTGGAATGGGCTGCAGCTGTTCGCGATGGCCGCGACCGACGAGAACATGCAGGATGTCCGTGACCAGTACGCGGTCAGCGCCGTTTGGGCGTCGAAGGCCTGGGTCGCGTCCGGAGCCCTGCAACGCCTCGATGCAGCAGGCGCGAACGGAGCGACCGTGCAGTACTCGGCGGCCATCGCGTGGCGGCCGGGTCCGTACCAGGTCGGCGCCGGCTGGATCTCGAACGACCCTTCGGGGGGCGGCCGCCGTGTCGACTATCCGTACCTCAGCCTTCGGATCGCTGTCGGTGTCGGCAATTTCTACGCGAACCTGGTGAGGGCGATGTTCGAGGCGAACCAGAAGGACTCGACCCAGTACGCGCTTGCGTTCGACTGGCCGCTGTCCAAGCGCACCAAACTCTACGCCGCGGGTTCGATCGACACCGATGTGCGTCTGAGCGGCACGCCGCCGGATACCGCCCCGGTCTACCTGGACGGGCAGCGCTTCTCGCTTGGCGTACGGCACGACTTCTGACCGCGCGCGATCGGCGCGTGTTGCGTCCCTCGCCGTGCGCGGTGTCTGCCGTGTCATGTCTTCACGCACCCGCAGCACACAGGCATCGTGGTGATACCTCGCCCCAAGAAGGACCTTGGGCGTGGGCTGGTAATGGCCATACGGCAACAGGCCAGGAACTAACACAAGGACTGGAGGAGGTGGGTCTGGGCCGTCGTCAAGGTGGACCCCGCGGTAGCTGATGACACGCTTGAACGAGTCAACATCCGTCTGCCGCGTCGAGTGCTGCACCGGCTCGACGCATTGGTTCGCTCCACAGGCGAGACTCGCTCGCTGCCCGACTCGCGGACCTCGATCTGAACACCCGAGTACCCGCAATGGGTCGCGTGCCGGTGTTTACCACCGGACAGCGACAGACCGCTGTGTGTCCCACATCAAAACGTCGCAGCCTTACGACCGGCAAGTGCGATTCAGCTGTAAGCCGCAGCAGGCTGCTGGGAGGCGCTAACCGGCCAGAAGCAGTCGACCGTTGAAGCTGCACATCGCCACTCGGCCAGCATCACATCGCGTCAAATGCTGGCCGAACCGGAACACTTTTACTGTGTCGACACGACGTGATCCTCAGAGACATCGATCACCACACCCAGGCCGATGATGTCGCTTGCTGACAAACCAAACATGCGCTTGAAGGAACTGCTCAAGTGCGCTGAGCTGGAGAATCCTGCTGCCATTGCGGACTCGGTAAGGCTGCCGCCCTCGGCGATCGTGCGCATCACGCGCGCCATCCGTCTCCACATTCGGTACCGTCGGAAGGGGAGACCGACTTCAGCACAGAAACGCTTCCGGAAACGTGAGGGCGACAGACAAGCCAGTGCTGCAGCCTCCTGCAGTCGCCCGAACAAATCGGGTCGCTTCTCGATCTCCAGTACAACCTTGGCGATCCGTTCATCCATCGGGAACCTGGTCCGCAGGCCGAATGCGGCGAACGCCTCGCTGATGCCGATTCCCGGGCCGGCGTCGATCAGACGCTCACGACCACCGCCCAGTTCCGCCTGGCTCAGTGGAAGGTGTCGATCCGTCAAGGGATCCAGGTACAGGAACACCATTGGCCCATGGCTCCTCAGATGGTGCAGCGTCTCCGACGGGATCAGAGACGATAGGGTCGAGCGCCACTCGGACCACCCTGTTGAGTTTGTACAAGTCCGAAGCTCAAACGGCGCATCAAGCGCGATGGCAACAGTCGCCGCTGCATTCAGGTGTGGCGCCAGACTCAACCCAGGCCCTATGTACATGGCGCGTGCAGGCGCAATGCAGATTCGAGGCATGACAGGCGATTTTTGAAAGCGAGTTCGATTGGGTGTCGACATGATGTCGCTATTTCTGAATCCACCCTGGAACTCTGAAAGGTGATTTCATGAAGTATGTCTCCGTCGTTGCTCTGCTCGTTGCCGGCCTGATTCATCTACTGCCCGTGTCAGGGGTGACGGGTGCTGCAGCATTGACAAGGATGTACGGGGTCGAGAACCTGGACCCTAACACTGCGATACTTCTCCAGCATCGGGCGCTGCTCTTCGCGGTGTTGGCGCTCTTGATGTTTGGCGCGATCGCCGTCCCGAGCCTTCGCGTGACTGTGTTGACCGTTGCGCTATTCAGCGCTGGCAGCTTCATCGCAGTGGCCTTGTCAGTTGGCAACTACAACGCGGCGATTGCGAGAGTGGTCACCGCTGACGTTATCGCATCGATTTTTCTCGTCGCGGGCCTCATCGCCGAGATATGGCTGGGGCGGCAGCCCGCCTAGACTCAATCGGCTCTGGTCGGCGGCCTCGCAAGGCGGGCAGCGATGGATTCGGGTCGTTTCCCGGCCCCTGCCCGTAGGGCGCTTCCGGCCAGGAGCGGACGCTGGCCAAAGGCCGCTAGGGGTAATCGGTGTCAGCCGCAGCTTATCGCTGCGTTGACTTCGGTTGCTGCGGCACTGTTGACCGTGTATCTTGAATCGTCGCTCACTCCCGTGAGTTACTCAGCCCAGTTCGGTTCCGTACCGGCTCATCTCTCCCGATGCGCACACTTCGTGCCGCGCTAGCCAGCAAGTACGCTTGGCACACGTGGCGGGCTGCGAGGAGAGGCTATGTGTCTCTTTGGCTCGCGAGGCACACATCCAAGAGCGTACGTTGCAGCGTGGGTTGCAATCGGCCTTAGTAGTGCTGTCCTTGTTTGGACAGTAATTACTGGTCGTGGCTTGCGCTTGACCACCAGGCGCCGTTAACACCATTGGCCAGATTGCCACGAGTGACCAGACCCCTTGCCTTGGTAGCGGGGCCTAACGCCTTGGTCAACCGGACCCGCTACGCCGCCGGCCTCTGCCCGAGAGCCGTCGCTGAACGTTCAACTCAAGCGGCGTGCCGTAGGCACGTCCGCTTGAAGAAGGCTTAGGCGCAATCCGCCGCTGGAGTCTCACCATTCCAGCGGCGCGAACCATACTGGCATAATATGCCAATGATGGCCATGCGGGCTTGCTGCTCGCGCTACTTGGAGTCCCGCAACATGCCCACCCGCAACGTCGTTTTGAGCGAACTTCAACAGCAACTGGTTGAAACTCTGGTTCAGTCCGGGCGTTACCAGAATGCCAGCGAAGTGCTGAGAGAGGGGCTGCGCCTCATCGCGGAGCGCGAGCGCCGTGAGGATGCCAAGCTCGAAGCCCTGAGGCAATCAGCGCGGCTTGGCTGGGCGGATGTGTCCGCAGGGCGGTATGCAGATGTTGCCGATGATCAGCTCGAAGACTTCATTGGACAGTTGGGTCACCGCGCTGCGCAGGCTGCCAAGACGGCGAGTTGATGTTTCGCTATCGGCTGTCGAACGCCGCACAGGGGGATGTCCTCGACATCCTCGCCTGGACAGATGAGCTATTCGGCGAAGTCGCTCGACTGCGTTACGAGAGCCTGATCGTCGCCGCGCTGCGCGACGTGGCACGCCAGCCAGACAGACCGGGCAGTCTCGCTCGGCCTGAACTCGGCGCGAGCGTTAGATCTTGGCATCTGCGACTGAGCCGAGAGCACGTGAATCCCAGTGTGGGGATTGTCCGCCGACCACGCCACTTTCTTGTCTACCGATTGGAGCCCGACTTGGTTGTGGTCGGCCGGCTGCTACACGACGCCATGGAGTTAGCGCGGCACCTGGACGCCGAAACGGCTTGGGAGTAGGCGTCAGCGCGCGCTGCTCGATAGCTCGATCGCGGAAAGTGATGTGCATTGACGGCGCAGCAAAGCGTTAGGCGTCCGATAAGCCACCCGTCGTGAACGACTCTTCATGGCCGGCAAGCGTCCTACGGGCAACAAGCGGAAACCGACCCGAAGCGGAAGATGACCACGAGCAGATCAACGCCGACGAAAGCTGCCGTTCAACGTTTTAACTCACAGGACTTGCGCGGTTTTATGCACTAGACCTGGTGGAACTTGTCGCGCCTGATCAAGCCAACAATCAGTACAACGATGCCAAGAAGCATCCCGAGAAGCGCAGGCATCGCCATGCTGATTGCGGCCCAGTAAATGGTTTCGGTCACATATTGTCCGAAACCACATGGGTCAGTCTCGCCCAGCCAGCCTCCGCATTGACCGGAATAGGCCGGGAGCCAAACCAGGACGACAAAGACAAAGGCGGCAATGATGGGGCCGATTAACGCGAGTGCTGACAGGAACCATGCCGCTCGCACAGAGACTTGCCGCGAGACAGAGTGCCATACGGCGACTGGCGGTCAAAGAATCAGCAGCCCGAGAATGGTGACAAAGAGGAAGGGGCTCAAGACGTCCAAACCTCCTGTTGAGTCCTACGCAAGGACATGTCGATCGATACGCTTTTCCACTGGCCGCGGAAATTCAGCAGTTCACCAAGGACGACAAGCTTGTACTCGTCGGTTTTTCGATCGGCGCTTTTGTGGCGCTGCGAACCTGCCGCTATCTTGGGGGGCGGGTGGGGAAGTTGCACCTGATCTCTGCCGCGGCGCCGCTGGACGGTGGTGGCTTTCTTGCATCCATGGCAGGCCAAGCCGTTTTCCGCCTGGCCCGGGCGGCGCCGCGTCTGTTCCTGTTGCTGTCCGGCTGGCAAGGCCTGCTGGCCCGCTTCGCCCCGCACGCGCTGTTCAAACTCTTGTTTGCCAGCGCACGGGGCAGCGACGCAGGCTTGGCGGGCGACGTTGAGTTTCAAACCACGCTTGGCGCGATTCTGCGCACCTGCTTTGTCGGCAACTTGCGCGGCTATGTGCAGGACATTGATGCCTATGTACAACCATGGAACCGGGTTCTGACCGAAATCCAGGTGCCGGTGTTGCTGTGGCACGGCGCAGAAGACAACTGGTCGCCGCCGGCCATGGCCAGCCATTTGCACAGCGCGCTGCCGCACTGCTATTCGGTTCAAATGATGGAGGGGCAATCGCACTACGGCTGCCTGCTCAAGGCTGCGCCACTGATCTGCGCGATCAGCGCCGAACCCTGAATCAGGCTGCTCCAGACCAGCCGGTCGTGACCGTCAGGTTATGGCCGAGACCCTCGGAGTCCCGGCGTCCGTTGCGCAGCGCCGTCACCAGTGCCGCGCGCTTGGCGCTCATGCGCTGGGTCTCGAAGTTGAGCTTGGCCAGTTCTGCAGGCTCGACCCCACACCACAGCGCGATGGCATCATCGATCCGAATGTGATCGGCGAGATCCCAGTCGCGCAGGCAGTGGTTGGAAGAGGCGGAATCAGGCATGGTCGGTGGGGTGCGGCCGCTTATTTGTGGGCGCTGAATGTCCAGGGGTTGATCAAGTCGATGCCGCAGCCCTCGTAGTCGCCCGTGTTGCGGGTTGCCACCGTGGCCTCATGCGTGCGGGCAATAGCGGCGATCTGGCAGTCAAACTGGCTGATCGGACGGCCCGCGGCGCGGCGTGCAGCGGCGATGGTGGCGTATGCACGGGCCGCGGCGCGATCAAAGGGCAGGATGCGATCACGGAAATCTTCGTCCAGCAGGCCTTCGATTGCGGTGGTGAGAGCGTTGCGACGTTTGCCTGCGGGAAGGATGGCCACGCCGTGCCGAAGCTCGGCTTCGCCGACAGTGCTGAAGTAGACCTTTGCCCCGTCTTGCGCCGACAGCCACCGCTCGACCGGTTTGGCTGGGTCTGGCCGCAAGAGTTCAGACAGGACGTTGGTGTCGAGGATGATCATCGCGACTATCGGCCGGGTTGGGATGGCTCACGCATGGGTTCGCGGGCCGGTAGTTCGAGGTCGGCTCGTGCCCCCGGCGCAACGCGCGCGCGAATAGCCGCGGCCAGGTCGCGTGGCGAGGCGGTATCGCTCATGACCCGGCGAAGGATGTCGCGAGCCTCCTCCTCCATCGAGCGGCCGTGCTCGGCGGCGCGCACGCGCAGGCGCTGCTTGATGTCGTCATCGAGGTTGCGGATGGTGATGCTGGCCATGGCGGCGCTCCGGCACTGGGAACGGTTTTATTGTAATCAATGATTGCAGTGAAATCAATGATTTCACTTGCTCACGCTCTGGAAAATCCTTCCCCATTCTGCACACCGGAGAAATCCAGTAGGCGAACGCATCGGTAGGCAGCGGCGTGGCCGTCGCTGACCATGATCCAGCGCCGGCTCTAAGCGCTCGATGCAGGGGCGGTGAAAACGCAGAACGATTCGCCACTCGTCAGCGCGATCGACGCTCGGCGCAATCCGACCGGGAGAGCAGCACAAGCGCCGAGCGGGTGAACGTCCGCTTAGCGGCATGTGGAACGAACTCGCGTACTTCGGCTTCGGGTCGGAATCGGCCATTGACCGAGAACTAGACACCCTCAGCCAAGCCCGCCTGAATGGCGTCAACCAGAAGGTCAATGTCTGCGCTGGGATTGGCCGAGACATTGCGGAACCACTTCACGCCTGCGATGGAGGTTATCGACGTGGAGCCAGCAGGCAACTGCTGCAACATCGGGTCAAACCATCTCTCGTCTTTAGGACGCCAGACCACGATGCCGGTTTGGGGTTGGGCATAAAGCTCAAGCCGCTCGTCAGCATCCACAAACTCTTTCAGGCGGCGTGCAAGATCCATACAGAGCTCAATGCGCCTTGCAATGCCCTCGCGCCCCCATGCAAGCAGCGTCGCCAGCAGGGCTGTGGCGGTTGCGCCATGGGAGCCAAGAACGCCAACATTGGGGATGGCAAGGTAGGCGCCACCGAAACTGACCGCCGCGTGGGCTTTCTCTGTGTCCTTGAACAGAACAAGCGCGGACTCTTTCGGTTGAAAAAGCCACTTGTGCGCCGAGATCGCGACAGAGTCTGCCGACTCGATGCCGGCAAGCAAGACGGCGTACTTGCTCATCCGTAACGGACCGGCCCAGGCGGCATCGACATGTGTCCACGCCGCCCTGCCGGCCAAGCTCAGTGGGTCGATGGCACCGGTACTGGTTGCACCGGCGGTGAGTACCAATGCGGATTTGTGCAAGTCGGATGGCAACTGCGCCGCGTCCATCGAACCATAGGCGTCAATCGGCACGCTCCGGTACTTGAGGCCCAGGAGATGAGCCGCTTTCGCGATGGAGAGGTGCGCAGCCTCTGACGCAATCACTTCGGTCACGCCTGCACACTCTCGCGCGGACCACAGCGCGGTCAAATTGGCCACTGTCGAACCCGGCGTCATGTGCCCGCCGTTCATACCGAAGAATGGTGCAAGCCAGGCCACGACGCGCTCTTCCATCTGGCGAGCGACAGGTGCTGTGGCAGGGTGAAGCAGGTTCTGATTGAGCGATGCGTTCCAAAGCGTCATTGCCCAGGTGATCCACGGGGTGGGCGGGTCCATGTGGGCAAATGATGTCGCCGCGCCCAGACGCGCCGCGCCACCAAGGACGCTGGGTGCCAGCGAGTGCAGGGCAGCCGCCGAACCGATCCCCAACTGCGGCAGTGCCATCGGCAGGGCAAGCCCCTCCGTGTGACTGAAATCGCGACTCATCAACTCGACGGCCTGATGCAAGCCTTCCGCGTCGATGGAGAAATCCTTATCCATCCTGCTTCCCTCAATGGCTATCTGAAACCCGGTTTGGCCGCTCGAAATCCGACTCGGTCCTGAAGGGCATCAACGACCGCGATCAGCCCTGACGCCACCTTTCCCGGGTCGTGCACTACCAACCGTAAAAACGCGGCCAGGTCTCGACTTCACCATTAGCCAACACCGCTTCGTACTGAGGATGCTGCGCCCCTGTTGCGCAGGCATGATTCGGCAGCACCCGCAAGCGCGTGCCCAGTGGAAACCGATCGGCAATTTTCATGTCGATGCCACTGGCCCGCGAAACGATGCCGTGCTCCTGATTCGCGCCGCTGATGACATAGCCAGTGATCGGCACGCCTTCCTCGGTGCAGATTTGGCCGTAGCCAAAATCGTGTTTTTGCTTCTGAGTCCCGCGATCGCGGCTCATGGCCATCCAGCCGGCATCGACGATCGCCCAGCCCTTTTCGTTCTGGTGACCGATCACCGTGGTCAGCACCGAGAGGGCGATGTCCTGCAGGCCGCACACCCCTACGTTGTGCATCACCAGATCGAACAGAACATAGACGCCGGCACGCACTTCAGTGACCCCGTCGAGTGACTGCGCTGCGATCGCGGTAGGCGTCGATCCGATACTGACGACCGGACAGGGCAGGCCTGCCCGACGCAGCCGGTCTGCCGCGCGTACGGTTTCGCGGCGCTCCTGCTCGGTGATCCGGCGCAAGGATTCGGGGTCGTCGCAGTCGTAGCTCGACCCGGCGTGCGCCATCACCCCCAGCAGCCGCATGCCGCCGTCGTGCAGGACTCGACCGACCTGAAGCAGCACATCGCCGTCGGGTTGGACGCCCGACCGGTGGCCATCGGCATCGATCTCGATCAGAACCTCGAAGGATTCGCCGTGCGCCCTGCCGAAGTCCACGATCGCGTTTGCGCTGGCAATGCTGTCGGTGATGATCTGCAGTGAGGCGCCCTTGCGGCGCAAGGCCAGAGCCTGCGAAAGCTTGCCGGGTTGCATGCCGACTGCATACAGAAGGTCGGTGATGCCGGCCGCAAAAAACTGCTCAGCTTCCTTGATCGTTGAGACGGTGATGCCCTGCGCGCCTGCCGCGATCTGCGCCTGGACAACTGGCAGGCACTTGGTGGTCTTGGCATGAGGACGAAACCTCACCCCCAGCGAGTTCATGTGCGACTGCATGCGGTCGATGTTGGCCTGCATGCGCGCGGTGTCGATCACTGCCGATGGCGTCTGCACAGTGGAAAGCGCGGTCAGGCCTGAGCCACCGGGCAATGCTTGCGGGCTGTTCATCCCAGGCCTTGGTTGAGGCGCTTCACTGACTCGGCTGCGACGTGTCCGATGCGGTCGAGTCGGTTGCCTTTGCTGCCCGTACCCGCTCGTAAAGCGGCATCACCTTGGGCAGCGCGGCGCGAATATTGTCGATGCGGCTGGCATGCGACGGGTGAGTTGACAGGAATTGCGGCGGCTCGCCCTTGGAGGCCTCGGACATCTTCTGCCACAGCGAGATGCCGGCGCGCGGGTCAAAGCCCGCCCTCGCGGCGATGTCCATGCCCACCAGATCGGCCTCCGACTCGTCGCCCCGGCTGAAGCCCAGCAGGGTGAACTTCGAGGTTTGCGAGGCGAGCAGGCCGCCGAGGTCGCCATAACCCATGACCTGTGACAGCACTGATGCGCCGATGGTTGCCGCCTGAGCCACTTTCTGCTGACCGGCGCGCTCGCGGCCGTGCTCGAGCAGCGCATGCGCCATTTCATGGCCCATCACCATCGCGATCTCGTCGTCGGTCAGCTTGAGCTTTTCGATGATTCCGGTATAGAAAACAATCTTTCCGCCCGGCATCACGAAGGCATTGATCTGCTGTGAGCCGATCAGGTTGACCTCCCAGCGCCATTCGTCAGCGCGATTGCTGAAGCGATGGGTGTAGGGGATCAGCCGACTGGCGATTGCCTGCAGACGCTTGAGCTGCGGATAGTCGGCCGGCGCCAGCGCTTTTTTCGTTGCCGCCGCGTCGAGCAGCTTTGCGTATTGCGCAGTGGCCTCGCGCTCGAGCTTTTCCGAAGATGCCAGCGATGCGACGCGGCTTTTTTTGGGTACCGGAATGCCCTCGGCCTCAGCCGCCGCTGATCGCGTTGCCGATTTGGCCGCCGGGGTGTCAAACGGCTGCTGCTGCGCGGCTGCGGGCGCGGCCACGGCAAGAAGCGCCGCGAGTACGAAACAGATTGTTCTCATGGATGCCAGCGGGTGAAGTGGGTCTGATGCCTGCTAGGCTCGCTACTTTATCGCCTTTCGCTGCCTGTCATGTCTTCGCCTCTGCCCGACCCCCCCTCGAGTCTGCCGGCAATCGCGCAGGTCTTCGTCTCGGCACGCATCGCGGCGATGCTCGGACTCGGCTTTGCCAGCGGTCTGCCGCTGGCCCTGTCGTCCGGCACCCTGCAAGCCTGGCTGACGGTCGAGGGCATCGACATCAAGACCATCGGGATTTTTGCGCTGGCCGGCCTGCCCTATACCTTCAAGTTCGTCTGGGCGCCTCTGCTCGACCGTTTCGAGCCGCCCTTTCTCGGCCGCAGACGGGCCTGGCTGCTGATTACCCAACTGCTGCTGGCTGCTGCCTGCTGGACGATGGCGCACTTTGACCCCAAGACGTCGATCGTCGCTCTGGGTGCACTGGCCGTCGCGATTGCTTTTCTCTCGGCCTCGCAGGATGTGGTCTTCGATGCCTACCGCACCGATCTGCTCGATGCCCACGAGCGCGGCGCCGGCGCTGCGGTGTCAGTGCTCGGCTATCGTCTGGCCATGCTGGTATCAGGCGGCCTTGCGCTGATCCTGGCTGATCAGTGGCTTGGCTGGCCGGGGGCCTATCGTCTGATGGCGGCCCTCTTCGTGCTGATGGCCGGCATTACGCTGCTGGCGCCCCGCACCGCAGTCGATGACCTGCGCATCCGCAGCGATGCACGCGGTGAGCTGGTCGGATTCGTCGCGATGCTTGCCGCCGGCGGCATTGCATGGTTTGTGCTCGACCGGCTGATGGGCGCGATGCTGCCGGTCAAGCCCGACCGTTTTCTGAAACTTGCCGCCGACACCGTCACGCTGATGAGCGCCTTCGGCGCCGCGTTGTGGGCGGCACGCCAGGCGGGGTTCCCTTCGTTCACCAAACCCTGGGATGCCTTTTTCATGCGCCGGCGCGCCCTGGCGCTCCTGTGTCTTATCGTGCTCTACAAGCTCGGCGATGCGTTTGCCGGCAGTCTGTCCACCGCCTTTCTGATTCGCGGTGCGGGCTTTACCGCAACCGAGGTCGGTGCGGTCAACAAGGTCCTGGGCCTGATTGCAACAATCGTCGGCGCCCTGGCCGGTGGCGCGCTGCTGAGCAAGATCAGCCTTTATCGGGCCCTGATGATCTTCGGCATTTTGCAGGCGGTCTCGAATTTCGGTTATTGGCTTCTTGCGGTCAGCCCGAAAAACGACTGGCTGATGGCCGGCGCGATCGGTGTCGAAAACCTTTGCGGCGGGCTTGGCACCGCCGCTTTCGTGGCCTTTCTGATGGCCCTGACCGACCGGCGTTTTTCGGCTGCGCAATATGCCCTGCTGTCGGCGCTGGCCGCGGTCGGCAGGGTCTATGTCGGGCCGGCCTCGGGTGTCCTGGTCGAGGCTTACGGCTGGCCGACCTTCTTTCTGCTGACCGTTGTCACAGCGCTCCCGGGGCTCGGGCTGTTATATTGGCTGAGGCCCGAGATCCTTGGTCTCGACACACCCCGCAGTGACTCGCTGGAGCCCTCATGAACGATATGTCCCGCCACCAGGACCTCTCGCCGCAAGCCGCCGTCGGCAGCGACCTCGACGCCTTCTGGATGCCGTTTACCGCCAACCGGCAATTCAAGTCGGCGCCTCGCATGCTTGATCGCGCTGAGGGCATGTACTACTACACCCCCGAGGGCCGGCGCATCCTCGATGGCACGGCAGGTCTGTGGGCGGTCAATGCCGGGCACTGCCGCAAGCCGATCGTCGAGGCCATCCAGAAGCAGGCTGCCAAGCTCGATTTCGCGCCCACCTTCCAGATGGGCCATCCGCTGGCTTTCGAATTGTCCAGCCGTCTGCTCGGCATCCTGCCGCAGGAGTTCGGCCAGGTCTTTTTCTGCAACTCCGGTTCCGAGGCGGTCGATTCGGCGCTCAAGATCGCGCTGGCCTATCACCGCATGCGCGGCGAAGGTCAGCGCACCCGCCTGATCGGCCGTGAGCGCGGCTATCACGGTGTCGGTTTTGGCGGCATTTCGGTCGGTGGCATTGCCGGCAACCGCAAGCATTTCGGCCCGATGCTCGCTGGCGTCGATCACCTGACGCATACCCACAACCTTGAGCACAACGCCTTCACCAAAGGCCAGCCGCAGTGGGGCGCGCATCTGGCCGATGACCTCGAGAAAATCCTCGCGCTGCACGATCCCTCGACCGTGGCTGCGGTCATCGTCGAGCCGGTGGCCGGTTCCACCGGGGTGCTGATCCCTCCGGTCGGCTATCTGCAAAGGCTGCGCGACATCACCTCGAAGCACGGCATCCTGCTGATCTTCGACGAAGTCATCACCGGTTTCGGTCGCCTGGGTTCGCCCTTTGCTGCCCAGCATTTCGGTGTGGTTCCCGACCTCATGACCATGGCCAAGGGTCTGACGAGTGCCACGGTGCCGATGGGCGCAGTAGCGGCTCGCAAGGGCATCTACGAGACCTTCATGCAGGGTCCCGAAAAGACCATCGAACTCTTCCACGGCTATACCTATTCGGCGCATCCGCTGGCCTGTGCTGCGGCGTTGGCTACACTCGACGTCTATCGCGACGAGGGGCTGCTGACCCGTGCCACAGAGCTCGCGCCGCAGTGGGAACAGGCCATGCACGGTCTGCGTGATTGCCCGAATGTGCTCGACATCCGCAACATCGGTCTCATCGGTGCCATCGAGCTGGCGCCGCGCGCGGGCGCCCCGGGCACCCGTGCCTTCGATGCGTTCACCCGCGCCTTCCACGAACAGGACCTGCTCACCCGCATCACCGGCGACATCATTGCCCTTTCGCCGCCGCTGATCATCGAGCCGGCCCAGATCGATGACATCGCGGCCAGCCTGCGCCAGGTCCTGACGACACTCGACTGAACGGTTTTATTGCGACGCTGACGCCGAGTACGGGATGCCCAGGATCCGAATTGCAGCGGTCAGCGATATCCACGGCAATGCGCCGGCGCTCAGAGCGGTGCTGGCCGATGCCCGCAAGCGGGGTTACGACCTTATGGCGCAGCTCGGGGACGCTTTCTCCGGCCCGCTGTGGCCGAGTCAGACGGCCGATCTGCTGCGCAGCATCGATGCGGTGCATGTGCGCGGCAATCACGATACCGCCCTGATCGATCCCGCGCTTGAGCCGCCGGTCGACGCCGACCGGTTTGCCCTCGGCGAGCTTTCCTCCGAGGTGCTTGACTGGATCCGCACCTGGCCGTCAGCGTTGCCGGTCGGATCCGACGCGCTGCTTTTTCACGGCTCTCCCCAATCAGCCAATTACTACCTGTTCGATGAGGCGCCGCATGGCGATGCCCGTCTGAGGCCGGCCGCCGACATTGAGCGTGACCTTGCCGATGTCACCGCGCGGGTCTGTATCGGCGGGCACAGCCATCTGCAGCGACTGGTCGAGTTCAGCGATGGCAGGGTGGCGGTCAATGACGGCAGCGTCGGCTTGCCGGCGTTTTTCGAGGCGCAGCAGGGGGCCGTCGGTCGTCGCCACGAGAACGGCAGTCACCATGCCCGGTATGCACTGGTCGATATCGGGCGAGACATCGTGTCGGTGTCCTTCGTGGCGGTCGACTACGATTGGCATGTCGCTCGAGACAAGGCTGCGCGCGAAGGGTTTACCGACTGGGCGCAATGGCTCTCGGGTCGCGTCGGGCCAACGCACCGCACATAGAGAAGACTGATGATCGACAAGACTGTCTCCACGCTCGCCGATGCCGTGGCAGGCGTACCCGATGGCGCCACAGTGCTGATCGGCGGCTTTGGTGGCGCAGGCCAGCCCGCTGACCTGATCGACGCCCTGATCGAGCAGGGGGCGCGTGACCTCACCATCGTCAACAATAATGCCGGCAACGGCGAGACCGGGCTGGCCGCGCTGATGAAGGCGGGTCGGGTCCGACGGATCATCTGTTCGTTTCCGCGTCAGGCCGACTCGCATGTCTTCGACGGCCTCTATCGCGCCGGGAAGATCGAGCTAGAGCTGGTGCCGCAAGGCAATCTGGCCGAGCGCATCCGGGCAGCCGGTGCCGGCATCGGCGGCTTCTTTACTCCGACCGGCTTTGGCACGCAGCTCGCGCAGGGCAAGGAAACTCGCACGATCAATGGCCGCGACTATGTGCTCGAGTATCCGATCAAGGCCGACTTCGCGTTGATCAAGGCGCGTCGCGGTGACCGCTGGGGCAACCTGGTCTATCGCAAGGCGGCGCGCAATTTCAATCCGATCATGGCCATGGCCGCTGCCTGCACCGTGGCTCAGGTCGATGAGATCGTGGCGCTTGGCGCGCTCGATCCCGAGCACATCGTCACACCCGGCATCTTTGTTCATCGTGTTGTCTCACGAGCCACGTCGGCGCCTGCCTTGCCGGCTCACTCACAGGAGTTGACCCGATGAGCGTTCAGAGACTCTCACGTGATGCGATGGCCGCGCGCGTGGCCCGCGATATCCCGGAAGGGGCCTATGTCAATCTCGGTATTGGCCTGCCCACGCTGGTGGGCAATCATCTGCCGCCTGATCGCGAGATCTTTCTGCACAGCGAGAATGGCATCCTTGGCATGGGCCCGGCGCCGGCCGCGGGCGCCGAAGACTGGGATCTGATCAACGCCGGCAAGCAGCCGGTTACTTTGCTGACCGGCGGCGCCTATTTCCATCATGCCGACTCGTTTGCCATGATGCGCGGCGGCCATCTCGACATCTGTGTGCTTGGCGCCTTCCAGGTGTCAGCAACCGGCGATCTTGCCAACTGGCATACCGGTGCACCCGATGCGATTCCGGCGGTCGGCGGCGCGATGGATCTGGCGATCGGCGCGCGCAGCACCTTCGTGATGATGGAACATGTCACCAAGAGCGGCGAGCCCAAGATCGTGCGCCAGTGCACTTACCCGCTGACCGGCATTGGCTGCGTCAAGCGCATCTACACCGACCTCGCGGTCATCGATGTCACGCCCGAAGGCCTGAGTGTCATCGAATGGGCCGAGGGGCTCACCTTCGAGGCGCTGTGCGATCTCACCGATGCGCCGCTGCGTCGCGCCGAGGGTGGCAAACGCTGAATCATCAACAACAGGGCCCGGCTGGGCCACTGATAACGGAGAGCAGATCCATGAGTAATGACCAGGCCCTCGTGGCCGAACTCGACGCGGCCGAAGATCGGCGCTGTGCCGCCACCATCGGCAAGGACCGCGTCGCCCTCGAGGCACTGCTGGCACCCGACCTGCAGTACGTCCATACCTCGGCCACGCTCGAAGACCGCAATACCTACATCGAGCGGGCTTGCACCGGCTGGTACGACTACCGCGTTCTCAAGTCGCTCAAGCGTGAGTGGCGTATTGCCGGTGATGTGGCGATGTGCAATGGCGACGTGCAGATCGACGTGATCGTTCGCGGCACGCCGAAGGCGTTTGTCAGCCGTTATCTGCAGGTCTGGCGCCGAAGCCCGTCGGGCTGGCAGCTCGCCGCCCTGCAGTCAGTCCTTCTGCCGCAGACCTGAGGTACCGACATGATTGATTCGAAAGCGATTGAGCTTCTGTTTACGAAGGCCCGCACCCAGAACGGCTGGCTCGACAAACCGGTGAGCGATGACCAACTCAAGCAGATGTTTGATCTGTTGAAGATGGCGCCCACGTCGGCCAACTCTCAGCCGGCAAGATTCGTGTTTCTGCGTACCGCGGCAGCCCGTGAGCGGCTGAGACCAGCGTTGTCGGGAGGCAATGTCGACAAGACCATGTCGGCCCCGGTGGTGGCAATCATTGCCTATGACGTCGATTTTCATGAGCACATGCCGCGACTGTTTGCGCATTCGCCCGCAATGAAGTCGATGTTCGACGGCGATGACAAGGAAGCGATGCGTGAGCGCTTCGCGTTTCGCAACGGCTCGCTGCAGGGGGCCTATCTGATGCTGGCGGCACGTGCGGTCGGCCTTGATGTCGGGGCGATGTCCGGCTTCGACAATGCCAAGGTCGATGCCGAATTTTTCCCGGGCGGGCGAGTCAGATCGAACTTCGTGTGCAACATCGGCTACGGCGATCCGGCCAAGGTCATGGAGCGTTTGCCCCGATTCGACTTCAACGAGGCCTGCACACTGCTGTAGGGGTGCCTGCACTGTGACCGGCGCGCCCGCTGCTGTTGGCCCATGCGTGCAATATTCACGCAGGGCGCTTGAAATTCAGGGTCGTGGCGCCTAACTCGGTGAGACGGGCAGCACATCTGCTGCCCCACTCATTCAGGAGCATCGCCATGACCCGTGTTTCTCTTTACGATCCCTTGACCGACGTTTTCCCTTCGCTGTTTCGCAGTTTCCTGTCTGATGCTGCGCTTTCCCGTGAGACCGCAACGACAGCGCCTGCGCGAGCCGCGGCACCTCGCATCGATGTCATCGAGCAGGAAAGCGGTTACCTGCTTCGTGCCGATATGCCCGGCGTTGCCAAAGACGCGATCAGCATCGATATCGAAGCCAAGCGCGTGACGATTCGCGCCGACATCAAGCGCGATGAGGCTGCCGGTGGCAGCGAGCGGGTATTGCGCAGTGAACGGTATGTCGGGGCGCTGGCACGCAGTGTGGTGCTGGCCGATGAAGTCGACGATGCTGCCGCTGTCGCGACCTTCGAAAATGGTGTTCTCGAACTGACCCTGCCGCGCAAGGCTGGCGTCGGTCCCAAGCGCGTGACGGTTCAGTAAAGCGCGTGCGTCGCTGCGGCGCGCGCAGCGACAACCCTGTTCAGCCGCAGCCTGAGGCCTGGCCTCAGGCTGGGGTGCTGCCGACCTAAGGAATACAAGGGGTCGCTGACAGACGACAGTTGATTAGCGAAAATCCTGTCGACCGACGAACGGTCGATTTACGGATTTGAGTGGTCTGTGACCTTCGTCACAGCTTTTCGGAATCTCGAGGCTAAAGTTGCGTTCAAGCGAGGAACGCAATGAAAAAGCACGAAATTTTTTCAGACCTAACAAGTTTTCTCAGACAGACGGTCGATCATTTCCGTTTGTCGGGCGCGAATCTTGGTCCCGATTTTCGACGGGCTTCCCGCCAGCTGACCTGCACGCTTTTGCTGCCTTTTGTCATCGCGCTCGGGATCTGTTCGCCCGCGATGGCCGACATCCGCCAGGACTCCTGGGTCGGTATGGACAAGGCCAATCACTTCGGCGTCTCAGCGCAGCTGGGTATGTTCGGGGCGACATTGGCCGGCAAGTCCGCCGATACCACCGATCAGATTCTCTATGGGACGCTGATCGGTTCGTTGCCGGGATTGGTCAAGGAGATCTATGACATCGGTCGTCCCGGGGCGACAGCGTCGGTCAAGGATATGGCCTGGAATATTCTGGGCGCAGCGGCCGGTTCGATGACATCGAAGTGGTTCTCGGTCACGCCGCTGATGTACCGAGACCGGGTCGACGGTTTTCGAGTCCAGATCAGGTTTGAATTCTGATCCGGACTCGGGCGGTCAAAACCAGCCAATCGCCTGATCAGCGTGGCTGCCAGCGCAAGGTCAGATAGCCCTCACGTCCTGGCTGGTAATAGCCATACACCGTCTGATAGCGCTTTTCGGTCAGGTTGTTGAGCCTGACACCGACCGTCCACGACTTGTTGATCGGGTAGTCGGCGCGCAGGTCGATCGTGGTGAATCCGCCGACTTGATAGGTGTTCGCCAGATCGCTGAAGCGCGACGACCAGGCAGAGACCGTGCCGCCGATGCTGAAGACATTCACCATCCAGTCAAGGCTGCCGCGCAAGACCTGGCGCGCACGACCGGGCAACTGGTTGCCGTCATTCGGATCACCGCTGGTGGTGTTTCGCGGGTTCAGGTTTTCGTAGGATGCGCTGGCCAATACCGTCGGCCAGTTTCCTTGCCATGCGATGACCAGGCCATCGATCTTTGCGGCGCCGACGTTGACCGGTAGAAAGTCGGCATCCAGCACGATCGCATTCTGGATCCGGGTATCGACCCAGGCCGTTCTCAGGCTCTGTCCACCGCTCGCCCAACGCAGGCTTAGCTCGGCGCTCCTGCCCTGCTCGGGGGTGAGGTTCGGATTGCTGTAGCCGGGGTAGTAGAGGTCGGCGAAACTGGGTGCAACAAAGCTCGTGCCGTAGGACGCGCCGAGTCGCCATTGGGGCGTCAGGGCATAGCCGTAACCGAGACTGCCGGTGGTCTGGCCTCCGAACTGTGAATTGACATCCCGACGCACCGCAGTCTGCCAGGAGTGTCGTTCTGCTTCTCCGGTGAGGCCGATGCCCAGCCCGTCGATACTTCGCTGCGTCACAGCGTAGAGCTGGACCGGCTGTGTCAGGGTTTGCGTGGTGCGTTCGAGCAGCACCATCGCCATCCCCAGCGGTGTCAGTGTGGTGTTTTCCCAGGTGTACTGGCGCTGATCGCTCTTGAACTTGCCGGGGTATTCATAGGGGTTCGCGGTGGCGAGCGCCTCGCGCGTGTCGGACGACCAGCCCACGCTCAGTCGGGTACGCCAGTTGTCGGCGAGCTTGCCGTTCAGTGCCAGGGTCTGGACAGCGTTGGTGATTCGTTGTTTCGAATCGATATCGGGGCCGTCATCGATATGCCGGGTTGCCTGCGAGCTCATCGCCGACCCCTCGACGCGCCAGTCGCTATTCAGTTGCCAGCCGAGTCGCAAGTTGCCGCTGTTCTGGGTGAACGGGTCGCGGTCGGGGTTGTAGAAGCCGAAGGGCTCGTTGGGGGCGGTTGCGGAAAACGCATTGGTGCTGACACGAGACAGCTGGACCGCACCGTTGAAGGGGCCCTGACCGAATGCGGCGCCACCACTGAGCTGATAGAACTGGTTCGATCCGATGGTCGCACTGGCATTCGGTGAAAAGCCCTCGCGGGCCTGCCGTGTGAAGACCTGGACGACCCCGCCCATTGCCTGACTGCCATAGAGCGACGACAGCGGTCCGCGCACGATCTCGACCCGATCGATCGAGTCGAGCGGAATATTCGACATCGAGGGCAGATTGAAATCGACGTCGCCCATCGGCACGCCATCGACCAGCAGCAGCGTGCTTTGGGCCCGCATGCCGCGAATATAGACCGACGAAAACTGTCCGAGCCCGCCGGTATTGGCAAACTGGATGCCGGGCTGGCGCGACAGCAGCTCGGAAAAAGTTCGTCCGGTGGCACGGTCGATGTCGGTGCGATCGATGACCGTGGTTTCAGCGATGGTCTCGCTCACCCGTGACGGAATGCGGGTGGCGGTCACAGTGACCGGATCGAGCCGGTTGGTGTCGGTCTGCGACACGGGAATCGAAGGGTTTTGCGATGAGATGGGTTGTGCTTGAGCCATGACGGCCGTGGCGTGAAGCATCGGCACGATGCTCACACTCAGCGCGAAGCGACGCGCAGGCAGGCGTAAACGCATGATGGAAAGACTCCGGACAGCGCCCCCCGCAGCTTCCCCGCTGCATGGAGCCTCAGGCGATCGCTTGCGCGAATCGCCACCTGTGTTGGCCGGTATCCGGGCTGGCGGATCGGCACGTGCGGCCTTCCCGGAGAGCAAGTCTCCAGTGACCGGTTTGCACGCACTGGAACAATGAGAGGTTCCGTCCGCTTACCGTTGCGGGGGCAGCGCAGGTTGGATGAGTCTCGGTGAGAGACGCACCCTCCTGCTTCCCGTTTACCCCAAGCGACGACGATGCGTCGATCAGGCACCAACAGCCTTAGGCTATCACACGGTCATGTGGCTAAGGCACAGGCCTTGTGGTCTGCAGATTGTCGATCGCGCCTTACAGGGGGCACAATCGCGCGCTATGGCGCCTCTATCTGTGTGGCTGCAGTATCTGCTGCCCAAGCATCTCCTGACGGTTTTTGCCGGCCTGATCGCGTCGGCGCGCGCCGGGCAACTGACGCACGCCCTGATCCGATGGTTCGTGAAGCGCTATGGTGTCGATATGGCCGAAGCGGCCGATCCTGATCCCGCCCGTTATGCGAGCTTCAATGACTTCTTCACACGCGCCCTGCGCGAAGGGGCCAGGCCGCTTGCTCAGGCGGACTGGGTCTGCCCGGTCGACGGTGCGATCAGCCAGTGTGGCCCGATTGAACACGATCGACTGTTTCAGGCCAAGGGTCATCACTACACCGTCGATGCATTGCTCGGAGGCGACTCTCAGCAGGCCGCGCAGTTCGTGGGCGGGCGCTTTGCCACGCTGTATCTGAGTCCGCGCGATTATCACCGCATCCACATGCCCTGCGATGCCCGTCTGATCGCTATGACCCATGTGCCGGGCACGCTCTATTCGGTCAACCCGGCGACCGCTCGTGCCATTCCGGGTCTGTTTGCCCGCAATGAGCGAGTGGTGTGTTGTTTCGATACCGCACACGGTCCAATGGCAATGGTGCTGGTTGGCGCAACCATCGTGGGCAGCATGGCAACGGTCTGGCACGGAACGGTCAATCCGCCACGGCCCGGCACCATCAGACGCTGGTATTACGAGCAATCACCGATTGATCTGAAGCAGGGCGATGAAATGGGCCGTTTCATGCTTGGCTCTACGGTGATCATGCTCTGGCCGGCAGCCGACATGGCGTTTGCGCAGGGGTGGGATGCAGGTCGAAGCATTCGCATGGGTGACGCGATGGCCACGAAGACGGTGTTTTGAGCGCATTTTCAAGCGATAAAGCTCACCCTCCCACTTGTTTTCGTGATTAAAATCGCACACCGCGCGCAGCGACGCTCGCGCCGGCGTTACGAATCAAGCCGTCTTAGTCCCATAAATACCCACAGGAAACCAATAATGGCCACCGCAACCAAGAAGCCTGCTGCCAAACCCGCAGCCGCCAAGAAGCCCGCAGCCAAAGTCGCTGCAGCGAAAAAGCCCGCCGCCAAGAAGCCTGTTGCCGCAGCAAAAGCACCGGCAGCCAAAGCCGCAGCCCCGAACCTCAAGCCCGCTGCCATGAAGCCGATCCCCAAGGCGCTCAGCAAGCAATCGCTGATCGCCCATCTGGCCGAGCATGCTGCAGTCGATCTCAAGGCGGTCAAGGCGGTTGTGGCCAACCTGGAAGCCACGATCTTCGCGTCGCTTCACAAGAAGGGCGCGCGCAATTTCGTTTGGCCTGGCCTGTTCAAGGCAACGGTTGTGTCAGTGCCGGCAAAGCCCGCCCGCAAAGGCATCAATCCCTTCACCAAAGAACCCCAGACCTTCGCTGCCAAGCCGGCCAGCACCAAGATCAAGGTGCGCATGCTGAAGAAGGCCAAGGAAGCCGCAAACTGAGTTTCGAACCGAGTCGTCTCTGACGACAGACGCCCTGCCGCTGACTGCCGCAGGGCGTTCGCACAGCGTCTTGACTGTCGCTGCCGCATACACTAATGTATGTTAACTGCAGTCCGATCACTCGGTCGTGAGAGAACTCGCGACGATGGTGCGGGCGGTGCGGTGTCTCACTCCCCTCGCGACAATCTGCCTGCGTGCTCCTGAGCGCCGTCGCTCGGGCTTGAATCCCCGCAGTTGACTCTGAAACCGAGGCGCTTATGTCCCGATTCTCCAAGCTCGTCCTGTCGCTGGTCGCACTGCTGGTCATTGCCGCGGCCCTCGCGTGGTGGCAGCGGGGTCCTTTGAGCTTATGGGCCATGTCGCGCATGGTCACGCAAGTCACCGCCAATGCCGATCCGATCGCATTGATGAACGATGGTCTGTATGTCGGCCTGTGCGGAGCTGGCTCACCGTTTCCGGATGATCGCCGAAGCGGCCCTTGTACGGTCGTTGTGGCGGGGCGCCAGATGTTTGTCTTCGATGCCGGCTCGGGTGCGGCGCGAAACATCACGCGCATGCGTCTGAACAATGGTCAGATTGAAGCGATCTTTCTGACCCACTATCACTCTGACCACATCGACGGTCTCGGTGAACTGCTCATGCAGCGCTGGGGCACCGGCAACGCCAGCACGCCGGTACCGATCTACGGCCCGCAGGGGCTTGATCAGGTGGTGCAGGGATTTCAGCAGGCTTATGCGCCCGACCGTGGCTATCGTATTGCGCACCACAACGAACAGGTCATGGTGCCGGCTGGCTTTGGGGCCTCACCGATGATGTTCGACTTGCCCGCTGATACCGGGCGCGCAGTGCTGATTGCCACGCCCGATCTCGAAATTGTCGCCTTCAGGGTGAATCACGCGCCGGTCGAACCAGCGGTCGGTTATCGCATCCGGTACAAGGACCGCGTTGTCGTGATCAGCGGCGACACCACGCCTAGCCCCGCCGTCGAGCGTGAAGCCAAAGGGGCCGACCTGCTGATCCACGAAGCCCTGTCGCCCAAACTGCTGCGTGTGCTTGAGGATGGCTTTCGCAAGGCCGATCGCGGCAATCTGGCCAAGATCATGCATGACGTCCTCAACTACCACACCACGCCGGAACAGGCTGCCGAGATCGCCAGCAGGTCGGGTGTCAGGATGCTGCTGCTTAACCATATCGTCCCGCCATTGCCGATGAAAACTCTCGAACCGGCCTTCCTGGAGCGGGCTCCGGAACTGTTCAGCGGGCCGATCGTGATTGGCGTCGATGGCGACTGGTTTGACCTGCCTGCCGGCAGCATTGCAATTGATGTCGGACGCCGTCCGTGAGCATGGGCTTGGATGCACGTGATGCATCGCTGCGTGCCGGCGTGCTGCGTACCCCTGAGGCCTGCTTCGCGCAGGTGCCCGACTTCGCCTGGACGCCGCATTACAGCGTCGTCGATGGCATGCGCATCGCTCATCTCGACGAAGGGCCGGCCGATGCGCCGGTGGTGCTGCTGATGCATGGCGAGCCCGCGTGGTCCTATCTCTACCGCGAGATGATCCCGCCGCTGCTGGCCGCCGGCCTGCGAGTGGTGGTGCCCGATCTGGTCGGCTTCGGCCGATCAGACAAACCCGCGAAGATGGCCGATTACAGCTATCGCCGCATGGTCGACTGGATGACCGCCTGGATGCGCGGCATCGACCTGCGTGGCATCACACTCTTTTGCCAGGACTGGGGTTCACTGATTGGCCTTCGCATGGTGGCCAATGAGCCCGATCGCTTCGACCGGATTGCGCTTGCCAATGGTGGCCTGCCTACCGGCAGCCAACCCTTGCCGGCAGCTTTTCGGGCCTGGCGCGCCTTTGCCCGCTTCAGTCCGATGTTTCCGGTGGGTGCGATCGTGGCCCTCGGCACGCGTCGCAAACTGAGCGCAACCGAGCGCGCCGCTTTCGAGGCGCCTTTTCCCACCGATGCCCACAAGGCCGGTGCACGGGCAATGCCGCGACTGGTGCCGGGCACACCTGCCGACCCCGAGCACGAAGCCAATGAGTCCGCCTGGACGCTGCTGGAAGCCTGGGACAAGCCCTTCCTGACCCTCTTCAGTACTGGCGACCCGATCACCCGAGGCGGGGAGCGTTTCTTTCAGAGCCGTGTGCCCGGTGCAACCGGGCAACCCCATCACCTGATCAGGGGCGCCGGCCATTTCCTGCAGCAGGATCGCCCCGATGAGATTGCGCGACGACTGATCGCACTCGTGCGGGACAATCCGGCCGCGCCTGCCAAGTCCGACCTTTGACCAGGCGGTTTTCAGTGGAGCATTTTTTTCGATGATCAAACGAATTGCGATTGGCCTTGTCGCGCTTGCGGTGGTGGCTGCGATCGGCTTTGTGGCCGTTGGTGGCCGTCAAGGCGTTGCGGTGCTTGCGCTCAAATATCTTCTGCGTAAAGACCCTGCGCCCAATCGCGAGGTCACCTGGCAGGCCGGGCCCGCCGAGCCGGCACCTCTCGCATCGGGTCAGAAACGGCCGCCGAACATCATCGTGATCGTCGCGGATGACCTCGGCTACAACGACCTTAGCCTGGCCGGTGGCGGTATTGCCGACGGCACCGTGCCGACGCCCCACATCAACGCGATTGCGCTTGGCGGCGTGAATTTTACCGCGGGTTATGCCGGCAATGCCACCTGCGCACCGTCGCGGGCCGCGATGATGACCGGTCGTTATGCGACCCGTTTCGGATTCGAGTTCACACCGGTGCCGGTGCAGTTCTCGCGCATGGTTGGTGGCCATCAGGTTGACGGCGCCTTGCGGTCACTGATTTATCACGCCGATCGCGAGCGCGACATGCCGCCCTACGAAGATCAGGGCCTGCCGACCAGCGAAATCACGATCGCCCGCATGCTCAAGGGCGCCGGCTACCGCACCCTGCAACTTGGCAAATGGCACCTCGGCGACAGCCCGCAGTTTCGCCCCTATTCGCATGGCTTTGACGAGTCGCTCGCGATGCAGCATGCCGCGATGATGATGATGGACGCCAAGGATCCGGGCGTGGTCAATGCCCATCAGCCTTTCGATCCGATCGATAAATTCCTTTATGCCGCGCACCCGTTTGGTGTTCGCTTCAATGACAGCGAGCTCTTTGCGCCGCGTGGCTACTTCACCGATTACATGACCGATGAAGCGATCAAGGCGATCAAGGCGAACCGCAACCGTCCCTTCTTCATGTACCTGGCCTATAACGCGCCGCACACGCCGCTGCAGGCCACACGTGAAGACTACGACGCCCTGCCGCAGATTGCCGACCACACCACGCGGGTCTATGCCGCAATGATCCGCTCACTCGATCGCAACATCGGACGCGTGATGCAGTCGCTCAAGGACCAGGGGCTCGACGACAACACGCTGGTCGTGTTTACCAGCGACAACGGTGGTGCGCACTATGTCGGCATCGATCGGCTCAACAGCCCCTTGCGAGGATGGAAGGCAACCTACTTCGAGGGTGGCGTCAGGGTGCCCTTCTTCATGCGTTGGCCAGCGGCGATGCCTGCCGGCGCAAACTACGCGCAGCCGATCAGTCACTTCGACATTTTTGCGACTGCGGCTGCGGCTGCCGGCGTGGCGCTGCCCACCGACCGGATCATCGACGGCGTCAACCTGGCTCCCTTCGTGCGTGGCGAGTCGAGCGGCGCGCCCCATGAGCGGCTGTTCTGGCGAGGCGGCGACTATGCCGCAGTACGCGAGGGCGACTGGAAGCTGCAGGTCACCGCGACACCGAAGCGCGCCATGCTGTACAACCTTGCCACCGACCCGGGCGAGAAGAGCGATCTCGCCGCTGCCCATCCCGAGCGGGTCGAGCGACTGCGGGCGCTGATCGTCGAGTTCAACAAGTCCCAGGCCAAACCCTCGTGGCCGGCATTGATCGAAGCACCAGTGCCTGTCGACAAGACCATGAAAGTGCCGCAGTCGCCTGACGATCTCTATGTTTATTTTTCGAACTGATGTGACAGCTGATGAGCAGGCGGTCGAGCTCTAGGTCAAACGCTTTCGGACCGACGATTTCGACAATCTGGTGAAGGTCCTCAAGCAGGACCGATTGGCGTGGCCCTCACCAGACGGTTGAGTTCGGCAGCCCTGTAAGGTTTGCCCAGGAACTCGTCGACCCCGGCCTCCAGGCAGGCGGCCCGCTCGTCATCGAGCACATTGGCGGTCACCGCGATCACCCTTGGCTGATGAGCGAGTCGCATTTTGCGCAGCTCGCGGGTTGCGCTGATGCCGTCCAGGCGCGGCATCTGGACATCCATCAGCACCAGGTCATAAGGCTTTGATGCGAGCAGGTCCAGGGCCGCTTCGCCGTCATCGACCAGATCAGGCGTAATGCCGAGTCGCTTGAGGAGGGCGCAGATCAGGGTTTGATTGAGCGGATTGTCCTCGGCCACCAGGACCCTCAGCCGGTCGACCGGTGCATCGGCGATTTCAGGTTGCGAGCTGGCCGGCTGCACGAGGAGCTGCTGGCTGACAGTGCTCCAATCAAGCTCGAAGACCGAGCCTTGCGTCGGCGTGCTTTGTACCGTGAGCCGGCCTTGCATCAGGTCGGCGATTCGCTTGCAGATAGCCAGGCCAAGGCCGGTTCCACCAAAACGGACCGTCGTGTCGGTGTCTGCTTGCTCAAAGGGCTGGAAGATCGCCTTCAGGCGGCCGGCATCGATGCCGATGCCGGTATCGGTCACGCTCAGGCGCAGGTCAACTCGCTGAGGGTCGCGCTGACGCACCAGTTGCAGTCGCACCGCGACCCGGCCAGTGGCGGTGAACTTGATCGCATTGGCGGTCAGATTCAACAGGATCTGCCGCAGCCGCATATCGTCGCCGACCAGGATCGCCGGTACGTCGTCATCGCAGCGCACCTCGAAGCCAAGGCCTTTGTCTTTCGCGCTGACCTCAAGCATCCGGGCCACGTTGTTCATTGCGGCCCGGATATCGAAGGGCTGGGTATTCAACACCATGCGGCCGGCTTCGATCTTCGATAAATCGAGCACATCGTTGATGATCGACAGCAGCAACTCGCCGCTCGATTCGATGGCCAAGGCATGTTCCCGCTGCTCAGGCTCGAGCATGCCATCGAGCAGCAGCTGGGTCATGCCGATCACGCCATTGAGCGGTGTTCGCAATTCATGGCTCATCGCCGCCAGGAAGGCCGACTTGGCGCGGGTGGCGGCCTGAGCCTGATTCAGTGCAGCGGCCAGCTCCCGGGTGCGGTCCGCGACCTGCTGTTCCAGTGTTCCGGCCAGTTCGGCGAGATGGCGATTGGCCTGGTAGAGCTCGAGACTCTTGGCTTCCAGCAGCGCTTCGGCCTGCTTGCGTGCTGCGCGCTCTCGATCGGCGCGCTGCCTCAGGACGTCAGGGTCCTGGCTCACGCCCGCGTCAGGGTGAAACGCGTACCGTCGGCCTGCGTCTTGCCGAGCGGCCGGCGAGCCAGAGTGACCGGCTCATTGAAGTGCGCGATGCAGGCGTCGATCAATCCGTGCGCGAGATCATCCATGCAGCGCGGCGAGTGATAGTCGAGTACCAGCTCGTCATTGCTCTGCTGCATGACTTCGAAGGACGGCAGCTCGGCATCGGGATACAGCTTGCGCACTTCGGTGTGGATGACCGATTCAATGCCGACCAGCACACTGAAGGCAGTGTCCTTGCCGGCGAAGAAACCGGGATAGGCAGTGGACAGAGTCACAAACAGGTTTTCCCCGAACCAGTGAAGCACCTCGTCCACCGGTTGTCGGGTCTGTCGGCTGAGTGCAAGCACCAGCGTGACCATTTCGCGATGATCATAGTTGCCGACCGAGGTGTAGATGCCGCCCGAGGGCAGATCGGCATTGGCAACCAGGGTTTCGGCGAGTTCAGCCGAGTGGGTCCTTTCGACCAGTTCGAGAAACTCGGTAAAGATCATGCCTTTCATCGCGCACCGCCCCGAATCACCGTCACCCGCGGCATCGTTGCGATGCAGCATGTCGACTTCGCACTTATATGATGAACAGCAAAGATCGGCAAGCGCTCCTCCTTGTCCTGCTCAGACTGTGCCCGGCGAGTCATTGACCCTGCGCGTTCAGTGCTGCGAAGCAAGCTTCAGAGCGTCTTCGCGGGATGAGTCGTACAGTGCATGACGCATATCGATGAATGACAGGACCTCCTGCGCGGGCAGAGGGCGCGAGATGAAGAAGCCTTGCACTTCATGGCATCCCAGTTTCTGCAGCGCTTGCATCTCTCTGAATGACTCGACCCCTTCGGCGACCACTCGCATACCCATGCGGGCGCCCATATCGATCATCGATTTGAGAATGGCCTGATTTTTGGTGTTCGAAGCCAGGCCACTGACAAAGGAGCGGTCGATCTTCATCTCGCTGACTGGCAGATGCTGTAACTGCTTCAGGGTCGAATAACCCGTTCCGAAGTCATCGATCGAAAGCCTGAGTCCGGCATTCGACAGTTCTGACAGGGTGGCAATCACATTGGCAGTGTCTTCAAACAGGCCGCTTTCGGTGACTTCAAGGCACAGCTGGCCGGGCAGGATGCCCTGATCGCGAATCGCCTGATTTGCGAAGGCTGAAAAGCCTCGTCGTTCGATGTCCTGGGCTGAGATATTCACCGACACGCACATCTCGGGCCTGCGTGAGCAGAGTGCTTTTGCAAAGCCGGCGCCTTCGGTCAAGACCCACTCGGTGATGCTTTGCATCAGACCGTTTTCTTCGGCCATCGGAATGAACTGATCCGGCGACACCAGGCCCTTTTTCGGGTGCTGCCAACGAATCAGCGCTTCGATGCCAGTGAACAGACCGGTTTTCAGGTCAAGCTTGGGCTGGTAGACCAGGAACAGTTGTCGATCGGCAATCGCACGGTTCAGATCAGACTGCAACGACATCAATTCCCGCGAATCGTTGCGTTGGACCGTGAGCTTGTTGTCCTGCTTTGCTTCAAAGAACCCGGATGCGGTGCGATTGCGACTCGAACGCTCGGCGGCGAGCTGCGCATGCAGCAGCAGATTGGTCTCGGAGTTTGCGTCGTCCGGATACATCGCAGCACCGATGTGCACCTTGATGTCGACCAACTCGCCGCCAATCATCAGCGGCTGTCTGCCCGACTCGGCAATCCGGTTCAGGACCGGCTCCGCGACATCGCGGTCACCTCTGACAAGCAAGGCAAAGCGCTCATCGCCCAGGCGAACGATCGTGTCGTCCTTGCGAAGCTCACGCCTCAGCCGGCGCGCAATCTGGTTGACGCCATCATTCATCTGGCCGGTGCCGAGCATCTCGGCGATTTCCTTGAATCGGCCGATTTCGACGATCGCAATGCAGAAGCGCGCGCCTGATTCGGCTTGAGCCTTGATCGCGATGTCGATGCGGTGACTGAGCACGGTCCGATTGCCAAGCCCGGTGACCGGGTCTTGCAGGGCGGCCTTGAGAATCTGCTTCTCACGCTCGACGGTCATCGAAATCAAAGTGCTTGTATGTGCAGCGATGCTGTCGATCAGCTCCAGCACACCGGCATCCCTTGAGTGCGAGCCGATAGTCGGACGGGCATGCTCAAGTTCGGACAAGATGCTCTCAAGCTTGCGCTGAACCCGGCCAATACGCGCCTCGAAGACGCGCAGCAGAACCAGACCGCTGGCAATGGCACTCAGGCCAAGACTGACCAGAGACGCCACGCCCCATTCGGTCTCCCGCAGCAGAAAGGTCGCAAGCGCTGTTTGCGCCAGCAGCACGGTGCCCAGCCAGGCGTACGGCACCACCAGCCCGTGCCGTGCTGGCGCAGGGCTGGCCTGTCTGGAACCGTCGGGAATTGGCGAGGCCATGGTGGGCGTTTTTTCCTGCTTTCAGTCGATTTTTTAATCCTATGTAATGTGTCCCGTCACGGGTGCTCTGACAGCGCATTCGGCCGTTTTGAGCCTGCAGGCGGTCGACGAATCGTCAAAAGGGTCGGAAAAAAACTTTTTTTCGAGACACTGGTGTCTGGTAGCGTGCTAGTATTTTCCAGCTTAAAAATCAGGAGACGCCGTCATGAGCTCAGTCCTTGAGACCCCCGCCTTTGCACTCCCCCGTTCGGCCGCCGAATCAGCCGCCGCGCGAGCACAAGTCCAGGCTCTCCCCCTCGATCAGCTCAATCCCGCCGATGTGCAGGGGTTCGTTGACGATACCGTCGGTTTCACGCTGGAGCGTTTGCGTCGCGAGGCCCCGGTTCATCGTTCGCACAGTCCGATCGAGGGCGTGGGCGACTACTGGTCGGTCACCCGCTACAAGGACATCATGGCGGTCGATACCAACCATGCCGTCTTTTCCTCCGACTGGACCCATGGCGGCATTACGCTGGTCGATCAGGTCGGCGAGCAGCAGCTGCCGATGTTCATCGCTATGGATCAGCCCAAGCATGACGACCAGCGCAAGGCGGTGAGCCCGATTGTTGCGCCGAGCAACCTGAACAACTGGAATGATCTGATTCGCGAGCGCACCATCAGGGTGCTCGAGAGCCTGCCGCGCAACGAGACCTTCGACTGGGTCGACAAGGTCTCGATCGAGCTCACCACCTTCATGCTCGCGACCCTTTTCGATTTCCCGCTGGAAGACCGGCGCCTGCTCACTTTCTGGTCGGACATTGCAACCGCCAACAAGGCGACCAATCCTGATGCGCCTGAGCCGGAAGTTCGCATGGCCGAGCTTCGCAATATGCTCGGCTATTTCATGCGCCTGTGGAACGATCGGGTCAATGCGCCGCCCAAAACCGACCTGATTTCGATGTTGGCTCACAGTCCGGCCACCCGCAATATGGGCCCCCAGGAATTCATGGGCAACCTCGTGCTGTTGATCGTGGGCGGCAACGACACCACCCGCAATTCCATGACCGGCGGGCTGCTGGCCCTGCATCAGTTCCCGCATGAGATGGCCAAGCTGCGCGCCAATCCGGCCCTGATCGACAGCCTGGTGCCCGAAATCATCCGCTGGCAGACACCGCTGGCTTATATGCGCCGAACCGCGCTGCAGGACACCGAGCTCGCCGGCCAGCAGATCCGCAAGGGCGACAAGCTTGCGATGTGGTACCTGTCGGGCAACCGCGATGATTCTGCGATTCCCGAGCCTGATCGCTTCATCGTCGATCGTGAGCGGCCGCGCCAGCATCTGTCTTTCGGCTTCGGCATTCATCGCTGCGTCGGCAACCGGCTGGCCGAACTGCAGCTCAAGATCCTCTGGGAAGAGCTGCTCGCGCGGTTCCCGGTGATCGAGGTGGTGGGTGAGCCGACACGGGTTCGGTCTCCTTTTGTGCGTGGCTTTACGAAGCTGCCGGTGCGCATCCCAGGGTAGGCTGAGGCGCCCTGATGCAGGTCATCATTCTCGGCAGCGGTTCGCCGCTCGTCACTCCCGACCGTGCGGGTCCGTCAACGCTCGTGCGCATCGGCAAGACCGACCTTCTGTTCGACTGCGGCCGGGCGGTGCTGATGCGGGGTGCCGCAGTCGGCATGACGGCTCGCGATCTGACTGCGCTCTTCGTGACGCATATGCACAGTGATCACACCACCGACTATAACGACGTGATCACTACCCGCTGGATTTCGAGCCCGCAATCCAACCCCCTCACAGCCTACGGGCCGACCGGATTCAGGCGATTCACCGAGGCGACACTGGCGATGCTCGACACCGACGTGCATTACCGCATGTCGCACCATGACGATCTGAGTGAAGCACCGAAAGTCACGGTGCATGAGGTCATGCCCGGGCTGGTTTTCGAGTCGGATGGCATTCGGGTGACGGCTGAGCCAACCGACCACAGCCCGGTTCATCCGACCATGGGTTTTCGGATCGAGGCGCAGGGCAAGGTGGTTGCGATTGCCGGTGATACCGTGCCCTGCGAAGGGCTGAGCCGGCTTTGCCGTGGTGCCGATGTCTATGTGCAAACCGTCATCCGCCGCGACATCATCGAGAAGGCGCCCTTCAAGCGCTTTCGCGACGTGCTCGATTACCACTCCGATGTCGCCCAGGCCGGCAAGACTGCCGCCGACTGCGGCGTGCGAACGCTCGTGCTCAACCATCCGGTGCCGGCGCCACAGCCCGGCTCCGAGCCGCAGTGGATTGCTCTGGCCAAGGCCCACTTCGGCGGTGAAGTGCTGCTCGCCACCGACCTTTTGACGGTCGACGCCTGAGTCTTTCGGGCGAATGCCCCAGAATGGCGGGATGAAAACACCCAAGCGACTGCAATCGCTGCTCGAAGAAGGGCTGATCGACTCGGTCGTGAGGCAACTCATGAGCGGCAAGGAAGCGACGGTCTATGTGGTGCGCTGTGCAGGTGAAACCCTGTGCGCCAAGATCTACAAGGATGCCACCCAGCGCAGCTTTAGACAGGCAGTCGACTACACCGAGAACCGCAAGGTCAAGAACAGCCGCCAGGCGCGTGCGATGGCCAAGGGCACGCGTTTCGGGCGCGAGTCTCAGGAGGCGGCCTGGCGCAGTGCCGAGGTTGATGCGCTTTATCGGCTGGCAGCCGCGGGCGTTCGAGTGCCGGCGCCGCGCAATTTCTATGAAGGCGTCCTGCTCATGGAGCTGGTCACCGATGAGCATGGCGATGCCGCACCGCGGCTTAATGATGTGATCTTCACGCCGGAAGATGCCGTGGTCTATCACGATGCCCTGATCGGCGAGGTGGTTCGCATGCTGTGCGCCGGCATCGTTCACGGCGACCTGTCCGAATTCAACATCCTGCTGGCAGCAGACGGGCCGGTGATCATCGATCTGCCTCAGGCTGTCGATGCCGCGGGCAACAATCACGCCAATCGCATGCTGCTGCGCGATGTTGAAAACCTGCGCGATTTTTTCGGCCGCTTCGAGCCCTCGCTGCTGGTCACCGACTATGGCAACGAGATCTGGGACCTTTATGCGCGCGGCCTGCTCACGCCCGAGTCGCCACTCACAGGCCGCTTCGAGCATCGCACCGGGCCGGTCGATGTGCGTGATGTCATCGCTGTCATCGAGGATGCGCAAGTTCAGGAGGCTGCCCGCCTGGCACGGCTCACGTCGGCCTGAGAATGACGCTCGACATCCCTGGTGCAGTGCGCCAGCCTGATTGACATCGAGGCAACTCCCTTTCATCGAGGCAACCCCATGCTCGAATCAAGCAGCGATCCATACGATATCCTCGGTGTTCCATCGAGTGCCAGCACGGCTGATATCAAGCTCGCCTTTCGCAAGAAGGCGTCTTTTTTTCACCCGGACCGTAACCCGGATGCCGATGCCGCGGCGCGGTTTCGCGAAGCTCAGCAGGCTTATGAACTGCTGATCGACGAGGACCGGCGCCGGGCGCACGACCAGAAGCGACGCAAGCATCTCCTCGAGAATCCGCTCGAGACGGCGCGCGCCATGTTCCAGACCTATCTCGAGCAGATCCGATGAGCCTTTCCGACTATTTTTATGAGCTCGACGAAAGCTATCGCGCCGATCTCGATGATCTTCGCTTCGATTCGGATGGTCGCGATGTCCTGCAGGCAAGGCTCAAGGACAAGCGCAGTCAGCTGAAGGCACTCCTGCCACTGATGGGTTTCGATCCGGTGCTGGTGGCACCGGTCTTTCACAGTGCCTTCGAATTTCCGCCGGGCGGCCATCAGGCGGTTGCCGATCTGCTCACTCAGTCGCCGGGTGAATTTCCGCCCTGGCAGGAGGTGGCATCGGCGGTGACGGTGGCAGCGTGGGCGCAGCCGCTGGTCATGACCGTGCTGGCGAATGCGTCTGGCGAGGATTTTCTGGCTACCGTCGTGGCGCTGGAATTTGCGCTGTCGCGGCGCCTCGGGCCGCGCAGCGAGCAGGCTGCCGATGACGGCGATGATCGCGAAGACGGGGATGACGACCAGTTGAGCGAGGATTATCTCGAGCAACAGGGCTTTGACCGCAGGAGCAGCGAATGACGCATGCGATCGTCAGCACGGTGTCGAGTCTGGTCTACGAGGGCAACATCGACAGTGCTGAACGCGCACTGGCGACGGTCGCCGATGCCGAGGGCGATTACGCGCTGGCCAGGGTGATCGATGAGATGCCCTCGCGCGACGTGGTGGCCATCCTGCGCGAGCATGACAGTTCGCGCAGTTCGATCATCAGCGAACTGATCTCGCCCAAGGCGTTTCTGGCCGCAGTGGTGCTGGAGCGCGAATATCGTGAGCGCAACCACGAGTCGCTCAAGGGCATGATCAATTCGGTGGTCTTTGCCGACGAAGACCGCACCGATGAATTCATCGAATCGCTGGGCAGCACCGCCGATGGCGTGAGCGCGCTCGCCGACTATTTTTCCGAGCGCCATGAAGAGGTGGAGTACTTCTTTCGCAATGGCACCTATTCCCAGCTCGAGGGCGACGAATCGGCGGGCATTCCGACCTCGAATGCCGATCTCGACCTCGGTGATCCCGGCGACTACCAGCGCGGAGAGATTGTCGCGCTGCGCGAGGTGCAGGATCAGGATTGGCGCGAGCTGTCCTGGCGGCTGCGCTGCGAACACTACGAAATTTTTCGCGAAGTCCTCGAGGTGCTGCGAATGCGGCATCTGCGCTCGCTGGAGGTGCCTCTCGCGCCACCCAAGTCGGCGCAGGCTAAGGCACTCGACGAGGACGACGATGAGGATGATGTGCTGTGAACTGGGTCGCACATCGGGATTCACGATCACTCTTTGAACGCGCCTGGCTGCACGGCATCGGCTCGGGCATCATCACTCCCGAAAATCAGGAGGCGATATCGCGCGAAGGTACGCGTGCGATCCGCAAGATCGCCAGCGTTCTTGGCTCCGAAAACCTGAGGGCCGATCTCGAGCGCGCGATGCGCAGCATGCTCGGGCTGGTCAATCTGCATCTCGAGAAGATCAGCCAGGGAGACATCCGGCTCGCGGCCCGCTCGATTGCCGATAACGGGCTGCTCTTTCACACCCGTGGCGCCTCGAATGACATCAAGCGGATTCTGGCGATCCGCGACGGCATCGAGCTCGAGGACATCGACCCCGAACAGAAACAGCAATATGAAGAGGCGGTGGTCTCGTCCTGGGCGCAGTATTCGTTTGCCGACTTCATGCAGCAGTACGAGGACGCCGAGCGGGTTCGCCGCCGGCGCGATGCCGCCGGCGCGATTTCGCAGGCCCTGCAGGGCGAGGCGCCCGACACCGACTTCGAGCCCGAGCAGATCATCATGACCGGGCTGCTGATCATGGTCTACACGCGCAAAACGACCTGGATTGCGAATCAGCAGGGCCTGGAAAAACTGATCGAAGCGATCCGCAAGGCACCTCGCAAGCTTGCTGCGCCGCCCGAGGGCCTGCCAGAACGGTATCGCGCGATTGTCGAGACGGTCTGGGCTGAACGTGCGCCGGCCCTCAAGGCGGTGATTGTCGATTCGGCAACGCCTTTGCATGTGCTGGTCGCGGGCGACCCGTCGGTCAACCGGCTCCATGAACTGCTGGTGATGCCCGAAAACGCGCTGGCCGATGTCGATGATCACGACGATCGCACCACCTCCCACTGGAAAAAGCTCACCGGCGGCACCAGCGATGAAGCGCGACTGCTGGTCATCATGCTGCAGGGTGTGCTCGGTCTGACCGACAAGCCGCCCTTCAGCCAGCGAACCGCAAAGCGCCTGCTCGATACCGTGCTCATGAAGCGCCCGGACGATCGGCTCATTGCCGACTGGCTCGAGGCCAACGCACCGCATCAGAATCAGTCGGGGCTGTTCGAGCTCTGGAACGATTTCTGGGACGAGCGCGAGTCGACCTTGCATGAGGATGCCAGCAGCGACGACTACCAGTCGTTTGCGACAACCTGGCTGCCAATGCAGGCGCCGCGCAAGAAGCCGGCGGCCAGGGCTTAGGCGGGGTATCGCGGCCCGTGCTTGATTTCGACTGACCATGTCCGCCGCCCGCCCCTCCCAATCCCAACCCGCCCAGTCGGCCCTGACGGCGAGGCAGCGCAGTGCCTGCGCGATGGCGGCGGCCACCCTCCTCAATCTGCCGTTCGGAACGATCTACGCCTTCAGCGTGTTCCTCAAGCCGATGGAGACGATGCTCGGTATCGGGCGCGCCCAGATGGCGCTGGTTTTCTCGGTGGCCTCGATCTGTCTGACGCTCGGCATGCTTGCCGGGCCAGTGCTCTACCGACGGTTTGCACCGGTTGGTCTGTTGCTGTGCGCTGGGCTGTGCAGCGCAGTCGGCCTGCTGGTGGCGGCCAGCGCCACCGGCATCGGGCAATTGATGCTGGGCTACGGACTGCTCTTCGGACTGGGCGGCGGGGTGGCCTTCGTGATGATGCAGCAGGGCCTCAACCAGACCGTCGAGTCGATGAGCGGCCTGGCCAATGGTTATGTGGTGAGCCTGTATCCCCTGGGCGCGATGATCGGCGCGCCGATTTTCGGCTGGTCGATCGCTGCGTTCGGATTACGGGCAACGCTGGTCGGACTGGCAATCACGGTCGCGCTGGCCACCCTGGCGGCGGCGCTGCTGCTGCGCCTGGCCGACATCCGCATGCAGGACGGTCAGGCCGACGCACAGGGCAGCGAAGATCGTCGCTGGAGCCTGTTTGCGCGACTTTTCGGCGTGTTTTTCCTGGCGGCCGCAGCGGGCCTGATGGTAATGAGCCAGTCGGCCGGCATCCTGCAGGCTTATGGCGCGGCCACCGCTTTTGCCCTGGGCGGCACGACTTTCATCACCGGGGCGATCGCGGCCGCCCGAATCGGTGGTGGTTGGCTGGTCGATCGCTTCGAGGTGCCGTGGGTGGCCTGCGGTGCCCATCTCATCGCCTTGGCGGGATCGCTGCTGTTGCTGGTGTTTCCGGGGCCGGCGGTAGCAGTACTGGCCATGACGCTGATCGGCATGGGCTACGGATTCGTTTCCGGACTGACGGCCGGGGCGATTGCCCGCTACTGGCACAAGAATGTGTTTGGTCGGGTCGCCAGCCAGCTCTATATCGCCTGGTGCGTTGCCGCGGTCAGCCTGCCGGTGGTGGCTGGCTGGCTTTTCGACCGAACGCAGGCCTATCACAGCGCAATGATGATCGCGGCAGTCGGCAATCTGCTCGGCGCGATGCTGGCGACCAGTCTGCCGCGCAACAGGGAGGGGACACGATGAAATGGCATGTGCTGTCCGGTGGCCGACTGCGAATGCGCAAAGGCGTTTACTTTCCCGATGCCGCGCGTGATGAAACCATCGATCTGCCGGTGATCTGTCATCTGCTGCGTCATCCGCAGGGCAATGTGCTCTTCGATACCGGCTGCCATCCCGACATCGCGATCGATCCGCTGCCGCGCTGGGGCGACAAGTCAAAGGTGCTGGTGCCTCTGCAGGGGCCGCGCGACAACGTGATCGATGAACTGGCACTGCTCGGGCTCGGGCCGCTCGACATCGATCTGGTTGTCAATTCGCATCTGCATACCGACCACTGCGGCTGCAATGCGTTTTTCACGAAGGCCACTGTGGTCTGCCATGCCCGCGAGCTCGAGACCGCCCGCGCCGAACTCGGCCCGAAGATCGGCATGATGCCGATCGACTGGGATCAGCCGATGCCCTTCGACACCTTCGAGGGCGAACGCGATCTGTTCAACGACGGGCGCATCGTGCTGCTTCCGATGCCGGGGCACACGCCCGGCATGAGCTGCGCGCTGGTCTCACTCGATCGCACCGGGAGTGTGCTGCTGACCTCGGATGCGGTCGCGCTGCGTGCCAATCTCGAGCAGGGCGTTCATCCGCGTCAGACCTGGGACCACAATGCGGCAACGCGCTCGATGGACGAGATCCGGCGCATTGGCGAGCGAGGTGCCACCGTGATCTTCGGCCACGACGAGCAGCAGTGGCAGGGGCTGCAAAAGGGCGTGGCGTTT
Source organism: Burkholderiales bacterium (assembly GCA_026399875.1). Lineage (GTDB taxonomy): Bacteria > Pseudomonadota > Gammaproteobacteria > Burkholderiales > Burkholderiaceae_E > UBA4615. The sequence continues at coordinate 178,037 of JAPLQF010000006.1, read as the reverse complement.
TACGACTGAGTGACCGGGTGTCGCCTCAGGCGGGGCGGCTGTTCAAGCGCCGCAGGGCCTCGCCGGCGGCGCTCAGGGTCTGCTCGATCGCCTCGCGCACCATTGCGAGCCGGTCACCGCCCCAGTAGAGCTGATCATCGAAGATCATCATCGGTACACCGAAGATGCCGAGCGCTTCGGCCTCGCCCACGAGGCGCCGTTCGCGCGCGCCACCTTCGCCCTGCGCAAAGCGGACAAAGTCGGCGCCTGATGCACCCAGCGCATCGATGTGGCGGCTCATCTCCTCAAGAGAATCGATATCGAGGTCGTGCCGCCAGAAGCGTTCGAAGGTGGACGCGTGATACGCCTCGAAAAATCCGTGATCCTGAGCGAACAGCAAGCCGGTGCTCGAGAGCTCGCCGCGATAGATGCGTCGCGGTCCTTTCATGATCAGGCCCTGACGGTTGGCCATGCGTCGGGCGTCCATGTAGCCATAACGGACCTTGCGCCAGTTGTGCACGGTACGCGCCTCGACAGTGCCCATGAACTCCTCGATGCGCAGCGTGTAGGGTCGCCAGTCGAGATGCACCGGGTATTGCAGGGCGATGGCCCGGATGGCGGCATCGGCCACGAAGGCGTAGGGGCTCTTGTAGTCGGTGTAGACGATCAGGCTCAGTGGCGCTGCGGCCGACAGGCTGGCAGATGCCGGCACAGATGGATCGGAAGGGTGGGGCTTGCTCATGACATCCGATCGTACACCCCGACATGGCAGCCTTGAAGCGGTTGCAAGCGGCGAGTTGCTGCTGGCTGTGCCCGGACAGGCGTCGACATGAGCGATGATGCGCGATCACTTGATCTTCCCTGCAGGAGCTCCTGATGTCTGCCATCGACCGCATCGCCCTCTTTCATGACGAACTGACCGCCTTTCGGCGTGACATTCATGCCCATCCCGAGCTTGGCTTCGATGAGTCCCGGACTGCCGAGCGTGTTGCGCAGGCGCTTGAAAGCTATGGCATCGAGGTGCATCGCGGTGTGGGAAAAACCGGTGTTGTCGGCGTCCTGAAGGCCGGTTCCTCGTCCCGATCGATTGGCCTTCGCGCCGACATGGATGCCCTGCCGATCCAGGAGACCAACACCTTCGATCATCGTTCGCAGCATGCCGGTCGCATGCATGCCTGCGGTCATGATGGCCACACCACCATGCTGCTTGGCGCCGCTCGCTATCTGGCAGCCACGCGCAATTTCGACGGCACGGTCCACTTCATCTTCCAGCCGGCCGAAGAGGGACTGGGCGGGGCGAAGGCGATGATCGACGATGGCCTGTTCACGCGTTTTCCGTGTGACTGGGTCTTCGGTATGCACAACCGGCCCAAATTGCCGATCGGGCAGTTCTGCGTGCGCTCGGGCGCGATGATGGCGGGTGGTGCCTTTTTTGATATCGACATCACCGGCGTTGGTTCGCATGGTGCGCGCCCCGAGGCCGGCATCGATTCGCTGATGGTGGGCGTGCAGATCGCCTCGACCCTGCAGACCATCGTGTCGCGCAATGTGCGCCCGGTCGATACCGCGGTGGTGTCGGTGACGCAGTTTCATGCCGGCGATGCCTACAACGTGATTCCGCAAACCGCGCGCCTGTCGGGCACGGTACGGGCCTTCTCCAGGGACGTGATGGCGATGGTCGAGCGCAATATGCGTCGCATTGCCAGTGGGGTTGCCGAGTCGATGGGTGCTACCGCGACCGTGGACTTTCGCGTGAACTTTGCGCCAACCGTCAATGACACCAACGAGGCCGACTTCGCGGCCTCGGTCTGCGCCGAGCTGGTCGGTGCCGACAAGGTCGATCGCAACCCGCCACTCATCATGGCCTCGGAAGATTTTTCTTTCATGCTCGATCGCGTGCCGGGCTGTTTCGTGAACATCGGCAATGGTGACGGTGACGGTGATTGCGAGGTGCATAACCCGGCCTACGATTTCAATGATCAGGCGATTCCACTGGGCAGCGCCTTCTTTTCGCGGGCGGTCGAGCGCAAGCTCGCATTGGGCTGAGCGCTGCGCGATCAGCGCAGCTTCATCCGAGGTTCAGCCCGATCACCGAGTCTGTCCGGAGACCGACACCATGCGCAAAATGAGACTCGGCGCCTTCATGCGGCCGACCACGATTCACACCGGCGGCTGGCGTTATCCCGGCGGGCTGCCCGATGCCAATTTCAACTTCGAGCATCTCGCCAGGTTTACGCAGAAACTTGAAGCCGGCCGATTCGATGCGTTTTTCATGGCTGATCATCTGGCCGTGCTCAACATGCCGATCGAGGCACTCAAGCGCAGCCATACCGTCACGTCCTTTGATCCGCTGACCCTGCTGCCGGCGCTGGCGGTCCTCACGAAGCACATCGGACTGGTGGCCACCGCCTCGACCACCTTCGAAGAGCCTTACATCCTCGCGCGCAAGTTTGCATCGCTCGATCACCTGAGCGGCGGGCGGGCCGGCTGGAATGTGGTGACCACGTCCAACCCGGATGCCGCGCTCAACTTCGGCCGGGAAGATCATCTCGAACACGGCGAGCGTTATCGTCGGGCACGCGAGTTCGTCGATGTGGTGACCGGGCTGTGGGACTCCTTTGCCGATGATGCTTTTACGCGCGACGTGAAGACCGGGCTTTTTTTCGACCCCGAGAAAATGCATGTGCTCGATCACAGGGGTGAGTTTTTTTCGGTGCGCGGTCCGCTCAATGTGGCCCGTCCGGTGCAGGGCTGGCCGGTGATCGTGCAGGCAGGCGCGTCAGAAGCGGGCAAGCAGCTCGCCGCCGAAACCGCCGAGGTGGTCTTTACCGCGCAGGCCACGCTCGCCGCGGGCAAGGCTTTCTATCAGGACGTGAAGTCGCGCATGGATGCGATCGGGCGGTCGCGCGAGCATCTGAAAATCCTGCCAGGTGCATTGGTGGTGGTCGGCGACACGATCGAGGAAGCGCGCGACAAGCGCCTGCTGCTCGACAGTCTGGTGCACTACGACAGCGCGATTGCTTCGCTGTCGATCGCGCTCGGCCACGATGCCTCGGCTTTCGACCCGGATGCGCCGCTGCCCGATGACATCCCCGAGACCAATGCCAGCAAGAGCGGGCGCGAGCGAACGATTGCCCTGGCGCGCCGTGAAAACCTTACCGTCCGGCAACTGGCCCAGCGGCTGGGCGGCTATGCCGGGCTGGCCTTTGTCGGCACGCCGGCCAGCATCGCCGATGAGATGCAGGCCTGGATCGAGGAAGACGGCAGTGACGGTTTCAACATCCTGTTTCCCTACCTGCCGGCGGGCCTGGATGACATGGTCGATCGGGTCGTACCGGAGTTGCAGCGTCGCGGCCTTTTCCGCACCGAGTACGAAGGCGCCACGCTGCGCGAAAACCTCGGGCTGCCACGGCCGGCCAACCGCTTCTTTCCGGGCTGAGCTGGTCTCGTCCCGAAATGTGATTCCTTCGAGCAGCCTGCTGTGCCATCGATGGCATGATTCAGGGCTGCCCCCCCATCCAGACAAGGAGACACCCCATGACTGAAGCTCTCATCATCGACGCCTGCCGCACACCGCGCGGTATCGGCAAGGTCGGCAAAGGCGCGCTCGCCGACATGCATCCGCAGCATGTGGCCGCCAATGTGCTCAAGGCACTGGCCGCGCGCAATGACCTCAAGACCGCCGAGATCGACGACATCATCTGGGGCACCAGCTCGCAGCGCGGTCCACAGTCCATGGACCTGGCCCGCATGGCCGCACTCGATGCCGGCTTCGATATCCGCGCAAGCGGCGTGACCCTCGATCGCTTTTGCGGCTCGGGCATCACCTCGGTCAGCATGGCGGCGGCGTCGATCATGGCCGGCATGGAAGACCTGATGATTGCCGGCGGCTCAGAGATGATGTCGATGACCGGCCGTCGCGCCCCCGATGAAGGCCCGGCCCTGATGGATGCCGGCAATCTGCGTCTGCGCGCCTCGCATCCGCAGTCGCATCAGGGCGTGTGTGCCGATGCGATCGCCACCATGGAAGGCATCTCGCGTCAGGCGCTCGATGAACTCGCGCTGGTCAGCCAGCAGCGCGCCGCGCACGCGATCGCCAACGGTCACTTCAAGAAGAGCCTGATCCCGACCTTCAAGGCCGACGGCACGCTCGCACTCGATCATGAGGAGTTTCCGCGTCCCCAGACCACGCTGCAGGGCCTGTCCGAGATCAAGGCCGCCTTCCCGGCGCTGGCCGATATGCCGCTCGACGACAAGGGCAATACCTTCCGCAGCCTGATCCTGGCGAAGTATCCCGGCCTCGATATCAAGCATGTCCATCACGCCGGCAATTCGTCAGGAGTGGTCGATGGTGCGGGTGCGGTGCTGCTGGCGTCGCCTGCCTATGCCAAAGCCAAGGGCCTGAAGCCCCGCGCGCGCATCGTCGCAATGGCCAATGTCGGTGACTGTCCCACGCTGATGCTCAATGCGCCGGTGCCGGCTGCCCGCAAGGTACTGGCCAAGGCTGGTCTGACCCTCGATGACATCGATCTGTTCGAGATCAACGAGGCGTTTTCGGTGGTCGCCGAGAAGTTCATCCGCGACCTCAAGCTCGATCGCGACAAGGTCAATGTGAATGGCGGTGCGATGGCGCTGGGCCATCCGATTGGCGGGACCGGTTCGATCCTGATTGGCACCATTCTCGACGAACTCGAGCGTCGTGACCTCAAGCGCGGTCTGGTCACGATGTGTGCCGCAGGCGGCATGGCTCCGGCGATCATCATCGAGCGTCTCTGAGTCCAGTTGAGTCGTCTCAACGCGCTTTCATACAAAGGACCCGCAAGATGGGCGCAGCACTGGTATTCGACGAAGCACAACTGATGTCCGAGCATCCCTATGCCCGCCCGCTCGAAGCGGTCGGGCATCGGCTGCACGGTGGCTTCGATGCGGCAGGCGCCTACCAGTCGCCGCGCACCCTCGGGCGCTGGCCGGCGGTACGGGGCTGGCAGCAGGCCTTGGCCGCGCGTGGCTGGCCCCTGATCGATGCTTCGGGCGCCCTGCTCACCATGGGCAACTATCCGAGCTTCGAGCAGCAACGCCTGCTGCTGCAGTGGGGATGCGGGCAGACGCTCTGGAATTCGCTGACGGTCACCGGCGTGGTCGAGGCGCGCGGGCGCATTCTGGCGACCATTCCGGTGCCCAATTTTCAGGCCATCATCGAAGAAGACCTCAGCCAGACCACTGTCGGCCATCTGGGCAAGGGGCTGTTCAGGGCGCACGGTTTCGATGAGGGCGGAGTGCCCGAATCGGGCATCGGCGGACACGACACCATGTGGTTTGCGGTGCGCGACATGCTGTTCGGTCGCGACGCCTGGCCGATGCCCGAGGTACCGCCATCGCTTGCGCGGCCCGCCGGCGACCGGCTGCTGCCGATGATCGATGCGCCCTATGAGCAGATCATCGTCATGATGATGAATGTACTCATGATCGAGATCCGCGCCGAGGCCTTCTTCAGCTTCTGCACGCGGGTCATGCGCGATCCGGCCTGCTTTGCCGATCGCCGCGACACGGCCGAGCAGGCCGCAGTCATGGTCGAGCGAATTCGCGAAGATGAGCAGATCCATGTGGCTTATCTGCAGTCGGCGATTTCAGAGTTGCGCAGTTTCACCTTCAAGACCAATGACGGCCGGCGCATTCCTGGCGAGCGCCTGCTCGATCCGCTGTGGCAGGGTTTCGTGCGCTGGCATTCGGTCGATACCGTGAAGCATTCGCGCGGGCAGGCACGCGCTGCGATCGAGGCCACGCTGCGCGCGATGCCGCAAGGCGAGGCAAAGCTCCAGGCATTTCTGGCGCTGGAAACCCCCAGCGTCTGAGCATCGGTTTGCAGACCCCGGCGCAGTTCGGGGCTGATCCCTGACACGAGGATGAGGAGGAGACCACCATGACCTATGAAGACGTGCTGTACCGGGTTGAAGACGGCATTGCCGTGATTACCCTCAACCGCCCCGACAAGCTCAATGCCTGGCGTGCCGAGATGGACCGCGATGTTCGGGCCGCGATGAAGGCTGCATCGGCTGACGAGGCCGTGCGGGTGATCGTGCTGACCGGGGCGGGGCGCGGTTTTTGCGCCGGCGCCGACATGAACAACCTGCAGTCGCTGGCCGGCAGCGGCGGTGGCACGGCGCGCCCGCGTCCTGCGGTGCCCGAGCCCTTCGATGCCTCCGCGAACGAGGACTTCAAGCGCCAGTACTCCTGGTTCCCGGCGGTGCCGCGGCCAATTATTGCGGCGATCAACGGTCCCTGCGCGGGTCTCGGTCTGATCATGTCGCTCTATGCCGACATGCGCTTTGCGTCCGACAAGGCGGTTTTCACCACCGCCTTCGCACGACGCGGCCTGATTGCCGAGCATGGCGTGTCATGGCTGCTGCCGCGCCTGGTCGGTATGGCCCATGCCTGCGATCTGCTCTATTCGGCCCGCACCGTACGCGCCCCCGAGGCGCTGGCCATGGGCCTGGTGAGCCGGGTCATCCCGGACGAGCAGTTCATGCCGGAAGTGATGGCTTATGCCCGCATGCTGGCCACCGAAGTCTCGCCGCGCTCAATGCGCGAGATGAAGCGCGAAATCTGGCATGCGCAGTTCCAGACGCTTGCCCAGGCGATCGACGAGGCCAACGGCGACATGGCCGGCAGCTTCACCTCCGCTGACTTCAAGGAGGGCGTGGCCCACTTCGTCGAGAAGCGCAAACCGCAGTTCACCGGTCGCTGAAGCGGGTATCCCCCAAGTGCGGCAATCGCGATGAATGCACCGGTCGATGTACTGATCATCGGCGCGGGTGCGTCGGGCGCGGCTGTGGCCTGGAGCCTTGCCGAGACACGGATGCGCATCCTGTGTCTGGAGCAGGGTGACTGGGTCAAACCCACCGACTATCCGAGCAATGGCCGCGACTATGAAGCGCGCCAGATGGGCGAGTTCCATTTCAGCCCCAACCGGCGCGCCAGCGACGTCGACTATCCGGTCAACGACGACGACTCGCCGATCAAGGTCGCCAACTTCAATGGTGTAGGCGGCGGCACGGTGCTTTATGCCGGTCACTTTCCGCGTTTTCATCCCTCTGATTTCCGGGTGCGCAGCCTCGATGGCGTGGCTGACGACTGGCCGATCGACTACCGCACGCTCGAGCCTTATTACGCTGAAAACGACAGGATGATGGGCGTCTCGGGGCTGGCGGGCGATCCGGCCTATCCGCCCAAGACGCCGGTGATGCCACCGCTGCCGCTGGGTCGCACCGGCATGGCGCTCGGCAAGGGCTTCAACCAGCTCGGCTGGCACTGGTGGCCCTCCGACAGCACCATCGCCACGCAGGAGTACGGCGGGCGTGCACCCTGCATCAATCTTGGCCAGTGCATCGCCGGCTGCGCCCAGGGCGCCAAGGCCAGTACCGACATCACCTACTGGCCCGAGGCGCTGCGGGCTGGCGTGATGCTGCGAACCCGCTGCCGCGTGCGCGAGATCACCACCAACGAATCCGGCATGGCAAGCGGGGTGATCTATTTCGACGAGCATGGCATCGAGCAGTTCCAGCCGGCCGAGGTAGTGATCGTGGCCTGCAACGGCATCGGCACGCCGCGCATCCTGCTCAACTCGGCCTCCTCACGCCATCCCGACGGTCTGGCCAATTCGAGTGGCATGGTCGGGCGCAATCTGATGTTCCATCCCTATGCAGGCGTCTATGGTCGCTTCGAGGCGGCGCTCGATGGCCATCGCGGCCCGATCGATGCAGTCTGGAGCCAGCAGTTTTACGAGACCGACCGATCGCGCGGTTTCACGCGCGGCTATACCTTCGAGACCACGCGCGGCCGCGGCCCGGTGCAGACCGCCCTGATCGGCATGCTCTCGGGCAAGCTGCCGATGGGTGCCGGCCACCATGCCGCCTATCGGGGCCTCTTCGACCGTATCGCTGGCCTGGTCGCAATCTGCGAAGACCTTCCGGAAGCCCACAACCGGGTCACGCTCGATCCGGTGCTGAAAGACTCAAGCGGTATTCCCGCACCGAAAGTGTCCTACACCCTGAGCGAGAACAGCCTGAAGATGCTGGCGCACAGCGCCGCGCGGGCGACCGAGGTGCTGCGGGCAGCCGGTGCGGTCGATGTCTCGGTGACCTCGCCGCTGTCGATCGGCGGCTGGCACAACATGGGCACCGCGCGCATGGGGACCGACCCCGAACGTTCGGTGGTCAATGACTGGGGCCGCAGCCATGACGTGAAAAATCTCTTCATCGTCGACGGCAGCATTTTCGTGACCTCGGCCGGCGTCAATCCGACCAGCACGATCCAGGCGCTGGCCCTTTATGTCGCCGACAACATCAAGCGCCGTCTGGCCAATCTTTTCGACTGAGCTGCCCTGCCCGCACCCACCATGACTGCGCCCACCACGCCCGTGCCGATTCAAAGCGCTGCGATCGATTCGCCGCTGACAGCGAGCCACAGGCGCTCCCTGCTGGCAGTGTTGGGATGCATGATTCCGGCAAGTGAGGCCTTCGAGGTGCCGGGCGCCGATGACCCGCTGATCGTGGCCGACCTCCTCAATTCTCTGAAGGCTCAGGCCGCGGCACTGATCAGCGCACTCGATCGGCTTGATGCGCTTTGCGGGCAGACCTTTCACACACTCGCTGCCGATGCGCAGTCGCAGGTGCTCGATGATTTCAGGCGCGCCGACATGAAGCACTTCGCGCTGCTGGTGACTCTGTGCGTGCAGTGCTACTACCGCGATGACCGGGTGATGCGCTCGCTTGGCATGGAGGCGCGAGCGCCCTTTCCGAAGGGCTTCGAGGTGTCTGCCGGCGACTACGGGCTGCTCGATCCGGTGCGTGCCCGTGGCCCGATCTGGCGCGACCCGACCGGCTGAAGAGCGCCTGTGTCGGCCGCTTCAGCAGGACGATTTCTGCACCGAGCCGCCGCGACTCAGATGCTCAGATCAAGCAGGTTGTAGTTCAGGATCCCGGCCCGGGCCTCGTCATTCCAGACATGGCGCTCGCCACTGGCCTGATGCGGCTGGTACACGAAGGGCGTCTCATCCGGGAAACGGCGTTTGCGGGCGTCGATGGCATAGCCGATCACTTTCGAGCGCTCTGTGATGCGGGCCTCGTCATAGATGCCCCGCTTGCCGTGGAGTGAACCGGCGGAGTTCACGCCCAGCACCGAACCGCGACGATGAAATCCCATGTTGACGGTGACCCGCCAGTCGCGGCTGGTGTTGGCAAAGGAGCCATGCACCGCCTGGCGATTGGTGATCGCGACATCGCCGGGCTTGCAGATGATCGGCACCGCATCTGGAAACCGGTCGCAGCCGGCACGAGCGGCCATGGCCCGGATGTCGGCCTTGCCGAGTTTGTGCGAGCCGGGGACAACCCAGACGCCATTGGCGGCGGTGCAGCCGTAGAGCTGCGCCATGAAGTTGAAGCCATGCGAACCCTGGTCCCAGTCGGGGCTGTCCCAGTGGGTCACACCGTCCTGATGCCAGGCGACCGATGCGCCAAGTCCGGGTTCCTTGATGAAGAACGCCTCGTTGAAGGGCACGAAGTCGTCGCCATTGATCGCCGCAGCCACCGCCAGCAGGTCGGGATGACCGTAGGCGCGTAATGCGGCCTCCGAGAACTGCAGCGATCCGAGGATCAGATAGACGACGTCCTTCGGTGCATCGACGGGGGCGGTCGGCTCGAACATCTTGACCGGATGGCGACCATTGGCAAAGCTGGTGCCGCCTGCCGGGTCGCCCAGAGGCTTGGACCAGAACAGCGCCGGCGCCTTGCACCCGGTATCGAGTGCCGGGCGGCCTTTGTGGTCGAGCGGCTCGCCGGGTCCGGTGGGCAGCCGGTCCATGATCTGGTTGCGAAAGTCGTGTTCGATATCAGCAAGCTCGTCGGCCTTGAGCACGTCCTCGACGATGTAAAAGCCGCAGCGCCAGTAGGCCTCGAGAATGTCGGGATGGATGCGGCCGTCATCGGTGCGCCGAATCGGCCCGCGATTGCCAAGGCGCATGGCGCGCTGCTCGCCTTCGGCGAGATAGGCCTGCATGGCTGCTTCTTCGGTGCCGTAGTCGGCAAGGACTGCGCTCATGGTGTCGTCTCCCAGTGCGTGTTTGACTCATGCTGGCTCGAAAGGCAGACAAGCGTCAATTCGGGGGATGTCACTGCGGACTCAGGTCACCGCATGGCGCTGGGCAAAGCGCGCCTCGCGCCACTGCCCGCTTTGCATCACCTGGTGCAGCTGATCGACTGCCTGCCAGACATCGGCATGACCGATATAGAGCGGGGCAAATCCGAATCGCAGGATGTCGTGCTGATGCTTGCCGTCGCCGGCGCGAAAGTCGCCGATCACACCGCGCTCGATCAGGGCCTGCATGATGGCCCAGGCGCCTTCTGCGCGCGTCAGGCTGACCTGCGATCCGCGCCGTGTCTCATCGGCGGGCGTGGCGATCGCAAAGCCGTGGCCCTGCAGCCGCTCCTGCACGAGGGCCATGAAGAGCGAGGTCAGCGCGAGCGATTTGCGCCGTAATGCCACCATGCCGCCGAGGCCTTCGGCGGCGAGCAGGGTGTCGAGTCCGCAATCGAGTGCGGCAAGGCCCAGGATCGACGGCGTGCCGCTCTGAAATCCATTGACGCCGGCAGCAGGGATGTAATCGGTCGTGAACGCAAAGGGCGCCGCATGGCCCCACCAGCCGGTCAGCGGCTGCCTGATGCGATCGGCATGACGCGGATTCATCCACAAAAAGGCCGGGGCGCCGGGGCCGCCATTGAGGTATTTGTAGCCGCAACCGACCGCAAAGTCGGCCCCCGCCGCATGCAGGTCGACCGGCACCGCGCCGGCGCTGTGGGCCAGATCCCAGACGGTCAGCATGCCGGCTTCATGAGCCTGGGCGCACAAGGCGGCCATATCGTGCATCGTGCCGGTCCGGTAATCGACATGGGTGAGCATCAGCACTGCGACATCGTCGCGCAATGCCGCGTCCAGCTCATCACGTTCGACCAGGTGCAGCGTCAGTCCGCGATCCCGGCACAGCGACTGCGCGATATAGAGGTCGGTCGGGAAATTGCCGCGTTCGCTCACGATCGCGGTTCGGCGCGGATCATCCGCGGCGATGTTCAGCGCTGCACTAAGGATCTTGTAAAGATTGATCGAGGTGCTGTCGGCGGCTACCACCTCGCCGGGGTGCGCGCCGATCAGACGCGCGATCTTGTCGCCGACCTGCTGCGGCAGATCAAGCCAGCCAGCGGTGTTCCAGCTGGTGATCAGGCCCTTGCCCCATTCTTCGTTCAGCGTCTGTGCGATGCGCCCGGGGGTGGCCAGAGGCAGCGGCCCGAGCGAATTGCCGTCGAGGTAGATGACGCCCTCGGGCAGCGAAAACTGCGCCCGCAGCCCGGCGAGCGGGTCCTGGCCGTCGAGGGCTTCGCAGTTGTTAAGGGTGCGAGGCGTCAGCGGCACAGCCTTCCCCGTCGCTGAATCCCGATCGCTGCGATCCCTGCGGCAGTGATGGACTCCCAGTGCTGGCGTGTCGCATGGGTAAAGTCAGGAAATGATCCGAGATCCACGGCTCAATCCTCAAACAGGTCGGAGTGGGTGCCGGCACGAACGAAGATGATGGTGCTGCCCTCTAATCGGTAGATCAGCAGGAAGTCGCCACCGATATGACATTCGCGGTGGTCGTCCCAATCACCCTTGAGCGGGTGGTCAAGCCATTCAGGCCCCAGCGACGCATCGTTGCCAATGAGCAGCAGCATCGCCTCTTTCAGGCGTTTAAGGTCATAGCGACCCGAATGCGAGAGCCGATCCCAGTCTTTGAGGAAGGTTTTGGTGTAATCGCTGGCCCTGGGTGGTGTGGTCCGCTTACTGGCGGCGGGCTTTTTCGAGGTCATCGATCAGGGCCTCGGTCGACTCAAAACGCGCCGTGTGTGATTTGGCAATGGCGCGGGCCTCTTCCATCGCTGCCCGAGTCTGGGCGTTGGGCACCTTCAACTCCAGGGGGAAGGCCTGGTCGGTCACCACGCGCTTGAGCAGAATGCGTACCGCATCTGACAAAGACAGCCCCATGGCTGCCAATGCCTCGCTGGCTTGCGTCTTGATTTCGTCGTCCACCCGGACGTGCAACATCGAGGAATGCGCCATGCTCAGATTCTCCATTTTTACAATAGTGTATCTCAATTGAGATGCGGTCAAGTGATCAAATGACGTTCCCGCGCAACGGCGTGGCCTGACTCATCCCGCGCCGTTTCGCGGCACGTCGCGATACGGTTTGTCGCTATCGATGCTCGGCTCCTTCGGCATGCCGAGCACGCGCTCGGCAATGATGTTGCGCTGGATTTCGTCGGTGCCGCCGGCGATTGAGGTCGCCGGCACCGAGATCAGGATTTCGGCGATCGTGCCCTCGTGCGGGCCATCAGCCCCGGCCAGCAGGGAGTCGGCACCGCTCAGCAGGGTGTGCACCCGTGCCGCCGCGCGTGCGATGTGGCTGGCGGCGAGTTTGCCGAGCGAGCCTTCGGGGCCTTGCGGTCGGCCCTGTTCCTGCGCGCTGCGCGCACGGCGCGCGGTCCATTCGGCGGTTTTCGACAGGGTCAGCAGACGGGCAATCTCCTGGCGTACCGCCGGGTCATCAAGCTTGCCGGTTTCTTTCGCCCGCGGAATGATCAGATCGATCCGGCCTGCGCGATTGGGATACCACTTGTAGGGCGCGAGCGCGATTTCGGCTTCGGCGCGCTCCTCGTCATAGATGCGACCCGGGCGATCCGATTTTGCCGCACCCCAGGAGCGCAGCGAATCGGCGGCACGCCGCTCGTGCATCAGCGTGGTGGTGGCGACTGCCCAGCCTTTGCCTTCGCCTGCCACCAGCCTGTCGGCCGGCACGATCGCATCGGTGATGAAGACCTGGTTGAAGGTGGCATGGCCGTTCATCTGCTTGAGCGGCTGCACCGTGACGCCGGGCTGATGCATGTCGATGATGAAAAAGGACAGGCCGGCATGCTTGGTCTTGTCCCAGTCGGTGCGCGCCAGCAGCAGTCCGAAGTCGGCCTTCTGCGCCCCCGAAGTCCAGAGCTTCTGGCCGTTGATCACATAGTGGTCGCCCTTGCGATCGGCGCGGGTGACCGCCCCGGCGGCGTCCGACCCGCTGCCGGGTTCACTGAAGAGCTGGCACCAGGCTTCTTCGCCGGTCATGCTCGGCCGTAAAAACCGTTTTTTCTGCTCGTCGGTGCCGTGGGTCAGGATGGTCGCGGCCGCCAGCACGCGAATGCCGACCCGGGCCACACCCACCGCACCGATTCGCTTGAATTCTTCTTCGACGACCGGCTGCAGCCCGACCGGCAGGCCGCGGCCGTACCATTCAGTCGGCCAGTGCGGCGTGCCCCAGCCGGCGTCCATCAGCTTGTTGCGCCAGTCGACCAGGCTGCTGTCAGTGTGCCAGTTGGCTTCGAGCCAGGCGCGCACTTCGGCGCGCACTGAGGATTCTGTCTGTTCGGTCATGTCGTGTGTCTCCTCAGGCGGCAACGTTGCTTGCAGTGTTGGGCGCGGCCATCTGCGCCATCATGCGTTCGCGGTGCAGATGCGCATCGCCGAACAGCGCCTCCGAACTCTTGGCCCGCTTGAACCACAGATGCGTGTCGTTGTCCCAGGTAAAACCGATGCCGCCATGAATCTGGATGGCGTGAATGGCGGTCTGCAGATAGGTGTCGCTCGCGCAGGCCTTGGTGAGCGATGCGGTGACCGCGATGTCGTCATCCTGCTCGTCGAGCGCTGCAGCCGCGAAATAAGCTGCCGATTTGGCAAGTTCGACCTCCAGCAGCATGTCGGCCTGCTTGTGCTTCATCGACTGGAAGGCGCCGATCACGCGGCCGAACTGCATGCGCATCATCGCGTAGGCCAGCGCGTCTTCACGCAGGCGCGCCGCACCGCCGACCATCTCGTTGGACAGGCAGATCGCGGCTTCGATCATGGTTGTCTCGAAGGGCGCCGCACCCTTGCCTTGCTCGCCGAGCAATTGGGCCTCGACATTGCTGAAGGTGAGGTGCGCAAGCTTCCGGGTCGGGTCGAGCGTGGTGAGCGCACGGCGCGACAGTCCTGATGCAGTGCCCTGAACGGTAAAGAGCGACAGGCCGTCGTTACCGGTTGACCCGGGGGCGCGGGCCAGCACCACGATCAGGTCGGCGGTATGGCCGTCGAGCACGAAGCGCTTGTGGCCGTTGAGTTGCCAGCGGCTTCCCGACTCGGTGGCGGTGAGCGTTGTCGCAGCGGCGTCCCAGGAGCCGCTGTCTTCGGTGCTTGCCAGGGTGGCAATCGTCTCACCCGAGGCGATTGCCGGCAGCAGCGCCTGCTGCTGCATCGGCGTGCCGGCATTGAGGATGGCGCCGGCGCCCAGCACGGTGGACGCGAAGTAGGGTGCGCACAGCAGGGCACGGCCCATTTCTTCGAGCACGATGCAGTGCTCGCTGAAACCGAAGCCGTGGCCGCCCATCGATTCGGGGATGCGCACCGCGCATAAGCCGAGTTCGCTGTTGAGCGCTTTCCAGGCGTCGCGATCGAAGCCCGATTCGGTCTCCATCAGACGGCGGACTTCCTTGGTCGGTGAGCGATCGGCCAGAAAGCGGCGCACTGCCGCCCGGAACTCTTCCTGTTCGGATGAGAAGCTGAATTTCATGAGGTGTCCTGTGGCAAGCCTGTGGCGCATCATGGCCCATGCGCCAAAGCCGCGCTCGGACGTGCAGGGAAAGTCGGAACACGCCTCATTGAAAACCCCCTTAGCCTTCGAGCCGCCCGATGCCGTCGCGGACTTCAAAGCTGCGCAGATCTCGCACACCGGTGTCGGCCCGGGTCGGGTCGTCGATGCCACGCATCGTGACCCGTGCCCGACCCGAGTCGATCTGGATCAGGCCATAGCCGCGAAAGCGGCCCTCACCGTATTTCAGCTGTGGGTTCTCGGCCAGCATGCTGTCGATGCGGCTCTGAGCCCGGGCCTGCGAGGTGATCGAGCCGCCGACGAACTCGACCATGGCGGGCTTGTCGCCGGGGCGGTCGGGATCCTCGTGCAGTTCGCCGGCATAGAAGATGTGGGCATCGCCACCAAGCGCGACCGGATTGGCGGCACCACTGCCGCGAACCATCTCGAGCAGACGGCGCCTGGCCAGCGGATAGCCGTCCCAGCCGTCGGTCCACCAGGCCTGCTCGGGGCCGGGCTTCATGTCGGCGCGCGAGATGAGGGTTTGCTGCGCCAGAAAGTTCCAGCGTGCCTTGCTGCTGACGAAGGCGCGTGTGAGCCAGGCTTCCTGCTCGGCGCCCAGCAGCGTGCGGCTCGGGTCGGTGAGCGCCAGGCAGTCGTTGCCGACCACTCGTGATCCGGCAAACCCCGGTGCCGAGCAGGCCTGCGGCGAGCGGTACTGGCGGATGTCGATCAGGTGCAGCCTGACCATCGAGCCCCAGTCGAGGGTGCCGAAGATCGGCATCGACGGGCCTTTCGGTGCCATCGACCAGGGCAGGGGCATGTGTTCGAAATAGGCCTGATAGGCGGCCGCCCTGCGCAGCAGGAAGCGATCGGATGATGTGCCGCGCTCCGACAGGTCAATGGCATAATCGTTCTCGACTTCATGGTCGTCCCAGGTCGGCAGCCAGGCGCAGGCCGCGTGTGCGGCCTGCAGGTCGCGGTCGCTTCGATAGAGCGCATGACGCCGGCGATAGGCCTCCAGCGTCTGCGGCACGCCGGCATCGTGCTTGCGAACGTGGTTGCGGCCCCAGGACGACTCATAGATGTAGTCGCCCAGGAAGGCCACCAGATCGGGCGAGTCGGCGACTGCATGTCGCCAGGCACCAAAAAAGCCCTGTTCGTATTGCTGGCACGAGGCAAAGACCAGGCGAAGGCTCTGCGCCTGGTCGGCAGCCGGTGCGGTGCGAAAGCGCCCCGGCGGGCTGACCGCGCCGGCGCACATAAAGCGATAGCGATAGACGCGGTGCGGCTTCAATCCCTTGAGCTCGACGCGCACCGAATGCGCCCACTGGGGCAGTGCCTCGACCGCCCCGCTTTGCACGGGCGATGTTCCGCCTTCCTCGGTGAGCTCCCAGCGCACGGTGAGTGCCACCGGGTCGAGCCCGGCGTTGTCCTGCATCGGTTGCGGGGCTAGTCGTGTCCAGATCACCGCGCCCTGCTCGGTCGGCCAGCCGCTGGCCACGCCGAGCGTAAAGGGGTCCGAGGTGAAGGCGGTCGTGGCGTCGGCTGAGGCCGCACCGGCGGGCGCACAGGCCAGGGCCAGTGTGTTGCCGGCCAGGCCAAGGGCGTGCGCCATCCAGTGGCGGCGTGACGGAATCGGTTTCACGAGAGCAATCTTCCTGGCGCAGGTGGTCGGTTAGACGCCGAGCGACCTTCAGACAAGCGGGCCGGCAGCTGGCATGGGTATTATCGGGGTGGCTTCACCAACCCTCATTCAAAGGACACCGACAATGGCTTTCAGCATCGAATCAACCGTGGGCGACCTGCTCGACAATCCCGGCCCGCGCGCCGTGCTCGACAAGATCATGCCGCAACTGGCGACCAATCCGCAGATCGATATGGCCCGCGGTATGTCGCTGAAGATGGTGGCCGGGTTTTCCGGCGGCCGGATCACCGACGCGCTGCTGGCCGAGGTTGATGCCGCGCTCGCGAAGCTCTGATTCTTCCGCGGCAGGGTTCGGCCGAATGGCGTTTCCTGATTACCCCCTTAGTGAACGCACGATCGGCCGAATCCTCGCCGACAAGGCAAGGCGCATCCCCGAACGTCCTTTTCTGCTCTGGCAAGGACTGAGCTACAGCTATGCCGAGCTTGAGGCGATCACCAACCGTTATGCCAACGGTTTTGCTGCTCATGGCATCGGTCATGGCGATCATGTGGCGGTGCTGCTGCCCAATTGCCCCGAATTTTTATGGGTGGTCTGGGGTCTGGGCAAGCTCGGTGCGGTGGCCGTGCCACTGAACACCGCCGCCAAGGGCGACATGCTGGCCTATTTCATCCGCCAGTCCGATTCGAAGATGCTGATTGCCGACAGCGAATGGGCCGATCGCATTTCGGCGGTTGCCGGCGCGCTGCCCGATCTCGGCGCCTATGTGTTCATGGGCCCGATACCAGTTGAACTGCCCGTGGCCGTCGGGTCGGCCGCGCAGGTGCTGTCGCTGCAGGCCTTCGAATCAGACGATGCGACCGCGCCGCCGCTTGATCGTGTGCGCCATGACGACGCCCATCTGATCGTCTACACATCGGGCACGACCGGCCCATCAAAGGGCGTGCTATGTCCGCATTCGCAGGGGCTGGGAGTGGGGCGTTCGATCAGCACCGACTACGGCTATCGATCCGATGATGTGATCTATGCCTGTCTGCCGCTCTTTCATGTCAATGCACTCTGGTATTCGTGCACCGCTGCGCTGTGGGCCGAAGCCAGCTTTGCGCTCTCGCCGAAGTTTTCGGCGACCCGGTTCTGGGAGGAAATCCGCGCCTGCGGCGCGACCCAGTTCAATTCGCTGGGTGCGATGACCAATATTCTGCTGCAGTTGCCCAAGGGTTCTGAAGATCGCGACCATGCCCTGCGTCAGATCATGGCGGTGCCGATGCAGCAGGCGCTTTATGCCGAACTGCGAAGCCGATATGGGGTGGCGGTCACGTCTCTGTTCGCGATGTCGGAGAACTATGCGGTGACCACCTTCGTGCCCGACGACCGACCCGATAAAGCCGGCTCGGCGGGCTCGGCCCGGGGCGCCTCCGACCTTCGTATCGTTGATGACGACGGTCGCATCACGGGCCCTGGTGAGGTCGGTGAAATAAGGATGCGCCCCCGACACCAGGGCTCGATGATGAATGGCTACTACAAGATGCCTGAAGCGACCGCGAACGCGTTTGTAGAGGGATGGTTCTGCACCGGCGATCGCGGCTATCTCGATGCCGACGGTTATCTCTACTTCATCGATCGCAAGAAGGAAGCCATCCGGCGTCGCGGCGAAAACATCTCGGCCTATGAGGTCGAACTGATCCTGTCGCGACATCCCGCCATTCTGGAAGTGGCCGCGGTGCCGGTGCCGTCCGAGATGAGTGAAGACGAGGTCATGGTCTATGTGGTGCTCAATGCCGGTGCGACCCTGACCCATGCTGAGGTGGTGCATTTTGCAGCCGAGCATATGAACTACTTCATGGTCCCGCGTTTCGTCGAGTTCATTAACGAATTGCCCAAGACCGCGACCGAAAAAATCGAGAAGTACAAGCTCAAGCAGGACGCACTTGAACGTCGAAGCGCACTCTGGGATCGCGAGCGCGAGGGCATTCACATTGCGCGATAGCTGCCGCCGGTCATGAGCCGCAGGGCTGCCATTCTCGGCTACGGCGCGGTGCCGGTGGGGACCTATCAGCGGGCCGCAGCAGGCCGCGAGGTGCTTGAGCATGAACTGGCTACCGGAGTGGTGCTTGAGGCCGCAGCGATGGCCGGGCTCTCGAAAGACGACATCGATGGGGTGGTGGTGGCCCATCCGGGCGACCACACGCGGCAGGGCTATTTCCATACCTTTCTCACCGCCCATCTGGGCATCCGTGCTCGTGCCACGGTCATTCAGGTGCTGGGCAACGGCATGACCGGCGGGCATGCCTTTGATATGGCTCTGCAGCAGGTCACCTCGGGCCAGGCCGATTGCGTGCTGTCGGTCGGGGTTCATTTCGAGACCGGTGTGCCGACTGCCCAGCACCTGGACTACAGCATCCGTCTGACCGGCGATGTCGATTTTCAGTCGGTATTCGGCGCGGTGCCGATCGCCTGGTATGCCATGGATGCCCAGCGCTATCTGCACGAGCATCGGGTCAGTCGAGCGACGCTCGCCTCGATTGCAGTGAAGAACCGCGCTCATGCGGTCGCCAATCCGCTGGCGCAGTTTCGCGAGCCGATCACGATCGATCAGGTGCTTGATGCACGGCCGATCGTCGAGCCGCTGGGTCTGCTCGAGGTGCCGGGTCGTGCCGATGGCGCGGTGGCGCTGATGATCGTCTCGGAAGACATCGCCCGTGCCAGCGGACGGCCTTATGTGCTGGTGCGGGGTCGCGGCTTTGAGCATGAGGGCCTGCATCAGGTCTCGGATCGGCCCGGCGACAGTCTGTCGTATGGCAGCTTGAGGGCTGCGGGCAGTCGGGCGCTCGAGTCGGCTGGCGTGGCACTCGCCGATATCGGTACCTTCCAGATCTATTCGCCCTGCACGATCGTCGAGGCGCTGGGCACCGAATCACTCGGCATGTTTGCGCGGGGGCGGGGCGCCGATGCCGCGGCAGCCGGTGAGACCGGTTTCGATGGACGCTGGCCGGTCAATACCTGTGGCGGGTGTCTCTCGCGCGGCCATCCGCCGGAGGTCACGCCGCTCTATGACGTGGTCGAGGCGGTGACGCAGTTGCATGGCCGTGCACAAGGCCGTCAGGTGGCCCGACGCGGGCTGGCGATGACGGTGTGCGAACTTGGCAATTACAACGCTGCGCTGGTGCATATCCTGGAGGGGCAGGCGTGACGCTTGCGCGAGTGTCGATGCCGGGTGCGCGTCCGTTTGCGCCTCGCGTGTCGGCCTTTTCGCGCCGGTTCTGGGAGGGCCTGGGCGAGGGGCGACTGCTGAGCACCCGTTGCGCGCAGTGCGGTGTGGCGAGTTTTCCGCCGCGCAATCTGTGTCGTGCCTGCTGGGCCACAGACGTGCCCTGGATCGAACTCGCCTCACGCGGCACGCTCTACAGCTTCACCCGAGTGCATGTGGCGCCCGGTGCGTTCAGAGGCGATACGCCGTATGCAATCGGCATCGTCGATCTCGATGACGGCCCGCGCCTGATGTGCCGGATGATCGGCGAGGTGGGCACGCAGCATCTGGACCAGCCTGTGCAGATGCTGGTGCTTGACTATGACGATGGGCCGCTTTTCGGCGCGCGCGTGCTGCCGACTGCACGATGAGATAAGGCGATCAGTTGAGACCTTCCCTTGAATCGCCAAGCGCCGATAAAGCATCGCTCTCCCGGGCACAGGCAAGCCGGGGGCTGATCGCCATCTTCGGATCGACGATGTTTGAAATGTCAGGCGTCATGATGCTGTCGCCGCTGCTGATTCTGTTGCTCAAGCAGGCGGGCGTGTCGACCACCGTGGCCGGACTCTTCGCGGCGTGCTCGTGGCTGGGAATATTACTGGTGACGCCGTTTGCGTCGATGATCACCCAGGCGCTCGGGCGCCGCAGATGCCTGTGGATTGCCACGCTTTTGCCCTTGCTGACATCGATCGGGTTTCTGCTGACCGACAATCTGGCGGTCTGGTTTGCGCTGAAACTGATCGCCAGCGTCGCCGGCGGATTGCGCTGGGTATTGGCCGAGGCTTTTATCGCCGAATTAGCACCGCCAGAGCAGATGGGTCGATATGTCGGAATGTATGCCTCGCTGATGGGCCTGACCTTTGTCATCGGACCGGCCGTGCTGGCCTGGGTGGGTACCACCGATCACACCGCGTTCTGGATTGTGATCGGACTGCTTGCCGCTGGCGCGGCGATGACGCCGCTGGTGCCGGCGATTCAGCCAGCGGCGGATCTGCACACATCATTGGTTGGCTTCAAGGGCTTGTGGCATGCGCTGTCCTTGCATCCGCTCATCATGCTGGCGGGCTTTGTCGGCGGCTTTTTCGAGCTCGGACTATCGTCAATTCTTCCGTTGGTCGGCTTGAACCTGAATCTGGACGCCAGGGCATCGGCGCTTCTGGTGGCGGTGAGCGGTCTCGGTGTCATCCTGCTGGCGATTCCAGCGGGCATGCTGGCCGACCGTTTCGCCGACCCCGAGCTCGGACGGCGCTTTTTCATGGGCATTCTTGCGTTCGCGCTGCTGGTTTCAGCGATCCTCGTCTTCGCACTGCCAGACTTTCCCGAGCTTGTCTGGCCGACAGCGTTGATCTGGGGCGGTGCCGGCGGAACCTTGTATACCCTGACGATGACCGATATCGCGGCTCGCGAAAAGGGCATCACGCTGGTCAACAGCACCGCGGTCCTGGTGCTGAGTTACACGCTCGGGGCGCTCGCCGCCTCGTCCACGAGTGGTGCCCTGCTCGATTGGTCACCCGCGATGGCCTTCCCGGTGCTACTGCTTGCAGTGGCCCTCACCGGACTGCTCGCGATCATCTGGCCGACCAGACGCTGATCGCATCGCTGATCGGTCCATGATTGTTGCGGCTCAACGCTGAACGTTGAGCTAGAAGTCCGCGCTGTTGCCAAAGACGCGAGCCAGTATGTGGGCGGTCGGATGAGGTCGAACGGCTGCAACAGCCGTGCCCAGAACCTCAGCTCAGCGTGTCGAAGCCGCGATCAGTTGCTGCGAACGACGTTGGGAGGCGTCCAGGTGCCGTTGATGATCGCCGGATCCGCCCAGTAGGCGCGGATATAGAGCGAGAACTCACCCTCGGGTGCCGGCACCCAGTTGGACTCCTTGTCCTGGCCAGGCGACTTGGCGCCGAAATACAGCGTCAGTGAACCATCCGGGTTGTACTTCATGAACGATTTGCTCTTCGTGCCGAGTGAATAGCGCTTGAGCGAATTGGGATGGAAGACATGCTTGTCGTTGTAGACCGTCAATGACCAGAATCCCTTCACTGGCGGCTCCTGCCCTTTGGCGAAGGTGACGCTGTAGCCGTACTTGCCCTCGAGCTGACGGCCCTCGCTGTCGTAGTCGCGATAGATGTACTTCGTCTCGACCGGGCGGTTGTCATACATGTTCGATTTCGCGGTCGCGGTGCGATTGAGATAGTCGTTACCCCATTGAGCATTGTTGACCGGTGAGTTCCAGCCGTTGCCCGCGGGCCGGCCGTTCTGGTCCCAACGGAAAAAGGGTGCAATCGTGTCCTTGTCGGCCGCCACAAACGACTCGATCAGTGCGGCCTTGATTGCCGGATCCTTCTCGGCGGCCGTCCACACCGACGAAATCCAGGCATAGAGCGACTCCTCGCCCGGCATCGGCGGTACAAGCTTCATCACGCCGGGCAACTGTTCGTAGAACTTCTCGGGCACCACCCATTTGGTCTCGCCGACTGCGCCGGCGGGCGTGGGCCACTTCGGCAGCTTGCTCCAATCGGTGGTCTTCATCTTTCCAGTGAACTGGCTCAGGGGATAGAACATGACCTGATTGATCAGCGGCTGAACCGCCTTGGTCTCGTCTGCGCTGTCACCCTTGAAGATGCGCGGAATGGAAAATGCAAGTTCGGTGGATGACCGTACGACCGCGGTGATGCCCGCAGGCTTGGTGCCCTTCCAGTTGGGACCGACCATCATGTAGAAGCCGGGCTTGGTGCCATAGGGTTTGCCGATCTGGGCGAACTGATCGGTTCGTGCGTCGTAGAGCGCATAGACCCAGAAACGGTCGCCGAAATTCGGCACCTGAAAGACCACTGGCTCCTTGTCGAGGGCGTAATAGCCCGCGCCGTAGACCACGTCCTGATTCGGACAGGTCACAAAGGTCTGAGAGGGGTCGACATAGTCGGTCAGCATGGCGGACTGATTGACCGGTGCCATCGGCACCACACCTCCGTTCAAGCCGGCGACATTGCCGTTCTGACCGCTCAGGTAGGCGAATCCGGCTCGACGGTTATGCGAGTTGACCAGTGCATAGCCCCAGACATAAGCCATCCTGCCAACCGTCTGCACATAGGCTTTGCTCATCGCGGTGCCGGCAGGCGGCGCGGGGACATCGGCTGCGGTTTTGGGCAGCGGGACTTGCTGCGCCATGACGCTTGCAGTTGACGTCAGGCCAAGGATCAATGCCGACAGCAGTTGTTTGGCGGTCATAGTCATTTTCATAGGTCGCTAAGTGAGAAAGATGTTCAGAAAGTCCACTTCGTCATCGAGCCTCTTCAGAGCAGCCTGAGACGGAAAGCCGCCAGGCCCCTTTCGCTGAGTCCTGCAGGCGGCGCGAGACTGCAGCTCATGGGCGCTCGACCAGGAGCGGCCCCTTCCATGACCCGTCGATCAACGGCTGCTTTGGGCCGTAGTACCGGCTGGCGAGGAAAAACGGGCCGTTCGGCGTGGGCAGCCAGTTGGATGCCCGCTCCGGCCCTGGGTTGTTGTTCTGAAGGTAGATCTCAAGCGAGCCGTCGGGGCCCTGCTTGAGTCCCGCAGTGCCGTCGCCGATGGAATATCGATTGATCGGGTTTTCGACCAGCCAGCGCTGGGGCAGCTTGTACATCGTGATCGACCAGAACAGCGTGACGGGCGGCAGCTGGCCCGGTTCGAATCGAAGGACCCATTTCTTTGAACCGTCGAGCACCTTGCCATCCGGCGCCGTCTGGTAGGCGACGTAAACCGCCTCCTCCTTGGAATTCGCATAGATGCCGAGCTTCGCGCCCGCCGCACGATTCATCACGTAGTCTGCGCCGAGGAACTCGCGCGTACCGAAGTACGCTTTCGAATCCGTCCGCGCAAGTGCGAACTCATTGAGTTGTTTCGATGCGTCGGCAATCCCCTGTTCGATAGCGCTGCGCGTCGCTGGATCGAACTTGGCAGGATCGAAAGCTTTGCCCGGACCGATGCCTATCTTCGCGAAACGGGCAAACGTGGCTTTCTCGGAAGGCACCGTTGGCATGAACGGCAACAGCGCATTGAGGTAGGCGATGAAGCCTATGCCTTCTGCCTTCTGCTCATCCCATGCTGGCCAGGAGACGGTCGGCGCGGGCTTCGGCGTCGGTTTGCCGGTGAATTGCGACAGCGGAACGAGTTTGTATTGAGCCTGTACAGCCTGCATCGCCGCAACGTCGTCGGGTCCGGCCAGTTGCGTGCGGGTCAGTGTCCCGATGAAATCCGTTTCGGAACGGAACACTTTTGTGATGCCCTTGGGCACTGCGCCCTTCCAGCGGGGGCCGACAAACAGATAGGTGCCTGCTTCTCGCCCCGTGGTGCGCACACCGGTGTAAGCGAAGTTGTGTGTGTAGAGGTCGAACCACTGGTTCACGTAGTACCGTGGCGCGGGTACAGCCGGTAGCGACAGCACGATGGGCTCGGCGCGCAGGTCAAGCCAGGCCCATGAATACGGCGTGTCGTTGTTCGGCGTGACGATGTCCTGGTCTGCAGGCGTCGCCGAACGCGCGTAGTGGCGGAAGCGGTTGAAGCCGCCCACATAGCCGGGGAAAGCCTTGTTCTGAGTCTGGTTGTACATCGTCTGGTAGCCCTGGAGAGGGGCATAGGCGTACAGCCAGGCTTCCTTGGCAATCGCCCTCGCTTCGGCCGGTGTCACCGCCGCAGCGGTCTGTGCACTGGCGCCGAACGCTGGCAGCAGACAGAACGCCGCCATGGCGAAGGAAACGCGAAAAAATCTACTGAACATCAGTGGGGGCTCCTGAGCCAACGTCGACGGGCGGTGTCTTCGGACCTTGAAAACAGCGCTTCGCCTGCTCCGAAGGAGACGGACTGCCACACCGTTCATGGCACCTTGCAGTGGGCCGATGTCGCAGCGGGCGATTGCGCCTGCGACGGCCACGCCGGACTGTGCACGGCCGGCGGCTATAACGCAATGCCATAAACTGCATGGTTCGTATGTGATCTGCGTATATTCATGCTTTCACCGATTCGGGAGATTCATGGTGTCAATCGACCTTCGCCTCCTTCGCCACGCGCAAGCACTGGCGGAACACGGCAGCTTCAGCCGCGCCGCCGAGGCACTGGGCATCGCGCAGCCATCGTTGAGTCGCGGCATCAAGGAACTTGAAGTGCATGTCGGGCTGACCCTGTTCAATCGCAGCCGGTCGGGTCACGAACCGACCGATTTCGGTCGCGTATTCCTGCAGCACGCGGCTGACGTGCTGGCGAAGGTCGGCGATCTCGAGCGCGAGGTGGCGCTCGCCAAGGGGCTCGGAACAGGTGAACTCTCAGTGGGAATGGGCCCCTACGTGGCCGAAGTGCTCGGGCCGATCTGCGCCGCGCGATTTGCCGCCGAGCATCCGGGTGTTCGCCTGCGAACCACGATGAACGACCCGGCGACGGTGGCTCGCTTTCTTCGCGCGCGCACGATCGACCTCGCCATCGCCGAGGCCAGTGTCCTGGAGGGCGCTGACGACTTTGAGGTCATCGCCGAGCTCACGCCCCTTGCCGGGTATGTCGTCGTGCGTGCCGGACATCCGCTGGCAGGGCGCACGCCTCTCAAGTTCTCTGAAGTGCTTGACTACCCGTTCGCTCAGGTGGTGATGCTGCCGCCACGCGTGCTCAAGCCGATCCTTGCCTCGCGGCGTCCGCCTTCGCTCCACGAGGGAGGCTCACCGCCTCCTTTCCCGGCGATCGAATGTCCGACGATTCAGTTTGCGAAAAGGATCGTGGCGAACGCGAACGCGTTCACTTTCGCGTCGTTGGGGATGGTGCGGTCTGAACTCGAGCGTGGACAGATCGTGCCCCTGCTTGAATTGCAGTGGATACGCGTCGAATGGAACATCGTCCGTTTGCGCAAACGAACGGTGTCGCCCGCCATGGACGCGTTCGTCGACGCAGTCCAGCGAGCGCATGCCGAAGTGCTGCGCGAGGAGGCGTCACTGCGGGAGCGCTGGTTTGCGTCGGCGGACAGGACCTCGCAAGCCAGGCATGGAACCCAACCGTCGCAAACCCGGCCCAGGAAAGTCGCCCACGCACCGCCTGCAGACAAGCGGCGCTAGCAATTCGAATGCGTTTTGTCTCTGCCCGAGAATGACTGCTCTTTCCAGCACGACCGCCGGCTCAGGGTCGGGAGCCAACGGTTGATCGGGAGGGACGCGCGACGGTCCGGACACAAGCGCTTGCGCACTGCTGGTGATCGTCTGGCCGATACGCCAGCGGCTGAGCCGCCAGCGGTCGACCACAGGCTCAAGCAGCGGTCAGGTCAAAGCGATCCAGATTCATGACCTTGCTCCAGGCAGCAACGAAGTCGCGGACGAATCGCTCGCCGGCATCGGCGCCGGCATACACCTCGGCCAGCGCGCGCAGCACCGAATTCGAGCCGAAGACCAGATCGGCACGCGTGGCGGTCCACTTCAGCTTGCCGGTCTTGCGGTCCTTGCCCTGGTAGGCGTCGCCGCTCGGTGTCCAGGTCGTGCCCATGTCGAGCAGGTTGGTGAAGAAGTCGGTCGAGAGCACGCCCGGACGGTCGGTGAAGACACCGTGACCGCTGCCGCCGGCGTTGGCACCCAGCACGCGCAGCCCGCCGACGAGCACGGTCAGCTCGGGTGCGGTCAATGTGAGCTGCTGTGCCTTGTCGATAAGCAAGTGCTCGACCGAAACCCCTGCTGGACCCTTGAAATAGTTGCGAAAGCCGTCAGCCACCGGCTCGAGCACCGCAAAGGATTCGGCGTCAGTCTGGTCCTGCGTCGCATCCACCCGGCCGGGGGCGAACGGCACTTCGATGGCGATACCCGCCGCTCTGGCCGCCTGTTCCACGCCCACGCCGCCGGCCAGCACGATCACATCGGCCAACGACAGCTTGCCCGACGCCTGCCGGATCGCCTCGAGCCTGGCAAGGGTCGTTGCGAGTTCATCCGGCGTGTTGACCTCCCAGCCCTTTTGCGGCGCCAGGCGGATGCGAGCGCCGTTGGCGCCGCCCCGCTTGTCGCCGCCGCGAAACGTCGAGGCCGAGGCCCAGGCGGTCGAGACGAGCTGCGCGACCGTCAGGCCCGATGCGACGATTTTCGATTTGACGTCGGCAATCTCGGCGGCCGAAGCCGTCGGCAGCGTGCCCCTGGGCAGCGGGTCCTGCCAGATCAGATCTTCTTTTGGCACTTCAGGGCCGAGGTAGCGTGCCTTCGGGCCCATGTCGCGGTGGGTGAGCTTGAGCCAGGCCTGTGCGAACGCGTCGGCGAAGGCCTGCGGGTTGTCGAGGAAGCGCCGTGAGATCTTCTCGAACGCCGGATCCATCCGCATTGTCAGGTCGGTGGTCAGCATCGTCGGCTTGTGCTTTTTGCCGGGGATATGCGCGTCGGGAATGATCTCCGGTGCGTCCTTGGCCACCCATTGCTTCGCACCGGCGGGCGAATGGACCAGCTCCCAGTCGTAATTGAACAGGTGCTCGAAGTAGTCGTTGCTCCAGCGCGCCGGCGTGGTGGTCCAGGTGACTTCCAGGCCGCTGGAGACGGTGTCCTTGCCGTGGCCGCTGCCGAAGTTGCTGTGCCAGCCGAGGCCCTGAGCCTCGAGCGGTGCGCCCTCGGGTTCGGGACCCTTGTGCGATTCGGGCGCCGCACCATGTGCCTTGCCGAAGGTGTGGCCGCCGGCGATCAGGGCAACGATCTCCTCGTCGTTCATCGCCATGCGGCCGAAGGTGACGCGGATGTCATGGGCCGCGGCAACCGGGTCACCGCTGGCGTTCGGCCCCTCTGGGTTGACATAGATCAGACCCATATGGGTCGCGGCCAGGGGTTGGTCGAGGTCGCGGTCGCCGGTGAAGCGCTTGTCGGTGGCGAGCCATGAGGTTTCGCTGCCCCAGTTGACGTCGTGGTCCGGTTCCCAGACGTCGGCCCGGCCGGCAGCGAAGCCGGCGGTGCGAAAGCCCATCGATTCCAGCGCCACATTGCCGGCAAGCAGCAGCAGGTCGGCCCAGCTGATCTTCTGGCCGTACTTCTGCTTGATCGGCCAGAGCAGTCGGCGCGACTTGTCGATATTGACATTGTCGGGCCAGCTGTTGAGCGGCGCGAAGCGCTGCTGCCCGCGACCGCCGCCGCCGCGGCCGTCGGCGGTGCGGTAGGTGCCGGCGGCATGCCAGGCCATCCGCACGAACTGCGGGCCATAGTGGCCGAAGTCGGCCGGCCACCAGTCCTGCGAGTCGGTCATCAGCGCCAGCAGATCCTTCTTCAGCGCGAAGTAGTCGAGCTTCCTGAATTCAGCGGCATAGTCGAAGCCTGCCCCCAACGGATCGGATTTGTTCGAGTGCTGGCTCAGCAGCTCAAGGCGAAGCTGGTCGGGCCACCAGTCGGGGTTCGTCGTGCCGCCGCCGGCGGCGTGGTTGAACGGACATTTTGCTTCACTTGACATGGTCCTCTCCTTGGGCAATCAGCTTCTGGCCACCCTGTGGGTCGGGCGCGGCGAAACTTACTCCACTGTCACCGATTTCGCGAGATTCCGGGGCTTGTCCACATCGGTGCCGCGGGCAAGCGCTGCGTGATACGACAGCAACTGCAGCGGCAGCACATGCAGGATCGGCGACAGCGGGCCGGCATGGTCGAGCAGGTTGATCACATGGATGCCGTCGCCGGCCTCGATATGCGTGTCCTGGTCGGCAAAGACGAAGAGCTCGCCGCCGCGCGCCCGCACTTCCTGCAGATTGCTCTTGAGCTTTTCGATCAGCGAATCGTTGGGCGCGACCACCACTACCGGCATCGCGGCATCGACCAGCGCGAGCGGCCCGTGCTTGAGTTCGCCGGCGGCATAGGCTTCGGCATGGATGTAGGTGATTTCCTTGAGCTTGAGCGCGCCTTCCATCGCTATCGGAAAATGCATGCCACGCCCGAGAAACAGCGCGTTCTGTTTGGAGGCGAAAAGTTGCGCCCAGTCCTTGACGGTCGGTTCGCACTCAAGCACCCGGTTGAGTGCTGCCGGCAGGTGCCGCAATGCGGTGAGCAACTCGCGCTCGCGGTCGGTGGTCAAAATTCCACGCTGTTTGGCCAGCACCAGGGTCAGCACGAAGAGCGCAGCGAGCTGAGTCGTGAAGGCCTTGGTCGAGGCCACGCCGATCTCGGGGCCGGCACGCGTGAGGAAGCGCAGCTTCGAGGCACGGATGAGGGCCGACTCGGGCACGTTGCAGATGCTCAGGGTGTCGGTCATCCCGAGCGACTTGGCATGCTGCAGGGCGGCCAGGGTATCGGCGGTTTCGCCTGATTGCGAGATGGTGATGACCAGGGTGTCGGCCATCTCGACCGAATCGCGATAGCGGTATTCGCTGGCGATCTCGACCGCCACCGGAATGCGCGCGATCGACTCGATCCAGTACTTCGCCACCAGACCCGAGTGATAGCTGGTGCCGCAGGCCAGGATCAGCAGCTGTTTCGTGCGCGCGAAGATCGGCTCGGCATCAGATCCGAACAGGCCCGCCGACAGCGACGAGGCATTGGTCACCATCTCGAGCGTGTTGGCGATCGCACCCGGCTGCTCGAAAATTTCCTTTTGCATGTAGTGCGCATACGGGCCGAGCTCAATCGAGTCGGCCGACAACTGGCTCTCGACGATGGGGCGCTGCGCTGGCTGACCCTGGTCATCGACGATGCGATAGCCGTCAGTGCCGATCTGCACCACATCGCCTTCCTCGAGGTAAGCGACATGCCGCGTGACCTGCAGCAGTGCCGAGGTATCAGAAGCCAGAAAGTTTTCGCCCTTGCCGCTGCCGCCTTGCCCCACGCCGAGCAGCAGGGGCGAGCCGCGGCGCGAGCCGACCACGGTATCGGGTTGTTGCGAGCTGATGGCCGCGATGGCATAGGCGCCTTCGAGCCGCTTGACCACCGACTGAACCGCCTCGAAAAGTGCGATGCCGCCCGCGACCACCGAATGCAGCAGATGCGCGATGACTTCGGTATCGGTCTGCGACTGGAAGGTGTAGCCCTTGCCCTTGAGCTCGGCCCGCAGGGATTCGTGGTTCTCGATGATGCCGTTGTGCACCACGCAGATCTGCAGCCTGTTGCGATCGGAGATATGCGGATGCGCGTTGGATTCGGTGACGCCGCCGTGCGTGGCCCAGCGGGTGTGGGCAATGCCGGTGTGTGCATCGGCGCCTTCTTCGGCAGCCCTTGTTTCGAGATCGGCGACGCGGCCGACCGAGCGAACCCGGCTGAGCAGGCCGTGGCCTGAACGACCTTCGGCCAGCGCGATGCCGGCCGAATCATAGCCGCGGTATTCGAGCTTTTTCAGGCCTTCGATCAGGATCGGGACCACGTTGCGATGCGCGACTGCGCCGACGATGCCACACATGAGGCTGTTTCCTGCTATCTGGATTTGATCTTGACCGGCCGCTTCCAGCCGGGGACGGTGGTTTGCTTGGCGCGCGAGATGGTGAGCTCGCCCGCCGGGGCATTGCGGGTCAGGGTGGTTCCGGCGCCCAGTGTGGCGCCCTTGCCGACAGTGACCGGTGCGACCAGTTGGGTGTCGCTGCCGATAAAGGCATCGTCTTCGATGATGGTCTGATGCTTGTTGACGCCGTCATAGTTGCAGGTGATGGTGCCTGCGCCGACGTTGACCCGCGCGCCGATCACCGCATCGCCGACATAGGCCAGGTGATTGGCTTTGGAATGCGAGCCGGTGCGAGTGTTTTTCATTTCGACGAAATTGCCGACATGGTTGTCTTCGCCGAGCACCGTGCCTGGCCTCAGTCGGCTGTAGGGTCCGATGCGCGAGCCTTTGCCCACCACCGCCTGCTCGATGTGGCACATCGGCAGGATCTCGGTGCCGGATTCGATCTGCGCATCCTTGACCACGCAGTTGGCACCGATGCGCACCCGGTCGCCGAGCACCACCTCGCCTTCGAAGACGCAGTTCACATCGATGAAGCAGTCGCGACCGACGCTCAGTTTGCCGCGCACATCGAGGCGTGCGGGATCAGCCAGACCGACACCGGCATCGAGCAGGGTCTGTGCGACCTGTCTCTGATAGATGCGCTCGAGTTCGGCGAGCTGCGACTTGCTGTTGACGCCGAGGGTCTCGTGCACCGCTGCGGGTTGAGCACCGACCACCGGCATGCCCTCGGCGACCGCCATCGCGACGATATCGGTGAGGTAATACTCTTTTTGTGCATTGTCATTGGACAGCGCGGCAAGCCAGCGTTTGAGCGCGGCGGTGGGCGCCACCAGGATGCCGGTATTGACCTCCCCGATGCGCCGGATGGCGTCGTCGGCATCCTTGTGTTCAACGATGCGCAGAATCGGACCGCGATCGGCGAGCTTGCCGGGCTGCGCGGACGAGTTGCTGCCATCGCCGCGGCCGGGCAGTCCGCGAACGATACGACCGTAGCCGCTCGGATCGGGCAGATCGACGGTGAGCAGGGCGAGCTTGTCCTGACCTGCAGCCTGAATCAGCCCCGAGAGTGTGGCCGGTGCGGTCAGTGGCACATCGCCATAAAGCACCATGGTTGGAACCGACTCATCGAGCAGCGAGACCGCCTGCATCACCGCGTGTCCGGTACCAAGCTGCGGCGCCTGCTTCGCCCAGGCGACA
Organism: Burkholderiales bacterium; assembly: GCA_026399875.1. Classification (GTDB taxonomy): domain Bacteria; phylum Pseudomonadota; class Gammaproteobacteria; order Burkholderiales; family Burkholderiaceae_E; genus UBA4615. The sequence goes on along the minus strand of JAPLQF010000006.1, from coordinate 146,905 downwards.
TCGGCTGACGCGAGCATGGTGGGAACCTGCTCGCCGCCGTGACCATAAACGACGACAATACGGGATGGCGCCAAAGCGCGGGCGGTGTCGAGTACATGCCCGAGCATCGGTTTTCCGGCAATCGCATGCAGGACCTTTGGCAGGTCCGAGTTCATGCGTTTTCCCATCCCGGCTGCGAGTATGACGATATTCATGAGAGCGTCTCTGGAGCGTTGGATCTTTCGCCCTGCAGGCCGCCTGGGGCAAGGCTTTCGGGGCCGCCGTCAGGATCTGCAAGACGGGTCGCTGAGGGGCGTTGATGCTAGCACGCACCCGCGCAGCCGCCGGGTGCGCTTGGTCACATTTGCGCTGGCGAGTCTTTTGCTGACCAGCGCATGCACCATGTTCGGCAAGCTCGGCTATGACAATCTGCCGACTCTGGCGATGTGGAAGCTCAATTCGTATGCGTCGCTGACCGCTGGGCAGCGGACCACCGCCAGTCGCGGCTTCGACGACCTGCTTGCCTGGCATCGGCGCACGCAGCTCGACGATTACGCCGATCTGTTGCGCAGCATTCAGAAACGGGTGGCTTCAGGCAATGTGACCGAGGCCGATATCCAGGGCTGGCGCGAGGAGGTCTTTGCCCGTATCGACCCGATCGCCGTGCAGGCTGCCCCCGAGATTGCGGAAGTCGCTCTGAGCCTGTCGGCGCAGCAGATCGCCAGCATCAAGGCCGAATTCGCCGACGACAACGAGAAGCTGCGCAAGAAGTGGATGCCCTCCGATCGGGAGGATCGCATCAAGGTCAGAACCAAGCGCTACCTCGAACGTGCCTCCTTTTTCCTGGGCAGCCTGACTGCCGAACAGAAGCAGACCGCCCGTCGAATGGCGGCTGAGGCGCCGAGCTCGGAGGATGTCTGGTACGAACAGCGCCTCGGACGTCAGCTGGACCTGATCGTGCTGCTTGAGCGCATGCGGGCCGAGCGCATGACCAAGGAGACCGCTGTACCGCTGATCCGTGACCATCTGGCTCGATACCGGCAATTACGCGAAGGCCCTGATCGCGACGGCGCACGCTCCTCGCTGGCGGCAGGCGATGCGATGAGCGCGGCGCTGTTCGCCCAGGCCACGCCCAAGCAGCGGCAACATCTGAACCGGCTGATTCAGGACTGGATCGACCTGACCCAGGAGCTCAAGACTGCGCCGGGCGCCCAGGCCGAGCTGTCGAAGCCCCGGCCTTAATGCACGACCCTAATGTACGGCCCTAGTGCATCCAGTACCAGACCTGCAGCCCGATCGCGCCAGCCGTCAGCACTACCAGCGCCCAGAGCGCTGAGCGCGTACGGCGCTGCTCGCGGATGAGCTGGGTGAGCAGCTCACTGTCGAGGCCGCCGTCACGGCGTCCTTCGCTCGCGACGCTCAGGGCGCGATGAGCCAGTCGCGGAATCGAGGGCAGCAGCTGCACCCACTGGGCCGATTCCTGTCGCAGACGATCGAGCAGGCCGCGAGGACCGATCTGCTCGCTCATCCAGCGCTCGAGGATGGGCTTGGCGGTCACCCACAGATCGAGATCGGGGTCGAGCTGACGGCCGAGGCCTTCGATATTGAGAAGTGTCTTTTGCAGCAGGACGAGTTGCGGCTGGATTTCGACATTGAATCGGCGGGAGGCCTGAAAAAGCCGCATCAGGACCAGTCCGAGCGAGATCTCCTTGAGCGGCCGGTCGAAGAAGGGTTCGCACACCGCGCGGATCGCGCCTTCGAGCTCTTCGATCCGGGTGTCTGACGGGACCCAGCCGGATTCGACATGCAGGGCGGCCACCCTGCGGTAATCGCGCCGGAAAAACGCGAGGAAGTTCTGGGCGAGATAGTTCTTGTCGAAGTCGGACAGGGTGCCGACGATGCCGAAATCGAGCGCGATGTAACGATTGAAGTCGGCCCCGGAGGTGCCCACAAGGATGTTGCCCGGATGCATGTCGGCATGGAAAAAGCCGTGGCGAAAGACCTGGGTAAAAAAGATTTCGACGCCCTCGCGTGACAGCCGCTTGAGGTCGATGCCGGCTTCGGCCATACGGTCCATGCGACCGATCGGGATACCGTGTACACGCTCCATCACGATGACATTGGTGGCGCAGTAGTCCCAGTACATCTCGGGCACCTTGAGCAGCGTCGAGTCCTTGAAATTGCGCCTCAGCTGATTGGCATTGGCGGCTTCGCGGATGAGGTCGAGCTCGTCATGCAGATAGTGGTCGAACTCGCCGATGACCTCGAGCGGGCGCAGCCGCCGGGCATCGGCTGACACCCGCACCGCGAGGCTGCCTGCGGTGCGCAGCAGCGCGAGGTCGTTGTCGATCACGCCGGCCATGCCCGGGCGCAGCACCTTGACCGCGACCTCGGTGCCGTCGTGCAGGCGAGCGAAATGGACTTGCGCGATCGAGGCCGAGGCGATCGGCTCGGTGTCGAACTCGGCAAATACCTGGCTGATGGTGCGGCCCAGACCGCGCTCGATTTCAGCGATCGCCAGCGTCGAATCGAAGGGTGGGACGTTGTCCTGCAGCTGCGCGAGCTCGTCGGCAACATCGGGCGGCAGCAGATCGCGTCTCGTCGAAAGCACCTGGCCAAATTTCACGAAGATCGGGCCGAGGGCTTCGAGCGCCATGCGCAGCCGAGCACCGCGCGGTGCGTCCAGACGTCGGCCCAGGCGCATGATGCGGATCGCCCGCAGCATCCAGCGCGAGCCGTAGGTGGCCTGCGCGCCCGAGGCAGCGATCTCGTCCAGGCCATAGCGCCAGGAGACGAAAAGAATCTTGGAAAGGCGGCTGATCTGCAAAGGGTCGCTCGGTGCAGGGGTTCAGTGCTGTCGGGAGTGTGGTTCAGCGTCGGCTGATTTGAACTCGGTCGCTTGCGTGACGGCCTGTCCGCCTGTGTCGACCGGTTGCAGCGCAATCGTAAACGAGCCCCGCAAGGCATCGCCGGAGCTGCCCGGTGCGGCCGGTGTGGCCTCAAGCACCGGATCGACGTCGAAGGCGATATCGCCGTCGGCGCTTGGCACACCGTCGGCCACGGCGGCAGCGAAATCGAAGAGATTGCGATCCATCAGGTGCGAAGGCGTGACGCGCGAAAGCGAAGAAAAAATGTTTTCCACGCGACCGGGATAGCGCTTTTCCCAGTCGCGAAGCATCAGCTTGGCTTCGCGACGTTTGAGGTTTTCCTGCGAACCGCACAAGGTGCACGGAATGATCGGAAACTCGCGCCACCGGGCATAGGCGCTGAGGTCGACTTCCTTCACATAGGCGAGCGGGCGGATCACCACATGGCGGCCGTCGTCGGACACCAGCCGGGGCGGCATGCTCTTGAGCTGCCCGGCGAAAAACAGGTTGAGAAAGAAGGTCTCGAGGATGTCGTCGCGGTGATGGCCAAGGGCGACTTTGGTGGCGCCGAGTTCGTCAGCCACCCGATAGAGGATGCCGCGGCGCAGGCGCGAACACAGCGAGCACATCGTGCGGCCCTCGGGGATCACCCGCTTGACGATCGAGTAGGTGTCCTGGTTTTCGATGTGAAAGGGCACATCGAGCGCGCGCAGATAGTCGGGCAGGACATGCTCGGGAAAGCCGGGCTGCTTCTGGTCGAGGTTGACCGCGATGATCTCGAAGGGCACCGGCGCGCGTGCACGCAGCGTGAGCAGCAGATCGAGCAGGGCATAGCTGTCCTTGCCGCCCGAGACGCAGACCATCACCTTGTCGCCCGGTTCGATCATCGAAAAATCAGCGATCGCCTCGCCCACCTGGCGGCACAGCCGCTTGTGCAGCTTGTTGCGCTCACGCTCGATCTTGTCGACCGGGCTCATCAGGCCGCGTCCCGGAATCGGAAGACTTCGATGCCGACAGAGCGGCAATCGGGATAGACATCAGGCTTTTCGGTGCTGACCCGCACTGCTCGCACCGCAGGCTGCGCCAGGCAAATAGTGACGATGCCGTCGATCAGTGTTTCCTGGAGATTGAAGTGGCGCGAGCCGGCGAGCCTGGCCAGTTCGATGCGAACGAAGTCGTAGTCGAGGATCTCGTCGCGATGGTCGTTGATCGGCGTCGAGAGGCTGCGTGGTACGAAGAGGTCGACATTGATCAGCAGGCGCTGCGGGGCGGCGAGTTCGGCGGCATGAAAGCCGATCGAGACATCGATCGCGAAGTCGGTCAGAAAGATGCGCTGGCAGTCGGCCAGGCGCGGATCGAGCAGGTAGCTCATAGGCGGTCCGGGGTCAGGTACATCACGTCGCGCGCCAGCGGCAGCAGATGCTGGCCGCCGTCGACGAGCAGGTTCACGCCGGTGATGGCGCGGGCATCAGCCAGATAGACCACCGCATCGACCACATCCGACAGGCGCGATGAGCGGCCCAGCGGCGTTCTGGCATGCGCGGCGGCGAAGCCCTCATCGCTCTGGTCGCCCGATTTCAGGGTGATGCCGGGCGACACGGCGACCACACGCAGCACCGGCGCAAAGGCCATGGCCATGATGTGGTTGGCGGCGAGCAGCCCGGCCTTGGTCAGGGTGTAGGAAAAAAAATCGGGATTGGGGTTGTCGAGCTTCTGATCGAGCAGGTTGATCACCACACCTGGGGTGGCCGGTGGTGAGGGATCAAGGTGCACCGGGGCGAGTCGCGCATGCAGCATCTGGGCGAGCACCACCGGTGCAGCCAGATTGGGTCGCAGATGGCCATCGAGTGCGGCAAAACTGATGGTGGCCGGGGTATCGGGTTCGAAGCGCGAGGCGTTGTTCACCACACAACTCAGGTCGGGGAAGGCGGCAGCGGCGGCCTCGAACATCGAACGGGTTTGCGATTCACTGGCCAGATCGGCGCCGAAGGCCTGAGCGCGTCGACCGACCGCCTGCACCTGGCGCACGGTTTCATGCGCATCGGCCGATGACTGGCCAAAGTGAACCGCGATATCCCAGCCGGCGCGCGCCAGGCCGAGCGCGATGCCGCGCCCGATCCGCTTGCCTGCGCCGGTGACCAGCGCTGATCGCGAAATCGCATTCGGGGTGCCCATGTCGGGCGGCTCGACGATTGAAACGGCCATGATCGGTGGGTCTTGGGCGGGATCGAAAGAGGTCTGCAATGGACTGCGGCTGGACTGCCAAGGGCCTGTCAAGACGCTGCAGACCGGGCTCCAAGTGTAAGGGTTAAGTGCAAAGCCGCGATTGCGGCACAATCGGGCCATGTCGCTGCCCTCGCCCGATGCCCAAGCGCTTGTCCTGAGTCGCGCCCTGTCGCAGCGAATCGCCGAGGACATCGCGCAGCAGGGCGGCTGGATCGGATTCGATGCATTCATGCATCGGGTGCTTTACGAGCCGGGTCTGGGCTACTACGCCGGGCCGATGCGCAAGTTCGGGGCGCAGGGCGATTTCGTGACCGCGCCCGAACTCTCGCCGCTCTTTGCCCAATGCCTGGCGGTGCAGGTCTCGCAGTGGTTCGGGCAGACCGAGCCGGTGGTGGTCGAATTCGGCGCCGGCTCGGGACGTCTGGCTGCCGGGATGCTTGATGCCCTGCATGAGCTGGGCACTCCCGTGCGCAGCTATCTGATCGTCGAGGTCTCGGCCAGTCTGCGTGAGCGTCAGCGCGAGACGATCGCGCAGCTCGCACCCGATCGCATCGGTGTCGTGCAGTGGCTCGATGCCCTGCCCGCGCAGATCGATGGTGTGGTGATCGGCAATGAACTGCTCGATGCGATGCCGGTGCGGGTGTTCGAGATCGATGCGGGTGTGCTGCATGAAGTCGGCGTGTCGATCGCTGAAGACGGCTCATTTGCCTGGGCGGTGCGCAAGGCCGACCGCGCTCTGAGCGAGGCGGTAAAGGACACGCTGGGTGAATCCCTGAATGATGGTTTCGGCGAAGCGACCGATCCGGTTTTTCGGATGCCAGGGCGCTATCGCTCGGAGATCGGCCTGCAGGGCCGGGCCTGGGTCGAGACCGTGGGCCGTGCCTTGCACCATGGCGCGATCCTGCTGATCGACTACGGCTTTTCGGCGCGCGAGTACTACCATCCGCAGCGCGACCAGGGCACGCTGGTGGCGCATTTTCGCCATCGTGTCCATACCGATCCGTTTTATCTGCCCGGTTTGCAGGATGTGACCGCCCATGTCGACTTCAGTGCAATCGCCCGGGCTGGCGCGGCGGCTGGTCTGGACCTGCTGGGCTACACCTCGCAGTCACGCTGGCTGATCAACTGCGGGTTGCTCGATCGTCTGGCGGCGCTGACCCTGCCGGCGCAGGCGGGTGACCCCGGGGTGGCTGTCGCGATTGAGGCCGCGCGCACCGTGGGTGCGGCGCAGACATTGCTGTCAGAGGCTGAGATGGGCGAACTCTTCAAGGTGATCGCCTTCGGCCGGGGTCTGACCGATGATGCGCTGGGTTTCGGGCGAGGCGATCGCAGGGGGACGCTGTGAAGTGGTTCATCGCGATCGCGCTGGCGCTCTTTCTGTTCTCGGGAGCGATGCCGCTGTTGCGCCGGTTTGGAATCGGGCGTCTGCCGGGCGACTTCCAGTTCAGTCTGTTCGGTCGCGAATGGTCGATTCCATTGACGTCGACCATTCTGCTGTCACTGCTGGCCGCGCTGATCGCGCGATTGCTCTGATTCAAACTATCGATCACAACGAAGGGAGGCACCCGATGCAGCACTACACGATGGCTCAACTGCCCGGCATGGTCGGCAAGGAACTGGCCCTGAGCGACTGGCTCACCGTCGATCAGGACCGCATCCAGCGATTTGCCGAGGCGACTGACGATCACCAGTGGATCCATGTTGATGTTGAACGTGCCAAGGCCGGACCCTTCGGTGCGCCGATCGCGCACGGCTATCTGACGCTGTCGCTGATTGCCGGGTTTTCGCAGCGCAATCTGGCGATCGACGACTCCCCGATGTCGGTCAACTACGGGCTGAACAAGGTGCGATTTCCGAATCCGGTGCGGGTCGGAAGTAAAGTGCGCGCCCGCATGACCCTGCAGTCCTGCGAGCCGATCGAGGGTGGGCCGGCCGGCAAGGGCGGGCTGCAGCTGGTCACGGTGGTGACGATCGAGATCGAAGGGGCGAGCAAGCCGGCCTGTGTGGCCGAGACGGTACGGATGATTTACGCCTGATCGCCTTTGCCCAGGCGGTTTACCGCAGCCACCCGAGCGCTGTGCACCGTCGTGCGAATGCGCTCGGTGAAGGTCTCGCGGGGTTCGGGCGCGAGCCGGCCGGCGATTGCGCCGGCATCGACCCCGCGTGCGGCTGACAGGGCCTGCTGCCACAGCCCGGCCTGCGGATAAGGACGCTCGGTAAAGCCAAGCCGGCCACGATGATCGGCCTCGCAGGCTGTGAGCAGTTCGATGAAACGCGCGGGCTTGCGGATCGCATCGCAGCGCTCGAGCAACTCGACGATTGTGGCCGGGCGCAGCTCGGCGGCGCGATGAATGTTGCCGTGGTCGCGCGCAGCCATCAGGGCCAGATCGCGACAGTCATTGGGGATCTTCAGCCGCTCGCAGACGGTGCGGGCAAGCTGCACCGATCGTTGTTCATGCCCGATATGCGAGGGCAGCACCTCGGGCGGTGTGGTGCCTTTGCCCAGATCGTGCAGCAATGCCGCCCAGCGCGCCGGCAGGCTGGCGCCGAGCATGGCGGCGGCATCGATCACCATGTTCATGTGGATGCCGGTATCGATCTCGGGATGATGGTCGGCGCGCTGTGGCACACCCCACAGGGCGTCAAGTTCGGGGATCAGGCGGGCCAGCGCCCCGGATTCGCGCAGTACGGTCAGCATCCGCGAGGGGTGTGGCGCCATCAGTCCGCGCGACAGCTCCTGCCAGACCCGCTCGGGCACCAGCGCATCGACCTCGCCGTCGCGCACCATGGCCTGCATCAGCGCAAGGGTTTCGGGCGCGACCCTGAAATCGGGAAATCGGGCTGCAAAGCGGGCGGTGCGCAGGATGCGGACCGGGTCCTCGGCAAAAGCCTGGCTGACATGGCGCAGCAGTCCGGCCCGCAGGTCGGGCTCGCCACCCCAGGGGTCGATGAGCTGGCCATCGGGCGCGCGCGCCATCGCGTTGATGGTGAGGTCGCGTCGGCGCAGGTCGTCTTCGAGGCTGACATCGGGTGCGCAGTAAACCTGAAAGCCGTGGTAGCCCCGGGCGGTCTTGCGCTCGGTGCGGGCCAGCGCATATTCCTCATGGGTCTCGGGATGCAGAAAAACCGGGAAATCGCGCCCCACCGGGCGAAAGCCGCGGGCGCTCATCTGCTCGGGCGTGGCACCCACCACCACCCAGTCGCGGTCGTTGACCGGTAATCCCAGCAGTGCATCACGCACCGCGCCGCCGACTTCGAAGCACTGCAGCCCGTCGGATGCGGGATGCGACCCCGGGTTCACCGGTGAGCCTGCTCGCGCCACTGGCCGTAGCGGCGCTCGTTACCGCCGGCGAACATCGCGGGTCCGATGGTCTGCAGCGATGAGGGGGTAATGCCCAGTTCGGGGCTCAAGGCCTGGCTGCTTACATTGTCGATCGACATGGAGTCGAGGTTATCGATGGTCATCGGCGGGACCGGGGCCATCTCCATGATGCCGGCGACCATGCGGTCGATGCCCGAGGGCAGTCCGATGATCGGGCGCGGATGGCCGCCCCAGGTGCCGGCCATGCCCACCAGTTCACGCAGCGTGAAGACCTGCGGGCCGACAAGATCGTAGGTCTTGCCGAAAGTCGTCGGCCTGTCGATCACATTGACGATGGCGCGCGCCAGGTCCTCGACCCAGATCGGCTGGAATTTCGCCTGCGGACGCGCCAGCGGCACCAGCGGCAGCTTGCGCTGCATGCTCGCGAACAGATTGAGGAAGGCATCGTCGGCACCGAACACCACCGACGGGCGAAAGATGGTCCAGTCGAGATCAGCGGACTGGCGGATGTGCGCTTCGCCGGCGGCCTTGGAGCGCAGGTAGCGCGAAGGCCCGCTGACGGCCGGATCGTCGCTGACCCCCAGCGCGCTGACATGGACGAGCCTGCGGACGCCCGCTCGCTGGCAGGCCCGCACGATGGCCTCGGGGAGATCGACATGGGCACGGCGGAACTCGACACCGAAAGGGTCTTTCGGTCCGCCCGGCTGGCCGTGAAGGACGCCCACCAGATTGATGACCGCATCGCAGCCGCTGATCAGGCCGTCGAGCGCATCGGCTGAGCCGAGGCGGGTCTCGATGACATCGACCGTCGGCAGGACGATCAGATGCCGGGCGCGTTCACGGTGCCGCGTGGGGACCACGACCCGCAGACCGCGCGCGGCCAGTTGAGACACGACATGGGTACCGATGAAGCCCGAGCCGCCGATTACCAGGATGCGAGAAGTTCTTTTCATGGGGTCAGATCGTAGCGCGAAGCCGATCAGTTGCCGTCGGGCGTCGCTTTGGCGGCGACCGCCGGGCCGGGTTGTACCTGTCCGAGCATCGCCTTGAGCGAAGGCGCCTCGGCACCGAAGAGCAGGGCATACCAGACGGTATTGGACATCACCGCCTTGATGTAGCCGCGTGTTTCGGTGAAAGGCACCAGCTCGGCAAAGATGGCGCCTTCGACCGGCTGGGTCAGCGTTCCCCGCCAGGCGCGCGGACGGCCGGGCCCGGCGTTGTAGCCTGCCGAGGCGAGCGCAGCTGAGCGGTCGAGATCCTCGAAGACCGTCTTGAGATAGAAAGTGCCGAACTGCAGGTTGGTGTCGAGATCGTTGATCTGGGATGGCGTGAAGTCGCGCACCCCCATCTTGCGGGCGATCCAGGTGGCGGTGGTCGGCATGATCTGCATCAGTCCGGAGGCGCCCACGCTTGAGCGCGCATCGGTGATGAAGCGCGATTCCTGGCGGATCAGCCCGTAGACCCAGGCCGGGTCGACACCCTGTTCGCGCGCGATCGGTTGCAGACGTTCGGCAAAGGGCGAGGGATAGCGCTGCTCGAAGTCGAATTCGGTGCGGGTGCGATCGGAGCTGTTGATCATGCGATCGAGAAAGCCGAGCTGACGGGCGTATTGCGCCGAGGCGAGCAGTTGCCGGTCGCTCATGCCGCGCAGCTGGAAATTCCATTCGCGGTTGCCTTCGGGGCGAAGACCAAGCTCGTAGAAACGGGCGGCTCTCGCAAAGCCCGGATTGGCGCGCGCTGCAGCCAGCTCTGCGGCGGCAACTGCCTCGGCCTTGGGCGGCAGAGTGATTTTCTGGCCGAGCTCTTCGGTGGCCAGCTGTGAATAGAAATCGGTCTTGCCGGCGATGCCGGCAAAAAGCGCTCGCGCCTGAGCGCGCTGCTCGGGCTTGTCGCCCTGCGCCTGCAGGGACCGGGCCAGCCAGTAGGTCCAGACTGCTTCGCTGCGGCCGGCGTCGCTCATGCGTTCGATGCACGACCTGACGGTCGACCAGTCGGTCGAGCGCAGCGCGGCGCGCGTCATCCAGCCGAGCGTCTCGTCGGAGGGGCGGGCGGTGCGCGCTTCGCGGGTCCATGACAGCGATTCGGGCAGCAGTTTGCGCATGCCGTTGGCGGCAATCTGCGACCAGACAAATGCCCGGTCGGTGGGTTTGAGTCGTGAGCCGACCGCGCTCATCCGGTCGGCGGCTGCATTCGGGTCGTTGCGTGAGAGCAGGACCAGACCGATGACGGTCAGTTCGCGAGAGGCCGCGCCGTCGAGGACTGCGGCCGGTCGGCTCAGCGCGGTCTCGAGCTGCCGGTTGTCCAGGCTGGGCACCGCCAGCATCGCGGCACGGCGCACGGTGCCGGCGTTGCCCGCTTCGAGTGCGAGTTCGAGCCTTTGCCAGAGGTCGGCGGGCGAGGCCTGACCGCTGGCTGCCAGGGCCACCAGCAGGTCGTTGCAGGCATCGCCGAGTTCGCGAGGCTGCATGATCAGATCGCGGGATTCGGCCATGACAGCTTCGCCGCGTGACAGCCGCGACTGGATCGCATAGCAGCGCGGTGCAGCTTCGTCGCGAAGGATCCAGTCGGGGTAGACCTGGTCGAAACTCGTCCACATCTGTCGCCGACCGAGTGCCAGCAACCAGTCGCGCCGGGCCAGGTCGCCGACAATGGTCTGGCCGTGGCGGGCGACGAAGTCGCGGGCCTGATCATCGACCGGGGAGGCGAGCGGTGTGTCGGAATCGGTGCGTCGCAGGGCGGCCAGGCGCAGCCTGAGCCGCCAGTAGTCGAGATAGACCCCGATCAGCGGGTCATTGCCGGCTTGCGCGGCGGCCTGCTCGAGGCCGGCTGCGTCGCTGCGACCGGCGGCGTTGCGCGCAGCAATGAAGGCTTCGTCGGAGGACGCAAAGGCCGGGCGGGCCGGTTTGGGGCAGTTCTTGCCGCAAGAAGCGGCGCCTGTCTGGGTCGAAGCGCTTGCCGCCCAGGCCGACGATGGTCCGAGCCAGGACAGGCCGGGCAACGACAGGCCGAGGGCCAGGCCTAAAATGGTCAGGATGCGCAGTAGGCGCCCGGTAGAGTCGGATGGCGGCATGCTGCCTGCGACGAAAGAGAGAACGAGAAAACGTCGAAACGACGTGAGGGGCGGTGGATGGCGATAACGCCAGCAAGCGAATCGAGGATAGCACGCGAGTTTGGGCGTGATGCCTTGCGAAAGAGGCTGCTCGAGGCGCGCCGACAGGTGACCGAGCCACAGCGCCGGGCGGCCAACGAGGCACTGCTGGCGCGCCTGGCCGATCATGTCGGCGATGCCGCCAGCGAGCTGATCGCGATCTACTGGCCGGTCCGCAACGAGCCGCAGCTCGAGCCTCTGGCGATGCAGTGGGTCATGCAGGGGGCTCGGCTGGCGCTTCCGGTGGTCGACGCCGCGGCGCAACCGCTGCGCTTTGTGAGCTGGCGCCATGGCGATCCGCTGGTGCCGGGTGCTTATGGCATTGCGCGACCGGCGAATGATGTGGCCGTAAGACCCACGCTGATCATCGTTCCGTGCGTCGGGTTCGATGTCCGCGGCTATCGCCTGGGCTATGGCGGTGGCTTTTATGACCGGACGATCGCCGCCCTGCAAACCGGCCCGGGCTTGCCGGTGCGTACCGTTGGCGTGGCCTGGGACGAGGCCCTGCTCGACGACTTCACGCCGCTGCCGACCGATCTGCCGCTCGATGCGGTGGTCACGCCAACCGCAGTTTTTGCGGCTCGGCCGACTGGTGTGAATGGAATCCGTTGATCCAGGCGGCCACATCTTCCGGGCGCAGCGCTTTCGAAAAATGCCAACCCTGCACCGAATCGCAGCCGATGCCGATCAGGTTGGCCAGCGCCGTGGCGTTCTCGACGCCCTCGGCGACTGCGGTCAGACCGAAGGCATGAGCGATCTCGACCAGCATCTTCACGATCCGCGTGTCCGGGCTGTCTCCTGCGATATCCCGCACGAATGACTTGTCGATTTTCAGTTCGTCGACCGGGAACTGGCGCAGATAGGAGAACGATGAATAGCCGGTTCCGAAGTCGTCGATCGACAGCCGGCAACCCTGGCCGCGAATCTGTTGCATGAATTCGAGGGAGGCGCGATTGTTGCGGGCGATCGAGCCCTCGGTCAGCTCGAAGCACAGTCGGGTTGGCGGGATGGCCCAGATGTCGCAGATCTGCTCGATCAGCATCGGAAAAGACTCGTCCGCCAGGCTGAGGGTCGACAGGTTGATGCTGAGATCGGGGGGCGGCCCGACCAATTGCCATTCGGACAAATGCCGGACGCCGGTATTCAGGACGAATCGTGTCAGTTCACCGATCATTCCGGCGTTCTCGCAGACCGAGACCAGTGTTGGCGCGCTCACCGGCGCGCGGCCGGGTGGCTGAGGCCATCGCACCAGGGCTTCCAGGCCGCTGCAGCGCATGTCGGCGAGGTTGATGATCGGTTGGTAATGCACTTCCAGTTCGTTGGCCTCGAGTGCCCGGCGCAGCAGCGGCTCGAGATCCGAGTTCAGCAGGGTTCCCTGGAAGCTGCTCGAGGCGACGATCGCGATCTGGCCTTCGGCTGCCCGGGCTTCGGCCAGCATCCGTGCGATGCCCAGCCCCAGGTCGCCCAGCTGGTTGCCGACATGCAGGTCAAACGTTCCGCCGACGGCGGTTTCGACGCGGACCCGGTCGGTGCTGGTGCCATCGAGCAGGCATTCGTAGGTGCCATTGAGCCGTTCACGCAGGCCATGGGCCGCCAGTCGACAGATCGACTCATTCGGTGCCTCGGCCAGCCAGACCCAGATTTCTTCGGGTGTGGCGATCGCGTAGCGGTCGTCGGCACGCAGGCCTGACTCGAGCGCATCAAGCAATTCGTCTTGCACCTGCATCGCAGCAGGCAGGCCGATCAGAGCGCGGATCCGGTCGCTTCGCGAGATGCCGATTGCCAGCACGCCGCGGCGGCGCAGAGGCTGACGGCGGATCGCTTCATACAGATGTTGCTCGAACCGTCCCAGCGCGAGGCGCCTGGGATGTCGGCTCGGGTCGATCGTTTCAGGCGATGAGCTCATCGCCTGGAGCGCTCTCGCTCTGGTAGTAGTCGCGCAGCTTCAGGCCGAAGGTGTTCATGCGCAGTCCGCGCATGATTCGCAGACGATCTCTCGACGACTTTCCCAACTCGAAGAGGTCGCGTTCGATCGGTGTGGCCAGCGGCGATTTGTCGGGTGAGGTCAGCACGAGCACCTTGGGCTCGAGCCGTCGAAAACGGTTATGGGCCACCACTGCGGCGACCTCGCCGTTGCTGAGATCGACCAGGCTGCCGACCGGGAACACGCCGATCGCCTGCACGAACTGTTCGATCATGGTGGCGCTGAATGAGGAGCCGCCCCACTCGTAGAGGCTGAGCAGGGCTTCCTGCGCCGAAGAGGCATTGGCATAGGGTCGCGGCGTGATCATTGCCGAGAAGCTGTCGGCGATCGCGGCCATTCGGCCGTAGATACCGATCTCATTGCCCTTGAGGCCCATGGGATAGCCGCTGCCGTCGAGCCGCTCGTGATGCTGCGCGATGCCCTGCATCACCGCAGGTGTGAGGCCTGCCGAGCCGTCGAGTGATGCCAGGCCGAAATCGACGTGACCCTTGACCAGTTCAAACTCCGCCGGCGACAGCATGCCGGGTTTGGCCAGCAGCAAGCGCGGCACCTTGGTCTTGCCGACATCGGCCAGCATGCCGATCAGCCCGAGTTCGGCCAGTTGCGCCTTGGGAAGACCCAGGTGTCGCCCGAGTGCGATCAGGTAGAGCGAGACCTTGACGCCGTGGTGATAGATGTTGATGTCCTCATCACGCAGCCGGGCCACCCACATCAGGGCGTCGGGATTGGCGACCATGCTCTCGACCAACTGATCGACGCATTCATTGGCGGCAGCGACGTCGGGTACCTCGCTCATCTTGATGCTGTGAAGCATGCTCTGAAGTACGGTTTCACCGCTGGCAAAAGCCTGTCTGGCGCGCGGCAGTTCGGCCTCGATGGCGCTGGTATCGTGATAGACGACCGGCGAGACGCCGACTGGCAGCAGGTCTGCGAGCACCTGCGTCAGATGTTCCTCTCTTGATGCTGCATCGCCGTCTTTTTGCCGGCCGTCGGCCAGGCGGTTTTTGAGCCACTGCGAGATGCGTCCGAAGAGATTGCCCTCGGGCTCATCGGCCGACTGCGAAATGGCAGTAGCCCGCACGAATTCGCGAAACCGTTGTCGGGTCTCATCGCTGACGCGCGGGTCGGTGCGTGGCGGAAAGGGGCGATTGCTGCCGGCGCGCCGGTTCTCGATCTGAGTGGGTCTGATGGCGGTTGTCGCTCCGTCACCATCCGGATCGCGGTTGCCGGCGATATCCGCGTCGTTCGACATGACGCGTGTATCGGTGGCGCTCTTGTTGGTCAGGGTCTTTGCGACCGGCCCATTGTCGGGAAGCGGTGACTCATGTTGGTGCCGGGCTGTCGGCGACGATTGGGCGGCGCGCCATTTGGAAGCCACCGTCGCGTCGGACAACTCAAGATCAATGTAGACATAGCTGCAGAACTTGCGCAGGGTGTCCAACTCGATCTGGCTGTCGGCCAGGAAGCCTTGCAGACTGTCGGGTTCGCTCTTGCGAGCTGTCTGCGTGATCACTCAGGGTCTTCCTTGACTCGATGAAACGGCTAGCGCCTCAATGCCGGCATTACCGCACTCTGCCCAGACTAGCTATTTCAACCCTGATGGCTAAGGCATGCCCGCCGGACGGTCAGAAGATTTCGCGTCGACCTGACAGATGGGCGACATCGTGGGTTCGAACGGCATCCTGATTGTTGCGTCTCGACCAGTGTCCGGTCGAAAGCTTCCTGCAATGAGGATCGACCCGCCTCGGAGATGCCTGCTTACGATGACGCGTCTTGCCGATCGGTTCCGGCGCCGGACGCGTTGATCGCAGTATAGTTGAGCAGGTAGTGATCGCGAATCGACAGATTGAATGAATTCATGCGCACGCCTTTCGTGATCCGCAGACGATTGTGCGAGGACTTTCCCAACTCGAAGAGGTCGCGTTCGATCGGTGTTGCCAGTGGCGATTTGTCGGGTGAGGTCAGCACGAGCACCTTGGGCTCGAGCCGTCGAACACGGTTATGAGCCACCACTGCGGCGACCTCGCCGTTGTTGAGCTCGACCAGGCTGCCGACCGGGAACACGCCGATCGCCTGCACGAACTGCTCGATCATGGGGGCACTGAACAGGGTGCCGCCCCACTCGTAGAGGTTGAGCAGGGCTTCCTGCGCCGAAGAGGCATTGGCATAGGGTCGCGGCGTGATCATTGCCGCGAAGCTGTCGGCGATCGCGGTCATGCGGCCGTAAACACCGATCTGATCACCCGTGAGGCCCTTCGGATAGCCGCTGCCGTCGAGTCGCTCGTGATGCTGCGCGATGCCCTGCATCACCGCAGGCGTGAGGCCGCCCGAGCCTTCGAGCGACGCCAGCCCGAGATCGACATGATCCTTGACGATCTCGAACTCCGCCGGCGACAGCGCGCTGGGCTTGGCCAGCAGCGCGCGCGGCAGCTTGGTCTTGCCGACATCGGCCAGCATGCCGATCAGCCCGAGTTCGGCCAGTTGTGCCTTGGGAATACCCAGGTGTCGCCCGAGTGCGACCAGATAAAGCGAGACCTTGACGCCATGGTGATAAGTGTTGATGTCCTCATCGCGCAGCCGGGAGATGAGCATCACGGCGTCAGGGTTGGCGATCATGGAGTCGACGATATTGTCGACGCAGGCCCTCACCGCCGGAATATCCGGGAGATGGCCTGCCTCGATGGATCTGGCGAGGTCACGCGCAACGCTTTCGCTCTGGGTGAAGGCCTGTCTGGCCCGCGGCAACTCGACCTCAATTGGAGCGGCGACCTTGTAGACCGTCAGCGACGCACCTTCCGGCAGGATGCTGGACATATCCAGCTCACTGTTCACCTTCGTGGACGTTCGGGGGTCATTTGAGGCATCGTCGCGGTTCAGCAGGCCAGATAACCAGTTCGAGATCCGGTCGAGATATGAGCGTCCGTTTTTCTGCTCGTCGATCGCGATTGCCCGCACCAACTCGAGAAAACGCAGCCGTGTCTCATCGCTGACCGGCGGGTTGTTGCGCGCCTGAGCGCTGCGTGTCTGGCGCTTGGGTCGGGGCTCGATCGCCGTCGGGCCGACCAGGGTGGTCGCACTCTCCTCGTCCTGCCCGTCGCCGGACTCCTGCCCAAAGCCGGATTGCATCGGTACCGCCTCTGAAGAGGTGGGCAGATTGGCCTCGTCTTTCACCACCCGTTCGTCGTCGTAGGCATCGCGCGCGAGTTCGACCCGCTCAATTTCAGGCGCATCAGTCTCGCTCAGTTTGGCGGCAACCGCTTCGTCGGAGAGCTTGAGATCGACGTAAACATACTTGCAGCAATTGCGCAGATTTTCGAGATCGTCGTCGTTGTCGAGCAGGAAACCCTGCAGGAGAAACGGAGTGTCGATCCAGGGCCGATCGAGCTCGGACACGAACAGACCCAGTTCGAGATTCCATACCGCAACCCGCAACCGGCGGGCTATCGCAGTCTGTTGCTTCGAACTGTCGGTTTTGCTCCGACGGGCTGTTTTCGCGATCACTCCAGGGATTTCCTTACCTCGACACATCGGCCGCCGGGCTGATACCTGCAGCTTCCAAGTTCCTGATGCGTAAAAGGCTATCCAATCCAGTATCTTGGTGTTAATGCGCGCCCGCCGGACGGCCAGAGAGTTTTGCGGTGGTCCGACGGGCGGACGTCAACGCAGGAACAGGCGGCAGACTTCGTCTCATTGGTGTTTAACTCGCCCGGATGGATTGCCACAGGGCGCGACTCGGCCCGGCCTGATTCAGCGTGTAGAAATGGATGCCGGGTGCACCGCCATCGAGCAGCCTTGCGCACAGTGCGCTCACCACATCGTGGCCGAAAGCCCGCAGCGAGGCGGTGTCGTCGGCGAAGGCCGCCAGGCGCAGACGCATCCAGCGGGGGATCTCTGCGCCGCAGGCATCCGAAAACCGGGCGAGCTGCGTGTAATTGGTGATCGGCATGATGCCCGGCACGATCGGCACGCTCACCCCGGCTGCATGGGCTGCATCGACGAAGCGGAAATAGGCGTCGCCATTGAAGAAGTATTGCGTGATTGCCGAGTCGGCGCCCGCCGAGACCTTGGCGACGAAGGCGTTCAGGTCGGCCTGCGGTGAGCTCGCCTGCGGATGGACCTCGGGATAAGCGGCGACTTCGATGTGAAACCAGTCGCCACTGTGGCTGCGCACGAATTCGACCAGATCGCTGGCATAGCGGAATTCACCGGCATCGACCATGCCCGAGGGCAGGTCGCCGCGCAGTGCCACCAGCTTGCGGATGCCACTGTTGCGCCAGCGATCGAGCAGTTCGGCGACGCTGTCGCGGGTCGCGCCGACGCACGACAGATGCGGCGCCACCGCATGCCCTTCTGCCGCGATTTCATCGACCACACCCAGCGACTTGTCGCGGGTCGCACCGCCTGCGCCGTAGGTGACGCTGAAAAAGCCGGGGTTGAGCGCGGCCAACTGTTGTCGGGTGTCGCGCAGCTTTTGCAGGCCTTCAGGGGTGTTCGGCGGGAAAAATTCGAAGCTGACGTCGGTCGAGCGTGGGTTCATGGAGGGGCCTCATCGGGCAGCGTTTTCGGTCTGGACACGCTGACATGGAGAAAGGTTTCGAGATTGCCGTCGGTGCCGGGCAGGGCGCTTTCGACGGTCTGAATCACCGACCAGCGCAGCGCCTGCGCGCAGGCGATGACCTCATCGATCGCGCGTCGGCGGGCCTGCGGGTCGATGACGATGCCACGCCGGTCGATGGTACCCGGCCCCACTTCGAACTGCGGCTTGATCAGCAGCAGAGCGGTGGCGCCGGGGGCGAGAAGGGCATCGATGGCTGGCATGACTTTGGTGAGCGAAATGAAAGAGAGGTCGGCGACTGCCAGGGCAAACCCTTCGGGCGGCAGGTGATCGATCCGTTCGGACAGCAGGGCCGGTGTGACGTCGCGCAGGTTGGTGCGCTCGAGGCAAATCACCCGCGAGTCACCCCGCAGGCGGGGATGGAGTTGGTCATGCCCGACCTCGATTCCGATGACGCGTGTCGCGCCGGCCTGCAGCAGGCAATCGGCAAAACCGCCGGTCGACATGCCGAGATCAAGTGCAACCAGCCCAACCGGGTCGATCCCGGTGGCCGCCAGCGCATGGGCGAGCTTGGCGCCGGCTCGTGAGACGAAGCGGGTTTCGTCCGAGGCTTCGACCCACAGTTCGTCGTGCTCGCCGACCTGCTGCGCCGGCCGCTCGATCCGTTTGCCTGGTGCGGTGAAAACCGCACCGTCGGCAATCAGCCTTTGCGCTGCGGTGCGCGAGGGCGCGAGCCCCCGTGCAACCAGTTCGACGTCGACCCGGCTCAAGACATCAGTAGCGGTAGGCATTGCCCTTGTAGGGGCCTGCCACCGACACGCCGATGTACTCGGCCTGCGTGGGCGACAGTTCGGTCAGCATTGCGCCGAGCTTCTTGAGATGCAGGCGGGCAACCTTCTCGTCGAGATGCTTGGGCAGCACATAGACCTTGCCGCTGTCGTAGGCATCCGGGCGGGTCCAGAGCTCGATCTGGGCGATCGTCTGGTTGGCAAACGACGAGCTCATCACGAAGGATGGGTGGCCGGTGCCGCAGCCGAGGTTCACCAGACGGCCTTCGGCCAGCAGGATGATCCGACGGCCATCGGGGAAAATGATGTGATCGACCTGCGGCTTGATGTTTTCCCAGGTGTACTGCTTGAGCTGGGTGACATCGATTTCGTTGTCGAAGTGACCGATGTTGCACACGATCGCCTGATCTTTCATGCGCAGCATGTGCTCATGGGTGATGACGTCGCGGTTGCCGGTGGCGCTCACGAAGATGTCGGCCTTGTCGGCGGCATATTCCATGGTGACCACGCGATAGCCTTCCATGGCGGCCTGCAGGGCGCAGATCGGGTCGCATTCAGTGACCCAGACCTGAGCTGACAGGGCGCGCAGCGCCTGGGCGCTGCCCTTGCCGACGTCGCCATAGCCGGCCACAACCGCGACCTTGCCGGCGATCATGACGTCGGTCGCGCGCTTGATCGCATCGACCAGTGACTCACGGCAACCATAGAGATTGTCGAACTTGCTCTTGGTGACCGAGTCGTTGACATTGATCGCCCGGAAGGCGAGTTCTCCGCGCTCGGACATCTGATAGAGGCGATGGACACCGGTGGTGGTCTCTTCGGTCACGCCGACGACCGCCTTGAGGTTGCGCTCGTAGAAACCCGGATCGCGGGCCAGCTGGCGGCGGATCGAGTTGAAGAGGCAGACTTCTTCTTCGCTCTTGGGGTCGTTGAGCAGCGAGGCGTCTTCGGCGGCCTTGGTGCCCAGATGCAGCAGCAGCGTGGCGTCGCCGCCATCGTCAAGGATCATGTTCGAGGGCTGATGGTCAGACCATTCGAAGATCTTGTGGGTGAAGTCCCAGTAGTCGTCAAGCGACTCGCCCTTGAAAGCAAAGACCGGGATGCCGGCTTCGGCGATTGCGGCTGCGGCATGGTCCTGCGTCGAGAAGATGTTGCACGAGGCCCAGCGGACCTGCGCACCGAGCGCGGTCAGGGTCTCGATCAGGACCGCGGTCTGGATGGTCATGTGCAGCGAGCCGGTGATGCGCGCACCCTTGAGCGGCTGGGCGGCGGCGAATTCGTCGCGGATTGCCATCAGGCCGGGCATCTCGGTCTCGGCAATGCGGATTTCCTTGCGGCCCCAGGCAGCAAGCGACATGTCGGCAACTTTGTAGTCGTTGAAGACGGCGGGTTTGAGTACGGCATTCATCGTGATTCGCTCCAATGCAAAAGCGCGCTGCAGGCAGCGCAGGTTTGAAGGGTGAGCGCAGTGCTTGTCCGCAGCGATGCCGAAGTGGCCACCCGGAAAAACAAAACGCCCGCAAACGACAGAGTCGGTTGCGAGCGCAGTTGTGATCGCTGAGCCTGGCCTGTTTCGCGGGCCGTTTGGGAGGCCCTGACAGGTCGCAGCGCCCCTCAGCTGGCCGGATTATAGCCACAGCACGATGACCGCGCTGTGAGATTCCGATGGCTGGTGTGAAAAATGTCAGACTCCGGCGGCAGCCTTGAGTGCAGCGGCCTTGTCGGTCTTCTCCCAGCTGAACTCCGGCTCTTCCCGGCCGAAGTGGCCATAGGCCGCGGTTTTGGTGTAGATCGGACGCAGCAGGTCGAGCATCTGGACGATGCCCTTGGGACGCAGGTCGAAGTGGTCCTGCACCAGCTGCGCCAGCCGCTCGTCAGACACCTTGCCGGTGCCTTCGGTGGTGACCATGACCGAGGTCGGGCGGGCCACGCCGATGGCATAGCTCACCTGGACCAGGCATTTGCTCGCCAGGCCGGCGGCTACGATGTTCTTGGCCACATAGCGCGCGGCATAGGCGGCCGAGCGGTCGACCTTGGAGGGATCCTTGCCCGAGAAGGCGCCACCGCCGTGGGGCGCAGCGCCACCGTAGGTGTCGACGATGATCTTGCGGCCGGTCAGGCCGCAGTCGCCCTGCGGGCCGCCGATGACAAAGCGCCCGGTCGGGTTGATCAGGAAACGCACGTCGCCCTTGATCAGTTCCTTGGGCAGCACCGGCTTGACGATCTCTTCGATGACCGCCTCGGTCAGGGTGCCGTGATCGATGTCAGGGGCATGCTGGGTCGAGAGCACCACGGTATCGACCGAGTGCGGTTTGCCGTCGACATAGCGCAGGGTGACCTGCGACTTGGCGTCCGGGCGCAACCAGGGCAGTCGGCCGTCGCGGCGCAGATCGGACTGGCGTTCGACCAGACGGTGGGCGTAGTAAATGGCCGCCGGCATCAGCACCGGTGTTTCGTCGCAGGCATAGCCGAACATCAGGCCCTGGTCGCCCGCGCCCTGGTCGAGGTCGATGCCCCGGCCTTCGTCGACGCCCTGGGCGATATCCTGGCTCTGCTTATCGTAAGCGACCAGCACCGCGCAGCCTTTGTAATCGATGCCGTAATCGGTGTTGTCGTAGCCGATGCGCTTGATGGTGTCGCGCGCGACCTGGATATAGTCGACATGCGCGCCGGTCGTGATTTCGCCGGCCAGCACGACCAGTCCGGTGTTGACCAGGGTTTCGGCGGCAACCCGTGAGAATTTGTCCTGAGCGAAGATCGCGTCCAGAATCGCGTCCGAAATCTGGTCTGCGACTTTGTCGGGATGACCTTCGGAAACCGATTCGGAGGTAAAGAGGAAGTCCTTAGCCATGATGAGCACTCCAGCAGATGGTGAATGGGACACAGCCGCAGTCGGGACGTCGTCCTGATCACGCGGCCTTTCGGCGTAGCCATCTTCGGGAGAAGCAGCGACGCTTTAGCAGAATTTGTCAGCCGCCCTGCAAGTTGTCCGGATTAACTCGGCGGTCCGAAAAGTATAGCCCGACTGATCGGGGCGCCGTCTGCGCAACAGGTCACGGTTTATGGCGTAAATCACACGATGCTGGTCTGGATCGCCCGAATGCTTGCCCACCTGCCGCTGGCCTGGCTGCAGGGGGCCGGTGCATCGGCCGGGCGCATCGCCTTGAGGGTGTCATCGGGATTCCGGCGCAAATCGAGCGAGAACCTTGAGCTTGCCGGTCTCTTTGATACCGGCCGGCTCAGGCGCACCGCCGAACAGACCGGCCGGGGCGTCACCGAGACGCTCTTCATCTGGTTTGCCGAGCCGTCGAGGGTCGAGGCGCTGATCCGCATCGAGGGGCAGTCGGTGCTCGATGCCGCCCGAGCGGGCGGCCGAGGTGTGGTGATCCTGACACCGCATATCGGCTCGTTCGAGGCTGCCGCGCGCGGGGCAGCCCTCAGCGGTCCGATCACGGTGCTCTACAAGCCGCCGCGCATCAAGGCGGTCAGGCATCTGGTCGAGACCGGCCGGAAGGCGCCCGGCCTGGTGCCGGTGCCGGCCAGCGGTGCCGGGGTACGTGGCCTGTTGCGGGCCCTGCGCAGGCGCGAGTGCGTTGGCATCCTGCCCGACCAGGTGCCCACTGACGGTGACGGTGTCTGGGCGCCGTTTTTCGGCCGTCCGGCCTACACCATGACCCTGCCGCAGCGGCTGGCCAGGCTGACCGGCGCACCGGTCCTGATTGCTCACAGTGAGCGGCTGGCGCCGGGCAAGGGCTGGGTGGTGAGAATCGAGCCGCTGGAGGGCGACGCGAGCCCCGAGGCGGTCAATCGCGCCATGGAGGCACTGATCCGCCGTGTGCCCGACCAGTATTTCTGGGGCTACAACCGCTACAAGGACGCACCGCGTTCGGGGGCGCCGCCGGCGGCCGCAGACCGGGTTCCGTCATGAGCGATCCGACAGCTCGGGTGTCACCCGCCGAGGCACCGCAACCGGCTGCGCCGATGCCGCCGGGGCATCTGCTCCTGAAGGGCCTGCTGCGGCTCCTGAGGGGGCTGTCACTGCTGCCTCTGAGCGTCCTGCGCCCGCTGGGCGGTGGGCTGGGCACGCTGGTGTGGTGGTTGGCTGTCCCGAGGCGACGGGTCACGCTGATCAATCTGCGACTGTGCTTTCCGCACTGGAGCGAGCGCGAGTGTCGAAGGGTGGGTCGCGAGCATTTCCAGTGGTTCACCCGCAGCATCCTCGAGCGCTTCATCATGTGGTACGGCAAGCCCGAGCGTATCCGGCGGCTGGTGACCATCGAAAACCAGTCGATTTTTCTCGAATACCTCGGCCGCCCGATGATCATCCTCGCGCCCCACTTTGTCGGGCTCGATGCCGGCGGCACCCGCCTGTCGATGGAGTCGGGGTTCGTGACCATGTATCAGCGCCAGAAAAACCCGGTGCTCGATGCCGCGATGCTGGCCGCCCGCAAGCGCTTTTCCGACGGTGTGGTGCTGTCGCGCCAGCAGGGCGTGCGTTCGGCGGTCAAGCTGATCCGCAAGGGGCTGCCTTGCTACTACCTGCCCGACCTTGATCTGGGCCCCCGCGACGCGATCTTCGTGCCTTTTTTCGGCGTGCAGGCGGCGACGGTGACCGGCACCGCCCGGCTGGCCGCCATGACCGGCGCGGTCGTGCTGCCTTTCGTGATCCACATGACCCCGGACGGTTATGTGGGCCGGTTTTATCCGCCCTGGCAGGACTTTCCGGGCGACGACATCGAAGCCGCCACCCGGCGCATGAATGCCTTCATCGAGGACCGTGTGCGCGAAGCGCCGGCCCAGTATCTCTGGTCGCACAAGCGCTTCAAGACGCGCCCGCCGGGTGAGGCCTCGTTCTATGCCGATTGAGTCCTGGCAGCTGCCTTCGGTTGGCATCGTCAGGCACCGGGTCGCCGGGTGATTGAGTGATAATCCTTCGATGAAGCTCAAGTTCACCAAGATGCAGGGCGCGGGCAACGATTTCGTGATGCTCGACGGCGTGCGCCAGAAGATCGATCTGACAACGCAGCAGTGGCGACAGCTGGCTGATCGGCACTTTGGTGTGGGCGCCGATCAGTTGCTGCTGGTCGAGGCGTCCGATGGGCCGGATGTCGATTTCGTCTATCGCATCTTCAATGCTGACGGCGCCGAAGTCGAGCAGTGCGGCAACGGCGCTCGCTGCTTCGTCCGTTTCGTGCGTGATCAGGGCCTCACCGATGCGCGTGCGATCCGGGTTCGTACCCAGGGCGGGATCATCGTGCCGCGATTTGAAGACGACGGCCGGGTCACGGTCGATATGGGCGAGCCGGTGCTCGATCCCTCGCGCGTGCCGTTTGACAGCAGGGGTCTGACACCTGTTGCGCAAGGCCTTGATCAGCTCTGGCCGCTGGCCTTGCCTGGCGCAGAGCGCCTGATGTCGGTGGTCTCGATGGGCAATCCGCATGCTGTGCAGGTGGTGGCCGATGTCGATACCGCGCCGGTCGCAAGCGAAGGTCCGCTGATCGAGTCGCATCAGCGATTTGCGCGTCGGGTCAACGCCGGCTTCATGCAGGTGGTGTCGCCGGGCCGGATCAGGCTGCGCGTCTTCGAGCGCGGTTCGGGCGAAACCCTGGCCTGCGGCAGTGGCGCCTGCGCCGCGGTGGTGGCCGGTATCCGGCGCGGTCTGCTCGGGCCCCGGGTCGATGTCGTCACCCGCGGCGGCTTGCTCACCATCGAATGGCAGGGCGGCAATGTTCAGATGACCGGACCTGCCGAATCGGTTTTTACCGGCGAAATCGACCTCGATGCGGCGGTGGCGGCATCACCTCTCTTGGAAACACCGACATGACAAGCCCGATCAGCGGCGACACGGTTGCCCAGTACCTGCGCGACAACCCGAGCTTTTTCGACGTCCATGCCGAGTTGCTGGCGTCGGTGACCGTGCCGCATCCGCATGGCGGCCGGGCGGTCTCGCTGGTCGAGCGGCAGGTCGATGTGCTGCGCGAAAAGCACAAGGTGCTCGAGATGCGCCTGGCCGACCTGATCCGCATCGGCCGCGAGAACGATGCGATCGGCGAGCGACTGCAGCGCTGGACACGCGATCTGCTGCGTGAGCGCGATCTGCGCCGTCTGCCCGCGATCGTGACCGACGGGCTGGCAGTCGGCTTCTCGGTGCCGCAGGTGGCGCTGCGCCTGTGGCGGCTGCCCGAGGTGCACCAGTCGCTTGCCTGTGCCGCCGAGGTGCCGGCGACGATCCACACCCGGATCGACGACCTGCGCCAGCCTTATTGCGGCCTGAACGCCGAGGTGCCCGAGGCGGCCTGGCTTGCTGCCGGTGGGTCGCAGACCCGCTCGCTGGCCTTGCTGCCGATGCGGGTGGGTGCCGCCCCCGAATCTTTCGGATTGCTGGTGCTTGGCTCGCCCGACCCGGCGCGTTTCCAGGCCTCGATGGGCACCGCCTATCTCGAGCGGATCGCCGAAACCGCCAGCGCTGCCCTGTCGCGGCTGCTCGCATGAGCGCAGCGTCGATGACGCCTGCACAGGCCATCGACGCCTATCTGCTTCGTCTTCAGACCGAGCGCGGCTACTCGCCCCGAACGCTCGACGGCTACCGGCGCGAGCTGACGGTGCTCGCTGGTCTGGCCGATGGTCGTGCCTGGACCGACATTGTCGAACCCGATGTGCGCCGCTGGGTGGCTGCGGCCTCGCGCGACGGCCTTGCGGCCACCTCGATTGCCCGTCGCCTGTCGGCCTGGCGCGGATTTTTCGACTGGCTGGCCGCCAATGGCGAACTCGCGACCAATCCTGCGCGAGGCGTTCGGGCACCGCGACGTCCGCGCCGGTTGCCCAAGGCGCTGCTGCCGGATATTGCGATGCGAATGGTTGCGGCACCCGTGGCCGATGGCAGGCTCGCGGCGCCGCCTGCCGGCGAGTTCGAGGTCCTGCGCGATCAGGCGATCGTCGAGCTGCTCTATTCGAGCGGACTGAGGCTGTCGGAGCTGATCGGGCTGGATGCGGTTTATGTCGAGACAAGCGCCTACCGTTCGAGCAGCTGGCTGTCCCGCGGTGAAGCCGAGGTGCTGGTGCGCGGCAAGGGCGGCAAGCGCCGAACAGTGCCGGTCGGCGCGCCGGCGCTGGCCGCGCTCGATGCCTGGCTTGCCTGTCGCAGTGGCTGGCTGGCAGGGCATCCGGGCGCCGATCCGCATGCACTCTTTCTGTCGAGTCGTGGCCCCCGACTGGGCGCCCGGGCGGTTCAGCGGCTGATCGGGCGCATGGCCATCGAGCGCGGCGTGCCCTCGCAGGTCCATCCGCATGTGCTTCGTCATTCCTTTGCGAGCCACCTGCTTCAATCAAGTGGCGATCTGCGTGCCGTTCAGGAATTGCTCGGCCATGCCAGCATCGCCACCACCCAGGTCTACACCTCGCTCGACTTCCAGCGGCTGGCGGCGGTCTATGATGCCGCCCACCCGCGCGCCCGTTCGCGGCGCTGAAGGCGATTCCCCATGACCCGTACCGAGCCCCTCCTCAAACTCAAGCCCGGCAAGGAAAAGTCGCTGCGCCGCCGCCATCCCTGGGTCTATGCGATGGCCATCGACCGGGTGATCGGCCATCCGGCATCGGGCGATATCGTGAGGGTGGTGGGCGCCGACGGCAGTTTCCTCGCCTGGGCGGCCTTCAGCCCGACCTCGATGATTCGCGCCCGGGCCTGGAGCTTTCTCGAGCATGAGCAGGTCGATGCCGCGCTGATCACCGCACGCGTGGCCGCAGCGGTCGCGCGTCGCCAGTCGCTTTCCACCGAGACCACCGCAGTGCGGCTGGTGTTCGGCGAGGCCGATGCGCTGCCCGGTCTGGTGGTCGACCGCTATGGTGATCAGCTGGTCGTGCAGTGCCAGTCGGCCGGCATCGAGCCCTGGCGCGAGGTCATCATCGAGGCCCTCACCGCGGCCACCGGTTGTCGCGCGATTTACGAGCGCTCGGATGCTGCCGCCCGTGAACGTGAAGGGCTCGCCCCGAGCGAGGGGCCCCTGCGCGGCGGCGAACCGACACCGGTGCTGGTGACCGAGGAGGGCGTGCGCTATCGGGTCGATGTGGTGACCGGCCACAAGACCGGCTTTTACATCGACCAGCGCGACAACCGGTCGCTGGTGCGCGCCAATGCGGCCGGCCGGCGGGTGCTCAACTGTTTTTGCTATACCGGCGGCTTTACGCTTGCGGCCCGTCAGGGCGGTGCAATCGAGGCGACTTCGGTCGACAGCAGCGCCGAGGCGCTGGCCATGGCGGCCGACCATGAGAAGCTCAACGGCTTTGAGACCTCCTCCACCTGGCTGCAGGCCAATGTCTTCGACACGCTCAAGGCGATGCTCGCCGAAGGCCGCCAGTTCGACCTGATCGTCCTTGACCCGCCCAAATTCGCGCCCTCGGCCCACCATATCGACCGTGCCGCCAGGGCCTACAAGGAAATCAACCTCAAGGCGCTGCGCCTGCTCGCCCCGGGCGGCCTGCTGTTCACCTTTTCGTGTTCCGGCGCGGTCTCGCTCGATCTGTTCCAGAAGATCATCGCCGGCGCGGTCTTCGATGCCGGAGTCGATGCCCAGATGCTCAAGCGTCTTGCTGCCGGTGTCGACCATCCGATGCTCATGACGCATCCCGAAGGCGAATACCTCAAAGGCCTGATGCTGCGGCGGATGTAATGCCGCCCGTCGTCTGCAAGGCTCGGGCTGGCGTCTGACAGACGGCGTGTCACCGGTTCGATGTATAGTCGAGGGTTATGTTTTTTCGGCTACGCCGCACCCGACCCGGGTTGCACGGCGAGCAGCCGGCACTGAACAGGTCTGTCCCATGGCTCAACCCAACGTTCCTGTCACGATCCTGACCGGCTTTCTGGGCAGCGGCAAAACCACGCTGCTCAACCGGATCCTCAGCGAGCAGCATGGCCATCGCATTGCCGTGATCGAAAACGAATTCGGCGAGGAAGGTGTCGACAACGAGCTGCTGCTGCAAAACCGCGAAGAGCAGATCGTCGAGATGAACAACGGCTGCATCTGCTGCACGGTGCGCGGCGATCTGGTCCGTATCCTGGGCGATCTGCGCGAGCGTCGCGAGGCCGGCGAGATCAGTTTCGAGCGGGTCATCATCGAGACCACCGGCCTGGCTGATCCGGGGCCTGTGGCCCAGACCTTCTTCATCGATGACGATGTCGCCGAGTATTACCTGCTCGATGCGGTCATCACCGTGGTCGATGCCCGTCACGGCGACCAGCAGCTCACCGAGCACAAGGAGGCGGTCGAGCAGGTTGGCTTTGCCGACCGCATCCTGATGTCCAAGGTTGACCTGGTCGGCGAGCCCGAGCAAAAGACGCTGATTGGGCGTTTGCAGCGCATCAATCCGCGCGCACCGATCAAGCCGGTCCACTTCGGCAATGTGCCGATCGATGAGGTCCTCGATATCCGCGGTTTCAACCTCAATGCGGTGCTCGAGCTCACCCCCGATTTCCTCACCAGCGACGAGCACGAGCACGACGACGCGGTCACTTCCTTCATCTTCAAGTCCGACAAACCCTTCAACGCTACCAAGCTCGAGGACTTCCTCGGCGGGATCGTTCAGGTTTACGGCCCAGACATGTTGCGGTATAAAGGCGTCCTTTTCGTCAAAGGCTCCGAGCGCCAGATGGTGTTTCAGGGCGTTCACCAGATGATGGGCGCCGATCTGGGCAGGCGATGGCAGCCCGGCGAAAAGCCGACCAGCAAGATGGTGTTCATCGGCAGAAAGCTGCCGAAAGACATGTTCATCCAGGGATTACAACAGTGCCTCGCCTGACGGCCCCTGCCGTGCGGGACGAGTCATACAGGACATCAATATGGCTGTGACCAAAGCATTGAAGCCGCTGACCGAGGCAGAGCTGACCGCTATGCCTGAGGCAGACTACATGAATGAGGCGCAGCTCCAGTTTTTCCGGGCCCGTCTGCAGCAGATGGAACGCGAACTGCTCGTCAATGCCGGTGAGACCACCGAGCATCTGCGCGAAACCGTCATCGTTCCCGATCCGGCCGACCGCGCCACGATCGAAGAAGAGCATGCACTCGAACTTCGCACCCGCGATCGCGAACGCAAGCTGCTCAAGAAGATCCAGCAGTCCCTTGCCCGCATCGATTCGGGCGACTACGGCTGGTGTGAAGAGACCGGCGACGCGATCGGTGTGCCGAGGCTGCTGGCGCGCCCGACCGCGACCCTGTCGCTCGAGGCCCAGCAGCGCCGCGAGCTTCGCCAGAAACTCTATGGCGACTGAGCGGCGACTGAGCAGATCGAGCGACGTTCAGAACCGGACGCGCATTCCTGCGTAGAACGATCGGCCGGGCATCGGCACGGTGTCCTTCACATACGAGGTCGACAGCCGGATGTCTTCATTAAGAAGGTTGCGGCCCGCCACGAACAGGGTGGTAGAACCGGTCGCGCCGGTCTTCCAGTTGTAGGCGATCTCGCCGTCGACCCGGGTATAGCTCGGGGTCGGGGTTTCGAAGGGCGAGGTGCGGTTCTGCTGCGCGGCATACATCACCGATGCGAAGCCGGTCCAGGGGCCCGAGGCATAGTCGGTCGACACACCGATCCGCATCGGCGGCAGTCGGGGGGCGTCGCCGATGCCCTCGACCGTGCCGCGCACCGTGTCGGCGAACGTGCGCCAGCCCCAGGCCGAATTCACCGGCCGCCAGCCGATTTCGAGCTCAAGCCCGCGAAAATTTGCCGGCGCCTCCTGGTAGGCGAGGCGCCGCAGCGGTCCGGCGGTCGGGTCCGCAGGCGAATTGACGACCGTTCCCTCATCGTCGACCCGGTCGGCGACCCCGTCGTGGTTGACGTCGGTTGAAAAGCCGGCGATGTAGTTCTCGAAGCGCTGCTGAAACACACTGGCCTTCCAGCGAAGCGGCGTCGCGGCCGATCCGACCGACAGCTCGAGGTTGCGCGAGCGCTCCTTGTTGAGCGTCGGATTGCCGATCTCGAAAGTGGCGGTAGCGGCATGCGGGCCGTCGGCATAGAGCTCCGGCACCGACGGCGCACGCTGCGCACTCGACGCATTGATCGACAGCTCGATCGGGCCACCCACCGGCATCTTCAGGCCCAGCGAGTAATCGCTCAGGGTGAAGTTGCGCAGCGGAAGGTCCGGATTGCCGGTCGGGTCGAGCCGCGCCTTGCTCTGACGCGTGCCGAATTCGAGTCGGGCGTTGCCGAATGCCCGGCCTGCGCTCAAAAACAGGGCGTTCTGGCGATCGGCGGTGGTCGGGATATAGGCCTCGCTGCCACTGGCGCTGAGCGTGCGATCGCGGCTGCTCAGGCCGAAGATGCCGCTGATGCCCGCGATCGGCAGGTAGGCGGCCTCGAGCCGGGTGTCGTAGCCGGTGCTGTCGAACTGGGTGCCTACCTCGCCGTTGCTGGCATCGATCTCCTGATGGCGGTAGCGCACTTGCGTTGCCTTCACGCGCAGCGACTCGAGCCAGCTGACCGGCTGGTCGAGCACGAGCAGGCCTTCGGTGCGGTGATTGCGCTGATCAATGAAGACCGATTCTTCGGCGGGGATGCCGTAGGTGGCATGCAGTTCGGTGTGCGACAGGCCGATCACGCCCCATCGATCGACCCATGACACGCCCCCCGAGGCGCCGGTGCTTCGGCTGTAGCTGTTTGGCAGTCGCCCGGTGGCGCTGTTCGGGTCGCCAAGCGTTGCGTTGCCGGGGATGCGGTAATCGTTCGCATCGCGCGAAAAGCCGCCGAACGTCCAGTTCAGACTGCCGCCGCCCGGTGACGCTGCCAATCCGGTGCCGCCGAGGTTGCCGCCACGCAGGCGTACCGCGCCGAGTTTTTCGAGCGAGGCCGAGTCGGCGCCAAGCAGGAGATCGCCGCTCACCGACCGCAGCGCGGTTGTCGGGATCAGATCGGAGATGCTGTTGACCAGGCCGCCGACGGCGTTGCCGCCATAGAGCAGGGTCGATGGCCCACGCAGGACCTCGATGCGGCGGGCCGCCAGTGGATCGACGGTGACCGCGTGGTCGGGGCTGATGTCGGAGGCGTCCAGGGTGTCGAGTCCGTTTTCGGCGACCGTCACCCTCGAGCCCGATTGTCCGCGGATGACCGGCCGGCCGGCGGCGGTGCTGAAGCCGCTCGAGCTCACGCCCACCTGGCTATCGAGGGTGTCGCCGAGCGAGACCGCGCGACGCCGGTCGAGCTCGCTGCCGCGAAGGCTGGTGACGCCTGGCGAGGTTTCGTCTGAGGAAGGTGCGGTGACCGTGACCGAGGGCAACGATTGGGCATGCACCGAGCAGAGCCCGTTGACGCCAAGGGCGATCCAGCAGAGGCAGAACTTTTTGGACATGTCGATGGGTGGTGAAATTTTGGCGGGCCTTCAGTGTGCCATGGCACCTTGGCGGTTTGAGCGACGGCAGGCCCTTTCAGGCCGACCTGTGGCGCAGACGTACCGGTCGCGCCACAGACCCCCATGCTAGACTGGCTCGTAACTCATTGATTTAAAAGCCGTGATATTCCGATTTTTCGCCAAGAAAGACGCACGTAGCGCTGAGCGCAAGCGAGGTACGGGCACCGAGACGGTGGTCGATACCCAGCGCGGAGCGACGACTGGCGTGGCTCCCACCCTCCCGACCGGTCGCCCGTCTGATCCGCGCGCGGTGGCCCGCGCCACTGCGGCCAAGATTGATGAAATCGAGTCGCAGATGATTGTGCGCTCGGGCGACGACAGCCGTGCAGCCCAGGCCTCGACGGCCGGGACTGTCCATCCACCCACGAATCCCTTGTCGCCCGCGACCGACCCCGTCGGTTCGGTGGGCCGGGCCGCAGCGCCAAGCGTTGCCGCGCCGCTTGGCCTGACTTCGCTGGCGGGCACGCCCGACATGCAGCCAATGGAGATCGGTAGCGCAAACTTGCCGCCGGCCTTCGAAGAAGCGGCGGTGCTCTACTCCAACGGCCAGACCGATGCAGCCGAATCGGTGCTGCAGCAGGCGATTCTCGAGCCGCTCCCCGGCAATTTCGCCCGCCAGGCCTGGAGCATGCTCTTCGATCTCTATCACCTGACCGGAAATCGCGAGGCCTTCGATTCAATGGCCATCGATTTCAGCCGCCGCTTCGAAACCTCGCCCCCCACCTGGGACGACACGGTCGCCGGTGCAGCAAGCGTCACCACTGCCGCGGCACCGGCGTCTGCTGCGGCGGTTGCACTGCCGGCAGTGCTCGATGCTCAGGCGACTCGTCAGATCGACCAGATCAAACGGTTTTCGCAGCGAAATCGGGCGGTCACACTCGACCTGAGCCCGGTGCGCAGTGTCGATGCCGATGGTGCAAGCCTTCTACATCAAGTAATCAGGGAGTTCGTCAGGACGCGAGGCGAACTGACCGTCGCCGGTGCAGACGCCTTCCTCGCGGTGGTGTCCCGCACGACCGAAAACGGCCGCCGCGACGACAGCGATGCCTGCTGGCTGCTGCAGCTCGAGCTGCTGCGGGTGCTGGGTCGCGAATCGGTCTTCGAGGATTTGTCGATCGACTATTGCGTCACCTATGAGGTGTCGCCGCCCCCCTGGGAGCCGATGCCGGCATCGATCCGGCTGGCAGGGCCGAGGGTTCGGGCAACTGAAACGCCGGTGGCCGCCTTGAGTTATCAGGTCGGCGCCGAAGCTTTCGTGCTGCTCGGCAGTATCGAAGGCCGTGCCCAGACGACGCTGTCTGCGCTGCGCTCCTATTGCGCCGATCGGGCCGAGATCAACGTCGACTGCCGCGCCTTGCGCCGCCTCGATTTTGTGGCGGCAGGCGAGTTGCTCAACGAAATCGTCGCATTGCGCTCAGGCGGCAAGTACGTGGTCTTCAAGGATCTCAACCACCTGGTCGCGGCGCTGCTCGCGGTCATGGGGATTCCTGAAATGGCCGAGGTCCGATTGCGCCGCCACTGAATTGCGCCGCCACTGAAGGCAGGTAAGCTCTCGCCATGGAACAATTTCATGGCACCACCATTGTCTCGGTCAGGCGGGGCGCGCAGGTCGCACTCGGTGGCGACGGGCAGGTCACGTTGGGCAATATCGTCATCAAGGCCAGCGCCCGCAAGATCCGACGTCTGCATCATGACCGCGTGCTGGCCGGCTTTGCCGGCGGCACCGCCGACGCCTTTACCCTCTTCGAGCGTTTCGAAGCCAAGCTCGACAAGCACTCCGGCCAGTTGCTGCGCTCGGCGGTCGAGCTGGCCAAAGACTGGCGAACCGACCGCATGCTCAGACGACTCGAAGCGATGCTCGCCGTGGCTGATGCCGAGCATTCGCTGGTCATCACCGGCAATGGCGATGTGCTCGAGCCGGAGTTCGGTTTGATTGCGATCGGCTCGGGCGGCCCCTATGCGCAGGCTGCGGCGCGCGCCCTGATCGAGAACACCGACCTCAGCGCCGAGGCGGTGGTGCGCAAGTCGCTCGCGATTGCCGGCGACCTGTGCATCTATACCAATCAGACGCACAGCGTCGAGACGCTCGGATAGCGTGCTGCCATGACATCGATGACGCCCCAGGAAATCGTCTCCGAGCTCGATCGCCACATCATTGGCCAGGACCGCGCCAAGCGGGCGGTCGCGATTGCGCTTCGCAATCGCTGGCGCCGCCAGCAGGTTGACGAGCGGCTGCGCGCCGAGATCACACCCAAGAACATCCTGATGATCGGCCCGACGGGTGTCGGCAAGACCGAGATCGCCCGCCGCCTGGCCCGGCTTGCCAGCGCGCCTTTCATCAAGGTCGAGGCCACCAAGTTCACCGAAGTGGGTTATGTCGGCAAGGATGTCGACGCAATCATTCGCGATCTGGCCGAGATCGGCGTGAAGCAGGCCCGCGAGCTCGCCATGAAGGCGGTCGAAACCCGTGCCGACGATGCCGCAGAAGACCGCATCCTCGATGTGCTGCTGCCGCCGGCACGCCCCTTCGGTTTCGGTGGTGCCACCGACAATGGCGAGGCGGCTGCCAGCACCGATTCGGTCGCGCGTCAGAAGTTTCGCAAGCGTCTGCGTGAGGGCAGCCTCAACGACAAGGAAATCGAGATCGAGCTGGCAGCCGCCGCTGCCCCGGCGATGGATTTTGCCGGCCCCGGCGGCATGGAAGACATTCAGCGCCAGCTCCAGGGCATGCTCCAGGGCCTGGGCGGGCGGCGCAAGACCCGCAAGCTGACGGTGGCCGAGGCCTTGAAGCTGCTGCGCGAAGAAGAAGCCGCCAAACTCATCAACGAAGACGAAACCAAAATTCGCGCGATCGCCAATGTTGAAAACAACGGCATTGTGTTTCTTGATGAGATCGACAAGATTGCCACCCGCAGCGAGGTCTCGGGTGCCGATGTCTCGCGCCAGGGCGTGCAGCGCGATCTGTTGCCGCTGGTCGAGGGCACGACCGTGACCACCCGCCACGGCATGGTCCGCACCGACCACATCCTGTTCATTGCCTCAGGCGCTTTTCATGTCTCCAAGCCCTCCGATCTGATCCCCGAACTGCAGGGCCGCTTTCCGATCCGGGTCGAGATGGACACGCTGTCGGTCTCCGATTTCGAACGCATCCTCACCGAGACCGATGCCAGTCTCACCCGGCAATATCAGGCGCTGCTCGCGACCGAAGGCGTGCAGGTCGAGTTCACGCGCGAGGGTGTACGCAGGCTTGCCGAGATGGCCTTCTCGGTCAATGAGAGCACCGAGAACATTGGTGCCAGGCGCCTTCACACCGTGATCGAAAAGCTGCTCGAAGAGGTGTCCTTCGATGCCGGGCGTCACGCTGGAGCGCCGGTGATCATCGATGCCGCGTTTGTCGAAGGTCGGCTGGCGAGTCTGGTGGGTAACGAGGATCTGGCGCGCTACGTGCTGTGAGTGGATCGCGCTGCTGACCCAGCGCTCGGTGGCTCAATCAGTTCGTGCCGAACCACTTGCTGCTGAGCCGCTCATGCGTGCCATCGTTGAAGATCTCGAGGATCGCCTGATTGATCGCCTCTCGATGCGGGCTGTCTCGCCTCAGGGCAATGCCATACGGTTCGGCCTTGAACACGGCACCGGCCATGCGCACCTTGCCCTTGCCCAGTGTATTGACATAGTGGTTCAACACCGGCGCGTCGTAGACCACCGCGTCTGCCTGCCCCGCTTCGATCTGCGCCCAGGCTTCGCTGATCTGCGCCACGTTGAGATGGACGATCCCATTGGCCGTCAGGTATTGATCGGCCGTGGTGCCTTGCACCGTCACCACGCGTTTGCCGGGCAGGTCGTTCAGCCCGTTGACATGGCCCTGCAGGCTCTCCACGGTCAGCCGCGAGGTGATGCTTGCTGTGAGGTGGGCGATCAGGAAGAGCCCGGCGAACATCCAGATCGTCGCCACCACACGGCCAAGCAAGCGTTTTGGGGTGCGGTCACCGTAGCCCACCGTGACCACCGTGACCACCGTCCACCACAGGCCTTCACCCACCCCGCGCAGATAATCCTCCGGGAATTCAGGGTTTCGCCCCCGCTCGATCAGCCAGATCACGTGTGCCACGATGGTGATCAGCAGCGCGACCCAGCCAATCAGGCTCAGCACATGGCCCCAGGAGACGCTGCGCAGGCTGTCAAGCCAGGACGTCTGCTTGATTGGCGTCATGATCTGCAGGCCGGATTGCAGGTAGGTATGCGAGAAGTCGAATCGCTGCTCACGTTCGGGCGTCATGCTGATGGCCGCGACCGCGACCTGTGCGTCGCCGCTTTCCACCGCGTCCAGCATCGCTTTGACGCTGTCCACGATCACGAACTCGGACTTGAGCCCTGCACGGCGTGCCACGTCGTTCCAGACGTCGATGCTGAAGCCGCTCAGCGACTCGCCGCGTTGCACGACCAGCGGCTCGAGAATGCGTGTGGTCACGCGCAGCGTCTTGTCTGGCGCAACAGCTTGTGCCGTCTGAGCGTATGCGCCGGGCGCCGGTGTGAAGGTGAGCGCGACGACAAGTGCGATGACGAGTTGCAGTAACAGGCCACCGGCTGCGACAAGAAGCGGTTTGATTCGGAGCATGGGCGTCGTGTCCCGGGGTGTATGACGAGCGCCGATGTTGATCGTGCGCCCAGCGGTCAGCAGCCAGCGGGCAGCGGCCGAGGCGCGCCAACCCGGCCGTGATGATACAGCCTGCATGCGGCGGCCCGGGTCGAAGGACACCAGCGCACGCGGCTGAATCAGATCCGGTACGACGGGGGTGGTGCTGCGCGCGATTCCTGCTTTGAGGTCACCGCGCTGACTAGCCCTGCGGCAATCGCGTGAGCAGCCTCACGACTTCCGATTGTCGCGTGACCCCGAGCTTGCCCGCGATCACCCGCAGATGGGTTCGGATCGTGCCCATCGCCAGATCGAGGATCAGACAGATGTCGGCTGGCGTTTCGCCTTCGGCCAGCAGGCCCGCGACCCGCGCTTCAGCCCGGGTCAGCCCGAAGGACTCGACCAGCAGACGCAGGTTGATCGGCGGGGCGTCCTGCAGATCATGCATGACCAGCAAGGCATGATTACTGGGCACTGCTTCGGCAGTTCGCACCCGGTGACAGTCGATGATCAGCGGCAGCGTGCGCTCGGGGCCCGACAGCGGCAGGCGGGCATGCTTACGTGTCATGGCAGCCGTTGCGCCTTCGGTCAGTTCTTTGAGAACGGCAGAGAACGCCACTTGATGGCGTGCGTTGCGCCACGACACCCGCCCGGTCGAGACGTCAAGGGTTTTCTGGTTTTCCATCCAGCGCGAAGCCGATGAATTGGCTGCCTGAACCTGCCCCTTGTTGTCGACGATCAGCGCTGGCTGCGGAATCAGCGACAGGAGGGCGGCCAGCGGCAGCATCGGCGAGGATTGAAAGGGGGTTGATGAGTCGGTCGCCGTGAGCCGGAAGGGACGCTCCGATGTCTCGGGCAAGTCATCGTGCCGGCTTGGGCTGAGCTTGCTTTGCAGAAGATCGGTCAGGACGGGAGCGGTGGATGTCATCGTAAGGTCCGAGCATTCAGATCGAGCCTCGGGGAGCCGGGGCCAGTGCTGAAAGCTTAGGAGGCAGCCATTGCTCGCACCATTGGACCGACAGGCAGGTCGAGGTCCGGTGAGAGGGAGTCGAAGCTGGATGGTCGGCTAGGTTGATCGTCAGGCCGGTTCGGGATGAAGGTTTAGTGTGTGATCGGAATGTGTCGTGTGGATTGTCCGTTTGGACAAGTGGCTAGCCCATCTGGCCAATTGCGCGAGCCTGCAAAACAGGTATCTTTTGGGTTAGCCGCCGCCCTCTTTCCCATCCGCTTTTCCGCACCAGCACTGCCCTCGGAGCTGCTTCTTGAAGCTTTTGCTCGTTGACGATCACGCGCTGTTCCGAAGCGGGCTCAAGCTTCTGCTGCGTGAGCTGCCCGGCGAAAACGAGTGCTTCGAAGCAGGCAATCCCTTCGATGCGTTAGCCTTTGCAGACAGGGAAATTGACCTCATCCTGCTTGACCTTTCCATGCCGGGCTCACATGGCACCTCTGCGCTCGAGCGCATGCGCGAAAGCTTCGATGATGTGCCGATCGTGGTGATTTCCAGCGAAGACGACCCCGCCCTGATTCGCCAGGTCATCGATCTCGGCGCATCGGGTTTCGTGCCCAAGTCCTCGACCCATCGCATTCTCATCAGTGCGCTGCAGCTGATTCTTGCCGGCGGCGTCTATATGCCGATGCATGTTCTGAGCCAGTCTGCTCGCCCTGTGCCCTCTCTGACCGCCAGTGATTCATCTGCCTCCGACCTGCCTGTGCACGGAATGACCGAAAGGCAATACGAGGTCCTGCTCAAGGCGGTCCGGGGTCAATCGAACAAGGCAATTGCCCGATCCTTGCAGCTTTCCGAGGGCACGGTCAAAGCCCATCTGTCGGCGGCCTTCCGGATTCTGGGCGTCAGCAACCGCACCGAGGCGGTCTATGCCGCAGCGCAACTGGGCATCCGTCAATCGGACTGATTCATGAGTGTCACGCCCGCATCAATCAACCAGGCAACCCGCAATCCTGCCTTTGATGAAGACCTCGCCCAGCGCTTTGTCTCAGAGAGAACGATCGATACCTGGTTGGCGTCACAAAGGTCGGGGTTCCTGGGCAGGGTGTTGTGTGGTCTCGTGTTGGCGGCGATCTGGTGGGGGCATGGCGATCACCGCTCGGTCATGCTCTGGACTGCGTTGATGCTTGCCGCCTTGACTGCGCGGTTCTTTTTCACCGAGCCGCTGCTGCGGATGCGCAGCCGACTCTCGGTCGAAACCCGCATCGGCCTTCTGATGCTCTCCGCCAGTGTCCTGGTCTTTGGGCCATTGATGGCCTTCGACCGCTACGCCGTGACCGAGCAGACCGCCATCACGATCATCCTCCTCACATTGGCGACGGCCTCGGTGATCTCGACTGCGGGCCTGCGGATGGTCTTTCTCTACTACTCGCTGCCGATGTTGTTGCCACTGTCATTGGCCTGGGCCATGAGTGCTCAGGCTGGGTCGTCCGCCTTTGCCGCCTGGGGCCTGTCGCTGCTGATTCTGCTCTACCAGATCTATCTGATCGGACTGTCGCGCAAGGTGGGTCAAGTCTTCCTGGACGCCGGTCGCTATCGTTACGCGCAGAGCCGCCTGAATGTTGCGTTACAGGGTGCGCTTGATGCAGCCGAAGAAGCCAACCGGGCAAAGACCCAGTTTCTGGCGGCCGCCAGTCATGACCTGCGACAGCCGATGCACAGCATGAATGTTCTGGTCGCGGCGCTGTCGCTCAAGACACTCGATGAAAGTTCGCAGGAGATCGTCAGGGTGCTCGACACCGTCAACCAGACGATCACCCAGCAACTCGACGGGCTGCTCGATATCTCCAAGCTCGATGCCGGAACCGTCGTTCCGACGATGGCAGCCTGCCGTCTCGACACTTTGCTGCGTGCTCATTATCAGGCGGTTCGCGTGCTTGCCGACGACCGTGGACAGGTGTGCACACTGACTATCGAGCAGTCGATGACGGTGCGCACCGACGAAGCCTTGCTCAGACGGGCTATCAGCAACCTCACTGATAACGCGCTGAAGTTCACACCCAGCGGTGGCCAGGTGATGCTCACTCTGACCCAACGGGGTTCTGAAGCGCTGATTGAGGTCAGCGACTCCGGCATCGGCATTCCCGATGACCAGCATGAACTGATTTTCAGGGAGTTCTACCAGATCGGTAACGCGAACCGTGACCGCGCCAGAGGGCTTGGCTTGGGCCTGTCTATTGTCAGGCGACTGTGCGATCTGATCGGAGCAAGACTGTCGGTGCATTCGGTCGTCGGCATGGGTTCCCGATTCACAATCAGCCTGCCCTTGATCGAGACGGACGATTTGCCGCAGGCCCGACCGGTTCGCCAGCGGCGGCCACTGCAATCGTTGGTCGTCCTGGTCATCGACGACGAAATGATGGTGCGACAAAGTATGAAGATGCTGCTCGAAACACTCGGCTGCAAGGTTCATGTTGCGACCGGGTCGAGTGAGGCCGTGCAAATTGCGGCCGGTGAAACCATCGATGTCATCCTGTCCGACATGCGGCTGGCTGAGGGCGACAGCGGCATCGAGGCGATCGCGCAGGTTCGCACCGTCCAACCGCAGGTGCGCGCCGTCCTGGTGACCGGTGACACCGCCCCCCAGCGTTTGCGCGATGCCCAAGCGACCGGTTTGCCATTGCTGCACAAGCCGGTGACGCTCGACCGTTTGCTGAATGTGCTCGATGACTGAGAAGGCAAGCAAGCCGTCGCCGCGACGCGCCGAACCACTCGCAAGTCTGTGGGCCTCGCACAGGGTGTCAGAGCCCTTCGACGTCGTGATCGTCGGCAGCGGCTATGGCGGGGCGGTGGCGGCCGCGCAGCTTGCCGGCGCCAAAGTCCTCGACGCAAAGACTGGCATGAAACGCGACCTGAAGGTCTGTCTGCTTGAGCGAGGCGAGGAGTATCTGCCGGGCGAGTTCCCGTCGCACTTCGGCGAGCTGCCCCGGCATGTGCGGGTTGGCGATCAGGTGACCGGAAAGGTCAGCGGCGTTCACCAGGGGCTCTTCGATCTGCGCCTTGGGCCTGATGTCGCTGCCCTGGTGGCCAATGGCCTGGGTGGCGGCTCGCTGATCAATGCAGGTGTGATGCTTG
The DNA here is from genome assembly GCA_026399875.1 of Burkholderiales bacterium. Taxonomy (GTDB): domain Bacteria; phylum Pseudomonadota; class Gammaproteobacteria; order Burkholderiales; family Burkholderiaceae_E; genus UBA4615. Next base: position 106,931 of record JAPLQF010000006.1, on the reverse strand, counting down.
CGCCGCGGGCAGAGGACTTTGAGGAGCGATCTGTTCTTCGAAGGCTCATCGATGAGCTGCACACCGATGGCATGTTCGATGACGCCAGGGCTCGGCTCGGTGCCACCAACTCGATCCTGAATCACTCCAACTGGGCTGGCCGGCCTGAGCTGCCAAAAAAGACCATCGCACTCAAGAAGCTGGCCGGCAAGCGTGAGGTCGACCTCCCCCCGATCACAGTGTCGATGCGAGGTGGCCCCAACCATGCGGGTGTCAATCTCGAGGCCTGCACCCTGTGTGGAGATTGTCTTACCGGGTGCAATGTCGGCGCGAAAGACTCGCTCGATGCCAATCTGCTCGAGATCGCCCGCCGTGGTGGCGTTCAGATCTTTACCGGCGCAACCGTCCTGTCGATCCGACGCTCCAGGGAGAGGAAGGACAAGTTGCCTGAGGGCGCCCCGGAGCGCTGGGTAGTGCGCGTTGTGCATACCGATCCGCGCCTGCAGGAACGCGAGCTCGACCGCCTGTTGATTCATGCTCACAAAGTGATCCTGAGCGCTGGCACCCTTGGCAGCACCGAAATCCTGCTGCGTTCGCGCGATGAAAAGCTTGTTTTTTCATCGCGTCTGGGCGAGCGATTTTCCTGCAACGGCGACAATATTGCGGCCGTTCATTCAATGCCCGAAGAGGTCAACGGACGCGCCGATCCGCAGACCGACGTTATTGCCGGCGCACGCACGGTCGGCCCAACAATCACCGGGTCGATTCCGATCCCACCTGATGATCCGGTGCGTCTTTCTGATAAGACGGCCCACGCATCAGACCGCAAGGGTGTGAAGCCCCGCGGCTTTCTGTTGCAGGAGTTTGGGGTTCCGGCCGCCTTGCGTCAGTTCTTCGACGAACTGGTCACCACCCGGCAAGTGCTCGAGAACCTGCCAAACAGAGACAAGGCGTTTCACGGCACCCGTCGTGCCGAAGCGACCGATCCGATGGCGGTCGATGAGGCTGCGATGCAGCGCAGCCTGCTGGTCGGCGTGATCGGACACGATGATGCTGCCGGCGTCCTGCACCTGAGCAAGCAGAGTCGCCCTCGCGATCGACCGCCGCAGCAGGGCGCCCTCATGATCAGGTGGCCGCAGGCGCGCAATGGCGATGAGCTGAATACCTCTCACAAAGCGCTCGAAACCCTGGTTGCGGCGCTCAGAGGCGCTGACCCCTCCCAGCCGAGCCTGGTCCCCAATCCGATGTGGCGACTGATTCCCGATCAACTTGCCGAACTGGTGTCGCAGCCTCGCGGCCCGGTCCTGACGGTGCATGCCCTGGGGGGCTGCGCGATCGGCCGGAGTGCGGACGATGGGGTTGTCAATCAATTCGGTGTGGTGTTCGATGCCGACCGGGGGCGCGGCTCAGGGTCCGAATGGGAAGGCAGTCTGGTCGTGCTCGATGGCTCGATCATCCCGGGCTCTCTCGGTGTGAACCCTTCGCTCACGATTGCGGCAGTCGCGTTGCGGGCGATGGCAAAATTGATGGCTCGCACAGACTGGGATTTCACGCCTCATCTGCCGGGCGGTCCGCCCGAAGAGCATGCGTCTGATCGCCGTCGCCTTCCCCTGCCGGTTTTTCAAAAGCCGCGTGCAACGCAGGTCGAGATCGTCGAACGTCTGCGCGGCCCGGTGCGCTTTCACGCCGGCGGCTCGCTGGCGTCGGATTGCATCGTCGATCTGACCCTGCGCTACCAGCCAGCCGAACTTTCCAAGCTCGGTTCACGCGATACCCGCGAGATTATTGTCGATCCACAAAGCTCGCGGCTGCGGATTTTCGATCAGACCGACTGGGACCGCGAAGGGCTTCGCTTCGAGTCAGACGCGGTGCTCAGCCGTTATGCAGTGCTTGAAGCAAGCCTGAGCGGCAGCCTTCGATTCATGCATCGAGAGCCCTCCAGCAGCCTCCAGCGAATTTCGCGAACCTTTCCGGCCTGGCTCAAAAATCGCGGCGCGCGGGATATTGTTCAAAAAGCGCGAAAATTTTTCAAGGCGGCGGGCCGTGTTGATTCATCAGGCGAATCGGGGCGGGGCAATAAATTTTGCGAAGCCATTGCCGGCGTCCTGAGCACCGCCTCGCGCGCCGGCGAGGTTCGTCGTTTTGACTATGAGCTCAAGGTCGACAGGCTGTTGTCGTTGCCACCGCGTCTCGGTGGTCCGAGCTTGTCGTTCGCTCCCGGCGACGAAATCCGAGGCGTCAAGCGCCTGACCTATGGCCGCCGCGCAAATCCCTGGCGACAGCTCACCGAACTCATGATTACCCGGATACCGCAAAAGGTCCCGGGCGAGTTGGCGGCGTTAACGCTTGACCTCTCCTTCCTGGCCAGGGAGGGCGCGCCTCTGGTGAGGATTGTGGGCCAGCAGGACCATGCCAAGGCGCTGGCTGATCTGGCGTCGTTCGGCCTGTACATGACCCGCGTCATCCTCAACAACCATCTCTGGACCTTTCGCAAATCCGATGAGCCTGATCAGGCCGGTCGTCGCGAGCCGCAAAGGTTGCCCGGTCCGATCAAAGGCCTTGCGTCACCCGAGATCACCGAACTGAAGGTCGGCCTGATTCCTGACAGCGACGAACCGATCGTGGTCAGGCTCACCCATTACCGCAAGAGCCCGCAATCGAAAAAGTCGTCCAAGGCAGGCATGGGCTTGCCGCCGCTGGTGATGATTCACGGCTACAGCGCCAGCGGCAACAGCTTCACCCACGAGACGCTGCCGCAGAGTGCGACCGAGTTTTTCTGCCTGACCGGGCGTGATGTCTGGGTCGTCGATTTGCGAACCAGCACGGCAATGCCTACTGCCGGCCGGCCATGGGCAATCGAAGAGCCCGCGCTGGTGGATATCCCCGTCGCACTGCTGCATATCCGCGCTGTGTCGGGGCAACCGGTCGATGTGCTGGCGCACTGCGTCGGCTGCGCGATGCTGAGCATGGCATTGCTTACCGATGCCAGCGATATCCGCAGCAACCTTGTGCAACTTGGGCCCGACGCCTGGATCACCGAAGAGCAACTGGGCACGCTGACCGCCTTCAATGGGTCGAATCCTGACGGAGGCCGTCATCCCTGCATTCGTCGGATCGTGCTGAGCCAGAAGGGGCCGGTCCTTCGCTATACCGATGACAATATTTTTCGTTCCTTCGTTTTGCGAAAGATCAGGCGTCTGGTGCTGGCAGGCGACTATCAGTTTCGACCGCCGTCCGACCCGGGTGTCGCCAGTCAGCTTTTCGACCGACTGCTGGCGAGCCTGCCCTATCCGCCCGAAGACTTCGACGTCGAGAACCCCTGGCCTGAAGTCTGGAAGACGACGCCGTGGACCGCCACTCGTCGCCGGATGGACCTGCTTTATGGTCGGGACTTCAATTCGGCGCGCATTGGCAGCAGCACGCTCGAGGCGATCGACGATCTGTTCGGGCCGATCAATATCGAATCGCTCGCGCAGGTTATTCACTTCGCACGGTTCAACGCGATTACCAACCAGCGCGGTCGCGGTGAGTTTGTCACCGGCAATCGCCTGCGGCAGCGCTGGGGTGGCATCGAGACGCTCGCGATTCATGGCCGTGAAAACGGGCTGGTCGATGTGTCGACGCAAGACCTCCTGAGCAAGGCCATGCGGCATGCCAATGTCCCGTTTCGGGCCTCGCCGTCTGATCGTCCGCCCTACGACCGCCTGGGGCATCAGGACATTCTGACCGGGCTGACGGCCGTAGCAGTGTTTCAGGACATCCAGAACTTCCTCGATGAAGATCCGTTTGAGCCTCAGCCGCCGAACACTGGCGCGGCTGGTGATGGTGCCCCGGCTTGGGGTCCGCATGCCGATGCCCTGACCATTGAATTGCCCTGGATCGGTCCAAGGATCGACTTGCCTGCTGTTGGTGAAATCTCGCGCCAGCCTCAGATCGCGGCGATGTCGAGTCCGGATGAGGGGCAGGCGTGTCTGGCTTTGGTGCCGGTCTTCAAACGCGCGCCGCAGGAAGGGGCCGACGCAAGGTTCGAAATTCAAGGCAAACCGACGCTGAGCGACGCAGGCAGCAGCAATGACTGGTTGACGGTCGCCTTGCCCGCTCATCAGCAGCATTGTGGTCAGACCCAGAACGGCGAGCCGGGCTTCATCGCGGTGATGGTCTATCAACCGGGCGAGGTGACTGCAATCAAGCCGGTCGAAGCGGGAGCCTCGCAGAGTTTTGGTTTTCGGCCAGCGTTATTCGGGTCAGATTCATCGCCAAGAATAGTCACTCCACAGGATGTGCTCAGTGCAGTTCGGGCCTGGATGCCCAGGCAAACCGTTGCATGCCTTGAGACGGTTTTTCTGCGTTGTGACGATCTGCACCGAGCCATCGAGCTCCACGAGGCTAAGGCGCCCGAGCTCCTTCGGTTCGCATTCGGCAGTTGCCAGTATCCGCCGGGAATCTTCGACCAGCCGATTGCCGAAGCCAGCATGCGCACGCTGGCGACATCGCTCAAGTTCGCCAACGCCCCCGACCTGGTTCTGTTACTGGGCGATCAGATCTACGCCGATGCGACTGCCGGTGTTGCCGACGCCATCCGCATCGACGAGCGCTTCGAGCAGCCGAGTGTTGATGCTTTGCGGATGGCGCCGCTGCGCGAGGTGATGCGACGCAGGTCGGTGCGCGCCTTGATCGACGATCATGAACTCTCCAACAACTGGGAACCCTTGCCGCCTGATGTCGCGCTGCTGCGCCCCGACGATGCAAAGCGCAACCAGCAAACGCTCACGGCAGGGCGTGAAGCGTTCCTGCGCTATCAGCGGATGCGCCCGGTCAAGGGAAGCCCCGCCAAGCGTAAGTCGATTCTGTCCAGGCCGGTTGATCAGGCCTTCAATTTCGGCGGGCATCCTTTCTATCTGCTGGATACTCGCACCGGGCGATCGCCTCGTGGTTCATTAACCGCACCCGATCAACGTCTGATCATCGACGATGACCAGTGGTTCGCTCTGTGCCGCTGGTTGCGGCAATATCCGCACTCACTGAAGTTTGTTGCAACACCCTCTGTGCTGCTGGCGCGCCGCCGACGTAGCGTCGATCCCCCACTGGCATGTGAAAGCAGCGATGCCTGGGATGGCTTCCCACTGTCAGTGCAGCGACTGATCGAGTATCTCTACGCTAATCGCATCACGAATACCGTCTTCCTGAGCGGCGATGAGCATCACAGCTTTCACTCTGAAGCGACTGTCACCAGCGCCGGCGACGATCACACGCTCAAGATCGTCTCGGTTCACAGTTCGGCACTCTATGCGCCGTTCGCGTTTGCCAATGGTCGACCGACCGACTTCCTCTTGAGTGACAACTATTCGGTTGGCCGTTGCAGTCTGGCGGTGACCACGACGCTGGCCCCACCGGGCGATGGCTACGCGGTCATCGAAGTCCCTGCGGGTCATCAGCCTCCGCACCATCTGAACCTTCACTACCTCAAGGCTCAAGGCAACGACGACGGCCCTGGTCCTGCGCCCATCAGTCTGCCCCTTTAGTCTGCGATTCGGCTAAGCCTGGTCTGACCGCGCAGGCCGCGCGGATGCCTGCCTTGGAACTCAATCCGGCCTTGCGCGTGGACGCCGAGACGCTATCAAATGGAATCCCGTTGCTCTCGCGGCGGCGCGAAATCTCGACAGTTCGGCTTTTGTCGCAACCGACTTCAGCGATCCGTTTTCGAAGGCGGCGATCAGATCGGATTCGTAGGGGGCAGTCTTTGGCATCTTGCTCACCTTGACCCAGGTCGTCTCGTGTTGCCTTGCGGCTGGGGATGACAGTCTTGAGGAAGAAGTGTTCCTTTTCCTCCATGAAAGGCACCAGATACGCGTAGCCATCGCAGGCAACGACAAGCACCTTCTGTTTCGGGTACCTGGACTTGTTGGGGTGCGCCAGAATATCCAGCAACGCACCCGCTTCGACTGCGACGACCAGCTGCTCGAAGGAGACGCTGCGCTCGAGCTTGAGCTGCTCGTTCTTCTCCGGGCTCCAGCGAAATGGCGTCACTGAAGCCGTTTATCGAACTGTGTGCGTTTTGTGTATACACCAACCGGCGCGCTTGTCAGCTGAAGGATTAGTCCAGTAGACCATCGGACCGATCAGCGACCCGCTGAGATCGCAGCATTCCTTGAACGCGCGTTCGCATTGTTGGTTGTTCGCTGCAGCTTGAGCCGGTCATGCGTGGGCTTTATGAATTGCCCATGAGGAGCACGTTCGAGCGCGGGCACGGCGAATTCGTCGCATGTCATCACCAATTCTGGTGATGAATCACTGATAACCCGTCCCTAGACCTTCTCCTTTGGAGCGCTTCGTGCCCGCTGCGTGAATCGGACCTCAGTACCAGCTCTAAAGAATTAGGCTTTCTGGGTAGGACGTTTGGCTAATTGCAGCCGCCAATCGCTTGATGTGATGCTTGAGTCGGAATCCGCCTCGATCTGATGCGATGTCAAGGACCATCTGACACACGAATGACCTGGCCCAATCAACCCAACACTCATCATCGAGGGAATGCAATGTCTTTGCGATTGAAACGATTGAAACATTGGGCCGCACCGGCCCTGACTGCGCTAGCCATGGCTATCACGGGCTGCGGTGGCGACTCTGGCACTGACTCGGCGGCCACTACCCCGGCGCCTGTCACGCCGCCGGTTACGACCCCTGTCGCAACGCTTCCCAAACTGTCCGGCACTGCCGCCACCGGCGCCCCCATTGCCGGCACGGTGGTGGCCATCGATATCAATGGCAAGTCGTCGTCGCCCGCCACGACATCGGCCACAGGCGCCTTCACGGTGGATGTTGGCGGCTTGACTGCGCCCTTCATCCTGAGCATCACTGGCACCTCCAACGGCAAGCAGGTGTTTCTCAGCTCAATCGCGACCGCCGCCGGCCAGACCGTCAACATCACGCCCCTGACCGACCTGATTGTTTCTGCCGCCGCCGGCGTGCCCGGAGGCAACTCACTCACCAACCTGTGCACGCCGGCCGACAATGTCCTGCCGAAAGGCTGCCTGACTGCACTGACCGAGGCTGCGAAGACGGCCAACCTGAGCAATGCGGCGCAGAAGGTCAAGGAGATGATCGCGCCGCTCAATACCGCCGACACCAACCCGCTGACCGGCGCCTTCGAAGCTAATGGCCAGGGCTTTGATGCCATTCTTGACAAGATCCTGGTCACGCCGGCCAATGCCGGGTCGATGATGGCGACGGTCACGCTGATCGGCACCAACACCCAGATCGGTCAGGTCAGTCTGCCTGCCACCGCCGGTAGCGCCAGCATCATCACCCCCACGCCACCGACCACGCAGCAGGTGCAAAGCGCCAATGCCGCCGGCACGGTGCTGGCCGAAATCCGTGCGTGTACGGCATCGCTGAGTGCGCTCTATCCGAAGAGCAATTTCACACCGCCCACTGCGCAGCAGGTCAGCCCATTCATCGATGCCAGCTTTTACTGGGGCAGCGACTTTTTGAAGAACGATATTGTTAATTACCTGACCAGCGGCACTGATATTTTCGTCGGCGGTTTCAACCTCTCGGCTGCGGCCTTGTCGCAATACGACATGAGCCCCTTGAGCGCTTCCGAGATCACCAGCTTCCTGAGCATTGCCCAGGCGGGCACAGGGACCTTGCCCGCCATCGTCCAGGTCCTGAAGGGCCGGCCCAACGGCGGTGGTGCGATTGCATTCGATGGTAGTGGCAACCCGGTGAGTGCCTGGGTCGTTGGAACCATCAATGGCACCGCGGACAGCAACTGGAAGTTCGTCAAGGGCACAGCCTTCACTGGCTGCCCTGGTGGCTGGACATTTGTCGGCCCGCAGCATGTGGACATGCATATGGACGCGCGTATTACCCGCCGTACCGATGCCAGCGGCAACAACGCGACGTTCGGGCGCGAGCGGGCGTTTCACCTTGATGTTGAGGCAGTCAATCTGGAGGCGGGCAAGCCCGCAAACAACAAGACTGGCATCGTGGTTGATGTGCGTGGCCCCGGCTTGCGTACCTATACCGGCAACCCCGCATCGCCGGTCAGCAGCAGTTCCGCCAAGCTGACGCTGACGATTCCCGCCACGCTGGCAACAGCACTGCAGGTCGGCGACGGAAGCACCTACTACCGCGGAGGCGAAGCGCTGGAGAGCTGTCAGGATCTGGCCTTGCGCAGTGCACCCCCGGCAGCGGGCACGCCCTGCATCGATGAGACCCGGGTCGCGCCGGGTGCGGTGTATGGCTGGCTGATCAAGAAGGATGTGGATCCGAATGTCAGTGGCAGCGGTACGGTGGTTGCGGCCTTCCCTTACGAGGTCTTCTCGGTGCCGCTGTCCAAGGCATTTGCGCAGGCCAACCAGAGCAGTCTGTTTGCCACCCTGACATCCACCACGCCAGCGACGGTCAGCGCCGTCAAGACAGCCCTGTCGGCCGCTACCGGCCCGTTGCTCGACAACCTGTTCACTTTCAACTACACGCAGGGAGCGGCCTACGGATCTCGCATGGATCATTGCGGCCTGTATCTCACAGACAGCATCGGGAACAACGTGCTGATCGCCGAGTACAACGCCAATGGCAAGGAGACCGCCTGCACCTTCGTCAGCAGCGGTCTCAATTCGGGTAGCTTGGACAAGCCATCGAGTCAGGTGATCAACAGCATTGCGAATGTCTCTGTGCAGACCAGCACCAGAGTGCTAGGCAATCAGGCGGGTTCAACCCGCCCTCTGCAGCCCTGAACCGGCGGCTGCCGCGGGGTTTGCCCCGTGGCAGCTGGTCATAACGGCGCGTTCATCGCGCCAATTCCGGTTGTAGAAGGTCCCGATGTACTCAGTCATGGTGGCCCGAACTTCGTCACCGGGTCACAACGCAGCCCAACAGCCCGCTGGGGATGACTCTGAGTCTGGCATATACTAATGCCATATCCCAATCCGGCACGCACCAATGACCATCACCTCCGTCTTTACCAACAACCGCTCCCAGGCTGTGCGCCTGCCTGCCGATGTGCGCTTGCCCGAGGGCGTCAAGAAGGTTCAGGTGCGGGCTCGAGGCGTCGACCGCATCATCTCGCCGGTCGGGCACACCTGGGACGAGTTCTTCTTGAACGGGCCTAAGGCGTCCGAGGACTTCATGTCCGAGCGCGCCCCACAGCACCAGTCCGAACGCGAAGCTCTCTGACACTGTCCACGCGATGCTCAAGTACCTGCTCGATACCAACATCGTCATATACGTCATCAAGCGACGGCCGATCGAGGCGATGGGTGTCTTCAATGAAAACGCCGGCCGCATGGCGATATCCGCGGTTACGTTGAGCGAGCTATTTCACGGTGCCGAGAAGAGCGCTCGAGTCGCGCAGAACCTCGCGGTTGTCGAAGAGTTCGCCAGTCTGCTCGAGGTGTTGCCCTATTCGGCCAAGGCCTCGCAGCACTACGGCGCCATCCGCGCTGCGCTTGAGAAAGTGGGGCGACCGATCGGCGTTAACGATCTGCATATCGCGGCCCATGCACGAAGTGAGGGGCTGACTCTTGTCACCAATAACCTCGGTGAATTCAAGCGCGTGCCAGGGCTGCTGACAGAGAACTGGCTGCGCCGCTCTCGGACCTGAAGCAAGCCCGTCCCTCTTCGAGATACTCATTGCCAGAGCGACGAAGCGCCTTCGCACCTCGAGTGACAGGCGCGTCCCCTGTCAGATCAATTTCGCGGACGCATCCCGCTCGACACCACCGCCGGCGCAGGCACTGCGTATTCGCCGTTGTTGGTGAATCGCGTTGCCAGCTCGCCCAGAGCCTTGCGGATCTCGGCGATGGCCTGCGGCGTTTGTGCCTTGAGGGTGGCCGAGGCCCGCACCGAACCCTGGAGGATTTTGTCGTAGAGCTCCCCGGGGTCGCGCCCGTGCATGAACTGAGGCGCCTCGGAAACGGCGACTTTTTCAAAGCCTGCGGCCTGCAGGCTCGATGTGGCAACCGCATGGTCGCTGAACATGAAAAACGCCGGGCCCGGGGGCAAGCCGACGTCAGCATTGCCATGCTTTGCGATGGCGGCATAGAGCACACCGAAGGCCAGCGCCCGCTGCGGGCCGGCCCAGACAGAAAACGCCAGACGTCCGCCGGGCTTGAGCACCCGAAACGCTTCGTTGAGCGCGGCCTGCGGGTCGGCAACATGACACATCCCGAAGCCGCACACCACCGCATCGAAGGTGTGCGGCGAGAAGGGCAAAGCCACGGCATCGCCCTGCTCGAAAGTCAGGTTCGGATGGTGCTGCCGGGCCAGCGCGACCTGTGCCGATGAGAAGTCAACACCCGTGGCATCGGCGCCGCGCAAGGCTGCTGCATGCGCCAGATAGCCCGCGCCGCAAGCGATGTCCAGCACGCGCTTGCCGTCGGCCACATCGGCAGCGTCCAGCATCGCCTGCGCAGACTGCGTGGTGATCTGCGGCGCCAGTGCGTGATAGGCCGCGACGGTTTCGGGGCTCTCCCAGCCATTGCGTTCGAAGGCTGCAAAGCTCAATGCGGAATCAGTCATCACACCTCCCGGATTTGAAAGCGCATTGAGTTTTCGGATTGAACTGCGGATTTTGTCTTGCCAGGATCCGTTTTGTCTTCATCAGAAGTGATGAGTGCGGCGGCAGGCGATCTCATCAATTTTGGGGACGACTTGCCCTTGGCCGCCCGGCAGCATCAGGTCCCAGGTACGGGGCTTCGCGACGACTGTCGATTGCGCGGTTGCGCAGAAGCTCTGCCCACTCTTGTCTGATCCGACCCTATGGAGCTCTGTCAAATCATGTCGATACTTCGAAAATACCCGCTTGCATCATCTGCGGCCCTCGCGATGGCTGTTGCCGCTGCGTTGTCGGCGTGCGGTGGCGGTTCAACCAGCGGCGACACCGGTGCAGGCATGCCTTCAACGCCGGTTGCTGCAACCCCTGTCTCGAAATCGGTGCCGGTCAAAGTCATTGACGGCGCGATCAAGAATGCGCTGGTCTGCCTCGACAAAAACACCAATGGCGCCTGCGATGAGGGCGAGCCGTCCGCACGGACCGATGCCGGTGGCAATGCGACGCTGTCGGTGCCTGAAGCCGATGCTGGCAAGTTCCCGATGCTTGCACTGGTGGGCACCGATGCGGTCGATGCCGATTTCGGCCCGGTCACCACGGCCTTCTCGATGACCGCACCGGCCGACAAGCCGGCGCTTGTGAGCCCGCTGACCACGCTGGTCCAGGTCCGTGCGCAGTCGGCCCGCGTGTCGTCGACCGAAGCCGAGGCTTTCCTGAAAGCGCAGTCGGGGCTGAGCGCATCGCTCTTTGCCGACTACACCACTGCCCCCGCCAGCGACACTGCTGCGGGTGACGCCAAGGTGCTCGCGCGACTCATCGTGCTGAGTTCGCAGGCGCAAACCAGCTCGGCGCTGGGCGCAATCGGTCAGAAAGATGCGAGCGGTGCGACCATCACAAAAGCCGACATCGAAAAGACGGTCGGCGGCAGCCTGATCGATAACCTGGCGATTCTTGGTGCCGCGGCGGTTGATCCGGCGGTTCGTCAAGCCGGTGATGCGTCGGCGGCCTACAAGGTGGTTGTCGACGATCTGGTTGCCAGCAAGCCGGTGACCAGGGAAGCGGTGGTGGCGAAGTTGGGCATCGAGCGGCTTGCTGCGGCAGAGGCTGCGGCAGCCCCGACGGCGAGCCCACCGGCACTCACGGCGAGTCTGCGAATGGTGGTGTTCACCGATCTCAACAACTACTACCTCCGCAACTTTTGGGCCACGGCCGCCGACAATACTCCCGATGCCAACGGTCTGGTCCGCAATTACGAGGTCCGCGCGGAGAAGGTGAACGGCGGCGTCGGGCGTGAGTGGGGCTTTGGCAGCACCTACGAGCGCCGCGGTGACCTGCACTGGAACGGCGCGAACTGGGTAGGTTGCCCGGTCGGATTCCGGAACAGCGGAACTGTTCGCGACGTGGCCGGCAACAGCACCTACAACTACTGCGACGGGTTCGAGCGGGGAACGTCAAAGCAGGCGTCGGTCGATATCGCAGGCCGCACTTTCACCAGTGTGGTCAACGATATCCGCGCCTTCCCGGGTGGGGATTCCGGCAAAAAGTACAGCGAGTTCGGACCGACCAATATGTCGCTGCTTGGCTCAGCGACCTTCCCGGCTGGCTCCAAGCTGCTGTATGTGACCAATAACCCGACCTCGACCGCCCCGAGCTACGATGTGCAGACAAGCGCTATCGTCTCGCTGATTTCGGCAGAGGTCGCTGCGGGTGGTGATGCCCGAACCGGATCGGGCGCCTCGCCGGCTTGCGGCCCGATCCTCCCGACGACGCCTGTCTCGAGCTACACCAGTCAGGCGACAACGCTCGATGCCCTGATCGCTGCCAATCGCGGCACACCCTGTCTGTTTAATCCCTCTACCGATGGGAACGGCAGCTCCGGTACGCGAAACGACTGGTGGAGCAACAGCACCTTGTCGGTTGGCACATTGGCTGGTTATTACGCCAGCCTGCCGGCAGGTACCGCCAACTTCTACACCAGGGATGCAAATTTGCGTGTTGCATTCACCGGGGCCAATGCGGTGACCTATTACCTGTGCCAGGTTCGCACCGGTGGTTCGACCCGCAATTGCGGCAGCATTGGTTCGGGAAGCTACTCGATCTCGACCGTTGGTGATGCGCGTGTAATGAGTTTCACCAATCCGCCTGCTCTGGCGGGCAAGCTCACCTACAACCGTATCCTGGTCGAGCGTGGTGGCAAGGTCTATTACGGGTATGTCAACAAGCCAGTGAGCTCCGACGGGGTGCGTCTGAACCTGCCTGCGGCCAATGCCCTGATCAAGCAGCTGGACCCCTCCTTTGAAGGCATCACTCCGTAACAATCGGGTGGAAATCCAGACCTTTGATTCATGACCCGCTTTTCTTGAGCGGCCCGCGGCCCGGATAGCCTTCGCTGTCCGGGCCGCGTCACGTGTGACATCTCGAGCTATCCCGCTCCGATCTCGTTCGTGATCTCCCAGCGCTCGCCCGATCGCTCGCGCTCAAGCACCACTACCTGCCCATAGTCGATCTTGTGACCGCCGGCGCCTGCCAGAGGCAGTCCGCGAAGCGTGCGCAGCAAGGCCTGCATCACGCCGGAGTGCGTCACCAGAATCGCTGGCCGTGCGGCAGGCAACGCCGAGACAGCAATCCTCCCGCAGATTCAATTGGAATCCTGGGCATTACTGACGGTCGCTATCGGCTCGTCACGCGACCGTACCGGATGGTGCTACATGCAATTGCAACCCGAGTGCTGCGATGACTTTCATGATGGTTGCAAACTCGGGGTTGCCCTCGGCCGAAAGCGCCTTGTAGAGGCTTTCGCGTCCCAACCCAGCGTCGCGGGCAATCTGACTCATGCCCTTGGCGCGCGCAATATCGCCGAGCGCGGCGGCAATCAGTGCAGAGTCTCCTTCTTGAAGCGCCGCTTCCAGATAGGCTGCCATGTCCTCACCGGTGATCAGGTGCTCGGCAGGGTCCCAGACACGGGTCTTGGTTTTGGGCATGCTCATTCGTCCTTGAGATCTTTTGCCAAAGCCTTGGCATTGCGGATGTCCTTGTCCTGAGTGGACTTATCTCCCCCGGCCAGCAAGACGATCACAACGTCGCCGCGCTGGATGAAATAAACCCGGTAGCCGGGCCCGTGGTCAACCCTCAGCTCAGAGACGCTCTCTCCAACGGGCTCAGCGGGAGTTCGAATCTCTGACCCGTGCACCCCCTACTATCCCGCCCCGATCTCGTTCGTGATCTCCCAGCGCTCGCCCGAGCGCTCGCGCTCTAGCACCACGACCTGCCCATAGTCGATCTTGTGACCGCCGGCGCCGGCCAGCGGCAGCCCGCGCAGCGTGCGCAGCAAGGCCTGCATCACGCCGGAGTGCGTCACCAGAATCGCCGGCTGCGCGGCAGGCAACTCCGACACGAAGGCCAGACCGCGTGCGGCCACCGTTGCCAGCGCCTCGCCGCCGGGCGGCACATGGCCCGCAATGTCGGCGCGCCAGGCATCGATCTCATGGCGTGGGAGTTCCTTCCAGAGCCGGCCTTCCCAGTGTCCGAAGTTCATCTCGCGCAGTCGGTCGTCGGTCTGCAGAGGCCCGAAGCCGTGCTCGGTCAGGCTTTCGGCGAGTTGCCGGCAGCGGCTCAGCGGACTGCTGTAGAGCGCCGCATCGCGGGGCAATCGGCCGGGCAGGTGCGTGAGCAGACTCTCAAGATGCGAGGCCACGATCGGCACATCACTTGCGCCATAGCACAGGCCTTCCGGCACGTCGGGCTTGGGATGGCGCAGCAGCCAGAGTTTCATTCTTCGGGCTCCATCTCGTCGTCGGTATTCACGGTGTCGTCAGGGCCGGCTTCGAGGGCGATCAGCAGACCAAGCAGAAAGCCTGCCTCGGCGATCTGCTGGACTGCGCCGATGCCGGGGTCGGTGCTGCTGCGATTGTCTGCTGCGGTGTCGCCGCTTGCCCGGGCATGCATCGCCCCGCTGCGTCGAATCAGTCGGCGAACCAGCGCGGTGCTGATCAACGCAATCGACAGTCCGAGCAGACCGGGCAAATTGTCGTCGGTCCAGAGGGCGAGCAGGGCGAGTGGCGCGGCACCGAGCAGCATTGCGATCAACGCGTCAGTCGCGCTGGCCCGCGCTGAGCCGAGGACTGCGCAGGCTCGTGAGAAGGTGGCCGCGCAGATCAGCGATGCGGCGATCCAGTCGGCATCGAGATGGGCGAGGGACTCAAATCGCAGCATCAGCAGCAGCATGACGCCGACCGCGCCCGGCACCGCCCAGCCTAAGGCGGTCGAGGCGCTTGCCGAGTCGATCGCGTCATCGTTGGTACTCCGCGCCGCCGGCCGCTCGCCAAGCATCGTGCAAAACCGGGCCCAGCCGACCTCATGGCAGGCGCCGGTCAGGATGAGTCCTGCGCCAATCGCCAGCAGCAGCGCGACCGCATGCGGCAGCACGATGCTGGCAAACATGTAGACCACCGATTGCGCGATCGCAACCAGCAGCCCGGCGATCGGCAGATAGCGGATCGCGTCGCCCGCACGCGTCGCCACATCGCTCGTCACGCCGGGCAGGCGGGCGATGAAGGGAACGCGGGTATAGACCCGCAGGGCAGCGAGGAGGAGTCGGAGTTGGTGAGCCATCGGGCGGGCCTGCGGCCCCGGAACGGAGCGCCATGGTAACAAGCCGGCGTTGTGTCGCCCCCGCCTGCGTGGTGCAGGCCTCGTCGCCTAGCCGTTCGGGCCTCGTCGCCGAGCCGTACAGGCCTCGTCGGTTAAGATCGCCTGCGTCGTCCACCCTGCATCCGAGCTGCCATGAGCGCTGACTTGACCCCCACCATCAAAGCCGAAGTCCTTGCCGAGGCGCTGCCTTATATCCGCCGCTTTCACGGCCGCACGATAGTGGTCAAGTACGGCGGCAACGCCATGACCGATGATCGACTGAAGCGCAGCTTCGCCCACGATGTGGTGCTGCTCAAGCTGGTCGGCATCAATCCGGTGGTGGTGCATGGCGGCGGGCCACAGATCGAACAGCTGCTTGCCCGGGTCGGCAAGAAGGGCGAGTTCGTGCAGGGCATGCGGGTCACCGACGAAGAGACCATGGACATCGTCGAGATGGTGCTCGCCGGTCAGGTCAACAAGGAAATCGTCGAGCTGATCAATCAGGCCGGCGGCAAGGGCGTGGGCCTCACCGGACAGGACGGCGGGCTGGTGCGTGCCCGCAAGATGCTGATCGAAAGCCGCGATGCGCCCGGCACCCAGATCGACATCGGTCAGGTCGGCGAGATCGAGTCGATCGACCCCTCGATCATCCAGACCCTGACCGCCAACGGATTCATTCCGGTGATTGCGCCGATCGGTTCGGGCAAGGGCGGTGAGACCTACAACATCAATGCCGATCTGGTGGCCGGCAAGGTGGCCGAGGTGCTCAAGGCCGAAAAGCTGGTCATGATGACCAACACCGTCGGTGTGCTCGACAAGGAAGGCAATCTGCTGACCGGCCTGTCGGCCAAGCGGATCGACGAGCTTTTTGCCGATGGCACCTTGTCGGGCGGCATGCTGCCCAAGATCTCGTCGGCGCTCGATGCCGCCAAGGGTGGCGTCAATTCGGTTCACATCATCGACGGCCGCGTCGACCATGCGCTGCTGCTCGAGATCATGACCGACCAGGGTGTGGGCACCATGATCCGCAGTCATTGAAGGCGGCTTTTCGCCGGCCCGCTCGCGCCGGCTTGCAGCACCGTCCGAATGCGCCGGCCTGGTCGATGCCCCGGGTGATCGGCGGGGCACTGCCAGGCGATCTGCCTGCTCGTCGACCGGTCTGGCTGCTCGACCTCGACAACACCCTGCATGACGCGCTGGCCGACATCATGCCGCGCATCAATCGCGCGATGACCGACTATGTGATGCAGACCACCGGCCTGGATGAGCCGCAGGCGAGTCTCTTGCGCAGCGCCTACTGGCGCCGCTATGGCGCGACCCTGCTTGGCATGGTCCGCCACCACTCGGTCGATGTGCATCACTTCCTGCGCGAAACCCATCCCTTTCCCGATCTGCACCGGCTGGTTCGGCGCGATGTGCGACTGATGCACCTGCTGCGACGGCTGCCCGGGCGCAAGGTGGTGGTCACCAACGCGCCGGCTGCCTACGCCGCCGGCGTGATCGCGGCGCTTGGGATCGGCCCGATGCTCGACGGCATGGTGGCGATCGAGCAGATGCAGTTCGCCGGGCGCCTGTTGCCCAAACCGTCGCGGCCGATGCTGCGCAAGGTGCTGGCCCGCCTTGGGCTGCCACCGACGCGCTGTGTGCTGGTCGAAGATACGGTCGAGAACTTGCGGGCCGCGCGTCATTGCGGCGTGAAAACCGTCTGGGTCAGCGGCATCGCCTTTCAGGCCCGCCCGGTCTGGCAGCGCCCGCGACGCGGGCAAAGGGGCATAGACGTGCATGTCCGCTCGGTTGTACAGTTAGCACGCACTCCGCTGATTGGCCATGTCCCGAGCCCTGCTTCTTAGTCCTGTCTCTTAGCCCTGCTCCTGAGTCTTGTCCATGAGTCCTGATCCCGACCGCTCCACTGCTGCGCCAGCGCCTGCCACCGAGTCGAAGCCTGCCACCCGCGTGCGTCCCAAGCCGGGCGAGCGGCGCCTGCAGATCCTGCAGATGCTGGCCACGATGCTGCAGGAGCCGGGCGGAGAGCGGGTCACCACCGCGGCGCTGGCCGCGCGGCTGGATGTTTCGGAAGCCGCGCTGTATCGCCACTTCGCGAGCAAGGCCCAGATGTTCGAAGGGCTGATCGAGTTCATCGAACAAAGCCTTTTTGGCCTCATCAATCAGATCGTTGCGCAGGAGCCCGATGCCCGCCGGCAGCTGCGCTCGATCGTGCAGATGCTGCTGGGGTTCGCCGAGCGCAATCCCGGGATGACCCGGGTGCTGATCGGCGATGCGCTGATCACCGAGGACGGCCGCCTGCAGACTCGTATCAACCAGATGGTCGACCGGATCGAGGTCTCGCTCAAGCAGTGTTATCGCAGTGCGATCGAACAGGGATTGCTCGTTGCCGAGACCGATGCCGCCGGGCGCGCCAACCTCGTGATGTCCTTCGTGCTGGGGCGCTGGATGAGATTCGCCAAGTCGGGCTTCAAGCGCCCGCCGGTCGATCCCCTCGACCAGCAGATCCGATTGCTGATCAGCTGATCAGCTGATCAGGCGGCCAGACGGCCAGACGGCCAGGCGGCCAGACGGCCAGCTGACCGGCCCATCAAGCGATCAGTGAGCTGCCGCTGCGCCGCAGACCGCGCAGCCGGGGTCGCGCGGCACGCCGATGGTCGTGATCTCGAGGCTGCGGCCTTCGATCACCAGGAGCCGCCCTACTGCAGGCGTGCCGAATCCGCCGGCGATCTTGAGCGCCTCGGCAGCCTGAAGACTGCCGACCAGGCCAGTCAGCGGGGCAAACACCCCGAGCTGTGCGCAGCCGACCTCATCGACCTCGTTGGTTTGCGGAAAGAGGCAGTGATAGCAGGGCGAGTCGGTGCGACGCGAATCGAAGACCGCGAGCTGGCCGTCAAAGCGAATCGCCGCACCCGACACCAGCGGCACACCGGCCTGCACGCAGGCGCGATTGACCGCATGGCGGGTGGCGAAATTGTCGCAGCAGTCGAGCACGACGCTCACCTGGGAGACCGCATCGAGCAGGGCATCACCGGCCAGCCGATGCGCAAGCGCGATCACCTCGATGCCCGGATTGGCCTCAAGCAGGGTCTGGCGTCCTGATTCGGCCTTGAGCCTTCCAATGCGGTCGTCACGATGCAGGATCTGGCGCTGCAGGTTGGTGAGATCGACCGTGTCACCGTCGGCAAGCACGATGCGCCCGATGCCGGCGCAGGCCAGATAGAGCGCCGCCGGTGATCCCAGGCCACCGGCACCCACCACCAGCGCGCTTGAGGCCAGCAGCCGCTCCTGCGCTTCGATTCCGATCTCGTCGAGCAGGATGTGCCGGCTGTAGCGAAGCAGTTGCTGGTCGTTCACGCCTACTTCGTGGTGCTGGCCTTGGTACCCGCGTCTTTCGAATCGGCCGAGACCGCGGTGGCGTCCTTCTTGGCGAGCAGCACCGGCTGGCCCTTCAGATGATTCATGGCCTGCTGCAACTGGAAGTCTTCGGCCGAGCCAAACTCGATCGGCTTGCGGTCTTTCATCCTGTCGGCGGCGCCGTCGGCGGTGGGTTTGGGAATGACCGGCTTGTCTTCTCTGTCCTTGTCGTTGCTCAGGTGGCGGGTGAGGTCGGCCTCACGCACCCTGAACTGCGACAGATCGCCATCGGGCGTTTCTTCGACCAGCAGGTCGGGCGTGATGCCCTTGGCCTGGATCGAGCGCCCGCCCGGCGTGTAGTAGCGCGCGGTGGTCAGCTTGATTGCGGTGTTGTTGCCCAGCGGCAGGATCGACTGCACCGAGCCCTTGCCGAAAGTCTGGGTGCCCATCACGACCGCGCGCTTGTGGTCCTGCAGGGCGCCGGCCACGATCTCGGAGGCCGACGCCGAGCCGCCGTTGACCAGCACCACCATCGGCGTGGTCTTGGTCCAGGCCGGGAGCTTCGAGAGCACGTCGTCGCCGCGGCCGCGAACATAGTCCTCAGGGCTGGCAATGTATTTGCGCTTGGCATCTTCGGTGCGGCCGTCGGTGGACACCACCAGCGTCTTGGGAGGCAGGAATGCCGCCGATACGCCTACTGCGCCGTTGAGCAGGCCGCCCGGATCGTTGCGAAGGTCGAGCACCAGACCTTTCAAGGGGCCGGATTTGTCAAGATTGCCGAGCTGGCGAGCCAGGCTGTCGACGGTCATTTCCTGGAACTGGGTCAGACGGACATAGCCATAACCCGGCTCGATGACTTTCGAGCGTACCGACTGCACGCGGATGACATCGCGCACCAGCTGGACCACGATCGGACGCGGCTCGCCCTTGCGCATCAGCGTGAGCGTGACGGTTGATTTGGGCTTGCCGCGCATCAGCTTGACCGCGTCGTTCAGGGTCATGCCCTTGGTGTTCTTTTCATCGATCTTGATGATCAGATCACCCGACTTCACACCCGCCCGGAAGGCCGGCGTGTCTTCGATCGGCGAGACCACCTTGACGAAGCCGTCTTCGGTACCGACTTCGATGCCCAGACCGCCGAACTCACCCTGCGTGCCGACCTGCAGTTCCTTGAAAGCCTCGGCATCGAGGAAGGCCGAGTGAGGATCAAGCCCGGTGACCATGCCGCTGATGGCTTCCTGGATCAGCTTCTTGTCGTCGACCGGCTCGACGTAAAAGGCTTTGATCGCGCCGAAGACATCGCTGAACTGCCGCAGGTCTTCGAGCGGCAGGGCCGTGCGCGCATCGCGCTGGGCCACGGCCGTGACGCCGAGACTGATCAGGATGCCGGCGACCGCACCGGCGGTCACGAGAGCGAGAGGCTTGAACTTGTTGGTCATCGGAGTCTGATTATGGCCTGAAGATGTGGCCTCGAGCCAGGCCCGGACGTGGGCGACTGACCGGCTGGCCACCATGCTGAAATCGAGTATACGCGCCGAACAAAGACCTGCCACAGGCGCGGGAATCCGCCTGTCGGCCGGCTCAGCCGGCTTTTTTGCCTTGAGCGGCGACCGCCGACATCGCGGCTTCGATCTCGGCCTGATCACCAAGATAAGCGCTGCTGATCGGCTTGAGCTGATCGTCGAGCTGATAGACCAGCGGCCGGCCGGTCGGAATATTCATGTGGACGATGTCGTCTTCGGAAATGCCGTCGAGATGCTTGATCAGGGCACGCAACGAATTGCCGTGCGCGGCGATCACCACCCGGCGCCCGAGCTTGATGGCCGGGGCGATCGATTCATTCCAGATGGGGACCACCCGCTCGACCGTGTCGCGCAGGCATTCGGTGCGCGGAATCTCTTCCGCACGCAGGCGGGAATAGCGCGGGTCGCCCTGCGCCTCGCGCGGATCGCCCAGCGGCAGCGGATCGGGGGCGATCCCGTAGGCACGCCGCCAGATCAGGACCTGCTCATCGCCGAAGCGTGCGGCGGTCTCACTCTTGTTCAGACCCTGCAGCGTGCCGTAGTGGCGCTCGTTGAGCCGCCAGGAATGCACCACCGGCAGCCACATCGCGTCCATCTCGTCGAGCATGGTCCAGAGCGTGCGAATCGCCCGGCGCAGCATCGAGGTGTAGCACACATCGAAGGCATAACCCTCGGCTTTCAGGAGCGCACCGGCGCTGCGGGCTTCGGCCAGTCCCTTGGGCGTCAGATCGACGTCAGTCCAGCCGGTAAAGCGGTTCTCGAGGTTCCACTGGCTTTCGCCGTGGCGGATGAGGACGAGGGTATATGTCATGGCGTCGTGGGGGATGGTCTGCATCTATTCTATAATTTGCGGTCTGACATCTGGACGCCACAGTGAAGTTCATCACCGAAAACATCTTTTTGATTGTCACCGCTCTGGTTTCGGGCGTCATGCTGCTGTTGCCCCTGATCAATCGCCAGATGGCCGGTGCCAGCGTTGGCAGCCTCGAGGCCACGCGCCTCATTAACAGCGGCGCAATCGTCCTTGATGTGCGAAAGCCCGACGAATTCGCCCGCGGACATGTGGTGGGCAGCCGCAATATCCCGATGGTCGACATCGACAAGCGGGCGGGCGAGTTGCCGGCAGGCAAGGCGCTGATCGTGGTCTGCGCCAACGGGTCCACCGCAGCACGCGCTGCTGGCAGCCTGCGAAAAGCCGGGCGCGCCGAGGTCTTCTGCATGGACGGCGGTCTGGCGTCGTGGCAGCAGGCCGGCCTGCCTGTCGTCAAATAATTTACCTATCCTGAGTCCAGAGGGCCGTCAATGAGTGCCAAGGTCACGATGTATTCCACCGCTGTCTGCCCCTATTGCGTCCGGGCCGAGGCCCTGCTCAAGCAGCGCGGTGTGACCGCGATCGACAAGATCCGCATCGATCAGGATCCTGACGAGCGTGATCGCATGATCGAGCGAACCGGTCGCCGCACCGTGCCGCAGATCTACATCGGCGAGCGCCATGTCGGCGGCTTCGATGATCTCGCAGCCCTCGATCGGGCTGGTGAGCTGGTGCCGCTGCTGCAGGCCTGAGCATTGTTCAAGCCCGCCGTCTCATCGGGCGGCGGTCATTTCCGGGCCCCTTTTTCATCAGGCTCTCATTCTCGGGTGTCATCCCCGGCTCAAACCCCCACCATTGCTTCAGGAGCGCTGTCATGAGCGACGCACAGCAACCGATTTTTCAGATTCAGCGCATGTACCTCAAGGACCTGTCCCTCGAGATTCCGGGCGCGCCCCGTATTTTCCTCGAGCAGCAGGGCCCGACGGTCGAGATCTCCCTCGACACCGCCTATGACAGCCTCGGCGACTCGATCCATGAAATCACGGTCACCTCGACTGTGACCACCAAGGTCGGCGACAAGGTCATGTTCCTGATCGAGGCCAAGCAGGCCGGCATTTTCGACATCCGCAATATTCCCGACGAGCAGATGCCGATCGTGGTCAACGTGGTGTGTCCGAACGTCATCTATCCCTATCTGCGAGCCAATGTCGCCGACGTTATTCAGCGCGCCGGCTTCCCGCCGATCCATCTGGCCGAGATCAACTTCGAGGCGCTCTATCAGCAGAAGATGGCCCAGCAGCAGGCCGAAGCGCAGGGCGCCAACCCTTCGCTGATCGTGCCCGGCCGATTCAACTGACCGGCCGCGCTTCCGGGCGATCAGGTCGATTCCATGTTTCTCGAGCACCGTTCGACTACGATCGCCCGGGGGCGTGTTTTTGAGGCCCGGCGGCAATGAAGCTTGCCGTACTGGGTGCCGGTGCCTGGGGAACAGCGATTGCGGTTCATGCCGGCTTGCGCCATCGGGTGTCGCTGTGGGCAAGAGATCCGGCGATGTCGGCCGCGCTGGCGAGTCAGCGTGAGAACCGCCGCTATCTGGCGGGCGTTCGTCTGGCGCCCGAGATTGAGCCGACTGCAGACCTCGCCGCTGCTCTCGCAGGCGCCGAGCTGCTGATCATCGCCACCCCGCTGTCCGGATTGAGGACCATGGCGCGTGCGCTGTCTGCGGTCAGCGGCAGTGCCTCGGTGACCCCGCTGGCCCCGGTGATCTGGCTGTGCAAGGGGCTTGAAGCCGACAGCTCACTGCTGCCTCATGAGGTGGTGGCAAGCGAGTGGCCCGGCGTGAACGGCGGCGTGCTGTCCGGGCCGAGCTTTGCGCAGGAAGTGGCATCCGGTCTGCCGGCTGGGCTGACCGTGGCCTCGAGCCACGAAGAGGTCGCCCTTGCCACCATCGCTGCTCTGCACCACGGTGCATTGCGCATCTATCGCACCGATGATGTCGTCGGGGTCGAGGCTGCGGGTGCACTCAAGAACATCATGGCCATTGCAACCGGCATCTCCGACGGCTTGGGGCTTGGCATGAATGCGCGTGCCGCGCTGCTGACCCGGGGCATGGCCGAAATGGTCCGCTATGGGGTAGCGATCGGTGCGCGCCCTGAAACCTTCATGGGACTGGCCGGTGTCGGCGACCTGGTGCTGACCTGTACCGGCGACCTCTCGCGCAATCGTGCAGTCGGGCTGCGGCTGGCAAGGGGCGAGCCACTCGATGCGATTCTCGCCGGACTCGGCCATGTCGCCGAGGGCGTGGCCTGCTGCCGTGCAGTGCGCGACAGCGCCCGGCGCGTCGGGGTCGAACTGCCGATTACCGAAGCGGTTTCGGCAGTGCTGTTCGACGGGAGCGCGCCGCGCGATGCGGTCGCTGCGCTGCTGGCGCGCGAGCCCCGGGTCGAAACCTTTCAGGCGGCACAATCTTGAATCAGGCTGATGCCGGCGGCTCGTCCACCGCCAGCAGGGTCGCGGTCTGTGTGTTTTGCGGCGCCCGCGACGGTGCCGATCCGCGCTTTCTGGCACTTGCCCGCCTGGCAGGCGACAAACTCGCACGCGCCGGTGCCACGATCGTCTATGGTGGCGGGCGGGTCGGCATGATGGGTGCCCTGGCCGATGCTGCCCTGGCCGCGGGCGGCGAGGTTATCGGTGTGATTCCCGGCGTGCTCCTCGATCGCGAAGTCGGGCACAAGGGCTTGACGCGCCTCGAAGTCGTCGCCGACATGCAGGTGCGCAAGCGGCGCATGATCGAGCTGTCAGACGCTTTTCTGACGCTGCCCGGCGGGCTTGGCACCCTCGACGAACTCTTCGAGGTCCTGACGCTGCGTCAGCTCGGCGAGCACCAGCTCCCGATCCTGGCGGTCAGCGACCAGGGCTATTTCGACACGCTGGCGGCCTGCCTGCACGAATTCGTGGATCATGGCCTGGCCGGCCAGCGCGATGTCGCAGCGCTCGAGTTGTTTTCATCCCTCGACGCAGCGCTTGTCAGACTCGGACTTTCGGTCTGACGCTGCACCTGCCCGGCCAGATGTCTCCATTCACCGCAACCCTAACGCCTGTTCCCCTGCCATGAAATTCGATCCCAGTACCCGCCATCAGACCTGCCGCAGTGCCGATGAAGCCTTGCTCACCCGTCAGTCGATTCGTGCTTTTTTGCCGCGCGAAGTGCCGCGCGAAACCATCGACGAGATTCTTCAGGTCGCGGCCCGCGCGCCGTCAGGCACCAACACGCAGCCGTGGAAGGTCTATGTCGTGGCCGGCGAGCCGCGTGCCGAACTCAGCCGCAAGATCCTGGCCGCCTTCGACGACCCGGCCGTGGCGGCCACGCACAAGCGCGAATACGCCTACTACCCGCAGCAATGGACCTCACCCTATGTTGATCGGCGCCGCAAGGTGGGCTGGGACATGTATGGGCTGCTCGGGATCGGCAAGGGCGATTTCGAGAAGACCCACCATCAGCACGGCCGCAATTACAGTTTCTTCGACGCGCCGGTCGGTCTGATGTTTACCATCGACCGCATCCTTGAGCGGGGCAGCTGGCTTGACTACGGCATGTTCATCCAGAACGTCATGATCGCAGCGCGCGGACGGGGTCTGGACACCTGCCCGCAGGCGGCCTTTCTGGATTTCCACAGCATCATCGCCGAGTGTGTCGGGATGCCCGCCAACGAGATGCTGGTCTGTGGCATGTCGCTCGGCTGGGCAGACCCGGATGCGCTGATCAATACGCTTTATACCGAGCGCGACCCGGTGGCCTCGTTTACCACCTATCGGGGTATCTGAGGCGGATCGGCGCTGCCCTCGAATCCGAGCTGTCGCCAGGCTTCGAAAACCACGACCGCCACTGCGTTCGAGAGGTTGAGGCTGCGATTGCCGGGACGCATCGGCAGCCGCAGCTGTTGTTCGGCGCAGAAGGTGTCCCGCACGGCCTGCGGCAGTCCGGCGCTTTCAGAGCCGAATACGAAGCAGTCGTCGGTACGAAAAGCCACCGATGCCGGCGCACGTGCGCCGCGTGTGGTCAGGGCAAACATGCGGGCCGGGTCGGGCTGGTGTGCCGCCAGGAAGGTCTGCCAGCTCGCATGCACCCTGACTGCGGCCCACTCGTGATAGTCGAGCCCTGCACGGCGCATTTTTGCGTCGTCGAGCGCAAAGCCCAGTGGCTCGATCAGGTGCAGGCGAGCGCCGGTGTTGGCACACAGGCGGATCACATTGCCGGTATTGGGCGGGATTTCCGGATGGACCAGTACGATATCGAACATGGGTTTACTGGTGAGCGAAGCCGGTCAGGCAGGCGAATCGCGCGTGGTCCGGGCGACCACCAGCGCGACCACGCTGCAGGCGCCTGCAGCCTTCAGGATTCGCGCTGATTCGGTCAGTGTCGAGCCGCTGGTCATGACGTCATCGACCAGGCCGACATGCAGACCGTCGAAACGGGCACCGCTTGAAAACGCGCCGGCGAGATTGTGGCGACGCTCTACCAGACTCAGACCGGTCTGAGGCGGGGTGTCGCGCAGGCGGTGCAGCCCGAAGGGCATCACCGGAAGTGGTGCTCTGACCGATGCGGCCATGCTCCGGGCCATTTCGAGCGCCTGGTTGAAGCCGCGCTGTGCCAGGCGCGATGCGCTCAGCGGTACCGGCACCAGGCAATCGAGCCGGATTGCCGGCGTGCTGCCGAGCCAGCGCGTGGCGAGCAGCTCGCCCAGCGGTCGGGCCAGATTGAGCTGACGGCCGAACTTGAGCGAGGTTATCAAGCGATCGAGTGGTGCAACGTAATCGGCGACCGCCACGGTCTGGTCGAAGGCGGGTGAAGCGATCGAGCACGGGCAGGCCTGCTGATCGGTGACGGCACTGGCCGGAAGGCCGCAGCGGGCGCATCGCAGGCGGTTGATGCCCGGCATCGCCAGGATGCAGGCCATGCACACGCTCGGAAAAGCGCCCGGCGCGAGCGCCTGATCGCACAGGGCGCAGCCGCGCGGCGCAAGATGGTCGAACCAGAAGCCGATCCGGCGCCTGACCGGCTTGAGCAGCCCCTGCAGCATGCTTGTTCTCATGCCCTGAGCCTACCGCACCCGCCGGTATACTGGGCTCGCGATGCCTGAGCCTTCCGACCTAGACCGTTTGGCCGTCCGCCGTCAGTTCGACCGGCGCAGCCAGTCTCCAGGGCAGGCCGACTTTCTCTTTCGCGAAGTCGAACGGCGCATGATCGAACGGCTCGACCTGGTCCGGCTGGCCCCTTCTCGGGTCCTCGATGTCGGTTGCGGTCTGGGCGATGGCGTGCGGCGGCTGCGTGTGCGCTGGCCGCAAGCCGAGGTGATCGGCCTGGACCTGGCCCCGCAGCGTATCGACGCTGCCATCCGGCTCGACCGTCCCGCCCGCCAGTCCTGGGCGCAGTCCTTGCTGCAGCGACTGGGCCGCCGAAGCCGTCCTGCGCCTGACATCTCTGCGAGAGCCGGTTCGCCCGCGGTCACCGCTCTTCCCACGGCGCCCCTGGGTCGCTATCTGGTCGGAGACACCCATCGTCTCCCCTTCGAGGCCAGCAGTGTCGACCTGCTCTGGTCGAACCTCGCCTTTCACTGGTTCGATGACGTGCCGGCGGCGATTGCCGAGTGGTATCGGGTGATTCGCCCTGACGGCCTGCTGATGTTCAGTTCGCTGGGCGTCGACACCCTGCACGAGCTGCGCCAGTGCGGCATGGCGATGCAGCCGTTGCCCGACCTGCATGACATCGGTGACGCCCTGGTGAAAGCCGGCTTTGCCGAACCGGTGATGGACGCCCAGCGGTTGACAGTGACCTGGACCGATCTGATGACCATGCTTGCCGAATTGCGCGGACTTGGCGGCGACGCCCGGCGCGGGCGCGCCAGGGGGCTGGCAACGCCCCGCCGTCGCGAGGCGGCACTCGAGGCGGCAGCGGTCCGACTGCGCGGCAGTGATCCGCTGGCTCCCCTGCCAGTGAGCTTCGAGGTCATCTTTGGCCACGCCTGGTGCGGCCCGAAAAAACGCTTGCCCGATGGCTATTCGCCGATTGAATTTCGCAGCCCGCCAGGCTCGGCGAGACGATGAGCGGATGCTGGCGGTGATTCGACCGGTCGGCCGGCTTGCTGGCCCGCCGCCCAGCCGCCTATAATGCGGCAGTGCAGTAAAGGTCAGGCAACAGAGGCTGGTGTCAATGCAGCGTCCCTGGGTTCATGTGATATCCGCCAATCGGCAGGAATGGCTCAGCAAGCGGAATTGCTCGCTTGCCCCAAGGCAGCTGGCGCTGATCTTTGCGTCTTTGGCGACGGTATCTCTGGGAATAGCACTGGCATTTGCTGCCGCTGGTGCCTGGATGGTCCTTCCCTTCGCAGGTATCGAGGTGTTGGCACTTGGCACCGCTTTCGTGGTCTATGCTCGGCATGCCGCCGACTACGAACGAATTGTCTTGAGCCAGGACTGTCTCCTGGTCGAGACCAGTCGGGCTGAGCGGCTGAGCCAGGAAAAGTGCGCCCCGGCGTGGATTCGAGTGGAATACAACGGTGCCAGGCAGGAGCTGATCGGCCTGGTGACTTCTGGACAGCGGATCGAGGTTGGGCGGTTTGTGCCCGAGTCCGAACGGACTGACCTTGCGATGCAGCTGCGAACGCAGTTGCAGGGATTGAGATGTTGATTCTTGGTGAGACCATGCAACGGCAACGACACACCTTTTTCCAGCAGTGCCTTTCTGTCCTGACGGGCGCCTTGATGTCGGGCGCGGCCTGGGCGGTCAGTGACATGCCCGGCGGCCCGAACGTCCTGCAGACCAACCTGCGTCCGGGCGTCACCAAGATCGCTGCCGACCAGTACTGGATTCACAATTTCCTGATGGTCGTCTGTCTGGTCATTTTCATTGCGGTGTTTGCCGTGATGTTCTATTCGATCTGGGCGCACAGGAAGTCGCGTGGCGCCAAGCCGGCTGATTTTCACGAGAGCACCTCGGTCGAGATCGCCTGGACCATCATCCCTTTCCTGATCGTGATCGGCCTTGCGATCCCGGCGACCCGCATGGTCATCGAGCAGAAGGACACCTCACAGGCCGATCTCACCATCAAGGCGGTCGGCTACCAGTGGAAGTGGGGCTATGAATATCTGCGCGGCGATGCCGCCGGCGTGACCCTGCTGTCGACAATGACCACGCCACTGTCCCAGATGGACGGCAGCGAGCCGATGTCCGAAACCTATCTGATGGAAGTCGATCAGCCGCTGGTGGTGCCGGTCAATCAGAAGATCCGGATGGTGGTCACCGCGACCGACGTCATCCACGCCTGGATGGTGCCGGCTTTTGGCGTCAAGCAGGACGCGATTCCCGGCTTTGTTCGCGATACCTGGTTTCGCGCCGAAAAAGTCGGTACCTACCGCGGCAACTGTGCCGAGTTGTGCGGCAAGAACCACTCGCAGATGCCGATCGTGGTCGAGGTCAAGAGCCAGGAAGACTTCGTGAAGTGGGCGGCGGCCAAGAAGCAGGAAATGATGGCGCAGGCTGACGATGCGACCAAGGAATGGACTCTGGCCGACCTCAACGAGCGCGGGCAGAAGGTCTTCGGTGCCAACTGTGCGGCCTGTCACCAGGCGAACGGCAAGGGTGTGGCAGGCGCCTTCCCGGCCCTCGAGGGTTCGAAGGTCGTCCTGGGCAAGTCCGATGACCAGATCGCGCTGCTGCTCAAGGGCAAACAGGGCACATCGATGGCGTCGTTCAAGCAGTTGTCCGATGTGGAGCTGGCGGCGGTGGCGACCTATACCCGCAATGCCTGGAGCAACAAGGCTGAAGACAATATCGTTCAGCCCAAGGAATTCACCGAAGCCCGCAAGTAAGCGGTCTGTCATGCGGCGCCGTCCTCGGGCGGCACCGAATCTTTCAGCGAATCCGGCATCACCGATCAGGATCAGGAGCAGTCGATGAGCGCAGTTCTGGACCACCCCGCAGGCCATCATGACCATGCACACGACCATCCTCACGGCTGGCGTCGCTGGGTTTATGCCACCAATCACAAGGACATCGGCACGCTGTACCTGTGGTTCAGCTTCATCATGCTGCTGTCGGGTGGTGTCCTGGCGCTGACGATCCGTGCCGAGCTGATGCGCCCGGGCCTGCAGTATGTGCAGCCCGAGTTCTTCAACCAGCTCACCACCATGCACGGGCTGATCATGGTGTTCGGCGCGATCATGCCGGCCTTCGTGGGCTTCGCGAACTGGCAGATCCCGATGATGGTCGGTGCGTCCGACATGGCTTTTGCCCGCATGAACAATTTCAGCTTCTGGTTGTTGCCGCCGGCGGCATTGCTGCTGGTGGGTTCGTTCTTCGTGCCGGGTGGTGCTACGGCAGCCGGCTGGACGCTCTATGCGCCGCTGTCGGTACAGATGGGCATCGGCATGGACATGACCATCTTCGCGGTACACATCCTGGGTGCCTCGTCGATCATGGGGTCGATCAACATCATCACCACCATCCTGAACATGCGGGCGCCGGGCATGACGCTCATGAAGATGCCGATGTTCGTCTGGACCTGGCTGATCACCGCCTACCTGCTGATCGCGGTCATGCCGGTGCTGGCCGGTGCGATCACCATGCTGCTGACCGACCGTCACTTCGGCACTTCGTTCTTCAATGCGGCCGGTGGCGGTGACCCGGTCATGTACCAGCACATCTTCTGGTTCTTCGGGCATCCCGAGGTCTACATCATGATCCTGCCGGCCTTCGGCATCGTGAGCGAGATCATCCCGACCTTCTCGCGCAAACGGCTGTTCGGCTACAGCTCGATGGTTTACGCCACCTCGTCGATCGCGATCCTGTCGTTCATCGTCTGGGCCCACCACATGTTCACGACTGGCATGCCGGTCACCGGGCAGCTCTTTTTCATGTACGCGACCATGCTGATCGCGGTGCCCACCGGCGTGAAGATCTTCAACTGGGTCGCCACGATGTGGCGCGGCTCGATGACTTTCGAGACGCCGATGCTGTTTGCGATCGGCTTCATCTTCGTGTTCACGATGGGTGGTCTGACCGGCATCATTCTGTCGGTCGCCCCGCTCGATATCCAGTTGCACGATACCTACTATGTGGTGGCCCACTTCCACTATGTGCTGGTGGCCGGATCGCTCTTTGCGCTATTCGCCGGTACCTATTACTGGATCCCGAAATGGACCGGTCACATGTATGACGAGTCGCTCGGCAAGTTCCACTTCTGGGCCTCGCTGATCACTTTCAACATCACCTTCTTCCCGATGCACTTCCTTGGTCTGGCTGGCATGCCGCGTCGTTATGCCGACTATCCGATGCAGTTTGCCGACTTCAACATGGTCGCCTCGATTGGCGCCTTCGGCTTCGGACTGTCGCAGCTGATCTTCCTCTACGCGGTGCTCAAGTGCATCCGTGGCGGACGCAAGGCCACGCCGGAAGTCTGGGAAAACGCACAAGGCCTCGAGTGGACGCTGCCGTCGCCGGCACCTTTCCACAGCTTCGAGACGCCCCCGACGGTCAAGTAAGTTTTTCGGCTGGACGATATGACCGATCACACGCCAACCGGTACCGGCAAGTCTGCGAATCTGCGGACTGCGCTGGTGCTGCTGTCGATCGTGGCGCTGTTCTTTATCGGCGTGATCGTCAATCGGATGATGTTCAATTGACGCCGATCCCACCCGCCCCCGAGCGCGCCCGTCTGAATATGACGACGCTGGGCAAGCTTTGTGTCCTGACGGTGCTGATGTTCGGCTTCGGTTTCGCGATGGTGCCGATCTACAAAAAGATCTGCGAGATCACCGGCGTCAATTTTCTGACGCGTGAAGAGTCGGGCAATGCCGAAATCGCCCGCAATACCCAGGTTGACACCAGTCGGACGATTACCGTCGAATTCGATGCCAACCGTCAGGGTGCTTGGCAGTTCAAGCCCGAGCGCCGCTCAATCGAGGTGCACCCCGGCGAACTGGTCACGATCGACTATGAGCTGATCAATGGCCAGGGCCGTGAAATGTCGGGGCAAGCGATCCCCAGTTACGCGCCGGCGGTATCCGCCGAGCATTTCCGAAAGCTTGAGTGTTTCTGTTTTCGCCAGCAGACGCTCGGTCCCAATGAAACCCGCCGTTTCCCGGTGGTGTTCATGGTCGACCCCAGGCTGCCGGCCAATGTGAGCACCATCACCTTGTCCTACACTTTCTTCGAGGTGGGTGCTGGCATGCAGCCTCAGACACGCCTCCCAGCGACAGGGCGAGAGATCTGATGGTTGATGAGGTGACCCCGGATCTGCCGAAGGCTGGCCTGGCCGACACAGCGAAAGCGGTGGGCGCCTCGTTTTTCGGCGTGCGTGGCTCGGCGGCGCATCAGCGTGATGTCGCGAGCCTGAACCCGGTCCTGGTGATCGGTGTCGGCGTGGCGCTGGCGGCGATCTTTGTGGTTGCGCTGGTGCTGATCGTCAAGCTGGTGGTGGCATGAGGTGCCTCACGCACAACCCCGCTGCGGCAGTGTCAGCCCGCAGCATCATTCGAATTCTGATGGAGACACAATCATGAGCGCTGCTGCGCACGACTCGGCACCCTACTATTTCGTGCCGTCACCCTCGAAGTGGCCGATGGTGGGTGGGATTGCCATGGCTTTCGCGGGCTTTGGCGCGGTCGGCGTCGTCAACCAGCAGTCCTGGGGGACGTGGTCGCTGCTGATCGGATTCGCCGTGCTCTTCTACATGCTGGTCGGCTGGTTCGGAGCGGTGGCCGGTGAATCCGAGGCGGGGCAGTACAACAGCCTGGTCGACAGTTCCTTCCGGTGGAGCATGGCCTGGTTCATCTTCTCGGAGGTGATGTTTTTTGCTGCCTTCTTCGGCGCCCTTTTCTATGCCCGCACGATCACCATGCCCTGGCTCGGTGACCTTGATCACAAGCAATTCCTGTGGCCCGACTTTGCGGCAGCCTGGCCCAACCTTGGGCCGGCCGGTACGATCTCGAGCTTTGGCAAGGTCGGGCCCTGGCCGATCCCGACGATCAACACCGCCCTGCTGCTGGCTTCCGGTATCACCCTGACGATTGCGCACCATGCCCTCAAGGACAATCGCCGCAGCTCGCTGATTTTCTGGATGGTTGCCACGATTGCGCTCGGCGTGATCTTCCTGGGTCTGCAGGTGCTGGAATATGTCCATGCCTATAGCGATCTGAATCTCAAGCTGACCTCGGGCATCTTCGGCTCGACCTTCTTCATGCTGACCGGGTTTCACGGCTTTCACGTCACGATCGGCGCGATCATGCTGACCGTGGTGCTGATCCGTATCCTCAAGGGCCACTTCACTCCTGAGAACCACTTCGCCTTCGAGGCTGCAGCCTGGTACTGGCACTTCGTCGACGTCGTCTGGCTGCTGCTCTACGTGATCGTCTACTGGCTCTGATCGCCAGACTCACCCCGCCCTCGTAGGAGCCTTGCCTTCGGGCTGGCTCCTTTTCACGCGTCTCGCAAGCCGCGCGGTCTGCCGCGAGTCGTGCCCGATAGACTCAAGTCCAGTGTCTATCGGGAAGCGCCAATGGCCTTGCGTTGCGTCTTTGGGGTGATGTCGGCGACCCAGTCGCCGGCGGTTGTCGAGCAGCTCGCCGGGCTGCTCTCGCCCCACCCGGTGCTGATTCACCATGATTTCAGCAAGCGTGCCGATTTCGGGGTGCGTGCGCCCAATGCGCACACCATTGCCGATCCGCGTGGCACAGGCTGGGGAACCTGGGGATTTTCCGAGGCAATCTTTCACACCCTGGCCGAGGCACTCCGGCGTTTTGATTTCGACTATTTCCAGCTGCTGAGCCCGACCTGCCTGCCGATCCGGCCCCTGGCCGAGTTTGAGGCATTCATCAAGGCGAGTTCGGCACAGGCGCATATCGACCTGCTACGCCTCGATGACGATGATGACCTGCTGATGACCTTCGGCTACCGCACCTTTGCGCCCGGCAAGTCGCAGCGCTTTCGCCTGCTTCGCCGGATGCGGCACTGGTATTTCGACAATCAGTCGCAGCTGGTCCAGCGCGGCGCGCTGTCGGTGCTCAAGCGTAGCGACGGACCCGCTGCGCCGCGCTTGAGTTTGCCGGCGCGCACCGGGCTGGCGCTCACACGCATGGCCCGCGATGGCGCGCTCGGACCTCACCCTTTCGATCTGAGGGTCAGGCCGATGATCGGGGGTGTCTTCTTCGGCGCCCGTCGCGAGGTCTGCGAATACCTGGTCGGACGCAGCCATGACGAATCGCTGCTCGGATTCGTCCGCCGTCTTTACATTGTCGATGAAACCTTGTTTTCCACCCTGTTGGGCAACTCTGGCTTCACCATCGGCCCCTCCAATCATGCAGTCAATGCCTTCACCGAAACCGGCAGCCCGCGCTGGATCGAGCCGGGCGACTTCGATCGGCTGGCGGCGACCGGGCGATTCTTCGCACGCAAGTTTGCCGACGATCCGGACTCACCGATGCGTCAGCGAGCGATTCAGCTTGTGCGCCAGCCACCGACACTGCACCGGCCTGCCGCACGCGGCAGGCCGGTCCACGAAATCGCGCCAGCGGGCCTGACCACTCACCCGGGGCATCCTGCACCGGCAACCCCGCCACGAGTACAGGGGGTCGTGCCACTGCACCGTCCTCAGCCGCCCCGTATCGTCTTTGGACTGATGTCCTCGCAGCAGCCCGACACCACGGTCAGCCAGCTGGTCGATGCACTGGCCCCCTGTCCGGTGGTGATCCATCACGACTTCACCAAGCGGCGTGACTTCTCGATCGTGCGCGATCATGTTCAGCTCGTTCCCGATCCGAAGCAGACCGGCTGGGGTACCTGGGGATTTGCCGATGCGATTTTTCATACGCTCGAGTACGCGCTCGACCATCACGATTTCGACTACTTCCAGCTGCTCAGTCCGACCTGCCTGCCGATCCGCCCGATCGCCGATTTCGCCGCGCATATTGCCGGTACAAGTTGCGAGATCCAGGCCGATGTGATGCCGGTCGACGCCGATGACGACGTGCTGATGACTTTCGGCTATCGCACCTATATCCGCGACGGCACGCTTCGTTTCCGGATGATGCGTCGGGCTCGCGGCTGGTACTTCGGCGATCAGGCTGATCTGGTGCAGATGATGTCGTTGTCGATCCTGCGTCGGGGCCTCGCCCATCAGTCGGTGTTCGAATCGATCGCGCCGCGCACGGCACTGGCCTTTACTCGCATGGTGGTCGACGGGCAGATCGCCGAGCATCCCTTCGGCTCGGCGCTGCGCCCGATGATCGGCAGCATCTGGTTCGGCGCGAGACGACCGGTCTGTGAATACCTGGTCAAGCTCGGACGCGATCCCGCGGTACGCAGCTATTTCAGCCGCCTGCATGTGGTCGATGAGACGCTGTTCCCGACACTGCTGGCGAACTCGCCGTTTCGGGTCGGCGCCTCGAATCACACCATCAGCCCCTTTGACATGAACGGGCATCCCCGGCGGATCGAGTCGCAGGACGTCGATGCGCTGCGCCATACGGGCCGGTTTTTTGCTCGCAAGTTCTCTGACGATCCCGCTGACCCGGTTCGATGCCGTGCACTGGCACTGGCAAGCGCCGAGCCCTCTCTGGTCGGAGGAAGCCATGTCGATTCAGGACTGCCGACTGCTTGAAATCCCCCGTTATGCCGACGAGCGCGGCAGTCTGAGCGTGGTCGAGTCGACGCACCAGATTCCCTTCGAGATCCGGCGTGTTTATTACCTCTACGACATACCCGCCGGCCAGGTGCGGGCGGCTCATGGCCACAAGCGGCTGCAGCAGCTGGTGGTCGCGATCTCGGGCAGCTTCGATATCTCCATCGACGATGGTTTTGCGCGCCGCCTGATCCGTCTCGATCGGCCCGATCGCGGCCTGTATATCGCGCCGGGCATGTGGCGCGAACTCAATGGTTTTTCGGGTGGCGCGGTGTGTGTGGTGCTCGCTTCCGAGCTCTACGACGAGCAGGATTACCTGCGCGACTACGACCAGTTCTGTGCCTACGCACGGGCGCAGGCACGGATGCAGTGATGCTTGCACGCACACAGGCGCACTGACCTCGACCTCGCACTGACAGGCGCACACAGGCGCACTGACCTCGTACTGAAAGGCGCAATCAAAGGTTCACTGAAAGGTTCACTGACAGGTTCACTGAAGGGCTCAATGATGAACTCGCCGATCGCCTTCCTGGATGTGCTGGCAGCCTGTACCGAGTTGCGCCCTGAGATCGATGCCGCAATCGCGCGGGTGCTGCAGTCGGGCTGCTACATCGGCGGCGAGGAGGTCGAGCGCTTCGAGACCGACTGGGCCGCGTTTTGTGAAGCGAGGCAGGCCGTCGGCGTGGGCAATGGTCTGGATGCACTGCGCCTTGCGCTGATGGCCCTCGAGATCGGCGC
Source organism: Burkholderiales bacterium (assembly GCA_026399875.1). Lineage (GTDB taxonomy): Bacteria > Pseudomonadota > Gammaproteobacteria > Burkholderiales > Burkholderiaceae_E > UBA4615. Next base: position 71,666 of record JAPLQF010000006.1, on the reverse strand, counting down.
GGGCGACGAGGTGATCGTGCCGTCGAACACCTTCATTGCGACCTGGCTCGCGGTGGCTCAGGTGGGTGCGGTGGTGGTGCCTGTCGAGCCTGATGCCTCGACCTGCAACCTCGATGCAACGCGCATCGAGGCGGCGATCACGTCGCACACTCGCGCGATCATGCCGGTTCATCTCTATGGCCAGCCGGCCGACCTCGATCCGATCCTGGCGATCGCTCGTCGCCATGGTCTGCGGGTGATCGAGGATGCCGCGCAGGCCCATGGTGCGCGCTATCGGGGCGGTCGCATCGGCGCCCATGGCGATGCGGTGGCATGGAGTTTTTATCCCGGCAAGAATCTTGGGGCGATCGGTGATGGCGGTGCCATCACCACCGACGATGCACAACTTGCCGATCGACTGCGCAAATTGCGCAATTACGGCTCGAGCACGCGTTATGTGCATGAAATGGCCGGTATGAATTCCCGGCTCGATCCGATTCAGGCTGCGGTGCTGTCAGTCAAGCTCGCGCATCTCGATGAGTGGAATGCACGCCGATCGATGATTGCGGCCCGTTATCGCGATGGGCTGGCCGATTCGGGGCTGGCATTGCCGCAGGTCCCGCCCTGGGCCGAGCCGGTCTGGCATCTGTTCGTCGCAAGGCATCCCGAGCGTGATGCCTTGCGCGAACGCCTTGCCGATGCCGGTATCAGTACGCTGATTCATTATCCGACCCCGCCACATCGGCAGGGCGCGTTTGCATCGATGGCGAGTCTGTCGCTGCCGATCAGCGAGCAGCTGCACCGCGAGGTGTTCAGCCTGCCGATCGGGCCGCATCTGAAGCCCGATGAAGCCGATCGGGTGATCGAGGCGATCGGGTTGCTGCTGACGCGCTGAAGCGCGCGCAGCGCCGCCCCCGCGTCGGGCGTTTGGATCAGGGGCCGTCTATCGGCACGCCCTGACTCTGGATCCAGCCGAAATAGTTGGCCACCAGCAGGAAAATGAACAGGCAGGCCGACAATGCCACCCTGACGGTGAGCGCGCGAACGGTGTTTCGCGATTGGCCTTTGTCGCGCATCATGAAAAAAAGCGCCGACATCAGGCTGGCGATGATGGCCACAAAGGCAATAACGATGATGATCTTCATGAATTCCAGTATCGCACGGGCACCCGAAGTGCCCGGATGCACATGCCGCAGGCGCTTATGCGCGCATCGGTGATCCCCACGCTGGCCGCGGTGGCGGTCGTGGCGCTGACGGTGTCGCTTGGCAACTGGCAGTTGCGGCGCGCCGACGACAAGGCGCAGCTCCAGTTGCAGCGTGACCAGGCGCTGGCCCGTGCGCCCCTGCCGATCGGCACCGCGCTGCTTGATGCCGCCGCGACCGATGGCCAGCGGGTCTCGGTCGAAGGTCGCTTCGATGAGCCGCACACAGTCTTTCTCGACAACCGCACCCGCCAGGGCGTCGCGGGCTTTCATGTGCTCACGCCGATGCGCATCGAGGCCGATCCGTCCGCCGGCGACACCGTCCGCTATGTGCTGGTGCTGCGCGGCTGGATCGCCCGCGACATTGCCGAGCGAACCCGCCTGCCGCCGCTGCGAACACCCACCGGCTTGCAGCGCATCGAGGGGCTGGCGGTCGTCGATCTGCCGCAGCCGATCGTGCTCGGCGCAAGCGCACCCGAAGGCGGCGCCGCCGATCCGTCGGCCGCCGGACTGTCTGCAGGCAAGGGTGCAGGCAAAGAGGCCTCGGCGCGTATCTGGCAGCATCTGTCGATGCCCGACTATGCCCGCTGGTCGGGCCTGCCGATGCAACCGGTGCTGGTGCGCCAGACTGTCGAGCTCGACGACGGGCTGGCCCGTGACTGGGTGCAGCCTGCGTCCGGTGTCGATCGCCACCGCGGCTATGCGGTGCAGTGGTATGCGATGGCCGCGGTTACCGCAGGTTTGTGGCTGTGGCTGACCCTGCGGGGGCGGCGGCAGGGGGCCGCGACCTTGTGATCGGACTCGCGGTATCAGTCGACAGCGAGGTCACTGCGTCCGGTTTCTGCGGCGAGGGGCTTGCTGCCGCGGTTGCCGGATCGCCACCCGGAATGGCGAATCGTTGCGCCATCGGGCAGTCGGTGGCGTCCTGCGGTGAACGGCGCCGCTGCCACCACTGGCCCTGCAGCGCATCGACCGCACCGGGCGTGTAGTCGCGCGCAAGCCAGCGCTCGATCTCAAGCGCCTGCGCCGGATAGCCAGCGGCGAAGTCGCGCCGCTCTGCGCCATCGAGATACACCAGGTCGGGGCGTGCTGATTCAAGCTCGGCCGGCAGTCGCCTCACCTGCGAGGGCAGGAAGGCGCCGAACCACAGTCCATGCGTGGCGATGGCCTGGCGCAGCCCGGTTTCGCGCTCGACGCCGGCCTGATCGCCGATGGCATAGATCGTCCCGCAGGGCGTGATGCTCGCTGCCATCACCGTGTGCGCAGTCTCGAGTGCCTCGCGTTCGATGGCAGGCCGTGGCCAGTCGGGTGAACCGCTCGCCGCCTGCAGGAAGCGCGCACCGTGCACCGCCATCGCGCCAATCGCCAGGAGACTCGCCAGCTGCCCGGCGCGCAGCCAGACCGCCGGGCGGGTCCGGTCAGGGCTGACGACTTTGCCTCTGTTCCTGATCAGGCTCATGCCCAGCGCCGCCATCAGACCGATCGGCCATACCACCAGATCCATGTGGGTGTCCCACCAGGAGAAGCGCTGCATCAGGATCATCGCAAGGCCGCTGACCAGCCAGGCGGTGCACATCACGGTGACCAGCGTGGCGAGCCTTGGCCGGCGCTCGCTCGCTGGCTTGGTGTCAAGGTTGCTGCCACGTTCGCTGCCACGTTCGCTCCCGTCCTCGCCTGCGGCGGCCTGCCAGGCGTAGAGCGCCGCTGCCGGCAGCAGCAGCCCGCAGGTGACGACCAGCCAGCGCAAGGCCGCGACCAGCATCGCCGGCTTTTGCATCGGCACCTCGGCAAGCGCCAGTTGCGGATAGCGAAGCATCGTCCAGACGAACTCCGGACCAATCTGATGTCGCTCGACCCAGATCACGATCGGCAGCCATACCAGCAGGGTGCCGATGATGCCCAGCCCGGCTGCCATCACCGCGGCCCGCATCGACAGTTCGCGACGGCCCATCCGCCAGGCCAGCCCGGTCAGGCACATTGCCAGCGCGACCGGTGCCAGCACCGGCTTGAAAGCGGCCACCAGCCCGACGATCAGGCCGGCGCCGATCCAGCGCGCCGATCGGGTGGCGGTCGAGGCCGGTTCGAGCGCCATCAGCAGCATCAGCACGGCAAGCAGTGTCGGCAGAAGCGACTCGACCTGGGCCGGGCGCTCGGCATCCAGGCGAAGCAGCGCAAGGCCCACCGTCAGTGCAGGGGCGATCATCCAGGCGATCTGTCCGGGTGCGACGATCCGGCACAACGCGGCAATCGCGCCCGCACCCACTCCCAGCCACAGCGCAAAGGCCAGCCGCACCGCGCCCCAGCCCTCGCCGAAGAGAGTGGCTGCACCGACATAGAAGGCGAAGATGCCGGGCGGCTTGTTGTCCCAGAGATCGGCATAGAGCGTGGCACCCTCGCGCATCGCCCGGGCGTAGTAGAGAAAAAGCGCCTGATCGTTGCCCGGCCCGATCGGCCATAACGCGAGCACTGCCAGCAGGCTCGCCGCAGCGGTGACCGCGGCGGTCGCGAGCCAGTCTGCCGGGCTCAGCTTGCGACTCATCCGCTGCGCCGGCCCCAGGTGTAGAACGACGACGTTGCGAAGTTCCAGACTGCGGCGACCACGATGCCGATGAGTGCGGCCGGCACCCATCCCTGTTCATGACTGAACAGGAACTGCGCCACCCCCACGTTGGCGACCGCGCCCACGCTGCACACCAACATGAAGCTGGCCAGGCCGCGCAGCAGGCGTGCGCCGCGCAGTCGCTGGTCACGATAGGTCAGCAGGTTGTTGACGAAGAAGTTGAAGACCATCGCCACCGCAGCCGCAAGTGCCTGACCAAGCTGGAAGCTGACCAGGCCGGGTTTGAAGAGCGCCGCCAGCACCGCCATGTGGACGATCACGCCGGCGCTGCCGATCAGCCCGAAGGATACGAAGCGCGCCGGTATCCAGCGGCCGATCAGCTTGTCGATCAGCAGCATCCCGTAGTCCCAGGCGACATGGCTGTCGAGCTTGCTCTGGCCGGCGTGGCGCGCCCGAAACGCATAGGGCAGCTCGATGAAGCGCAGCGGCTGCGTGCCCGAGGCAAAGAGATCGACCAGGATCTTGAAGCCGAGCGCCGACAGGCTGTGCACACGATCCATGAAGGCCTCTCGCCGGATCATGAAAAACCCGCTCATCGGATCCTTGAGCGCGGCCGGCACGACCGCATGGCTGACGCGGGTGGCCAGCCGGCTGATCGTGGCGCGCTGCTCATCCCACTCGCCGATCTGGCCGCCATCGACATAGCGGCTGCCGATGGCGATGTCCAGGCCACCCCGGCGCAGGGTCTGCAACATCGCGGGCAGCAGGCGCTCGTCATGCTGCAGGTCGGCGTCCATGACCGCGACAAACGGCGCGCTGGTCGCCAGCACACCCTCGACACAGGCCGACGACAGGCCGCGTCGACCGATGCGCTGGATCACCCGCACCCGGGCATCGTTCTGAGCGAGCTGGCGGACCGCCTCGGCGGTATGGTCGGGCGAGTCGTCGTCGACATAGACCAGCTCCCAGGCAATGCCGCGCAGCGCCTCGCCCAATCGCCGGGTCAGTTCGGCGACATTGGCCGATTCGTTGAAGGTCGGCACCACGATCGACAGCTCGCGGGCGAGGACAGCGCGGTCGGCATCGCCCGCGATATCAACAGCGCGATCGACAGCGCTGATACTCGCGCTGGCGGTCGTTGCGGAATCCACCATCATGTCGGTTGCCGGCCAGTCGGTCGAGGTTGAAGCGAGTTCGGCAGTCTGTGGGGGTGTCATGGGGGCCTTGCCCTGCCAGGTGAGCGGGTGTGACCGATCATGGCAGCCGCGTTGCCGGTGCCGCGGGGGCATTGCGGGCGCGGGTCTTTCTCCGACCGCAGACCGCGGCATTCCCTGATCGGGGCGCGGTGCGATGAGTGCGCAGGCGGCCATCCCTGCCCCTTGGCAAGGGCGGGGCCTCCTACGCGAGAGTCATGCTGCCGCGCTAAATCGCTGCCTAAGGCCTCGGTATACTGCGACCAGGCTCCTGGACCCTGTGTGTGGTGAGTGTTCTGATCGGCCACCCGTTTTCCGCAAGGCTCCCCACCGTGATTCTCGTTACCGGCGCTGCAGGTTTCATCGGTTCGAATTTCGTACTCGAGTGGCTGCGTGCCACCGGCGAGCCGGTTGTCAGCCTCGATGCACTGACCTATGCCGGCAACCTCGAGAACCTGGCATCGCTCGAGGGCGATGCCCGTCATCATTTCGTGCGCGGCGACATCACCGACCGTGCTCTGGTCGACAGCCTGCTGGCCAAACATCGGCCGCGCGCGATCGTGCACTTTGCTGCTGAAAGCCATGTCGACCGGTCGATCCACGGTCCGGAGGCCTTCCTGCGCACCAATATCCACGGCACCTTTGTGCTGCTGGAGGCCGCCCGCCATTACTGGGCGAGCCTGCGCGGCGATGCGCCCGAGGCCCATGCCGCCTTCCGCTTCCTGCATGTCTCGACCGACGAGGTCTATGGCTCGCTGGCTGCCGACGACCCGGCGTTCACCGAGACCCATCCCTACCAGCCGAACAGCCCCTACAGTGCCTCCAAGGCGGCCTCCGATCACCTGGTACGCGCCTGGCACCATACCTACGGCCTGCCTGTGCTCACCACCAACTGTTCCAACAACTACGGCCCCTTCCAGTTTCCCGAAAAGCTGATCCCGCTGGTGATCACCCGCGCCCTGCGCGGCGAGCCGCTGCCGGTCTATGGCGATGGCATGAATGTGCGCGACTGGCTCTATGTCACCGACCATTGCGAGGCGATCCGCATGGTGCTCGAGCGCGGTCGGCTGGGCGAGACCTACAACATCGGCGGCTGGAACGAGAAGTCGAACATCGAGATTGTGCGCACGGTATGTGCGCTGCTCGACGAGATGCAGCCCGATTCGGTTGGCCCGCGCGAGCGCCTGATCACCTTCGTGACCGATCGGCCCGGCCATGACCGGCGTTATGCCATCGATGCCCGCAAGATTGCCGACGAGATCGGCTGGCAACCGGCCGAGACCTTCGAGACCGGTATCCGGCGCACAGTGCGCTGGTACCTCGATCATGCCGGCTGGGTCGAAGGCGTCCTGTCAGGACGCTACCAGGACTGGGTACAGAGCCACTACGCCGACCGGGACACCCCTGCATCATGACTTCACGCAAAGGCATCATCCTCGCCGGCGGCGCCGGCACCCGGCTTCATCCCTGCACGCTGGCCGTCTCCAAGCAGCTGATGCCGGTCTATGACAAGCCGATGATCTATTACCCGCTGTCCACGCTGATGCTGGCCGGCATCCGCGACATCCTGATCATCTCCACCCCGCAGGACACGCCGCGCTTCGAGCAGTTGCTGGGCGACGGCAGGAAGTGGGGCATGAGTTTCTCGTTTGCGGTCCAGCCCGAGCCGGGTGGTCTGGCGCAGGCCTTCCTGATCGGCGATACCTTCGTCGGTGACTCGCACTCGGCGCTGGTGCTGGGCGACAACCTCTTCTATGGCCAGGACCTCGGGCGCGAGCTCGAGAAAGCAGCCGCCCGCACCCAGGGGGCGACGGTGTTTGCCTATCCGGTCAACGACCCCGAGCGTTATGGCGTGGTCGAGTTCGATGCCCAGGGTCATGCGATCAGCCTCGAAGAAAAGCCGAAAGCGCCCAAGAGCCGCTATGCGGTCACCGGGCTCTATTTCTACGACCCGCAGGTGGTTGGCATCGCGCGCGATCTCAAACCGTCGTTGCGCGGCGAACTCGAGATCACCGACCTCAATCGCGTCTACCTCGAGCGCGGTGCGCTCGATGTGCAGTTGCTGGGCCGCGGCCATGCCTGGCTCGATACCGGCACGCACGAGTCGCTGATCGAGGCTGGGCTGTTCATCCAGACCATCGAGCGGCGCCAGGGTCTGCGGGTCGGCAGCCCCGAGGAGGTTGCCTGGCGCAAGGGCTGGATCGACGATCAGCAGCTTGGCCGCCTGGCCACCGAACTCGGCAAGAGCAGCTACGGTCAGTATCTGGCGCGCCTGCCCACCGAACGCATCTTCTGAGCGGCGCGGCGCAATGACCCCGATCAGGACACCCATCGATGGCCTGCTGGTTCTCGAGCCCCGTGTGTTCGGCGACGAACGCGGATTTTTCATGGAGAGCTACAACGAGCGGACCTTTCGCGAACTGAGCGGCGTGTCGCCCTCCTTCGTGCAGGACAACCATTCGCGCAGCGGGCGCGGCGTGCTGCGCGGGCTGCACTATCAGCTGCGCCAGCCGCAGGGCAAGCTGGTGCGGGTGGTGCAGGGCAGGGTCTTCGATGTCGCGCTCGATGTCCGGCGTGCCTCGCCCACCTTCGGTCAGTGGTATGGCGTTGAATTGAGCGGCGAGAACAAGCGTCAGTTCTGGGTGCCCGCCGGCTTTGCCCACGGTTTCGTGGTGCTCTCCGAGAGTGCCGATTTTCTCTACAAGACCACCGACTTTTACGCGCCTGAGTACGAGCGCTGCATTGCCTGGAACGACCCGGCGATCGGCATCGACTGGCCTCTTGGCGACATCGCGCCGCAGCTGTCTGCCAAGGATCGCGCGGGCGTCGCGTTCGCCGATGCCGAGGTCTTCGAGTGAAGATCCTGATCACCGGCGCCAATGGCCAGGTCGGCTGGGAGCTGGCGCGTGCCGCTCAGCCGCTGGGCGAGGTGATTGCGCTTGATCGCAGCCACGCCGATCTCGCCGATCCTGAGGGTCTGCGTCGTCTGGTCAGACGCCTGCGCCCCGATGTGATCCTCAATGCGGCGGCTTATACCGCGGTCGACAAGGCGGAAGACGACCAGGCCGCCGCCATGCGCATCAACGGCGAGGCGCCGGGTGTGCTGGCCCAGGAAGCCCTTGCGCTGGATGCGCTGCTGGTGCACTACTCCACCGACTATGTGTTCGACGGCATATCCCAGCAGCCCTATGTCGAGAGCGATCCGACTGCACCAGTGAGCGTCTACGGGCGCAGCAAGCTGATGGGCGAGCAGGCGATCGCCACCGTCGGCGGGCGCTGGCTGGTGTTTCGCACCAGCTGGGTCTATGCCGCGCGCGGTGGCAACTTTCCGCGCACGATGCTGAGGCTGGCCTGCGAGCGCGATGCGCTCAAGGTGGTGGCCGATCAGTTCGGAGCGCCAACCGGTGCCCGTCTGATTGCCGATGTCACCACCCACGCGGTCGCACGCGCAGCCGATGAATCGGCGCAGGGTCGCTTCGAATCGGGTGTCTATCACCTGACCGCAAGCGGCAGCACCTCCTGGCATGGTCTGGCCTGTGCAGTCATCGAGGGCGCGCGCAAGCGTGGCTGGCCGATCAAGGCTGGTGTGATCGACGGCATCCCAGCCGAGCAGTATCCGACCCGAGCCCGCCGACCGTTGAATTCGCGGATGTCGACGGCTGCGCTGGTGGCGCGTTTTGGCGTGACGCTGCCGCCCTGGGAGCAAGGCATCGAGTTGCTGCTCGATGACCTCACCGAGAGGCGAGTCGCGGTCTGACCCGGCGTCGGGTCGAATGCCCATGCCTCACCCAAGCCTGCGCCAGTCGCAGCAGCGCATGATTGACAGTACCTGCTTCGCTCGACGTTCCGGCATCGATCTGATGCGCATCGAGGGGGCTGGCACCGGAGGTCAGCGCCATGGTCGTGCAGCAGTTCATGCGGATTCTCAAGGCCCGTTTCGGGATCATCGCGATCATCTTTCTGATGACGCTGGCGGTCACGACTGCGGTCAGTCTGGTGCTGACCAAGAAATATCAGGCATCGACCACGCTGGTCTTCGAGATCAAGGGAACCGACCCGGTGCTGGGCGGCGCGGTGATGATGCCCCAGACCATCCAGGGCTATCTGGTCACCCAGGCCGAGATCATTCGCAGCGAGCGCGTGGTCAACCGGGTGATCGACGCGCTCGGCCTGGAGGCCAATCCGGTGATGCTCGCGGTGGCCAACGACGAAGGCGGCGACGAGGGCGGCCTTTTACGAAGCCGCATCAAGCGGCATTTCGACAAGAAGCTCGCGGTCGATCCGTCGCGTGAGGGCACGACGCTCACGATCGCCTATGAGGGCACCGACCCGGCGTTGACTGCGGCGATCGTCAACGGCTTTGCCCGGGCTTATGTCGAGACCGGTCTCGAACTCAAGACAGAACCGGCCCGCAATTTCAGACTCTGGTTCGAGTCGCAGAGCAAGGACTATCGCGAGCGTCTCGAGGAAGCGCAGAAAAAGGTATCGACCGCGCAGCGTGCCAGCGGCATCCTTGCCAACGATGAGCGTCTCGATGTCGAGAATGCGCGTCTGAATGAGCTGTCGACACAACTTGTGATGGTGCAGGCCGCGCTGGCCGAGAGCCGGTCGCGCGCTCAGACCGCGCAGCGCGGTGCGGGTTCGATGCCCGAGGTGGTGGCCAATCCGCTGCTGCAGACGCTCAGCGGTGATCTCGGTCGTGCCGAGGCGCGCCTGAAGCAACTCGCTGCCCGGCTCGGTCCGGCGCATCCCGAGTATCAGGCGGCCCAGGCCGAGCTTGATCAGCTGCGTGCGCGGCTGCAGACCGAGATGGCGCGGGTAGGCGGCAGCATCGCCGCCGGCAACGATGTCAATCTGCGCCGCGAGGCCGAGCTGCGCGGACTGCTCGAAGCGCAGCGCGCCAAGGTCGCCGGCATCAAGTCGGCGCGCGACCGTCTGCAGGTGCTCGAGCGTGAGGTGCAGGGCTCGCAGCGCGCGCTCGATCTGGTGGCCCAGCGCTTTACCGAGACCAGCCTCGAGAGCCAGGCGCGTCAGTCCAATGTCAGCATCCTGACGCCAGCCTCGGTGCCGACCATGCCGTCGCGTCCGCAGCCGATGCTCAACGCGCTGATCGGCGGGCTGCTCGGTCTATTCGTGGCAGTGCTGGCCGCGCTCACGCTCGAGTCGATGAACCGGCCGCTTCGCACTGCCGACGATCTCACTGCAGCCTGCGGCGTGCCAGTGCTCGCGGTCGTCCCGCAAGCCGCCACCCGCCGTGCGCAGCGACTGATCGGCACCTCCGGGCCCGGCGCCGGTCTGCCGCCGACGCTGCGCCTTGGCAACTGATCAATCCGTTACTCATGAGGGGCGCGCAGTGAACAACACCGGTGTGGTGCACAGAATGAATCCGATGCCCGCCAGCACGGTCGCTGTAGAGGCCGGAAAGCTTGCGGCCGACATGCGCATCGGGCAGATCCTGTTTTCAAGGGGTCGGCTCACCGCGGCTCAGGTGGCCGGCATCCTGAGCGAGCAGGGCAGCTCCGCCCATCGCTTCGGCGAGATTGCGCTGCGTCTGGGGCTGGTCGCCCGCAAGGATATCGACGACGCGCTTGCCCTGCAGTTCGGCTACACCGCGATCGAGTCGGTCGACAGCAAGCTGCCCTCGAAACTCGTGACCGCGTCCAATCCGACCTCGCCCTTCGCCGAGGCACTGCGGGCGCTTCGCAGTCAGCTGATGATGCGCTGGTTCGACGGCACGCCCGGGCAGACATCGCTGGCGCTGATCAGCGTCGATCGCGGCGACGGCAAGAGTTTCATCGCAGCCAATCTCGGGGTGGTCTTCGCGCAGCTGGGCGAAAGGACACTGATCATTGATGCCGATCTGCGTCAGCCGACCCAGCACCTCAATTTCGGACTGCCCAACCGCATGGGCCTGTCGGGCATCCTGAGCCATCGGGCAGGGCTCGAGGAGATCGTGCCGATCGAGCGCATCGGCAGCCTGTCGGTGCTGCCTGCCGGGCCTCAGCCGCCCAATCCGCAGGAGCTGCTTGGTCGTCCTGAATTCGCGCGGCTGCTTGATGAGCTCTCGAGCGCCTACGACGTGATCCTCATCGATACTCCTTCGGCGCAGCAGTCGTCGGATGCGCATGTGATCGCCCAGCGTGCGGGCGCAGCGATCGTGGTGGGACGCAAGGGACGCACCCGCAGTTCGGAGATCGGGCAGCTCGCATCGATCATGACCCACTCGGGCATTCGCATCCTGGGTACCACCCTGAACGAGCTGTGACCCCGGGTCACACCCTCTGATCACGAGCAGGCGACGACGTGCTCAACTGGCTGCGATCACATCCTGCCCTGTCGGCTCACCGGCTGATGCCGCTGGCGGTCGGTGCGGGCTTTGCCACCGCGGCTGTGATCGGCGGTGTGGTGGTGGCCTCGGGCAATCCGATGATGATCGGCCTTGCGGTCGGCGCGATTTTCGGCGTGCTGCTGCTGACCGCCGTCCAGCAGACCGTCTGGCTGGTGCTGGTTGGCACCCTCGTGCTGTGCGGGCCGCTGGTGATGCATTTTCCGGCGCTGGCGCGATTGCCCTGGTTGTTTTCGATCCTCGGCTTTCTGCTGCTGGCGGCCTCGGTGCTGTACCAAGGCACGCGGCGCGATGCCCCGGGGCAGTCGAGTCCGGGATTCGTGGCGATCGCCGTGCTCTTCATGGTCTATGCGACCGGCATGAGTCTGCTGAGCGATGCACCGGGCGACCAGGTCATGGCGGCCTTCAAACGCTATTTCCAGTATTGGGGTCTGATGTTTGCACTGGCGACAGTGCCCTTCGCGCCAAAGCAGATTCGCACCTGGCTGCTGTTCATGCTCGGGCTGGCGGCGATCCAGCTGCCGTTTGCGCTCTATCAGCGCATCGTGCTGATGCCGCTGCGCCTGAACATGCCCAACCAGGTCGTGCCGGTTGATATTGTCACCGGCACCTTCGAGGGGTCGATCTTCGGCGGTGCCAACAACAATGTCATGGTGTTCCTGCTGGTCGCGGCGATTGCCGGCCTGCTGGCCGCAAGGCGGGAATCGATCATTGCGGCGCGCTATTTCTGGCCGCTGCTGGCGGTCGTCGCGGCACCGCTGGCCTTGGGCGAAACCAAGATGGTGGCGGTGTTTCTGCCGGTCGCGCTGGCGGTGGTCTATGCCGATCTGGCCCGGCGTCGGCCGTTTGCCTTTGCATCCGGCGCGGTAGTGGCCTCGGTGCTGATCGCCGGTCTGATGGTTTTCTATATTCAGTACCAGGCGACCGAAGGCCGCACCGAGATGACCTTCGAGCAGCGGGTCAGGGAGAACCTCGACTACAACGTCGGCAACCGCGGCTACTTTGGTGGTGCGAGCCTGAACCGCAGCAATGTCGTGCCCTTCTGGTGGAGCCGCCATGGCCTGGACGACCCGATCGCTACCGTCTTCGGGCATGGTCTGGGCGCCTCGCACGGCTCGCGCGGCACCGAGCAGTTCGGTCATGTCGATCGCAAGTATCCGGGCTATTCGATCGGTCTGACCGCCTTTGCCGGTCTGCTCTGGGATGTCGGTCTTTTCGGCTTAGCCCTCTACCTGCTGATGCTGGGTGCCGCGTTCAGGGCGGCGGGGCAACTGGCGGCCAAGGCTGCGCCGGGCCTGGATCGGGCGATGTGCCGCACTCTTCGCGCGGTGATCGTGATGACCGTGCCGGCGGTGCTGGCGCTCGATGTCATGCTGATCGCGCCCAGCCTGCAGGTGCTGGTGGCCTTCACCCTTGGTCTGATTGCCTGGCGATGGCGCGCCGGCCAAGGCAAGGCCGCCGCATGAGCTCGACCATGGCCCCGAGCCTGCGCATTCTGCTGGCGACTGCCGAGACGCATCCCTGCGCTCGGCCTGATGTTCGCGTGCTGTTCGGACAAGCGCTGCCGGCGCTCGGCGTGCAGGTCGATCTGCTCGCCCTCGCCGAGACGCCGAACGATTGCCTCACGCCACCCGACTGGCCGGGTGGCCAGGCCTTCCTGCGGCCGGCGCGCACGCGCCTGCGCCGACTCCTTGGCGATCTGCAGCAGCAGTTGTCGCTGTTTCGGCTGTGCAACCGGGGCTATGACGCGCTGATCGTGCGCGACAAGCCGGTGCTGGGCATCGTCGGCTTTGCGGCCGCACGCCTCGCGCGCATCCCTTTTTGCTACTGGATGTCCTATCCCTTGCCCGAGCAATACCTCTGGCTGGCAGGCCGTCGCGACGGGTCGGTGGGTCTGGCGAGGCGTGTCTGGCTGTGGCTGCGCGGCAGTATCGGTCGACTGTGCCTCGAGCACCTTCTCGTGCCGCATGCCGATTGGGTCTTTGTGCAGTCCGATGCCATGGCCGCGGCCCTGCGTCGCGGGCCGCTCAGGCACGATCGGGTGAGCGCGGTGCCGATGGGCGTCGATGCCGCCGCCCTTCCGCCTGCGGCGTCGTCGTTGCCCCTGCCCCTTGAGGGCCATCCGGTGGCGGTCTATCTGGGCACCCTCGATCGCTATCGGCGCCCGGAAGTGATGGTGGATGCCGCCGCGCTGGTCGGTCGGGTCATGCCCGAGTTTCGACTGATGGTGATCGGCGAGGCCGACGAGCCGAGCGACCGCGGCTGGCTGCAACGCCATGCGGTCGAGACCGGTGCGGCGCGCTGGGTGCACTTCACCGGGCGTCTGCCCTTTGATCAGGCGCTGGCGCTGGCGCAACGCGCCCAGGTCGGGCTGTCGCCGGTGCCGCGCAGCCCGCTCACCGAGGTCGGCTCGCCGACCAAGGCGGTCGAGTATCTGGCCTGCGGCCTGCCGGTGATCTGCAACGATCAGCCGGATCAGGCCTGGGTGGTCGAGCAAAGCGGTGGCGGGCGGGTGGTCGCGCTCGATGCCAGGGCCTTTGCCGACGCGATCATCGCGACGGTGTCCGACCCGGTGGCTGCGCAGGCGCAGGCCGAGGCCGGCCGTCTCTGGGTGAAGACCCATCGTGACTATGAGGTGCTGGCGCGTGGTGTCGAGGCGCGACTGCGGGCGCTCGTGCCGTTGTCTGTCCTGTCACGCCAGGCCGGTATCGGCGCGCCGACATGAGCGCCGCACCCGAGCAGAAGGCCGACGCCGCCTACGGGCCGTCCCGGATCAGGGCGAGTCTGATGGCCTTTGCGGTGGGCAAGGCGATCAGCGCGCCCTTGTCACTGCTGCTGATCCTGATGCTGGCGGCGGTCATGCCTCACACCGAGTATGCGAGCTATGTGGCGGCCACCGCCATGCTGGAAATCGGCGTCGTGCTGGGCCCGCTCGGCATCGAGTGGGTGCTGCAGACCACGATTGCCAGTATCCGGGTCCATGGCAATGCAGCGCAGCTGCGCCGCGCGATTCTGCTTCTGGCCCCGTTGCCATTCTTGACTTACGGCGCGCTGGCGACAGTGATCTACCTGCTGGCTGCACCGATCTCGGCCTTGCTGGGCGGCGTGGCGCCGCCCGAGGTGCTGCGCCTGTATGCGGTCGTACTGGCGATCGAGGGGCCGACGCGCGTCATGCGCGACGGGCTGATGGCGGCGCTGCTGCTGCAGCAGACCGCCCAGATTTCACTGGTGCTGCGGGTCGCGCTGGTGTTCGTCATGACCGGCGGCATGGCGCTGGCCGGCGAGCCGATCGAGGCCGCCGATGTCGCCCATGCCGAACTCCTCGCCTCGCTCGCGTCCCTGTTGACGGTACTGGTCGCCCTGGCGGTCCATCTGCATCGCGCGCGACCGCATACCGGCATGGATGCAAAGATCGGTGCATGGCTTGGCTGGCGATCGGCGGGCTTCGCCTCGCATGCCTACGGCAGCATCGTGCTGATGCTGCTGATCGGCACCGATGTCATGACTGCTCTGGTCGCCCGATACCTCGGTGCCGAGGCGACCGCGGCCTTCGGATTTGTTGTCCGCCTGGTCGAGGTGGTGCGGCGCTATCTGCCGCTCGACATGTTCTGGGGTGTGCTCAGGCCGGCTGCCATCGGTCGTCACGAAGCCGGCGGACGAGCCTTCGCGCCGCTGATGCGCGACTGCAATCTCATGATCGATGCCAATCTGCTGGTGATCGGTGCCGCACTCGCGGTCGCGGTTGCGGTGGGTGATATCGGGGTTGGCCTGCTGTCGGGAGGCCGAGTCCAGGCACCGCTGCTGCTTGCGGCACTGCTGCTGCCGCTGCTCGCTACCCACACCGTGCGGCGGGTGGTCGAACTCGCCGCCTATACCCGCGGCCACTCGGCGGCCTTCTTGCGCGCCGCGATGGTCTGCCTGCTCGCGCCTGTCTTGAGCGCACTGGCGCTCGCGATGAGCGGGTCGCCCCATGCGGCGGTCGTGGCGGTGCTTGGGGTCGACCTGCTCTTTACCGGGCTGGCCGTGGCCGGCATGCGCGCGCAGGGCGATCGGATGCAGTTCAATCTGCCGCGCTGGCGCGCGCTGGCCCTGTCCTGCCTGATCGCGGGTGCGGTCGGCGCTTCGGTGGCGCTGGCAATGAGACCGGTCGCGCCGCAACTCCTCGCGACCGGCTCGGCGTTGCTGGCGACGTTGCTGAGCTTTGCACTGTCGGTGCTTGCCTTGCGGGTGGTCGATGCTGATGACCGCCTTTGGCTTTACAGCGTGCTGCGCGCCAAAGCCAGCACCTGAACCGGGGACCCGCCATGAATGTCAGCACCCAGATTCCGAATCGCGCCGGTTCGCGCCCGAGGCTGCTCAGCATCAACAGTTATCACTATCACCGTGGCGGTGCCGATAAGGTCTATTTTCAACATGCCGAACTGATGGCGCAGCAGGGCTGGGAAAACGCCTTTTTTTCGATGCACCATCCTCGCAATCTGCCCAGCGAATGGAGCTCCTACTTCGTTGATGAGATCGAGTTCGGTCATGCGTATCCGCTTGCTCAGAAAGTGAGCAAGGCGATCAAGGTGGTTTATTCCTTCGAGGCGCAGCGCAAGCTGCGCTCGCTGCTGGCTGCCTGGCACCCGGATGTCGCGCATCTGCACAACATCTATCACCACCTGTCACCCTCGATCCTGCCGGTCCTGCGCAAGGCCGGCGTACCGGCGGTGATGACTGCGCACGATCTGAAGATCGCCTGCCCCAACAACAAGATGTACAACGAGACCGGCGTGTGCGAGCGCTGCAAGGGCGGGCAGTATGCGCAACTGCTTGCGCATCGCTGCATCAAGGATTCGCTGGCCGCCAGCACGGTGGTGGCGCTTGAGGCGGTGGTCCACCGGCTGCTTGACAGCTATGGCGACAACCTCGAACGCATCATCGTGCCGAGTCGTTTCTTTCTGGAAAAGTTCGTCGAATGGGGATGGCCTGCCGAGCGCTTCGCGCATATTCCCAACTGGATCGATACCGATGCGATCCAGACCGATGATCGCGCCGGCGACTATTTTCTCTACCTTGGCCGGCTGGCGCCTGAGAAGGGCATCGAGACCCTGATGCGTGCCTGCGTGCTGGCCGGTGTGAAGCTTGCGGTGGCAGGCGACGGGCCGCTGATGCAGGGGCTGCAGTCGATGCTGCGCGATGGCGTGGGCAATGTCAGGCTGTTGGGTCACTGCGAAGGCGATCAGCTCGCGAAGCTGGTGCGCGGCGCGCGCGCGGTGGTGGTCCCCTCGCAGTGGTACGAAAACGCCCCATTGAGCGTGCTCGAGTCGTTTGCCGCCGGCAAGCCGGTGATCGGCAGCCGCATCGGCGGCATTCCCGAGCTGATCGAAGAAGGCCGCACCGGCTGGCTGGTCGAGCCGGGCGACGTCGATGCGCTGGTCAGCATGCTGCTGATGGTCAATGCGCTGCCCGATGCATCGGTGCGCGTGATGGGCCGCGCAGCACGTGCGCGGGTCGAGCGTGACTTTCATCGGCGTGGCTATCTCGCCGCGATGATGGCCTTGTACGACGCGATCGGCGTTCGCGGCATGAGCGCCGGCTCAAGCTCCTGCGAGGCTTCGGGGTTTCCTGATCTTGGGCGTGTGCAACCCCAGTGACACACTGGCCTGAGCGGTTTGCCTGAGCGGTTCGCCTGAGCGGCCGCGCCCACTTGAACAGCAAAAAAACACGGAGGTCTGCCTTGAGAAAGATCTATCTGGCCGGAAGCGGCGGCATGCTCGGACAAGCCTTTCACCAGGTCTTCGGCCGCGACTACGAGTTGCGATGCACCGACAAGGATGTGAACGAGCCCTGGCTCGATCTGCTCGATTTTCGCGACCTCGACGGCTATCGCAAGGATGTCGAAGCGTTTCGACCCGACTACCTGTTTCATCTCGGCGCGCATACCGATCTCGAGTATTGCGAGCAGCATGTCGAAGACACTTATCTCACCAACACCACCTCGGTCGAGAACGCGGTCTGGATTGCCAACCGGCTTGATATTCCGCTGCTCTACATCAGCACCGCCGGCATCGTCGACGGCTCGAAAGACAGCTTCGATGACTGGGATCTGCCCAATCCGCTCGGGCACTATGCGCGCTCGAAATATGCCGGCGAGCTGTATGTGACCCAGAACGCGCGTCGGCATCTGGTCTGTCGCGCCGGCTGGATGATGGGCGGCGGGCCGCGCAAGGACAAGAAGTTCGTCCAGAAGATCATGAAGCAGATCAAGTCGGGCAAGACCGAGCTCAACGTGGTGCGCGACAAGCTCGGCACGCCCACCTACACCATGGACTTCGCCGCCAACGTCAAGGCGCTGGTCGAGGCCGAATACTGGGGGCTCTACAACATGGTCTGCGAAGGCGTGACCAGCCGGCTCGAGGTCGCCCATGAACTGGTCGAGACAATCGGCATGAAAGACCGGGTGCGCATCAACGAGGTCGATTCCGATTTTTTCAAGGCCGAGTTTTTCGCCCCGCGCCCGGACTCCGAACGCCTGCTCAATCGCAAGCTCACCCTGCGCAACATGAATCGCATGCGCGACTGGCGCGTGGCGCTGCGCGACTATGTCGGATCCGCCTATTCGCATTACCTCTGAGCGGGGGCGTCTCATGCGAATCGCTGCCTTTGGCTTTCGTTCGATGCCCTCGCGCCCGGGCTGTGCCGGGGCCGACAAGTTTGCGGGCGAGCTGTTTCCGAGACTCGTGCAGCGCGGTCACTCGGTGGTGGCCTACAACCGCCTGTATCCCGGTGAGGCAGCGCTTGCCGAAGACTGGCGCGGTGTGACACTGCGCAACATCGGCACGCTCACCCGCCGCAAGGGCTTCGATACCCTGCTGCATGGACTTCGCTGCACGATCGACATCATTGCCCACGACACCGCCGATGTGGTGCACATCCAGAACGGCGGCAACAGCCCCTATGCGCTTGTGCTTCGTCTGTTTGGAAAAAAAGTTTTTCTGTCTCAGGATGGCGTCGACTGGCAGCGCGCCAAGTGGCCCTGGTACGCCCGCTGGTATCTTCGCGCAGCGCAATACCTCACCGCGGTCGCACCCAATGCGGTGATCTTCGACAATGTGTTTTGCAAGGCCGATTTCGAGCATCGCTTCGGTCGTCACTACGATTACATCCCCTTTGGCAGCGAGGTCGACGAGTCGGATCTCGACGACTCGATTCTGGATGAGCTCGGTCTGCAGCCCGGCGGCTATTTCCTGTTCGTCGGGCGTTTCATTCCCGACAAGGGGCTGCAGTATCTGATCCCGGCGTTTGAGCGACTCAAGACCAGCCGCAAGCTGGTCCTGGTCGGCGGCTCGCCCAATCCCTCGGATTTCGAGCGTCAGTGCCGTGCCACCACCGATCCGCGCATCGTGTTTCCGGGCTTCGTCTACGGCGGCCGGGCGCATGCCCTGATGAAGCATGCCCGCGCCTACATCCAGCCGTCAGACATTGAAGGCCTGTCACCGGTGATCCTCGAAAACATGGGGCTGGGCACGCCGGTCATCTGCAGCGACATCCGCGAGAATCTCTTCGTGGTTGGCGACACTGCGGTGACCTTCAACAAGGGCGACATCGACAATCTGCTGGAGTGTCTGGAGTGGTCGCTCGAGCATCCAGAGACGCTGGCCGAACTCGGCGTGCGCGGGCAGCGGCGGGCGCAGGCGCTCTTTGGCTGGGACGCGGTGGCCGATGCCCATGTGCGCGTCTTTGCCGAGCATGGCGCCCAGAGCGGGCGGCCTACTCCAGCGGCGGGGGCGCAGATCTGAACTCGGCGACGCTGATTGCCGCGCCGCCCGGGTCCTGCACGCCGACATCAATGGTCGCGAAGTTGAAGGCGC
Organism: Burkholderiales bacterium; assembly: GCA_026399875.1. Classification (GTDB taxonomy): domain Bacteria; phylum Pseudomonadota; class Gammaproteobacteria; order Burkholderiales; family Burkholderiaceae_E; genus UBA4615. The sequence continues at coordinate 52,533 of JAPLQF010000006.1, read as the reverse complement.
TCCAGGTGTCGGTCACCCGTTTGGCGCGCGAGACGCCCACGCCCGGGTTGTAGCTCGCCGGTGCGAAGGCCGACACCGGCGTGTTGCGGTCGGGATAGTAGTCGGCACCGATCTGGATCAGCAGTCTGGCTTGCTGGCGGTCATCGGGTCGCTCGCTGCGATCGGGGATCAGCCTGGCTTGCAGGGTCACGAAGACCGCGGCGACATCGGGTGCATCGATCGTGAGCTTGCCGCAGCACCAGCCGTGATAGGCGAGATTGCCGCCGGGCGCCTTGACCGATGTCGAGCCGTCGGACTCGCTGCGTTCGTCCGGCTTGCGGGTGGTGTCGCCCTGCAGATGCTTCGGGTACAGCTCGCCGCTGACCTGCACGCTCGAGCCCACCAGCGTCCACTGACCATCGGAGCGGCGCTTGACGAACACCCTGAGGTTGCGAATCTGCACCCGCGTGTTCGAGGCGTCGTGCCCCACACCATCGAACACCACGAACCAGGGCAGAACCGTCGTCCAGTAGTCCTTGCTCTTGTAGCGGCGGTTGGCCGGTGTCCACCAGTCGGGGGTGCGGCTGCCGCGCGGATCGTTGCCCATCACCACATGGCCGGGTCCGGTGGCCCAGCCCGGGCCGCTCGGCACACCGGCGAGCGCCATGTCGTTGACCCGACTCATGTCGGTGATCACTGTCTCGATCGAATTGATCGGCGACGAGCCGGTATTGCCCTTGTCTGAGTTGGTCTTCGACGACGGCCTGGTGTCGTCAGGGTTTGCCTGGCAGGCGGCCATCAGCAGCAGGCTTGCGCCGGCGATGCCCAGGGCAGGTCTGATGAGCTTGTACAGAGGTGTCATGCCGATCTCCTTGAACCGGAGTACGGCAAGAAAAAGGCCCGCACGCGGCGGGCCTGAAAGAGTCATGACTGCCGCAGTCGAAAGACTTATTCGATCGGCGGCGGATTGGCGCGAAGTGTGGCCGCCGGTACCGTGGTCATGTTGATCGCCTGCCAGTTGTTGGTGACGTACTTCATGCGGCCATGGCCAGCTTCCCCGTTGTGCGGCTGGCCGGGGGCCCATTGCGAAGTCTGGTCACGCCAGTAGTCGAGTGCCCCGTAGGCCAGAAAGCGCGCGCTTGCGCGGTCGTCGCGCACACTCGGGTTATCGACGATCAGCCTGACCTGGTAGCTCACGAAAATGCCACCGAGGTTGGGGCGATCGATCGGCATGCGACCGCAGCACCAGAAGTGATAGGAATAAGGCCAAGTCGGTTTGGCCGAGACACCGCCACCGGCTTCATTGCGGACATTGGCCGGGCGGACATCGTTGCCCTGTCGGAAATCCTCGTTGTAGTCCGAGCCGTCAACCCCGGGCGAGGTGCCGGCCAGCGTCCACCGATTGGTGGTCCTGCTGAGCACGTAAAAGCGCATGTTGCGGATCTCGACGCGGGTATTGACCGCCGGATTGCCTTCCCGGGGAATAAAGATCACGCCCCAGGGAAGACCGAAGCCCCAATCCGAAGGCGGGTTGTTGCCAAGGTCCAGGCCGGGGCCACTGAGGGTTCCCCAGCCCGGGAAGGCAATTGGCGTTCCCTCATGCGGCAAGGCCATGTCGTTGATGATGGTGTCGATCGAATTGACCGTGCCGTTGACCACCACCGGGGCTGGTGCCGGCGTCGGTGCGGGCGCCGGGGCAGGTGTGGGGGAAGGCGCGGGGGCAGGCGCGGGGGCGGGCGTCGGGGCGGGGGCAGGCGTCGGGGCGGGGGCAGGCTTGGCCGTCACCTCCGGCGTTGCGGTGGGTGTCCCGGCAGACGTCGAGGTCGTGCCGGTGGCCACTGTCGTCGTCGACGTGATGCCAGCCGGTTTGCTCGCGGTATTTGCGGTGTCGACTGCGGTGGCGATCGTTCCGACGGCCGATGTCACCGCGTTCGATATTGCGCTGCCGACCTGAGCATCGAGCGCCGGGTTGGCGCCGCCGCAGGCTGCAAGCACCGAGGCGATCGAGATTGCTGTCACGGTCGTGCGAAAGCGGTTGGGCAAAGAGCGGGCAGGCTTCTTGCCTGTGTGAGAACTGCTGGATAGGGTGGAATGTCGCATGTCGTGCTTCCATCGTTTCTTGCGCGGCGAGGGTGTTCTCGTCGCTGACTGCTTTCCGCCGGTATCGCTGCCGTGTGGGGCTTTGATGCGTGCGGGCCTGAGAAAGCCCAAGGTCTGTGACTTTCGTCACGAAACCTAGCCGAGGGGGTCAGGCGAAAAAGGGTCGGGGCGACCAGCGGGGCCGTGCCGGGGACGGGCGGTCGGTCAAAACGCGCACAAAGCGAAAAAAATCAGCCAAGCTTGCAAGCTTGGCTGTTAGCCACGCGAAAACTTTTCCTGCCAGCGTGGCTCGACCGCTCTACAGCGTGCAGCGCCCGACCGGCTTGTCGGTGGTGTAGTGCCGCCGCCGGTAAAGCGCATCGGTGTTGTCAGGCCGACGGGGCGCCTGCACCAGCGCCTCGGCCAGTTGCGTGCTCAGCCCATAGGGTTTGAGCACCGGCCCGTCTTCTGGCCCATCGCCCGGCGGATTGGCTTCGATCGACAGGTCGATCGCACCGGTGGCAGCTCTGCCGCTGATCGTCCAGCCGGTGGTCTCATGTCTGATCACGAAATCACCGCGTTCGACTGCCAGCGGTTCACGCGGTGACTCGAGCAGACCGAGTTCGCGGTCAAGCATATAGACCATCACCAGCGGTCGCAGCGACCACAGACAACTCGCCGGGCCCGAATAATTGGCCTGCAGGGCGGGATCGGCGCCGCACAGGCCGGCGGTGACGCTGCCGGCGGCCAGTGCGCCATGCCCGATGAACCACGACCAGGTCAGATCGAGTGCGCGCATCGCCTGACCGCGCGTGATCGCGCCGGGAGCGGTGGCCAGCGAGGCCAGCAGCGGGGCGGGTGTCGCCATCCTGTAGCAACTGCTTCGCCCCCTCTGCGGATGCCCTTGCGGCCCGAAAAGCTTGACGTAAAAGCGCGCGAACTCGCCCTGGGCCTGGCTGATGAAGGCCGGCTCGAAGCCGGGGTCGATGCGCTGCAGCCAGAAGAGCGCGTAGTGGACCGACCAGGCGTTGTAGTCGTCCAGTCCATGCGGCGGATCGCTGAACCAGCCCTGGCCGCGATAAAGGCTGCGAAAGATTTCCCAGTTGGTCTGCATCCGGGCATCGAAGCGCGAGGCGTCGGCGCCAAGCGCATTCAGCGCCCGATGGACCAGCATCGGAAAAAGTTGCCAGTTGCCGTCGTAAGGCTGACTGCCGAGCGCCTGCATCAGCCAGCTCACCACCTGCTGCTGCTCGGCCGGGCTCAGCTTTGCCCAGACCTCCTTGCGGGCGAGCCACAGGCCCAGGGCGATATCGGCGGATTCGACCAGCGTCTGACTGAAATCGGTGATCGGGCCCCAGTAGTCGGGACTGGCCGGATCGGTCCCGGTGACAAGCCCGCGTGTGAAGACCTCGGCCAGATCGAGCGGACCGGTGGCGGTCTCGATCTGCGGCGCGCGGCCGCTGGCCAGCCAGGCGGCTGCCAGCGGGAACATCCGCGCATAGCCCTCCAGGCCGTCGCTGCGCCGTCCCGACCCGCTGGGCAGGCCGGGGTAGTGGGCGCGCTCGGCCTTGGGCGTCCGGTAGGCCGCCCAGCCTTCGAAGAAGTAGCGGGTCAGCAACTCGTAGTCGCTGGCATCCACTCGCCCGTCTGCCCTCGCAAACCGGGCTTGAAGCGCCATCAGCGGGACTGTGGTGGGCTCGACCGGCGAGGCCCGCTCGCGCCAGCCTTCGACGCCGATGCGCCCGGTGCTCACCGCCCACAGCCATGCGGATGCTGCGATCGTCAGGCTGGCGGCCAGCATGACGGCCAGGACGATCGCGATCCGTCGTCGCCATCGTCCTGACCCGACCCGACCCGATCCGCCTGGCTGATCGCGCTCGAGGTGATGGTGGTCGAGGTGATGGTGGTCGAGATGATCGCGATCGATCGGCGCCGGACTGGCCGGCGATGGATGAGGGGGATGCGTCGCCGCCATCTCAGAGCACCGACGCCGCGCTGGCGCGCTCGCCCAGGTGATCGGCCAGACGCAGCGCGAGCTGCACGATGGTGAGCGTCGGATTCGCGGCGCCGCTGCTCGGAAAGACCGACGAGCCGGCCACAAACAGATTCGACAGGCCATGCACCTTGCAGTCGGCGTTGACCACGCCGGTGGCCGGCGATGAGCTCATGCGGGTGCCGCCCATATGGTGATTGCCCTTGATCTCGTCATCGGTCGGGAAGCTGCCGCGCCCGAGCACCCAGGGGTCCAGGCGCACGCGGCCATCGCCGCGACGCAGGATCTCTTCGGCCAGCAGCGTGGCCGCCGATGCCACGGTGTGACGATCGAAGTCGTCGAGCCGCCAGTGCAGCTCGGCGCGCGGCGTGCCGTGACGGTCGCGATCGGTCGACAGCACCACGCGATTCCAGGCCCGTGGTGCCTGCTCCCAGGAAGCGCGCAGCATCGCGCCGCAAAACAGCCGACGCTTGAGCTTGGCCATTGCCCACTGACCGAGCTCGGGTGCCACACACGACAGGTCGGCGATCATCTGACGCGAGGCCTCGCGATTGCGCCGGGTCAGGCGCAGACCGGCGTTGAGTGCGCGTTTGTCGCGCATCGCCTGCGCGGTCGGGCTCGACCAGGCGATCGACCATTTGTCGTAGACGAAGGGCGCGCGTTCATCGAGAAAGGCCTCGCCGATCGTGAAGTGCGGATGCTCGAGCCAGTAGCGACCGAGTGCGCGCGCATCCCTGACGACGCGCCCGTCATTCAGATGATTGGCCCACAGCAGCATGCGGCTGTTCTCGATGCCACCCGAGCAGAGCACGAAGCGCCTTGCCCTTGCGGTGTGACGGCCGTTGTCCGGATCGGTCACCTCGACCGAGACGATCGCCCCACCTTGCTCATTCAGGTTCACCACGCAGGCCTGCAGGATGGTCGCCACGTTCGGCAACTTCTCGAGGGTGGCGCGATACTTCGTCGCGAAATTGACCGGCGGCGAAAAGCGCATGGTGGTCAGCCGCAGTTGCTCGCCATAAGGCCGGTCGGGGGGCAGGGCCGGGATCTCCACGATGGCTTCGGCCCGTTCGAGGTAGGGATCGAGATGGCGCCGGCGGATCGGCCATTCGGTATCGATGCCCGCGACTTTCGATTCGAAGTCGACCGCATCGAGCGCCTGGCAAAAGCCGCCCCAGTGATTTGATGCGCCGCCCAGGTAGCGCAGCCGGCTGGTATCGAGCGCGAATTTCAGCGCACCGACCACCTCGCCTGAATACATCGCCTGAGAGCTTTCCTCATAACTGGCCCCGCCGGCTTCGAGCAGCAGCACCGAATGACCGCGTGCGCCGAGTTCGGTGGCAAGCGTGATGCCGGCCGGACCGGCGCCGATCAGGCAGACATCGAAGATGCGTGAAGCGAGCGCGCCGCGGGAGATTTGTTCGGCCAGCATCAGCGATCCGATGCGTCGAGGATCCAGCCCCCGCGCTCGACCGGACGCAGTCCGGCCGATGCCGCCACACCCGCAGCCGGCACAGGCCGGATGAGCATCGGGATGAGCAGTGGGGTGAGCAGTGGGATGAGCAGTGGGATCGCCAGAAACGCTCTGCGTCCGGGCGGGTGCAGCGACGACTGCGACCAGCCGTCTGTTCGATCCGCACGGGCCGCTCGGTGAAGGAAAGCTGTCCCCATGGTTCGGCGTCCTGTGTCGTTGCGGGCGTGAAGCCTCAGGGTGCCGAAGGCGCAAGCCTTGCTATTGACCCTGCTCAAACATGGCAGATCCGATCTGTCGGCGGGCGCCGCGTCGTAGAATCCGGCCGATGACCGAGACTCCGATGTCCGCCTCCCCTTCTCCCGCCTCCCCGTCACCCGCGGTGCCACCGCCCGCCGGCGCTGCGCCGCTGCCGCAAACCCCGGCGCAGCGCCGTCGCCAGCGACTGAAGCTTCTGGCAATCCTCCTGGTGTGCGCCGCACCGGTGATTGCCTCCTATCTGGCCTATTACGTGATGCCCCCCCTTGGGCGCACCAACTTCGGCGACCTGATCGAGCCGCAGCGGCCGATCCCCAATCTGCGCCTGTCGGGCGCCGATGGTGCCGCGTTCAAGTTCGAGTCGCTTCGCGGGCGCTGGGTGCTGCTGCAGTTCGACAGCGGCCGCTGCGAGCCGGCCTGTGTCGACAAGCTCTATGCCATGCGCCAGCAGCGCACCATGACCGGCAAGGATCGCGAACGCGTCGAGCGGGTCTGGCTGATCGGCGATGCGGCGGTGCCGGCAGACACGCTGGCGAGCGACTATGCCGGTACGGTGGTGCTGCGCGCCGATCCGGCCGAGCTGGCCCCGGTGTTCCCGGTCGAGACCGGTCGGCGCCTGGAAGACTATCTGTATCTGATCGATCCGCGCGGCAACCTGATGATGCGGTTCCCGGCCACCGGTGAGCCGGCCCGCATCCGCAAGGACCTTGGCCGACTGCTCAAGGCCTCGCGGGTCGGCTGAGGCCACATGCGGTCACGGCTGATATCGATGACGCTGTTCAGAAGACTGCTGTTCTTTGCGGTCTTTCTGACCTTCGACCTGATCATGTTCGGCGCCTTCGTGCGGGTGACCGACGCCGGCCTGGGCTGCCCCGACTGGCCGGGATGCTACGGCAAGGTCACCCCGATCGGCGCAATCGACTCGATTCGGGCCGAGACCGCGCTGCGCCCCGATGGCCCGGTGACAGCCTTCAAGGCCTGGGTCGAGATGCTGCATCGCTATATCGCCGCCGGCCTGGGCGTGCTGGTGATCCTGCTGGCGATCATGGCCAGCCGTCTTCCCGGCCCGAGCGCGCGGCTGGCCTGGTTCACGCTTTTCTGGATCATCCTGCAGGGGGCATTCGGCGCCTTCACCGTCACGCTCAAGCTCATGCCGCTGGTGGTCACCCTGCACCTGCTGGGCGGGATGATCCTGTTCGGGCTGCTGCTCGCCCAGTGGGTGCGGGTGAGACCGGCCACGTCTGCCCTGACGGCGATGTCGGGGGCATCCGGATTTCGGCCGCTGGTCACGATCGCGCTGGCGGTGCTGCTTTGCCAGATCGCGCTCGGCGGATGGGTCAGCACCAACTACGCCACCCTGGCGTGTCGCGATTTCCCGCTGTGCCAGGGCAGCCTGTGGCCCGATATGAACTTTCGCGCCGGCTTCGAACTCTGGCGCCGCCTGGGTTATCAGGGCGACGACCAGGCCCTGCCGTTTCAGGCGCTGACCGCCATCCACTTTGTCCACCGGCTCTTTGCCGGGGTGGTTTTCATCGTGGTGGGGGCGCTGGCGCTGCGGCTGCGCCGCTCGGAGCTGAGCCGGCCGATCGGCAATCTGATCCTGGCGGTGCTGGCCCTGCAGGTCGTGACCGGCCTGACCAATATCTTTCTCGACTGGCCGATGGCTGCCGCCGTGCTGCATACCGGCGGCGCGGCCGCACTGCTGGGCCTGCTACTCATGGTAGCCTTACCGGCTTGGTCTGCTCCGGCCAGAGCCTGATCGCCCAATCCTCCCCCCGATGGACCTGCTCGAACATTCTCCGCCAACGTTCGCCCATACGCTGCGTCAGTACATCGAGCTGACCAAGCCGCGAATCGTCATGCTGACCGCTTTTTGCGCGGTCATCGGCATGGTGCTGGCCACTGATGAGCTCGTGCCCTGGCGGATCCTGGTGTTCGGCATCGCCGGCATCTCGCTGCTGGCGGGCGCGGGGTTTACCTTCAACTGCATGATCGAGCGCGGCATCGATGCCCGCATGGCCCGCACGCGGGCCCGCCCGGCGGCGCGGGGCGAAGTCTCGGTCTCGGGGGCGCTCGCCTTTGCCGCCTTGCTGGGTGGCGCAGGCGCCTGGCTGCTGCTGGCCTTCGTCAATCCGCTCACCATGTGGCTCACGCTGGCAACTTTCGTCGGCTATGCCCTGATTTACACCATCGTGCTCAAGCCGGCCACGCCCCAGAACATTGTGATCGGCGGTGCTTCCGGCGCGATGCCGCCTGTGCTCGGCTGGGCAGCGGTGGCCAATGACGTCGGTCCGCAGGCGCTGGTGCTCTTTCTGATCATTTTCGTCTGGACGCCACCGCACTTCTGGGCGCTGGCGCTCTACCGGGTCGAGGATTACCGGCGCGCCGGTCTGCCGATGCTGCCGGTCACGCACGGGCTGCCGTTTACCCGCCTGCAGATCCTGCTCTATACCGTCCTGCTGGTGGCCACGACCTTCCTGCCCTTCATGATCCGGATGAGCGGCTGGCTCTATCTGATCAGCGCCACGGTGCTTGGTGGCATCTTCATCGGCTATGCCTGGCGACTGTGGCGCAGCTATTCCGATGCGCTGGCGCGTCGCACTTTCGGCTACTCCATCTACTACCTGATGGCGCTGTTTGCCGCCCTTTTGCTGGATCACTGGGTTTGAAGCCCCTGGCCGGCCGCGCGTCGCCCAGGCCCGCGCCTGCATTCATTCTCGCGCTGACACTCGGGCTCCTTGGTCTGGTCGGCGGACTTGCCGGCTGCGACCGGTCGAGCAACAAGACGTCTTTCTTCTCGACCGATGTCACCGGCGCCGATTACGGCAAATCGCTTTCGCTCACCGACCAGAATGGCCAGGCCCGCACCCTGGCCGATTTCAAGGGCAAGGTGGTGGTGCTGTTTTTCGGCTTCACCCAGTGTCCTGATGTCTGCCCCACGACGCTCGCGGCCATGGCTGCGGTCATGAAGGAGCTTGGCCCTGACGCGGCCCGGGTGCAGGTGGTCCTTGTGACCCTCGACCCCGAGCGTGACAGCGCTGCCATGCTCGGTGCCTATGTCACTGCCTTCAATCCGACCTTCATCGCGCTTCGCGGTGATGCCGAGGCCACGACCCGAGCCGCCCGCGAGTTCAAGGTTTTCTTCCAGAAGGTGCCGGGCAAGACACCTGGCGCCTACTCCCTCGATCACACCGCAGCCTCCTATGCGCTCGACGATCAGGGGCGCCTGCGGCTCTATATCCGCTCTTCGCAGACCGTGCCCGAGATCACCGCCGATCTGCGCCTGCTGCTCGCCGGCCGCTGACCGTCAGTAGGCGTTCTGATCGCCCCTGACCGCCTGAGTGATCGTTCGCCAGACGATGGCGGCATCGAGGCGCAGCGACCATGACCGCAGATACTCGATGTCGTAGGCGATGCGCCGCTGCATCTTCTCGATGGTGTCGGTCTCGCCGCGTGCACCATTGACCTGCGCCCAGCCGGTGATGCCGGGTTTGACCTTGTGGCGGATCATGTAACCCTTGATCAGCTTGCGGTACATCTCGTTGTGGGCCACCGCATGCGGTCGGGGCCCGACCACGCTCATGCGCCCCTGCAGGACATTGAAGAACTGGGGGAGTTCGTCAAGCGAGCTGCGCCGCAGGAATGCGCCCAGGGGCGTGATCCGATCATCATGGCGGGTGGCCTGTCTGACGACCTCGCCATCTTCGCTCACCCGCATCGAGCGGAACTTCCAGACCACGATCTGCTCACCGTCCAGGCCGTAGCGGCGCTGGCGAAACAGCACCGGGCCGGGCATGGTCAGCTTGATGGCCAGCGCGATCGCCAGCATGACCGGGCCAGTGATCACGATCGCCGGCAGCGCAATGCACAGATCCGACAGCCGCTTGATGACGCCGGTCGTGCCGTGAAAAGGCGTCTCGCAGACCGCGACCACCGGCAGTCCGCCGACGGTGTCGACGCGGGCCTGGATGAGGTCGTACAGGAAGATGTCCGGAAGGAAATAGATCGATGCGGTGGTGTCCCGCAACTGGTCGAGCAGATTCAGGATCCGCGGCTGGGAGGCCATCGGCAGCGCAATGTAGATCCGGTCGATATGCTGCTCGCGCACGAAGTCGGCGACATTCTCCAGTCCGCGCCGTACCGGAAGCTCGAGCGTTTCGCCCAGACGCGCAGGCGTTCGATCGTCAAAGAAGGCGGTGACCCGGGTGTCTTCCAGCGGATCGGCCAGCAGCGCGCGAGCCAGGGTTCGGCCGAGCTCGTTGGCGCCGATGATCACTGCCCGATCGTGCTCGCTGATCGCCCGCACACGGGTGAGCAGTGACGGGATCGTCTGATGGGCGATCGCCTGCAAGACCGGTGTGCCGATGACCCAGGCGGCCAGGATGTTCGGGTCAAAGGCGCGCAGAAGATCGGTGGCCAGCCCGAAGAGCAGCATCAGCCCGCACAGCGCGCCCCAACTGCCGAAGATCTGGCGAAGCAGGCGGCGTGGCCGGTGCGCGAAGCCGATGCTTCCCGGATAACTGAGCGAAAAGGCGATCACCGCCAGGAGGATGTCCCGGTTGCGCACGCCACCCTGCACGACGAGCGCCACCGTCAGCAGGGTGAGCAGCGTGATGGTCGGATCAACCAGCGATCGCAGCATCCACATCAGGTTGTGGCTGGCGTTGCCCATCGGCGTGCTAAGGCGGCCGCTCGCCTGCGAGCGCCCGCCCTGATCGGCCGGGATCTCGCCAAGCGGCGATGGCAGCGCACTCTGGTGAACCGGTTCGTCCGACATCAGAATCGAGCCTCCGCAGGGTCGTCAGTGCAACGCTTTTCCGGTATGCGACGAGCGTGCCCGGCAGGCTTTGCATCGACCTGCGGGCAGTGGTCGACATCGGCCGGTCAGCCTGGTCGGGCACGCGGTTTGCGTCTGCCTGACCATGATCGACGCGGGTGTCGATCGAACTTCCGGGGACCGGTCATGCTGCGATTGCCTGCTCTGCCCGTACTGTTTGCCCTGATGAGCCCGTTGGCGCATGGCGCTGCGAGCGACCTGGCCGATGCCGGGTCTGCACCGCGAACCACGACGATTCTCATGACGGCCGCGGCTGACGCCCAGTCGGTCATGCCGCATCCGGTCCTGGCGGTCGTCAGCGCGGCCGCAGCCGAAGCAGTGACGGTGGCGACGCCGCTGCCGGCCCGCCCGGCGGGTTCGCCCGGTGCGGAGTTTCCTGCACCGTCCGGTGCGATGACCTCGGGTTCGGGTCTGCTTGCCGGATTCGCGATCGTTGCCTGGATCGTGGCGCGCCGACCTTCCTGAGCGGCGCCGCCACGCGCTTGGCCCCCGCCCGTCCACCCTGGTCACTGTCTGAATCCGGCAGGGCATCTCTGCCTTTCGTGCCGCACGAGGTGCCTTGCATCCGCTGCGGCAAGCCGGCCCAGTCAGGGTTTCGCGGTTCTTTCATCTCAAGACGGTAGAATCTCGGGATGAAAATCACCGTCATCGGGACCGGCTATGTCGGTCTGGTTTCAGGCGCCTGCCTGGCCGAAATGGGTAACGACGTGCTCTGTCTGGATGTCGATCCGCGCAAGATCGGCATGCTCGAACAGGGCGAAATCCCGATCTGGGAGCCTGGACTGCAAGAGATGGTCCGGCGAAATGTCGGGGCCGGTCGAATGAAGTTCACGCTTGACGTCAAGCGGGCGGCCGACCACGGCACGATCCAGTTCATCGCGGTTGGCACGCCGCCCGATGAAGACGGCTCGGCCGATCTGCAATATGTGCTGGCCGCCGCGCGCAACGTCGGACGCCACATGACCGACTACAAGGTCGTGGTCGACAAATCAACCGTGCCGGTCGGTACCGCTGACAAGGTCCGTGAGGCGATTGCCGATGAGCTGCGTCTGCGCGGCGTCGAGGTGCCCTATGCGGTGGTCTCGAATCCCGAGTTTCTGAAGGAGGGCGCCGCAGTCGAGGATTTCATGCGACCCGACCGTATCGTGGTGGGCGCCGATGACGAGCAGGCGATCTTCCTGATGAGGGCGCTCTACGCGCCGTTCCAGCGCAATCACGAGCGGCTGGTCGTGATGGATGTGCGCTCGGCCGAGCTGACCAAATATGCCGCCAACGCGATGCTGGCCACCCGCATTTCCTTCATGAACGAGCTGGCCCTGCTCGCCGAGCAGGTCGGCGCCGATATCGAACTGGTGCGCCAGGGCATCGGATCCGACCCGCGCATCGGCTATCACTTTCTCTATTCGGGCGCGGGCTATGGCGGCTCGTGCTTTCCCAAGGACGTCAAGGCGCTGATCCGGACGGCCTCCGATCATGGTCGGCCGATGCATGTGCTCAATGCGGTCGAGGCCGCCAATGACGCCCAGAAGCATGTGCTGGTCGAGAAGGTCGTCGCCCGTTTCGGCGCTGATCTGAGCGGCAAGCATTTCGCGCTCTGGGGCCTGGCGTTCAAGCCCAACACCGACGACATGCGCGAGGCGCCGAGCCGGGTCGTGATCGACGATCTGCTCGCACGTGGCGCCACGGTCTGCGCCTACGATCCGGTAGCCATTCATGAGGCCCAGCGGGCCATTGGTGACCGTGCCGGGCTGAGCTATGGCACCGATCCGATGCAGGCGCTCGAGGGTGCCGATGCGCTGTTGATCGTCACCGAATGGAAGGAGTTCCGCAGTCCTGATTTCGATGCGATCAAGGCGGCGATCAAATCACCGGTGATCATCGACGGTCGCAATATGTATCCGCCGGCCCTGCCTCGCGCGAGCGGACTCGAGTACATCTCCATCGGTCGTCCCTGAGCGGAGCAGCAGGGCCATGACTGCTGCGTCGGCTCCGATGACGATCCTGGTGACCGGTGCTGCAGGCTTCATCGGCATGCATGTCGCGGACAGTCTGCTGGCCTCGGGTGCGCGGGTGATCGGCATCGACAATCTCAACGATTATTACGATCCGGCGCTCAAGCTGGCGCGACTGGCTCGACTTGAGGGGCAGGCGGGCTTTGCCTTTCGCAAAATCGATCTGGCCGACAGACCTGCCATGGCCGCGCTCTTCGATGAGCACCGGTTTGATCGCGTGGTGCATCTGGCCGCGCAGGCGGGGGTGCGCTACTCGATCACCAACCCGCATGCCTATGCCGATTCCAATCTGGTCGGCTTCGTCAATATTCTGGAAGGCTGTCGCCACTCGGGGGTGAAGCATCTGGTCTACGCATCGTCATCGAGCGTGTATGGCGGCAACACCCGGATGCCGTTTTCCGAGCACGATCCGGTCGACCACCCGGTGAGTCTGTATGCCGCGACCAAGAAAGCCAATGAACTGATGGCGCATACCTACAGCCATCTTTTCCGGCTGCCGACCACCGGTTTGCGCTTTTTTACGGTCTACGGCCCCTGGGGCAGACCCGACATGGCGGCCTTTCTGTTTGCCGATGCGATGCTCGCCGGTCGCCCGATCGATGTCTTCAACCATGGCGACATGCGACGCGACTTCACCTATATCGACGACATCGTCGAAGGGGTGGTGAGGGTGCTTGATCATCCGCCGGGCGGCAACCCGGACTTCGATCCCGGCAATCCCGATCCGGCCAGCAGCCGGGGGCCCTACCGTGTCTTCAACATCGGCAATGCCGAGCCGGTGGCGCTGCTCGACTTCATCGGTGCGATGGAGGCGGCCACCGGCGTTCAGGCCATCAAGCGCTTGTTGCCCATGCAACCAGGCGATGTGCCGGCGACTTTCGCCGACACATCCGAACTGGCATCGCTGGTGGGGTTTGCGCCGCGCACCGATGTGCGCGAGGGTGTGCGGCGCTTCGTCGACTGGTACCGGGCTTACTACCGCCGGTAACGCTGCCGGTCATTCACGCCCGAGGAGTCCTCAGGCTGCTTCAGGCGTATTCGGCCAGCGCGTTTTTCATCGTCTTGAGTGCTTTGGCTTCGATCTGCCGGATGCGTTCGGCCGAGACCCCGAACTCGTCGGCGAGTTCGTGAAGCGTGAGCGTGCCGCCGTCGTCGTCGTCGCGCAGCCAGCGGGCCTCGATGATCCGACGACTGCGGGCATCGAGCGATTCGAGGGCCTCAAGCAGGCCTTCGCCCTGAAGCCGATCGAAGGCCCGATCTTCAAGGACCTGGGTCGGTTCGCTGTGCGTGGCCCGCAGATAGGCGATCGGCGCATAGTCGTCGTCGCCGCCGTCATCGGTCGGTTCCAGCGCGATGTCGCCGCCACCCATTCGGGTTTCCATTTCGATCACGTCCTGCACCCGCACATTGAGGTCGCGCGCGATGGCTTGCGCGGCTTCAGGGCTCAGCGTGTGGGTGTCGCGTTTCATTGAGCGCAGGTTGAAGAACAGCTTGCGCTGCGCCTTGGTGGTGGCGACTTTGACCAGCCGCCAGTTTTTCAGGATGTACTCATGGATCTCGGCCTTGATCCAGTGCATGGCAAACGACACCAGCCGCACGCCACGATCGGGATCGAAGCGCTTGACGGCCTTCATCAGCCCGATGTTGCCTTCCTGGATGAGGTCGGCATGAGTCAGGCCATAGCCCATGTACTGGCGGGCAATCGAGACAACCAGCCGCAGATGCGACAGCACCAACTGGCGGGCAGCGTCGAGATCGCCGTCGTTCTGCAGGCGGCGGGCGAGCGAAACCTCGCTTTCAGCGGTGAGCATCGGAACGCGATGCACCGCGGAAATATAGGCGTCGATGTTGCCGACGGGCGGAATCGCCAGCATGGCGCCAGCGGCTTCCGGGGCACTGACCAGAGCGTTCGAGACGCGAGTCATTCGGACTTCCTTTCCTGGGGCAAAGCCCCGATCGAAAAATATTAGCACTCACCGTCGACGAGTGCCAATTGATCCTCCCAATCGACTCCATTTATTGAATAAATCGGGGTCAGATGAAAGTTTCTGAGTTGTCGACGCATCATCCGGTCGGCTTGCCAGCCGCATCGATGGCCCTTGCCATCAGCTTGCGCCGATCGGGCATCGTCCCGCAATGCTGAACATCGCTTGCGGACTGTCGATTCGAGCCCTCCGTGCCGTGGGAGCCCGGGCTGACTTGAGCGGGGCACAACAGAGCCTGACCGCGTCGGACGGGCAGCACCCATACCGCTCTGCTTGATCGCGTCGCGCTGTGCGCCATCCGGCCGAGCGGCAGGCGTCCCGGCGGGACAGCCAGCACCCGAGCGGATCCCGGTGGGGCGGCCCGGTCGCTACCGTGCGGCGTGCTGCCTTCAATTTTCGATGTGAATAAGCGCTTACATTTCCCCGGAGCAACCGATTCGGCCGATTGGTCTGTCCACCCGAAGCTGCTAGCTTGGGTCTGCCTACCAGCCGCTTCGGCGATCGCCACCAGCAGTTCAGCGTTCGTCGGGGCCTTCGCCACAGGACCATGATGACGATTGCATCCATCCGGCGACTCAGCGCAGCCCTTTCAATGCTTGCTCCGGCCGTCAATGGTCTGGCGCAGCCGGTCTCGGCCCCGATCCCGGTCGAAGACATTTTCAGCATCAATGCGGCCGCTGCGGTCGAGCATCACAGCAACATCTTTCGGGTGGCCGATGGTGCCGGCGACACGGTTGTGCGAGCGCTGCTCGGTCTGCGCTTCGAGCGCGATATCAGTCTGCAGCGCATCACCGCGTATGCCACCCTGGAGCCGGTCAAGTACGTCAACTTCAGCAGCTACGACTATCTCGGCTACACCGCTGGCGGTGCCTGGGCATGGGAGGTCGGGCGGCCGCTGTTCGGCGAACTGACCGCGCGCTTCGCCCAGTTCCAGACGCCGTTCGATGCCATCACCGGCGGTCAGAACAACCTTCAGAATGTCCAGTTCGGGCGCGCGCTGTTCGGTTTTCGCATGACGCAGAACTGGGCCCTGATCGGTGCGGTGGACAATGCGGTCGGCACCAACTCGCTGGCGTCACAGGCAGCGTCGGACTTCAACCGGGTCGGCGCCGAGTTCGGCGTACGACGAGCCGCAGCCGGCAGCGCGACCGAAATCGACTTTGTCTGGCGCCACGAGAATGGCAGCTATCCGAATCAGCAGGTTTACGATTCGAATGGCAATCTGCTGCCGGCATCGGTCGACAACGCCTATCGTCAGGACGCGGCGCTGATGCGCGTCACCTATCGACCGACCGATGTCAGTCGCATCAGCGGCAGTATCGGCTACACCCGCCGAAGCTATGAAAACGTGTCGCAGCGTGATTTCTCGGGCGTCACAGGCGGCCTGGACTTCGTGTGGCCCCTGTCGGGGGCGGTCACGATGCGCGCGGCGGTTTTTCGCACGATCGACAGTGCGACGCTGCCGACGGCCAACTATATCGACGCGATGGGCATCGCGCTTCGGCCGACCTGGCAGGTCGGCGCCCGCACCAGTGTCGATGCGGTGCTCGCGGTCGCCACTCGCAGCTACAAGGGCGATCCGGGCTTCGTCCTCGATGGCACGCCGGTGCGCAAGGACAACATCAATGAGGTCGGGCTGCGTCTGAGCTACGAAGTCGCAAGACGGATCTTCCTGTTTGCTGATGCCGCGCGCATCGACCGCACCTCGAATTACGACCAGTACGCCTACACCGACAACTGGTTCGGCATCGGCGTGCGGGCATCGTTCTGACCAATCAGGAATCAGGAGGATCAAGATGGCACGCTCTGCAAAGCTCAGTCTGCTTCGAGGCTTCACCACACTGCTGTTTGCCGTGGGCTGTCTGGCCACGCTCGGCCCGCCGCCTGCCCGTGCCCAGCAGGCTGAGGCGCAAGCGCCTCGTGACGATTATGTTCTGGGGGCTGGCGACGCGATTCGGATACAGGTTTTCCAGAGCCCCGAGCTGACGGTTGACGCCCGGGTGTCCGAGGCCGGCGTGATCTCTTACCCGCTGCTCGGGCCGGTTCGTATCGGTGGAATGTCGAGCACCGATATTGAAAAGCTGATCGCGCAGCGACTGCGCGAGGGCAAATTTCTGCAGAACCCTCAGGTGACGGTCAACATCACGACCTTTCGCAGCCAGCAGGTCTCGGTACTGGGCAATGTGACCCGGCCAGGGCGATATCCGCTCGAAACCACCGGCATGCGTTTGTCCGAAGTGCTCTCGCTGGCCGGAGGCGTGACCGCGGCCGGTGCCGACGAAGTGGTGCTGGTCACCACCCGCAATGGAAACGAGACTCGGATCGAGATCGACATGGTCGACATGTTTGCGTCCGGCAACCGCTCGAAAGACCCGCAGATGCATGCAGGCGATGTGATCTATGTCAGTCGCGCGCCTCAGTACTACATCTATGGCCAGGTCCAGCGCCCGGGGATGTATGGCGTCGATCGCGGCATGACCGTCGCTCAGGCAATCGCCAAGGGCGGCGGCCTGACCCTTCGCGGAACCGACAAGGGGGTGCGCGTGAGTCGCCGCAAGTCCGATGGAAAACTGGATGCCATCGAGCCCAGGCTTGACGACCCGATCCGCCCCGATGACCTGATCTTCATTCGCGAAAGCATCTTCTGATGCGGATCACCGGGCTCAAGTGTGGCACTTCGTGAACGCATTACGGCGCGAATGTACCTGACTTGAGCGGGAAAAACGCCGTCCGGCGGACTCGACGCGCCGCCGGTCCGCGCCGCCGAATCAGGTCACGGTATCGCGGCGACCGGTCGCGATAATGGTCCGACTGATTCTCAAGAGTCGCGACCATGTCTGAACAACCGCAAGCTTTTCTGGGCCGTCAGCCGATCATCGACCGTGATGGTCGACTCATGGGCTACGAACTGTTGTACCGAACCTCCGGTGCTGAGGATCAAGCCTGCTTTCAGGACGAAGACAGCGCCAGCCTGAGCGTCTTGTCGACCCTTTTGCACGATCTGGGTCATGCACAGGTGCTTGCAGGACGTACCGCCTTCGTCAATATCGGGTCTGGCGCCTTGCATCAGACCGGCGCCCTGAGCCTGCTGACGCCGCGGCTCACCGTCCTCGAACTCTCGCCCTCGGTCATTCTGGATGACTCGACGATTCAGCGCCTGCGTGCCCTGCGCCAGGACGGCTTCGGCATCTCGGTCACCGCGGTCCCGCCGATGGATTCGCTGGCTCCGTGGCTGGAGATTGCCACGCATCTGAAGGTTGATCTGAGTCGTGTCGATGACAGTCTGCTCGATGTTTTCGTGGTGAATCTGCGCTACGGTGCACACACCCTGATTGCCGAGAAAGTCGAGACACCGGCCCAGGCCCGGCGCTGTATCGAACTCGGATTCCATGGTCTGCAAGGCTGGCATGTCGGACGACCCGAGGTCATGGGCAGCGTCAAACTCGGCGTTCGCCATGCCGTGCTGGCCCGGGTTCTCGAGCAGCTCGCCGCCAACGCCAGCCTTGAGGCCATCGAGGCGACGTTCAAGCATGACATCGCGCTGTGCTGGCGGCTGTTGCGCTACACCGCCGCGTCCAATTTCGGTCTGCTGATCGAAGTCGAGTCGCTGCGTCATGCGCTCGAACTGGTGGGCAACCGCCGGCTCGCCCGCTGGATTCAATTGCTTCAGGCCACGGTCGAAGAGCCGTCACCCGCTGCCGAGCGACTGATTGACGTGGCGGTGATGCGTGGGCGCATGCTCGAGATGGTCGGCGCCGACTACTTCAACGGCACGGATTGCGACAACCTGTTTCTCGTGGGCGCTTTTTCGGTCCTGCCGTCGATGCTGATGCAGACCATGGCCGAGTCGATTCGCACCGTGGCCCTGCCCGATGCGGTCGTCGATGCACTCACCACCCGTGAGGGCCGGTTCGGCCGTCTGCTCGAGCTGGTCGAAGCACTCGAAGCCGACGACTCCGACCGAATCGAGATGCTGTGTGCCGAGCTCCTGATATCGAGCCGCGCGCTGGTGCGGGCCCGGACCACGGCCAGCGCAGCGCTCCAGGAGGCTGCGCTGGTATGAGCCCTGATACCGCGCAGTCGTCTTCGCAACCAGCAGACCTCGCCGACCCGACCATTCCGGCGCCAATCATCGAGCCTGAGGCCTTTCTCGGTCGCCAGCCGATTCTCGATCGCAATCAGCAGCTGATCGGCTACGAGCTGCTTTACCGGGCCAACGCCCAGTCGACCGATGCGCAGTTCGACGACGGCGACAATGCCAGTCTGATGGTGATTGCGTCGCTGCTTCAGGACATCGGTCCGGAGCAGGTGCTTGGCGGCAAATACGGATTCGTGAATGTGGCACCCGGTACGATCGGGGACAGCTCACCGATCCTGCTGCTCGATCCGAAACGCACGGTGCTGGAATTCAGCGCCGAAACCGAGTTTGACGAAGCCTGTCTGTCGCGGATCACCGAGCTGCGTCGACTGGGCTACGGTGTGTCGGTGACCGTCAATTCGCCTGCGATTTTGCGGCAACCGGTGTTTGCGCTCGCCACTCATGCCAAGGTCGACCTGCTGCGTGTCACGATGGACAAGCTGCCAGTGGTGGCCAAGCTGCTCAAGAGTGTGTCCGGTCGCCGAGTGCTGGTGGCTGAAAAGCTCGAGACCCGCGAGCAGGCCACCGCCTGCCTGGCGCTTGGCTTCGATTGCCTGCAGGGCTTTTATTTCGCGCGGCCTGAAACGCTGTCGGCAAAACGGCTCGAGCCGTCACGCGCGGCGGTGTTTCAGGCGATCCGCCTGCTGCTGCGAAATGCCGATGTCATGGATGTCGACAATGCCCTCAAGCGCGATGTCGCGCTGTCGGTCAAGCTTATCCGATACATGAATTCGGCCGGAATGGGCCTGTCGACCCGCATCGATTCGCTCAAGCATGCGATCAGCCTGCTGGGCTACAACAAGCTCGCCCGCTGGCTCACGCTGCTGCTGGCAACTTCCGACAGCAAGGATCCGACTGCGCAGGTGCTCGCCCGCACCGCGATCACCCGCGGGCGGCTCATCGAGCTGCTTGGCGAAAATCGTTTCGATATCGGGCAACGCGACAACCTTTTTATCGCCGGCACTTTCTCGCTGCTGCCGGCGATGCTGATGCTGCCGATGAATGAAGCACTGGCGGATCTGGAGCTGCCGGCGGCCGTAACAGAAGGCCTGCTGACGCGAGGCGGTGATTTCGGGCCCTATCTGCAACTGGCCGAGGCGTGTGAAGATCCGTCGCTCGCGGGTGTCGCTGCGCTGTGCAAGCAACTTGATATCCCGCCCAAGGCATTGAATCTTGCCCAGATGCAGGCGACCGACTGGGTCAACAGCCTGGGAATCTGAGGGCGGCTTTACGAGGCGACGCCGGTCGCCGGGCGGGCTGCAGCAGCGGGTTCGCCAATTCGCGGCAACAGGATGGCCGAGACCAGAGCGCCCAGTGCCACGATGGCCAGGGCGACGAACACCTTCGAGAAGCCGCCTTGCGCATGCAGGCTCGAGACCAGCGTGACCGCGCCAGCGCTGCCCAGAAAACTCGCCACATAGCGCAGTCCGTAGGCACGGGCACGCCAGCGATCGCTGGTATAGCGCGCCACCATCGCATCGTTGATCGGGATTTGTCCGAAGACGAAGAACATGATCGCGATGCAGGCGGCCACCAGACCCCAGCCGCTGCCCGAGATTGCCAGCAGAAACAACGGCGCTTGAAGTGCGACCACACCGAGCAAGGCGGTGCGCAGTGGCACCCGGTCTATCAGGGCACCGACCAGAAGCTGTGCCATGGCGGCGATCAGATAGACCACCGCAATGATTGCGCCGATCGCGCCCAGCCCTGCCTCACCCGAGAGCACGCCGCGCAGCCGCTCATCGAAGAGCTTGGGCATTGACACCGTGGTGGCATGAAAGAGCAGGCCGTTGCAGACCACTGCCAGCAGAAACACCACGACCAGCCGCTTCATCACATCGGGCGGCACCACCACACTTGCGCTCTTCTTGGCAGCGGTGGCATTGCTTGCCCCCTGGCTGACCGCGAGATAGGCAAACCCCAGCGCCATCATGACGATGCCGGGTGCAATGAAGGCCGCACGCCATCCGAAGTGCTGCACAACCAGGCCGGTGACCAGGGCGGCCATGCCCAGACCGAGGTTGCCCCAGACGCCGTTGACACCCAGGGTCCAGCCCAGGCGCGGGCTGCCGATGGAGAGCATGGCGATGCCCACCGGGTGATAGATCGAGGCGAAAAGACCGATCAGCGCGAGCGTGGTGCCGAGCTGCCAGGCGTTTTGCGACAGGCCGGCCAACACCGATGCCGCACCAATTCCAAAGAAGAACACCGCCATCATGCCGCGACGGCTCCAGCGGTCGGCGAGCCAGCCGGCCGGCAGCGCACCCAGGCCGAAGATCGCCATCGCCGGCAGCGACAGGGGCAGCAGCTGCGAAAAGCTCAGTTGCCATTCCTGCGAGATGGCGAGCATTGCAGTCGGAAAGATCAGCAGGAAGAAATGGTCAAGCAGATGCGCGAGATTGAGCAGATGTGCATGTGCGCGGGTCGGTGCCATGGTGTCTCCGGATCGAAAGATCGCTCAGTCAGACGAACCGCTCAGTGTGGTGCAACAAGTGTGGTGCAGCAGTGCGGTGCAGGACTGGGTCATACAAAAACCCAGTTTACGCGCCATCGTCAGTCAATCCTTGCCCAGCGGTGCGTAATCGGTATAGCCCTGCTCGCCGCCGCCATAAAACGTCGGCCGGTTGTAGGGCGTGAAGGCCGCCTGCTGCCGGATTCGCTCGGGCAGGTCGGGGTTGGAAATGAAGTAGCGCCCGAATGCAATCGCGTCGGCATCGCCCCTGGCGACCGTCTCGGCGGCGGTGTCGGCCTTGAAATTGCCTGCGGTCATGAGCACACCGTGCCAGGCCGGCCGGAACAGGGCGCAGGCCGAGGGCACGTTCTGATGATCGACTTCGCCCGAGCCGGCGCCGCTTGAGCGCGGCTCGATCAGGTGAAGATAGGCCAGTCCGAGTTTGTCGAGCTCGCCGATGATGTGCGAGTAGAGCGGCATCGGATCGTCCTCGCCGCTGTCGTTGGCGACGCCATAGGGCGACAGCCGGATGCCGACACGCTCGGGCCCCCAGACTGCGGCGACCGCACGGGTGACCTCGAGCGACAGCCGCACCCGGTTTTCGATCGAACCGCCATAGGCGTCGGTGCGCTGGTTACTGCGCGACTGCATGAACTGTTCGAGCAGATAGCCGTTGGCCGAGTGAATCTCGACGCCGTCGAACCCGGCCTGCATCGCATTGCGGGCCGCCTGGGCATAGCCTTCGATGATGCCGGGGATTTCATGGGTCTCGAGTGCCCTGGGCGTCTCGAGCGGCACGCGCTCGAAGCTCGCGCTCATCGCTTTGCCGTTGGCGGCGATGGCCGAGGGTGCGATCGGCAGTGCGCCGCCCGGCTGATGCGACGAATGCGAAATCCGCCCGACGTGCCACAGCTGCAGGAAGATCTTGCCGCCGCGCGAATGCACCGCGGCGGTCACGCCTTTCCAGCCCTCGACCTGCGCGGCAGTGTGGATGCCCGGGGTGGCTGGTGCGCCCTGGCCCGAGGCCAGCACCTGCGAGGCTTCGGCGATGATCAGCCCGCCCTCCGAGGCGCGCTGGCGGTAGTACTCGGCATTGAGTGCATTGGCCACATTGCCGGGCGTGGTGGCGCGCATCCGCGTGAGCGGCGCCATCACCACCCGATGGCTCAGGGTATAGGGCCCGACTTTGAGGGGGGCAAAAAGGGCTTGGGTCGTCATCGTGGTCTCCTCGTCATTGTTGTTGTCGGTCCGGGGCAGGACAGGGTGGGGCGCAGGGAAATCAGCCCGGCTGTCTCACCAGCGCCAGCTGCCGGGACTGCGCGATCAGCCGCCCGTTGGCGTCCCAGAGCATGCCGTCTTCGATCATGCGGCCGTCGGCCAGGTCGCCGGTACGGAATTGCCCGAGGATCCAGCCGGGCGCCGGGCGCCTGCGCAGGTGCACGGTCAGCTCGACCGTCGGCACCCATCCGGTGGCACCGATCCGACCGAAGACCGAGGGCGGGAACGCGTCGGCAAACAGCAGTGCGGCGATTGGGTCGGGAGCGCGGGCGTCCTTGAAGCGGATCCAGCCGGTGATCTGGGCCCGTCCGCCGACTTTTGTTTGCACTTCATCGGGATGCAGACGGATATCGAGGCGATCCATGATCGGCAGCTTGATGCCCTGCTGGTCGCCCGAGCGCGGGATGCACTGCTCGGGCGGCGCAATGGCGGGGGCGGGTGGCTCGATCACTGCCGGCGCGCCGGCACCCAGATTGCCGAAGGCTGCCATTACTTCGATGCGGGCGCTGTCGTCCTGCATCAGCGTCGCCCGGCAGGTGCTCAGTTGCCGGCCGCTGCGCAAGACCTGCGCATGAATTCGAAAAGGCTGGCTGCCCAGGCCCGGGCGCAGGTAGTGCACGGTGATGCTCAGCGGATCGGGATGCTCGGGCGTCAGCGCTGCGATGGACTTGGCGGCCAGGGCAAGCAGATAGCCGCCGTTGGGATTGCTGCCGATGCTCCAGTCGGGAGACACCTGGCCTTCGAAGGCACCGTCGCCAAGGGCGGTGAGTCGGGTTTCGTCGTCGAATTGGCTCATTGAGGTGGGTGGCTGAAGTCGGTGGCTGAATTGGGAGAACTGAGTCGGGTGGCCTGCGTCGTCGTACCGGAGTCAGTCGATCAGTGCGCCCGCGAATTCGTCGGCAGAAAAAGCCTGCAGGTCGTCGATGCCCTCGCCCACGCCGATGAAGCAGATCGGAATCGGCCGGTCGCGACGGGTATGGGCCAGCGCGACCAGTGCACCGCCGCGCGCGGTGCCGTCGAGCTTGGTGACGATCAGGCCGGTGAGCTGCACCGCGTCATCGAAGGCCTTGACCTGCGCCAGCATGTTCTGGCCGGTATTGCCGTCGAGCACCAGCAGCACCTCGTGGGGTGCGCCGTCCATGGCTTTGCCGATGACCCGCCGGATCTTTTTCAGCTCTTCCATCAGGTGGGTTTGGGTGGGCAGACGGCCGGCGGTATCGACCATCACGACGCCTGTGCCGCGAGCCCGCCCGGCTGCGACCGCATCGAAGGCGACTGCGCCCGGGTCGCCGCCTTCCTGGGCAATCACATCGACCTGATTGCGGCTGCCCCACTGGGCGAGCTGCTCGCGTGCGGCCGCCCGGAAGGTGTCGCCGGCGGCAAGCAGCACCGATTTGCCTTCGCCGTGCAGATGGCGGGCGAGTTTGCCGATCGAGGTGGTTTTGCCGGCGCCGTTGACACCGGCAATCATCATGACCAGCGGACTGGCCTGGTCGATGTCGATGGGCCGTTCGAGCGGCGCGAGCAGCCCGACCAGCAGCCCGCGCAGCGCGGCCTTGACCTGCGCGGTGTCGGTGAGCTTTTCCTTGCGGACCTTCTCACGCAGTGCGGTGAGCAGCCACTGGGTGGTCTCGACGCCGGTGTCGCCCGACAGCAGTGCGGTCTCGAGGTCTTCGTAAAGTGCCTCGTCAATCTTGACGCCGGTAAAGATCACCGCGATGCTGCCGCGGGTGCGCGACAGACCCTGTTTGAGGCGCGCAAGCCAGGGGCGACGGTCGGATGGTGCCTGCGGGACGGCCTCGGCAGCGTCTGTGGTGGCGGGTTGCCAACCGATCGCAGCCGCTTCGCTTGCCGCGACATCGGTGTCGCCTGCAGCCGGCGCGATCAGCGCCGCCGCAGTCGACGACTCTGGCGGCGTTTCGGAGGATGGCCCCGGCGGCTGGGCCGGCGCAGGCTTGTTGCGGCGAAAGAATCCGAACATGTCGAAGGGGTGGCGATGCAAAGGCGCCAGCGGGCGGCGGGGTACACTCGAGCCCCCGATTCTACGCCGCCGCAATGACCCGATCTTTCATGCAACTTGCCGTCGCCTGGCTGCTGACGACGGCCTGCCCCCTGGTCGCTGCACAAAACGCCGCCCCGCCCCCGCAGCCGGCATCTGCTCGAGCCTCTCAGCAGGTTGTCGAGCGCAGCTTTCCCAACGGATTGAAGGTGCTGGTCAAGCCCGACCGGCGCGCGCCCACGGTCGCCCATATGGTCTGGTATCGCGCCGGATCGATGGACGAAGTCAATGGCCGCACCGGCGTCGCCCATGTCCTCGAGCACATGATGTTCAAGGGCACCGAGTCGCTGGCGCCCGGCGAGTTTTCGCGGCGGGTGGCGGCCATGGGAGGGCGCGAAAATGCGTTCACCTCGCGCGATTACACCGGCTACTTTCAGCAGGTCCACAAGTCGCGCCTGGCCGACGTCATGGCGCTCGAAGCCGACCGCATGGTCAATCTCAAGCTGTCGGACGACGAGTTTGCCAAAGAGATCAAGGTGGTCATGGAGGAACGGCGGCTGCGTACCGAAGACAGTGCCAAGGCGCTGGTCTACGAGCAGCTCCTTGCCACCACCTTCACCGCCCATCCCTACCGTTATCCGGTGGTCGGCTGGATGAGCGACCTCGAATCGATGACGTCTGCCGATGCGCGCGCCTGGTATGACGCCTGGTATGCGCCCGGCAATGCCACCGTCATCGTGGCCGGCGACGTCGAGCCCGAGGCGGTTTTTGCCCTGGCCGAAAAGTACTATGGTGGCATTGCGAGCAAGGCAGTGCCTGCCCGCAAACCGCAAACCGAACCCCCGCAGCGCGGCTTGCGCCGCATCGAGGTCAAGGCGCCGGCCGAGAATCCTTATGTCGCCATGGCATTTCACGTGCCCCGGCTCGAATCGATCGAAGGCTCTCGCGATCCCTATGCGCTCGAGGTGCTCTCGACCCTGCTCGATGGCGGCGCCAGCACCCGCTATACCCGCAACATCGTGCGCGGATCGCGGGTGGCCAATCAGGCCGGTGCCGGCTACGACATGACTCAACGCGGCCCGGCGGTTTTCGTGCTCGACGGCACGCCGGCCGTCGGTCACACCACTGCCGAGGTCGAGGCTGCGCTGCGCGCCGAGATCGCCCGCATCGCCGTCGAGGGGGTGCCGCAGACAGAGCTCGACCGGGTCAAGGTGCAGTATGTCGCCGGTCAGGTCTACAAGCGCGACTCGGTCTTCGGGCAGGCCATGGAGATTGCCGGCCTCGAAATCACCGGCCTGTCCTATCGCGACGCCGACCGAATCCTCGAGAAGGTCCGCTCGGTCACGGTCGAGGAAGTCAAGGCCGTGGCAGCGCGCTATTTCGGCGACCAAGCCCTCACGATTGCAACGCTGCTGCCGCAGCCGATTGACCCCGCAAAGCCCGCCGCCGCCCCGGCCGGTCTGAGGCACTGACACCATGCGAGCCGCATTCATTCGACCCCTTTTTCTCCTGACCCTGCTGCTTTGGGCACCGTTGGCCAGCGCGGTGCTGCCGATCGAGCATTGGGTCAGTTCACGCGGTACGCGGGTCTATTTCGTGCGGGCCGATTCGATTCCGATGCTCGACATCAGCATCGATTTCGATGCCGGTGCCCGCCACGATCCGCCGGCCAAGTCGGGCCTGGCCGCGATGACCGCCGGCACGCTGGCGCGAGGCGTGGCCGGCCTTGATGAAGCCGCGCTCGCCGAACGTCTGGCCGATATCGGTGCCAGCCAGGGCGCCGGTGCCGGTGACGATCGGGCCAGCGCATCCTTGCGAACCCTGACCAGCCCGCGCGAACTCGATGCTGCAGTCGCGCTGCTCGCAAAGCTGGTCTCGCAGCCGACCTTTCCCGAGGCGCCGCTGCAGCGCGAGCGCGAGCGGGTGATCCAGGGGCTGCGCGAAGCGGCAGTCAAGCCCGATGCCATTGCCCAGCGCACCTTCAGCGAGCTGATCTACCCCAGGCATCCCTACGGGCGCGATCCGCTTCCCGAAACGATCGCGGCCATCACCCGCGATGATCTGGTCGATTTTCATCGCCGCTATTTCGGCGCCAACCGCGCGGTCGTGTCGATTGTCGGAGCCATCGATCGCGCCCGTGCCGAAGCGATTGCCGAGCAGCTCACCCGCGATCTGCCGCAGGGAGTGACACCGGCGCCAATGCCGCCGGTCGAGGCTCCCGCTGCGGTCGAGCGACGCATTCCCCATCCGGCTACCCAGAGCCATATCGTGATCGGCGCGCCCGCCATGGCGCGCTCCGACCCCGATTTCTTCCCGCTGTTTGTCGGCAACTATGTGCTGGGCGGCGGCGGTTTCGTATCGCGGCTGACCGCCGAGGTGCGCGAAAAACGTGGGCTGTCCTACAGTGTCTACTCCTATTTTTCACCGATGATGCAGCCCGGCCCGTTTGCGGTCGGCCTGCAGACCCGCAAGTCCCAGACCGATGAGGCGCTGGCGGTGGTCCGTCAGACCCTCGAGCGCTTCGTGCGCGAGGGGCCGACCGACGCCGAACTCGTGGCGGCCAAGCAGAATCTGGTCGGCGGCTTTGCCCTGCGCATCGACTCGAACCGCAAGATCCTCGACAACATCGCGAACATCGGCTGGTATCGGTTGCCGCTCGACTATCTCGAGCGCTGGACCGATCAGATCGAGCAGGTCACCGCCTCGCAGGTCCGCGAGGCCTTCGGGCGCAAGGTGTTTCCCGAGCGGCTGGTCACGGTGATCGTGGGTGCCGGTGAAGCGAAACCCTGAATCCGGCGCGCCGCGCGGCAAGGCCGGCGTGCGCAGTCCGGCGCCGCGCGCGTCGCGGTCTTTGCCGATGAAGGTGCGGATCATCGGTGGCATCTGGAAACGCACCCTGCTGCCGGTGATCGATCGGCCGGGTCTGCGCCCGACGCCCGACCGGGTGCGCGAGACGCTGTTCAACTGGCTGGGTAACCGGCTCGATGGCTGGCGTTGCCTCGATCTGTATGCCGGCAGTGGCGCGCTCGGCTTCGAGGCCGCATCGCGGGGTGCGGCCAGAGTGGTGCTCATCGAGCGGGATGCCCGCATCATCGAGTCGCTGCGATCGGTCAAGGAGCGGCTGACCGCCGAGTCGGTCGAGCTTGCGCAGGCCGATGCCTTTGCCTGGGTGTCACAGACCACCGAGCGTTTCGATCTGGTGCTGCTCGATCCGCCCTTTGGCGAAGGCGCGCTCGACCGTATCGTGCCGCGACTGGCCGGCGTGCTTGCGCCGGGTGCGGCGCTCTATGTGGAGTCGGATGCGCCGGTCGACATCGACACTGCGCCCTGGACCGGGCTGCCGGGCGTTCGGGTACATCGCGCCGATCGCGCCGGGCTGGTCCATTATCATCTGCTGCTGATGCCTGCTGAGCCAACTGGAGCCTGACGATGGCCGTCGCCGTTTACCCCGGAACCTTCGATCCCCTGACCCGCGGCCATGAAGACGTCATGCGCCGTAGCGCCCGCATCTTCGACCGGGCGATTCTGGCGGTGGCCGACAGCCGCGGAAAAAATCCGATTTTCTCCGCGCAGGAGCGGGTCGAGATCGCCCGCGAGGCGCTTGCCGACTGCCCGAACATCGAGGTGATCGGGTTTTCAGGGCTGCTGCGCGATTTTGTCGTCAGTCAGAAGGCCAATGTCATCGTGCGTGGCCTGCGATCGGTCGCCGATTACGAATACGAGTTCCAGATGGCCGGCATGAATCGCTACCTGATGCCTGATGTCGAGACGATTTTCGTCACGCCGACCGAACAAAACCTGTTCATTTCGGGCACGCTTGTGCGCGAAATCGCGATGTTCGGCGGCGATGTCAGCCGCTTCGTGCCGCCGACGGTTGAAGTCCATCTCAAGCGCAAGCTCGCCGAGCGGGCTGCGTCATCGGGGGCCTGAGGCAGCCATGGCGCTTCACATCACCGACGAGTGCATCAACTGCGACGTCTGTGAGCCCGAGTGCCCCAATGGCGCGATCTCGATGGGCCCCGAGATCTACCAGATCGATCCCGATCGCTGCACCGAGTGCGTCGGGCATTTCGAGGTGCCGCAGTGTCAGCAGGTCTGCCCGGTCGCCTGCATTCCGGTCGACCCGACCCGCGTCGAGCCCCATGAAGTCCTGATGGCGCGATATCGGCGTCTGCAATCGGTGCTCTGAGCTGCCTGGCGTTTCTGTCACGCCTCGTTCGATAACCGCGCTGGTTTCATCTGATCTTTTTTCATCGCTTCTCAGTTCAGCAGGTAGTTCAGCCCCCAGGGGCCGGCTTTGCTCCATTCGGCAGATTCGAACTGCAGCGACTGGTTGGTCAGCGGATGATCGTCGGCCCATGTCGAGTCGAGTTCGATTCGCCCGCCGCTGCTCTTGACCCGCAGTTTGACCGATGGGGGAAGCTGTCCGTCGCGTCGCCGATGGAAGATCACCGCCAGTCGCAGGCACAGCACCATCACCCATTCGTTTTGCCCGAACAGACAGGACTTGAGCTTGGTCAGGCCACCGGTCTGGCCAAGCACCAGGTTGGCGATCAGGGTCTGCTCGTCTTCCGAGAAGCCCGGCATGTCGCAGTGGCTCAGGATGTAGCCGCCGTGCTTGTGATAGTCGGCATGGGCAATCGACATGCCGGTCTCGCACAGTTGCGCCGCCCAGGCCAGCATTCGCGTGCTGCGCGCGATCTCGTCATCCGACGCACGCACTGCATCGCGATAGAAGGCTGTGGCGAGCGAGGCGACCGCCTGCCCGTAGCGCTCGTCGAGGGCGTAGCGGCGGATCATCTGGGCGACCGTGACGCTGCGCGTGTCGGCACCGGTCGAGCGTCCGAGCAGATCGTAGAGAACGCCTTCGCGCAAAGCGCCGTCGCAGTAGTCCATCGATTCGATACCGAACTCTTCGAAGGCCGCGCTCATCATCGCCAGACCGCCGGCAATCACCGGGCGCCGGTCGGGCTTGAGGCCGTCAAGTCGCAGCCGATCGGCATGGCCGGCTTTCAGCAGCGTTGTTTCGATCATCGCCAGGGCATCGGCGGTCAGGCGTGAGTCACCGAAGTCGACCTGCGCGATCTGCCACAGGGTCTTGGCGGTCCCGGAAGTGCCGATCGAGGTTCGCCAGCCGAATTCACGATAGAGCTTGGACAGCGGCGACAGCGCGTCACGACAGGCCAGCCGCGCGCGCTGGTAGTTGTGGCGGTCGATGTTGCCGTCGGGAAAGTACTGATTGGCCAGGCCGACACAGCCAAGAGGCACCGACTCAAGGAGCTCGCTGCGATAGTCGGTGCCGATGATGCATTCGGTCGAGCCGCCGCCGATATCGATGATCAGCCGCCGCTGGCTGTCGGTGGGCAATGCATGGGCTGCGCCCAGGTAAATCAGCCGCGCCTCTTCGCGTCCGGCGATCACCTCGATCGGAAAACCGAGGGCCTCTTGTGAGCGCTCCAGAAAGGCCCGGGTATGGCTTGCCACCCGAAAGGTGTTGGTGGCGACCGCCCGAACCGCGTCGGGCCGAAAGGCTCGCAGCCGCTCGCCGAAGCGATGCAGTGCCGCGATCGCGCGCTCCTGGGCTGGTTCTGACAAGGTGCCGGTGCTGCTCAGCCCGGCGGCGAGTCGCACGGTTTCCTTGATCTGATCGATCGGGCGGATCTGGTCGCCCACCAGCGTGGACTCGATCCTGCCGATGACAAGTCGAAAACTGTTCGATCCGAGATCGACGGCTGCAAGGAGATGGGAGAATGGCATTGACATCATTCTGCCGCAGAATGACGACAGTCCGGAGTCGGCAAGCTCAGACTCTGGCCACTGCCCCGCCCGACGACGATCGGGCAGGATCGAGACAGACGACCTTCCGACGGGTTCACATGACAAGAGACGCCTTGCCTGATGCAGGTAACAAGCCGTCCACGAGACTGCTCAATCGCGAGATCGGCATCCTCGCCTTCAATGAACGCGTGCTGGCGCAGGCTGAAGATCTGGCGATTCCGCTGCTCGAGCGGCTGCGCTATCTCACCATCGTCAGCAACAATCTCGATGAACTCTTCGAGGTGAGGGTGGCCGAGCTCAAGGAGCTGATGCGGGCCGACCCCGAGACCCAGCTCGACAGCGGGCCGGTGGGCGATGCGCTTCGGCTGGTGTCCGAGCGTGCCGGTCGACTGGTGGCGCGACAGTACGAACTGCTCAACAAGACGCTCATCCCCGCGCTGGCCGAGCAGGGCATCGTCATCCTGCTGAGCTCGAACTGGAACGACGCCCAGAGACAATGGGCCGAGCGGGTCTTCGTCGAGGAGATCGAGCCCCTTCTCACTCCGATTGCACTCGATCCGGCGCATCCGTTTCCGCGCATCCTCAACAAGAGCTTGAATTTCGTGATCGAACTCGAGGGCATCGATGCCTTCGGGCGTCCGGCCGACATTGCGATCCTGCAGGCGCCGCGCACACTGCCGCGGGTGATCCGGGTGCCGCGAGAGATTGCCGGCGCGCCGCACGGCGTCATGCTGCTCACCTCGATTGTTGGCGGCTTTGTCGAACGGCTCTTTCCGGGCATGGTCATCGAGTCGGTCAACCAGTTCCGCGTCACCCGCAACAGCGAGCTGTTCGTCGACGAGGAAGAGGTCACCGATCTTCGCCAGGCGCTGCATACCGAGCTGTCGCAGCGTCAGTACGGCGACGAAGTCCGCCTGGAGGTCTCGCGCGCCATTGATGATCGGATGCTCAAGCGACTGCTGCGCGAGTTCGACCTCAGCCTCATCGATTGCTATCGCGTCGATGGGCCGGTCAATCTGGTCAGGCTGCAGCAGGTGATCGATCTGGTCGATCGCCCCGACCTGAAGTTCCCGAGCTTCGAGCCCGGTGTGCCATTGCCGCTCGTCGGTCGCAATCTTTTCGATGCGATTCGCCGCCAGGACGTGCTGCTGCATCATCCCTATGAATCCTTCATGCCGGTGATGGACTTTCTGCGCAGTGCGGCCACCGATCCGAAGGTGGTTGCTATCAAGCAGACCATCTATCGCACTGGCGCCGATTCGGTCCTGATGGAGGCGCTGGTCGCAGCCGCGCGGGCCGGCAAGGAGGTCACGGTCGTGCTCGAGCTGATGGCCCGTTTCGATGAAGAGGCGAACATCAACTGGGCGCAAAGGCTCGAGGAGGTCGGCGCGCATGTGGTTTATGGGGTGGTTGGCCACAAGACCCATGCCAAGCTCACCCTGCTGCTGCGCCGCGAAGACGGCGGTCTGCGCCGATATGCGCATCTGGGCACCGGCAATTACCATCCCCGCACCGCGCGGATCTACGAGGACTTCGGCATGTTTACTGCCGATTCCGATATCTGCGCCGATGTAAACGAGGTGTTTCGCCGGCTCACCGGTGCCGGCCATGCCATGCCGCTGAGCCAATTGCTGCAGGCACCGTTTACGCTGGCCGAACATGTGATGCAGGCGATCCGTGCCGAGGCCGATACCGCGCGCGCCGGGCGCAGGGCTTATATCGCCGCCAAGGTCAATGCCTTGCTCGAGCCCAAGCTGATCGAAGCGCTCTACGAAGCGAGTCAGGCCGGCGTCAAGATCGACCTGATCGTGCGTGGCGTCTGCGCCTTGCGCCCGGGGGTGCCCGGGCTGTCCGACAATATTCGGGTGAGGTCGGTGATCGGCCGTTTTCTCGAGCACAGCCGCATCTATCATTTTCATGCCGACGGCGACAATGAAGTCTGGCTGGCATCTGCCGACTGGATGGGGCGAAACTTCTTTCGTCGGGTCGAGGTGGCCTTTCCGGTGCGCGACCGGCGTCTGAAGGCGCGTGTATTGTCCGAAGGTATTGCGGTGCATCTGCGCGACAATTCATCGGCCTGGGTCATGGATGCGAGTGGCGGCTACACGCGTCGCCGGCCGCGCGGACAGCGCATCGTCGTCTCGCAAAAGGCACTGCTGACAAAACTCGCCGCAAAATAGGCTGAGCACCAACAGGCCGATAATGATCACCCCAAAGGAGACAGAACAATGAATGGTGCTGAAAGCCTGGTGCGCACGCTGCTCGACGAGCAGGTCGAGGTCTGCTTTTCCAACCCCGGCACCTCCGAGATGCACTTTGTGGCGGCCCTCGATCGCATCGAGGGCATGCGCTGTGTGCTGGGCCTCTTCGAGGGCGTGGTCACCGGTGCGGCCGACGGCTACTGGCGGATCGCCCAGCGACCGGCCTCGACGCTGCTGCATCTCGGCCCGGGCCTGGCCAACGGACTGGCCAATCTTCACAACGCAAAAAAGGCCCATTCGGGCATCGTGAATGTGGTCGGTGAGCATGCGACCGCACATGTCGCGCTCGATGCGCCGCTCACCTCCGACATCGAGGGGGTGGCCCGCCCGATGTCGAACTGGGTCCATACCATCGGCTCGTCGGTTGGCGTGCAGGCGGCAGCGCGTGCGGCGGTCCAGGCGGCTACGACGCCGCCCGGGCGCATTGCCACGCTGGTTCTGCCGGCCGATTGCGCCTGGAACACCGTGCCCGCCGACCAGCCCTCGACCGGTCGCTCGACGCGGCTGGTTCGCCCGCCGGCCGATGCCGCCCTGATCGATGCGACCGTGGGTCTGCTGCGCTCGGGCGAGGCCACGCTGCTGCTGCTCGGTGGTGTGGCCTGTCGCGAAGCCGGCCTGGCCATGGCCGGTCGAATCGCCGAAGTCACCGGCTGCCAGGTCATGGTCGAGTTCCCGGTGGCGCTGGTCCAGCGCGGCGCGGGCAGAGTCAATGCTGCACGCATCCCCTATGTACCCGAGGCCGCCATGGCCGCGCTCAAGCCCTACAGGAACATCGTGCTGATCGGCAGTACCGATCCGGTGTCCTTTTTCGCTTACCCCGGAAAACCGGGCCGGCAGGCGCCGGCCGGCGCGCGCATCGTGCCGCTGGCCGATGTCGGCCAGGACCTGCTCGGCACGCTCGAGGCGCTGGCTGATGCGCTGGGTGCCCGCGACAAGACACCCAAAGGTCGTACCGCGCTGTCGCGCCTGGCTTTGCCCGAGGGTCCGATGACGCTCGAGGGCCTGGGTCAGGTGGTGGCCGCACTGATCCCGGAGAACGCCATCGTGGTCGACGAGTCGGTGACCGGCGGACGGGCGCTCGGGGCCCTGACCGCCACCGCCGCGCCGCACGACTTCCTGACCTCCACCGGCGGCGCCATCGGTTTCGGCATGCCGACCGCGATCGGTGCCGCCATTGCCGCGCCCGATCGCAAGGTGCTGGTGCTGGAGGGCGACGGCAGCGCGATGTACACCATCCAGTCGCTCTGGACGATGGCACGCGAGGGCCTCGACATCACGGTGCTGGTCTTTGCCAACCGCGCCTACCGCATCCTGCAGGGCGAGTTCGCGGGTGTTGGTGCCGGCACGCCCGGGCCGCGCGCCAACCACATGCTGATGCTCGACAACCCCAGTCTCGATTTTGTAGGGCTGGCCCGTTCGATGGGGGTGGAGGCCGGGCGTGCCACCGACCTGGGCAGTCTCGCCCGCGAACTCGCGCGTGGGCTTGCCTCGAAGGGCCCCTATCTGGTCGAGGCGGTGCTCTGAGGATCGATCTGAGGGTCGCCATCAGGCCCGCTGTCAGGGACGATCAGGTCTTTTTCAGATCGAACCTCGTCGAGCGGCGCCTTCGCCTTGCCCAGGTTCAGTGTGAGGCTGCGGCATTTGCCGCGAAAACACGGCCTCCCTGGACCGTCCCCCACACTGTCACGTCCTTCAGCCGCTCGGATGCGATGGCAAGCGGGTCGTGGTCGAGCACCGCAAAATCAGCGCGCTTGCCGGTTTCGATCGAGCCGACCTCACCCTCGAGATGCAGCGTATAGGCCGCACCGAGGGTGATCGCCCGCAGGGCGCTGTGAACGTCGATCCGCTCATAGTCGCCCAGTAGCCTGCCCGATGCGGTCAGGCGATTGACCGTGCACCACGCCACATGCAGCGGCCCGAGCGGCGTGACCGGCGCATCGGAATGGATGGTGTAAGGCACGCCAATTTCCTGCGCCGAGCGACACGGATTCATGCGCTGCGCGCGATCGGGTCCTAGCGTCATGTCGTAGTGCGCATCGCCCCAGTAAAAATGGTGATTGGCAAAGAAGTTCGCACACATGCCGAGTGTCTTCATGCGTTGGAGCTGCGCCCGGTCGGCCATCTGGCAGTGCTGCAGCGTGAAGCGGTGATCGGCCGATGGATGTTCGCGAAGGGCCTGTTCGACGCAGTCGATGGCCAGGTCGATCGCGGCGTCGCCATTGGTGTGGGTATGCATCTGGATGCCGTGGCGCATTGCCAGCCGGTAGACCTGCTGCAGATACTCCGGCTCGACATACCACATGCCCTGGGGCGCGCCGTTGTAATAGCCCGGCCAGCGCATGCGGGCCGAAAATCCCTGGATCGAACCGTCTGCATGGGCCTTGACCCGGCCCATGCGCAAGGCGTCGGTCGAGCGCGCTTTGAGTGAGATCGCCCGCTCGATGGCCTGCTCGACGGTCTGGCCTCGCACATGCATGGCCGGCACCAGTCGCAGCGGAAAGTCGTGTCCACCGGTGATCTGCAGCAGCTCGTCGATGGCTGACTCGGGCAGCGGTGTGGCCAGATCGGTCGCGGTGGTGACACCGGCCCGCACCGCAAGTTTGGCAAAGGCCAGCAGCCCTGCTCGGTCACCGGCCATTGCCGCCTTGTTGAGCCCGACTTTCTCGAGCACCGGCGTCATCGCCTCGGGGCCCTTGAGCTCGCCATTGGGCAAGCCGTCGGCGCCGAGCATGATGCCCGGATGGTCATGGCCGATGCGCAGAAAACCGGCCAGCTCGAGCGCCAGGGTATTCGCATTGGTGATGTGGCCGCTGGCGTGCGTCAACGCGATCGGGCGCTGCGTGCTCACGCCGTCGAGGTCATGCCGGTTGCAGCGGCGCTCGCCGAAATAGATCGGGTCAAAGCCCCAGCCAATCAGTGGCTCGGTCGGGCTCGCCAGATGCGACTGGGCCTCGCGCAGTCGCTCGACCACCGCCTCGATCGATCGGGCGCCCGGCCAGACGCGGCCATCCGGATCGCTGCGATCGTGAAAGCCGCAATAGACATAGCGCCAGTTGACGCCCTCGCCGATGTGGCTGTGGCCTTCGACGAAACCCGGGACCAGCACCTTGTCGATGAAGCGCTCATCGAGATCGAAGCGACCCCAGCCCCTGAGTTCATCGAGGGTGCCGGTGCCAAGGACGCGCCCGTCACGTACCGCGACATGGGTGGTGTCGGTGCGGGTCGGATCCATGGTGATGATGCGGCGGGCGGCGTAGATGATTGTCATGGCAGTGGCGTTTTCGCAGTCGGGTGGCAGGGGCGGCTCAGACCACCTTGTCTGCCCGCAGTGCGGCGATGGCCTGAGCGTCGTAACCGATCGATGCCAGCACCTCGTCAGTGTGCTCACCGGGCAGGGCAATCGGCCGATCGAGGCCACCGGTGCCGTGCGCCATCCTGAACGCTGACCCGGCCAGGCGCACCGGCCCATAGGGCGTTTGCACCTCCTGGAGCATGTCGCGATGAGCCAGTTGCGGATGCGCGGTGACATCGGCAATTGAGTTGACCTGCCCGCAGGGCGCATCTGCGTCGATCAGCCGGCGCTCCCACGATGCCGGATCGCCGTCGCGCATCGCGTGCTCGATCAGCTCGCGCAGCGCCACCTTGTTGGCCGATCGGCTCGGCCAGTCTGCAAAACGCGGATCGCGCAGCGCATCTTCGCGACCCAGCGCACGCATCAGGTTGCCGAACTGCTTGTCGGTCAGCACCGCCAGAACCAGGAAGCCCTTGCCGCAGCGAAAGCGATCGGCGGTCGGCTTGCCGCTCACCGAGCCATTGCCAAGCTGCTCATGGCGATGTCCGGTGGTGGTGTATTCGGCCACCTGCCCCGACAGAAAACCCACCATCGAGTCGAGCATCGCGACATCGACGAACTGTCCTTCGCCGGTATGGGTGCGCTGATAGAGCGCCGAGGCGACCGCAAACGCCGCGGTAATGCCGGTGGTGATGTCGGCCACCGCAAAGCCGGCGCGCATCGGTCCGTTGACCGGCTCGCCGGTGAGCGACATCAACCCCGACATCGCCTGGATCTTGCCGTCGAAGCTTGCAGTGCCGCGCTCGGGGCCGGTGCTGCCAAAGCCCGAGATGCCGCAGTAGATGAGCCTGGGGTTGATCTTCGAGAGCTGCGACCAGCCCATGCCGCGCCGCTCGAGCACGCCGGGGCGAAAGTTTTCGCAGACCACATCAACCTCGGCAGCCAGTCGCTCGACGATCTCGCGGGCCGCAGGCTTGGTGAGATCGAGCGTCATGCTCCGCTTGTTGGCATTGACCGCCATCCAGGACGGACTGAGCTGACGCTGCGTCCACTCGGAGCTGGCGCCCGACAGCCGCATCGCGTCGCCTTCAACCGCTTCCACCTTGATGACATCGGCCCCCTGCACCGCGAGCTGGAAAGTGCAAAAGGGCCCGGCCAGATAATGGGTGAAGTCGAGAATGCGAACGCCTGCAAAGGCTTTGGCCTGGTTCATCAATGGGTGTCTCTGGCGATCGTGGCATCGCGCACACCCTGTGCGATCGACTTGATCTGATCATTGGCCGCGCGACGGCGCGCGATCTCTTCCGGGCTCAGGCGCGACAGATCGAGATAGTCGAGGCGCCACTGCGGCTGGCCATTCCATCGCAGCGGATTCTGGACGGTGGTGCGCGGTGCGACCGCAGACTCCAGCACCCGCAGTGCAAGCTCGAGCGTGGCGTCTTGTGATGCCGGGTCGTTCGGGCGCGCCGCGGCATTGCCAAGCGGAAAGTCGCTGAACAGAAATCGCGGCACACCACACATCTCGACGATGTCCTTGGCCGCGCCCATCACCACCGTCGGAATGCCGTTGGCCTCGAGGTGCCTCGCGGTCAGGCTGATTGTCTGATGGCAGATCGGGCAATTGGCCACCAGCACGGCGGCGTCGACCCGATCAGCCTTGCAGATCGCCAGCACTTCGGCGGCATCGGTGGTCAGGGTGTGGCGCTGGCTGCGGTTGGTGGGCACGCCGACAAAGCGGGGCGCGATCTCGCCGATGCGTCCGCTGGCGGCTGCGCGCCGCAGCGCCGGCAGCGGGAACCAGGTGTTCGCATCATCGGTGAGGTGATCGCGGTCGATGCCGACATGCGAGACGCGCAGATCGTGATCGATCGAGGTGTCGCCGGTGTAGACCTTGTAGAACTTGGCCGCCGCGTTATAGGGCGCACCGGCGCCCTGCGGGCCCTTGTCGGGCTGAAAGGGCGCGGCAGTGGTGAGCAGCGCCACGCGCGAGCGCGACAAGGGCTTTGCCAGTGCCTGGAAGGGCACATCGGTGTACTGCGCATAGCGATAGGGGTTGCCGTAGCCCAGCGCGTTGTACCAGTCGTGCGTGCGGCGGATATACGGGACGGGCACGTCCCAGAGCGGCGCCATATCCGGCAGTTCCTGTTCGTCTGACATGTCCTGTCTCCTGTGATGAGCTGTCTGATGCGATCGGCACGCCAGGCGCTCTGGCAGGGTAGCCGCGGTGCATGGCTTGTCAAGTTTGCGGCTCGAGGCCTGACGCTCTCGCACGCACCTGTTTTGCCGGTTTGCGATTGCCGGAACGCCCGGGACGGCGCGATCGCCTCGAGTGGGACACAATCGGGCTACTCATGAAGGTATTTCACGGTTGGCGCATGGTCGCCGCGGGCACCACCCTGCAACTGTTTCAGGCCGCCCTGATGCAGCAGGCCTTTGGTGCCTATGTGGCAGTGCTCGCCGCTGAAAAAGGCTGGAGCAAGACTGCGCTGTCGGGCGGTGCAGCGCTGCAGTCGATGGAGTCCGCGGTCATCGGCCCGGCACTCGGCTGGTTGTGCGACCGTTTCGGACCCTATCGGCTGATCCGGGCCGGCGTGCTGATCTTCGGCGCCGGCATGATCGCTCTCAGCCGGGTCGAATCGCTCGGCGGTTTTTATGCAGCGCTGATCGTGATCGCGCTGGGCACCAGCCTGGCCGGCTATTTTCCGATCAATATCGCGGTGATTCACTGGTTCGAGCGCTTCCGGGCGAGGGCACTGTCGATTGTCGGACTCGGGATGGCGGTCGGCGGCCTGTTCGTGCCGCTGGTGGCCGCCGCGATGCAGACCTTCGGATGGCGCTCGACCGCGATGTGGTCCGGTGTGCTGATCATCCTGCTGTGCGGGCCGATTTCGCTGCTGTTCAGGGATCGCCCGCAAGCACTCGGCCAGGAGATCGACGGCGACTGGAGCGCGGCCAAGGCCGTCGGCGGCAATGCCTCCGATGATGAGGCGGTCGAGTTCACCGCCCGCGAGGCGCTGCGCACACGGGCCTTCTGGCTGGTCTCGCTCGGTCACGGCTTTGCGCTGCTGGCGGTCACCGCCGTCAATGTGCATGCGATCACGCTGATCAAAGAGTCGCTCGGGTATACCGTGGCACAGGCGTCGCTGGTCATAACGCTCATGACCGCCTCGCAGGTTGTTGGCGTGCTGGCCGGCATGGCCTTCGGTGATCGGCTCAACAAGCGTTTGCTGGCGGCCTTCTGCATGCTGATGCATGCCGCGGGGCTGATCCTGCTGGCCTGGGCACAGGGGCCGGTGATGCTGACCGGATTTGCGCTGCTGCATGGCGCGGCCTGGGGTTTGCGCGGTCCGCTGATGCAGGCGATCCGGGCCGACTATTTCGGGCGTCGCTCGATCGGCATGATCATGGGCCTGTCGACGCTGATCGTGGCCATCGGCCAGATCGGCGGCCCGATGATTGCGGGTGGCCTGGCCGACATCACCGGCGACTACCGCACCGGCTTTACCCTGCTGGCGGTGCTGGTCGGACTCGGTTCATTGCTCTTTTACTTTGGCAGCCCGCCGCCGCGCCCGGTGCGGGTCGCCGTGACCGACCCGGCGACGAAAGCTCCTTGATCTGCGTGCAGTGATCTGCGTGCGGTAATCGCCGGGCTGTCATCGTCGTACTTTGATCGGCGCACCATTCGACCCGACAATGGCACCTTGCCCCAGATTTGCTCCCCTGTTCGATTCCATTTTCCCGAGTAATCCGACCATGCCTGCTGCCACCGACCATCTCGATATCCGCGACGCGGTACGCGCCCTGTGCGCCCAATACCCCGACGAATACTTCCGCAAGGTTGATGCCGCCCGCGCCTACCCGGAGGCCTTCGTGGATGCCCTGACGCGTGCCG
Source organism: Burkholderiales bacterium (assembly GCA_026399875.1). Classification (GTDB taxonomy): domain Bacteria; phylum Pseudomonadota; class Gammaproteobacteria; order Burkholderiales; family Burkholderiaceae_E; genus UBA4615. The sequence continues at coordinate 12,829 of JAPLQF010000006.1, read as the reverse complement.
GCTGGATGGCCGCGCTCATTCCGCAGGAATACGGCGGCTCGGGCCTGGGGCTGGTCGAGGCCTCGGTGATCATGGAAGAGATCAACCGTTGCGGCGGCAATTCGGGCGCCTGCCACGGCCAGATGTACAACATGGGTACGCTGCTGCGCCACGGCTCGGCCGAGCAAAAGCAGCGCTGGCTGCCCAAGATCGCCACCGGCGAGTTGCGCCTGCAGTCGATGGGCGTGACCGAGCCCACCACCGGCACCGATACCACCCGCATCAAGACCACCGCGGTGCGACAGGGTGACCGCTATGTCATCAATGGCCAGAAGGTCTGGATCTCGCGGGTTCAGCATTCCGACCTGATGATTCTGCTGGCCCGCACCACGCCGCTCGATCAGGTCGCCCGCAAATCCGAAGGCATGTCGATCTTCGTGGTCGACCTGCGCGATGCGATCGGCCATGGCCTGACCGTGCGCCCGATCCCCAATCTGGTCAATCACGAGACCAATGAGCTGTTCTTCGAAAACCTCGAGATTCCGGCCGAAAACCTGATCGGCGAAGAAGGGCAGGGCTTCAAGTACATCCTCGACGGGCTGAACGCCGAGCGCGCGCTGATCGCAGCCGAATGCATCGGCGACGGCTACTGGTTCATCGACCGCGTGACCGCTTACACCAAGGATCGCGTGGTGTTTGGTCGTCCGATCGGCCAGAACCAGGGCGTGCAGTTTCCGATCGCAGAGGCTTATATCGAGGTCGAGGCAGCCAACCTGATGCGCTGGAAGGCTTGCGAACTCTTCGATGCCCGCAAGCCCTGCGGTGCCGAGGCGAATATGGCGAAATACCTCGCGGCCAAGGCCTCATGGGAGGCAGCCAATGCCTGCCTGCAATTCCATGGCGGCTTCGGCTTTGCCTGTGAATACGACGTCGAGCGAAAGTTCCGCGAAACCCGCCTTTATCAGGTCGCGCCGATCTCGACCAACCTGATCCTGTCGTATGTGGCCGAGCATGTGCTCGGTCTGCCACGCTCATTCTGAGCAGCAGCTGCTCGCCTCAGGCGGGCGGCGCTGACCTCAGTCGAGGTGGGGTGCCAGGTAGGCTTCGCACATCGCAATGCATTCTTCGACGATGAGTTTGGCGTTGCGAGCAGGCATCAGGCTGGCGAAATCAAGCAAGGCGACTGCTGCGGTGATGCCGGTCAACGTGAGGCGTTTGGCGGTCGCCGGCGTCATCGACGGCTTGCGCTTGCGGATGAACCTCGCGCAGTCCTCGGCGAGCTGCTCGGTGTGTTTCTGGTCCCAGAGCCAGAGCTCGGGCGAAAGCTGCAGTGCCCGTCGTGTCGAGCCGCCACCGGGTGCGTTCATTCTGAGGTAAAAGGCTTTCCTCAGGGTCTCGGCAAGCGGTGTTCGCCAGTCGGGCGCGCCGGCGATCCTTGAAAAGGATTCGGCCAGGAAATCGTGGCGGGACAAGGTGACATGCACGATCAGCGCCCTCAGGATCGCGAGTTTGTCCGGATAGTCGCGATAGATGGTCGCGGTGCTGACCTGCGCCCGATGCGCGACTGCGGTCGTGCTCAGGCCTTCGAAGCCCTTTTCATCGAGCAGTTCGGCCGCAGCGGCGAGTACCGGCGACAGGGGCCTCGGCTGTGCCTTTGCCAGTGCCGGCGCTGTTACAGCAGCGAGTGTTGCGGTTTTGCGGCCGCGCCTGGCTGCAGTGCCGGGCTTGGCTGTGGCACTGGTCTTGCTGCGTTGTGATGTCATGATGGAAATATAGACTAATCCTGAAGGATTATCAGGCGGTCTTCTGGTGGGTCAATCCGAGGTCGTCGATGGTCTGCTGGCGCATGAGGTATTTCTGAACCTTGCCGGTGATTGTCATCGGGAAGGCATCGACGAAGCGTACATGACGCGGGATCTTGTAATGCGCGATCTGACCACGGCAGAACTCGCGAATCTCGTCAGGCGTTGCGGATTGTCCACTCCTAAGCATGATCCATGCACACAACTCTTCGCCGTACTTCGGGTCGGGTACGCCGATGACCTGGACATCCTGCACCTTGGGGTGCCGGTAGAGGAACTCCTCGATCTCGCGCGGATAGACATTCTCGCCACCCCGAATGACCATGTCCTTCAGGCGCCCCACAATATTGACGTAGCCCTCCTCGTCCATGGTGGCCAGATCGCCGGTGTGCATCCAGCCGGCTTCATCCACCGCCTCGTGGGTCTTGCCGGGGTCGTTCCAGTAGCCGCGCATCACCGAATAGCCCCGGGTACAAAACTCGCCGGTGACGCCGCGCGGCACGATGCGACCCTGCGGATCGACGATCTTGACCTCGATATGCGGCTGAACTCGCCCGACCGTCGAGACCCGTCGCTCCAGCGGATCGTCGACCGAGCTTTGCGTGGAGACCGGCGAGGTTTCGGTCATGCCGTAGGCGATTGTCACCTGGCGCAGATGCATCTGCGACTGCACGCGCTTCATCACCTCGATCGGGCAGGGCGAGCCGGCCATGATGCCGGTACGCAGTGACGACAGGTCGAATTCGGCAAAGCGGGGATGGTCGAGCTCGGCGATGAACATCGTCGGCACGCCATAGAGCGCGGTGCAGCGCTCGGCCTGCACGGTCTCGAGCACCGCCAGCGGATCGAAGGCATCAGACGGGTAGACCATCGCCGCGCCATGGGTCATGCAGCCAAGATTGGCCATCACCATGCCGAAGCAGTGGTAAAGCGGCACCGGCGCACACAGCCGGTCTTCATGGGTCAGCTTGATCGCCTCGCCGACGAAAAAGCCGTTGTTCAGGATGTTGCGGTGGGTGAGGGTTGCGCCCTTGGGAAAGCCGGTGGTGCCCGAGGTGAACTGGATGTTGATCGGGTCATCGAACTGCAGGCTGCCTGCGAGCTCGGCAAGCTGCGCGCGCTGCGCCTCACCGCCTGCTTTCATGACTTCGTCAAAGTTCACCATGCCGGGGGTCGACGCCGCACCGAGCCGGATCACGCTGCGCAGGTGAGGCAGTGCCGCTGCGTGCAGGTCATGGGCCGCGGCGGACGCGAGCTCGGGCGCGAGGTCCTGCACGATCGCCAGGTAGTCGCTGGTCTTGAGCGCTGGCGCCAGGACCAGCGCCTTGCACTCAACCTTGTTCAGCGCGTACTCGAGTTCAGCCCGGCGGTAGGCCGGATTGATATTGACCAGGATGAGGCCGGCCTTGGCGGTCGCGAACTGCATCAGGGTCCATTCCGAGCAGTTGGGCGCCCAGATGCCGATTCGGTCGCCCGGCACCAGCCCGATCGCGAGCAGACCCGCCGCCAGCGCATCGACCCGTGCGCCGAGTTCGGCCCAGGTCCAATGCACACCCTGATGCCGCACGATCAGCGCGTCGCGATCGGCATAGCGGGCGACCGTCCGATCGAAGGCCGCCCCGATGGTCTCGCCGATCAGTTTTGCTTCAGACGTGCCGTGGTCATAAGACAGGGAGGACAAAGTAATGGGGGGCATGGCTGGCTCTGCAGAGTGTGCCTCGTACGGCTTGCCGGCATCCTATCCGACTGCAAAGCGCCTGCCCACCGCAGAATCGAGCAGCGCTGCTCGAACGCAATTGCCCCTGAGGCCGGAAAACCTGTTTTCTCACCTAAGGCGGCTGAACCGTTGGTAGCAGCCGCCTTAGCTTCAGGCCGCCAGCTTCAGGCCTCGTGCGAATTCCAGCGTGGTGTCGAGCGCCAGGGTGAGCTTGTCGAAGAGTTCGTCGATCTGCGCCTCGGTGATGATCAGCGGCGGGCAGACCGCCATCGTGTCGCGCAGCGCCCGCGTGATCAGGCCGTGTTCGAGCACCGCGTTGCCAAGCCGCGCGATCACGCCCGACGTGGCATCGAAGGTTTTGCTGTCGCGCTCTTCGTAGATCTTGAGCGCTTCGACAGCCACCGCCGAGGCGACCGGATGGCCGGCATAAGTCACACCATGCGAGAACGCACCGTTGCGCTCGCTGCCCTTGACCAGCCCGTCATAGATGGCCTTGGAGACCAGCGTGGCAGAGATCGGCATGTAGGAGCTCGAGAGCGCCTTGGCCACGGTCATGATGTCGGGGGTGATGCCGTAGGTGTCGCAACCGAACATGTTGCCGGTGCGCCCGAAACCGGTGATGACCTCGTCGGCTACCATCAGGATGTCATGCTTTTTCAGCACCGCCTGGATCTTTGCGAAGTAGCCGGCCGGCGGCACGATCACACCACCCGCACCTTGCACCGGCTCGGCGAAAAAGGCGGCGATGGTGTCGGCGCCTTCGCGCGCGATCAGGGCTTCGAGGTCGGCGACCAGCCGATCGACCATCTGTTCGTCGGTCTCGCCCGGATGGGTCGAGTGATACAGGCTCGGGCAGCCGGTGCGCAGCACGCGGGCGACCGGCAGGTCGAAGTCGGCATGGTTGTAGGGCAGGCCGGTCAGGCTTGCCGCCATGACGGTGACGCCGTGATAGCCGCGCTCACGCGCAATCAGCTTTTTCTTTTCGGGTTTGCCAAGCGCATTGAAGTAGTACCAGATCACCTTGACCGCGGCATCGTTGGCCTCGGAGCCGGAGTTGGCAAAGAGCGCCTTGTCCATACCGAGATGACGGGTCATGGCGAGCAGGCGTTCGGACAGTTCGATCGAGGGCTCGTTCGAGCGGCCGGCGAAGATCTGGTAGTAGGGCAGCTCCTTCATCTGCCGGATGGCGGCATCGACCAGGCGCTGCTCTGAAAACCCGAGCGCGGTGCACCACAGGCCGGCCATGCCTTCCAGAAAGCGGTTGCCCTGGTCGTCTTCGACATAGACGCCATCGCCTTTGCGGATCACCATCGGGCCGGTTGCGCTGAAGGTGTTCAGCGGGGTGTAGGGATGGATCAGGTTGCGCAGGTCTTCGCGGACATTTTCTGCATGGGTGCGGGTCATGACGGGTCTCCGGTGGGAAATGGTTGGCTCAGGGATCGATCTTGATGCCGGTGCGAGTAATGAGATCGCGATAAACGGCATTGTCCGACTGGATCTGTTTCGTGAATGCAGCCGGCCCCTTGTAGTCGGGATATTGACTGAATTTCAGCAATAACTCTCGCGTCCCGGCTGCTGACATGGCTTTTTCGCTTTCCAGCGCCAGTCGCTCGACGATCTCGGGTGGCGTGCCGCGCGGCGCAAAGAGACCAAACCAGCTGCCACCCGGCACCTCGAGACCCTGCTCGCGCAGGGTTGGAACATCGGGCAGTTCGGGATGGCGCACATTGGCGGTGGTGGCCAGTGCCTTGACCGTGCCGGCTTTGATCTGCGACAGCGCAACCGGGTCATAGATCAGGTCGATGCGCCCGCCCACCAGATCGGCGAGCGACTCGGCCGGGCCTTTGTAGGGCACATGCAGCAGCGTGATGCCGGCCTTGTTGTGGACGATCTCGCCGGTCAGGTGGGTGGCAGTGGCAGTGCCGGCCGAGCCGAAGGTCAGTTTGCCCGGCGACTTCTTTGCCAGTGCGATCAGCTCGGCCATATTGTTGGCCGGCAGGTCCTTGCGGGCCGCAACGATGCCGTAGCTGCTCGACAGACTCGCGATCGGCACGAAATCGTTCTCGGGGTCGTAGGGCACCTTGCGCAGATGGTGGGTGATCGCGACCACGGCGGTGGGCGCCAGCAGCAGGGTGTAGCCGTCGGCCGGCGAGCGCGCAGCTGCCTGGGCGCCGATGGTGGCGCCGGCGCCGGCCCGGTTCTCGACGATCACCTGCTGGCCCAGCGCCTGCGAGAGCCGATCGGCCAGCAGGCGGCCGATCGAGTCGGCGTTGCCGCCGGCCGGATAGGGCACGATCATCTTGATCGGCCGCGACGGCCAGGCGGTTTGTGCCTGCAGGCGATCGGCACCGACCAGCATCGTCGCCAGTGCGGCACTTGCGCGAAGTGCGCTGCGGCGATCGAGTCGAAAGCGAGTCATAAGCGTCCTCCTGTTGCGCGGGGGCGGCTCATCGACCCACCCATTTAGGCGCGCGCTTTTCCTTGAAAGCCCGTGCGCCTTCCTGGCCGTCCTGGCTGTCGCGCACCATGCCCAGATCGCGCATCGCGCGGCCCATCTTTTCGGACGGGCCCTGCGGCATCACATCGTCGACCACGAAACGCTTGAGGGTTCGCAGCACCAGCGGTGCGAAGGTGGCCAGCTCGCGGGCCATGGCCAGCGCTGCCTCGACCTGCTGGCCGACCGGCACGACTTCATTGGCAAAGCCAACGTCGTAGGCGCGCTTGGCGTCGATCGTGCGGCAAAGCATGATCAGCTCCATCGCGATCTTGTGCGGAATGCGGGTGGGCAGCGCCGAGATCAGACCGCCGGTGAAGCCGAGCTTGGCTTCGGGGTAGGAAAACTTGCCGTTGTCGGCGGTCACCAGCAGGTCGCACATCATGGCCACCACCAGCGCGCCGCCCACGCACCAGCCGCCCACTGCGGCGATCACCGGCTTTTCGGTGGTGATGCCCACCGTGGGCACGCAGCGCCAGAGCTCGGGCAGGTTGGTCACGTCGGCACCGGCCGAGAAGGCATCGTTGCCGGCGCCGGTGAGGACCGCCACGCGCTGCTCCGACTGATCGAATTCGGCGAAGGCCTGCTGCAGCTCGCGCGCGGTGATCGCGCAGATCGCATTTTTGCGGGCGGGCCGGTTGATCGTGATCAGCGTTGTGCCATCGGAGTTGTTGGTGACCTGGACCATTTCCATCGTGCTGTCTCCTGTGATGTGTCGTTGCGTGTGTTGCGTCTATCGCGCGGCTCGGGTGCGATCACGATAGGCGGCAATCCGTTCCCTCAGCGCCGGCCCGGCTTTGCTGGCAGTAGCCGACCTGACCAGCGCGGCGAGGTCGGCGTCTGCCAGCATGTCGCCGCCCGGCCCGCCGGTGCTGCGGCTGGCCGACCGGATCATCGACAGGGTATCGCGATCGATCGCAGGTGCCGGGCCGCAGGCCCCTTGACGCCAGTCGTCTCCTGCCTGCGCCGGATCGATCAGCCGACTCGCCAGCCCGCAGGCCAGCGCCTGCCCGGCCTCGACGGTGGCGCCGTCGCTGACCCAGGCCCGCGCGCGTTCGGTGCCGACCCGCTCGGCAAGCCGGCGTGTGCCCAGCACGATGCCAAATCCTGCGCCCGGAAATCGAAAGCTCGCACCGCTCAGTGCAAGCCTCAGATCGCAGGCGGCAAAAAGATCGGCGCCGGCCCCCCAGGTGCGCCCCTGTGCAATTGCCACGGTGCGCACCGGGGCGCGCCAGACCGCATCGAGCAATGCCTCGATCCGCGCAAAGCGCAGCAGCAGGTCGCCGTCAGACTGGGAGTCGAGCCCATCGAGATCGAAGCCGGTGCAAAAGTGCCGACCGGCGCCTGCGAACATCAGGGTATGGACCGAGGGATCGCGAAAGGACCGATGCACTGCGTCGAGCGCCGCCTCGACCAGCTCGCTGCTCAGGGCGTTGCCGCGGTGCGCCCGGTTGAGGTCGATGCTCGCGATGCCGTCGCTGATTTGCAGCATGATCGGCGCGGCAGGCGCAGGATGTCCGAGCTTGAGGGTATCAATCACGCGGCTGGTGTGTTCGCCGATCGCCGGCGGGTGGGTATCGATTGCCACCACCTCGCCATCGATGCGCACCGGACAGCCCACCGTGTGGGTCTGCACGCCATTGGGCAGGGTCATCGGCTGCACGAGTTGCAGATGGGTGGTTTGCGGATCGGACAGAGCCTGCGCATAGCCATTGATTGGTGCGCAGGGCACCCCGGCTGGCGCAAAGCGGGCGAGCCAGCTGTCGGTGGTGTCATCGGCAAAGCGCGCTTCGAGCAGGTCGCGCAGGTCGGCCTGATTGGCGGCGCGCAGGGTGGGCGAGGCAAAGCGCGCCTCAGTCAGCAGCTCAGGTGTGCCGGCGATTTCGCAGACCTGCTGCCAGAGCTTGTTGTTGCCGGCGGCGATCGCAAACCAGCCGTCCTGCGAGCGAAAGGCCTGATAGGGCGCATTGCGCGGATGCGCCGACCCGAGCTTGCGGGGGTTGCGCCCGGTGCCGAAGTATTCACTCGTCTGCAGCGCAGACATCGCGATGGTGGTGGCGAACATCGGCACATCGAGATGGCCACCGGGCCCGCCGGCACGCACACGGGCAACCATCGCCGCGATTGAATACGCGCCATAAAGGCCGGCACCGAAATCCACCAGCGGCACACCGGCCTTGACCGGAGCGCCCTCGGGTTCGCCGGTCACGCTCATGACGCCTGCGGCGGCCTGGATGGTGAGGTCGAAGCCGCCTTCGGCACCGCGCGGCCCATCCTGGCCGAAGGCCGAGATCGAGCAATAGATCAGCGACGGCTTGCGCGGGCCGAACCAGTCCCATCCCAGACCCAGTCGGGCCATGGCACCGGGACGATTGTTCTCGATCACGACATCGCTCGCCATCACCAGGTCGCGCGCGAGATCGCGCGACACAGGGTCTTTCAGGTTGAGCGCGATCGAGCGCTTGCCCCGGTTGATCGAGGCGAAGTTCTCGCTGAAACCAATTTCGTTGGCGTCATGAGTGATGGGTGGCCACTGCCGCATGGCGTCGCCGTCGAGCGGCTCGACCTTGGTGACCTCGGCGCCGTAATCGGCCAGCAGCATGCCGCAAAACGGCCCGGCGGCCACATGGCAAAACTCGATCACGCGGATGCCGGCCAGCGGCAGATCGACAGAGTCCGGCATCAGCCTTTTTCCTTCATGCCGGCCGTCTTGAGCTGACCCGCACTTGGCTGTTGGGGCGCATCACCGCGCAGCGCCGCAGTGATGCCGTCGGCGGCCCGAATCAGGTCGGCCGACAGGGTCTTGAGCCGTGCAGGCCGCAGTCGCTCGATCGGGCCTGATACACCGATCGCCGCGATCACCATGCCGCCCGGGTCGCGCACCGGTGCCGCCACGCCGCCCACGCTTTCGCGCCATTCGCCGCGGTTGACCGCGTAGCCCTGCTCACGAATGCGTTCCATCTCGCGCAAGAACTCGGCGGGCACGGTCAGCGTTCGGGGTGAGTAGGCATGAAGGTGACGGCTGAGCGACTTGAGCTGCGCCATCGGCTCGAAGGCGAGCATGGCCTTGCCGGTGGCCACGCAATACGCAGGCGCCCGCCCGCCGATGGAGCTATAGGCGCGAACCGGTTCGGGACTGTCCAGCTTGTGGACATAGACCACTTCGTTGCCGTCGAGCACTGACAGATGAACCGTCTCGCGACTACTCTCGAGCAACCAGGCCATCCATGACTGCGAGGCATGCCGCAGGTCGAGGTTGGACAGTACCGCCGAGCCGAGCTCCCAGAGCTTGATCGAGGCGGCATACGAACCGCTTGCTTCGTTGCGTCTGACATAGCCCTGTTCGACCAGCGCCTGCAGCAGTCGATGCACCGTACTTTTGCCGATCTCGAGCCGGTTGGCGAGTTCGGTCACCCCCATCGGCTGATCGGCACGCGAAAGCGTTTCGAGCAGTCCCAGCCCTTTAATCAGCGTGTTGTTCATTGTTGTTCTGTATTATGGAACGGTGGCTCTGTCTTTGGGGATGATGCTAGTGTTCCCCGAAACAATCAACCAAACCGTCAACCAGGGCTGAAGACCCTCGGCTGGAGACATTCATCATGGCGCGTGCCACCCTGCTCGGACTCGAGCTCACCTCCTCGCACTGGGGCGCCTACGAAGTTCAGCGTACCGGCACGACCGCCAGCGGTCTTGGCCGGTTTCGCGACGATCGTGCCCCGTCGCCGATCGGACTGTCGATGTTCGAGGCCTATCGTTCGCCGCTTCGGGTGCAGCGCCCGGCGGTTCGCAAAGGCTGGCGCGATCGTCCTGCCGGTGACCCCCGTCGGGGAGAGGGACGCGGTCGCGAGCCGTTTGTCGAAGTGTCATGGGACGAGGCCGCCGATCTGGTGGCCACCGAGATGCGGCGGGTCATCGATGCTCACGGCAATGCCTCGATTTTCGGCGGCTCGTATGGCTGGTCGAGCGCCGGTCGCTTTCATCATGCGCAGAGCCAGGTTCATCGCTTTCTGAATGCCGCCGGCGGTTATGTGCGCCATACCGACAGCTACAGCCTGGGAGCGGGGCGGGTGCTGCTGCCGCATGTGATCTGCCCGATGGAATACTTTCTGGGCAATCAGCACGACTGGGGCACGCTGGCAGCGCACACCCGACTGTTTTTGAGTTTCGGCGGTGCGCCGATCAAGAACTCGCAGGTCGGTGCGGGCGGTGCCTCCGAGCACTACCTTGAAGACGGCATGGCAAAGCTCGCGCAGTCGGGCTGTCGCTTCGTCAACTTCAGCCCGGTCGGGGCCGACCTTCAGGCGCCGGCCGATTCACTCGAATGGATCGCGATACGCCCGGGCACCGACACCGCGGTCATGCTGGCCCTGACTTGCGAGATCGTGCGCACCGACCGCCACGATCGCGCATTTCTGGCCAGCCATTGCGTGGGCTTCGATCGCTGGCAGGCCTATCTGCTCGGGCAGACCGATGGTGTCGTGAAAGACGCCGAGTGGGCCGCACCGATTGCCGGTGTCCCGGCGCAGCGCCTGCGTGATCTGGCGGTCGAACTTGCCTCGAACCGCAGTCTGATCAATGTCGCCTGGGGATTGCAGCGGGCCGACCATGGCGAGCAGCCCTTCTGGGCGGCGGTGGGTCTGGCCTCGGTGCTCGGGCAGATCGGATTGCCGGGGGGCGGTGTCTCGCTCGCCTATGGTCCGACCAACAATATCGGCAGCCCTTATCGCCTGCTGCCCGGGCCAACTCTTCCGCAGGGCCGCAATGCGGTCGAGGCCTTCATACCGGTGGCCCGGATCACCGACATGTTGCTCAACCCGGGCGGCGAATTCGACTACAACGGGCAGCGTCGCCGCTATCCCGATATCCGGCTGGTCTATTGGGCCGGCGGCAATCCCTTTCACCATCATCAGGATTTGCACCGGCTTGCGCGGGCCTGGCAGCGCCCCGAGACCATCGTGGTTCATGAGCAGTTCTGGAACGCGCATTCGAAGATGGCCGACATCGTGCTGCCGGCCACCTCGACGCTCGAGCGCGACGACATCGGCCATGCCACGCGCGATCCCTTGATGATTGCGATGCGAAGCGTCTGCGCTGCGCCGGGTGAGGCCCGCGACGACTATGCGATCTTTGTCGATATCGCGCAGCGCCTGGGTTGCGCCGACGTCTTCACCGAAGGCCGAAGCGTGCACGAGTGGCTTGAGCATCTGTATACCGGGTCGGTGGCGCAGTGCGCCAAAGCCGGTGTCGAGTTGCCCGACTTCGAGACCTTCTGGCAGGCCGGTGGCGTGCGCTTTCCGGCCAATGAGCATCCGGTGGTGGCCTTCGCCGAGTTCCGCGCCGATCCGCTCGCTCATCCGCTGGCCACACCAAGCGGGCGCATCGAACTCTTCTCCGAGCGCATCGACAGCTTCGGCTATGCAGATTGCCCGGGGCATCCGGTGTGGTTGGCGCCGGTCGAATGGCTCGGTGCACCGTTGGCTGCGCGCTATCCGCTGCACATGCTGTCCGACCAGCCTCATACTAAGCTGCACAGCCAGCTCGATCATTCCGCACTCAGTGCTGCCAACAAGGTGGCCGGTCGCGAGCCGATGGCGATTCATCCGACTGATGCGGCGAGCCGGGGTATTGCTGATGGCGATCTGGTGCGGGTCTTCAACGACCGCGGCGCGTGTCTGGCGGGGGCGAGGCTCGATGCGCGTCTGCTGCCGGGTGTGGTGCGGCTGTCGACCGGTGCCTGGTGGGATCCGCAGATACCTGGCGATTCAGGCTCGCTCGATCTTCACGGCAACCCGAATACCCTCACCCGCGATGCCGGCGCATCGATGCTCTCGCAAGGCTGCAGCGCGCAAAGCTGCCTGGTGCAAATTGAGCGGCACCTCGGCGAAGCACCGCCGACCCAGGCCTTCAGCCTGCCGCGATTCGAGCGTCGCTGAATCATCACGAATCCCAGACCACCATCAATCATTTCAACATCGAGACATCACCATGAGCAGCTCATTCAAAGGCAAGATCGGCCGTACGGTCGCCGACTCCAAACCCTTCTGGCCCGAAATGCCGATGCCTCGCAAGGGCGCGCCTAATGTGGTCGTGGTGCTGCTCGATGACACCGGCTTTTCGCATTTCGGCTGTTATGGATCGACCATCGACACACCGAATATCGACAAGCTCGCCGCCGGCGGTTTGCGCTATTCCAACTTTCACACCACCGCGCTGTGCTCACCGACGCGCGCGGCCCTGCTCACCGGGCGCAATCATCATTCGGTCGGCATGCGTGGCCTGTCGAACTGGAACACCGGCTATCCCAACTGCACCGGCACGGTTGCGCGCAGCGCTGCCACGCTTGCCGAAATGCTGCGCCCGGCCGGCTATGCCACGTTTGCGGTCGGCAAATGGCACCTCACGCCGATGGAAGAGACCTCGCCAGCCGGACCCTACGATCAGTGGCCGCTCGGTCGCGGCTTCGATCGCTTCTATGGCTTTCAGCAGGGCGAGACCGACCAGTTCGTGCCCGAGCTCTACTACGACAACCATTCGGTCGATCAGCCGAAGAGCCCCGAAGACGGCTATCACCTCACCGAAGACCTGGTCGATCATGCAATCGGTTTCGTGCGCGACCAGAAATCGCTGATCCCGGAAAAACCTTTTTTTCTCTACCTCGCATTCGGTGCGACCCACTCGCCGCACCAGGCGCCGCCAGAGTACATCGCCAAGTACCGCGGCCGCTTCGATGCCGGCTGGGACGCGATCCGCGAGCAGTGGTTTGCGCGCCAGAAGGCCATGGGCATCGTGCCGGCTGATACCGAACTCGCGCCGCGAAATCCCGGCGTCAAGCCCTGG
>JAPLQF010000045.1 GCA_026399875.1 Burkholderiales bacterium | reverse complement strand
ACTTCGGCCGGCCGACGACCCGCAGCGATCAACTGCACCGCCGCCACCTTGAACTCCTCGGTGTATCTCGCCTTCGCAATCCGCTTCATCCATCACCTCCGGTATCGCCATATTTTGCTCTACCGTCGGTATCCGAAAATCGCAGGGAAGCTCACACAGGCTTGTCGCCTCTCGCCCTTCCCGCTTCGACGGTGGCACTGCTGAGGCTGAAACTCGGCGCGCTGAGCTATGCAGCCGCAGGCAGCAAGCTGGCGCTCGTAACGAGCCGCGATTTGAGCGTTTCTTACATGAGCAGTGCGGCACGCGACGTTGCCGTTATCGCGCACAGACAAACACAAGGAGGGCACAACCATGCGAGTTCTTATCGGTGGCGGTAGCGGATTCATCGGGCGGGCACTGAGCGAGCGGTTGCGCAAGCGCGGTGACGAAGTGACCTGGATTTCCCGCACGGCTGGCGCAGGCCGCATCACTTGGGACGACGTAGAGCGCGGCGCTATTCCGGCGTGCGACGCTGTGATCAACCTCGCTGGGCAGCACATCCTCGACCTGCGGCGTGTCTGGAACGACGACTATCGCCGCGAAGTGCTCGAATCCCGGCTGCGCACCACACGTGCCCTCGTTAATGCGTTGAATGCCATGCCCGAACCACCGGCGGTATTCGTCTCGACGGCGGGTAAATGCTTTTACGGGACCGCAGAGGTCAGCGCCAACTGCAGCTATCCAGTGCTGGACGAGTCATCGTCACCGATGGGTGTCGATTTCCCAGCTGAGCTCGTCGCGCAATGGGAGCGTGCCGCCGACGGAATCGACGCGACGCGCATACGTCATGTCAGCGTGAGAATCGGCATCGTGCTTGGTGCCGTTACCCGAAGCTCGGCGCTCGGTCGCCTTTGGCGGATTGGCCGGGGGCAAGGCTTTCTACCCTTGGTGCGGCTACCGTTTTGCCTTGGTGCCGGTGCCGTGATGGGGCATGGAAGACAACCGGTGCCTTGGATCCACATCGACGATGCAGTCGGTGTGATTGAGCATGTAATCCTCAGAGGCGATGCGCGCGGACGCTACAACGCTGTGGCACCGGGAGTCGTTAGCAATCGCCAGTTCACGGAAGAACTGGCGCGGCGTCTGCGCCGGCCCGTTGTGTGGGCGGCGCCGGCTTGGCTCGTGCGTCGCGTCGTGGGCCAGGATCGATCGACTATTCTTCTGCAAGGACAAAACGTATTTCCTCGTCGGACGCTCGAATCCGGCTATCAGTTTCGCTATTCCGCCCTCGGCGATGCGCTCGCCGACCTGGTCCACATCACCGTTTAAGTGCCTCGTTCTTTAGGAGTCGCATAGCTTCTGCAGCGACAATGGGAGTCGGGGCAGTCTGCTACTTGGCTGGAAGCTCGAGGGCGACATGGCACCGAGGACCTACGGCCATTCTTTGCTGGGCGAATGCTGCTTTCAGATTGCGAGCTGCCGTTCTGATTCAATCGTGGCACGCGCTCATCAAGAGTCGGAGCCTCAAGCGTGAGTGGAGTTCGCCGCTTCGCCCGACTCTGAATTGGCCTGGCTTACAAGCCATCGAGTTCATTGCTCGCGTCGCTTCCTTGAGCGTGAGGCTCCCTTCGCGTGCACGCGCCCGCTCCGTGACCGCGGGCGGCCAAGCATCAGGCGAGTCAACGCTCTTCCACTGGCTGCCTCAACACGCGCTTCAGCACTCGCTTTTTGGGCAAGGCGCATCCGCTCAACTTATCGGTGGCACTGAATTTCCGGACATTTCACACATACCGAGACAAATTGTTGGTCATTTTGTGTTTAGACTGTTAGTCATTTAGCTAAACATATGCTACGGTTGAGATGTTCTCTCGACGGTTTAAAGGAGCTGAGTGATGGAACAAGTGCCGAGTTCAACTGTGTACTACAACAGCGCTTGCCCCGTCTGCGACGCAGGCATTGCGTCGCAGAAGACGAAAATGCAGGGTTGCAACGTTGAATGGGTTGACGTGCACAACAACCCCGCTGCGGTTTTGGAGTTAGGGGCTGATTTGGCGTCAGTACGCGAACGACTCCATGTCAGAGACAGGAACGGTCACATCTTCAAAGGGGCCCCCGCCCTTGCGGCCCTCTGGGTAAAGACGCCGGGGCAGCAACTTTGGGGGCGCATTGCAAACTGGCCCGTAATCAGCGACCTCTTCGGTCTGGTTTACAACGCGTTTGCAAAAGTGCTTTTCCTGTGGAATCGGTGGAAAAAGCACTGGTAGCCACACTTCCAATTTCAACCAACGGACATCCAGACGTGAGTACTTCGACGAACAACTTTGATCCGGCAGAACTTGCCAAGTTCTCTGCGCTGGCCGAACGCTGGTGGGATCCAAATTCCGAATTCCGTCCCTTGCATCAGATCAACCCCTTGAGGCTGGAATGGATTGATCGACTGGCAATGCTTCGTGGCAAACACACGCTCGATGTGGGGTGTGGTGGCGGTATTCTGGCCGAAGCGATGGCTCACAAGGGTGCAGTTGTAAAGGGGATCGACCTTGCCACCAAGCCTCTGCAAGTGGCCACGATACATGCACAAATCTCAGGGGCAAGCGTCAGCTATCAAGCCATTAGCGCAGAAGATCTCTCACAGCAGGAGCCCGAAACCTACGGCATCGTTACATGCATGGAAATGCTCGAACACGTTCCAAACCCAGAGTCGGTCATTCAGGCCTGCGCACGTCTGGTTGAGCCTGACGGTTGGGTGTTCTTTTCAACGATCAACCGAAATCCGTTGAGCTGGGCAGTGGCAATCATCGGGGCAGAGCGCGTGCTACGTCTATTGCCGAAAAAGACTCACACGTACAGCAAGTTCATACGTCCCGAAGAACTCAAAGCTTGGGCACATTCGGCAGGTTTGCAATTGCATGACCAGCATGGCCTTGGATACAACCCTTTCACAAAGAGATTCCGACTGCACAAATTTATGGGAGTCATATATTTGCTTGCCATGCGGAAGGTATCAACTTGAAGATCAAAACAACACGAGTGCCCGTGGTTGCGGGCTCTGGGTTGGGCGAGCGCGAGTGGAGATTTGTGAGGGCCCTGCGTACCGTGGCGCAGCGGCAGCTCGCGGGTAGTCAGGCGCATGTTGTCGCAGGCTCGCTCGGCGTGCATCGGGCGGCGGTGTACAGCCTGCGAAGTCGGTTCCTGAAGGGCCATAATGGGTATTCTCACGATCTCTGAGACTGCTCGCACGATCTAAGATCCCCAGCAACCGCCGACCCTTGAAATTCATCGCGAGAAAGCCGACTTTGAAAGCTCGATGCCTGTAAGCTGCCGTTCGCCAAGGCGTCGTTTCGACCCATAGCGGACCTTCAGGTTTCTCCAAAGCAGCCCGACGCTCGGACCGCCTTCTTCCTGTTTCTACATCTCCGAAGCAGCCGTTCGTGGCTACCGGCTCTCGGCCAGAAGCGGTCGTTCGCGTCGACGAGTTGGGTGTCAGCAAGGGCCGTGAAAGCTGTCGGTCGGTTCCGGGCACCTTCGGAGCGCCAGAGCCACAAGACTCGCGTGCCGGTCAGCGGTCCTTCGTGCAGGCCGGTGATCGATCTTCAGCCGACCTGGCATTCACGAATCTGACTCCCGAAGAGCAGCCACCCAACCTGCTGCCGCATGAACTGCGCGAGCGCCGGCGTCAATTGCGTGGTTCTATCGCGCAAGGCCATCTAGCGATGAAGCACCGCCTGTGAAGCGGCGTTGGTTTGCACTCGTCCGTTGGTCGGCGCCGGACGGGTGATGTAGCGGCACAGTTGCTCCAGCGCCTGCAGGTCGTCGGCGTCACAGAGCACGGCCGGGTGCAGGCTGAGCCCGTCGATGTCGGCGCACAGCGTCTGCTTGAAGTCTTTCTCTCTGCGGGCATAGCGTTTTGCACCGTCAGCACCTTTCAGCCAGCACGAGGACCGAAGGCGATGCGATAGATGCACGCCGCAGACTATAACGGCCTGAGTGAGCGCGCATTGTCCGAATCGCTGTCGTTGTCAGCCACCTAGGTCGAACGCTCGGTAATCAAGGCGGCGCCACGCGGCGCCGCGTGGCTTGCTCGAAAGCAAAAGCCAGCGCGACGAGCCTTGGTTCGCTGCATGCATCGCCCGCGAAGCTCACGCCGAACGGCGCCCGCGGCGCTTCGAACCCCGCCGGCCAAGGCATGGCCGGATTCAGGCGGACGAAACCGAAGGGCACGGCCACGGTGGGATACCCGGCGCGGGCACTGACGCCCGCACCGTCCACCGCAGGGAACAAAAGGGCGTCGAGCCCATGCTGTTTCATCACCGCGTCGATCCCATGGGCGCGGGACAGCCGCAAGTCCTTGGCCCGGTCGGCCTCGTAGCGTGTGCGGTCGGCGGCGAGGTCGATCTCGTCGGATACGTCGAGCAGGCCCTGGCCGTACTTCAGCGTGCCACGCGACGTCTGGCCCGCATTAAAGCGGCGCAGCGCCGTCAGGTCGGCCACCGGCGCGCTGGCGCCAAGGCTGGCCAACCAGGCGTTGAAGTCGCGCTTCATGCCGTACTTGAAGACGATGGAGCAGCCGTCGTCGCTGCCCTTTGCAGACGAGCAGACATTCCAAAGCAGGAGGTTCGAGCCCGCGTCTTGGTCGACCACGCTGGGGATGTCCGCGGGGTCGACCACCTCGGCACCGGCGTTTCGAAGGACCTCGATGGCCTCGGTCATCAAGTGCGCCTGTTCCGGGTTCAACCCGCCTCGCGGATTCGTGTCACTCGGCAGGCTCAACCGGTCGTAGAAAAAGGCGCGTGGAATGCCGATCCGCGCACCGCGCAGCGCGTCGCGCTTCAGGAACGGTCGGTAGTCGAAGTTCGCTGGGGCGGTGCACGCCCGAGTGGCGGCGTCGTTCGGGTCGGGCGTGGTGCGTTCCATCTCGCCCAGCAAGATGGCAGCATCGGTAACGGTTCGTGCCATCGGACCCGCTGTGTCCTGGTCGGCCGTGATGGGGATAATGCCGTGGCGGCTGATGCGCCCGACCGTGGGCTTGATGCCCACCAGCATGTTCTGGTTGGCCGGACTGAGGATCGAGCCCGAGGTCTCGGTGCCCACACTCGCGGCCCACAGGCTGGCCGCGGTACCGCTGCCCGAGCTCGACCCGCCCGTGGCCAGCGCGCCGCGGCCGTCGTCGAAACCGGTACGGGGATCGCGCCGCGTGTCGTAAGGGTTCAGGCTGTATCCGAACAGCGCGCTGTAGTTGGACGGCATGGGCGTGGGTGCCGTGGCGACCCAGTTCGCCAACTCAGTCATCACGGTCTTGGCCAGGATGATGGCGCCGCGCTCGCGCAGGGTGCGCGCAAGCGTCGATTCATAGGGCGCGATCAGGCCCTCGAAGGCCACGGCGCCGCCGGTGGTAGGCATGTCGCGCGTGTGGATGTTGTCCTTCAGCGCGATCGGGATGCCGTGCAGCGGCCCGCGCAGTCGCCCCTGCGCCCGCTCGCGGTCGAGTTGATCGGCTTCTTCCAGGGCGCTTGGGTTCACGCTGGCCACAGCGTTCAGGCGGTTCTGGTGCTGGCCGATGCGCGCCAGGTAGTCCGACACCAGCTGACGCGAGGTCACGCGCCCCTCGGCCAGCGCTTGCTGGAGTTCCGGAATCCCGGCCTCGACGACGTTCAGTCTCATGGGCTCAATGCGTTGGATGGCAAAGCCTGCCAGCGCGAGCAGTCCCGCCAGCAGCAAACACTTCGTGCGCAACATGACTTCTCTTCATGACTTGGCATGCCGCCATTATCCCGTGACGCATTGCGTGCGCCCGGCAGCGCCTCGAAGGTCGTCGTAACCGTGTCGAAGTAGCTGGTGCGCCTTCAATGACTGGTTGACGACGGCCAACTTGAATTTCGCTTTGGCTCATCTCGGCCAAAACCATAGTCTGGCCAAAGGCCGCTTGGGGTAATCGGTGTCAGCCGCAGGTTACCGCGGAGTGGCAACGGCTCCCCAAGCGATGGCAGTATGTACGCTACACCTACGCGAGCCCTGCAAGGCAAGAGGAAATACCTACGTGACCAATGCGCGAGTCCAGGATGCCCTCCTTCGATCCCCTGCCTTCTAGGCCACTCGTCACTGAATCACTTGCGATTCGTGTCACGGGACTGAATCCGCACGCCGCTGTGACGCTCAGGCTGTGCAACAGGAGCCCGGACGGTGTTGTGTTCGCATCCGAGGCGACGTTCATTGCAGATGAGAACGGAACTGTCGACCTCACACAGCAGGCCCCGGTCTCAGGAGACTACAACGGCATCAACGCCATGGGATTGTTCTGGTCCCGTCGGCCAGCCGAAAGCAAAGCGGCCGCAGCCTGCGCTTTGTCGCCAAATCCGCTGACCGTAACCCTTACCGCCACAAGCTCAGGATCGGAGCTGCTTGTCGCCTCTATCGAGCGCTCATTTGTCTCTGAGAACGTACAGAGCCGGGACGTGCGCTCCGACGGCCTGGTTGGAAAACTGTTCGAGCCAAAAGAGGCTGGAACGCATCCAGCCGTGCTCGTCGTCGGCGGGTCGGGTGGTGGTCTGTACTGGTCTCAGGACATGGCGGGGTTGCTCGCCTCGCAGGGCTATGTTGCCTTCGCACTCGCGTACTTCGGTATGGAAGGCTTACCCAGAACGCTGAATCAAATCCCACTCGAGTACTTCGGCAAGGCGCTAGCGTGGCTGTCGGGACAGCCTCAGGTGATCGAGGACAGGATCGGCGCAGTCGGCTATTCCCGAGGAGGAGAACTCGCACTTCTGCTCGGCGCAAGCTATCCGCAGATTCGAGCGGTCGTTGCCTATGCGCCGAGCGGAATTCTTTGGCCGGCGTTCCCGAGCACGGGCTACTCAGCCTGGACTCAGGGCGGCAAAGATATTCCGTTTGCGTCCACGCTGACCTACGAACAGTGGGACGAGGCGCTTGCGCAAGGACGCGCAAGACCGGACTCTCTCGATTGGTACTTGATTCCCTTGCAAGACAAGAAGCTTGCTGAACGGGCCACGATTGCAGTCGAAAAGATTAGCGGCCCCATCATGATGATCAGCGGCAAGGACGACAAACTTTGGCCGGCCTCAGACCTAGCTGAGTTTGCTGTGCAACGATTGAAAGTCAAATGCTTCAAGAACGCCGTGCACCACCTCGCTTACGCCGGAGCAGGCCACAGCCTCGGTTGGCCCAATGCACCGACCACGGTCACCCGATTCAAGCATTCAGTTTCCGGCGAGGACCTCGATCTCGGTGGATCTCCAAAGGAAACGGCGCATGCTTGCCAGGACTCCTGGCTTCAGATGTTGGAGTTTTTGAATAGAAGTCTCAGCGGAAACTCTCGCGAAAATGCCTGACCCTTTGTTGCTTCGGACGAGCCGCCGGCGCCGAACCAGACTGGCGCTCGTCGCGGCCCGCCGCAGAACAACACGTTAGACCTCAAATGACAATCCGAGGCGTCAGTCACCTTACTTTCATTGTTCGTAATGTCGATCGCACGTCGGAATTGTTCCGCCTGGCACTTGGCGCTTCAGAGGTCTACGACAGCGGAGATCGTCAGTTTTCCGTGTCGCGTGAGAAGTTCCTTTTGCTCGGTGGTGTGTGGCTGGCGTTCATGCAGGGCGAACCGGTAGGGCGTTCCTATCGCCATGTCGCGTTCGCGGTCGACGAAGATGAACTCGAGCTATACGAGCGCCGCTTGATTTCGGCAGGTGTCGAGGTAATGCCACCTCGACCGAGAGTGGAGGGAGAGGGGCGCTCGGTGTACTTCTACGACTTTGACGACAACCTGTTTGAATTGCACAGCGGTACGCTTCAAGAGCGACTGGAAAGGTATGCGCGGTGATTTCTAACTTGCTGTTGGAACGGAAGGCTTGCACGGGCCGGCGCTCCGCGGCCTGCGAATGGTCCACTCCACGCCGGCCCTTAAAGGCCGCCGCCCAGCGTCAACGTTGAGCGACGGCTTTTGGGGCGATTCATTCGCCTAAACCAACTTCCGCTATGGGTCGGGTTGCGACGGCCGAACCTTCAGCTTCATCGCCAGAAAGCTGACATTGAAAGTTCGATGCACGTAAGCCGCCGTTCGCCAGGTTGTCATTCGACCCAAAGCGGATGTATTTGATCCGATGAAAGCTGTGTAAGCGAGGCAGCGTAGCGCGTTAGCGAGCTGGTCTCGCCCATTGCGGTCCTACTGCGGTCAGATTGTTATCGCTTTAAGTATTGTCCCTTGCCGAAGGCGTCAATTCACCACATATTCAGAAAGAGATAAACGCCTTGTTGGTCTTTTTTGACAATGCCTTCCCATTGGGAGGCAGGACGCTGGTCGCATAGCCACTCCCGCCTCGATTCAGGCATGGCGTCAAAAATTACGCGAAACCGTTCATGATTCGCAACGATACCGCCAGAACGCGACCCAGCGCTTGACGCTCGACAGCTATCGAGATCCAAACGGCCATTAACGGACACAGTCTGACCAATGTATTGGTCGCCGAACCGCAGCAGATGCACCGGGTCGACAAATCGATATCCACCGGCCAGAGTTTGTGGATCACAATTTTTAGGTGTCTCATTAAGCCGTTGCAGGCGTTGCCCCATTCGGCTGGCGAGACAGGTTGCTAGGCCATCCGCCTTCTCGAAGATTCCTTCCACGTTTCGGCAATCCCACCTCTCGCGCAGCCAATACTTCTGACTCTGAGAAAGCAACATGCGAAGCGAAGGACACGCCAGTTCCAGAGCGGCAAGCTTGTCTGAGATGGCTTTGTCCTGCGCGATCAGTGAAGGACGGGAACAGATTGTTTTTTCCACGTCATCGTTTGCAAGTGAGCAATTAATCGGAGCAGAAAATGCGAGCGAACAGGTGACACTTAACGAAACCAGTGCCAGTACAGGTGCCAAGACTTGGCGAAGGCGGGTCTTAACCATGTCAAAGCTCCATCAATCACGGGTAACGTTATTTAAGGTGAATTAAGCCAACCTTGACGATCAGATGCAAGGGAGACTATGACCGCTTCTGGCCACGACGAGCCAAAGCCAGGTCAGGCTATCCGCCGTAAACCGGTCATCCAAAGCGGGCCAGCAGAGCAAATTCTGAGCAGGTTACCAACGTCCGCTTCTGGCCGGGAGCTGATATCCACGAATGACTGCTTCGGAGACGTAGAACCGGAAAGAAGTCGGTTAGAGCGTCGGCCTGCTTTCGAGAAACCTTAAGGTCTGCTTTGGGTCGGATCCGGGCCTTCGAGCCGCGCGCTCGAACGGGCGCTTTTCCGCATAGAGCTGACGTTTGCCTTGCCGGGCTCTTTTAAGGCCTTGGTAGCCGATTTCCGTCGCAGTCCCTCAACGGGCCATCTAGGTGGCGGTATTGAATCGCAAACCCTGGCGCTTTCGATCCGGAGTACTCTGTCGCTTGGCTGCTCGCCGGCGCCAGATGGCGATAGGGCGACTCTGCACAGACGGAATGGTCGGTACGTTGCTACGTTTGCTGACGATAGAGACGACATTGTCGTACTGTGGGTACATAGATCCCCTTTTCGTCGAGTTGCGCTATGACCGTCACGACCATCTCCAGCCGCGAGTTCAACCGGGATGTCAGCCGGGCTAAGCGCGCGGCCGAGGCAGGGCCGGTGTTCGTCACCGACCGTGGCCGTCCTGCCTATGTGCTGCTGCAGTACGAGGCCTATCGGCGCCTGGCTGATCCCCCAAAGAGCCTTCTTGATGCGGTGGCCATGCCCGGTAGCGACGACATCGTGTTCGATCCGCCACGCATGGGTGCTGGATTATTCCGCGCTCCGGATTTGACCTAGCTTGCACCCCAACGGGATAGCTGGTGTCGATGTGTAGTCGCAGTCCCTTGACATCAAAAGACGGCAGCCCCAGACTCGGTGTTACTTTGTATTACTTAGTGACACGATGAAGACGTCTCCTGTTGAAAAGCCACGCTCCGGGTCCGTCACCATCAAGCTGGACGACGCTGATAGGGACCGTATTGCTTCTTTAGCCACAGCAAAAAAGCGCACGCCGCACTATCTGATGAAAGAGGCCATTCTTGAATATGTGAAGAGAGAAGAAGCACGGCAAAACTTCATCGCCGCCGCTGAATCCTCATTCGAGCACTACAAGGAAACGGGTCTTCACATCACCTTCGACGAGTTCAGTCAGTGGGTAGACAAGGTTCAAGAGAACCCTGAAGCCCCCGTTCCTGAATGCCACACGTAAGACTTTCGGCCCGTGCGCAATCTGACCTGCTGCGGCTGCATACGTTTCTTGTTGGCAAAGACGTCAACGCTGCCAAGCGAGCGATGCTCGCCATCCGGGAGGGATTCCAGCCGCTGACCCATGCGCCCAACATTGGCAGGTTGGTTGGGGACAGCGCGAATCTGCGCGAGTTAGTCATCGATTTTGGTGCCAGTGGCTACTTGGCGCTATACCGGTTCGAGCCTGAGTTGAATGCGGTGACGATTTTGGCCGTGAAGCATCAACGAGAGGACGACTATCAATAGTCGCTTGCCGCGCGATCCGACTGAGGAAGAGGCCGAGCCGACGGAAACGTCAAATCCTCTTGCTCGCTTGCCCGCCGGCAGCGTGCTCCCTGACCACGCGGTCAAAGGCGGCAATATCGCGCAGTTCGGGGCGGATCGTTTCGCGGCGCCAGCGCCAGACGGTGACGCGGCTCACCCCGAGCAGCTCAGCAAGCTTTGCATCTAGCGGTACTTTCGCTCGGCCCGCCGTCTGCAGACCCAGCAGCTCCATCCAGCCGTCGATGATTCTGTCCATCGGCTGGTTTTCAAAGCGCCAACGTAGATCCCAAACTTCCGAGTCTTGGTTAAGTCTGAGCAGACGGGCTTCGTCCAGGACGTTGTCTGGCACGCTAAGCCGCCCGTAGAGGTAGCCGATGATGATCGGCTTTTTAAGGCCCAGCAGCCGACCAAATTTCACAACCGGCAAATGCATCTGCTCTTGGATCGCTTTGAGCTCCCGGCTTTCATCGGTCGGACCCAGAGGCTCTTTCGTTTCCTTGGGTGGCTTGTGCGGCATGCGCCCGCGCTCGATGACCTCGACATTTTGCAGATCGAAGTAGATGCGTAGCGGCGTTGCCAGCGTTACGGGTGTCTCACCGACATGGGCCCGTGGGGTAGGAGGTATTGCAATCGGTGTGAGACGCGCCGCCTCAGGCTTGGCATCTGCGGGCGGCTCAACCTGGGCGACCCCATGTGCCGGATCCTCCGAGATGCGCGCTAATAGCACCTCGAGCACCTGCGTTGATTTGTCTTGCGTTGACTTCGGTTCCATCAAAGCTCTGCGCTTAAATTCCTCAACCGCACGGCGATGATCGATCCGGTCTTCGAGTTCTTGCACCGGATCTTCGATGCCCACGTCGAGCACCGATTCAGAAGACCCCAGCATCCCTTCCAGCGATTCTTCGCGGATTCTCTGGGCACGGCGCCGCACGATAAAACACGCCGAAACATGAAGCACATTGTATATAGATGCTGGATTTTCAACCGTCTTAAGGAACTTTTGGCTAAGCAACAGAGCGAGCTCCTGCTTAAGCTCCTGGGCGAAGTCCACCGGGATCGACGATCGATACTTCAGGCAGGCGTGCGCCACAAGTCGATTGACCCGATTTGATCGGTAGTACGCCGAAGCCACGTTGTCGTGGCTGGCTTGTCCATTCAGATACGCCGCAACCGTCTGCTCTAAATCGAGCGAAAACGAAAGTGCGGCTCGATTCCGAGCTGCTTCGGCGACCTGGGGTGCTCGCATTGCAGCAGCCAGACAACTTCGATCAGCAGTAGGTCTTGTCTCGAGCTTTGCAGGCTTCCAGAACGAGCTTTCTGGTTGCCGAGGCAACGTCTGCCTTGGGAAAGCGGGTCGGAATTTCCAGAAGACCGGCCGCCAGGATGTCCGAGCTGATATCCGGATGACGGGCGATGGCCTGTGCGGTGGCTTTGATGAAAGATGCTTCGGTGTTGGAAGTCGGCAGATAGGAACGGCCGATCACGAGCGTAGTGCTTTGCATGATTTCTCTCTTAAAAGTGGTTGCATGAGCCGGCACTCCCCAGCGCCGCGCACACAGCCGCACTCCCCAGCGCCGCGCACACAGCCGCACTCCCCAGCGCAACCGTGTCGTCGAACCGTATCTGTCACGCCGATGACCGGTCAATATGTCGTCACGAACGGTAGACATAGGCCGTTTTTGAAGGGATTTAGGTCGATTGGAGGCACTGGGCGACGGTTTCCAGCGCATTTCGCTCAAGGAAGGGCCGCAAGGGTCAGGTTTGCTGAATTTCAGTCACAGTCGCGTGACGAATAGACATATGCCTTTCGAAGCTTTCCGCGAAACCTATGTCTAAATGTGCCTAACGTTTAACGATTTGACAGCCCGTTCGACCAAGGAATAACCGGCTCGGGCTCGTTGCCGGTCGATGACCACCATCGCCTGCACAATCGAGCTCAATCCAACCGCGACGACTCGGGTTCCGCCAAGCCTGGAGCCTTTGCCGCCCCACTGCTTGTGCAAGACCCAGTCTCCGAACAAGTCCAGGTGAGCGAAGGTTGCGTAGTAGCGCGTCTCCGTTTCCCAGCGACGAGAACAATCGACCATCACACCCATCAGCACTCCGAATCAGACAACCGCCACCGACCTTCTGGCCACATCGAACCAAGGCAACAAGCCCAATAGCGGATTTTACATAATCCATATTATGCGACTTACAGAAGTCACGGGTTGTTATTAATCAACGGTGTACGCACCACGTTTTTCTAACCTGAGCGCCTGATATGCGGATTTCCGGCTAGCCGGAAGATGCCGAGGTACACTTCTTCGCCTGATGGAGGACTCCGATGGACATCGTCAAGTGCGGAAAGAAAGGACAGATCACGATCCCTCGAGCGCTCCTCAAGCGCCTGGGGATCGAGGAGAACACACCGATGCTGATCGACGTCACCACTGACGGCGCGATCGTGCTGCGCCAGGCGGCAGTGCTGCCGATCGAGATTTACAGTGACGTCCGAATTGCAGAGTTCGAACGCGAGGGCACGGTCAGTGACATCGACGCCGCTGCGGCGAGCGCGTTACTGAAAGCCAGAAAGCCTTGATTGTTTTTTTCCTGGACGCAAACGTCCTGTTCAGTGCGGTCTACAGACCCCAAAGCGCTCCGGGACTGTTAATTGACTTCGCCGCTGCGGGCCTGACCCGTGCCGTCACCTCGGCGTACGCATTGGAAGAGGCGCGGCGTAACTTGGCGCTTAAAGCACCCGATGCGATACCCGCATGGGAACGTGTGCGAAGCAGCTGCACCCTGTGTCCGTCATCAAGCAACGAGACACTCGAGTGGTCAGCCGCGCAGATCATGGCCAAAGACGCTCCGATCCTGGCTGCGTCCATCGATGCGCGGTGCGATTGGCTTGTGACCGGCGACAGACGCGACTTCGGCAACCTTTTCAGCAGTATTCAGCGCAGCGTCTTGGTGATCTCGCCGTCCGAGGCCTTGCGACGCCTCATCGATCAGCTTCAGATCGGCGGATAAATCACACCCCATTGGGGTCGCTGATCGCGCTCATTTGGCAGGCAGCTTCCGACCCATTCAAGACTTTCGCTCATCCGTTTTCGCCGCCCTACAGCAGCCCTTCAAACGCAGAAGTCCACGGGCCGAGACTGCAAGTCTGCAGGCAGACGCGGCAGGCTCCTTGGTCAGAGGCCGGCTCGCCCAGACGGTCAAGGGTTGGCCTGTCGTGCCGGTCTGCCGCTTCGACGTCTGATCACGCCTCCGCGATGGCTGCAATGGAGACCTTCATGCCAGGGATGCGTGCAGGAAGCTTCGCGCCTTGGCGGGCGGGTGGGTTGACGGGAAACCACTTCAACCACTCTTCGTTCATCCCGGCGAATTCGTCCTCATCGGCCATCACCACCGTGGCGCTGACGATCTTGTCCATGCAACTGCCCGCTTCTTCAAGGATGGCCTGGATGTTGGTCAGGCACTGGCGGGTCTGCTCTTGGATGGTCGTGCCCTTGAAGGCGCCTGTGACCGGATCGGTGGGCGCCGTGCCGGAGACGAAGACCAGGCCGGCGGCTTTGACCGCCTGGCTGTAAGCGGCCGGAGGCTTCGCTGCTTTGGGGGTGTAGACGATTCGACGGGGCATTTGGACTCCTATGTGGTCGTCGCGCATCAGAACGATAAGACCAGGCCCTCGCCTGGAGATGCTTGATCGGCCGAGAGTCGAGACCAAGCTGAAGTGATGGCAGCCGCACCCTCCTCGCGACGGACCGTGAAGTAGGCTCTCGACTCTGCGTAAAAGTCACGCAGATCACGGATCAGCGTGGCCCCAAGCTCTCGGTCGGTTTGCAGGCGCCGGGCGGCGTAGTCCGGCACGAAGAGCAACTCCGGGGGCGGGCCAGATAGATCCTTCATGGGTCGCTGAAGTCCACCCGGCTTGGCGGCCCAGTCGGTCGCGCCCATCAGAATGCTGCATGCCAAGCTGGCACCAAGCCGTCGATGGACCGCTTCGGTCAGTTCCTCACGCCCCAGAAAATCGACATACGTGGTGTGTGCACGGAGCGACACGTCTGACAGGTCGTCGTAGGTGTGAACGTGGTCGTACAAACCCGTCTTGGCGACAAACGCTTGATGGCGGGCGGACGTCAGGGCCACCAGTTCGGCAACTCCCAGCCGCCGAAGCTGAGCCGCTGCCGACAAGGCCGTCTTCGATGACGCACTGGAAATCAAGACTCTCGCCGGATGGCCTTGTTGCACACGCTCTGCAAGCCACCAGCCCGATGGATACAGCGGTCGGATCAGGGGCTGCTCCAGTTCGAATGCAGCGTCGTACGCGGGGTCCGCGCGCGCGTCCACGTAATGGTTGTAGACCACAGCCTTGCCCGCACGATGGGGCGCCCCGTCGACAAATCCCCGGGCGCCAGCCTTGACGGGGGTGACGTCCAAGGTCTCGCTGACAGGGAAGAGGCCGTAGTAGCGCGCGCCTTCGGTCACGCCCTCCGCTTTCGAGTCGATGACCGTGCCCAAGCCCCAGGCCGGAGGCTTGCCCCACCCGGCCGGGCCCGGGAAGAAGTCCCAGTATCCGGCCGCGCTGTCCCCCATCGCGGCATAGGTCAGGTTATTCGAGGTCAACGCAAAGAGATCCAGCCGAAGGCGGGCAGTGCCGTCGACCAGGGGTATGGGCGCCACGTCCACGAGACGAACCTGGCGCAGGTCTTGTTTGCTCACCTGCAATTCACGCATTCAGCTTCCTTTCGATCCAGTGCAACATTCGTTATGCGTCCCGACCTGCCACGACCGTCAAAGGCGCAGGATGGCGCCGCAGGAAGCCGTCGATGGCTTCGTCGACCTGCGCCGCATGCGTGACCGGCCCCATGTGGCCCAGGCCCCGAAAGGTCAGCGTCTCGACCCGCGGCAGCGTCTGCGCCAGAAGCGTGACCACCGCGCGCGCCGAGGAGGTGGTCTCGCTGCCCTGCATCAGCAGCACCGGCATCTCGAGCGCCCGAAGTGCCGCCAGCGGCGTGGTGTCGCCAAACAGCGCCTCGCCCCAGCCCTGCACGTTGACGATGGCCGCCTCGACCGCGTTGCGCTGTGCATCGGGCTTGGCGGAGAAGGCGCCTGCGCCCATCCAGTAGTCGATGAAGACTTCCGCAGCGGCGCTCCGGTCACCGCGGGCGAGCGCAGCCGACGCCAGCGCCACCGTGCGGCGAATGCCGTCGGCCTCGTTGGGCGCCGGCGACGCAGCATCGACCAGAGCAAAGAGCGTAGGCTCGTACAGCACCAGCGCATGCACCCGCTCGGGCTGTCGCAGGGCGGCAAGCAGCGCCACCGCGCCGCCGTACGAGTGGCCGACCAACGCGAGCGGCGCGCCCGCGCGGGCCAGGACGGGTTCGAGCGACGCCACCTCGTCGCTCAGCGTCAGCGCACGGTCGCTCGGCCAGGCCGGCCCGCGGCCAGCGCCGTGGGTATCGGGAGCGAGCACGCGGTGGCGCGGGGCCAGCCGGTCCATCAGCGGGCGCCACTGAGAGGAGCTGCTGGCGTTGCAGTGGATGCAGACCACGCCGGGCCCGATACCAGCCTCGCGGTGGAACGGAATGGCCGGTGAGGTGTCGGTCATTGCAGCGGCCATGGCATTCAGCGCCGCGTCACGATGACTTCGAGGTACTCGCTGGGCACCACCAGCGAGGCCGCGCCCGCACGGTTCATGCGCATCAGCAGCTCGGTCAGGTCGCTTTCCAGAGCCTGCGCGCCTTCGGCCGGCAGCGCCGCAAAGGCCTTGTGGATCGGCCCGTACCAGGTGCGGAAGACATCGATGAAATGCGCCGGCGAGCGGTAGCGGAAGTTGAAGTGGCGCGGCGTCACCGAGATCGCGCCGGCTGCCTCGCCAAACAGCGCATGCAGGGTCGCCTCGACGCCCCAGCGCGAGGGCGGCTGCACGCCGGCCGGCGGCGGCACGTGGCGACCCAGGGTCTTGAAGACCTGCCCGATGAAGCCCTCCGGCGTCCAATTGGCCAGGCCGATGCGGCCCCCTGGCCGGCACACGCGCGCCAGCTCGGCGGCGGCACGCGCCTGGTCGGGCGAGAACATCACGCCAAAGGTCGACAGCACGGCGTCGAAGCTGGCGTCGGGGAAGGGCAAGGTCTCGGCATCAGCCACTTGGAATGTGGCCTGCAGGCCCTCGGCACGGGCGCGCTCGGCGCCTCGCTCGAGCAGACTGCCGACATAGTCGGTCGAGGTCACGAGGCAACCGCGGCGCGCCGCAGCCAGCGTGGCATTGCCGTTGCCGGCCGCCACGTCGAGTACGCGCTCGTCGGTACGCAGGTCGCAGGCCTCGGCGAGCTGCTCGCCGACGATCTGCAGCGTGGTGCCGATGACGGCGTAGTCGCCGCTGGCCCAGGCAGTCTGCTGGCGGGTCTTCAAAGCGTTCAGGTCGGTGGGGGCGTTCATGGGGGTGTCCTTTGCAGTGGAGGTGCCCGGATCGGGTGCCCCCAGTGTGTTCAGCGCTCCCGGCCGCGGCCATCTCGGCGGTGTGAAACCTTGTGAATTCGATGGCCGCGCTAAGATTGCACCGCCTGATGACAACCACGCCAGCCATTCCAGACTTGGTGCGCTTCGGCCGCTTCGAACTGCGGCCCGCGCAACGCCTGCTGCTTGCCAGTGGCGAGCCGCTCGCCGTGGGCGCGCGCGCCTTTGACTTGCTGCTGGTGCTGGTGGCAGAACGTGATCGCGTGGTGTCGCACGAAGAGCTGCTTGCGCGGGTCTGGCCCGGTCTGGTGGTCGAAGAAAACAACCTCCGCCAGCATGTGTCGGGGCTGCGCAAACTGCTGGGCGCGCACGCGCTGACGACGGTGCCGGGGCGCGGCTATCGTTTCACCCTGCCACTGGATGAAAGCCCGGGCGAGCGCGCATCGCCGCTGACCGCGACCCCGACCCCCCACCGTGGCCTGCCCGCCAACAAGCCCACGCTGATCGGTCGTGAGGACGACCTGAGCGCCGTGTTGGCGCTGCTGGCCGACACCCACCTGCTAACCCTGGTGGGCGCTGGCGGTGTCGGCAAGACGCGGCTGGCCCTGGAAGTCGCCGACCGAGCCGGCGCTGGTTTCGCTGACGGCGTGTGCTTCGTCGAACTGGCTCCGGTGACCGACCCGTCGCTGCTCGTTCGTACCGTGGCGGGCGCACTCGACGTGCACGAGGAAGCGACGCGACCGTTGCTCGACACCTTGCTGGACGTGCTGCGCCGTCGCAGCCTGCTGTTGATCCTGGACAACTGCGAGCACCTGATCGAGCGCTGTGCCGCCTTTGCCGAACAGGTGCTGCACCACAGCCACGGCACGCGCACGCTGGCAACCAGCCGCGAAGCCCTCGACGTGGCCGGCGAAGTGGCCTGGCGGCTGCCGTCGCTGCGAACATCGCCGCCCGATGCGCTGGGATCGATCGAGGAATTCCTGGCCTTCCCGGCAAGCCGCCTGTTCGTCGAGCGGGCCCAGGCCGTCGCCCCGGGCTTTCGCCTGACTTCCGCCAACCTCGACGCTGCCGCGCGGGTGTGCCACCAGCTCGACGGCATTCCGTTGGCGCTGGAGCTGGCCGCAGCGCGCGTCGGCGCAATGACTGTCGAACAGCTGGCCGAACGCCTGGACGACCGTTTCGCGCTGCTCACGCGCGGCCGGCGCACAGCGTTGTTGCGCCACCAGACGCTGCGCTCGCTGATCGACTGGAGCCACGACCTGCTGGCCGAGCCCGAGCGGGTTCTGCTGCGCCGGCTTTCGCAGTTTGCAGGCGGGTGGACACTGGAAGCGGCAGAGGTGGTGTGCAGCGCGCTGCCGATCGTGCGCGGGCAGGTGCTGGACCTGCTGGCCCAGCTGGTCGAGAAATCGCTGGTGGTGCTCGACGCGCCGGGTGATGACCCGAGCGCCGGGCCGCGCTACCGTCTGCTGGAGACCATCCGCCAATACGGGCTGGAAAAGCTGCTGGTGGCCGACGAGCTGGAGGAAACACGCCGTCGTCACCTGGCCTACTGTGGTGAGCTCGCCGAGCGCATCCGGCCAATGCTCACCCGCACCGAGCAGTTGCATTGGCACGCCCTTGCCGAGGTCGAGCTCGACAACTTCAGGCTGGCACTGCAGTGGTCCTTGCGCTCGGGCCAGGCCGAGCAGGGCCTGCGGCTGTTCAGTTCGCTGACCCGCTTCTGGTACAAGAACATGCACTGGAAGGAGATGGTCGGCTGGCAGCAGCGGCTGGCCGAGGCCTACCTCCGCGAGGGCCGCGCGCCTTCGATCCACTACGCGCGTTCGTTTTACGGTGCCGGCATGCTGGCCACCAACTTCGACCCGCCGCTCGGCCGCCGGCTGTGCGAGCAGTGCGCCGAAGTGTCGCGGCCGTTGGAGTTCGACGAAGGCCTGGCCTGGTCGCTGATGTGGATGGGCTACATCGACACGCGCCAGCGCGACCCGGCCACGCGGCTGCTGTTCGAAGACAGCCTGGCCCACGGACGGCGCATCGGGGATCCCTGGCGCCAGGGCTTCTTGCTGGCCCAGGCGTTGATCTGCTATGCCGGCTACGAAGCGCTGATCGGGTGCGATGAGTCGGCCGAGGCGATGGTGGCCGAGTGCGAGGCGCAGATCGCGCGCATTGGCAACGACAAGCTCTACATCGGCCACGGCCGCGCGCTGCTGGGTACCATCGCCATCCGCCGCGGCCAGTTCGACCGCGCGCATGAACTGCTGGTGGAGAGCCTGGCGATGTACCGCGCGGTCGAATCGAACTTCGACATTGCCGGCAGCCTCGCGCAACAGGGCTTCCTGGCGCTGCGCCGCAACGAACCGGCGCAAGCGCTGGCCTTGTTTCGTCAGAGCTTGCCGATGTACCGCAACTACCCGACATCACCCGGGGTGACTCGGGGGCTGGCCCAGTTGCTGATTGCTTACGCCGCGTGTGGCCAGCCCAAAGTGGCGGCTCGTCTGGCCGGCGTTCTGGGGGTCGATACCGCGCCGGCCGAGCTATCCGGTAATGTCAAGCGAGCTTACGAAGATGCGCTGGCCGATGTGAGGCGAACATTGACCGCTGCCGAGTTCGTTCGCGAGCTTGAGGCTGGTCGTGCCATGAACCGTGAAGCGGCAGTCGAGCACGCTCTGGCAGCTGGCGGCTGAGCACGTTCGCGTGCTCCGGTAAAAGACCGGAAAGCAGCCCGCCGCGAGCACCCGCTAATGGCCGGGAGCTGACCCTAGTCCACTCGCTTCCCGTGAGGCGAACACCATGCGGTTGCTGAATCGATTACGGCAACCCGATCGGCTCGCTGAAAGCGGGCAGTTGCCGCTCAAGCTGGTGCGTGTGAACCCATGGACTTGTTTGCCGTTTGACCTGCTCCTGGTCGACGGTAGACGGTAGACACGTTGTTCAGCGCAGCCTGTGCAGACGCAACGTAGGCCGAATCCGTCATGGCCGCCACGCTCAGCCACTGGGCAGCCTGAATGGCAGGCTGATTCAGCAAAGCAAGCCGGTATTGAGCCTCTGATGATCCCGCCTTTGCAGCAGACAGCAGCAACTCCTGGCCCTTGGTCGTGTCCTGCGGAACTCCCCTGCCCTCGAGGTAGGCAATGCCAAGGCGTGTCTGCGCACGTCGATCCTTTGAGTGCTCGATGGCCTTCGAATACCACTGCGCCGACAACGCCGCGTTCGGCTTGACTGATCCGAAGCCTCGCTCAAACAGCACTGCCAAAAGCAGCATCGACTCGACCCGCTTGGATGCTGCCAGCTCGAGTAATTGGATCGGATCAAATGACTTCTGAATCCAGCAAGCCTTGAGCCGCTTATCCAGCGAGTCCACCGCGGCTAATGCAGACGCATCCCCGTTCGTCACCCTGATGACAGGCGGTTCAATGTGTGTCGAGGTTTACGCCACGAGATCAGGATCGCCAGCAGCCCCACGTGCAGAATGAGTTGTATTTCATACAAAGGGGAACGGCGCATTCGCTCATTCAGCGGTCTTTTATCCTTGTCTTGTCGCTCAGAGGGGCGCCAGTCATACTAATTACGATGATCGCCTACAAATGTCTCGTCAACGGTGCAATCGATGCGGCTACGCGTGAAAGTGTAGTCGCAGGGCTGGAGCGTATCTATGCCGCGCGCTTCAATGTGCCAGCCACGCAGATGCGTGTCGACTTCACGGAAGTGACCCCGGGCCTGTGGTTTACCGGAGGCCAACCGTCCCGAGCCTCGATGGTGCTGGGCAGCGTGCCCGCAGGCACGTCGCAAGCGGTACGGGTACAGGTCATGGAAGAAGTCTGCAAAATGTTCAGCGATGTGACCGGGGCGCCCTACCACGATGTCATGGTGGTGGCGGCCGACCCTAAGGCCGTGGCTTAAGCCCGCTTGCATTGCGCCCCATCAGAGGAGAGCCAAACATGCCCCTATACCGTTGCACCAGCTCGCAGGGCGTCCTGAACGACACCCAGCGCGCGGCCCTTGCGCGCGCCTTCACGGACATTCACTGTGATCTGACCGGGGCGCCGCGCACCTTCGTGCATGTGCAGTTTTTGCATCGCCCTGCACAGCCCGGCGGCATGCGCTTTGAGCTGCATGCGGGCATTCGAGCAGGCCGCGACCGTGCGCTCGCAGACGCAATCATTGCTCGCTGCAAACAGGCAGTCGCGGATCAGACGGGTGCGCCCTTAGAGACGATCATCATGCGGACCTCCTCTACGCCGGCCTCATGGATCCTGGAGGGTGGCAGGGTGCTGCCTGAGCCTGGCGAGGAGGCGCAGTGGGAGGCCGAGCGCCCCCATCACGCCTGACCCTTAATCACTTTTTCCTTACTTGGTAGGTTTTCGTGAGAAGTTGCGCGGAAACGGCGCCAGATGGCACTGCTGTAATGAACTTCACAGTTGCGGTCATCCCAAGTAGATGAATAGCCGGAACACCGCAAGTTTGTTGAATCGATTACGGCGACCCTATCGGCTCGCTGAAAGCGGGCAATTGCCGCTCGAGTTGATGCGCATGAACCCATAGGCTTGCGCGACGCTTGATCTCCTCCTGGTCGCGG
This sequence comes from Burkholderiales bacterium, assembly GCA_026399875.1. Lineage (GTDB taxonomy): Bacteria > Pseudomonadota > Gammaproteobacteria > Burkholderiales > Burkholderiaceae_E > UBA4615. The sequence continues at coordinate 21,447 of JAPLQF010000045.1, read as the reverse complement.
CCGGACACCTTGCTCAGCGCAGCCTGCGCGGCAGCGCCATAGGCCGCATCAGTCATAGCCGCCACGCTCATCCACTGAGCAGCTTGAACATCAGGCTGATCCAACAACGCAAGCCGGTATAGCGCCTCTGACGACCCGGCCTTTGCGGCAGAAAGCAGCAGCTCCTGGCCCTTGGTCGTGTCCTGCGGAACCCCCCTGCCCTCGAGGTAGGCAATGCCAAGCCGGGTCTGTGCACGCCGATCCTTCGAGTGCTCGATGGCCTTCGAATACCACTGGGCAGACAGTGCCGCGTTCGGTTTGACTGATCCGAAGCCTCGCTCAAACAGCACTGCCAAAAGCAGCATCGATTCGACCCGCTTCGTTGCTGCCAGCTCGAGTAACTGGATCGGATCGAATTGCTGCACACGTTCGCCGTCCTTGGGTTTTGGATCGTACGAAACACCTGACAGCAGCAGCAACGCCAAGTTGTGATGTGCGGCGGGCAATCCGTTCGCCGAGCTATAGAGCATCGCAGCCTTCACAGCATTGGGTTTGACCGCACGGTTGTGTGAATTAGGATCAAAAGATAGGCCCGCGAAAAATGCCGCATACCAATCTTTGCGCTTTTCAGTTCGTTCGATTAACTCAGCCAGCGCCGCCTCGTCCCCCTGGGTCACCCGCCGATACAGCTCGGTGGCAATGTCTTTGTCCCCCTTGCTTGCGAGGAACGACAACGGCCCGTTTCGCAGTGACGGTGCGTCGCATCCGCACAGGATTGACGCCAGCGCACTCACCAGCACAACTCGGTGGAGTGCGCGCGTCAGTCTGATTCCCATAACGATTACTTGATGACGATGAGGTTGCATTCGAACAATGCTACCGCGTCTTGAAATTATAAAGTTGCGATGTTGGTTAAACGTTTCGTATGATCAGCCATCGAGTTTCCGGTTGCTTCTGGCGATGACCAAGCCGCAACGGAATACTGGGTGCAAACAGACCGCCCTCTGCAGGTAAAAGCCTCGCAAGGCACTTTTCGAACAGGCCTTGAGCCTTTGATCTGTCTTTGGACAAGCGAACCGCGATGAATCCCGTCATTGAATGCAATGCGATTTCGTTGCAACGGCCCTGTGTCGGATCCCCATCCGACGCCGCGGCTCGACATGGCCACGCAAATTCCCAGCGTTGGCTAAAAAGTGTGTTGCTAACTCCCCATGGTTCCCAAGAGGTCGACCTCCCCCCGGATGTCTTCCTTTTGGGATTCCTTCAGTCCGATGTCCCGCTTCATCAATCAAACCGAATGCACCCTTTCTCCTAGAGGAGCTCACATGTCCCTGGTCAACAAAGTCCTGCTCGACGGCAATCTCGGCGCCGATCCGGAGATTCGCTACACCACCGATGAATTGCCCGTCGTTAACATCAACCTTGCGACCAATGAGTCATACAAAGACAAGGCAAGCGGCGAGCGCAAGACCGTCACCGAATGGCATCGCCTGGTGTTCTTCGGGCAAAGCGCGACCCTCATCAAGGAGCACGCCCGCAAAGGCAGCGCGCTCAAGATCGAGGGACATTTGAGAACCCGCAAATGGGAGAAGGACGCGCAGACGCACTACACGACCGAAGTCGTCGTGGATGAGTTTCGCTTCGGGCCGAGCCCTGCTTCGTCGCAATCGACTGCGAAGGCTGGCGAGGCAGACATGGAGTCCGATGCTGATGAAGAAGTGCCGTTTTAAGCCTATCCCTGCAGATTTTCGATGAGTACCGTTCGCTTCTATCCGTGGAAATGGCAGTTGGCCAGCGGTCTTGGCTTGCTGGCGGCCGGTGTCGCAATCGCGGTCATCGGCTCCGGGCATCTGCTGGCCATGCTGGCTGGGATCTCTACTGCGTTGATCGGGGTTCACCTTGTCAGCAAGGCCGAGGTTCGCCAGCATGGCCAGAGGATCGAGCGGCTTGCCTTATCGGAATTGAGCTTGCCTGCAGGCTGGACGATTGAGCCCAACTACCGGCTCAAAACCGGTGGCGACTTGGATCTTTTACTGTCGCACCTGAATGGCACGCGCTTCGCCGTCGAGATCAAGTCTCAGGAAGGCGCGCTCTTGAAGCGCTCCTCGTTTGGCAAGAGCGAAGAGCTGCTGCGACTAAACGGCAAGCGCTTCGAGAAGGATCCGATTGAGCAGGTTCTGAATGCAGCAAGCCATGTCAGCGCGATTCCGGTGATCTGGTTTCCGAACGCCAAATTGGCCAGCACGTTCAACCTGAAATGCGGCGTGATCGTCGTGCAAGGCGATCAACACCAGCTGAAACACGCAATCGGCTCAAGAAGATCCTGGTTTCGCTTCTGAACCGAAACACACCAATAGCGCCTTATTCGGTTTCTAAATTAGTAGCGGCTGTTTCCGTGATTGGCGCCAGTACATTTAAGCTGCAAAGTTCCGACAAAGCGATCGGATAGCAGCGACAAGGGGACTCTTGGCAATGACAGCGACACGAATCCTGATGGTCGACGACCACACTGTTATCGCTGATGCGATGAGCGACGTTCTAACGTCGGAATTTCAACGGCGCAACCAGTTGCTCGAGGTCCAGGTATGCGGCTCCGTCAAGGAGAGCGCGCCCTACCTGGTCTCGAAGAAATATGACCTGATTTTCTTGGACCTGAAACTGCCCGATGTTCCCGATTCAGACCTTTCCAGGACGATCCCACTGCTTTTGATCAAGGCACTCGATGCCGCCGGGACAACCCCGGTTCTAATCGTCAGCGGCACCGACGACGAGACGACGATTGAGCAGTGCAGGCTTGCCGGCGCTCGCGGGTTTCTCAGCAAGGCGGCCAACGGAGGTAGCCTGATTCATGCCGTCAACACCGCGCTTGCGCCGGGCGAATTCTTCAGCATCTCTGGATCAATGCCCATGCCACCGGTCGTGCAACCGGTCATCCAATCGCCAGTCGCAATGCCGCCTCGCATAGCCTCAACCGGCAATGACATCAAAGCCCTGGGGATCACTCCAAGGCAGCTCGAGGTCCTGGCATTGCTGGTCGAAGGCCAAACGAACAAAGAAATCGCCTCGCGATTCAGTCTGTCGGAAGGCACCGTGAAGATTCACGTCAGCTCCGTTCTGGAAAAGCTCGGCGTTCATCGGCGACGTGAAGTCAGACAGGCGGTGGAGTCGCTCAACATCGTGCTGCCAGTCAAGGTCAGCCCGCGGTCCAACGCCGAGTTGCACGCCAACCGTGCTGCTGGCCGGCCAACTTCAGTTTCTTGAATCCGCGTCCTTAACGAGCATTTCGCCACCGATGTCGGCAGCTCAACGCTGCCGAGGATACGGTCAGTTCAAGTCCCATTTGCGGAATCGAACCCGCGTCCGACCAGGTAGCGGTGCGGCGAAAAGGCCGCTCTTTCACCGCGCAACGTGCGGTGAATAACTTGAGCATGCGGAGAATACGACTCATAATCTCCGCATGAACGGCGGCGATTACACTTACATCTGGCAGGCCGGGGACTGGCCAACTTGGCGCTACGACCTGGCTGCCCTCGCCCAGTCGTTGGCCGACGTCAGCCGCGCCCAGGGTCTGTTGATGGGACGACTGGCCGATGTCGGAATGGCTCTGCGCGACCAGGCCAGCCTGTCGACGCTGACCGAGGACGTCATCAAGACCAGCGAGATCGAGGGCGAACAGCTCAACGTCGAGTCTGTGCGCTCCTCTATCGCTCGCCGACTCGGCGTCGACATCGGTGCCCTGGCCCCGGTGGACCGTCATGTCGAGGGCGTGGTCGAAATGGTGCTCGACGCCACCGCAAACTGCAACGCCGCGGTCACCCGGAATCGATTGTTCGGGTGGCACGCAGCACTCTTCCCCACCGGCTACTCGGGCCTAGTCCGAATCAATGTGGGCGGCTGGCGTGACGATGCCGCTGGTCCGATGCAGGTGGTCTCTGGCCCGCTTGGGCGCCAACGCTTGCATTTCGAAGCGCCACCGGCCGATCGACTCCAATCCGAAACTGACCTCTTTATCAACTGGGCCAACAGCGCGTCGAACGAGCCGCCGCTGATCAAGGCTGGGCTTGCGCACTTGTGGTTTGTCACCCTGCACCCGTTCGATGACGGCAACGGCCGCATCGCACGCGCTGTCGGCGACCTGTTCCTGGCCCGCGCTGATGGCAGCCCCCAGCGCTTCTACAGCTTGTCGGCGCAGATCCAGCGGGAGCGCAAGGCCTACTACGACATCCTGGAACGAACGCAGAAGCAATCGCTCGATGTCACCGAGTGGCTCGCCTGGTTCCTCGAAACCCTGCACCGCGCCGTCGATCACGCACAGCACACGCCGGACGCCGTGCTGGCTAAGACGCGGTTCTGGCAGCGCTGGGCTGCACCGGGTTCTGCGCCGCTAAACGCGCGACAGGTGAAGCTGGTCAATCGGCTACTTGATGGCTTCGAGGGCAAGCTCACCAGCAGCAAATGGGCGGCGATCGCCAAGTGTTCGCCGGACACCGCGCTGCGCGACATCACGGATTTGTTGGCCCGTGGCGTCCTGCGTAAATCGGACGCCGGTGGCCGCAGCACCAGCTACGAGCTGAACCACTCACCAGGGTAGGTCGACCTTCAAGAATTGCCTTGGCTTGACGGCGAAACAGCGCCTTCATGGACTCCTGCCAACTCACTCGGAAGGGAACCAAGATGGAAATCGTGAAGAACTTCAATCAATCGATCACCCTGACCTGCTCTAGCGCCTAGTCTCGGCGGCCCTTGCCGCCAGCCCGCCAATTCATAACGGCCGCGGCCGCCTCTGTAGCGCCTGCGACCCAAAAAAGCATCCCGACCCGCGCACGCCAACTCGCCAGGTGCGGCCACATGCACACCCCAATTTTGATGCGGTTGATGACGTGTTGCATGGCCGAGATCTTGTCGAAAACCATGCCTCGACGCCAGTTATACGAAGACCTAAGCCAAAAGGATAGCAACGACATATTGACAAACAGCGACGGTCTAGTCTGCCGTTGCCAAAATATTTTTGTAGTTCTTGAAATTATACGCACCGTCTAATCGTAGAATTTACCAACTACTACGAATTCAACGATCGTCGACTGGCTGGTATATGCGATGTCCTAAAACCGCGCACCCTCGAGCGCTGCTCTTCGCGACTGCATTCATGGCGCAGCTCGCCCTGGCGCAGCCGAGCTTTGCGCAACCGATGTCAAAGCCCGACGCCTCAGCGCTTGGCAAACAACTTGGGACCTCAGCCACGCCTTCGATCAAGCAAGGCATCACCTCTGGCAATCCCAGCCAGGCCGTGCCGGGCTACAACGGGGCGAACCAGAATCAGACCTCGTACTTCCAGGGCGGCATGGGCAGCACCGTTGGCCCAGGTGCGGTAAAGGTGGCCGGCTGCAACGCCCAGACCGATCTCGAATGCCAGGCGGTCAACCTAGTCGCCAAGGCGCGGCTGACCCGCCCTCAGTTCCAGATCCAAACCAACGATCCCCTGCTCTCAAAGGCTCGCGCCATCGGGGCAAACCCGAGCGGGCAGATTGGCGACATCTTCTCGACCTACGACACCTGCAAGAGCGCGACCACCACCACGCCTGCAGTCTTCGATACCCAGGTCTGCCAGGAGTTTTCGGTCAATGAGAACAAGGCCTGCGCGATCGGACAGGAAGTTGTGGTCGATGCGAAATATAACTACCAGTGCGAGCGCAGCCCGAATCGACTCGATAACTTGCAATGCAGCCGGATTCTGCGGGTCACCACATCGGTTACCCCAAGCTGCAATAGCGGCGATGTGCTGAACGCGGCAGGCTTTGGCTGGGGATATCGATACCGCAAAGGCAAGGACGTCTACGAAGACGGGGGCGTTGTGCGCGCCTTTTGCAACCTCGGCGGTATCGAGCTGGGCTGGTTTCGCGGCAACGTGACCGAAGGCGATTACGGATCGGGGTCGGAAGGCCGCCCGAACCCGGACATCAATCTACTGCCAACTCAAGCTACGACCTTCGTGAATCCGAGCGAGCCCTCGATTCGCCACATCGGATCCGGCCTGTACGTCATGGGGGGCTGCGACGGCAACAAACAATGCAGCTACAACATCTCAAGCTCGGTCACCGATGTCTGCGCTTCTGGGCAGGTTCTGCCGGGCGGGCAGTGTGGGGTTCCTATTGGGGACGTGACCTATGTCGACAACAGCGCTGGCGGATCCGATCCGACTTGCCCAGCCGGTGCAGTGCCAGCCGACGATCGGCAGTGCTACCAGCTGCTCGGCTACCCGGAACAGGTGATGAGCGGTGGAGTGATGAATCTGTCCTTTCGACAGGCCACCAACATCATCAACGTCTACGACGAGTGGGATAACCAGTGCGCGGGCTTGGAGGCGAGAGCGCAATGAATGCGCATCGCTACAAAAATGCGATGTGGCCTGATATGCGCTGGCCTGGTATGCGTTGGCTAACTGCGCGCTGGCTGATGACCTTGGTGTCGCTCTGCGTCGTCCTGTGCAGTGCAGGCAATCCCTCGTTCGCGGCCGAATGCCGCAAGGTCAACACCGTCTGCGCCGAGCCTGGTGGCACCCGCAACATCGGCGGCGTCGATGTCACTCGAGACTGTTGGCGATACGAAGACTCCTATGAGTGCGTCGCACCCAATTCGGTCGACTACTGCGCGGCCATCGCGGCAACGCCAAGCTGCGTGCAGATGGGCTCTGTCTGTACACAGACCGCCTTCGATGGCACTTGCCTGAACTATCAGAACACCTATCGATGCGCAAACTCGAGCACGCCTGCGACGGGGGTTGTCGTCCTTGCCAACACCTACACCGTCATCTCGGACACGGCCAACACCGCGCAATGCACGCAGTTCCAGTCCAACCCTGATTGCACGCTTGCGGCCCACACCTGCGTGGCGGGCCCCCAGACTCGCACGATCAACGGAATGCCGGTCTACAAGGACTGCTGGGAGTGGAAGGACGATTACGTCTGCGCAAGCGCACAGCGCCAAAGCGATTGCGGTGAACTGAACGCCAACTCCGCCTGCACCACAGTCGGCTCGCGCTGTCTGGAGAACTTGAAGAACGGCTCATGCAGCCTGCTCGAGCGTCAGTTCCAGTGCAAGGTCAAGGAAGGCACAACGAGCACGACAACCACTTGCGCAACCGGTGTGTGCGTCAACGGCGACTGCTCTGGCCCCACCAGCACGCCCGACACCGACATGGCCAAAGTGTTAACCGCCCTGGAGTTGTCACGCCAAGGCGGCGTCTACATGGATCCGGCCACGATGGAGATCTTCAAAGGGTCAGGCGCTGACTGCACCGTGAAGCTCGGCGGACTTGTGAACTGCTGCCATGCAAAAGGCGGTGGGGGTGGCGCATCGGCCGCTAACAGCGCGATGTTCCAGAGCGTCAAGATCTTCGGCAACGAAACGGTCCGCTTTCTTGGGAGCTCCTATGTACACGACGCGCTTTTTAGCAACGACCTGGTGCCGACCGAGCTGATCGCCGCGTTATACGGCAGCTCGAGCGGCTCGACTTACACACTGTTTGGCAGCGGCAATCTGAGCTTTTACGGGATCAGGTTCATTCCGGGAGCCGAGACTCCTTTTGCGTTTGACCCGTACTCCTTAGCGGCGACGGTGGCGATCCAAATCATCAGCCAATACCTGCAGTGCGCCCCCAGCGAGCAGCAGCTCGCCATGAAAAAGGACCAGCGCCTTTGCAGCTATGCGGGCAGCTTTTGCTCCAAGAGGTTTCTCGGCGTGTGTCTGGAGAAAAAGGAGAGTTCCTGCTGCTACAACAGCCGGCTTGCGCGAATCATCAACGAGCAAGGCCGGGCTCAGATCGCCAAGACCTACGGCAACCCAAAGAGCCCCGACTGCTCCGGGTTCACGCCTGACCAACTGCAGGCGCTCGACTTCAGTCAGATGGATCTGGCTGAGTTCTTCGACGAGATCGTCCCAAAGGCCTTGGATACCAACTTGCTGAACGCTCGAGCAGTCCAAGCCGTGCAGCAACAGACGGTCAATTACTTCAACAACCCGAAATTGCCAACCAAACCATGAGGAAAACGACCGTGATCAAGCCCCGCTCTACGCGCACTTTGTGGTCGCTTTCAATCAGCTTGGTTGCCGCCTCGAGCCTTGTCGCAGGTATGGCTCAGGCCCAAACCGATACCCCTGCAACCCCGCCCGAGCTAAAAGCCACCCCAAGCCCGCAAATCAATGTGATCGGCACCGGAGAGTCGACGCTTCTGGCTACTGGTAGCACCGAAGGCACGAAAGCACCAAAGAAAAAGGTCTTCGTTGAATTCACCTCGAGCGAAAGGCTCACCGCGCAGCTTCGCGAGGGGTTTGCTGATCGAGGCTTCGAAGTGGTGCCCACAGTGCAGGAGGCAGATATTGCTGTCGAATTCACCGCAGGATTCAAGTTCCAACTACCAGGGGCTCGCGAGGTTGTTGTAGACGTAGGCCGCATGGCAGAAGAAAGCGCTGCCAAGACCACCGACAGCCTCGCAGACAAAGCCGAAAAGGCGACTCGCACAACCTCGACCGACGTGGGCTTGATCGCACAAGGTCTGACCGGCAGTCTGACAACCGGCATGCTGCTCGGAGTGGGTCTGCTCGATAGCTTGGGAGCACTCACCGGTGCCAAGGGCGCCTTCAATAAGGCGATCGCGGGTGATGAGCGCGGCTGGTGCCTGGGCACGGCCGAGATGTGCAAGAACTGGAAGAAGTACGACCAACATGTGATCGTTGCCGTAAAGATTCGCCCTGTTGCGGGCAAGCCGGCGATTCTGCGAAGCGATGCCGGCACCAAGGACGAGGAGCTGCTTCCCGATCCGCTCTTTCAGGCCGCTATGGCCGCTATGACGACTCGCCTGTTTGCAGCGCCGAAGGCCGCGCAATGAAACGAGTTGCAGCAATCGCTTTCGGGTTGATCGGGCTTGCTTCAATGAGGCCGGCTCCCGCGCAAACCATGGATATTCGCGAGGCTTTCTTTGCGGCGATCCGATCGCCCGAGAGTCGCTATCAGGGCAAGCTCAATGGCGCCTTTGGCGATTACGCGCGCGGAGCTCTTAAGACCAGCGCGGCGTTCTTTGTTGATGTGCACCCGGTGGATCCGCCGGTCACCTATTCGCGGGCAGATTGCAAGCGACTGCGGGCCCAGATCACTGCGCCCGACTTGCGCTGGACCGATCAAAGCGGCGTCGCGCGCAGCTTTGAGTACGCGCTCGAGATGAGCGTGTGCCTCGATGGCAGTCCGCCCAATGAGCTTGCGCTCGAGGCGATGAAGTCATTGCCCCCACAGAAGCGCTAAGAGCCACCAGGGAATCATTAGGAGGCATAGATGAAATTCAAACTCTTCCTTCAGAGCTATCTGTTAACGCTGCGCCAGTTCGTGCCGCTTTATCTGATCATGGCCTTGATCGTAATCATCCTTGACTACATCGACTCACCGAGCCTGTACGCGGCGCTGTACTCGGTCGGCGTCTGGATGCTGATTGGTTCCTGGGTTGTCTTTGTAAAGCTCAAAAGGCCCCACCACCAAAGCGAAGACTTTTTCTTTTTGAAGGCAAGCGGCAAGGATTTTTACTGGATCGTGTGGTGGCCTTGGTTTGTCCTGCAAGAGTTCCGTCGCAGACGCGGCAACTTTCGCTGAGAAGGACTGACGCCATGCGATCTCCTGATATGCATCACCTTTTTCTTCGCCTGCTGCTTGCGGGCGCATCGATCGCCTGTGTCGCCACGGCATCGGCACAGGACCAATCCTGGTGGAATGAATCGCCGTGGGCCAATCCTGACAGAGGCTTTAACTGGTATCCGCCGGATGCACCGCGCATCCCGAAAAAGATCGAGCCCGCGGCAAAGCCTGCGCCCCGGGCCCCTGCCCCGCCGAAGAACATCCGCGAGATGAAAAGCGTGGAGGAAATCCGCAAGGAGCTCGTGCGGCTTCGCGACGTCGCAATCATGACGCCCACGCAGTCCAACGTGCTCGCGTACCTGGATGCAAACAACTTCATGATGGACAAGTCCAGTACGTTTTCTGACACCTGGCGACGGGTCGTCTGGCAAAACCCGCAAGTCGACTACAACACCCGATCGCCGGTTGCGTCGTTTGCGCAAACCGCACTCAAAGACAAGCGACAGGTCGACCAAGGTGCTGTGATGGCTGCCCTGGCAAAGACCCACGGCGTGCTGTTTTTCTATCGAAGCGACTGCGAGTTTTGCAAGCTTCAGGCCCCGATCATGCAAATGCTCAACCAGCGCTACGGCATCGAAGTGCTGGCCGTCAGCGTCGATGGCGGCGGGATCCGCGAGTTTCCAAACGCAAAGCTCGACAACGGCATTTCGCTTGTCGTCACCCAGGGACGGGGAGTGCAAACCGTGCCCGCCCTCTTTCTGGTCTCGCGCGACCAGAAACAAGTTTTTCAACTCGGATCCGGCGTGCTGGCGATGGACGAAATCGTCGAGCGCGCGCGGGTACTGACCACCACCCAAGTCGGAGAGGCCTTCTGATGAAAACCCTGGTCAACAAAGCCATCAGCCTCGCTGTGTGCGCGAGTCTGCTCATGATGTTGCCCGCCCTCACTTCACCGGCAAAAGCCGGCTTCATGGAAGACTTTTTCAATTCGGCAGGCGCGATGTCGAATGTGACGAATGCTCAGGTCTACAGCACTGGCACGTCGGAGTTGCTCTCCGGCGGCTCCCTGGTGTTTAAGTCTCCGCAGCGCGCCTTCAAACCCTTCAGCTTCACGCCGCCGTCGCTTAAGGCCGGCTGTGGTGGCATTGATATGTACATGGGCGCCTTCGGGATGGCCAACAAGCAAGAGTTCGTTCAGTTCCTGCGCAACGTAGGGCAAAACAGCGCAGGCCTTGCCTTCAAAGTCGCGCTCCAGGCGATGTCGCCGGACCTGGCAACCCAGGTTCAAGAGATCGCAGACACCATCAATGATTGGAACAAGTACTTCGGTAGCTCCTGCGAAGCCGCCAAACGGGTCATGGACTCCGGGCCCAATGCCTGGCTCTCCGAGGTCGTTGGCAACGCCAAAAGAAACCTTGTTGCCACCGGTGCTGTCACAGGCGAAACCGAGGCGCGCGACATGGTCGAGACTAATGGCGACGCGGCCATCAACAACGCACCCAGTCGGCAAAACGACGCCGGTAAGACGATCGAAAGCGCCGAGATCAACATCGTCTGGGCGGCGATGAATCGGGGCACGCTCTCCGGTCTGACCGATGACGAGAAGGAATTCATGATGTCGTTGATCGGCACCACAATCCTTCGACAAACCGGCAGCGGCGATTCGGCAACGCTTATGCCGGAGTTTCCGGGTCCTCTGTTCAGCATCTCCGAGCTCGTTGGCAATCCCACCGCCGCCAACGGCACGCTCTGGGTCTACAAATGTCCAGACCCAGATAAGTGCATGAAGCCGTATGTCTCTCCAGCGTCATTACAGACCTTCGGACAGCTCTTCTACAAAAAGTCGTCTGACCTTCGTGACGCAATCCGGAATCGCACACAGCCAAACCTGCAAGATTTGAAGTTGCTGAGCATGGGTACGAGCTTGCCGCTCATTAAGGTTATCGAGGTGTCTGCATCGACGAGTCAAAACCTACTTAACGACGAGACGCTGGAAATTTGGTCAGTTGCAGCTGCTTGGGAGCTCGCGAGCCAATACGTCGAGGAAGTTGCCGGCAATCTAGACAAGATGCTCAAAGCCTCGCGCGATTCTGATACATCGGCGAAGCGCGCCGATGCAGTCCAGCGGGTGCTTGAGGATCTCAACCGCATCAAGCTAGCGATGAGAAGTGAGCGCGCTCAGATCTACAGCCGAGTCCAACAAGTGGGTGCTTTGATCAGTCAACTCGAGCATCTCGAGCGTGCCATGTACAGCAGCGTGTCCGCAGACTTGGCAGCTAACGCGCGCTTCGGCAAATAACGGGGAGCCAGGCATGCATACGGTCTATGCCTACTGGAACGCAGATCAGATCGCGTCCGTTTTGAACGCTGTTGCGATGATCATGGGCGGCGGCGACTACCTGACGCTGATGAAAGCGCTCGCAGTGGCCGGGCTACTGATCGCAGTAACGATGGGAGTAGTCGCGCTGCGAGGCGAAACCGTGTGGGCGAATTTGTTGATGGTCGCAGTCTTTTATGGCTGCGTTTTTGTCCCGAAAACAACCGTCGTTGTTCACGATGTTCGGACCAACACCGACTACCCAGTTGCCAACGTCCCCTTGGGCCTGGCGCTTTTTGCTTCCGAGACGAGCCATATCGGGAAATGGATGACAGAGTCTTTTGAGACCGCGTTTACGCCGGTCGATGAAGAGCGTTTTTCCAAGACCGGGATGGCCTTTGGATCTCGCCTGATCGAGGAGCTGCAACAAGTTCGCGCGGACCTGCCGTCGCTCGAGGGCGAAATGGCGATGTTCGTTCGTAAGTGCGTGAATCCCGAGTTCATTGGGAACGCGAAAGTGCTCGATGACCTGGTCAAGTCCACAGACCTTTGGGGCTTTATCGGCACGACAAACGGGCCGGCTAATTCGTTCTCGCTCAATCCGGCGCGATCGACCTTCGTCAATAACGCGGCGATGCCCTGCCCGGATGCCTACGCCGCCTTGACGGTCCTACTCGATGGGCAGACGAATAATCAGATCGGCGTCCTGGGGGCCCGGGTCAACCCGGGCAATTCGATGGCTGCCACGGTGATCCTTTCCCAAATCCCCGCTGTTGAGGCCACGCTCCTCAATGTCTCGCGCTCGGCCCAAGACGCTGTTCGCCAATCGATCGTTTCCAACTTGCTTCGTGACTGCCGGGCCCAGCCCTTGTCGATGCAGTCGGGCTGCGTGCAGTCCTCTGCCGCGGTTGCAATGGCTGAAGAATCCGCAAAGGTTTCTTATGCCGCGATGGCGAAAGTCGCGGCTGCGACGCTGCCTAAACTGCGCAACGCAATCGAGCTCATCACGATCGGCGTCTTTCCGGTTGTGTTCCTGCTGATCGTGATCGCAGGCGCGAAGGCGGGCATGGTGCTCAAATCCTATGTGGCTGCCATGTTCTGGGTTCAGCTCTGGGCGCCGCTCTACGCGATCATCAACGCGATGGCCGTGAAGTCAGACAAGGCCGATCTGCTTGGCATCGTTCACCTGGCTGGCGGAACAACGCTTGCGAACATGACTCGCTTGGGCAACGAAGCCCTATCCAACCAGTCGATCGCAGGACTGCTCACGATCTCGGTGCCGGTCATCGCGCTGGCCTTGATCAAAGGCGGCGAGGTTGCGATGTCGGGCGTTGTCAGCTCGATCATGGGGCCTGCCCAGGGCGCGGCTCAGAAGGCCGGCGACTCGATCGGTCAGGGCAATATCACGGGCGGCACGGTGAGCTGGGGCATTGTCAATACAAGCGGAGTGAACACCGGGAATTGGGGTTCAGGAAACAGCACGTTTGGGAACATCTCCGCCAACAAACAGAACACCACGCCTGAACGTTCGGGAGCCGACCACTCCATAACCAGTAACGCAGACGGCAAGGTCTGGCAGAACAGTAAGGGCGATGTGACAGGCGCCCAGGTTTGGGGATTTAACGCCGGCGGACCCAGCGTGGGTGCCTCGACATCCAGGTTAGCGAGCAGCATTGATAGCAGTGCCACTGGTGTGTCCGCGATTGGAACAACCGGAGTGAGCAAAACCACTACCGACACAACGAGCTCAACCTGGTCGACTTCCAACGGGACTCGCTTCGATGTTGGAACGTACAGTGGTTCTTATATTGGCGGCTCACAGGTTATTGGGAGTAATTGGGGCACCGACTCCAAGATGGAAACGGGCAGGACATCACAAGGTCAGGCAACTACATATCGTACTCAGACTGAACAGGCGCAGTTGGGCATTAACTTTGGCGGCTCTGCCGGGGTCGGGGGTGGTGGCAGCCAGGGCGGAGGTAGTCAAGTTGCTGGCGGCCAGAGTGGTGGAAGGCCGTCTTTCAACTTTGGAGCCAAGCTCGGCGTTGACGGTACTCAGTCTCTCCAAAATTCGTATACCGGCATGACTCTTGACTCCGCAAGAAACAGCTTGAACTCAAGCGCAGGCACCAGCATCAGCCAGAGTGGCGAAACCGGATCACGCTCGGGGAGCGAAAAGAAAAACGCGGCATCAACATCAACGGACTTAACCAATGCGACAGGGAGGCAAAACGCCAATCAAACCGGCAAATCGGCCGCAGTGGTAACGAACAACACCGCTGGCACAACCAATAGCGCTGGCGATTCGAATGCGATCACTGGCACGACGAATACTGCCGAACCAGTGCTCCGCGAACTGGGCGCTTTCACGGGAAATAGTGCCCAGGAGAAACTGGCATCTACGCAAAAAGCAATGGCTAAAGCTCGTGATCCTGTGCAAGCGATTCCAGCGGTCCAAAGAGCGGCTGAAGGGCTCAGTGCGTCACCGACCGGAGAAGCAGTGTTGAGCGCCGGGGGTGTGCAGCCACCTCAGTCGCAAGGGGCCGTTAAAGCCGGTGGCGATAAAGCATTTAACGATTTCAGTAAAGACGGTCCGAAAAACCCCAGTGCAAGTCCTGCGCCATCCAGGTCGCCAGGCGGCGCGACTCCGCCAACTGCCGGCCCGTTTGCTCCAGCAGGCGGATCGCCGGGCTCGCCAGTGGACTTGTCCAGAGATGCGGCGGGTGTTTACGGTGGATATGCAGGCCAGGCTACCGGGACATACAACAGTCAGAAGGCCGAAACCGAGAATCAGGCTGGAGCGACATTTGCGGGCGTCGGTGCGTTCAGAAATCGAAGCCCTGATGCCTTGACCGCGGCAAGAAACGAATTATTCGGGGGCCTGACGTTCAACAGTGCTTCGGGATACGCAAGCATCTTGCAGGACAAGGCTGCAAACGATCCTGCACTAAGGTCAGAGTTGAGCGCTGTCGCAAAGAACGGCGGTCAGATGACCGAAAATCAGCAGAAATACTTTGAGTTAAAGCTTCGCAAATAACACGGGCAGTCCTAGTGGTTGTTCCAGTCGTTGTTCCAACCATCTGGATTACCGCCGGCATCAACCCCCGATCTCCCGAGGATTGGAAGCCCGGTCGCCGGGTTGGACCGCAGAACGTTGTCGTCAAACTCCAGGGGACCGCTTCCCCACTCAAAGGCGGACGGGTCCGCTTCTCCTGCAGCGATCAGCTGACTGGCAACTCGAGTGTTAACGAGCGGATCGAAATAGCCAACCGGCCGGAGTGTCCCAAATGACATGGCCATCGCTTTAGTGAAGGTCCAGCCTGCGTGCCAGACCTCCGCGAACACGGTCTTGATATCCATGTTGTTTTCCTCTTCGTTTTGCTGCGAATAGCTTTTTCGCAGGCGAGTCTCATCCTCGCTCATCCGGAGCGAAAAAGACAGACCAGAGCCGACCGACGTTAGCTGCGTCGGCGGGATCCAGGGGTGCGTTCGCGGCTTGAGATTGCAGAAGCTCAGAGGCCGACATTTCAAGTTGCAAGCAGAACATCCGTTGCGTGAAGGTTTTTCTTCCACCGTCCCCCAGGTACGGTAGAAATTTCGTCGGAAACTGACCCATAAGGACAAGGGAGTTACCTATTTTTTGGGTGAAGAACCTGGCGTTTCGCCTCAAAAAACCGTCTGTTTTGCTAGATTCCTTCGTAGATCATTGCCTTAGTCCTAAACCGAGTCATGTTCCATCCGATCTGGTTTTGGAATTTACCAGCGTACGAAAAACATGCACTAACGTGGCTTGTTGACCTGCTATCTGTCGATGTGTAATCTTTGCCTAGCAGTATTCGACGCCGGTCTCGCGATTCGGAAACCGGCGCCGGAAAAGAAAAAGCCCCCGGTGTTAGCTGCACCAGGGGCTTTGGACGGACCTAAACGACTTTCTTGCAGAGGTCGTGCGGGCAGAACCAGACATGAATAACGGAGTTACTACCCGGGGGGGAGTGTAGCTCCGTTCAGATCTGGAGGGCAATATGCCTTTCATTCTCAACGGTATTTCTTGGCATGGGCGCGTCTGAACGCATTGCCCAGCTAGTTACGCCGGCCGACCATTTCGCAGCGCTCGCAAGCGAGCAGCGCAGTGATCATCTCCTTTGGCTCAAGGGACGCAAGCAGTCCAATGGGCGCGAGTGGTATTCGCTTAACCGCGAGATCGCTTTGCAGGAATTATCACGCTATACCTCGCAGCCGGACGTGTATGTCACGCCGAACGAGTTCCATGGCTGGCGCCTGGTGCGCCTGCTGTCCGGACTCAATGCGTTCTATGTCGACATCGATGTCCACGATGGGGCGGGCTGCCCGGTTGCGGCCGCAGCTGCTGCGCTGGAGCGAATCGATCGAGCAAGGCTGCCCGGCCCAACCATGGTCGTTTACACCGGGCGCGGCGCGCACCTGTACTGGTGCTTCAACCGTACGCCGGCAGCCGCCCTCCCCCGCTGGCAACGAGTGCAGCGAACACTCGTGGCGCTCACCGCCGGCGACAAACAAGTTGTGGACGTCACCCGCGTCTTGCGGGTAGTCGGGACAACCAACCCGTTGGCCGCCGAAGGGCGCAAGAGCGTCACCGGTGAAGTGCTCAATCCGGGTCGCTACGACTTTGATTGGCTGTGCGACCAGATTGTCGAGCTGCCTAGAGCCGAAATACGAGACATTCGCGCAGCTCGTGCAAACAAGGATGCGCATGACCGGGCTGAGTCACGGGCCGCGGGCAAGGTGGCCGGCAGCATCTACCAGGTCTGGTATCACCGGTACACAGACCTCATCAAGATCGCCGATGCCCATTGGTTCGGGGGCGTGCCCCAAGGCCACCGCAACTCGATGCTCTTCATGATGGCCACGTCGCTCAGCTGGTTCACACGGTCCGAGGCGCTCAACGACGAGATCCTGGCGGTCGCCCGCCACCACATGCCGTCCTTCAGTGACGCCGAGATCCAGTCGACGGTTTCATCGGTGATCAAGCGCGCCACCGATGCGGCCGACGGCAAGCACTACGAATGGAACGGCGAGAAGATCGACCCGCGATACCGGTTCACGTCGGCGCGCATCTGGGAGCAGATGAAAGACCTGGTTCTGGCTCATCCAGAGCTCGTAGGACAGCTTCGCGCGATCGTGCCGCCCGAGGTAAGGGGCGAACGCGAGAGGAGCCGCCAGGCGGGGCGCAATCGCGTTTTAGAGGGTCGCTATGAGGCCCGCAGGGCTCACACCTATGAGGAGCGGCGAAAGCGCGTCCTCGAGCTCGTGGTGCAAGGCCAGAACACAGACCATATTGCAGTCGATCTCGGCATCACGTCTCGAGCAGTTCAGAAGTACCGCCGGCGTTTGCCACTCGACGACTCCTCTGAGCAGCTGATCGGTCCCCAAGGCAGAGCCGGCCGCAAAGAAGCGCGAATTGAGCGTGTGCAGGAGTTGCTCGAGCAAGGCTCGAGCGCTCAGCAGATCGCATCTGCCCTGTCGATTTCAGTACAGGCAGTCCGGCGGTACGTCAGAAAGCTCAACGACCCCGAAACGTCCAAGAGCTTGCTGGGACTGTCCCACGCGAAACTGAACGAACTGAGCGCCCCTCTTGTATTTAAGGAAAAACGGGAAATCGAGCGTTTCAAGGACCATAACTGGGCTCGATCCCTCCTTTTGAAGGGTCGCTCGGTTCGGCAGGTCGCTGAAATCACCGGGATATCAAAGAGTTCGGTCGCGCGCCTGGACGGACTGTCCCACTGCGAAACTGAACGAAGCAATCGCCCCTCTTGTATGTGGGCGCAGCCCGACACGCAGTGTCGCCCCGCAGGGTCTGGACGTTGTGGACGCGAAGCGCTGATCGATGACCAGAAATAGATCAAAAAAAGTGTTGTCAGCCTTGGACCGTCGACTGGTGGCCAGGCCTCAAAGGGGCAAGTGTGAGCAACCTGTTGGCGGCCTGTCCGTCAATGGGTTGTTCACACGCTCGCGCGAAGCGCGATGTCCCAGCGGGCGGCTCTTTTGGCTTGTTTTCGGTGGCAGCGTTGAAGCTGCGGCGGTGCTCAAGAGACTCGCAAATCCTGACACTGGGTGGCAGGTTGAGCCATACGTTGCCCTGATCACATCAGCGACTTTGTTGGCAGGCTGTAAAACGGCAATTCTTGTCGCTGGTCACAGCCAGTCTTGGACCCGCAGATCGGGGACACGCGCGAACTCGCGCAAGTTGTGGGTCACAAGTGTCAAACCACGCGAGCGCGCATGCGCTGCGATGAAGAGATCATGACTACCAATCGGCGTGCCCACGCGCTCCAGATTCGCGCGAATCTGCGCGTAGTGGTCATCGACAGGCGCATCCAGCGGCAAGACGAGCAAGGCGTCCAGCAACTGCTCTACGCGTTTGGTCAACTCCTGCGAGCCCTTTTTGCGCGCACCGAATCTCAGCTCACAGGCAACGACAATGCTTGTGCACACGGCCTCTGGCTCGGTCTGCTCCAATCGCTCCTTCAGGGCACCCCGTGGGTTTCGAATCAGCTCGGACAAAGTGTTCGTATCCAGCATCCAGGTGAGCGCGGCTGTCAAAGCGCGTCCCGGGTCTGCAGCGGCATCTCCTCGACATCGGGTAAGCCTTCGTCCAACGGCTCCCAGGACGCCAAAAGGTCCAGCAAACGGTTCTTGCGAATGGGCGTCAGGATCAGACAGTCACCTTCCTTTCGCATCAGCACCTCGGTGCCTTCCATCTCAAACTCACGCGGGATACGGACCGCTTGATTGCGGCCGTTGCGAAACAATGAGGCATGGCGTTCAGTCATCTTGGCGTCGCAAGTCTTGTTAGACATATGTCAAAGCATATGCCACCTGAACATCTTAGGCAATTCGCTTAAACAATCCGATGGCGTATCTCGAGATGAGACAACGCAGTTATCCGTTACCGATGCAGTCGATCTTTCCACGCGGGCGAAGGCGTTGCCACCTGAGGCACGTGCGCGCCTTGCTGAAGCGCTACTAGCTAGCCTTGATCCGAAAGTGAGTGATGTTGAGGGTAATCCCCCCAATTTCTATTGGGTCGAGCAGTAGAAAGATTACGCGGCCATGGCCAGCCGCTGCTTAAGTGTCATTCCGCCCAGCGCCATGTGTGGGCGGTCATTGTT
Source organism: Burkholderiales bacterium (assembly GCA_026399875.1). Classification (GTDB taxonomy): domain Bacteria; phylum Pseudomonadota; class Gammaproteobacteria; order Burkholderiales; family Burkholderiaceae_E; genus UBA4615. Next base: position 2,384 of record JAPLQF010000045.1, on the reverse strand, counting down.
GTAACTCCACATCCATGCGGTGGCATGGCGGCAGCACTTTTTGAAAGCACTTTGCCTTCAAGGAAAACATCATGGCAAACCTCAGCATCCGTGGTCTTGACGCAAAGACGCCTGCCGAGCTGAAAGCTCGTGCCGCGAGGGAAGACGCGAGCGTCAACACCCTGGTATTGCGCCTCATCGCGCAGGGATTGGGCCATCAGCGGGTCAAACCAGCTCTTCGGCGCCATGACGACCTCGACGCCCTTGCGGGGTGTTGGAGTCAGAGTGAGGGCGTCGCGTTCGAACAGGCCACAGCGCCGTTCGATAAGGTTGGCCCCAAGCTCTGGAAGTAGCGCATGCGCGCGGTTCTGCTCGACACCAATGCCTGTACAGCGTTCATGCTTGGTTCAGCCGAGGTGGTCGATGTCGTCGCACACGCCGACAGCTCGTATCTCAACAGCATCGTGCTCGGTGAGTTGCTTGGCGGATTCGCCGCCGATTTACCTGCCGTGAGCGCCTCTAAGTAAAGGTCTGGGTTGAACCGGCCCGGGGCGGATCAGTCACATGCAATACTCCCTCACATAAAACTGACAAGGAGACCACGATGCAACGCAGGCGCGCGATTCGCAACATGACTGTAGGCAGCCTCGCGTTCGCTGGAACTGCGGGAGTCACCCCATCTTGGGCTGATGCCTATCCGGAGCGTCCGGTGTCTCTTGTGGTGCCCTTTCCGCCAGGGGGCACGACCGACGTGCTCGCGCGCGTGGTCGGCGAACAACTCGGCAAGCGCCTTGGTGGGTCCTTTGTGGTCGACAACAAGCCTGGTGCCAACACCATCATCGGTGCGCAGTTCGTCGCGAAATCGCGGGCCGACGGCTATACGCTGCTCATTGCGGCGGGCTCCACCATGGTGCTCAATCCGCTGTTGCGCAAGCAGTTGTCATACAGCCCCGAGCGCGAGTTGGACATCATCGGGCTCACCGGCGACATCCCACTGGTTGCGGTGGTCCCCGCGGCCTCGCCCATCCGCAACCTCGACGACCTGATCGCCCGCGTGAAGGACAAGCGCGCACCGCTGAGCTATGCCTCGGTGGGCGTGGGCAGCACATTGCACCTGGCTGGCGAATTGTTCGAGGACTTCACCGGCGCGCCCATGACGCATGTGGCCTACAAGGGCAGCGTGGCGGCCATCACCGACGTGGTCGGCGGGCGTGTCGATCTGATGTTCGACAGCCCCACGACCGCGCTGCCGCATGTCCAGTCCGGGAGGTTGCGAGCGATCGCAGTGACCTCGGCCACACGACAGACCTATCTGCCTGACGTGCCTGCAGTCGCCGAGAAAATCCCCAATTACCTTGCGATCGTGTGGTACGGCCTCGTGGCGCCCAAAGGGTTGCCAGCCGCCGTGCGAGACAAACTCAAGGGCGCTCTGGACGCATCTCTGGCCTCGCCCGATTATCAGACCTCGCTCACCAAGGCCTATATCGGGCCTGCACCTGTGCTCAGTCCCGAGCAGATTGCCGAGTTCGTCGGCGCCGAGCGCAAGCGCTGGGGTGACCTCATCGGAAAGCTCAATATTCAGATGGAAGGGTGAGCCTCGGCGCACCCCGTTCGTTTGGTTCATCAACTTGACTGACGAGGCGTGCGCGGCGTCGGCCATGGCCGGCGTGCGCAATTCCATCACTTTGTCGGTGGGCTTGATGGCGCAGCTATGTCGCGAGGCACTTGTAGTGCTCACGCCGACTAGCGCTTCTATCGCAGCGCGCAAGGAGATCATCGGCGCAGGCCTGCCAGTGAGCTATGAGAAGCGCGATGTCCCAGCGGGCGGCTCGGCGCGGGTCAGCGTGACGTCAGTGAGGCGAGAGCCCGTCTTGTGTTTGATCTGAGGGCAGCGCGTGCCTTTTTCTAACGGTGTTAGAAAAATGTCCTCGATCGGAAAGCCGGCACTGTCGCTGCCCGCCCGGGAGCCTGCAGAGATTCCCTCGCCGCGAGCTGCCCGGCGATGTGATTGCAGATCGTCTTATCGCCTAACCTGGGCTACACAGTGATGTGTGTAGTGCGCCGGAGTCGACGGCCCTGGATCAGCACGCTATGAATGTCGTCCGAGCTCGATCAACAGAGTCAGCGGGGATTCGCCGCCGATCTACCTGCCGCGAGCGCTTCCAAGATCCCGTCTGTATCTGGTTTCCAACCCTGTCCGGGAATAAAGATCATGGAGACGCCCAATCTCATTCCCTCTTCTGAGGCCCTTGCCAACGCCTCCGATGAGCTTCCCTGCGATTTTCGGATACCGACGGTAGAGCAAAATATGGCGATACCGGAGGTGATGGATGAAGCGGATTGCGAAGGCGAGATACACCGAGGAGTTCAAGGTGGCGGCGGTGCAGTTGATCGCTGCGGGTCGT
>JAPLQF010000021.1 GCA_026399875.1 Burkholderiales bacterium | reverse complement strand
TTCGGCCGACGCATTCGCGAATTCGAGCTGGGCATGGCTGCGGGTGGGGTCGATCGTGGCCAGCGGGCTTCGTTTGACGCCGGCTTGCTGCAGGTCGACGAGAAACAGCGAAATTCCGGGAGAGCCGGCCGAACCCCCCGAGCCATCACGCGCGGCGACCACCGCGAAATCGGCGATGTCGCCATCGGCCACTGCGGTCTTGCTGCCCGACAGGCTCACCGACTCACCTGCCCTGACGATACTGGCCTCGATGGACGCCGCCGTCACCCGACCGGTGCCTTCGACCAGCGCCAGCGTACCGATGGACTCACCGCTGGCCACATGCGGCAGATATTTCTGCTTTTGCGCCTCAGTGCCAGCCCTGAGCAGAAACTCGGCTGCCAGCGCGATCGATGATCCGAAGGGCACAGGGGCCACCGCACGTCCGAGTTCTTCTGCGATCACGCAGGCCTCGAGGTAACCGGCACCGAGTCCGCCATAGGCCTCGGGGATCGAGGCGCCGAGATAACCGAGTTCGCCCATCGCCTTCCATAGCGGACGGTCAAACGGCTGCTCGCCCTCCAGTACCGCTCGCACTGCGTTGCGATCGCAGCGATCGGCCAGAAAGCGGCGGACCTGGTCCTTGAGCTGCTGCTGCTCGGCTGAAAATTCGAATTCCATGTTGCAAGTCCTGTAGAAGCTGGCCCGCCGGTCAGGCGAACTCGAAATAAGCGTTTGACACCACCGTGCGATCGCCGACTTTCGCTTCAAATGTCACGCGACCCGGCCCATCGTGCCAGACCGATAACCGAAGCGTGTCGCCCGGATAAACCGGCGACGAAAACCGCACCCGCAAGGCCTTGAACCGGGCAGGATCACCGGCACACAGCGCGCCGAGCAGCATCTGGCCGCAGTGACCGTAAGTACACAGACCATGCAGGATCGGCGTCTCGAAGCCACCGAAACGGGCCGCGGCCGGCTCGATGTGCAGCGGGTTGTAGTCACCGGAAAGCCGATAGATATGAGCCTGATTGAGTGCAATCACGGCACCGACCTCGAGGTCGGGTGCTCGCGCCGGCCGATCGATCCTGACCGAAAAAGTCTGACCCGACCCTTCGAAGGGCGCGATGTCGCCGAGCTGCTCGACACCCCGGCGAAACGAGCCGTTGACCATGCGCAGACAGACATTGCCCTGCGCATCGGTCACATGGCTTTCGGTCTCGACAAAGCCGTTGCCCTTGCCGCGAGGGTGCGCCGCGATCAAGCGCGAGCTGACCTGAACCGTGCCGGCAAGCGGCAAGGGCCGCAGCAGCTCGATCTGTCGTTCGGCGTCGATATTGAGCGGCCCGGGAGAGGCCGGGATCAGCGCCAGATCGATCGGTGCGCCCAACCCGCCCCAGCGGATCGGGAAGGTCGGAAACACCGCAAAGCCCGGATCACGCTCGTAGACAAAGCGAAGGTCGGTCGCCCCGATTCCGACGGCATAGAGCATGACGTCGCGCTGATCATAGGTGATGGCGACCGGCTCGCCCCAGGGCCCCGGGACACCCCGGGGCAAGGCTGCCTTCGCGTCGTAGACCGCCATCACCGGGCCTGGATCAGAAGACTTCGAGCAGGCCTGCCGCACCCATGCCGCCGCCGATGCACATCGACACCACCACATGCTTGGCGCCACGACGCTTGCCTTCCATCAGCACATGGCCGGTCAGACGGGCGCCGGTCATGCCGAAGGGATGGCCGATGGCAATCGAGCCGCCGTTGACGTTGTATTTGGCGGGGTCGATGCCGAGCTTGTCGCGCGAATAGAGGCACTGGCTGGCGAAGGCTTCGTTGAGTTCCCAAAGATCGATGTCGTCGATCTTCAGGCCATGGCGCTCGAGCAGACGCGGCACGGCAAACACCGGGCCGATGCCCATTTCATCGGGCTGGCAGCCTGCAACCGCCCAGCCCTTGAAAGCGCCCAGCGGCTGAAGACCGCGACGCTCGGCTTCCTTGGCTTCCATCAGCACGACCGCAGCTGCACCGTCGGACAGCTGGCTGGCATTGCCGGCGGTGATGAACTTGCCCGCACCCTTGACCGGCTCGAGCTTTGCAAGGCCTGCCAGCGTGGTGTCGGGGCGATTGCATTCATCACGATCGACCACCGTCTCAACCATCGACTCGGCCTTGGTGACCTTGTCGACAACCTTCATCATGGTCTTCACCGAAATGATTTCATCCTTGAACTTGCCGGCGGCCTGGGCAGCCGCCATGCGGCGCTGCGACTCGAGCGAGTACTCGTCCTGATACTCGCGGCTGACGCCATAACGGGCAGCGACCACATCAGCGGTATCGATCATCGGCATCCAGAAGTCGGGATACATCTCGGTCAGGCGGTCGGACTTTCCGCCACCGCCGCCACCCTGATAGCTGATCGAGTCGACGCCGCCGCCGACCATGATGCTGGCGCCTTCCTCGACGATGTGATGGGCAGCCGCCGCGATGGCGTTGAGGCCGGATGAGCAGGCACGATGCATGGTCATGCCGGACGTGGTCACCGGCAGACCGGCCAGCAGCGCTGCCGCACGAGCCACGTTTCCGGAGGCGGCCACGCAACCTGCAATGACGTCCTCGACTTCGGCCGGGTCAACCTTGGAGCGCTGCACTGCATGCTCGATGGCATGACCAAGCATGGTCATGTTGGAGGTGTTGTTGAAACCGCCGCGAGCGGCTTTGGCCAGCCCGGTGCGGGCATAAGAAACGATGACTGCTTGGCGCATGGTCTTCTCCGTTTGTGTCGTTGTGGTAATGGATGAGAGCCAGGGCCAGACAGGGCCGCCCGCGGCACACCCTCTATGGTCACACCTTCGGGCCTGCCGGCAAAGTCCCTTCGATCCGGGAATGCATCAATCGGCATATCGCAGGCTCATCCGACGCAATTGTGGCAGCGTCGATTCGATTAAGACGAAAGTACTAGTCCGGCCGACGGAAACCCTCGTTGACAGAAGCTTGGCAGATTCGCAAACATACTCCTCACACCTTTGACGGAGACAGGCATGAACCAGCGATTTCTGATCATCGACGATCACCCAATGATGCGTGGCGCAGTGCGGTACATGCTTGAAATGATGGGCGAAGCGGTGCAGACCGAGCAAGCAGGCAGTCTGGCCGAGGCGCAGGTCATCCTGAACGCCGCGCCGCCCTTCACGCTTGCCATGCTCGACCTGGTCCTGCCCGACACCGTCGGCACCTCGGGCCTGCAGACCCTTCGCCTGCGCCATCCGAATCTGCCGATCCTGATCACCTCTGCGCTGTGCGATCGCCAGACGGTCGAGCGCTGCCTGCAGGGCGGTGCGGCCGGGTTCTTCGGCAAGAGTTCGGCCTCCGAGCGATTGGCGATCGCGGTGCGCGCGGTCTGCTCCGGACGAATCTATCTGCCGCCCGAGATCGATGCGCAGATCGATCAGCGCTGGGTCAACCGCGCTGCACAGCGCCTTGACGGCGACGTGCGCAAGCTCGGCCTGAGTGATCGGCAGACCGAGGTCCTGCGCCTGATCCTTCAGGGCATGTCGAACAAACTGATCGGGCGTCAGCTCCAGCTCGCAGAGGGCACGGTCAAGGTTCATGTCAGCGCGGTGCTGCGGGCACTCGGTGTACGCAACCGCACCCAGGCGGTGCTCGCCGCCAACCGGCTCGGCTTGCGCCTGCCCGAATGACACGCTGGCTGAGCCTCGGTCTTTCAGTCGCACTGGCAGCGTGTGCTTCGACGCCGCCGGGTCTATCGCCGCAGGTCTGGACGGCCGCGGGTGGAGCAGGCTGTCAGGCGCTTGCCCACGATCTCGGCGCAGCGGTTTCAACCGCCGGTGTGGGCGATGCGCAGGCGGTCATGATCGAGGGCTTCGACTGGCTCAGAGTAGACCGTTTCACGGCAGCACTCGGCAGACAAACCAGCGTCAGCACGCAGCCTGCCGCCTGGCTGGAGCGCCTTCGCGAACTGGATGCGCAGGCTCGACGCATCGAGCTCGTCAACCTGCCCGATGAGCGTGTGACATGGTTGGCAAGCGCGGCGAACCTGAAGACACCGACCTCTGACGCCGGCTCCCGATTGCAGCCCGACGATGCGGTTGCAGCACGGCTTGCCCTGCAGACGCGAGTCGATTCCTGCGGGCGTGCGAGCATTGCCGCCATCGCTCAGGAGCCCGAGACACTCGATCGCCTGCGCCGATCGGCTCAGGTGCCGGACGACTATGTCGACTGGCGGCGTGCCCTCGGCGTCTACCCGCTCAGTGCACTCGCCTTTCAGGCCGGCGTGCGCCGGGAAGAAGCAGCCATGGCAGCAGCCCATGCCCGCCATGCCGATGCCGTGGCCCTCGATGCCAGGCTGATGGTCATCGAGCGGGCGCCCACTGATGCGCAAGGCGACGACGGGTCGCGGATAGCGAACTTCAAGCGTGATGCACTCGGCGTGCCGCGACCCGGCGACCGACAGGCCATCGCCCTCCTTGCCCGTCATGCACCCGTGATCGCGCTCGCCGGGCGCACCGTCGATGATCGGATCGGCACCCTGCAGCTCGATGCGCTGGGTCGATCCGTCGTCGATACCAGCCGGCCGGCGGTCTACGGGCGCATTAGCTTCATGCACTGGCAGGGCGAGATCCGCGTACAGCTGGTCTATACCGCCTGGTTTCCAAGACGCCCGCCCGCCGGCAGAGCCGATCTGCTCGCAGGCCACCTCGACGGGATCATGCTGCGGCTCACATTGGATGCCGACGAACGCATCGACATGATCGACAGCATCCATCCCTGCGGCTGCTGGCACCAGTTCATCCCGGTCGGTGACTGGCAGGTGCAACCGGCCCCCGCCCCGCGCGAAGAGTGGGCCTTCGTGGCCCGACGTCTGGCCAGCGTGCCGGCGGGGCATCGGGTGCGGATCAGGGTCTCGGCCGGCGCGCACATGCTGGAAGGCATTGACAGCGTGGAGCGGCTGCAGGGCATCGATCAATCGGCCCCGATCGGATCGGTGACAGCGGCATCGATCGCGACCGTGGCAGAAACGCCGGATACGAGCCTCGTCGCCTCTTCACGCCCCGGCGCGGGCGCGGGTGCTGGCGCTGCTGGCCAGGGTCCTGATCATTACACCCTGCTGCCCGACGACGGGCTGCGCAGCCTGGCGCTGCCCTCGGGCGGACGACGCAGCCTTTATGACCCGCGGGGCTTCGTGCCGGGTACCGACCGCGCCGAGGCCTGGCTCTTCTGGCCGATGGGCATTGCCGACGCGGGCGCCATGCGCCAATGGGGTCACCATGCCACCGCTTTCGTGGGCCGGCGTCATTTCGACGACGCCGACCTGCTGGAGCGGCGGTTTGTCAGGCCCGCAGGTTCACCTGCTCGACTTCGCCCATGATCAGATCGAAGAGCCCATCGGGGCCTGCGGCCAAAGCCTGCCGACCGAGCCAGGCGTTCCAGTGATGTTCGTCGCCCCAACGATCGCGCCATAGCCACAACTGCTGAGTCGAGCGAAACAGCGAGAATTCAGCGGTGAATCCAATCGCGCCATGCACCTGATGCGTAATCGCGGCCACCTTGCCGGCGGCTTCTGCAGCGCGTGCCTTGGCGATGGCAGCCGCCGGCATGGGCCGACCGACCTCGAGCTCCTGGGCCGCCCAGTCGAGGGCCGCACGCGAGGCTGCAAGCTCTTCGGCAGCAAGCGCCAGCGAATGCTGAATCGCCTGAAACTGGCCGATCGGACGGCCGAACTGTACCCGGGTGCCGGCCCATTCGATTGCCATGGCCATCGCACGCATCATCGCGCCGGTCAGCACCGACGCGCCGGCGAGCGCAAGAAGTCCCTGCACCATCGCTGTCTCGGCCGAACGCACCGTGCGGCCCGATGCTGCGCCAGCCGTCGCTGACGACGCATCGGTCAGCGGATGCCAGGTCATCACGACCTCGTCGCCCCAGGGATCAAGCTCGAGCAGATGGGTATGCTCGGTGCCCGATTGAGACTGCTGCGGCGCCGCCGCTGCGCCAGCATCGGGCGTGCCGTCGGGCGCCGCGACCCGCAGCCGAATCGGACGCGCGTCGGACAGATCGATCGAGGCTCGCGACAGCAAAAAATGCGCCAGCAGCGTGTCGGTCAGCGGCACCGCAGGCGCATGCATGCCGACCGCCTGCAGCACCTCAGCGGCGTCTCGAAACGCATTGCCTGCACCGCCTTGCGACTCGGGCCGCAGCAGGCGGGGTACGCCTGATTCGACCAGGGTCTGCCACAACGCAAGATCGAGATCCTGAGTATCGGTGGCAGCCCCTGAGCCCTGCGACGCGGCGCTCGCCTGCGCCTGTGCGAGCATTTTGGCGACTGCGTCGCCAATCATCGATGGTTCGCTCATCTCAACCCCAGCCCGCGGGCGATCATGCCGCGCAGCACTTCCGGGGTGCCGCCGCGCAGTGTGTAGGACGTCGCATCGACGATGGTGTGAGCCAGCAAGGCCCGATAGGGCGCTGTCTGCGCCGACGCCGGATCGGTCAGCGCGAGACTGCGCAGCCGCTCCGGAATCTCGCGCTCGAGCGCATTGCCGAGGTCTTTCATCAACGCCGCCTCGGTGGCCGGATCACCGCCGGCATCGAGCTTGGCGGCGATCGAAATCGCCATGCGCCGCAATGCCGCAAGATGCGCGACCGAGCGACCCAGCTCGGCCTGAACCAGCGGCGAATCGGCCTTGGGCCTGGCTCGCAGGCACTCAACCAGCAGGGGAAAGACGCTCAGGAAGCGCTCGGGCCCGCTGCGCTCATACGCCAGCTCGCCGGTGACCAGCTTCCAGCCGTCGCCCACCTGACCGAGCACATGAGTATCCGGCACGAAAACATCGTCGAAGGTGATTTCGCTGAAATCTTCGCGCCCGGAAATATTGCGGATCGCCCGGCGTGTGACGCCCGGTGAATGCAGATCGATCGCGAACTGGGTCAGACCGGCATGCCGACGCTTGGGGTCAGCCGGATCGGTGCGAAACAGACCGATCATGACATCGGCCAGGTGCCCGCTGCTCGTCCAGATCTTGCGACCATTGATGCGCCAGCCGTTGTCGACCCGCTCACCGCGTGACCGCACGCTCGCCAGATCGGAGCCCGAATCAGGCTCGCTCATCCCGATTGCGCAAAAGAGCTCGCCGCGCACAATGCCGGGAAGGACCGCCGCCTTGAGCGCATCGCTGCCATGGCGCAGGATCTGCGGCCCGCTCTGTCGATCGGCGATCCAGTGGGCACCGACCGGCGCACCGGCCGCCAGCAGCTCCTCGACCACGACATAGCGCTCGAGGGTGGACCGGGCCTGCCCGCCCCATTCGCACGGCCAGGTCAGTCCGATGAACCCGGCCTGACCGCAGCTCCTCGAAAACTCACGATCAAAAATCGTCCAACCCGAACATCTCGGCACAAACGCACCCGCTGCCAGCTGCTCGCGCAGAAAGGACCTCACCCGCTTGCGCATCTCATGCGCTGCGGGAGGCAGTACGACAGCCTCGAAGGCCAGACTCATGAACGACTCCTCATCACCGGATACCCCTGATTAACAGCTTCGAACACCGAATGGTCGGCCAGCGCTCAGAGCGACTGCCCCAGGAAGGCCATCATGCGATCCCAGGACTGCTGCGCGCAGTCGGCGTTATAGACGTCGCCGCGACGCTCGTTGAAAAAGCCATGCGCCGCATCGTAGCGATAGAGCTGCGGGCTGCGGCCCGCGGCTTTCATCGCCTGCTCAAGCCCATCGACTGCAGCCGGCGTGCACCAGTCGTCCTGGTTGGCGAAGTGGCCCTGAAAAGGAATCTTGATGTCGGCCGGATTGGCAAACGCTGCCGGCGGAATGCCGTAAAAGCAAACACCCGCCGAGACCTCGGGCACATGCACTGCGGCACCGATGGTGAGTGCGCCACCCATGCAAAAGCCCATCACGCCGACCTTGCCGCCCTGAGCGACCAGATACTGAACCGCGCCGCGGATGTCCTGATGGGCGGCGCCCGGGAAATCGAGACCGGTCATGAGGTGGTTGGCCTCATCCGGCTTTTGCGTGACCCGGCCTTCGTAAAGGTCGGGCGCCAGTGCGTTGTAGCCGGCCCGTGCGAAGCGATCGGCCACGCCGCAGATCTGGTCGTTCAGACCCCACCACTCCTGGATCACCACAATGCCGGGGCGGCCTGCGCCGGCTTGCGCGAAATAGCCCTTGGTCTTGCGGCCGTCGGGCCGCGAAAAATCGATCATCTGTCCCATGTCGTTCTCCTTTGTGAATAGCGGATTGAATGGCAAATTGAACGGCAGCGCCTGCGAACTCAGGCTGACTGGCCCGCGCGACGCTGCAGCGCATCGCGGATCAGCAGCATCCTGTCGTTGCCGAAAAACATATCATCGTCAACGAAGATCGTGGGCGACCCGAAGCCGCCGCGCGCGATCAGCGATTCGGTATTCGCCCGCAGCGTGTCCTTGACGCTTTGCTCGCCAATGCCGGCAAAAAAAGACTCGGCGTCGATACCGAGCCGCTCGCAAAGCGCGACCAGCACCGCGTCCTGCGAGATATCCTGGTCGTGCGACCAGTAGGCCTCGAACGCAGCCTCGGCAAACCGCACCAGCAGGCCCTGCGGCTGCAGCCAGATGCAGCCGCGCATCACCTTGACGCTGTTGACCGGAAAAACCGCAGGCGGAAAGTTGATCTTCAGCCCGCTGAACCGGGCCCAGTCGCGCAGGTCCTTGACCAGATAGGCCTGCTTGGCCGGCACCGGGTTGTCGCGCGACGCATAAACGCTCGGATTGACGCTGTTGAACACGCCACCGACCAGGATCGGGCGCCAGTTGACATCAACGCCGAACTCGGCCGCGATGGGCTGCAGGCTGCGAAAGCCCAGCCACGTCCACGGGCTGGAGCAATCGAAATAGCAATCGAGCAAGCAAGTCTCCAGAGGGCTCGTTCAGGTCGGACTCAAGGCTTCATCCAAAGCCGGTCCGATGCAGGACAGCACATTGGCCGAACGCAGCAGCATCGCATGGCCAACAGTCTAGGATCCAGACAATAACCCATCCAGACGGGCGATCTGTGACTCGAGCTGGTCAACCCGGGCACGCAGCGTCTCGAATTCACGCTGCCAGTCGGGCGATGGCCGGTCGCTGCCCTGGGGCAACGCCGCTGCGGTGCCCTGCGGCAGCGCCGATCCGGTTCGATTGAGCGGCCCGGAATGATCGGTGAGGCTGCCACCGGTCAGCATTGCCGCCGACGGCTCGCCGCACAGAAGGTGCATCCAGCGCGACTCGCGCGAGCCGGGCTGGCGGGCGAGCTTCACCACGAAAGCCTGTGGCTGGCGTGCCGCGAGTTCGTCGAGATAGGCTTCAACCGCTGAGACATCCGAGAAACGGTGCAGCCTTTCGCAGTTGGCCCGCAATTCGGCGGCAGTCTGCGGACCGCGCAGCATGAGCGTGGCCATCAGCGCGACGGTCTCGCCAGGCAGACCCAGGCCGCGCCTGGCATTCTCGGAATAGCGCATGACGCGTCCGCCGCTCGATTCGATCACCAGCGATCGGCGTCGCAGCGATTCGAGCGCCGCATGGACCTCGGCATCGCTCACCTCCATCACCGGATCGCGGCTGGTCTTCTGATTGCAGCCGGCGAGCAGGGCATTGATCGACAGCGGATAGGTATCCGGGACGGTATGCATCTTCTCGACCAGCACCGCGAGCACACGAGCTTCGACAGGGCTCAGTTCGATCGGATTGGATTCACTCATCAGCGTGCGACCTCAGGTCTGGTCTTCGGCAAACCGCCGCCAGGCGGCGACGAAGGCATCGGGCATTTCAAAGTAGACCAGCGCACCGGACTCGAAAGGCTGAAATCGCCAGTTCGGGCGCGACCGCAGGAAATCGGCGCTGCTGAAATCGCGAAAGTCGCCTCGCGTGGCATGCGGCACCCAGACCGGCATCTGCAGCTGCGCATAAAGGCTTCGTACATCGGCGGCGAAAAGCCGGAAGCACAGAAACGACAAGGGCGCGAAGCGCGCGCCCGGCTGCCGTGCGCTGGCCACGCAATACTCGGCCAGCCCTGCATCGATGTCGGGCGAACCCCAGGTGCGCCTCAGAAAATAGCGCACGCTCGGGCCGCTCGACAGGAGATCGAACAGGGCCTGACTCCAGAGCGGCAAGGTCAGCACCCGATGCACGCCGGGCACCTCGCGCGATTGACCGGGCGCGCCGTCTAGCGCGGCCGAGCGTCGATCGAGGCCGGTCGGTGTCACCAGCGTCAGCGTGCGGATACGCTGCGGGCGTTTAACCGCGGCGCGTGCCGCGAATTCGCATGACAGCGACACCGCGATCAGATCGACCGGTGCATCGCCGCAAGACTCGCCGATTGCATCGAGCGCGTCCTCGATGGCCGCGGTAAAAAGTGCGATGTCGTAGCGCCGATCGGTGCGTTGCGAGCGACCGTAGCCGGGCAGATCGATGGCAAACACCCGATGCGTTGCGCTCAGGCGCTCGAAAAGCGGTCGGACCTCATAGGCCGAGGCGGCGGCATTGATGCTGTGGATGAGCAGCACCGGTGTGCCGCTGCCGGCCTCATAGAAGGCAAGGCCACCCGCAGCGCCGGTGATTTCGCGTTGAGCCGCCGGAAGCGGCAAAGGGAGCGTTGGCATCCGGCGATAATAACGAATACGATGGCGGGTTTCGCGTCAGCGTCGCAATTGCCGGCGATTGAGCGACAGGCTTTGCATCGAATCGCTGTCCACCGCTTCCAAGTCCGTATCCCCTTTTATCCCATCCGCTTTCTTACCAAGGTTCATGCCATGACCGACCGCATCGACATCCACGGCCTGAAGGTCGCCCGCCCGTTGTACGACATGATCGAGCGCGAAGCGCTGCCGGGCACCGGCATCGCCTCCGACACCTTCTGGACGGGGCTGTCCTCGCTGGTCCATGAATTCGGGCCGCGAAATCGGGTTCTGCTCGACAAGCGAGATGCCCTGCAGTCGATGATCGACGGCTGGCACAAGGCTCGTCGCGGCCAGCCCCACGATGCCGCAGCCTATACCGCCTTCCTGGAGGAGATCGGCTACCTGCTTCCCGAGGGCCCCGACTTCAAGGTCGAAACCGAGGGCGTCGATCCTGAGATTGCCAGTATCCCCGGCCCGCAACTGGTGGTCCCGGTGATGAATGCTCGCTATGCGCTCAATGCCGCCAACGCGCGCTGGGGCAGCCTCTATGACGCGCTCTATGGCACCGACGCCATGGGCGATGCGCCGCAGCCCGGCGGCTACGATCCGGTGCGCGGCGCACGCGTGATCGCCTGGGCCAAAGGCTTTCTCGACGAGATCGCGCCGCTTGCCCGTGGCAGCCATGCCGCGGTCACCGCTTACACCATCGCCGATGGCGCGCTGGTGGCCCAGACCGCGGCAGGCCCGACCGGACTGGCCGATGCCTCCCGCCTTGCGGGTTATCGCGGCACCGCCCAGGCACCCTCGGCAGTGCTTCTGAAGCACAACTATCTGCATGCCGAAATCCTGATCGATGCGACGCATTCGATCGGCAAGACCGATCCGGCAGGCGTGGCTGACGTGATTCTGGAGGCCGCGATCACCACCATCATGGATTGCGAAGATTCGGTGGCCGCGGTCGATGCCGCCGACAAGGCACTCGCCTATCGCAACTGGCTTGGCCTGATGAACGGCAAGCTGGTCGAGACGGTTGCGAAGGGAGGCGGTTCGTTTGAACGTCGCCTTGCGACCGATCGCCTCTACACCCAGCCTGCCGGCGGATCGATGTCACTCAAAGGCCGCTCGCTGATGCTGGTGCGCAATGTCGGGCATCTGATGACCAACCCGGCGGTGCTCGATCGCGACGGCAACGAGGCCTTCGAAGGTTTGCTCGATGCAATGTGCACCGTCACCATCGCGCTGCACGACCTGAAGAAAACAGACGGCATCCGCAATTCGGTCGCTCACTCTGTCTACATCGTCAAACCCAAGATGCATGGCCCGGAGGAAGTCGCCTTTGCCAACGACATCTTCACGCATGTCGAAGCTGCACTCGGCCTGCCTGCCAATACCGTCAAGATCGGCATAATGGACGAAGAGCGGCGCACCACGGTCAACCTCAAGGAATGCATCCGCGCAGCCAGCAAACGGGTGGTCTTCATCAACACCGGCTTTCTCGATCGCACCGGCGACGAGATTCATACCTCGATGGAAGCTGGCCCGATGGTGCGCAAGGCCGAGATGAAAGCCCAGAACTGGATTGCCGCCTACGAGCTCTGGAACGTCGATGTCGGCCTTCGCTGCGGTCTGTCAGGGCGCGCCCAGATCGGCAAGGGCATGTGGGCCATGCCCGACCTGATGCATGCCATGCTGCAACAGAAGATCGGCCATCCGCAGGCCGGTGCCAACTGCGCCTGGGTGCCGAGCCCAACCGCTGCCACCCTGCATGCCACCCACTATCACAAGGTCGATGTCTTTGCGCGTCAGGCCGAGATCATGAAGGGCGGGCCGCGGGCCAAGCTGGCCGACATCCTCTCGATTCCGCTTGCCACCTCCACCGCCTGGAGCGAAGCCGACCTGAACGCCGAACTCGAGAACAATGCACAGGGCATCCTCGGTTATGTGGTGCGCTGGGTCGATCAGGGCGTGGGCTGCTCGAAGGTGCCCGACATCAACAACGTGGGCCTGATGGAAGACCGGGCAACCTGCCGCATCTCGTCGCAGCACATCGCCAACTGGCTGCATCACGGCGTGGTGACCAAGGCCCGCGTCACCGAGGTCATGAAGCGGATGGCCGCTGTGGTCGATGGTCAAAACGCCGGCGATCCGGCTTACACCCCGATGGCCCCGGCCTTCGACGGCTTCGCCTTCAAAGGCGCCTGCGATCTGGTGTTTGAAGGCACGGTTCAACCTTCGGGCTATACCGAGCCGGTGCTTCACGCCCGGCGATTGCAGCTCAAGGCAAAGCAGGGCTGAGGCGAGAGGGGCTGCGTCGAGAGGGGCTGCGTCGAGAGAGGCCGCGTCGAGAGGGGCTGCGCCGGCGAAGGCTGGCGCAGGTCCATGCACCCGCGCCCCTGACCCGGCGATCCATGCTCAGGGATTGATGAGCGCGCCCGTCGGGCAGGTGCTGCCCCCTGCCCGACTGATGCGAGGCGGATCCGAGCGTTGACGCTGAGTCCCGGCGCCTGCCTCGACATATCCGTAAGGTCGGTTCGGCGCACGATAGGCCGCCAGGTAGTCCGCCAGCGCATCGACATCCGGCGGGCCGCCGCTGCGATCGCGACCTCGCAGGAAGGTTGAAAAGCCGTCGCCACCGTCGGCCAGATAATTGTTGACCGTGACCCGGTAGCGCGAGTCGGGTTGCAGCACCCTGCCCTTCGCATCGACCAGGGACACGGTACGGCCATCGATCAAGAGCGTCATCGCACTGATGCGGGCATCGCAAGCCGCTGCACCGTCCCATCGATAGTGAAAACCGGCCGACGGGATCAACACCCGGGTGGTCGTCGGCGACTGGCCACGGCAGCCGGCGAACTGCTGCTCCAGCAGGTCCTTGATGTCCTGCGCACTCAGGCTCATGGTCACCAGATTATTGCCGAAGGGCTGCATCGCGAAGATCTCGCCGTAGGTCACCGTGCCGTCATCCTTCTTGCCGGGCTGCGACACCATCAGACCCGCGCCCCGCAACCCGCCCCGATTCATGAAGGCGATCGCAGGCATCGAATTACCGTGGCCATCGCTGCCGCCCGGGATGTGAGCATGGGCGTGGGCATCTGCACGCGCGGCCGCAAGCTGTGCATCGGCCACCAGCTCACCAGCGGCCACGTTGCAGGCGGCATCGCGCGCAATGGTGGGCAGGTCGACTGCAATCATGCCAATCACACGTGCGGCCTGATCACTGACCAGACGGCGATAGCCGGCCACGATGCCGGCCACAATCGGATCGGGCTGAATGACGGCCGGATCGCGGGTCACCAGCAAATTGGCGGCCTGCACCGACAGGACGTCGCGGGACGTCGGATCGAGGCTCAGATCGATATCGGTCAGCAGCCGTCCAAAGGCATTGGCGCTGGTCACCGGCACCGCCCGCCCCCGTGCATTCGGCAGGGTACAGACATAAGCCGAATGGGTATGACCACTGATCACCAGATCGACTGCATCATCAAAGCCCGCGACGATGCCGGCAATCGGCGAGCCGGCGAGCCCGCCCTGGCATCGGTTGATGTCCGGGTTTGGGCCGCTTTGCATGCCGCCCTCGTGAACCAGCACCACGATCGCCTCGATGCCCTGGGCACGAAGTTGCGGCACCAGCGCATTGACAGTCTGGATTTCATCGCGAAACTCGAGCCCGGCGACCCCGGCCTGCCCGACAATCATCTGAGTGCCGCGCAAGGTCATGCCGATGAAGGCCACCGGTACGCCGGCAAAGCGCTTGACGCCGTAGGCCGGCAGCAGCGGCTTTCCCGAGGATCGGGTGATGACATTGGCCGACAGCCACTGAAACTTCGCGCCTTCAAAGGGCACCGGCGTGCCGACCACTGCACCCCGACAGCTGTTTGGATCGATTGCCTTCCCGTCAGCCGCACCCGGTGCCGGTTTGCAGCCACCGGTCTGCAGACGCAGCAGCTCAGCCTGGCCCTTGTCGAACTCATGATTGCCAACTGAGGTGAATTCGAGGCCGATGCGATTGAGGGTTTCGACCGCGGGTTCGTCGAAAAAGAGTCCCGAGATCATCGGTGTGGCGCCGATCAGGTCTCCGGCAGCCACCACCACATTGTTCGGATTGGTCGCCTTGAGTTTCGCCACATGGGCGGCGATGAACTCGGCACCGCCGACCGGCTGCCTGGCCGATACCGGTGCATCACCGCTGGCGGCAAACGAGCCCGGCGACTCGAGGTGACCGTGGTAGTCATTGAGCGCAATGATCTTGACCGTGACCGGACGTGAGGCGCCAGGCATGACGCAGGCCGCCAGCCCGACCGTCGCGAGCGCCAATACCGCCAATGCGGCCCTTACTGTGAATGCTCTGCGCATGATTTTCAAAACAGGCTCCTGTCTGACCATGAGACGATCGGGATCGTTGAGCTGACCCTCCCTGTTCCCTCTTTTTCGGCCCCGATACGATGACACAGAGCCTGCGCTTCCTTCGCTACAGCATCATTGACGGCATTGCCGAGATCCTGATGGATAACGGCCCGGTCAACGCCCTGAGCGTGCCGATGCTTGATGAACTGCTTGCCTGCTTCGAGACTGCCGCGACCGATGACTCGGTGCGCGCCATCATTCTCGGCAGCGCGGTGCCGGGCCGATTCTGCGCCGGCCTCGACCTGAAAGCCTTCGCCAACGACGACACCGATGGCGTTCGCGCGCTGCTTGAGCGCCTCTACACGCGCTTTACCGATCTGCAGTATCGCCTGGGCAAGCCGTCGATCGCCGCCGTCAACGGCACCGCGCGCGGAGGCGGCATGACGCTGTCGATCTCGTGCGACATGGTCGTGGCCGACTCGGGCGCCGACCTTGGTTATCCCGAAATCGATGTCGGTCTGCTGCCGGCGATCCACTTTGCTCATCTGCCGCGGATCGTCGGACGCCACCGCGCCTTCGATCTGCTCTTTACCGGCCGCACTTTCGGCGCTCCCGAGGCCTTCGAACTCGGGTTGGTCAGCCGCCTGGCCGCACCGGGTACGGTGCTCGCCGAGGCGCATTCACTCGCTCAGGTGCTGGCAGCCAAGCCGCCACGGGTTCTGAAAATGGCACGGGAGGCCTTCATGCGCGAATGCGACTCCGACTATCGCCGCGGCGTTGCGGCAGCGGTCGAGAACTTCTGCAATGTCGCGGCCACGCCTGAATCAAAAGCGGCAATTGCCGCCTTCGTCGAGCGGCAGGAGCAACGCAGACAAAAACGCTGAGGCTAAGACTGCATCGGCCCCTGCAAATCGCAGCGGGGCATGTTCAGGCCGATCGCATAGGCATGGACATGATCCATCGCCAGCGCCAGCGCCAGCGCCATCGCCATCGCAACATTGCGCCCGCCCCGGTTGAGCGGCGCACCCAGTTCGACCTCATCGTGATCGTTGCGGGTCAGGGTCGGACAGGGATGATTGGCGATCGTACCGGGCGGCTCGCTGGTGGGATCGGACCCGATTTCGCGTACATTGGCCGCGTTATTGCGGCCAATTAAACAGACGCGGCGAACCGGAAAGATCTGATCGGCGCCGACGATCGAAATACAGGTGTACGGTACGGCAAACGGTGTCTTGATGCCGATTTGCGCAAGGCCTGGAATGGCACAGCCGGCTAGCGCACCCAGACCGAGGGTGGTGGTCTTTTCGAACAGCGATCTGCGATCTGCTGGAAGCCTCATAAAATCAAAAAGGCTTGCAAATCAATAAATTGAATAATACTCGTGAGAAAACAGTAAAGCTTTTGTCACGGAAAAACCAGACCAGGCATTTTAAAACCGAACGCGACCGCGCAATCAATCGTTCAATGCTCTTGTCATCAAGGAATTTTTATTGTCTAATCCGCGCTCGCTTAATACATTCGGAGTTGACATGTCGACCCTGCAGGAACTCGTCGCACAACGCGATGCGCTCGATAAACAGATTGCCAGGACCCGTCAGCAGGAACTCGAATCGGTTATCAGTCAGGTTCGTTCGCTGATTGCCGAATATGGCCTGCGTCGCCAGGATATATTCGCAGGCGATTCATCCCAACCCAAATCGTCAAAGCGCCGCGCCAAAGTGGCAGCCAAATATCGCGACCCCAACTCGGGCCAAACCTGGACGGGCAGAGGCCGTTCGCCGAAATGGCTGGAAGGCAAAGACAAAAAGCAGTTCCTGATCGGCTGATCGACCGCGCCAGAGTTCAATCAAGACTCAAACCAGATGATCACCACGGGAACGGCTGATATCCGCCCCCAGCAATCCGGTGATTATCTCAGGCACGGGCCGTGGGGCGCGCGCTGACCTGCGAAAACCATCTCGCCAGATTTGAATGATCCTCGGGAATTCGAATCCCGACATTCTTGGCGACGATCAGGGTGCACTGCAAAGTGATATCGGCCACGGTATAGCGGTCACCGGCAATGAACTGCCGCGCCGACAACTCGCCATCAAGCCATTTGAGGCGCTCGAAAGATTCTTTTTTCGAAACCTCGCCCCATTCGGACACCTGAATGACGCGCCCTGCCCAGAACGGCGACAGGTGCCGGAATACATGCAATATGGGCGCCATCACTGTCAATTCGATCCGACGATCCCACATTTCGATGCCGGCCGATTCGCGAGCATCACGCCCGAACAGATTGGGTTCGGGATGCAAGCTTTCGATATACCGGCAAATCGCAGTCGATTCGCTGATATGGCTGCCATCGTCGAGCTCAAGAACCGGCAACTTGCCAAGCGGATTGATCGCCAGAAATGCCGGGGCAGTATTTTCGCCCTTAAGCATGTCTACCGGGACGATCGGAATTGAAACGCCTTTTTCGGCGAGAAAGATCCGAACCCGACGCGGATTGAGTCCGGCTGCAAGGTCATAGAGTTTCATTCGCGATCCCCCGGTCGATTCAACGGCCGCTGAACTGCGGCGAGCGCTTCTCGACGAAGGCCTTTGCCGCACCTTTATGATCCTCGGTCTCGAAAGTACGGATCATGTTGATGGCTTCCGAATCGAGCACGTCAGACAGGTTGCTGCGCAAGCCGGTGTTGAGGTTTTTCTTCATGTAGCCGACAGCAATGGTCGGCAGTGCAAGCAGCTCCTGAGCATAGTCGGCGGCCGCTTTTTCCAGTTGCTCATACGGGACGACCCGATTGACCAGACCAATCCTGAGCGCCTCATCGGCCTTGACCACCTCGGCGGTGAAATACATCTGGCGAGCACGGGCCGCGCCGACCAGCTGGTTGAGGAAGTAGCTGCCACCGAAGTCACCCGACAGTCCGACCTTCGAAAATGCGGTGGTCATCTTGGCGTCGTCAGCGGCGATCCGCATGTCACAGGCCAGTGCCATCGACAGCCCTGCACCGGCAGCCGGCCCCGGGATGACGGCCAGCGTCGGCTTGGGCATCTCGTGAAGCCAGCGCACCATCTCCATCCGGGCGCGCAGGTCGCCGACACGGCCTTCGAAGCTCTCGACAGCCGCGGAGGCGCCGCCTGCTCTGGCAGCAAAGCTCTTGACGTCGCCACCGGCACAGAAAGCCCGGCCAGCACCGGTCAGAACCACCACGCGCACCGCCGGATCCATCGCCAACCGCGGCAGCGCCTCAGCCAGACCTCTCATCATGGCCGGCGTCAGTGAATTGCGGGATTCAGGGCGGTTGAGGGTGATCGTGGCAATGCCACCCGAGATGGTTTCAATCAGTTCCTGGCTCATGGAGGTCTCCGGCAAACAGGTTTCAGGTGAATTTTTTTAGTTCAGCCTGAGGATTATATGTCTCTTGGGCGGGGACCATTTCGGATGATCGGCATGACCATTGCGATCACACTCTCGTTGGCCGACTCGCTCTGAACCACCCGATAGCGTCACGCCGACAGCCCTTGCACGCTCTATCCGCCACAGCGGGATGGGGGTTGCGATGAACGCAGGGAATGGACTCCCTGGGGAGGGATTCCCTGGAGAGAGACTCACTGGAGAGAAGAACCGCAGCAAGGCGCCAGAGAGATGGCGTCCCGTAGGGGATTCGAACCCCTGTAACAACCGTGAAAGGGTTGTGTCCTAGGCCTCTAGACGAACGGGACCGCGGTTCATTCACGCCGACCAGCACAGACTGCTGACCGACCTGCTTCGATGGTGGAGGTAAGCGGGATCGAACCGCTGACCTCTTGCATGCCATGCAAGCGCTCTCCCAGCTGAGCTATACCCCCGGCGAAGCCCTCAACTATAGCCGTCTGAATCGATGCGCGCAAGCGCCAGCATCACGACACTGGCGAGCGTGCTACGCTGCGCAGACCATGTCTGCAAAACTGATCGACGGCAACGCGCTTGCCGCTTCCATCCGCAACGATGTGGGCCGCCGCGTCAGGCGCCTCGCCGATCTCGGCTTGACGACCGGACTGGCGGTCGTGCTGGTCGGCGACGATCCGGCTTCGGCAGTCTATGTGCGCAACAAGGTCAAGGACTGCCACGAAGTCGGCATCGTCTCGACCCTCGACCGGCTGCCTGCGCAGACCACCGAGGCCGCACTGCTTGCCCGGATTGCGCAGCTCAATGCCGACCCTGCCGTCCATGGGATTTTGGTGCAGCTGCCGCTGCCCCGACACATCGATTCGCATCGCGTGATCGAAGCGATTTCGCCTGCCAAAGATGCCGACGGCTTTCATGTGAGCAATGTCGGCATGCTGGTCACCGGTCAGGCCCTTTTCAGGCCGTGTACGCCCTACGGCGTCATGAAGATGCTCGAGCACGCCGGCGCGCACCTGGACGGCGCCGAGGCGGTCGTCATCGGCCGCAGCAATATCGTCGGCAAGCCGCAGGCGCTGATGCTGCTGGCAGAGGGCGCTACCGTGACCATCTGCCACAGTCGCACCCGTGATCTGGCCGCCCATACTCGCCGCGCCGACATCATCGTTGCGGCGGTCGGCAGGATCGGGCTGGTCACCGCAGATATGGTCAAACCAGGCGCCATCGTCATCGATGTCGGCATGAACCGCGGTGCCGACGGCAAGCTGTGCGGCGATGTCGACTTCGCTGCGGTGCGCGAGGTGGCCAGTGCGATCACGCCGGTGCCCGGCGGGGTCGGCCCGATGACCCGGGCCATGCTGCTGGTCAATACCATCGAGGCCGCCGAGCGCGCTGCCGGCTGACGGTTGGCGCCGGTGAAAAAACCGCGAATGCCCCGAAGTCAACAGATCAACCCTCTGCCTGAGAGCGACTGACCCCATGAACCCCACTGCCTCCGATTCCGCGAACGGCAATCCGCTGCTCGATTTCTCTGGCCTTCCGCGCTTCCGCGCGTTTCGTCCTGAGCATGTGACGCCCGCCATCGACACCCTGCTCAGGCAGGCCCGCAGCGCGGTGGACAAGGCCGAGGCAGCGACGACGTCAGCGACCTGGGCCGACTTCGTGAGCCCGCTCGAGCTTGCCACCGAGCAGCTTGGCCGCGCCTGGGGCATGGTCGGTCACCTCAATGGCGTGGCCGACACGCCCGAATTGCGGGCGGTCTTCAACGAAAACCTGCCCCGGGTTACCGAGTTCTGGACCGCTCTCGGACAAAACGAGGCCCTGTTTGCAAAATACAAAGCCTTGAGCCAGTCGGCCGAGTTTGCGCAGATGTCGCCGCCGCGTCGCAAGATCGTCACCAACGCGCTGCGCGATTTCAGATTGGGCGGCGCCGAGCTGGTCTCGCCCGCTCGCGAACGCTATGCCGAGATCCAGGAGCAGCAGGCCGCACTGTCGCAAAAATTCGGCGAAAACGTCCTCGATGCGACCAACGCGTTTACCCTCGACATCAGCGACGAGGCCACGCTCGCCGGCCTGCCCGATGACGCACTGGCCGCTGCCCGCCAGGAAGCCGAACGCGCCGGCATGGCAGGCTGGCGCTTCACGCTGCAGTTCCCGTCCTACTTTCCGGTCATGCAGTATGCAAGCGACCGCACGCTGCGTGAGACGCTCTACCGAGCCTATGTGACCCGGGCCTCGAGTGCTGGCACCCCGACGCTCGACAACACCGCGATCATTGATCAGACGCTGTCTCTTCGCGCAGAGGAAGCGCGATTGCTCGGCTATGCCAGCTTCGCCGAGGTATCACTGGTCTCGAAGATGGCCGATTCGCCCGACCAGGTTATCGGCTTTTTGCGTGACCTGGCGGTGCGAGCCAAGCCTTCGGCACACCGCGACATGGCGGAATTGCGAAGCTTTGCCGCCGAAAACCTCGGCCTGGACAGCCTCAGCTCATGGGATATGGCTTTCGCATCCGAGCGACTGAAGGAAGCGCGATATGCGTTTTCAGACAACGAGGTCAAGCAGTATTTCCAGCTGCCCCGCGTACTGGAGGGCCTCTTCGGGCTGATCGGACGACTCTTCGATGTCAGGATTTCGCGCGATACCGCCGAAGCCTGGCATGCCGATGTCGGGTTCTTTCGCATCGAGCGGGCCGGTCAGCTGATCGGACAGTTTTATCTCGACATGTTCTCGCGCCCGAGCAAACGTCCGGGCGCCTGGATGGACGATGCCCGCGGTCGCAAGCTGATCGCCACGGGTCTGCAGACACCGGTGGCCTACCTGACCTGCAACGTGCAGGGACCGGTCGGCGCTCAGCCTGCACTGCTGTCGCATGACGATGTGATCACGCTGTTTCACGAGTTCGGGCACGGGCTGCACCATATGCTCACCCGCGTCGACGAACTCGGCGTCTCAGGCATCTCGGGCGTCGAATGGGATGCGGTCGAACTGCCCAGCCAGTTCATGGAGAACTTCTGCTGGGAATGGGACATCGTCGCGGCGATGACCGCCCATGTCGATACCCAGGCGCCCCTGCCGCGCGCGCTCTTCGACAAGATGGTCGCGGCCCGCAATTTCCAGAGCGGCCTGCAGACCTTGCGTCAGGTCGAGTTCGCACTCTTCGACATGCGACTGCACAGCGAGTGGGACGGCGTCGCGAGCCCGACGACGCCGCTTTCCGCGACGTCGGCCACCACCGCTGCCGCGAGCGCCGAGGTTCGCCGCGCTGCAGGCGCCGCAGTCCAGAACCTTCTCGATGAGGTTCGCCAGGAAGTGGCAGTCGTCACGCCGCCCGAGTTCAACCGCTTCCAGAACAGTTTTTCGCACATCTTCGCGGGCGGGTATGCGGCCGGCTACTACAGCTACAAATGGGCAGAAGTGCTGTCGGCCGACTGCTACGCGGCCTTCGAAGAAGAGGGGCTCTTCAATGCCGAAACCGGTCAGCGCTTCCTGCGCGAGATCCTGTCGGTAGGGGGCAGTCGACCGGCCATCGACTCATTCAAGGCGTTTCGCGGACGCGAGCCCAGCATCGAAGCCTTGTTGCGACACAATGGAATGGTCGAGGAGACCTTCCATGCACCTGCCTAGCTGCTCAAAAATCATCCTTCTGATCGGCCTTGCCGCATTCGGATTACCGGCGCAAGCCCAGTACAAATGGACCGGCCCTGACGGCAAGGTCGTCTACAGCGACAGCCCGCCGCCGCCAGGCATCACGGCTGCGACGCTGGCTGGCCCGACTGCGGCCAAACCGGACAACAAATCGAACCTGGCCGGCCTTGGACCGATTGCCGCGAAGTATCCGGTCGTGCTCTACACAACCAGCGATTGCTCGCCCTGTCAGCAGGCGCGCAGCTTTCTCAGCGGACGCGGCATCCCGTATTCCGAAAAGACGGTCAAGACCTCGGCCGATGCCGATGCCTTTCGCGCCGCCGGGTTGACCGAGCTGAGATTCCCGACCCTGGGTGTAGGGCGCGAGCACAACACCGGTTTCGAGCAGAGCCAGTGGGGCAGCCTGCTCGACGCGGCAGGCTATCCGGCGAAATCGATGCTCCCCGCAGGCTATCGCCCCCAGCCCGCACAGAGCATGGCGCCGGCTTCGGCCAACGCTGCCGCAGCGCGCCCGAGCGACAACCAGGGCGGCCCTGCTGCGGCGGGCAACACGGTCGCAATCGAGTCCGCGCCGCGGATCATCGAGCCGAAAAATCCGTTTCAGCCCCCGAATGCGGCGGCGCCCCAATCGCCGGCAACGACAATCCGCTTCTGAGCCTGCGCTGGGCGCAGCGCTAGAATCGAGCCTGATCGCGCCGCGTGGGCGCAGGGAGATCGGTTCGATGAAATGGCTGCGTTGCCGCGATAACGGCACTGACACATGGGGATGGATGGAGGGCGATGAGGCCGTGCTGGTGGACGGCTCGCCTTTTGGTGAGTACCGGGCAAGCGGCCGACGTCTGCCGCTGGCTGAGCTCGAATGGCTTGCGCCCTGCCAGCCGAGCAAGATGCTGGCACTCTGGAACAACTTCGCAGCCTCGGCTGCCAAGAACGGCTGGACCAGGCCGCAAGAGCCGTTATGGTTCCTCAAGTCACCCAACAGCTTCGCGGCACACCAGCAGCCGATCCCTTTGCCAAGCGGCTATGACGGTCGGGTTGCCTATGAAGGGGAGCTTGCGATCATCATCAGCCGACGCACCCGGGCGATCAATGCCGATCAGGCCAAAGCATCCATCCTGGGCTACAGCTGTGCCAACGACGTCACCGCGATCGAACTGCTGCAGCGAGACCCGTCCTTCCCTCAGTGGTCGCGGGCCAAAGGCTTCGACGGCTTCGGCGTCTTTGGCCCGGTGATCGACACCGAGTTCGACCCCGCAGCCGGCAGTGTCAAAACCACGGTCGACGGCCGCGAACGCCAGAACTATCCCTTGTCAGACATGTTTTTTTCGCCGCACGAGCTGGTGGCAAGGCTCTCACACGACGTGACGCTCGAAGCCGGCGACGTGATCCTGTGCGGCACCTCGCTCGGCGTGCTGCCGATGAAGCCTGGCGCACGGGTCGAGGTGACGATCGAGGGGATCGGTACGCTGTCGAATGTGTACGGGGCGTCAGCCGGCTGATTCGGGCTGCAAGCCCTGCGATCAGGGCGCCGCGTGAGCGCCCTGCGCTTGCGGCTTACGCCGGCCGATCACCCGACTTCTGCTCGGTCAGCGTGTAGCCGGCATCTTTCGGAATGCAGACATAGCGGCCGTCGTCGCGCTTTTCCATCCAGGGCGTGATCGGCACGACTTGCGATTGCTGCGTGCCGGCAAAGGCCGCTTCGACGCTGTCGTACTGCGCCAGCCTGATCACATTGCAAAGCGTCGGGAAGATCACCGTACGGGTCTTGTTGGCCGCATCCTCAACCACCTGCTGTGGCCGGATCCAGACCGAGTCGACATTCTCATGACCATCATGGCCGGCGACCTGATCGTGCGGGCCACGCGCCAGATAGAAATGCGTGTCGAAGCGCTTGGGCATCATCTCGGGGGTGATCCAGTGGGCGAAATGCGCGAGATCGTCGCAGGCCAGGTGCAGATCGCCCTCGTCGACCAGATCGCCGAGCGTCAGGGACTGGGCATTGAGCCCGTCGCGCCAGGCATCCGGAATCTCGGCGGCCGCAATCGGCGTGCCGCTGCGCCGCCTTGCCAGCAGGATGCCGGACTCTTCAAAGACCTCGCGAATTGCAGCGGCGCGCAGCACCGACTGCTCAACGGTCTGCTTCTCGTATGCGGCGAGCCGACTGACCACGCGCTCATCCGAATCCTGTGGATCGACCTTGCCACCCGGAAACACCAGCGCCCCGGACGCGAAATCGATCTGGTGGTGGCGCACGACCATGAAGACTTCGAGCCCCTGGGGGCCGTCGCGCAGCAACATGATGGTCGCGGCGGCAACCGCTTTGGCGATCGGTTTATCAGTGGTCTGGGTCATGGTGTGTCTCCGTCATGATTATTCGAGCGAACGGTCGATGATCGCCGGTCAGTCGATCGGTGAAACCACCAGCTTGCCACGCTGAACAGCAAGGTTTCGGGCCAGCAGACTGGCCAGCGCATACACCGCGTCGATCGTCGGGGTGGGGGTTGCGGTGATGCGGCCAAGCTCGACCACCGAACCCACCAGGGCTTCGAGTTCGATCGCCCGACCATGCTCGACATCCTGCAGCATCGAGGTCTTGTGCGCGCCGACCGCCTCGGCGCCGGCGATGCGCTTGTCGAGCGACACTTTGAATTCGACGCCGAGCTTTTCACCGATCGCCTGTGCTTCGGTCATCATCGCCGCCGCCAGGGCACGGGTCGGCGCGAACTGACAGATGTCGACCAGCGTCGAATGAGTGAGCGCCGAAATCGGATTGAAGCTCAGATTGCCCCAGAGTTTGACCCAGATCTCACTGCGGATGTCCTTGGAGACCGGCGACTTGAAACCCGCCCGGATCATGGCCTGCGACAGACCGTCGATCCGTTCGCTGCGGCTGCCGTCGAGTTCGCCCAGGGTAAAGCGGTTGCCTTCGATCACCCGCACCACCCCGGGCGCGACCAGTTCGCTTGCCGGATAGACCACGCTGCCGATGATGCGCTCGGGTTCGATCTGAGCAGCGATGCGCCCACCCGGATCGACGCTCTCGAGCACCCTGCCCTCCCAGGTGCCGCCCAGGCGCTGGAAGTACCACCAGGGCATGCCGTTGATCATGGTGACCACCATGGTCTGAGGACCGAAGAGGCCACGCAGATCGGGCAGCAGATCGGCGACATGATGGGCCTTGACCGTCAGAAGCACAACATCCTGAGGACCGGCATCAGCCGGCTTTTGCACCGCACGCGCGGTGGGTGCATGGGCCTGCGAGCCGTCTTCGAGGATCAGGCGAAACCCATTGGCATTGATCGCCTCGAGGTTCTTGTTGCGGGCAATGAAGGTGACGTCTTCACCCGCGATGGCGAGCTTGGCACCAAGGTAGCCACCAATGGCCCCCGCGCCGACAACCGCAATTTTCACGGTTTTGCTCCCAGATCGGCGCGACGGCTGCCCGAGGAAAGACCTCTCGCCAGCGACGACAGCACCGGCCACAGCAGCATCAGCAGCGCAACGCTGGTGAGTGTGCCCACCAGCGGATTCGACCAGAACACCGACAGCTTGCCCTGAGACAGCAGCATCGACTGGCGGAAACTCGCCTCGGCCATGTCACCCAGCACCAATGCCAGCACCAGCGGCGCAAGCGGATAACTGAGCTTCTTAAAAACATAGCCCACCACGCCGAAGACCAGCATCAGCACGACATCGAACATCGACGAATGGACGGTGTAGGCACCGACCGCGCAGATCGCAATGATCACCGGCGCAATCACCGCGAACGGGATGCGCAGGATGGCCGCCCACCAGGGCACTGTGGTGAGCACCACGATCAGACCCACCAGATTGCCGAGGTACATCGAAGCAATCAGTCCCCAGACGAAATCCTTCTGCTCGATGAACAGCATCGGACCCGGCTGCAGGCCCCAGATCAGCAGGCCGCCGAGCAGCACCGCCGCCGTGGGTGAGCCCGGAATGCCGAGCGTGAGCATCGGCAGCAGCGCCGAGGTGCCGGCCGCATGCGCAGCGGTCTCGGGCGCGATCACGCCCTCGATGCGCCCTTTGCCGAAGCTCGACGGATCGCGGGAAACGCGCCGCGCCATGCCATAGCTCATGAAAGACGCCGGTGTGGCACCGCCCGGGGTGATGCCCATCCAGCAGCCGATCGCCATCGAGCGCAAAAAGAGCGGCCAGTGCCTCAGCAGCTGGCCCCAGGTCTGCCAGACCACCTTGACGCTGATCCTGGCGCTCTTGCCCTTGAAGGCCAGACCCTCTTCCATGGTGAGCAGGATCTCGCCGATACCAAAGAGGCCAATCACTGCAATCAGGAAATCAAAGCCCTTGAGCAGATCTGGTACGCCATAGGTCATGCGCAGCTGGCCGGTCACCGAGTCCATGCCGACTGCTGCCAGCGCAAAACCCAGCATCATCGCGGCAAGGGTCTTGGCCGGCGCCTCCTTGCTCATGCCCACGAAACTGCAGAAGGTCAGCAGCTGCACCGCAAAGAATTCAGGCGGACCGAATTTCAGCGCAAATCGGGCAAGCACCGGTGCCAGGAAAGTGATCAGCAGGACCGCAAAGAGCGCGCCGACAAAGGACGAGGTGAAGGCCGCGGTAAGCGCCTGCGCCGCCTTGCCCTGCTGCGCCATCGGAAAGCCGTCGAAGGTGGTCGCCACCGACCAGGGCTCACCCGGGATGTTGAACAGGATCGAGGTGATCGCCCCGCCGAAGAGTGCACCCCAGTAGATGCACGACAGCATGATGATCGCCGAGGTCGGATTCATCGAGAAGGTGAGCGGCAGGAGAATCGCCACGCCGTTTGCACCGCCCAGGCCGGGCAGCACGCCGATCAGTACACCCAGCAGGATGCCGATCACCATGTAGCCGATGTTCGGCAATGTAAGTGCCACCGAAAAACCGTGGCCGAGATCGAGAAGTTCTTGCATGGTCGTCGGCTCGCCTCAGAAACCCAGCAGCTGTTCGAGTGGCCCTTTGGGAAGGAGCACCAGAAACCAGCGCTCGAACACCGCAAAGAGCAGCAACGGCACGCCGAGCGACACCAGCGCGGTCAGCCAGGGCTTGTTCTTGCCGTAGCGAACCATGAAGTAGGCAATCAGCAGGGCTGAAGAGACATAGATGCCGAGCACCGCGATACCGGCCACGAAAACAACCATCGGAATGAAAATGGAGACCACTCGCCCGAGTTGCTCACGGTCGGCGAACTCGGCATTACTCGCATTCCATTTGCGAAGCTGACTGATCAGGATCCAGGTGCTTGCGGCCATCAGGATCAGGCCAATGTAGAAGGGGAAATAACCGGCGCGCGGGCCATCCTCGGCCCAGCCTGCACCCACCCGAAGACTGTCGATGATCACCATCGCGGCGATGCCCATCAGCATCAGAGCCGTCAGGACCTCCGGCCAGCGGACGCTGACCGATCGGGGCTCCGACGCCATGGTTTGATTGGAATCTGATTCTTGCATCACGAGCTTCACAGGCGAGGTCATCATAAAAACAGGGGCCGGCCGGCCCCTGTCGGGATCGATCAGTTGGCCATGAAGCCAGCTTCTTTCATCAGAACGCGGTGAAGCTGCTCATTGCGCCCGAGCCAATCGAAGAACTCCTGGCCGCTCATTGTGGTCTGCTTGAAAGCGCCCTTGTCCATGAACTCCTTCCACTCGGGCAGCGCACGCACTTTCTTGAACAGATCAAGGTAGTAGGCCACCTGCTCGGGCTTGACGCCTGGCGGCATGAAGATGCCTCGCAGCATCACATACTCGACCGGAATGCCGGCCGAGGCACAGGTCGGGATATCGGCCCAGGACTGCGTGGTGGTGACCTTGGCGCTATAGGGCATCCTGTCTTTGTCCATCACGCACAGCGCCCGCAGCTTGCCGGCGCGCCAGTGCGACTCGGCCTCGATCGGATTGTTCACCGTGGCATCGATGTGATTGCCGACCAGCTGCACCGCGACATCGCCACCACCCTTGAAGGGGATGTAGGTCATCTTCTTGCCGGCCGCCTTCTCCATCATCACAGCGATGATCTGGTCTTCCTGCTTCGACCCGGTGCCGCCCATCTTCAGAGTATTGGAGGGCTGGGCCTTGAGCGCATCGAAGAAGGCTTTGGGCGTCTTGTGGGGCGACTCTTCATTGACCCACAGCACGAACTCGTCCAGGGCCAGCATGGTCACCGGCGTGAGGTCACGCCAGTTGAAAGGCACGCCGGTGGCAAGCGGCGTGGTGAACAGATTCGACAGCGTGATCACGATCTTGTGCGGATCGCCGGCAGCGCCCTTGATGGCCAGAAAGCCTTCGGCGCCGGCGCCGCCCGACTTGTTGACCACGATGATCGGCTGCTTGCTGAGGTTGTTCTTTGCCACCACGCCCTGGATGAAACGCGCCATCTGGTCAGCGCCGCCGCCCGTGCCGGCGGGCACGACGAACTCGATCGGCTTGGCCGGCTCCCACGCCTGAGCCTGTGCAATGCTGCTGGTCAGTGACGCGAGCGCAAACGCTGCACCGGCTGTCAGATATCGAAAGGTCGAAGCGTTCATGAAATCTCCAGATTTTTCGTAATCGATCACAAGGGCACGGCACCTTCCGGCACCAACATCAGGGAATCAAACAGCGGTCATGCGCCGTTCAAAGCAACGGAAGCAACCGTCGAACTCAGCCGAGCCCGAGCTTTGCCGCCAGACCAATGCGCTGCAGCTTGCCGGTCGCGCCCTTCGGAATCTCGTCGAGAATCAGAATTCGCTTGGGCACCTTGAAGTCGGCGGCACGCTTGCCCACGAAGTCCTGCAGTTCGCGCTCGGTCGCCTGCTGACCTTCACGCAGCACGATCGCTGCAGCCACTTCTTCGCCGAGCTTAGGATGCGGCATGCCGAAGCACACCACCTGCGCCACGGCGGGATGGTCCATCAGAATTTCGTCGACCTCGCGGGGGCTGATCTTCTCGCCGCCGCGGTTGATGATCTCTTTCAGCCGACCGGTGAGCGACAGGTAGCCCTCGGCATCGAGCGTGCCCTGGTCGCCGGTGCGAAACCAGCCATTGGTGTAGGCCTCGGCATTGGCCTTCGGATTGCTTTCATAGCCGGCGGTGACGTTCGGTCCACGGATGACGATCTCGCCGATACCGCCGGGGGCAAGCAGCTCGCCGTCTTCGGACATGATCGCGATTTCGGGGCCGGCTGCCACACCCACCGAGCCGGGCTTGCGAACCGCCGGAGGCAAGGGGTTGGAGGCCATCTGATGAGTCGCCTCGGTCATGCCATACGACTCGATCAGCGGCGCGTGAAAGACTTCTTCGAGCTCGCGGATCACCTGCGGCGGAATCGAGGACGACGACGAGCGCAGAAATCGCAGCGGATTGCGGGCGATCACCTCGGCATTCTTGCCGGCACGCGCGAGAATCGTCTGGTGCATCGTCGGCACCGCGGTGTACCAGGTGGGCTTGCACTCATCCATCCAGCCAAAAAACTTCAGTGCATTGAAGCCGGGCGTGCAAAAGACCTGTGATCCGGCAGACAGCGGCGCAAGCACCCCGGCAATCAGACCATGGATATGAAAGAGCGGCATGATGTTCAGACCGCAATCGGTCGACGTGAGCTGCAGCGTCTGACGGATGTGATTGGCCGAGGCGCACAGATTGGCCTGCGACAGCGGCACAATCTTGGGTCGGGAGGTCGTGCCCGATGTGTGCAGCACCATCGAGATATCGGCAGGCTGCGCCGGGCCGGGCAGCAAGGCCGAAGCCGCCTTCTGCGTTTCACCCGAGCGCAATGCCAGGGTGAAGTCACCAGCCGAACCATCGGCGGCCGGAGTCAGCTCGATCACCTGCACACCAAGCCTGATCGCCACCTCCAGGGCAGGCGTGTTGCTGCCGCTGGCCACGATCAGTGCCGCAGCCTTCAGATCGGTGAGATAGAACTCGAATTCCTCGGCCCGATACGCCGGATTGAGCGGTGCACTGGTCACCGCACAGGCGCAGGCGATATAGCAAGTAGCCATCTCGGGGCCGTTGTCGAGCACGATCGCAACCCGATCATTGCGTCCGATGCCCAGGCCGTTCAGACGCTCACGGGTGGCATCGACCAGCTTACGCAGCCCGGCAAAGCTCATCGGCTTGCGTCCGGGCGCGGAGATTGCGGTCGCCTGATCGGCACCGCGGGTGAGCAGCTCTTTGAGCGTGATGAGTTGAGTTGTGGTTTGCATCAGGAATCCTGGGGGATCGGCTTTCGCGGCGCCAAACCGGCTGACCGACAGGCGCTGAAAATAGGCGTGAAGGACCGACCACCATTGAGAATCTGACGCAACGCACCGGCAGGGGCGACGCCATTAAACGAACCTGGGGGATCTGTCGCCGTTCAGCGCAGCCCTCTAGTAAACATCGAAGCGTCACATCAGGCCAGCGAAACCCTTCAGTTTCCCGCCGATTGATCCGATATTTCGCAATGCAAAATGAAAGTGGGCAAAGTGCACACCTGAACGCGACGTCAATACCGATGACCGTGTGCAGCAGACAGCATCGGCATGGCCCCGAGACGATAAGATGTCGACCTGCCGAGCGCTGCACTCCAAAAAAATTTATTTCCCATGAACCGATCTGACTTCTTGCGTGGCGCTGCCACACTGGCTGCTGCCGTCTCCGCCTGGCCAGCACTTGCGGCGATCCCCAGGAAGTGGGATCGAAAATCCGGCCCGCCGATGACCGACGAGGCCGCTTTCGTGAAATGGGGCGTCGAGACGCGCGGTGAAAACCCGAAATATCTGGCGATGCGCTGGGCTCGCTATCAGGCGGCTCTGAAGAACAAGGACCTGAAAGACGAGCGTAATCAGCGAGCCTTCCTGATGACGCCGCGCGAAGACTTCGTGCTCGATCGCAACCTGGCGCGCGCCTACGATCATGCCTTCCTCGATATCGGCTATGGCGTGACGATTTCCGGGCCCCACATCGTCGCCAAAATGACCTCGTCGATCGATGTCCAGGAAGGCGACAAGGTCCTCGAAATTGGCACCGGCTCGGGTTACCAGGCAGCCTACCTGTCCTACCTGACCGACAAGCTTTGGACCATCGAGATCATCAAGCCGGTCGCCGAGCGCACCCGTTCAACCTACGACAAGCTGATCGCCAGCGGTTACACCGAGTTCAAGGCCATCCAGACCAGGAATGCCGATGGCTACTATGGCTGGGCGGATGCCGGCCCCTTTGACAAGATCATCGTCACCTGCGGCATTGACCATGTGCCGCCGCCCCTGCTGCAACAGCTGAAAGTCGGTGGTGTGATGGTCATACCGGTCGGTCCGCCCGGGGCCCAGCGCGTGCTCAAGGTCACCAAGGAAAAAGGCGCCGACGGGGAAATCAAGGTGACCCGCTCCGACATCTATGGCGGTCGCATCGTGCCGTTCGTGCCCTTCACCAAACTCGACAACGACGAGATCAAAGGCACCCATAACCGGTGAGCGCCGCTGTCTCTGGAACGGGAGGCTTCGGCGCGCGCTCCCTGATGCCGGTGTACCTCGCGGTCGGCCTTGTGGCCGGCGCCGTGATTGCACTGCAGATCGCCATCATGCGCATTTTTGCGGTTGGCAGCTGGGCGCACTTCGGTTCGCTGGTGGTGAGCCTGGCGATGCTCGGCTTCGGCCTGACCAGCGCGGTGATGTGCATTTTCCCGCAGTGGTTCGACCGCCACTGGCGCGGCCTGTCGACCGCGGCGCTGCTGGCCTTCGGTCCGCTGGCGGTGGCCTCGAACCTGATCGCACAGCAGTTTCCCTTCAACGCCATCTTTCTGGTCTCCGACCCGATGCAGAAGTGGCGCCTTGCGCTCAACTTCGTGCTCTATCTGACGCCCTTTCTGGCCGGAGCCCTGTTTCTGGGGGTGGTGTTCCAGCGCGCCCAGACCATCTTCAACCGCATCTATTTTGCTGACCTGGTCGGCTCGGGGATCTGTGGCCTGCTGCTGCTGCTGAGCATGTATGCGCTGCGTCCGCAGGACCTGATCGCGGTGCCGTTGGCGCTGTGGGCCCTTGGCTCGATATTGTGGTTCCTGGCACTTGGCAATCGCGGCGGCGCGATGCGTCTGGCGGCGGTGGCGGCACTGACCCTGGCGGCGCATTTCGTGCTGCCCGGCGCGCTGGGCGTGCCAAAGATCGCCATCTCCGACTACAAGGGCGTGAGCTACGCACGCAAGTTTCCGGACAGCAAGCGCATCCTCGAGAGCACCTCACCCTTCGGCTATCTGGAGGTCTATTCGAGCTCCTACCTGCACTTTGCGCCAGGCCTGTCCGACAACGCCGCCTTCAATCTGCCGCAGATGCCCTCGAATGCCTATCTGGGCCTTTACAGCGACGGCGAAGGCCCGATCGGCATCATCCGCAAATTGCCCCCCGAGCAGACTGCCTACTACCGCTATCTGCCGATGTTCTATCCCTACCTGATCAAGAACAAGCCGCAGACCTTCGTGGCGCAGTTCAGCGGCGGCTTGTCGACAGCATTGGCCCTGGCTGCCGGATCAACGAGCGTGACGGTGGCCGAGGGCGATCGCGGCATCCTCGACGCCTTCCGCACGCAACCGGTCCTGCGCGAGTTCACCGGCGACATCCTGCATCAGCCAGGCGTCGAAGTGATCGACTACGAAGGACGGATCTATCTGGCCGGTGTGCGCGACCGTTTCGATATCGTCGACCTGTCGCTGGCCGATTCGGCCGGCCTCTCAAGCCCGGGCGGCTTTGCGATCGTCGAGAAATACGCCTACACCCGCCAGGCGATGGCGCACTACATGCAGGCACTCAAGCCCGACGGCGTGCTGTCGGTGACGCTGTGGAACAAGGAAGAACCGCCGAAGTCGGTGCTCAAGCTCTACGCCACGATGGCGGCTGCGGCGCGTGAGGTGGGCGGCGCCGACATCTCGCGCAAGTTCTTCGTCGTCTCGGCCTACCTGTCCTCAACGACCGTGTTGTTCAAGCGCGATGGCTTCAGCGACAGCGAGATCGAGCTGCTGCGAAAGCACACTGCGGCCATGTCATTCGATGAGATCTATTCGCATGGGCTGACGGTGGATACCAGCGGTCAGGCGGCATTGCTGGGCGAATATCGCGAGCAGATCTTCGGCACCGGTGCAGCGCAGTCGATCGGTGACGCAAGCGCTGCAAGCACCGCAAGCATCGCAAGCACCACAAGCACCACAAGCACCAGTGCGCCACCGCAGACCGGTTCAGCCACCGACTCGCAGGAGCCGCCTCCGGGCAATGCCGATGCCCCGCAGGTGTTGCCGTCCATCCAGTTGGGCCGCCTGGCCTGGCATGCGCTGGTAACCGGCCAGTGGGATGCGCTGGCGCGCGA
The DNA here is from genome assembly GCA_026399875.1 of Burkholderiales bacterium. Taxonomy (GTDB): domain Bacteria; phylum Pseudomonadota; class Gammaproteobacteria; order Burkholderiales; family Burkholderiaceae_E; genus UBA4615. The sequence continues at coordinate 196,836 of JAPLQF010000021.1, read as the reverse complement.
CTATGTCTTTGACACCCGCGTGCTCAGCAATGCCCAGCCCTATTTCGCGGCCTATGTAAAGTTTGCCGACCTGCCGCGGGTGACCGACCGGCTAGAGATTCTTCAGGATGAGTGGGGCTTTCTGCTGATCTGGGCCACGCTCGGTGTGGCCTGCATCGCGGCGCTGTCGCTGGTGCTGCTGCCGCTGGTGTTCGGCTGGCGCACGATCTTCAGCCGCTATCCGGGCAAGGCTCGCACCATCGTCTATTTCGCCTGTCTGGGCCTGGGCTACATCATGGTCGAGGTCGGCCTGATCGCGCACTTCATCCTGGCGCTCGGCAATGCCACGATTTCGGCCTCGGTGCTGATCACCGGCATGCTGATCTTCTCCGGTCTTGGCAGTTTCGTGTCGGAGCGGGCCCTGCCGCAGGCCCGCCGCGTCATGCCATTGATCTTCGGCCTGATCGGAGCCATCCTGATCGCTTATGGCCTGTGGATTGATCATGCACTCGACGCGATTGCCGCCCTGCCCTACGCGGTGCGTCTGCTGTGCTGCTTCGTGCTGATCGCACCGCCCGCTTTCCTGATGGGCTTTCCGATGCCGGTAGCGATGACCACCCTGGGCCGTTTGGGCAAGGAAGCCATGTTCCTGTGGGCCTGGGGCATCAACGGATGCTTCTCGGTGATCGGCGCCGCGCTGGTGCCCGTCCTGGCCACGTCCTTTGGGCTGCACAGCGTCCTGGCGGTCAGCGGCGCAGCCTATCTGCTGGCACTGCCAATGTTCTATGCGGTGCTCAAGCCGCTGCAAGGCAATCCGATGCGCGGAGCATTCGTGTGAAAACCGGGCGCCGCGCCCTGCTTGGGGCGGTCGGCGCGGCAGTCGGCGCAACCGCAGCCTTGCGCAGCGCCTCGGCCCGTCCTGTGCTTGCCGAACGCCAGATGCTGACCACAATGCACCACTCGGCCTTCCCGTATGAGGGAACCGTGCCTGATACCGGTTTGCCGTTTCTCGATGCCACGCTGGACGGCCAGATCGGCCATATGTCAGCGCGCGGCGGATTTTACGCAGCGCAGACTACTTACAGCGATCGTCGTTCCCTGTTGCATGTCGGTGCCGGCTATCGCGGCTCGACCAGTTCCCTGGTGGTGGTGTTCTTTCATGGCAATGGCGCCACGCTGACCCGCGATGTGATCCTGCGCCAGCGCGTCGCTGAGCAGTTCGATGCCTCGGGTATCGACGGCGTCCTGGTCGCCCCCCAACTGGCGTTCGACGCCTGGGATTCAAGCGCCGGCCATTTCTGGGACAGCCGCTTTGCGCCCAGCTATCTGGAAGAGGCCTTCAGCCATCTGGCAACGATGTCCGGTGTGCCACTCAAGGCCCTGCAGCGCTCGCGCGTGGTGCTGGTGGCCTACAGCGGCGGCTATCTGCCCCTTTCTTATTGCCTTGCGCAAGACAGCCTGGGCACAAGACTGGCCGGCGTCGTTCTGCTCGATGCCCTCTATGGCGAGCAGGAGCGCTTCGAGCGCTGGATCACCGCGCATCATCGCCGAGCCTTTTTCGTGAGCGCCTGGGGCAACTCGAGCCTGAGCGAGAATGTCGCGTTCAATCTGGCGCTGGCACAGCGCAACATCGCGGTGCAGACCCGCGCCCCGGATCGTCTGGCGGGCGGCGGCGTATGGTCGGTACCATCGCTGTCTGCCGAGCATAGGGACTTTGTCACCCGCGCCTGGGTCGATGAACCGCTGCGCGATCTGCTGTCGCGGATGCGATGAGCGGTATTCACCCCAGGAAATCGCCGTAACCCGAACTGATACCCGCTCTGAAGCTCTCATGAAAATTGCCACCTGGAACGTCAACTCCCTGAAGATCCGCCTGCCACAGGTCCTGACCTGGCTGCAGGCCAATCCGGTCGACATCCTGTGCCTGCAGGAGACCAAGCTGACCGACGATCGTTTCCCGGCGCTCGAGCTGGCCGCGGCCGGCTACCAGTCGATCTATTCGGGGCAATCGACCTACAACGGCGTGGCAATCCTGTGGCGCGCCGATCGAGGCTGGGAGCCAAGCCAGAGCATGATCGGCAATCCGCACTTCCCGGACGAACAGAAGCGACTGATCAGCGCCGAATTGGGTGGTGTGCGAGTGGTCTGCGCCTATGTGCCCAACGGGCAGGCGGTGGGCAGCGACAAATACGACTACAAGTTGCGCTGGTTCGACGCGCTCATTGCCTGGACCGGCGAAATGCTGAACACCCAACCCCGGCTGGTGGTGGCCGGCGACTACAACATCGCACCCGAAGATCGCGATGTGCATGACCCGGCAGCCTGGGCCGATCAGGTGCTGTGCTCGGTCCCCGAGCGCGATCGTCTGCGCCAGTTGATGGCTCTCGGTCTGAGCGATGCCTTCAGGCTCTTCGATCAGCCCGACAAGACCTTCAGCTGGTGGGACTACCGCCAGCTCGGATTCCAGAAGAACCGCGGCCTGCGCATCGATCACCTGCTGGTGAGCGATGCGCTGAAGCCCTTGGCCAGCTCATGCCTCATCGACCGCGCGCCCCGAAAGTGGCAGCAGCCTTCGGATCACGCGCCGGTGGTCCTTGAACTGGGCCCCGGCCGCGCGACCGACTGACAGCTCAGATATTCATCGCCGCCAGCACACCCAGGATGCCCCCCACCGCGGCCACCCCATAAACGCCGCTCAGGAGCCATGTACGACGGGTCAGCAGTGCAATCGCGGCGAGTGCAATCGAAATCTGAAGCACGGTCGTCGCCTGAGCCCAACGGTGATGCACATGCAGAGCATGGTCGCTGTCGTGATCCCATTTGAGTGATTCAGCCTCGAGCCGTTCGGCATCCTGCTTGATCACCGCCTTCTCTTCGCCATAGCGCTTGACCTGCGCCCGGTAGTCGTCCTGGCGAGCCGCAGGCACAACCTCGATGGCAAGCTCAGCAAGGTTCTGCTTGCTGCTCTTGGCCTGATAGTAATTCCATTGATTCGAGGCCTCGGTCTTCTTGATCGCCGCATTGTTCTTGAAGAGCACCGCCTCGGCCTGCGTCGCGCCCGACTGATAGGCGAAGATCGCACCAACCGTCGCAATCAGCGCGGTGGTCACCGCGATACGGCCCGACATGCGGTCGTGGGCGCCGTGCTCGGCTGCGTGTTCGATTTCGTGGTCGTGAGGACCATGGACATGAAACTGACTACCTGACATGAGCGTCCCTCAGTGGTTTGAAGACTGAATTGGATCACATCCGATCAACGGCGAGATGACGTCAGGCGGCACAGACATCCGGGACCGGTATCGCGCAGCCGGTCATCGATTGCTCAATCGTCGTCTTCGAGGCGCAAATCCTGGATCTTTCGAGTGATGGTATTGCGTCCGATGCCCAGACGCAGCGCCGCATCGATGCGACGCCCGCGGGTATGGCGCAAGGCGGTCTTGATGACCGTCGACTCGAAGACCCGGGTCAGCTGATCCATCACCTCCGAGGTGGTCGGTGGCTCGCCGCCGCGCGCAGACTGCGCCGACAGGATCTGCAGCACTTCGGTCTCAAGTATTGCCGCCCAGTTGGGCCGCACTGGCTGGTGGACCACTGCGGGGCTCGCCGAGCTGAAGGCCGACTGGCCACCGATCCAATCGCGCGCAGGCAAACGGGCTTCGAAGAGGCCACCTGTCGCCGGCGCCGCAAGAGCGTCGTTCGCGTCCGGCTCGCGCGCGATATCAGCATCAGGCCATCCGCCGATTTCGGCCGATGCACCGGTCATCGCCCGTTTCACCGCCCCGTGCGCAGGCAGTTCGCTGCCCAGGGGCAGGGAAACCGAGCCGGGCCAGGCGCTGTGGACTGAGGTCGGCGTTGCAATCGGACTGCCGTTGGCAAATGCCGCAGGTAATGGTGGTGAGAGCGCCAGAATGACCTCGGGTGGCAGATCCTTGAACTCGACCGTCTGCGCAGGCGCCATCACGGTCAGCCAGTGGCAGACGTTCTCGAGCTGGCGGACATTGCCAGGCCATGAAAAGGCCGACAGGCTGGCAAGGGCCTCTTCGGACAGACGTTTGGCTTCGACGCCCAATTCGCGGGCGCTGCGGGCCAGGAAATGCCGCGCCAGCAGCGGCACGTCCTGGGCTCGCTCGCGCAGCGGCGGCAGTCGCAGACGGATGACATTCAATCGGTGAAAAAGGTCTTCACGAAACAGCCCCTGTCGCACCCGCTCTTCGAGATTCTGATGAGTCGCGGCAATCACCCGCACACTCGCCTTGAGTGGCTGATGGCCGCCGACCCGATAAAAATGCCCATCGGACAGCACCCGCAACAGACGGGTCTGCAATTCGGCCGGCATATCGCCGATTTCGTCGAGAAAGAGTGTGCCGCCCTCGGCCTGCTCGAAGCGTCCGCGGCGCATCTGCTGTGCGCCGGTGAAGGCGCCCCGCTCGTGGCCGAAGAGCTCGGACTCGAGCAGATCGCGTGGAATGGCGGCGGCGTTCAGCGCCACGAAAGGCTGATTCGCCCGCGCACTGTGGCGGTGCAAGGCCTGGGCGATCAGTTCCTTGCCGCTGCCCGACTCGCCGGTGATCATGACAGTGACATTCGACTGCGACAGGCGGCCGATCGCCCTGAAGACCTCCTGCATCGCAGGCGCCTGCCCAAGCATTTCGGGTGATTCAGGAATCAGCTCTTCGGCTGCCGCCTCGCGATCGCTCTCAGCGACTGCCCGACGGATCAGTTCGACCGCCTTGGGCAGATCGAAGGGCTTGGGCAGGTATTCGAAGGCCCCACCCTGAAAGGCGGACACAGCGCTGTCGAGGTCGGAAAACGCGGTCATGATGATGACCGGCAGCCCCGGGCGACGCTGCTTGACCTGCTGCAGCAACTCAATGCCCGAGGCACCCGGCATCCGGATATCGGACACCAGCACCTTGGGCTCACCGGACTCGAATGCGCTCAGGCACTCATTGGCCGACGCGAAGGCCCTGACATCGAACCCCTCGCGCGACAGGGCACGCTCGAGCACCCAACGAATCGACTGGTCATCGTCGACGATCCACACTTCGTTCATGCGTCACGCTTTCCGTGGCTGCGCGACTGCCAGGGCCCTGTGAAACCTGTCAGGGCAAAGGCAGAAGAATTCGGAAATCGGTATGACCCACGGTGCTTTCGCATTCGATCAGTCCACCGTGCTGCTGCACGAAGGTCTGCGCAAGCGTCAACCCGAGGCCGCTACCGCCCTCACGACCCGAGACTAGCGGCAAGAAGATCCGATCGCGGATTTCCTCTGGCACGCCCGGGCCATCGTCAACCACATGCAAGTCTAGTGCCAGGCGGTAGCGAAGCTTGTCGATTGTGACCTGTCGGGCGATTCGGGTGGAGATCGTGATCTGCCCCTGACCACGCAAAGCCTGCGCGGCGTTGCGAACCAGGTTGAGCATCGCCTGGATGAGTTGCTCCTTGTCGCCGCGAAAATCCGGCAGGCTGGCGTCGTAGTCGCGAACGATATTGAGCCCCTGCGGATACTCGGCGCCGACCACCGAACGCACCCTCTCGAGGACTTCGTGAATATTGACGTCGCCGACCAGCCGGGGATGCCGGTGGGGCGCAAGCAGCCGATCGACCAGGGTCTGAAGACGATCGGCCTCCTTGATAATCACCTGCGTGTATTCGCGCAGGCTCGAGCCGGACACCTCGGTCTCGAGCAACTGCGCAGCGCCCCGGATACCGCCAAGCGGATTCTTGATTTCGTGAGCCAGATTGCGCACGAGTTCGCGATTGACCTTGACCGACTCAAGCATGCGGGCCTCGCGATCCATGCGGATGCGCTGGTCGATCTCGCGAAACTCGAGCAGCAGGGCGCCGAGTTCGCTCTCGAGCACAACCGCCACGCAATGCACCGCGAGCGGTTCGCGCCCAATGCGCTGCAGGGTGATGTCCTGGCGCTTCTGGCCGAAGGCATTGTTGCAGGCTTCTTCGACCAGACCGTCGATGATCCCGCCGTTGCTGAACTGGCGCGCAAACGGCGCGCCCTCGACCAGCCGCAGCGGCAACTCGAAAAGCTGCACCGCCGCCTGGTTCAGAAAGCGCAGGTTGCCTCGTTCATCGAGCAGCACGACGCCACAGGCAAGCAGATCGAGGCCGGCGAGCCGAGACGAAGGCTGAAGCCGCCGCTCACGGCCGCCGGCAGGCAGGCTGGCGGGGGCGGGGGGATCGGTGGACATGATGCTCCTGGAAGACGCGCAATCAGCGGTGCGCGCGCACTCGCTCAGTCGCGAACTGAGCCCAGCTCGCGGCGCAAGGATCCTATCGAAGCCTCGGTACGGGTGATATCGTCTTTAAGGCGCTGGACGCGGTCGAGATAGCGCTGGTAGTTGCGCTCGCTGCCCAGACGCTCGGGCTCGCCGTTGTTGTACTCGGCGCGCAATTCGGCCAGACGCGCTTCTTCGCTGCGCAGCTCATCGCCAAGGATGGCGCGGCGGTCGGAATCGCGAGTCTTCTGGGACGACGAATCGACCCGCGGGAAGCTGCCCGCAGTGCCACTGCTCGCCGCAGGCGCCCTCGCCGGCTGGGCCGGCTGAGCCGGCATCTTGGGGGCCGGAATCGTTGAAAGGCTGGGCATATCGAGCGGCTTGCAGCGCGGGCCCGGGGCATTCTGATAGAGCGGCACGCCGTTGTCGGAATCGCAGCGATAGACCTGGGCCGACGCCAGCATCGGGCTCAGGCACAAGCCCAGGAGCAAGACAGGGCGACTCAGCCACAAGGGCGAACGAAGGACGGGCAGTTGAGTGAACCGGGCCATGGATGTCATCCCGCGAGTTTAAAACAAAAAGGGGCGGTCGCCCGCCCCTTGCCGTACTTCGTCTTTCGAACGGATCAGAGCGAGTAGTACATATCGAACTCGACCGGATGGGTGGTCATCCGGAAACGGGTCACTTCTTCCATTTTGAGCGCGATGTAGGCATCGAGCATGCTGTCGCTGAACACACCGCCACGGGTCAGAAACTCGCGGTCCTTGTCCAGATAGTCGAGCGCCTGATCAAGTGACGAGCAGACGGTCGGAATCTTCGCGTCTTCTTCCGGCGGCAGATCGTAGAGGTTCTTGTCGGCGGCTTCGCCCGGATGAATCTTGTTCTGAACGCCGTCCAGACCGGCCATCAGCATCGCCGAGAAAGCGAGGTAGGGATTGGCGGTGGGGTCCGGGAAACGCACTTCGATACGACGGCCCTTGGGGTTGCTGACATAAGGGATACGGATCGAGGCCGAGCGGTTGCGGGCCGAATAGGCCAGCTTGACCGGCGCTTCGAAGCCAGGCACCAGACGCTTGTAGGAGTTGGTACCCGGGTTGGTGATTGCGTTGAGCGCACGGGCGTGCTTGATGATGCCGCCGATGTAGTACAGCGCGAAATCGGACAGACCGGCGTACTTGTCGCCGGCAAAAAGATTCTGACCCTCTTTCCAGACCGACTGGTGCACATGCATGCCCGAGCCGTTGTCGCCCACGATCGGCTTGGGCATGAAAGTCGCGGTCTTGCCGTAGCTGTGTGCGACATTCAGGACCACATACTTGAGGATCTGGGTCCAGTCGGCACGCTGAACCAGAGTGCTGAACCGGGTGCCGATTTCATTCTGGCCAGCGCCAGCCACCTCGTGATGATGCACCTCGACCGGCACACCCATCTGCTCGAGGATCAGGCACATCTCGGAGCGCATGTCCTGGAAGGAATCAACCGGCGGGACCGGGAAATAGCCGCCCTTGACCGCCGGGCGATGGGCCAGATTGCCGCCTTCGAAGTGCAGGCCGGTCGACCAGCTGGCCTCTTCCGAGTTGACCTTGACACCGCAACCCGACATGTCGACGTTCCAGGTCACCGAATCGAAAATGAAAAACTCGGGCTCCGGGCCGAAAAAGGCCGCATCACCGATGCCGGTCGATTTCAGGTAAGCCTCGGCACGCTTGGCCAGCGAGCGCGGATCGCGGTCGTAGCCCTTGCCATCGGAAGGTTCGACGACGTCGCAGCTCAGGATCAGGGTCGGCTCTTCGCGGAAGGGATCGATGTTGGCGGTTGCCGGATCGGGCATCAGCAGCATGTCCGAGGCTTCGATGCCTTTCCAGCCGGCGATCGAGGAGCCGTCGAAGGCATGGCCGGAGATGAACTTGTCTTCGTCGAAATGCGAGATCGGAACCGAGACGTGCTGCTCCTTGCCGCGGGTATCGGTGAAACGGAAATCAACGAATTTGACTTCGTTGTCCGCAATTTTCTTCATGACGTCCTGGGCAGAAGCCATCGGTGAGCTCTCCTGATTGGTGATGGAATGAAATGTCGGGAAGGTGATTGAATCGTCAGCAGCTTTGGCTTTCTCCGGACCTTCAACATCCTGAAGGCGGCCAACCTCGGCGCGGCAAGGCTATCAAAGCATGAAATATACCAATGTTCTGATCCCTGACTGAGCGCCCCCGGAGCGATTAGCTCACACAAGGATGCCCCGGCGCCATCCGAAAGATGCCATGGCGGGGCATTTTGATCCGAGTTGGTGCAGATCTCAAAAAATGCGCCAACTTGGTCAGCCGAGAAAGAGCTGCTGAAGATCGTTCAGGAAGCGGGTGCCCAGTGGCGACGGACGCAACACCGACGGGTCAGGATCGAGCAGGCCGCGTTCGAGGGCACGGGCCAGGGGCGCAGAAATTGCTGCCAGCGACAGACCGGTTCGCTCGGCGAACTGCGCGGCGCTCACACCTTCGGTCAGGCGCAGTGCGTTGAGCATGAATTCGAAGGGCAGATCGGCGCTCGACAGACGCCGGCGGGTCTCGATCGCGTCGCCGGCCAGCGCGGCTTCGAGATAACGGGTCGGATGACGGAATCGCGCGGTGCGCTCGATGCGGTCGTGAAAGGACAGCTTGCCGTGGGCACCCGCACCGATGCCGAGGTAGTCGCCAAACTGCCAGTAGTTGAGGTTATGGCGCGATCGGTGCCCGGCCCGGGCATAGGCCGAGACCTCGTAGTGGCTCAGCCCCGCGCCCGAGGTGGCCGCCTCGATCTGTTCCTGCATGTCGGCAGCCGCGTCATCGTCGGGCAGTCCGGGGGGCGGTCGGCTGGCAAACAGGGTATTGGGCTCGATGGTCAGGTTGTAATAGGACAGGTGCGGCGGCTCGAAAGACAGTGCCTGCGCCAGGTCGGCGGCCAGGCCCGCGGCGTCCTGACCTGGCAGTGCGTACATCAGATCGAGGTTGAAGGTGTCAAACAGGTCGGCCACTGCACCGGCGGCCTCGAGAGCCTGTCTTCGGTCATGCACCCGTCCGAGCGCCTTGAGCTTTTGCTCGTCGAAGCTCTGGATGCCCAGCGACAGGCGATTGACGCCAGCCTCCCGAAAGCCCCTGAATCGCGCCAGCTCGAAGGTACCCGGGTTGGCTTCGAGCGTGATTTCGGCATCGGGCGACAGGCGCAACAGCGCCCGGATATCGGTCAGCAGCCGGTCTATCGACTCCGGTGCAAACAGGCTCGGCGTGCCACCGCCGATGAAGACCGTCTGCACGATGCGGCCCCAGACCAGTGGCACCGAGGCCTCAAGGTCGGCCCGCAGCGCGTCGAGATAGCGCTGCTCGGGCAACTCGTCGAATTCATGCGAATTGAAATCGCAATAGGGGCATTTTCGCAGGCACCAGGGCAGGTGCACATAGAGCGATAACGGCGGCAGTTGCGTCAGGGTCGTAGAGGTGGTGCCTCGTCGCGACAGCGATGCCGCCGAGATTCGGGCCAGTTCGGTCATCGACCGGGCGCGGCGGTGCCGGGCAGCAAACGGGCGTGACCAAGCCTGGCGATCAGATCGCGCATGGCCTGCCCGCGATGGCTCACACGGTTCTTGAGCTCGGACGACATCTCGGCTGCGGTCAGGCGAAGATCGGGCAGCAGAAAGTGCGGGTCGTAGCCGAAGCCGCCTTCGCCGCGCGCCTCGGCAACGATCTCACCGAACCACAAGCCATCGGCGATCAGCGGCTGCGGATCGGTGGCCGAGCGCACCAAAACCAGCACGCAGTAGTAATAGGCGCTGCGATCGGCATGCCGCGCGAGCTCGCTGACCAGACGAGCATTGTTTGCGGCATCAGAACGCTGATGATCGTCACCTGAGGCATAGCGCGCCGACCGCACGCCGGGGGCGCCGCCGAGCGCCGGCACGCACACGCCCGAGTCATCGGCCATCGCCGGCAGTCCGGTGATGCGGCTGGCATGGCGGGCCTTGGTGAGCGCATTTTCGATGAAGGTATCGAAAGGCTCCTCGGCATCGGTCACGCCAAGTTCGCCCTGCGCAATCAGCTCGATGCCAGTCGGTGCAAGAAGCGCCTGCATCTCGCGCAACTTGCCCCGGTTGCCCGATGCCAGAACGACGCGCGACAGGGTCTTACTGGCGCTCATTGGCGCTCATTGGTGCTCATTGAAGCTCATCGGAGCTGATATCCCCGGCTCAGGCGACCAGACCGATCGCCTGGCGCTGCGCCAGCGTCAGCTGGCCGATTCCGTGGGCGGCCAGATCGAGCAGCCTGTCGACCTGCGCACGGGAAAAAGGACGGCCCTCGGCAGTCCCCTGTACCTCGACGATGCCGCCCGATCCGGTCATCACGACATTCATGTCGGTATCGCAACTCGAGTCTTCGTCGTAATCGAGATCGAGCACCGCCGCGTCGCGCCACAGGCCGACCGAGACCGCGGCCACCGAATCGGTCAGCGGCGACTCGGTAATGAGGTCGCGGGCGCGCAGCCATTCGACCGCATCGTGCACCGCCACCCAGGCGCCGGTGATCGCGGCAGTGCGCGTGCCGCCGTCGGCCTGCAGCACATCGCAGTCGATCTGGACGGTCCGCTCGCCGAGTCGATTGAGGTCGATGACCGCGCGCAGGCTGCGGCCGATCAGACGCTGGATCTCCTGGGTGCGGCCCGACTGCTTGCCACGCGCCGCCTCGCGATCATTGCGGGAATTGGTGGCCCGCGGCAGCATGCCGTACTCGGCGGTCACCCAGCCCTGCCCCTTGCCGCGCAGAAAAGGCGGCACTTTTTCTTCGACACTCGCCGTGCACAGCACCCGCGTGTCGCCGAATTCGACCAGCACCGAGCCTTCGGCATGGCGGGTAAATCCGCGCGTCAGGCGCACAGCACGCAGCGCGTCCTGGGCGCGGCCGCTCGGCCGATCGGCGGCGATGGGCAATGTCTTGGACAAACCGGTCATGCAGTCCCTCCTTGAGGATCCTCGTTGGAGCGCAGGATCGCCTGCCGGATCTCGCTGATCTGGCGTTCGATGTCTTCTTCGCTCATTTCCGAACTCGATACCTCGTCATCGTCGAACTGACCGATGGCGATCGTGGTGGTCACCGCGCCTTCCGGCAGGTTGATCGACGACAGCGTCGGCAGCCCAGCCTCATCGTCGGCTTTGCTGCCCTCCCAGCTGAGCGCGACCACGGTGGCGTTATCGGCGGTGCGACCATTGTGCGCCACCGCCCGCCCGACCAGGCCCGGTACGATGTCGGCAACCGGGCCCGCCTGAAAGGCGCTCGCAAAGCCGCTGTCGGGCAGGCCCGACCAGAAGCCATCGGTACACAGAACCAGCAGATCGCCATTGTCCAGCCGCACCCGCGAGGTGATCTCCAGACTCGGATCCTGCGGCGACCCCAGACAGTTGAGCACCTTGTTGCGCTCGGGATGGGTCTCGAGCTCGTCCGGCGAAATCAGTCCGAGCGAGGCCATTGCCTGCACCTTCGAGTGATCGAGCGTGCGCGACAGGATGCGTGCGCCCCGAAGCCAGTAGAGCCGCGAATCGCCGGCATGGGCCCACCAGGCAAAACCGTCCTGCACGACGCAGGCAACCACGGTGGTGCGAGGCGCCTCGGGCAGATTCTTGCGGGCCTGGTATTGCAGCAGGTCGCGGTGCGATGCCATCAGCGCGGCCTCCAGGAAACCCGAGGGATCGGCCAGCCTTGGTGTGGCCAGCTTCTGGAAGAGCCCGGCGCAGGCCTGCACCGTCAGCTGCGCTGCCACCTCGCCGCGAATATGGCCGCCCATGCCGTCAGCCACCACCATCAGCAGCGACTCGCGCGAATAGCAGTAGCCCATCCGATCCTGATTGATCGAACGGCCTCCCTGCTCGGTGTCCTGAAAAATCGTGAAACGCATCGCGCAAGCCCCTGTGTCAGACCGTCAGGTCGGCGTCTTGTTCGTCGGCCACGTCACCGTGGAGTCGGAGCGGGTGGCGCGGCGACGATTCGACAGCGAATCGAGCCATCGCGAAAAGCCGGCCGGTCGCGAGGGTATCGGCACAGCCGGCGTCGAGGACGGCTCGCGCAACGCCTTTTGCAGGACAAAGACGCTCTGGGGGCGTTCGAGCGGATTCTGCTTCAGGCACCAGTGGACGATGTCGACCAGTTGCTGCGAATAGAGCTGAACCGCGTTTTGAAGGGCGGTATCGACCTTGTCATTCAGGCCGCGCTGATCGGCAGGCTGCGGCGGCGAACCGATCATGCAGGCATACATGGTGGCGCCGAGCCCGTAGATATCGGTCCAGGGGCCGAGATTCTGATTGCGTCGGTAGAGTTCGGGCGCCGCAAAACCCGGCGTGTACATCGGAAAGAGCTTGGGCGCATCCTGGGTCAGGGTCTGACGCGAGGCACCGAAGTCGAGCAGCATCGGCGAACCATCCTGGCGCAGATAGACATTGGCCGGCTTCAGGTCCAGGTGCAAGAGCCGATTGGCATGCACTTCGCGCAGCCCGTTCATGACCTGCGAAAAGATTCGGCGAATATGCCGCTCGGGCAGCACCGCACGGCCGGGCTTGCCGCGAAAGCGAATGATCAGCTCCTGCAGGCTGCGGCCGCGCTCATAGGCCATCACCATATAGACCGTGTCATTGGCACGGAAAAAATTCAGCACCCGGACCACGTTGGGGTGCAGGATGCGCGCCAGCGACCTGCCCTCCTCGAAGAAGCACTTCAGACCGTTGTGATAGGTGGGCAGGTTTTCAGCGCTGACGAAAGGAATCAGTTCGCCGCCCGAACGCTTGACCAGCGAGCTCGGCAGGTATTCCTTGAGGGCGACCGATTGGCCTTCGCTGTCGTCGGCGAGATAGACGATCGAAAAACCGCCGCTGGCGATCTTCCTTACAATGCGGTAACCGCCGACCTCAAGCCCTTCGGGCAGCGGTGCGTTTGTCTGAGTCGCCATAGGGGCACATTGTAATGAACTCGAAGCTCGGCGGTGTGCACAGCATGACCGGCTATGGGGCCGCCTCAGCCGACCATCCATCAGGCGGCCTGAGTATCGAACTGAGGTCGGTCAATTCACGCTATCTCGATCTGGCCTTTCGGCTGCCTGACGACCTGCGCGCACTCGAACCCATGCTGCGAGAGTCACTCTCCCGCCGCGGGCTGCGGGGCAAGATCGATTGCCGCGCCGCGATTCAGTCACGCACTGCAGGACGCCCGGCGGTACTGATCCGCCCCGGCTCGCTTGAAGCCCTGCATGCCGCGCAAAGCGAGGTTCGTCGGCATTTTGCCGATGCCGCGCCGCTGACGGTGGCCGACTGCCTGCGATTTCCGGGCGTCATTGATGATGCCCAGCCCGACGCCGCGCAATGGGTGGCCGCCTTTCGGCCGCTGATCGAGGTGGCGATCGATGAGCTGCTCGCCAGCCGGGCCCGCGAAGGTGCCCGACTGGCCGGCATCATCGGCCAGCGCGCCCAGGCGATGTCGGCCATCGTGGCCCATGTGCAGACACGGGCGCCAGCGCTGGTCGCGCAGTTCGGCGAGCGCTTGTCCGAGCGTCTGCGCGAGGCCGCCGCGACCGGGCTCGCCGGATCGGCCGTGCCGATGGACGAAGCGCTTGCCCGAATCCGACAGGAAGTCTCACTGCACGCCATGCGGGTGGATGTCGCCGAGGAGCTCAACCGGCTCGAGATCCACATCACCGAAATGATCCGAGTCATTAATCAGGGCGGGCAGGTCGGCAAGCGGCTCGACTTTCTGATGCAGGAGCTCAACCGCGAGGCCAACACCCTTGGCTCGAAGGCCACCGGGATCGACGTCACCCAGGCCTCGGTGGAATTGAAGCTGCTGATCGATCAGATCCGCGAGCAGGTGCAGAACCTGGAGTAGCCGCATGACCGACAACGCCCAAGCCAGCCCGACCGCCGATGCGACCGACTGCGGCAGCCTGCTCATCGTGGTCGCGCCCTCGGGCGCCGGCAAGACCTCTCTGGTGAGGCATCTGCTTGCTGAACGCGACGGCGTGCGGCTTTCTGTGTCGTTCACCACCCGCGCACCCCGCCCCGGCGAGCAGAACGGCGTGGACTATCACTTTGTTTGCGAATCCGAATTCATCGCGCGACGCGATGCCGGCGAGTTTCTCGAATGGGCGCTGGTGCATGGCAACTACTACGGCACCTCAAAGTCCTGGATTGCCGGACAGATGGCCGAAGGGGTCGACATCGTGCTCGAGATCGACTGGCAGGGCGCCGCACAGATCCGCCGACTCTTTCCTCAGGCGATCTCGATCTTTATTGCGCCGCCGTCGCTCGAGACGCTGCGCCAGCGCCTCATGGTGCGTGGCCAGGATTCAGCCGAGGTCATCGAGCGGCGGATGACAGCCGCTCACAGCGAACTCGGGCATGCTGACGAATGCCAATATGTTATTATCAATCAAGACTTTGCTGAGGCCAGCCGAGTTCTTTCCGGGATCCTCGACGCAGCCCGGGCAAGGTTCGGCCAGCAACGCAAGCGATACGCCCAGCTCTTTGAAGCGCTGGGTATGAGCAAGGCCCGATCTGCCTGATCCCTTTTCGATTCAATCACCCGCTCACCCTCCGCAGGATGTCCCCATGGCCCGCATCACCGTCGAAGATTGCCTCAAGCAGATTCCCAACCGCTTCGAGCTCACGCTGACCGCGACCTACCGCGCACGCATGCTCGCGCAGGGCCATGCACCCAAGATCGATAGCAAGGACAAGCCCACCGTCACTGCACTGCGCGAAATCGCTGCCGGCAAGGTCGGCCGCGAGATGCTGCGCCGCGTACCCATCTGAGCGTGCTGCAGCAGGCTGGCCGATGAAACACGACGATTCGGTCACCACGCCAAAACGGCGCGCAGCACCGGCGCGCCCAGTCGCCGGTCAATCCGGCGGTAATCCCCGCAGTCCGCGCCGCCAGGCGGCAAGCTCGCCTGATGGCGAAGTCTTCGTCGCACCGGTCGACGAGCGCCGGATCGTCTCGCTGGCAGGACTCACTCAAGCCGCCGCGAGCTATCTCACCGAAGCCGACGTCAAGCGTGTCCGCGAGGCCTATCGCTTCTCGGACAGCTCGCACCTCGGGCAGTTCCGCACAAGCGGCGAGCCCTATATCTCGCACCCGATCGCCGTCGCCGAAATCTGCGCCGGCTGGCGACTCGACGCCGAATCCCTGATGGCCGCGCTGCTGCACGACGTCATGGAAGACTCGGGCGTCGGCAAGCAGCAGATGGTCGAGCGCTTCGGCCCGCTGGTGGCCGAACTGGTCGACGGACTGTCCAAGCTCGACAAGGTCGAATTCGCCAGTCGCGAACAGGCGCAGGCCGAGAGCTTTCGCAAGATGCTGCTGGCCATGGCGCGCGATGTCCGCGTCATTCTCATCAAGCTTGCCGATCGCCTGCACAACATGCGAACGCTGGGCGCGGTCGAGCGCAGCAAGCAGCGGCGAATCGCCGCCGAGACCCTCGACATCTATGCACCGATCGCCAACCGTCTGGGGCTGAACGACCTCTACCGCGAACTGCTCGACCTCTCCTTTCGTGCACAGAACCCCTTTCGGTATCGCACCCTCACCCGCGCCCTGACCGCAGCACGCGGGGTGCGCCGCGAGGGACTGGGTCGTGTGCTTGATTCGGTCAACAAGTCGCTGCTCAAGATGGGCGTCAAGGCCGAGATGGTCTCGCGCGAAAAGGCGCTGTGGTCCATCTACAGCAAGATGCGCGAAAAGCAGCTGTCGTTTTCGCAAGTCATGGATGTCTTCGGCATCCGTCTGCTGGTCGATGACCTGCCCTCGTGTTATCTGGCCCTTGGCGCATTGCATCAGAGCTTCAAGCCGATTCCGGGTCGCTTCAAGGACTACATCGCCATCCCCAAGGTCAACGGCTATCAGTCGCTGCACACCACCGTGGTGGGCCCTTATGGCACCCCGGTTGAATTCCAGGTGCGCACCCGCGAAATGAACCAGCTGGCCGAGACGGGTGTTGCCGCCCACTGGCTCTACAAGGCCGATGAAGAAAGCTTCACCGACCTGCAAAAGCGCACGCACCAGTGGCTCAAGTCCCTGCTCGACATCCAGCACAAGACCGGCGACTCGATCGAGTTCATCGAGCATGTAAAGGTCGATCTCTTCCCTGATGCGGTCTATGTCTTCACACCCAAGGGCCATATCCGCGCATTGCCGCGGGGTGCAACCACCATCGACTTTGCCTACAGTGTGCACACCGATGTCGGCAACCAGTGCGTGGCTGCGAAGGTCAACGGTCAGCCTGTGCCGCTTCGCACCGAACTGCAAAACGGCGATGTGATCGAGATCGTCACCGATGCCGATTCGCGCCCCAATCCGGCCTGGCTGGGCTTCGTGAGCACCGGCAAATCGCGCTCCGAAATCCGTCATTTCCTGCGGACCATGAAATACGGCGAATCGGCCGATCTTGGCAAACGCCTGCTTGAGCAGTCGCTCGCCGCCTTGCGCATCGATGCCGGCTCGCTCGACGGCGCGCTGCTCGAGAAAAATGCCCGCGATGCCGGCGCCAAGTCGCTCGATGATCTCTATGCCGATGTCGGACTGGGTCGGCGGCTGGCCCCGGTCGTGGCCCGCAGCATTGCGCTCGAGATGAGCGCGCGGCCGGCCGCCGCCGCTTTCACGCCCCGCCCGATGCCGATCACCATCCACGGCACCGAAGGCACGGCGATCCAGTGCTCACCGTGCTGCCTGCCCCTGCCGGGTGATTCGGTGGTGGGTCATCTGCGTGGCGGCCATGGGCTGGTGATTCATCGCACCGAGTGCGATTCAGCCAGACGCCAGCGTCAGAAAGACGCCGAGCGCTGGATCGATGTCGATTGGGGTGACGAGGTGCGCGGCCTGTTTCGCACGATCATCGAAGTACAGATCCGCGAAGATCGTGGCGCGCTCGCCCGAGTCGCGGCCGAAATTGCCGCCTCTGAGGCCAATATCGTCACCGTCTCAATGGATGACGAACCCGATCAGGTTGCCACCATGCGCTTTACGCTGCAGGTTCACGATCGCCAGCACCTTGCAAGAGTCTTTCGGCAACTGCGAAAGCAAACCGATGTGAGCCGGATCACCCGACTGATGGCGGTGGCACGCGCTGGCTGATGCGGTCAGATTGATGCGCTCAGTCTGATGCGCTCAGACCGATGCGGTCGATGGCGGGCTGACGCAGTGGATGATCGCTTTTCGCGGCACGAGATGGGGCTTCACGCTGCGGCAGCATGCCCCGTCGGTTCAGTCAGTCAGTAAGTCACCGTCAGGATCTCGAGCTCCAGCCGACCGGCCGGCGTGAGCAACGACACCAGATCGCCTTCATGCGCCTTGATCAGCGCCTTGGCCACCGGTGACACCCAGCTGATCAGACCATTGAGCGGATCGACTTCATCGACGCCAACAATGCGCACCTTCCGCTCGATGCCGTCCAACTGCCGATAGGTCACGGTCGCACCGAAGAAAATCTGGTCGTTGCCGCGCTGACGCGTGGAGTCGACCACCTCTGCCCGGTCGAGTCGACGGGTCAGGAAGCGGATGCGCCGGTCGATCTCGCGAAGCCGCTTCTTGCCGTAAAGATAATCGCCGTTTTCGGACCTGTCGCCGTTGGAGGCCGCCCACGAGACGATACGAACCACTTCCGGCCGATCGGTGTCGAGCAGCTGCAGCAGCTCAGCCCTCATCCGGGCGTGGCCCTCGGGCGTGATGTAGTTGGGAGGCGCCGGACCCGAGGGCTCAGAGCCTGCCGACGGGTCGAGATCATCGTCGTCCTCATCGGTGTCTTCCTTGACAAAGGCCTTGTTCATCGCTCAGTACTCATCGCTAAATTCCTGAAGTGATTGACGGGCCGTCGGGCGACAGTGACCACCCGACAGGCCGTGATCGAATTCCATCGCAACCGGCAATCACCGCGCCATAATCTGACGATGCACTCCCCACCACCCGACCGGACAGGCGATCTGAAGAACGTGAGCGAGTTGATCCGCGATGCCGCCAAGTCGATATCGCGGCTCGATGACCTGTCGAAAGCGCCGCCGCAGCTGTCGGCTGCCACGCGAGGCGCGCTGATCAGGGTGCTCAAGCACGATCTGGCGCAGATCGCCCGATGCCTGCCACATCCCGAGCCGCATTCGCTTGCCGAGGAAATCGCGGCATTTGCCGAGCTTGAGTCGCGCCTGGACGGCCTGCACAAACCTTAGCCTCGGCACTCCAGGACACAGCGCAGGCCGCAGACCACCGCACCAAGCTCGGCGGTATCAGCCGGCCACCGCCATCTGACCAATCAGCATCGACCCGGTGCGATACGCGCCCCGCTGCACTTCGTCGGCCCCGACTGCCACGATGTCGGAAAAAATATCTTTCAGATTGCCGGCGATGGTGATTTCCTCGACCGGATATCTGATGCGCCCGCCCTCGACCCAATAGCCGCTTGCGCCGCGCGAATAGTCGCCGGTCAGGATACTGACCCCATGACCGAGGAGTTCGGTCACGAAAAGCCCGGTGCCCAGCTTTTTCAGCATCGCCTTCAGATCGTCGCGCGGATCGGTATGCCGGCTGGTGAGTGAGAGGCGATGCGCGCCACCGGCATTGCCGGTGGTCTTCATGCCGAGCTTGCGCGCCGAATAGGTCGACAGGAACCAGCCTTCGAGCACGCCGCCGGTGACCACCGAGCGTGCATGCGTGGCCACGCCCTCATCATCAAACGCGCTGCTGCCGAATCCGCCCGGCTGATGCGGGTCTTCGTTGATGTCGAGATGCGGCGAAAACACCTGGGTGCCAAGCGCATCGACCAGAAAACTTGCCTTGCGATAGAGCGAACCGCCGCTGGCCGCTCCCACGAAACTGCCAAGCATGCCGCAGGCAAGCGGTGCTTCGAGCAGCACCGGCACGCGCCGGGTCGAGAGCTTCTTCGCACCCAGACGCGACAGCGCCCGCTGCGCGGCATATCGCCCGACCGCCTTGGGGTCGGCCAGATCAGCCGAATGCCGGGCCATCGAATACCAGTCATCGCGCTGCATGGCGCGCCCGCGCCGGGCGATCGGGGCAATCGAGATCGAGTGACGGCTGTAGGGATAGCCGCCTATGAAGCCGAGGCTGTTGGCCGAAATGAAATGGCCGTGGCTGGCCGACACACCTGCGCCTTCGGTATTGACGATCGCAGGACTCACCGCAAAGGCGGCCGCTTCCATGCGGCAGGCCAGATCGATGGCTTCTTCGGCCTCGATTGCCCAGGGGTGAAAGAGCGCGAGGTCTTTCGGAGCGCGGGCGAGCGTGTCGGGGTCGGGCAGACCGGCAAAGCTGTCTTCGCCGGTAAAGCGGGCAATCTCGTAGGCCGCCTTGACGGTCTGATTGATGGCTTCATCGCCGAAATCGCTGGTGCTGGCGTGGCCTTTTCGGTCACCGATATAGACCGAGACGCTCAGGCCCTTGTCGCGGGTCTGCTCGATGGTCTCGACCTTGCCCTTGCGCACATTGATCGACAGGCCCGAACCCTCGGAGACGTCGGTGGACGCTGCGGTGGCACCGAGCTTTGCCGCACGGTCGAGCACCGACTGGGCGAGTTCTTCGAAACGGGCGCGACTGTAGTCGAACATTGTGAAAGACCGGGGCAAACCGGTACGAGGCGGTCAAAAATCGGCGGCAATAAAGTGGCTGTCGCAGCGGCTGACGCAGGACGACCGGCTATCATAACGCGCCCATGAAACCGCCTCCCTACGACACCCACAGCCACGACGACCCCGACGCAGATGATGACAATCTGCCGCTGGGCCCGAGCAAAACCCAGCGCAAGCGTGAGTCCCACGAACTGCAGGCGCTTGGCGAGACCATCGTCGGCTTGCCCAAAGCACGGCTCGACAAGCTCGCCCTGCCCGAGCCGCTGCTCGATGCGGTGTTGCTCGCGCGCAAGATCACTGCGCACGAGGGCCGCAGGCGCCAGATGCAGTACATCGGCAAACTCATGCGACGGGTTGATGCCGATGCGATCCGTGCGGTGCTGGTGGTTGATGACGACCGCCATCGTGCCGAGACCGCGATCATGCATGCCGCCGAGCGCTGGCGCGATGCCCTGATCGCCGAGCCCGGTCGGCTCACCGAATTCGTCGGAAAATATCCGGTTGCGGCCTTGCGCAATCTGCATCCGATGATCCGCTCTGCGGCCACCGAAGTCTCACGCGCGCAGCACAGTCGCCATTACCGCGATCTGTTTCGCGAGCTGCGCGACATCATGAGCGCGGAGCTTGGCGAGGGTGATGGTGCTGATGAATCCGATGAATGATTGCGATGAATGAATCCGATGAATGCTTGCGCCGATTGACTCAGACCAGTCAGGCCCCGCCTGACACCCGATTCAAGACCTGCCATCCCTGATGCCATGAGTGACACCCCCTCTGCTGACGCCGACAAGCCTTCCCGCCCCCTGCGCATCGGCCTGGTCTCGATCTCCGACCGCGCCTCAACAGGCGTCTATGCCGATGCGGGTATCCCGGCGCTTGAGACCTGGCTCGCGTCGGCGCTGACCACAGCCTTTGAGCTCGAAACCCGACTGATCCCCGATGAGCAAGCCGAGATCGAGCGCACCCTGATCGATCTGGTCGATGTTGCCGGCTGCCATCTGGTGCTGACCACCGGCGGCACCGGTCCGGCCCGCCGCGATGTCACGCCCGAAGCGACGCTGGCAGTCGCCGACAAGGAAATGCCCGGGTTTGGCGAGCAGATGCGTCAGATCAGCCTGAACTTCGTGCCGACCGCGATCCTGTCGCGGCAGGTGGCGGTGATCCGGGGCGGCGCGCTGATCATCAATCTGCCCGGGCAGCCGAAGTCGATCCAGGAGACGCTGCAGGGTCTGGCCGCATCGCCCGCAAGCGGCGACAAGCCGGCGCGTGCGGCGGTGCCGGGCATTTTCGCGGCGGTGCCTTATTGCCTCGATCTGATCGGCGCGCCCTATGCCGAAACGAATGAGGCGGTCTGCAAGGCCTTCAGGCCGAAGTCGGCGAAGAAGGGCTGAGGCCGCCCTGATCTGATGTCACCCTGATGCCACCCTAATGCCGCCGGCACTCGATCACGCCATCAACCCCCCGCACCGCCGCCAGCGTCTGATCGAGCTGCGCGATGTCGGTCACCTCGATCGTGAACTGCATCTGCGCCACGCCCGACTGGCTGCGGGTTCGCACCTCGGTGACATTGAGCCGGTCACGCGAAAACACATCCGACACATCACGCAACAGGCCCTGCCGGTCGTTGGCCCGCAAGACCACATCAACCGGATAGACACGCCTCACAGCGGCGCCAACGCCCTTTTTGCCTGATGGCGCCTGAGCCGGCGCCTGCCAGTCGCCCCAGGCGGTCTCGAGTACCCGCTCGGGCGAGCGCCGCGACATCTCGGCAAAACTGCGGCAATTGACGCGATGGACCGACACGCCGCGACCGCGGGTCACGAATCCGACGATCGGATCGGGGGGCGCCGGCCGGCAGCAGCGGGCAAGCTGCGTCATCAGAAAATCGACACCGACCACCAGCACCGGGCTGCCGCCCGACGTGCCGCTGCGTGAGGGGCGAGTCAGCCGCTGCAAAGCCTCGGCTTCGCCTTCCGGCTCGCGAACCGGCTCGGCTTCACGCACCGCCTCTTCCAGCATCCTCGGCCCGATTTCCTCGCGATTGACCGCGAGAAACAGCTCATCGGTGGAGGCGAACTTCAGTCGGCGCGCAAATTCATCCAGCGAGAGTGCGGTGCGGCCCTCACGCTGCAGCAGACGCTCGACCTTCTCGCGTCCGTTGGCCAGATCGCGAGCGAGCTCGAGCGCATTGAACCATTGCCGCACCTTCGCCCGCGCCCGAGGGCTTCGCACAAACCCAAGTTGCGGATTGAGCCAGTCGCGCGAGGGGCCATCCTGGCCGCTGCCGGACCGCGCAACCACCACATCGATGGTCTGGCCATTGCGCAGCACGGTGTTGAGCGGCACCAGGTGCCCGTCGACCCGGGCCCCGCGGCAGCGATGGCCAAGGCCTGTATGCACGTGATACGCGAAATCAACCGGGGTGGAGCCTGCCGGCAACTCGATCACCCGGGCCTGCGGCGTGAGCAGATAGATGCGCTCACCCTCGCCCTCGCCCGCGGTGGCGAGCTTGCCGCCAAGGGTTGCACCAACCTCCTGCTGCCACATCAGCAGCTGGCGCATCCACTCGACGCGCGCCTGCGGACTGCCGGCCACACCGGTCGACGCCTCCTTGTATCGCCAGTGCGAGGCCACGCCGAACTCGGCATGCTGATGCATCGCCCGGGTCCGGATCTGAATCTCGAGCGGCCGGTCGTCCTCGGCGATCACCACGGTATGCAGCGACTGATAGCCATTGGGCTTGGGTCGCGAAATGTAGTCGTCGAATTCGCGCGGAATTGGCGGCCAGATCTCGTGCACCACGCCCAGCACGGTGTAGCAGTCGCGGGTATCGGCCACCAGCACCCGAAAAGCGCGCAGATCCTGGACCTCATCGAAACTCAGGTCCTTGGTGCGCATCTTGTTATAGATGCTGTAGAGATGCTTCGGTCGCCCGCTCACTTCGGCGACCACACCAGCCTCCCGCAGTGCCGAGCGAAGCCGCTCGACCGCTGCCGCCACGAACTGCTCGCGTTCGAGACGCCGCTCTTCAAGCTGGCTTGCAATCCCGCGATAGAGCTCAGGCTCGACAAAGCGAAAGGCGAGGTCCTCAAGCTCCCACTTGAGCTGACCGAGACCGAGGCGATTGGCCAGCGGCGCGAGCACTTCGAGGGTCTCGCGCGCCACCGCCGGCGCAGGAGAAGTCCTGGCGCGGGCATGGTGGCGCAGGGTCTGCAGGCGTGACGCCAGCCGGATCAGCACCACGCGAATATCGCTCGCCATGGCCAAAGTCATTCGCCGCAGGGTCTCGAGTTCTTCGCCGGTGCTGGGCGCATCGGCTTTGAGCGTCAGGTCCTTGAGCCTGAGCAGCTCGCGCATCCCCTCGACCAGTACCCGCACTTCGGTGCCAAATCGCGACTCGATGTCGTCCAGGGCCAGCGCCTTACCCGGCCCGAAGAGGACGCCCGCCAGTCGCGTCGCCTCATCGACCCGTAAGGCCTCAAGAATCGCCAGCGTGCCGGCGGCATGATCGGCCACCGACTCTTCCCCATCGCCCGCCCCATCGCCAGCGTGATCAACCGCCAAACCACTGGCCCGCTCGCGCACCAATGCCAGCGCCTCGGTCAACGCTTGCGGGGCGGCCGGCGCCAGCGCTTCGGCCGGATCATCGATCGACCGGACAGCGGGCGAGGCGATCCCGGGCAAGCCTGCTGAGGAGGGGGATGGTGAGCTCATGGGGACTGGCATTATAGGGAGCCAAGCCTGCCTGCCGTCCTGCCATGATCTGGCCACGTAAAGCCCGCCGAGAACTCGCCATTGACCTGCCTGCCTGGGTGCGCCTGCAGGCCGATTGGCCCTGTCTGCGCGGCCTGAGCGACACCGAGTCCGATCGGATACGCGAGCTGATCGCCGGTTTTCTGACGAGCAAGACCGTCAGTGGCGCACAGGGCCTCGAACCTGATGACGACATGCGCCTGGCCATTGCCGCCCAGGCCTGCCTGCCGATCCTGCACCTGGGGCTGTCGCACTACGGCGATTTCGTCGAGATCGTGGTCCATCCCGCCGCCTTCCTGGTGCAACGCAAACTCACCGATGAGGACGGGCTGGTCCATGAATTCGAAGACATCCTGGCCGGTGAGGCGATGGAGGGCGGGCCGGTGGTGCTGTCCTGGGACGACATCCGGCCTCAGACCGACTTCACTGATGCACCTGATCAGTCGATGTCGAACATCGTCATCCATGAATTCGTCCATAAACTGGATATGGCCGATGGCCAGGCCAATGGCTGCCCGCCGATGCCGGCCAGCCTCAGACAGCGCTGGGAAACCACGCTCTACCAGGCTTTCGATGACTTATGTCGACAGCTCGATGCGATCGAGGCAGCGATTCCAGCCGATATCGACCCGGAGAGCGAAGCGGCCGACGCCTGGTATGCCCGGCTGCCGCTCGACCCCTATGCCGCCACCGACGAGGCCGAGTTTTTCGCGGTCGCCGCCGAAGCCTTTTTTGTCAGCCCGGTCAGCTTCCAGCGAGCATTTCCGGCCCTTTACGAGTGTTTCTCAGGCTATTTCAGACAGGATCCGGTCACCCGGATGTCGTGAGGCCACCGGCACCCGAGAGCGCCTGATGATTGGCGAGCGGTGACTGACCCGTACAGCCAGACACAATCAAGACACAAAAAATTTCTTTTTTGGCGATACTGGCGAAAACCCATCGGATAGCCCGATAAATTTCCGGTCGGGACACACTGTTGCAATGCAACAGGACGTAGACTCGGCCTCCGGCTGACGAGCTGAACTGTAGGAGCTTATGCCTGCGTTGTCTTGTGAACCCTCTGCGTGCCGTATTTCCTCGCGGCCGCTCTCCTGTCACGCTAAGCTCCCATCATCATGATCCGCGTATTCAACCACTATCTCTCGGTCCGGCTGCTGTTGCTGACCCTCCTGGAAGGCGCTGTCCTCTTCCAGTCGGTGATTCTCGGCTTTCAGGTGCGAGCTTCAGGTTCGCTTGCGTCCATCCCGATGATGGAAGCCGGCGTTTTCACCTTCATCATGCTGATGTCGATGTCGGCGCTCGGGCTGTATCAGACTCAGGCCGAGAGCTTTCGCAACACCTTCAACCGCATCCTGATCGCCTACGGCATGTCGCTGCTGCTGATCAGCCTTGTCTTCTATCTCTTTCCCGAGACTTACATCGGTCGTGGCGTGATGGCCTGGAGCTCGCTGCTGGCGCTCGGCAGCGTCCTGCTGCTGCGGCTGAGCTTTTTCTGGCTGACCGACATCGGTCTGCCCAAGCGGCGTGTGCTGGTGCTGGGTAACGGTGCCGAAGCCGAGGCAGTCATCCGCTGCCTGCACAAGGGCGCCGGGCGCCAGTCGGTTCAATATGCCGGCCTGTATCCGGTCATGGCCGAGCGCAATGCCGATGGGGTCGAGCGTCCGCTCAATCACGACCTGCTGCGCCGCACCGCCGAAGAGCTCAAGGTGTCCGAGATCGTGATCGCGGTGCGCGAGCGCCGGGGTGGTGTCCTGCCGCTGCGTCAGTTGCTCGACGCACGGCTGCATGGCATCAAGGTCATGGATCTGCAGTCCTTTTATGAGCGAGAAGAAGGCGTGCTGCGCATCGACAGCATGCGGGCAAGCTGGATGATCTTTGGCAACGGTTTCGACCAGGGCATGACCCGCGACCTGGTCAAGCGCCTATTCGATCTGATCGCCTCGGCCAGTCTGCTGCTGCTGGCGCTGCCGATTCTGCTGCTGGCGATGATCGCGGTGGTAATCGACAGCGGATTTCCGATCTTCTACTCGCAGGAGCGGGTCGGTTTCGGCGGGCGGCATTTCAGGATCCTCAAGCTTCGCACCATGCGCACCGACGCCGAAAAAGGCGGTCAGGCAGTCTGGGCAGTGGCCAAGGACCCGCGCATTACCCGTGTCGGCAACTTCCTGCGCCGCACCCGCATCGACGAATTGCCCCAACTCTGGACGGTGCTCGCCGGCCATATGAGTTTCGTGGGTCCGCGCCCCGAGCGGCAGTTTTTCGTCGATCAGCTGGTCGAAAAGATTCCTTTTTATGATGTTCGTCACTCGGTCAAGCCCGGGGTCACCGGCTGGGCGCAAGTGCGATACCCCTACGGCGCCTCGCTGGAAGACGGTCTGGCCAAGCTCCAGTACGACCTCTACTATGTCAAGAACCACTCGCTGTTTCTCGACCTGATGATCCTGGTCGAGACGATCCAGGTGGTGTTGCTCGGCAAGGGCGCACGCTGAGCGAGGCTGCTGCATCAGCGGGATTTCTCGGTTACGGCGCGGCGGCGCTTGCCTGGGTCGGCCTCGCCGTCCTGCTCATCCTTCGCAAAAGCTGGCTGTCGCTCGGCCCCCTGCTGATCGCAGCCTGTGGCGTTCAAGTCGTGTGGGCGGCGATGATGGCCATGGCCACCACCTCTCACGCGCCGATCCCCGAACTGCTGCATCTGGCCGAGGCACTGCGACCACTGGCCTGGACCGGCTTCATGATCGCGGTTCTACGCAGGCAGATCAGCCCGACCCAGCTGGTGATCGGAACGTCGCTTGCGATCGTGATCGCCGCCGCGCAGTTCGCTTCTTCACTCTTTCATCTCGGCCCTCAGGAGCGCTTCGGCACCGGTCTGCTCGCCTCGGTTCTGGTTCTGGTCTGCCTTGAGCAGCTCTATCGCAATCTGCCCGACGGGCAACGCTGGTCGATCAAGTTTCTTTGCCTCGCGCTGCTGGCTCTCTTTGGCTTCGACGTGGTGCTCTACAGCGACGCCCTGCTCTTCGGTCGCTTCGAGTCTGGCTGGTTTGTCGCGCGCGGCTATGCCAATGCGCTGATGGTGCCGCTGATTGCGGTCACCGCCGCGCGGGCCGGCGATTCGCCCCTGGCGATGCGACTGTCACGCAAAATCGTCTTTCATTCGGCGACCCTGCTGGCCTCGGGCCTCTTTTTGCTGGCGGTCTCGGCGATCGGCTATGGCCTGCGTTATTTCGGTGGCGAATGGGGCGGTGTCGCCCAGCTGGTGGTGGTGTTTGCGGCGGTGGTCGGTGTCATTGCACTGGCGGCCTCGGGCAGGCTGCGCGCCCAGATGCGGGTGATGCTGGCCAAGCACTTTTTCACCTATCGCTATGACTACCGCACCGAGTGGCTCAAACTCACCGATCTGGTCGCCCGCTCGGAGCAACCCGGCACCGCCGACAGCACCCTGTCCTACCGCGCCCTGCAGGGTCTGGCAGGCCTGGTCGAGTGCCAGGCAAGCGCGCTTTGGCTGCGCACCGAGCAGGGCAACTGGGTGTGTGATGCCCGCCGTGATCTCACGGTGCGCGAGCCGATCGCGGCCGACGACCCCCTGCCACGGTTTCTGGCCGAGCGCCAATGGATCATTGATGTGCCCGAATGGCGCAAGCTGCCCGAGCGTTATCAGGGTCTGACGCTGCCCGCCTGGCTCACCGATGATCCACAAGCCTGGCTGATCGTGCCCCTCGAACTCAATGACGAGCTGATCGGCATTGCCCAGCTGCAGCGACCGGCGGCAAGCATTCCCCTCGACTGGGAAGTGCGCGACGTGCTCAAGGCTGCCGGGCGCCAGGTGGCCGGTTATCTTGCGGTGAGTCAGGCGGTCGAAAAACTCGTGCAGGCCCGCCAGTTCGACTCATTCAACCGGATGAGTGCCTTTGTCGTCCATGACCTCAAGAATCTGGTTGCCCAGCTCTCACTGTTGCTCAAGAACGCCGCCCGGCACCGCGACAACCCTGAATTTCAACGCGATATGCTCGAAACCGTCGAGAATGTCCTCGACCGCATGCAGGGTCTGCTGATGCAATTGCGAGTCGGCACCAAGCCGATCGAGCAGCCCGCGCCGCTGATGCTGGCCGAAGTGCTCGCTGAGGCCGTCGAATCGAAACGAGGAATTGCCTTGCAACCTGAGCTGACTGTTTCCGAGTCCGCCAAAGACCTGCTGGTCGTCGCCCATCGCGACCGCCTGGAGCGGGTGATCGGCCATCTCGTCCAGAACGCGATCGAAGCCACACCCTCGAGCGGATCGGTGCGAATCGAGGCCGGGCGCGATGGCCGGGACGTGCTGGTCAATGTGATCGACACCGGCGCCGGCATGAGCCGCGAGTTCATCGACAACCAGCTCTTCAAGCCTTTCAGCTCGACCAAGGAGCATGGCATGGGGATCGGTGCCTTCGAGAGCCGCGAGTACATCCGCGAGATCGGCGGGTCGCTGGCCGTCACCAGCACCGAGGGCGGTGGCAGCTGCTTTTCGATCCGCCTGCCGGTGCATGGCGAGACGAGCACGACAAGCCCAGAGAGGACCGCCGATGTCCGATGAGCGCCCGGTCCTGCTGGTGGTCGAAGACGACAAGGGTCTGCAAAAGCAGATGCGCTGGAGCTTCGATCAGTACGAGATCGTCTTTGCCGACGATCACGACAGCGCGATTGCCGCGGTTCGCCGCAGCGAGCCGCGGGTGATGACGCTCGACCTTGGCCTGCCACCCACACCCGACACTACCGAGCAGGGCTTTCGCATTCTTGAGTCGGTGATGGCGATCGCGCCGACCACCAAGGTGATCGCGCTCACCGGCCAGAACGATCGGTCGAATGCGGTGCGCGCCATCGGCATCGGTGCCTATGATTTTTTTGCCAAGCCCTTCGAGCCCGACATCCTGGGGCTGGTGATTGCCCGCGCCTTTCGGGTCGCTGATCTCGAACACGAGAACCGACTGCTGCGCCAGTCGCAACTCGGGGAGGGATTTACCGGCCTGATCACCCGCGACCCGGGCATGCTCAAGATCTGTCGCCAGATCGAACGTCTGGCCCCGACCCAGGCCACGGTCATGCTGCTGGGCGACTCCGGCACCGGCAAGGAAGTGCTGGCCCGCGCCCTTCACAATGGCTCTGCACGCGCCGACAAGCGCTTCGTGGCCATCAACTGCGCGGCGATTCCGGATGCGCTGCTCGAATCCGAGCTCTTCGGCTATGAAAAAGGGGCGTTCACAGGCGCTTCCAAACAGACCCCTGGGAAGATCGAACTCGCCAATCAGGGCACGCTGTTCCTGGACGAGATCGGTGACCTGCCGATGGCCCTTCAGGCCAAGCTGCTGCGCTTCTTGCAGGAACGGGTCATCGAGCGGGTCGGCGGGCGCCAGGAAATCGCGGTAGATGTACGGGTGATCTGCGCCACGCACCGCAATCTGCGCGAGCGCATCGTTGAAGGTGCGTTTCGTGAAGACCTCTTCTATCGCCTCACCGAGATGATCGTCAGCATTCCGCCGCTGCGCGAACGTTCTGGCGATGTCAGCCTGCTGGCCCATGCCTTCGTGCAGCGCTTTGCGCAGGCCAACGGTCGCGTCGACCTCACGCTCAGCGACGAAGCACTCAACGCGATCGAGGCGCACCCGTGGCCGGGCAATGTGCGCGAGCTTGAAAACGCGATCAAGCGCGCGGTCATCATGGCTGACGAGCTGAGCATCTCTGCCGACGACCTCGGTCTGACCGCTCCCGACGAGATGCCGGCACTCAATCTCAAGCAGATCCGCGACGATGCCGACAAGCAGGCGATTCTCAAGACCCTCGCCCGCTGCGACGGCAATGTGCTCAAAACCGCCGAATTGCTCGGTATCAGCCGCCCGACCCTCTACGACATGATGGCGCGCCTTGGCCTTCGCTAAACCACTGACTGCACCGCTGCCACACCCGGAGACATCCACCATGACCCTGTCGATCACACGATCCGCTGCGCGCAAGACGCCTGCCAGACTGAGCCGTTTGACGGCAGCCCTGCTGTCGGCAGCGGTTGCCACCACCCTGCTGGTCGGCTGCCAGGACAGCCCATCAGCGCTGCTCGACAAGGCCAAGACATCGATCCAGCAAAAGGACCTCAAGGCGGCCGAGATTCACCTGAAAAACGCGCTGCAAAAAGATCCTGACAATGCCGAAGCCCGCGCCCTGCTGGCCGATCTGTATCTGTCCAACCGCGATCCGCGCTCGGCCGAGAAAGAGTTTCGCCGGGCGCTTGAACTCAAGATCGCGCCCGAACGCGCCCTGCCCGGCCTGATGGACGCCCTGATCTCGATGGAAGAAGGCAAGCAGGCTCTCGAGGCCGCGGCGAAGTATCCGGTCACGCAGCCCGAAGGCAGGGCGGCGGTGGCTTACTGGTCGGGCCGGGCTTATGCCGGCGACGGCGACAACAAGCGCGCCACGGCAGCATTCAAAGAGGCGGTGCAGTTGAAGGCCGACTACTTTCCGCCGCAGATCGCGCTGATCCAGCTGCAGGCCGGCAATGGTGACCTGGCCGGCGCCAGCACTGCCATCGATGCAGTGCTTGCCAAAGCACCGGCTTTGCCTGACGGCCTGCTGCTCAAGGCCGACCTGCAGATTGCCCAAGGCGACATCGCCGGCGGACGCACGACGCTCGAGAAAGCAATCGAGGCTGATCCGCGAAGCATCACGCCACGCATCAAGCTGATCTCGCTGCTCACCGATCAGAAGGAGTTCACCGCCGCCGAATCGCAGCTCGCCGAGCTCACGAAAATCGCGCCCAATCTGCCAATTGCGCAGTATTTCAAGGCCCTGCTCGACTTTCGTCAGAACAAGCTCGACTCCGCCTCGGCGGCCATTGGGCAGGTGCTCAAGGTCAATCCCGAGTTCCTTCCGGCATTGGCGCTTGCCGCCAATATTGCGCTATCGCAAAACTCGATGGAGCAGGCCGAGAGTTATGCCAGGCAGGTCGCACAGCGAGCGCCCAATTCGCTGCAGGGTGCGCGTCTGCTGTCGGCGGTCTATCTGCGGCGCGGCGACTTCGAGCGTGCAGTGCAGGTCGCCAAGGTGCCAATCGACAAGGGCATTGAAGACCCGGTGCTGCTGGGCATCGCGGGCGAAGCGTCGATGCGTCGCAACGACCTGAAGGCCGCCACCGACTATCTGGCCCGTGCCACCGCGCTCGACCCGAAGGATGCCACCAAGCGCACGGTGCTGGGCCTGGCCGAGATCTCGTCAGGCAAGATCGAATCGGGTTTCAGCGAACTTCAGACCGCGGTCAGCCTGGATACCAGCTCGACCCAGGCAGACCTCGCCCTGATCACCGAGCGGCTGCGGGCCAAGCAATACGATGAGGCGCTCAAGGCGATCGAGGGGCTTGAGAAGAAGCAGCCCGACAAGCCGCTGGCGGCCAATCTGCGTGGCACGGTGCTGCTGGCAAAGGGTGATGTGGCCGGCGCCCGCGCAAGCTTCGAGGCCGCCGAAAAAATCGATCCCAAGTTTTTCCCGGCGGTGGCCAATCTCGCGCAACTCGATCTGAACGACAAGAAGCCGGATGCCGCCAGGAAGCGCTTCGAAGCGCTGGTCGAGCGCGACCCGAAGAATGTGCAGGCGATGGTTGCGTTGTCGCAATTGATGGCGCGCACCGGCGCCAAGGCAGAGGATGTGACCGCGCTGCTCAAAAAGGCGCAGGCTGCTGACCCCGCCGCCATCGAGCCGCTGTTGGCACTTGCGCAGCAGCAGGTCCAGATAGGCAAGCCGAAAGACGCGATTCCGCTGGTGCAGCAGGCCCTGGCGCAGCAGCCCGAGAACGCCCAGTTGCTCGACGCGCTGGGCACGCTATATCTGCGCGCCGACGACAAGCAGCAGGCGATCGAGACCTTCGAGAAGATCGTGCGCATGTATCCGAAATCGGTCGCGGTGCAGATGAGGCTTGGCGAGATCAAAGCCGGGCTGGGCGATACCAGCGGCGCGCTGGCGAGTTTTCGGGCCGCCGCTGAACTCGATCGCAAGGCGACCGAGCCGCAGTTCGGCATGGCCGCGATGCTGCTCAAAGAAGGCCGCAAGGAAGACGCCGAGAAGATCGCCAAGACCCTGCAAAAGGAGCTGCCCAACAGCCCGGCCGGTCTTTCGCTCGAAGGCGATCTGCTGGCATCCGACAAGAAATGGCTCGATGCTGCCGGCGCCTATCGCAAAGCGATCGCCGTCGAGCGCACACCAGTTCTGGTAATGAAGCTGCACAATTCGCTCAGCGAAGGCGGGCGCAAGGCTGAAGCCGATGCAGCGCTGCGCGAGGGCCTGAAAGCCGCGCCCAACGATAACCAGCTGAAGATGTATGCCGGTGATCAGGTGCTGGCCGCGCAGCAATGGAAGGCGGCGGCTGAGCTTTATGAGTCGGTGCTGGCCACCAGCCCCAACTTCGTGCCGGCGATCAACAACCTGGCCTGGTGCTATTACCAGTTGAAAGACCCAAGAGCGGTCAAATATGCGGAAGATGCCTTCGCCAAAGCGCCGCAGGCCGCTCCGGTGATCGACACACTGGCGCTGGTGCTGCTGGACAAGGGCGATACGCAACGCGCAGTCGAGCTGCTCAAGCAGGCGACCTCGCTGGCACCCAAGGCGGCCGACATCCGGCTGCACTATGTGCAGGCCCTGGCAAAGTCGGGTGACAAGGCTGCGGCGAAGTCGGCGGCCGAGGCTCTGATAAAAGATTTTCCGGAGTCGGCAAACGCCAAGGCAGCCGGCGAGCTGGCAGCCAAGCTTTAAGGCCTGAAGCACCGAGGTAAGCCACACAATAGGTCATTTCTGCAACATGGTCATCGTGACAATGTCCCTCGCCGATCGGTCGGAATCGACCGATCATTCAGGGGCTCAGGAGTCTTGCAAAGGGAATGGCTAAGGTGCAAGGTCGACCGGTGGTTTTTGGCGGCAGCTTCCCCGGCTGTTTGATGTTTTCTCAAAGTTTCTGAACGACCCGCTGCCTCTTTGGCGACCGCATAAGGAATCATTCGATGAAGCGCTCCGGTTTTCTCACCCGCTCACTGGTCTGCCTGATCGCAGCCATCGGACTCGCAGGCTGCGCCACGTCCAGCCTGCCGCCGGCACCGGCCAAAGCCGCGGTACCCACCTACACCTATCAGATCGGGCCGGGCGATTCGCTCAATATCAATGTCTGGCGCCATCCCGAACTGTCGACCACGGTGCCGGTGCGTCCCGACGGCAAGTTCAGCACGCCGCTGGTCGAAGATATTGTTGCGCTGGGCAAGACGCCGGCCGATCTGGCGCGTGAAATTGAAGGCCGCCTGACCAAGTATGTTCGCGAACCGAGCGTCACCGTGTCGGTGGCGAGTTTTGTGGGCAATGCCAGCGAGCAGGTTCGCGTGGTCGGCCAGGCTGCCAAGCCGGCTGCGATCAACTACAAACAGGGCATGACCCTGCTCGATGTGATGATCCTGGTCGGCGGCATCACCGAAAACGCCGCCGGCAATCGCGCCACTCTGATTCGCCAGACAGAAAACAACAAGCAGTACAACGTGCGATTGCGTGACCTGCTCAAAGGCGGTGATGTCTCGGCCAATGTCGAGGTCTTGCCCGGTGATGTCATCCTGATTCCCGAGAGCTACTTCTGACATGAACGAACTCTTTCTAAAGCTCCGCGAACTGCTGCCGGCTTTCTGGCTCAAGCGCTGGCCCGCGATGGCCACGACGCTTGTTCTCGGGACCCTCGGTGCCGCGATTGTGATGCTCATCCCCAACAGATACGAGGCCACGGCACGTGTTTTTGTGGACACACAGTCGATCCTCAAGCCTCTGATGGAAGGGCTGGCGGTGCAGCCGAATGTTGACCAGCAAGTACAGATGATGGCGCGCACCCTCATCAGCCGCCCTAATGTCGAGCGGGTCGTGAGGATGTCCGACCTCGATCTTCAAACAAAGAGCCCGCAGGAACGCGAGAAGATGGTTGATGAACTGATCAAGAAGATCGTTTTCAGGCCATCGGGTGGCAACAATCTCTACAGCGTTGCCTACCGCGATGAAAACCCCGAGGCAGCACGCAAGGTGGTTCAGTCTCTGCTTTCAATTTTCGTCGAGTCGAACTTGGGCGACAAACGCCGTGACTCCGACCAGGCCCGACGCTTCATCGACGAGCAGATCGCGATGTATCAAAAGCGATTAGTCGATGCAGAAAGTGCGCTGAAAGACTTCAAGATCCGCAATCTTCAGGTCATGCCCAACATGGCCGAGGACTACGTGACCATGGCCGGCAACGCGCAAAAAGACCTCGATCTTGCTCGCCTGGAACTGCGGCAGCTCGAGAACAGCCGCGAGGCACTCCGTCGTCAATTAGCTGAAGAAAAGCCTTCGTTCACCTCATCGGATGCGTCGGGTAATCTGATTGCGGTCGGGCAGACCGATACCGAAAAGCGTCTCGAGTTCGTTCGCAAGCAACTCGATGAACTGACGCTGCGTTTCACAGAAGAACATCCCGACGTGATAAACCAGCGTCGGGTGCTCAAAGACCTCGAGATCGCGCGGGCCGCCGAGATCAAGGCAGCCGCATCCGGCGTAGCACCTCGCAGCGGAAACACCACGGTGATTCCGAACAAGGTCTATCAGGACATCAAGATCTCGATGGCAGAGACCGAATCGAAGATCGGCTCGGCGCGTGCGAAGTTGGCGGATGCAGAAAACCGTCTTGCCCAGTCAAAGGCCGCAGCTCAGACCATCCCGAAGATCGAAGCCGAGTATGTTCAACTCAACCGCGACTACGAGATCAACAAGAAGAACTACGACTCACTCGTTACCAGGCGCGAATCGGCAGCAATGTCAGGTGACATGGAATCAAAATCCGGGATTGGCGAGTTTCGCGTGATCGACCCGCCGCGTGTTGCGCCTCAGCCGGTTTTTCCTAATCGACCTGTCTTTCTCACAGGTGCTCTGCTCGCATCAATTGCAGCCGGCTTGGGCGTTGCCTTCCTCCTTAATCAGTTGAAGCCCACATTCTTCGACGGCCGCAGCCTGCGCGCTTACACCGGCATTCCGCTGCTGGGTTCGGTCTCGCTGCTGATCGACCCGCTCAGCCGCGCTCGCAATCGCAAAGCGGTGCTGACCTTCTCGACCACTACACTGCTCTATCTGCTGCTGTTTGGCGCACTGATTGGATGGCAGACCATGAAGCTGCTTGCCCGATGACACCAAGGAAACTGACATGAGTCTCATCGAAAGAGCTGTCGACAAACTTGCAGCGGCACCGGCCGATGCCGGCTCGCTGCCCGAGCGGGCGATGGCGCTGGCCAAAGCACAGGCCGCCAAGGCAGCCGAAGCTAAGCCATCTGATTCGAGCGCACCAGTCGTGGCTGCTGGTGCGCGGCTTGCACCACCGCCGGTTACAGCGCCTGCTTCGACGCCGTCTCAGTCACCTGCTGCAGCACCTTCTGCTGCACCCGCGCTAGCCCCGACCTCCACACCGCGTGCTGACGCGCCATCAGAAGCCAGAGTTGGTTTGCGCTCCACTGCAGCCCCTGGCATCGCCCGCAAGCAGTCCCGCATCCATATCGAAGCACTGCGCGCGCGCGGCTTCGTCACACCCGATGGCGCGCCGTCCGAGATCGGCCAGCAGTTCCGCATGATCAAGCGCCCCCTGCTGGTGAATGCTTTCGGATCGGGCTCGGCACCGGCGGTCAAGAACGGTCGGCGAGTGATGGTCACCAGCGCCTTTGCAGGCGAAGGCAAGAGCTTTTGCGCGATCAATCTGGCGATGAGCATTGCAGCCGAGCGCGACACGCATGTGCTGCTGGTTGATGCCGATGTGGCGCGCCCGTCGCTGCCGCGCGAGCTCGGCTTCGAGTCGTCGCGTGGGCTGATGGACTGGCTGACCGACACCACACTCGACATTGGCGAGCTTGTGCAACCGACCAACGTCGATAAACTCTCGATCCTGACGGCCGGCCGCCATCATGAGCAGGCCACCGAATTCCTCGCGAGTGAATCCATGGGCCTGCTGCTCAATCATCTGTCCGATCGTTATGACGATCGGATCATCATCTTCGATACCCCACCACTGCTGATCACCACCGAAGCCCGCGTGCTCGCGGCCTATATGGGCCAGATCGTGATGGTGGTCGAGGCTGGGAACACTTCCCGCGAAGCGGTGAAAGACGCGTTGGCCAGCATCGGTTCGCCCGAGGTGGTCGGCATGGTCCTCAATAAATCGCGCGAGTCTCGTGCGGTGGGCTATCAGGGTTATGGATATGCCGCGAGCTGATCGTCCGTTTGATTCGACCACGATTCGCAGAGGCAGACGCGCCGGTCTCGCGACCTTGCTGCTATCACCCGTCATTGCTTCGGCTCAACTCACACCACTTCTTCCGGGATCATCGTCTCCCGGTGCGGTGTCGATTGTGCCTGTGCCAGGATCGATCGGCGCACCGGCCGGCATCACCCCGATCGGCGTTGGCAATCTGAACGCCACCGCGCAACCGAATACCATCTATCTCGGCATGCGCACCTCACTGCTCTACAGCAACAACCTGAATCTTCAGGCAAGCGGTCAGCAGGTTCGGGGCATGATGCTTCAGGTAAGCCCCTACCTGAACGCCAACTACACCTCGCAAAAACTGGTTGCGCAGGCGTTCTACAACCTGAATTTCGTGGCGCGCAGCAATGACGGCGGCACGAACAACAAGAACAACACGTATCAGAACCTTGGTGCAGCAGCCAACTGGAAGGTCAATGAAGACCACTTCCATGTACTGGCGGCGGCCAATCTTTTTGCGACAAACACCAACCCTTTTCTGGCTTCGTCTTATACGCCTGGCGCTCAGACCTTTAACGTCAGTCAATACAGCGATTTGACACTCGCACCGAATCTGTTTGGTCGCATCGACGGTGATGGACGCTGGAACACCCGATATGTCGCCCGTTATGTCGACCCGGGCAACAACATCTCGAGCAGTGTGAGTCAGTCCCTGATGGGCGATGTGCGCAGCGACTTCTCGCGACGGTACGTCGGTCTATCAGCCAAGGCCAACTACTACAACATCAATTACGACAACGGCTACGGCTATCACGGTGGCGATGCCGACCTCCTGGCCTGGCTATTGCCCACGCGAACTTTCCGCATCGGTGCCGGCGCCGGCTATGCGCAAAGCGATGTGCTTTTTAACGATCAGGGCCAGAACAGCGGCTGGGGCCCGGCGGCATCGGTCGAATGGGTACCTGATGATCGAACCTCGTTCAGGGCCTACTGGGCCAACCGCTATTTTGGCAATACCGGCAATGCGCAGGCCCGGCATGTGGCGTCCAACTGGACCTTCGGCCTGAATTACTACAACGGCGTGACTAACGGCAACAATCCTTATGCCGGTGCAGGTTACGGTGGCTATGGCGGCTACGGCGCCTATGGCGCAAGCTCAGGCGCGATGATGGGCGCGCAGACTGGTGCAACCGGCACCACGCCCGGCAGTTCACTCTTTACCAATCCGGTAGCGCAAGGTCTGGCCAATCGCAATCTGCTCTTTGGCAACACTGCCGGCAACAGCGTGAGCTCCGGCCTTTTCGGCACCAACCCCGGCTATGGCGCCAACTTTCTGAACAGCCCGGTGCTCTTTGTCGACAACCTGACCGCCAGCATCGGTTATGTCGGCACACGCCTCGGCGTTCTGGCCACAGTCTTCATGAACAAGCAGACCACCGCGGTGCCCTTTATCGGCGGCAGCTTCAACGATCTGGACCAGTACGGTGGCTCGCTCGGCGTGAGCTATCGGCTCGATTCGGTGAGCTCAATGAATGCCGGTTATCGCCAGACCGACTCGAATTCGACTTCGATCAATTCCTTTGCCCGCTTGAATCAACTGCTGGCGAGTTGGGACTACCGCTTCACGCCACGCGCGGTCTGGTCGATTGGCGCTCGGCTGCAGCATCAGAGCGGCACCGGCACCACCGTGCAGTACGACGAAGCCGCAGTGTTCACTTATGTCGATTTCCGTTTCTGACCATCACCCATTAAACCCGCAGGCCAGCCATGTACGAGAGTCATTTCGGTCTGAGCGCCAAGCCCTTTCAGCTCAACCCAGACCCCGATTTTTTCTTCGGCAGCCGAGGCCATAAGCGCGCACTGGCCTATCTTGAATATGGTCTGCATCAGGGCGAGGGATTCATCGTCATCACCGGCGATGTGGGCGCAGGCAAGACCACGCTGCTTCGAGGTCTGCTGCGGCGTATCCAGAACGATGCGATCGTGCCGGTGCAGATTGTCAGCACGCAGGTCGACTCCGACGATTTGCTGCGACTGGTTGCGGCGGCCTTCGGTCTGCCCTCTAGCGGGGAAGATAAGTCGACGCTGCTCACCCGTTTGCAGCAGCATTTCGAGATGCTCAACGACCAGGGCCGTCGTGCCCTGCTGATCGTCGATGAAGCGCAGAACCTCTCGCAGGGCGCGGTTGAAGAGCTGCGCATGCTGTCGAACTTCCAAGTTGGCACCCGCTCGCTTGTACAAAGCTTTTTAGTTGGGCAACCCGAGTTTCGCGGCATCCTGCAGCGCCCCGAAATGAGCCAGCTCAAGCAGCGGGTGATTGCGTCCTATCACCTAGGACCGCTCGATGTCGAAGAGACACGGGCCTATATCGAGCACCGACTGCGGCATGTAGGCTGGAGCGATAACCCGCATTTCGATACCGCGGCGTTTGCGCAGATCCATGCCGGCAGCGGCGGTGTGCCCCGGCGCATCAACACGCTGTGCGACCGGCTGTTGCTTGCAGCGTATCTGGGAGACAAGCGACTGATCGGTGCGGCCGATGTCGATACGGTGTCAGCCGAAATGGAGCTTGAGCTCGGTGTAACGGATAAAGCTGATACACCCTCAGTCGAAGCGCGCGTCGAAACAAACGGACCTCAACTAGTAAGCAATACGGCTGGCGTAACTGGCGGCGCGCAGATATCTCGACTGCCAACGGCAGCCGAACGATCGCTTCAAGAGCAGGTCGCCAAGCTTGAGGAACGAGTGGCCTTACTAGAATCTTCAAACGGCATGATGTTCAACCTGATCCGAAAAGTCTTGAGAATCTTGCGAGGAAATCAAGACTACTCAACTGCATCAACAGCCGGAAAATAAGAGCAACCAGTGACTGACCCGCAAGCACTCAAACCAGGCAAATCTGCCGCTCAGTCAATCGTCCATGTAGTGGACTCATTAGAAGTCGGCGGATTAGAACGCACGGTTGTGAGGCTTGCAATCGCACAGAAAAAAGCCGGCGACGATGTACAAATCATAACAATATGGTCGAACGGACCGCTCGCTGCACCGCTGACAGAAGCAGGTATACCTGTTACCTGCATGGCAAAGCGACACGGATTCGATCTCCGTACAATAAAAAGACTTAGAGACGCCGTATCCAATGGGGTTGACGTAATTCACACTCATAATGTACTGCCTCACTATTATGCGACCGCTGCGAGCCTAGGCTTAAAGGTTCGCAGGGTAAGCACCCGACACGACATGGGAATGCATTTGAAAGGGAAAAGAATGAATTTTCTCTATAACCTTTCATTATACAAAACACACGCAGTCGTCGCAGTTTGTGAAGCAGCTAGAAGTCGCTTTGTAGCCGAAAAGATTGTCCCCCAGAGTATTATATCTGTAATTTACAACGGAATACCAGCGATCAATAAAAACGGCTGCGAGAACACGAGAACAAAAGATGCGCGGCGAAAACTTTCACTTCCGCTAGAAGGGCCCATAGTAGGGTCGATAGGAAGACTGAACGTTGTAAAGGACTATGGCACGCTGATAAAGGCCTTCGCGGAAGTTTTGAAAGCATATCCAGCTGCAAAACTAGTGATCGCCGGGAATGGACCAGAAAAAAACGATATGCAGTGTTTAATAGACAGTCTTGAAATTCAGGAGAGCGCAGTTTTATTGGGCGAGAGAAACGACGCTGAGGAACTTCTCGCGCAGTTCGACGTGTTTGCGTTGACATCGTTAACAGAAGGTTTTTCGGTCGCGTTAGTAGAAGCAGCCTGGTCAGGACTTCCGATTGTAGCCACAGATGTTGGCGGAAACAGAGAAATCGTCAAGGACAACGAAACGGGGTTTCTGGCTGAACCGAAAAATATCCTGGATATCAAGACAAAGATAGAAGCGCTTCTAGCAAATGAAAATTTACGGCTGACTTTTGGCAACACGGGTCGAAAACACGCAGAGAAACACTGGACTCTTGAACTAATGCGCGATCGGTACAAGACAACCTACCAGTGCAATGAAGCAAGTCAATAACATGAAGACCGGAAACAGAAAATTCTCAGTCGTCATGCCGGCTTACAATGCGGAAAAGACAATTGGCGAATCGATATTATCTGTACAACGACAAATGTATCAAGATTGGGAATTAATAGTAGTTGACGATCATTCCAGCGACAATACTTCAGACGTTGTTTCACAAATACAAAGAAGCGACGATCGGATTACACTCATACGTTCAAATCGGAATTATGGTGTAGCAAAAACACGAAATCAGGCATTAGCGAATGCCGAAGGACAGTATCTTGCCTTTCTGGACGCTGACGATACCTGGACAAGTGATAAGCTGAATCATCAATATAGCGCTTTCAAGGCAGGCGCCAAAGTAGTTTTTGGCAGCTACCGACGAGTCTTTAAAAACAGTACATACCAAGTAGTACGAGCCAAACCAAGAATAGATGAAAAAATATTCATATATTATAACCCAATAGGAAACTTAACGGGCGCATACGACCGCTCGATCGGCGTTGTAGAGCAAAAAAGCGTCCGCCACGAAGACTATCTGATGTGGTACGAAATCGTACGAAGATCAAAGTATGCAGTTGGGATAAACGAGATACTTGGAGACTACAGAGTGAGTTCTACTAGCCTCTCGTCAAATAAATTCAAAGCGGCCAAATGGCATTGGCAAATACTAAGAAATGAGATGAAGTTATCCGGAGGGCAGGCAACAGTAGGATTTTTAGGGTACGCAATAAACACAATAAATATACGGCTTTCAAGAATTTCTGAATCAACGGATATCTACAGACAAGACAAAGAAAGCAGCAAAATCTAGCATTAATAGAAATCACTTGAAAAAAAGTGAATGCATAGCGGCGAATTGCCTAAACCCTTAGCTAGAGCAATGAGTTGAATTAACCGATCTATTTCGGCGTCGCGGCCGCTTGTAGAGCCAGGGTACGACACTCACGTACTAAAGCAAAAACAGTAATTGAACGAACCAGCACAGCTGGATAATCGATATACAGATCTGTTGGGAATAAACCGGACGTGACTTCGAGTAAAACCCGAGCAGCAAGAACCAGCTGTCAATAGATCAAGACAAGAAGCAATTGAACTCAAAATTCAGTACCAAGCGAATCATTGTCGCGACTTTGACGGTGTTGCTTTCTTCCTATGTCGCATTCGCAGCGGGATTAGCATCAAGTGTTATGACAGCGCGAGCACTCGGCCCAGAGGAATACGGCAGGTTCGCATACTTCGTATGGCTCACCGGGATAATCGTCGTATTTATCATAAACGGTATAACGGTCACATTAATCCGTTTTATATCCGAAAGCGCTGGCGAGAATGATCTTGATACAGCATCACAGCAAGAGAAGTGGTTAAGAAACACATTGTGGAAGTGCATTCTCGTCACGAGTGGTTTGTGTCTTATATCGTATCGCTATCTAGGACTAGAAATTGCAGCAATCCCAGCAGCCCTTGCTGTCGCGTTGGCCATAATATGCGCGATATCAAAAAGCATATACATTTTTGATGTGTCAAAAGCCAAAGGGTATGGCAACTTCAACATTGAACCAAGAATCTCAACTTTCTTGGCAATGCTTATCGCAGTTTTATCTGGAATAGCGCTGTACGCGAAGGTCGGTTTAATCTACTTTATAATTATCTTCACCCTTACCTCACTTCTCCATCCACTCTTAAGTTTCTACTTCATAAAAAATTCAGATATTAATACTAATCATTCGCTCCCAGCTTATCAACCAGATGCATCATCTCGAAATCATCTTTACTGGAGTGCGTTGCTGTGTCTAGTTGCTTTGTCTACAAACCGTGCGGTTGAGACATATATACTTAATTTGAATTTTGGGTCGAGCGTAGTTGGAATCTTTATTGTCGCAGCCACCCTTTCTCGGTCGGCACTTGAACTTGTATCAGTCGGACTGAACGCTGTGCTTATGCCAGTACTTGGCAATGGACTCGGTGAAGGCGGTGATGATAAAGTCAGAAACATTACTCAGCGAGCAATCAAGTACATGTTTTTTATTGGTCTCTTGCTCTCAGGATGCTCTTACTTTTTCGCCGATCCGTTAGTCCTTTTATTCTACGGCGATAGCTTCAAGGATGCTGCTTTGGCATTTAAAATTTTAACATTGACCGGCGGCTTTACAATAACCAGCGGAGTCTTTGGCGCGTATCTATCTTTTACGAATAGGCAGCAAAACAGAGCGATGATTTCTCTCGCCGGCGCGATTATTCAGTGCATAGTAGCCGCTGCTGTTGTCCCATTGTATGGATTATGGGGAGCAGTTGCATCAACCTCAATAGGTACGTTTGCGACATTTGCTCTCTTGGCCCATAGTTCAACTCGAAGAAGCTCCTTGGCTTTGTCAATCAAGCACTTTGTGTCGATTTTTTTGATCTTTGTATTTGCGATGCTTGTAGTAAATGCTTACTATTTACAATTATCGAACATCACTCTGAAAATTCTTTCAGGACTTTGGTTTGGGATTATATTTATACTACTTTCGATTATTTTTAAGTACTGGCAGAAGGCAGACTACACGATTTTGAGTAGGATGCTAGCACCTGGAACGCGATCAAGCAAGATAGTTTCCGCACTCGAAAAATACTCGCCTTAATAGCCATTTGGCGCCTTCGAATTGATTATTGCTTTGTTAGTCTCAAAATTAGCATCGATTTCTAGATAAGTTTGCCTACTGTCGAATTGATCAATACATGAACATTGTATTAGATATTAAAGCCAAGCAGCGCCTCTATTCGGAGAACGGATACAGGATCTCGTTTGCTCGTGCCTGTTTAACCGATGGCACCTTTGCTAATGTTTTATTTCGACTGCAGTCCGCCTCCTCTAGCCTTCACTTAACTGCGCTCGCGTTTGCCTTACACATTCTCAACAAGTTTTTCAATGGCTGCGTTATTGGCATCGGCACAAGATTCGAAGGAGGACTTGTTCTTATTCATCCAGTCGGAGTCGTCATAAATTCGGCTGTGCGTGGCGGGTCAAATGTCT
Source organism: Burkholderiales bacterium (assembly GCA_026399875.1). Classification (GTDB taxonomy): domain Bacteria; phylum Pseudomonadota; class Gammaproteobacteria; order Burkholderiales; family Burkholderiaceae_E; genus UBA4615. The sequence goes on along the minus strand of JAPLQF010000021.1, from coordinate 153,973 downwards.
TCATTGAAAGCGGAGTTGTCATTGGAGATAATCGTGGATCAAGCCCCGTCTTAGGAGATAATGTCTTTATCGGATCGGGCGCTAAGATCATCGGCAATGTAAAGATTGGCAACTTCACCTTTATCGGGGCGAATGCTGTCGTCCTTAAGGATGTCGCTGACGGCTCGACAGCAGTTGGTGTTCCTGCAAAGTCATTTCCGAATCGCAGTGGATCATGAGCATCTCAATTTAGGACTCTACTTTTCGTCTTCTGGCTTGTCGACTCCAGCCGACAAAGCTTCCGATTCAATTACATTTCGTACTCCATGTTATCTTGATTGGCTTGCAATCTTTTTTGCTTTCTTTGTTTTTCCATTGTCACTTTATTCCAAATTTCGAGAACCGATAGTTCGCACTGCTGCTCATACCTTCGGTTTCCAACCATTACTTTTCCTATATTATTTTATGTGCCGAAGGATGCTATGCCGCCGGTACTTGTTGTAACTTAATGATCGAGTCTTGTAAAGTATTTTTTCCGACATTTTCTAACCCAGACGGAAATCTATCTCTGTCGGTTTTATTTTTTGATTTCTATCATCGAAGCAACCGATCGCTTTCGCAGTCGTCTGGATCAGATGATCTATACGCGCCGTTCGTTTGTGGTGCTTATCATCCGCGTTCCGCGGCGGGCAATTCATCCCTCTACAGCGCATAAGTTTTCCCGGCGTGGGCGTGATGGAAATCCGCTGTTCTTGTTCGACTTGACTGGCATCTCCTTGCCGCTCAGTGAAGCAAGAGCATTCAAGTCAGAGTTGCCAATGCCGCCGATGCGTCTGATGTTGATGTTGGTTGATCATGAGTCCGTTATAAACGGTTAGCGATACAGGGGTGTTTGAGCACCGAGCCGTGGCGCCTTTTGGGGATTCTTCCTCGGACTGGGGTGTTTCGAGCATCACTGGTCGGATGTTTCTTCACTGCTAGCGCGCTATCGAAAGTTGCTGAGCGAGACGGCAGACGAGGGGTTGATTGCGGGTAGTATCAATGTAGCGGTCGATCGGAGGCTGCACGACGCAGCGCTTCAGCAAACGCAATTCATCGATTCGACCGTGCAGCAGAAGATGCAAGCACTCTGGACGACAGCGGGATTTGGATACCGGGTGCAGCAGACTGTTCGAAGTTCCCGCGGATCAACGCACCGAGCCGGGTCAAATCTGTGCCAGGGAAGGCGCTGCCTCTAAGTTTCGGGCAGCCTGCTTTTGCGCATACCCGGCTGTTTAGGCATGTACGCCTAGGGATCAAGCGTGATGTGAATACATTGGACCGAATACAGCGCAAGAATCAGCTCAAGGCGTCTTTCTTGCTGCTGAGTAAGACACTCGTGCAGATCCTTGCCAAGGCTCATCAGGTAATCGGACAGACCGCCAACAATTAGACCGTCGGCCCCAAGGCCCATAAGGTTCTACGGCTCGCACGCAGCCAAGGCGCAGTGCGTCAACAAGGCTAAGTGCCGCAATCCCATCGAATTTGGCGCCAAGAAGGGGATTGCGCAGATCTATCAGTCCAATCTTACAAGGGCAGCCACGACTTTACTGAAAACCTGTCAGCTGGTCACACCCTGGACGACCAGCTTGTACGGGCCACGATCGTGAAGCAATCCACAGGCGTCACTCTGGTTTACGACTACTCTTACCTGTACTTTCGAGGCACGGATAATGATAACTCCGCGATCGGTATCCGGCATTGAGGTAAGGAAAAAAAAGCTTGGCGAGATCCGTATGGAACAGCTCAAACGACAGCAGACGATTGGGCCGATTATCGGCTCCCTGATAGCCGATCACTGTCTTGATCGCTGTCATCTCAAGGATGAGATCTGTGATCAAATCCACGCGCTCTTGTACGCCTCAGCGGACAACCTTCGACGGTTGGCGCGTGTGATCGTCGGAAACGGACAGCGGCTTTTCTCTGCGTCTGCTCCGCGTCACGCGACGGATACACATGCCGAACACACTGACCGTGGCTGGGAACAAGAACGTCGGTCACAGTTTCTGGTCACCATGTATCCAACGGGTTGGGCTTGAGGTCAGATTTTTCAAAACGACTAATTGATTAAAATCTTGAAAGGATAACATATGGACGAAGTTTTCAACGGCATCCACAGAAAAAACCGAGGTGTGATCAGAGGTGAGATGGCAAGGATGCTATTAAAAAAATTCAGCCCTAAAGACGCCATAGCATCTCAATCAGCACTTTTTCCAGAAGCGGAAATTTTAAAGAATCTAACAACACACTTCGGAACTGAATTTCTAGAAACAGTCAAAAATAGATCCATTCTAGACTTTGGATGCGGCTTCGGGAAAGAGTCAGTAGCCATAGCCAGACTCGGCGCAAAATCCGTTTACGGGCTGGAAATTAGCAAGGAAAAAATTTCTCAAGCGCAAGATCTTGCATTGAAATTCGGAGTAGCCGAAAAATGCGTATTCTCCGATACTTTTGAAGACAAGGTAGATCTAATTATTAGTAAAGATGCCTTTGAGCACTTCAGTGAACCCGACATCATTCTCGACTTGATGGCTGCGATGCTAAAACCACAAGGCAGAATATTAGTTTCTTTTGGGCCCACGTGGTATCACCCATATGGCGGTCATTTGTTCTCATTTTTCCCTTGGTCCCATCTTCTGTTTGCCGAAAAAGACCTGATCGAGTGGCGCGCACAGTTTAGAGATGACGGCGCCACCCGGTTTTCAGAGGTCGAGGGCGGCCTCAATCAAATGACGATTGCGAGCTTCAAGAGACTGGTTTCCTCCAGTCGTTGCAAAATCGAACGAATAGACACAATACCAATACGCGGGCTATCTATACTCAGATCGAACGCTTTGCAGGAGTTTGGTTCGTCAATAGTTCGATGCGAGTTATCTGCACGCGCATAAATCTCATAAACTTTTATTGCGACGGCAACCAGACGAATGTGTAATGGTAATCCTCTCGATAGTCCGAAGGGCTGAGAAGTAGAATTTCTTCAAACGGAAGGGTTCTACGGAAATGAAGAGGTCAGCGTTTGCAGACAGCCAGAACATGGAGGCGGTCAAGGGCATGGAACTGGGTATTTCAGTGCCCGATTTTTGCAAGGAGTTGGGTATCAGCACCGCGACTTTCTACAAATGGCGCACCAAGTTCGGCGACATGGAGACCTTGATGATTTTCAAGAAGAAGGACCTGGAGGAGGAGAACCGGCGGTTGCGAGGGATGTACGTCGAGAATAAGCTGATGGCCACGAACGTGGCGGAGGCGTTCGCAAAAAAGTGGTGAGGCCATCTCGACGCCGCGAGATGGCCGAACGAGCGGTCAAGGAGCGCGTTGTATCGATCGGCTGGCCTGCGAGATGTTCCGGCTCAGCCAGTCCTGCTGTCGGTATGAGTCAAAAACGAATGCCGAGAATGAGCAGATCGAGCAGTGGCTCATTCGCTTGACGGATCACCATCGGACCTGAGGATTTGGAATGTGTTTCCTGTATCTGCGCAACGTGAAGCGGATCGTCTCGAACCACAAACGGGTCTATCGGATCTACAGAGAACTGGAGCTGATTTTGCGCATCAAGCCGCGCAAGCCGCTGGTGCGCGACACGCCTGCGGCGCTGACGGTGCCAGGCGGGATCAACGAAGTGTGGTCGATGGACTTCATGCACAACATTCTCGATGACGGCCGTGCGTTTCAGCTGTTCAATGTGCTGGACGATTTCAGCCGCGAGGCACTCGCCATCGAGATCGACTTCTCGTTGCCTTCTGAACGTGTCATTCGCGCGCTGGACCAACTGATCCAGCGGCGCGCAGGACCTTCGGCGATCCGCTGCGACAGTGGTCCGGAGTACATCAGCCAGACGACGATGCAATGGGCCGAAGATCGAGGCATTCACATCGACTTAAGCCAGCCAAGTAAGTCGCAGCAGAACACGAATGTCGACCGATTCAATCGAACATTGCGCTACGAACTGCTAAACCGGTATCACTGTGCATCACTTGCACAAGTTCAGGGCCATGCCACCGCTTGGATGTGGAGTTGCAACAATGACCGCCCACACATGGGACTGGGTGGAATGACACCCAAGCAACGGCTGGCTATGGCCACGTAATCGTTCTACTTCTCGACCCATCGAAAACTGAGGGATCACCATCGCCCTTGGATGGAATCGTAGTTGATCAAGAAGGACCCGGTAGCCAGTCTGACAACCAGCTCTGGAAACAGTGGGATGTCGTTGACACACCTTTCTATGATCAAGAATCAGCCCATTCAACGGTCACTTGGTCATTGCCAACACCCAACCTCGTGGAAATCACAGGAACAACTGACACGAATCTTTGACATAGTTCACGTCGGTCATCTGATCGAACTCCAAGACAGATCAAAGAGCAGATAAACTAATCAACGTGGCATGGACATACGCCTAATCTGAAACATTGCGGACACGCAATGAGAAACTTGAGTAAAAAGACACCCAGCATCTTCCCGCACTACAAAACCAGAACAGCCGCAACGTGCTAAAGAAAGTTCAAAACCTAACAGGACTGTACCGCGAGATACGCAATCTCCCGCGAATTCACATCAATTTGATGATTGCGGAAACAAAAAGCAACGATGTATTCTACCGAAAAATAACGGAAGATTTTTATGTAAGCGCTAAAAAACGGCATTTGAAGTTTCCATTGGTGCGTCAGATGGAAATTGGACTTGCAACTTGCATACTGAATAGCGATACAAAAGCATATTCACAAAGACTTGATTCGGCAGCACGCCGAAACTTGAAAAAAGCGGCACGACTTGGATACCGCTTTGAACCGATTAACTATAACGATCATTTACCTGCAGTTACCGCGATTCATCAGTCGGCGCCGGTGCGTCAAGGTAGAGACATGCCAGCCGACTTGCTTGCTAAAGACGCAACCCCGCACAGCAATCCACCATCCACGAGCCCCTGTCATGATTATTTATACTTTGGAATTTTCAAGGAAGATCAGCTAGTCGCGTATGCATCATGCTTAGTAGCTGGGGAGCTTTGCGCATTGAATACTATTTTTGGTCATGCGGACTATCTAGCGGATGGTGTAGTACCGATGCTGATAGCATCGATTGGGGATGATATTCCGCAGCATCATCGATTTGTCAAGTACTATACATACGGATTATATTACGGCGCATCAGATACGCTAAAGCGATTCAAAAGAAAGTTTCTCTTCGAACCACAGAGAGTCAATTGGGTACTCGGAGAATAAATTGGATAAAACTCTCCAAACGATATCAAGCGAAACCAATCAAAGAGTTACCCTAGAAATACCTAGCGAATTCTTATACCAACTTGTCTTTAGACAAAAGAGAACCGAACCTTTCTACACCAAGACAATTGCCGGACTGAGTTTCCATTTTGTAAATACCTTCGCAAAAGGAGCTTCTGCTTGGCGAAGTATACGAACACTGCAAAACATGGCTTCCGCACTCAAGACACTCGCCAAAATCTCACGCGGACGAATATTCTACTATATCACCGAAAATGAAAAGATAATTCATACTGGATGGATTACATTATCATCGTGCCGTTATTACAATGTGGAACACGGCGACATCGTAATCGGCCCCATCTGGTGATCCGAAACTACAAGAAGCCGTGGTATTGGTGAGTGGGGAACCAAGATGGCAATCAATAAGATGCTTGAAGCGGGTCCGAAAGTTATTTTCATTGATACGTCAAACAATAACATTCCCTGCTTGAAGTTGATCGACAAATGCGATTTCGGCGCTCCGATCGCATCCTATATCAGACAGGATCATAAATAGTTAAATCCACTGACTATTGCTCAGCGGCCACTGTCTTGCCAGGATGTGCACACCGACAGATGAGCGCAATAGCAAACTCAAATCAGGACTAGTGTCAATGCGATATGTTCAGAAAGTCGCTTTTATCTGGCTGTGACAGCAAAGCGCCGCGCTCGAGGAAAATTTCTAGCCAAGCCATCAGCCCCGAGCAAAGACGCATAATTGCATGAGTAAACGCAGCTAGTCATGCGAAACGAATCGTCAAGCTTCATTAGATGTTAGATGTTTACAAGCAGGAGTATTTTAGGAAGTTCAAATCGAAACAAAATTCTGACATTGTCTCGCAAGGCACGAGTAGCAATCAAAGAACATTCGAGATATAGAATCAAAGTGTTTGGGATTGCAGACTGAACGAACGAGCTCAGTGACAAGCGATATTTCCTCGATGTAAACAGTTTTGCTTCCTGACAATCGATGGGAGAGGACTTTTGTACAGATAAGTGATAAATCCAGCAGTCGCCAGCGTACTATCTTGATGGCGACCTCTGGGACTAACGCTGAATTTGAAGATATCGGATGAGAAAAATTGGAACCTGGATATACACAATAGATAATATATTGTTTTTACACGGTTCGCGCGTACCGACCATTTGCAGTCCGATTGGGGATTGACATCCCAAACATCACCAGGAAACTTGTTATCGACGCCGCCTGCGATGATATTGATTGGCCAACTCGACGACCGAAATCACGATGAATCTATTATTGCTATATAGGATTACGGAGTTTTGTTTATGAGAATTCTATGGATCAAGGCGGACTTGTTATATCCACTCGATTCCGGCGGAAGAATAAGAACCTTTCAGATGCTGAAAGAGTTAAACTCTAAGCACGAAATAACTTATCTTGCATTATCACCGACAAGCGATGCCGAGCTGGCGAAAGATCACGCAGTAAATTATTCGAGCAGGCAAGTTTGGGTTGATAGCGAAACACAGGCAAAGAGTGGCCTGAGATTCTATGCAGCGCTGCTTAAGAATCTGATTTTTTCAGATCTTCCATATGTGATTGAAAAATACAAAAGCGAATCAGCGATTCGTTCTATTGCCGACGCTGAAAGCAAATCTCGATTTGACTTGGTAGTATCAGATTTCTTGTCAATGTCAACCAATATTATAGATGCCGGAATCTCCCCCGACAAACTCTTGGTGTTTCAGCATAATGTTGAAAGTCAAATTTGGAAACGTCAATTCGAAACTGCCAGCAACCGAATTGTTAAGGCGTACATGTATATTCAATGGAAGCGTTATGATCGATTTGAGAGGGAGATGTGCGCTCGCTTTAAGGGTGTAGTTGCGGTCAGTGAAGATGACGCAGATCGATTTGCGAACGAATTTCATCTGAAAAATGTTCTTGGATATGTGCCAACCGGCGTGGATCTTGAATATTTCAGCGATGCTTTCAGAACCCCGGAAAGAGGTCATCTCGTTTTTTTAGGATCTATGGATTGGCGACCAAATGTCGAGGGAATCATTGAATTTGTAGCGTCTGTTTATCCATTAGTAAAGGCAGCGTATCCTTCAGCTAGACTAACAATAATTGGTAGAAATCCATCGCATAGCGTGATTCAATTGCAGGCCGCAGATTCTAGTATCAGTGTGACTGGAACAGTAGAAGATGTGCGGCCGTACTTGGGTAAGGGTGCTGTTTCTGTAGTTCCCTTGAGAGTAGGCGGAGGAACTAGAATTAAGATTTTTGAGAGTATGGCGATGGGACTGCCAGTCGTTTCAACTACAACAGGTGCTGAAGGATGCCCGTTATCGATGGGGTGAACATTTGTATTGCTGATGATCCTGTCACTTTCGCGAATCAGATTGTTAGCTTATTGAACGATGAGGCATATAGTAGTTTAATCGGAGAGTCTGGCAAGATGATGGTCGCCGAAAAGTTTTCGTGGCGCAATGCGGCAGATAAGTTCGAGGCTTTTTGTGCCGAAGTTGCACAATAGCGTGAAACGAACGCTACCCACAATTATTACCTTTATCCCCTTGGAAATCAAAACAATGAACATAAGCATATTCGGATTGGGCTACGTTGGCGCGGTCTCAGCGGGTTGTTTGGCTCGCGATGGCCATACTGTTATTGGTGTGGACCCGAATGTGACAAAAGTGCAGCTTATCAACTCTGGACTCTCGCCCATTGTTGAAAAGGATATCGATCGAATTATCAGGGAATGTGTTAATCGTGGCACACTTACGGCGAGCACAAATGTTAGTGAGGCCGTTCAGACAACTGATGTGTCTATTATTTGCGTCGGAACTCCAAGTCAACTGAACGGAAGCCTTGACCTGAGTTATGTCAGGCGGGTATGTGAAGAGATCGGCGCCGCCCTTTCTGCAAAGCCTGGATTTCACATAGTTGTCATGCGCTCAACAATATTGCCGGGCACAATGCGCGAAATCGTAATTCCAACATTGGAGTCCACTTCAGGTAAAAAAGCAGGTCGCGATTTTGGTGTATGCAACAATCCGGAGTTCTTACGCGAAGGCACTGCTGTTTATGACTATGACAACCCTCCTAAAACTGTCATAGGAGAAACAGATCAGAGGAGTGGCGATACCCTCCAATCTATTTATGCCAATATTAGCGCCCCTTTGATTCGAGCCGATATTGAAACGGCAGAAATGGTAAAGTACGCAGATAATGTTTGGCATGCTTTAAAGGTTGGCTTCGCTAACGAGATTGGGAACATCTGCAAAGCAATGGATATAGACAGCCATAAGGTCATGGATATTTTCTGTCTCGATCAGAAGCTTAATCTGTCATCTTACTATTTGAAGCCCGGGTTTGCATTCGGTGGCTCATGTCTGCCAAAAGACATTAGAGCTCTAACCTTTAAGGCAAAAGCCCTTGACGTGGAAACGCCGATTCTTAACTCGATCCTTCCTGCGAATCGCATACAAATTGAGCGAGGGTTGTCAATGATTATGGCTACGGGCAAACGTCGCGTTGGCGTCCTTGGATTCAGCTTTAAGGCTGGCACAGACGATCTACGGGAAAGTCCCATTGTCGAAGTTATAGAAACACTTGTCGGGAAAGGATACGATCTATCAATTTATGACAAGAACGTTTCGCTCGCAAAGACAATGGGCTCCAATCGTGACTATATCTTAAACCACATCCCTCACGTATCGCGTCTAATGGTAGAAAGCATGGAAGACGTTGTTGCGAATTGCGAAGTAATTGTTGTGGGGAATTCTTCTGAAGAGTTTTCGGATATCCTTCAGAAGACTCGATCGGATCAGATTATTATCGACCTCGTCCGGGTTTCGCCAGCCAAGTCAGAGCATGGTCGCTACGAAGGAATTTGTTGGTAAATAATTCGTCCCTGGCGACCTGAAGACTAACCATCCATGCGTTTTTCCAATGAAGTTGGTGTTGCGCAATAAGCAGGATCTTCATAGTGATGGCTGATCTGCTGCATCTTCGGCACGGGAAAGTCTGCCTCGACGTGGTTCCTGTCAGCACCTGCGTCGAGAAACCTTCCTGGGCGGTCTTCACCGGCGAAACGTGTTTTCAAAGCGAGTCGCCCACTTTCATGGCGTGCCTTATGGCTTTGAGAGAGCGCATCGACGAGGAGGATGTGGAGACGATGCTGATGGCAACGATCGACTGGCCAACGGTCCATTTCGCACCAGGCAGCCAGCGTACACCGGGCGGTCGCGGAATCGACCGTAACGTCCATGGCTGCGCCGCATCTGACCGATTCGAGATTGCCGGGGAAATCGCGCCTGTATCTGATGAAGTTGGCGATGGGCAAAGGTCTGAAAGTTCGCAAAGACTGCAACTCTGGACGTCGCGGATTGCGATTCAAATCCCAAGCTGTGCGAATGCCGGGCAATTCGTCGGGATCGGGAAGTCTATGCTCATGCCCAAGACAGTTGTCGTGAACATCTTTACCAAAGCGCCGAACTCAAGTGCATGGGTTCGCCGTAATCAGCACAAGAACGCGATTGTAACCAAGCGCACAATCAGCCTGCCGCTCAAGAAGTTCGAGGTCTCTACTCCATAATCGCTTGAGCAATAGCCGACAGCAGAGCACTGAATCATCACGCTAGTCATATCGCCCTGGGATGAAGCCCGTAGTTGATCAGGCCGGACCAACTAGATTTAACCATTTAGAATCGTTCTTGAAAGCAAGTACAAGGATAGCAAAATGACTTTTCTGCTGTACATCTTGTACCTAATGCTCACATACCTTCGACCAATCGAAACCTACTTTCCTGAGTTATATGAGTTTCGACCTGTTTTAATATTTGGTGTACTGACACTATTTCTATCGATTTTAAGTGCGGGCACGAATACGCCCCAAGTGATCAATCGGCGCCACATCGGTCTTGTTAGCGCACTGATGTTTATCGTACCGTTCTCCCGTATAACAAATGGATGGTTAGGAGGTGCGACAGACGCACTTCTGGCCATTGCCCCTCAAGTCGCAGCATTCATTTTGACCGTTATTAACGTAAACACCTTACGAAAACTAAAGATAACGATTTTGACAATTTTCATTTGTACGATCGTGCTGATTTTACAAAGCTTGTATTCGTATTACACAGGGTATCGAACCAAAGACTATCTGATAAGTCAGTCACATCTTGGAGGTGGCGAATCTCGGACTGAGGGATTCTCTGAAAGTTACAAGGTTGACTCGGCATTGCCTGTCGACGACAAGAGTGTGCTGTGGAGAATTCGAAGCGTCGGCGAACTGCGCGACCCTAATGATTTTGCACAAACAATTTTGGCAGCAGCTCCGATTCTGATCGTAGGCTTTATCACCGCAACCAAAGTCGAGAAACTTCTAATCAGAATTCCATTGTTGGCGGTCTTGTCATACGGGCTCTTCCTGACCGGGTCGCGCGGAGCAGTGGTTGCTGCGGCAGGCATGGCTTTTTTTATGTCGTATAAACGCTTAGGCAAAACGAGAGCGAGTCTTTTAGTAACGCTAACGATTATAATAGGGGTTGCTTTAGGGTTTAGTGGTGGACGAGGCATCAGCGCTAATGATGACTCGGCCGGAGGTCGAATCGAAGCCTGGAGCGCCGGATTCTCCGCGTGGTCGCAGCACCCGCTCTTTGGCGTCGGGTTTGGTCGATTTTTAGAGTATCACTCATACACAGCACATAACGCTTACGTGCTGATTCTTACTGAACTGGGGATAATCGGGTACTTTTTTTGGGTTTCGCTCGCGATGAATTCAGTACTCGAACTTCTAAAAGGCAGGGCCGCCCTTCCCCCTAATGCTCCTGAGTTCAATTGGGCAAATTGTGTTCTACTTTCATTTGTTGCAGTTGCAATTAGCTCGCTGTTTCTATCGCGAAGTTATTCGACTGTAACCTACATATGGATCGGATTAATGGCTTGCGCCGCAGCTATTTGTAGGGATAGTACTTCTTCCGCAACGGTATCAAACGAAGTTCCATGGGCCAGGTATTCATGGCGATTTTGTTATCTGACTACAGGAATTTTCTACCTTATTATCATTACTTATAATCTGAGTGGCTAGATGCTCTGCTCGGAAATTGAAAGCCACCTATAAGCTGAGTTGATATCCCATTCATGTCAGGGGAGCAACCCATGGGACAAAGTAGTTGCAATAAAGAACAGATAGCCGCTATGGGAAAAACGCCAACCGCGGATAAATTGCGAAAGTCTCGGGCAGGCGGGACGGTCAGCGCGTTGACGATGCATGTCCAGCAAGAAAGGCTTGCCTAAGCACGAACTGGTGCTGCTGCGCGATGCAATGGACTGGTTAGAGATCAAACGGTCTTTCTCGGTTCACTATTTGAACACAACAAGCAGACAGGCGCTGCATTCCCAGCTGGCGGCCGGACTGCTTTATCTACGGCATGCCTATGGTTGTTCAGAAGAGATCGCGGTTAACACATTGTTGAGAACCCTTATTGGCAGCTCTTCACCGGTGAGACCTATTTGCAAATCGAGTCACCTATTGACCCGTCGAGTCTGACGCGCTGTGGACAAAGCGCATTGGCGAGGAAGGAGTTGAAACGATTCCGGTGGCCACCATTCAAGGCCGGGCTCAAGTTCAGTCTGCTCCAGGCAGCCAGAACCCTGGACAAGACCGTGATGCCCAAGGCGGTGGCTCTTCAGGCCGATTCGCGATTGCTGAAGAAATCACGTCATCGCCTAGCGAAGTCGGCGAGACCAGCGGCCTGACGCGGCGGAAAAGCTACGACCGCGAAGCACCGCGGATTGCGATGCAGGTCGGTCGGTATGCGCATGCCACGCAGTTTCAGCGAATGATCGCAAACTCTACATTATAAACTTAGTCAGGAATTTAAAGAAATTTATTGCTAGGGCAATAAGTCCCGCAGGATATCGCTGGTGCTAAACTTTCAGACGGGTTACGCCGCCAAGAACCTCCCCCCAAAAGCAGCACCAGTAACAGTCGCCTCGCCAACGTCGGTAACACCATCTATTTCAAAAACAACTTCAACATTAGATATACTTCCCAGTGGATGGCTCCTTTGTAAGCGGAGAGCAGCCGTTCGATTTGAAAAGAGATTGCCAGGTCGTAACGCCTTCGATTCCCGAGCATGCCAATCCGACTTCTTCAGGTCATCCATTGCTTTCGAATTGGCGGGTCGGAGCTTTTTGGACTGGAATTGGCAAGTCGCTTCAAGGAGCACGGCGCCGAGGTATTCTGCGCAGCGATCGATAATCGGCCAGGACCGCTTCTCGATCGTTGCCTCGAACGAGGAATTCATCCCATCGATCTCGGCATCCCGCTCGACATCCTTGGGCGCAACGGACTTAGCACAGTTCTGCAGCAGCGGCTCAGCTCACTGCGCCTCGACGGAATTCATCTGCAGCACTTTCTCGCGCTTAATAAACTGGGACTTCCAGCACGGCTCGCTGGGATTCCCAGAGTTATTGTCACGGAGCATTCAGTTCATGATGTCGCACAAAGCCTAGCAGGCCGTGTGCGAGCCAAGCTGACGTGGCGCCTCGCTTCGAGAATCACTGTAATTGACACGAGCATCAAGGACTACCTGTGCGGACCGCTCCGAATTCCGTTGGACAGAGTCGAAGTGATTTCTCTCGGTGTCGACGTGCAGAAATGGACGAGACACGATCGTGGAGAAAAGCGTGCGCGACTTGGAATTCGGGATGAACTCGTGTTCGCGTTTGTTGGACGTCTAGCTCCAGTCAAGAACGTTCTAGGTCTAATCACGGCATTTCTTGAGATTGTTAGCAGCCACAGGCCTGCAGCAAAGCTACTTATTGTCGGGAGCGGACCAGATTACTGGGCTTGTGAAAAGCTAGTTAGCGCACATCCTCATGGGAAACACGTGATGCTTGTCGGAGAGCAGACAGATGTCCGGTCCTTCTTGGCAGCGGCCGACATTTTTATTATGAACTCGCGCAGTGAAGGAACACCTCGCGCTCTTATCGAGGCGATGGCCATGGGCTTGCCTGCTATCTGCCCTAAAGTGGGTGGAATTCCGGGACTGCTGAATGAAAGAGGTTGGTTGTTTACTCCAGATTCAACATCCGAGTTAAGCGCATCGATTAAGCGCAGCCTGAAGTCCCCCGCGGAAAGAGCCGAACTCGGCACGGCCTCCCAGAAGTACATTCGCAAGAACTTTGATAGCCACAGAGCGGAGGAGCGCTACTGGCAACTTCTTACAGGGAATCAGAGGTGACACAGCCTCGTACGGTCATTCATCTCTGTAGCACAGGTGGATTTTATGGTGCCGAACACACGATCATAGAGCTGGCCGCTTACGCTCGTGACCACGGTTGGAGTAGCCACGTCGTTGCTCTTGAGGGAGACGGAGCGCCTGAACTCGTGCGACGTGCCTCTGCAGAAGGTCTCACTGCAGCCGCCTTCGTTTCCTCTGGCCGCCTGCACCTGATTCCGATGCTAAAGCGCTTAAGCTCGTACCTAAAAGCGCACCCAGGAGCTCTGGTTCACTCACATGGTTACAAACCCGACCTTCTACTCTCGCTGCCAGGAATCTCCAGGACTCATATTCGCGTTGCAACCTGTCACTCCTGGTACAGCGTAACCCGCAAATTACGCGCTTTGGAACTGGCTGACAAAAGACTATTGCGTTCCTTTCACTACGTAGTCGCCGTATCAGACGAGATACGAGACGAACTTCTTGCAAGTGGCGTACAAGGTGCACGACTCGCTACCATCAGTAACGGAATTTCCGCTCCGAACGTCGCGAGCAATGCAAGAATCAAGATTAAAGCGGAGCTCGGTATCCACGTGGACACCCGACTGGTAATCCAGGTCGGCCGATTAGCATCTTCGAAACGGAACGACATTTTGCTAACGGCGTTTGCTAGATCTCAGCTCGGAAGGCAGTGTCGACTGCTGTTCGTCGGAGACGGTGAACTCAGGGGCACTCTCCAACAGCTCGCAAAGGAACTCGGTCTCGCAGACCATGTTGCTTTCTGCGGTTATCGCTCCGACGTTGCCGATTTGGTTGCGGCTGCCGATCTTCTAGTTCTCTCCTCGGATAAGGAGGGGTTGCCTATAGTCCTCCTCGAGGCAATGGCAATACGATGTCCCATTATCTCGACCAGCGTCGGCGCAATACCGAGCACGTTGAGACAGGGAACCGATGCGTGGCTCGTTCGGGCCAACGACGTCTCTGGTCTGTCGGCAGCCCTCGACGAAGCACTTAGTGATCCTCAGGAGGCGCATCGACGGGCAGACAACGCCTACGCGCGATACATGGACTGCTTCTCAAGAGATTCGATGGGCAGCAATTACCTACGAATCTATGATTCCCTTTTCAACGCCCACTCTCCAAACTCGGTCCTTGGCCCTGTCTCTCGTTGACTTACTTTCACAGCGTAAACCACTGACTCTCCCGCCTGCCGTGACCCTGTGGAAATGTGATCCGGCACCGCTTTGAATCGGACGCCTCTGTCTGGTTCGGTGCAAGGACTCAGATGTTGTTGCACGTTTCTCCGGCCACCTGCTCGATAGCATCGACGAGGAGGCGCCCGATTGATGCAAAAGAGTATTGCTCCTCCACAAGCTGGCGGGCCGCCGCCCCCATCGCACGCCTCTCCTGCTCGCTATCGAGCAATTCGCATATCACGCTAGCGAAGTCCTCCGCCGTAGTCGCGAGCCTCACGTTCAGTCCATCCCTGACATTGATCCCCTCACACGCAATCGGATGAGCCACCACACACTTTTCCATCGAAAATGCTTCGAGCACTTTGAGCTTTGTCCCACCGCCGTCCCGAATAGGACATACACAGATTGACGCTGCGTTGATCAATGGTCGTACGTCATCGACAAATCCGTGCACCCTCACACTGGGGACGTTCGATGCCGCAGCAAATACGACCTTCGGTGGAGCTGAACCCACCACATCCAAGCTTACGTTGCATCTTCTCTCGATCACACGCGGCCAGATCTCCGTCAGCAGGAATAAGACCGCATCAACATTTGGATACCAATTCAGGCTACCGACAAAAATCACTGACACTTCAGTCCGCACGACCGAAACATCATTTTTGAAGTAATCCAGATCGACACCATTCGGAATCTCGACAGAGTTGGCCTCAGGCGCGTGGGCTTTCAATCTGGAGGAGTCGAGCAGCGAGCAGGTGAAGTGGCGCCCAAATGCCCCCGCAATAGCCGTTTCGTACTTCTGCAGGCGAACTCCCTCTTGCCTGAAGTACCAACGCTGAAAGGCCCTTCGTTCATTACAGGCGCGACGTAAAAATATATGCGACTCAACATTATGATGCCCTAGAGTGCAAGGCGTTTGTCTGAATAATTCGCGAAACGGCGCGAGGCCAACAGTGTCGAAATGCGCAACGCGGTAGTCCTGAGTACTAGCGTGTCTCAGCAACTGCTCCGCGCGATCGCTTCTCAACCATCTCAGAGTGTAAGGTTCCGGCGTGAGCAGAGAGGCAAGAGCTTCCCTTTGGCGACCTCCGGCCCGAGCCAAGCTTTCGATCGGAATAAAAGTGACCGATCGGCAAAACTGCATCAACGCTCTACGCGACTCGAGCAAACCCGTTTCCCGAGATGAAAAAAATATGTCTAACCAAGCCTCCTGGACAAAGGCAAACAGGTCTACGTCATGCCGGGCGGCCAAGCTGCGTAGCAAATTGAATGAACGCAGGTGCGCTCCGGACTTCGGTGGATAAGGGATGAGATGGGAGACCCACAGCACTCGCATCCGCTAAAGCCTTCCCAAAAGCCGAAATGTAAAGTGGACAATGCTGCCCGGCATTTCGTCGACCTCCATCGGCTGTGAGTTATCATATCGATACATAAAGGTATTTTCTTTTAGAGCGTGTTGAGCATTTATCGTAGCCTTGTAAGCCGGAAGGTAAAAATGACAAACATCACGATATCCAAAAGTAGCCAAAGGCATATGCGATCAACTAAAAGTATTAAGTTTAAAGATAATAGAAAGATAAATTAGCGATTGGGTATTAGTTGTAACTCTAAGTAGTTAATTTACGTAGATTAGTCAGTTAATGTCCATTGGAGTTCAAAGCGCAAACACATTCCAAAGGGACGCGGCATTCTCAGCGACACACCAGCAGCCCAAGTCCACGCCCCCTTCACAAGCCTTTGATACCATCATTTCAAACGCCTGATCTCGCAGAACACCGCCGGCAAATCGCACTAAACTCTCCGTCCTGACCCACCCGTAGATCCGCCATCCATGCGGGTTGCCACTCGAACAGTTGTCGCGGAATCTGCAGGATTTTGAGATATTTGAATCTCTTTCCTAAGAGTTACGCGAGGGTTTTGATGCGTCCGAGTCCGTAAGCGCAGCAGACAGTCCGTAGCAGTCCAATGAGCCCCACTTGTGGCAATTGAGAGCTCCCCTCCAATCAATTTCGCCAAAGAGCGGCCGATGAAAGTGCAGGCGATGAACCAGCAGATTTTTGGGTAGGTTCGCGCGGGCCGGCCGATCGGTGGAGTTGCCG
The DNA here is from genome assembly GCA_026399875.1 of Burkholderiales bacterium. GTDB lineage: Bacteria > Pseudomonadota > Gammaproteobacteria > Burkholderiales > Burkholderiaceae_E > UBA4615. The sequence continues at coordinate 137,194 of JAPLQF010000021.1, read as the reverse complement.
TGTCAGATTCGATTCGAGACACGGAGGTCGGTATGATCAGCCAACAAGTATTCCCCCAGGGGATCCGAAGGACTAAGAAGTAAGATTTCTTCTGAAGGAAGGGCTCTACGGCAATCAATTGGTCACGGTTTACAAACAGCCTGAGAATGAAATGACCTGCTTGGCATTTTTAGCATCAGGAGTTACTTGAGAGCACCCTCTGGATTGGTGGATGTTGCAGGCTGCCGGTGCAATTCTTCGGGCGTCATGTACTGCAGACTCGAATTCGGTCGAACCTCGTTGTCATGACGGCGCCAGTTCTCGATCAGGACACTGGCCTCTTCTGGCGATCGGAACCACTCCTGGTTCAGACACTCATCGCGAAGCCGCCCATTGAAGTTCTCATCGTTACAGTTCTGCCAGGGCTTGCCGGGGTCGTTCAGCGGGGTCTCGATATTCGATTCTCGGATTCGGCGATAACCGAACCGCGGGTACGGCCTTGCCAGCCGCCTCATTGCATCGATCACCGGTGCGTCACGCTGAGGTCGTGTCGGCCGATAGCCCAACACCGTTCTGGAGATCTGTATCAACTCGCACGCGCGTCGCTTCGAACGACCCCGCTCAATTGCCGAGGCCACCTGCGCTCGACGCACCTGCGGGCTAACGACTTTCGGCGGTTGATCTCCTTGAGCGTGTCGATCGCCATCTCGTGCTCGGCCAGCATGCGCTTCAAACGTGTGCTCTCGGACTCAAGCTCGCGAAGGCGTTTGACACCGTCGGCATCCAATACCCCAAACTTCCTTCGCCAGATGTAAATCGTCTGCGCGCTGACATTGCGATTGCGCTCGGCCTCAACCACCGCCCCTAGGTCGGGCTCACTCAGGATCGCGCCCATCTGTTCTTCACTGAATCTGTGCTGTCTCATGGGCTCCTCGCTTGTGCGGCAAGGGCCATTCTCTCAACTGATCAGTGGCACTAAACTCCCGGGCAGGTCAGCGTCACCGTGTTCATCAACTGACCGTCGGCTGGAGTCGGCGTTGTTCAAGACGGACTTTTCAGGGCCCCCATGACGATCTGAAGGAGTTAGACCGAAAATGTTCATGGCGAGTAATGCTCCCCATGTCGACAAACTCAAATAAATCGAGAGTTAGCTTGCGCAACTGACTAGTCGTCTCAGGGCGCCACTCAGCGCTTGGCTCGCCGGTCACAAAGAAATCAGACCCAATATCGGCCACATACAAGCCGTACGCTTTCATGGCCCCGACCAGCGCTTTAGCTTGAGCAGTCCAATTTGCCGGAGGCTGAAAGTCGCCTCGAAGCCGCAGCACTGCTCCGAATGGTATGCCGCCACCAACCCGACTGCCAGCTGCGTGCCGCGCAGGCCAAACGTATTCGCGGTCAAGCACGCTATCGCGAAAGGTCACCCGTAACGGATGCCTGACCTCGCCCCGTGAGGCCTCGTCTGCTCTTGCCAAGAACGGAAGTATTGGCAAGCCAGCGGCATCAGCCGAACCCCAGGAGTCTGGCCGCATATCACTTGAGTTCAAATCCCATGCGCTCGCTGAATACATCTGCCAGCGCCCCTTGTTTCGATAAACAAAAAAGCCTTCCCAAAGTCGACAGGCACCTGTCTCGACAACTAGAAGATGCCGATCGCCGCAAAGCGTCTGATCCGAACAGGCACCGCCTTCAAGCTTAATTACACTGTCATGCGGGAATGGAAAGAGACGACTAGCCGCATCCTTGCCGGCACAACCTCGACTGACAAAGTAACCGTTAGGGGCGCCGTCCTTTCGAACACCGCAGTCACTTTCGGAAGGCACCCCCGCTCCGTTGCCGTGACGGGGGTCAACAATTGAGAAATCCACGGACTCCCAGTTGGAATCCGAAGGACCGCCTGAGATAACGTTATAAGGAATACCGTAATATGACTCGCTCAATTGAGGATTGTCATTCCAGCCCCAATCTGGACGAAGTCCTTTCGTGCGACCAATTCGGTTCAGCCAAGACTCGCTTCGGGGATGAGTGGGGAACGCAGTGGTGTCGTCTATACGTTGGTGGAAAATGGTCCTTTCCGGAAAAAGTCTGCAATGACCGATCGCTGATGGATGACTCGGCTTTTCAGCGGCGGCCTCTAAACTCGACCCAACAAAAAGAAACACTGCGACACAAGCCATACGCAAGAGAGATAACCGGCGTAGCTTGATAGTTGAGTCGCTGCGTGCCAAGTAGTTTCCACAAAGACTTGACACTGCGTGGCGCTGCACTCTACCAAAACCGAACATGTACGAAAGCTCCTTTTTCACACACCAAACCAGGAATTCAATCCAACACAAAGGCTGGACCTATTTCCTTGCCTCGCCACCAGTAAATTTGCGCTCAATTAAATAGTACGACAAACATGCCGCAACAATTGAGAACAAGATATTTTGCGGATAAGAGCTCTCGAAACTGGTGAGCTTAAAGTAAGTAAACGGCTGCTGCCAAAGATAAAGTGAATAACTAATAAGGCCAAAATAGACAAAAACCTTGTTTGATACAAACCGGCCAGCAAGACCATCTGGCCTCCGAACAAGGTGCTGGATGATGATAGCCAGTCCGATGTTCGAAAAGCTCTGACCAACTATATATGAGAAATCTGGGCGTATCACAACTGAGGCATACCCGATAGCAAGAAAAAGTACCCCCACCATCAAACCAACGATACTCTCAAGTGTCTGGCGCAGCTGCTTATTTGCGCTTACTGCATTATAAGCCATTGCCGACGCCGCCCCGGTCAGCAACGCGTCACAAACCGCCTGAAACTCTCTGCTGACCGCTACATAATTACCATCAAGATTCATGTACATATACCATCGAATGAATGGCACTAGAAAAATCACGACCAAAGCCAGATATAAACCTCGTTTCGGCCCGCGGACTATTAGCGCAAGCGGCCAAAGCAAATAAAACTGCTCCTCCACCGACAGCGACCACAAGTGATTAAAATACCAATTGTAATCATGGTGAAAATTTGCAGTAAACGTTACCGCCCTGATGAGATCTGGTATCGCACTTTCGACCAAAGTTCCACTGTAAAGGTGATACCTTAACTCAATAAAACCCCAAAGATATAGCGTCCAGATAATTATTATATACGCCGCAAAAGCAGGCACTATACGCCTAATTCGCCTTATATAGAAGTTTTTCAGACTTATGCTTTGGGTTGCATCCCACTCTCTCAAGAGGAGGGTCGTGATCAAAAACCCAGAGAGCACGAAAAAAATTCGAACGCCAACATTTCCAAGAGAGTGGATATAGCCAAAGTTAAGAAAATCCGGCGCACCGTTGGAGGCGGACACGTGCCCGAGCAATACAACCAAAACTGCGAACCCCCTAAGCCCGTCGAGGCATGGGATTCGTCTTGAAAGATTAGGGGCTAGCACTTGATCGGTTTTCGTAAGAATTATATTTAGTTGCTGGTCGCCGAAGGATTGGAATTTGCCACCTAATTCGACACTGACAAAACATTTCAAAGAGTACGATGAGAAAATCAGTCAAAGCACATTTCTTTAGAGTGAATTCCCGCCCTCACCGTCGTCTTGTTCGCTGCTTTTCGAGATCACCACCCGCGTCGCACCTTGCACGACGTAACTGAGTTGCAATCATACGGTTCGCTTCGCTGTCTTCTCGTGAATTGCGTCACCTGCGGCAGTCATTGACGAGTTCCGCATGGTGAAAGCTACTGGCATGTCCATGCACTATCAAATTCACTGCGCGAATTCATTCTCTCATCAGTCAAACAACCCTCATTAGCTTGAGTTAGCGCGTCCACGACTTTCTGCGACCGACCGATTCGGAACACGGTCTTTGACCTCCGCATCTACAGAAGCTCCCTCGACTTCTCACAGCCAGTTCCTGTTACGACCCTTACGCTGAGGATATGAGCTTTGGGTTGGTTCTGACTCAGGAATACAGAAGCGGGCGCCGTACCCGATCCAGTTGTATAGCTACAGGCCTTTGGCGGTGAGCGCGGGCTTAATGTCGGCTGACCGACGCGCGGCATTTCTCACGCTTGAGTCGTTAGACACACGCAAGTAGTGCGGGTTGTTGCATTTATGGGTGAAATCAATACGAATGCAGCAATACCCCGGTTGGGCCCCCATGGCCAATGTTCTCGGAATCGTTGCTATCGCGTTAACCGCTGGGTGTCATGAGCCTTGTAGACGAGGCTCTTGAGACCTCTCAACGCGGCGGTTCTGCCTGAACACACCTCCACGACGCCCGCACACCAACGGGCCAGTTCCGAGTTGAAACCCAACTTGAATTGACTCTCGAGCGAGTCATTCAGCCTGCTCGCAAGCAGGCCTGCGGCTTGCTTACCGAACTCCAGCGCTGAACACCCCGAGCGAGCAAACACGCTCGGGTCTCCCGCCCCACATCTCCACCTGCAACTCGACGTACTCCTCGAGTAACCACTGATCCGCTCCGCTCAACCGTTTGTTCGCAGCGTGTGCAGTTAGTCACCGTCTCGCCGAAAACGGATTGTCCGAAATCGCTCCAGGGTCTCAGGCGCTATCTGAGGGCTTGAAGCAACACGGAACACTCGAACGATCGGAAATCGAAAAGGGACTTCCAGTATGATGCGCAAAGAATTTAAGGTTGATTTAATGCTATCAATCACATCCCTTTTGTTGATTTCTGCGTGCGGAGGAGTCGACGCACCCCGTTCTGGCTCTGATATTGCAAGCGCAATTTCTGGCACAGCGGCTTCGATAATTGGAGCGGCTACCGAAATATCTGGCGCACCGAAATCCATATCTACAAACCCAGTTGCAGCTGATTCGATTACACCAAGTAGCTTGGCAGACCCGAGTGTGTCGACGAATACCCAAGGAGCTGCAAATAACACTCCGATAACGATAACCGCCGCACTTAACACGGGCGTGACCACCGACGTACCTGTATCACCGTCTTTACCCAGCGTGACCAATCCAATTGTGTTCGTGACTCAAGTTCCGGGAATGGGTGACTTCGCGGCTCGAGCATCAACATTCGGCAGTCATCTTTCAGGAGTCGACAGAGCGCCCCGTGGTGGTGATCTGATGATTCGTTATCCCGATGGTTCATTAAGAAACTTGACCAAGGAAGCCGGCTATGGCGTTGAAGGGTTGCAATCGGGCCCTAATGCAATTGCAGTTAGAGAGCCCGCCGTGCACTGGGACGCCCAGAAAGTCGTCTTCAGCATGATTGTCGGCGGACCTTCTAGACAGTTTGATCGTGCTGACTCCTATAGATGGCAAATTTATGAAGTCACAGGAATTGGAAAAGGCGAAGTAGCATCAATACGCAAGATCCCAGGCCAGCCTAGCATTTACAACAATATTTCTCCCATTTACGGTAGTGACGATCGGATTATATTTACAAGCGATCGACCACGCGGTGGCGAGGCTCATCTTTATCCGCAGCTCGATGAGTATGAAAGCACCCCGACCGTCACCGGGATCTGGAGTTTGAATACCATTACCGCCGAACTGAAAATTCTCAGTCATTCTCCCAGTGGCGCCTTTTCTCCAACTGTAGATAGTTTTGGACGTGTTATTTTTACGAGATGGGATCACTTGGTGAGAGACCAGCAGGCCGATGCTGAAAGAGCAGGCACAAGGTTTTATGGCACGAAAACATATCTCAATGAAAGTTTAAACTCGACCAGTTCAGCAATGGGAGATGAAGTTTTTCCGGAGCCTCGAGACCAAAGCAATTCAGTTTACGGACCGGTGCCAGGGCATAATTTCAATTTCTTTACGCCATGGCAGATAAATGAAGACGGCACTGATGAAGTGACGGTGAACCATTTAGGTCGTCACGAGTTCACTGGATTCATTTCAAAAAGCTTCATTTCAGACCCGGCACTATCAGATAACGCAAAACCGGGACTAACACTAAATAAGCTTCTTATTGTTGGTAGCGCGGGGATATTTCAAATTCGCGAGGATCCAAGAAACCCGGGACGTTATTACGCAATTTATGGTCGCGAATTTGGGCAATTGGGATCCAACCAAATAATACGATTCAACGGAGCGCCTACTACAAACCCGCTGCAGTTTGCCTTTCAAGCCATCACCCCTGCTGAGGACTTCAGCACTTTCAAGACACCCGGTGGGCGCTTTCGAAACCCGCTGCCATTATCGAACGGAACCCTGATTGCCTCACATACACCAACGGAGGAGGCAGTCCCAGCCAATATCAAATCGATGAGACTTAGAGAGGTCACGGGAGCTGCTCCTGGCCGCTTCTTGAACAGCGAAATCAAAAAGTCCGTGTCTTGGTATAACCCTGACAGTCTAGTGTCATTTGACGGCCCGCTTTGGGAAATCGAAGCCGTTGAAGTTGTAGCAAAGAATCGTCCAATCGCACGCGGCGCCCCGGCTTTGGAAAATCCCGAGTCGGCCATTTTTCAGGAAGAGCAGGTTTCCCAAACCGAGCTTCAGAACTGGTTGAAGAAGAATAATCTGGCGTTGATCATTACCCGAGATCAAACCTCACGAGACGAAGCCGACCTGTCACAGCCCTTCAATCTTCAGGTGACCGGTGGGAAGAAGACTGTGTCTTCGAGTATCGCAGGAAGAGTCTATCCAATAAGCAGCTTTCAAATTTTTGAGGCTTCACTGATACGTGGTTATAACTCTCCCGGTCGCCGTCCAATTGCTCAGCCCATCAAAAGTCTCGGCACAGTCAATACTCCAAATGTCAACGGCCCAGTATCAAGCGTGAAAATTTCATCCGATGGCTCTACTGCTGCATTTGTGCCGGCACAGCGGGCACTCGTGTGGCAGACAACAGATGACAATGGCAATCCAATCGTCAGAGAGAGAGTCTGGGTCACCTTCCAGCCGGGGGAGGTCCGTACCTGCGCCGGATGCCATGGTCAAAACGACAAGAATCAGGCGGGAGCGCCAATCCCACAAACCAAACCCGAAGCGTTAAGGGATCTACTTCGTCTTTGGAAAACACTGCCCAAGTGATCGGCGGCTCGCTATAACCTCATGTAGCGCAATCTGCAGGATCTTGAGATAGTTGAATCTGCTTCCTGCAAATTGCGCAAGGGTTTTAACGGGTCCTAGGCAGCAAACGCCCCAGTCTGGAGATTTGCTTCGCTTTCCCCTGGCGGAGCACCTCAACCCCAGACACGAGCTTGTGCTGCTGGACGATGCGATTGACTAGTCAGAGATCGGGCGCTCGTTCTCCGCACACTCTGCGAGCAAGATCGGCAGGCTGGCATTGCCTCCCAAGCTGGTGGCGGTGCGTACTGTATTTGCAGCATGCGTATGACTGCTCCGATGAGTTCGCCGTCAACACTTGGGTCGAAAACCCACATTGCCAGTTCTTCGCTCGTGAAACCCATTTCCAGATAGAGTCGCCGATTGACCCGTCGAGTCTGACGCGCTGAAGAAAGCGCATTGGCGCGGAAGGGGTGGAAACGATGCTGATGGCCGCCATCAAGGCCTGGCGCAAACTGTGTCTGCTCAAGACAGCCAGCACTGACCGGGTAATCGTGGACACGACCGTGATACCTAAGGCGGTGGCGCGCCCGACAGACTCGCGATTGTTGGATAAATCGCGCTAACACCTGGTGAAGCTGTCCGAGGACAGCGGAATGATGCTGTGCCAGAACTACAACCGCGAAGCACTGCGAATTACGATGCAGATCGGCTGGTATGCGCATGCCAAGCAATACGGCAGGATGAAGAGGTCGTTGCGCACAGGCAAATCCAGAGTCGGGCGCGTGTATCGCGACATTGACCGTCAGATCGATCAGATCGCTGAATCGCGCCAGGACGCAGCCAAAGGCCTGATGTACTGATCTAACCGGATCCTCACGCAGACACTAAAAACAAGAACAAGTTGTAAGCGCTGCATGCACCGGCAACAGTGCGATGAATCACGGTGCTCATCAACCGGCAGTCGGGTGAAATCGCATTCGATCAGGACGGACTCGGTAACGCAAACGCTCGAAAGACCAATGCCGCCTGAGTTCACCCCGTATGCAGTGGACTTGACACACCGCCCGCTGCGCTCGCGCAATGCAGGCTTGGAGACCATCGGCTGGAGAGGAGCGTGCCTCGGTTCAGAACGCCATCAAGACGACATTGCCATGTTTGGATAAGCAGATGCGATTGAAGGCTTAAAGACCAGATGGGCTCAGCGAGCTGCTACTTGTTTGCAAATTCGCAAGGTTTCAACGGCAACATCGTCCCAAGTTCTGCGCATACTCTCGGCAATCGCAGACAAGTCCCAGTCAGTTCTAAGTGCTTGGTCAAGTGCTCGCTGCAAAACATCGCTCTTTCTGGGTTCTATCAGTATTCCGTTGCGTTCGTTCAGGATCTCGCGCGTGCCGCCGACATCGGTTGCGACCACAGGTCGGCCACACGCGAGCCCTTCAACAACAACATTAGGATAGCCCTCGGACCAACTGGGAAGCGTCAGAACATTGGCAGCGCACATCCACTCTGCGACCTGATCTGGCGGCTGCCCGCCGGGAATGCGCACGCGGCCTCGCAGGCCCGCAGCGTCGATCAGGTCGTGCAGCTTTGATTTCATCACGCCATCGCCGATCAGAGCCAGACTCAGCTTGTCGTCTTTCTGGGCCAATTGTTGAAACGCCTGGATCAGTTCGCGAAGACCCTTAGCCTCTACAAAGCGACCGACATAGACGATCATTTTTTCGTCGAGCGATATGCCAAGTTTCGTCCGGATCGATACTTGATCGCGAGGATAAAATACGCCGGTGTTAAAGCCGTTGACGATGGTGTGTACGCGATCCGGCCTGGCACCAAACTCGCTGATCGCCGTTCGACGCATAGCCTCGCTGACGGTCAACAGTCCATCCACTTCAGCAATCGTCTGGCGGGTCATCCGGTCGTTCACCCCCGATCGCACATGAATATCCGAGCCCAGCGCGCCCACAACACAAGGCACTCCGAGCTTGCGCGCAGCTCGCAACGCTGCAAATCCGTCCGGATAGATCCAATAGGCAAGCACGACGTCCGGCTTGAAGTCAGCGACGCGAGGGGTCAGCACCATGCTGCTCACGTGTCCATTGATGGCTCTGGAAATCACCGGGAAAACAGGATAGGTGAATGCCTCCACATCAAGTCCATCAATGCTGTAGTCCGACCCGACATGGCCTTCGAGAAAGCTTCGAGGCCCGACCCCAGGCAGCTTTGGATACCTCGACTGCTGAAAGAAGACTCTTACGGTGCAAAGCTTCGAGAGCGACTTGGCTGTTTCGTGGATAAAGCGGCCCCGCGTCAGGTCGTGCGGAATCGGTAGCATCGGGGTCACGAATGCAATTCGCATCATCTGGATGTTCTCCAATCAGTCCTCATCACGGAGGAGTTTTCGTTGCGCTCGTCTATAGTTCTGCTGCGACACTGCATTCGCGAGCATTATCGCAAAGCTCTGTTGCTCAACTCACGGACATCCGTCACACCCTCCAAGCCGAACGCCAAGTATCCTCTGTTGGTTGCCACAAATGCACGCAAGCTCGCGGCGCGTCTTTAATCATTGCAAGCGCTTTCAGATTTTTTAAATGACACCACAACACTAGAGCCGACTCAGGTATCGCATGTATCGCATGGACAGCCCACCTCAGGTGAACACGTTAATTGAGCGCTCGTTTTACGATCGACTTGCCGACGGGTTGGCAAGATCGGGTGCGATCAGGATGCTGGAATCGTTGCCACGAAAATCCCAATTGATGGTTATTAATTACCACCGCATTGGGAATTCGACATTGACAAATCTTGATCGCGGGGTGTTCTCAACGGACTCCAATGGTCTTGATGACCAGATCAAGGCGCTTCGCAAGAGATTTACTTTTGTTACTCCGTCCGAAGCGTTGGATGTGATTGAAATGAAAGTCACTCCTAAAGAGCCTCTGGCACTTCTTACATTTGATGACGGATATCGGGACAATCTGACTCAGGCCTTTCCGGTTCTGGAATCTCATGGATTGAAAGCGATATTTTTTGTCGTCACATCTTACCTTGAGTCTCCTCAGGTTCCATGGTGGGATCGTTTGGCAAGTCTGGTCAGAGTCATTGCGCTGCAGGACAGGTCAACCAGCATTAGATTACGCGATGGGAGCATTCTTGAAGTCACTACTCACAACGTGGAAAGCTCGATAAAGCAGGTTCTGGAAAATTTTAAGGCTTGCAGTCCGTCAGATCAAAAAGAGTTCCATTCCGATATACAAAAACTTGCCGAAGCCAATAGTAACAAGGATCGGTCAGCGTGTTATGTGGATAAAATCGGCGATGGTACAGGCGAAATGGACCTGATGATGTCTTGGGAGGACATCAGGATCCTGCATGCAGCCGGCATGACGATTGGCGCTCACTCACATACGCATCGTATTCTGTCTGCCCTCGACAAAGCCTCGCAGCAACAAGAAATCCGCTCAAGCAAGCGGATCCTTGAAAATTTTTTGACTTCTAAGGTAGACTTTTTGGCTTTCCCTGACGGAAGGCGTGAAACATTCAATTCTGAAACAATGCGTGAAGCGCAGGCAGCAGGTTTTCGAGCGGCGTTTTCATTTTATGGTGGAACTAACCTCGTGGGAAGCATTCGGCCGTTTGACATTCGACGAAGCAGCATTCCGCGCACCACCACCGCAGTCCGCCTTCGAATCGAGTGCGCCAGAATGGGTTCTGTTTTCAGTCGCTGACGCAGCCGTTATGAACTCCGCCAGTATTTTTCCTGAAGGTGCGTTTTGACCGTCCCCGGCACTATTTTCACAGCGTTTATCGTTGTGTTTGCACTAGCTGCAATTGTTGTATTACAGGAGTTCAAACGCAAACATATACATGTGTGGCTGTCCGCATGGTTGCGAAAGGACTGGAAAGCCGCTGCACCTGCAGGTAAGACTAAGCATCTGCTTTTCTGCTTCGTGGATCATTACGAGCCACAATGGAGAAACCCTTCGGCGCAGACGGCTGACGCCAGAGTAGCCAAGTGGGTTCAGGAATATCCGAAGCTTTGCGCAGGTCATCGCGACGCCGACGGTAAGCCACCGGTTCATTCGTTCTTTTTTCCCGGTGAGGAGTATCGACCTGAGCATATTGATGCACTCGTCGGTCTTTGCCGGGATGGTTTAGGCGAGATTGAAATTCACCTTCACCATGACAACGATACCGAAGCCAGTCTTCGCGAGTCCCTGCGGTCATTTACTCGTCGACTTGTCGACGACCACGGTGCGCTTCCGGTCGATACAAATACAGATCAACCGCTCTGGTGTTTCATTCATGGGAACTGGTCGCTTGACAATAGCAGACCCGATGGACGTTGGTGCGGTGTTAATAATGAGATCACCGTGCTGAAGGAAGAAGGCTGTTATGCCGATTTCACCTTGCCAGCAGCGCCTTCGCCGTGTCAGACCGAGACCATTAATTCGATTTATTACGCAATCGATGATCCTCATAAGCCAAAGTCCCACAACTCAGGCAGTCGAGTGCGTGTAGGCAAGCCTCAGGCGCACGATTTGATGATCATTCAGGGCCCTCTTGGTTTGATGTGGCACAACAGGAAATTCGGGCTTCTTCCGCGAATCGAAAACTCAGATATCAGAACCAGTAGTCCCCCCACTCGAAAACGCATAGACCAGTGGGTCAATATGGGCATCCATGTCGAAGGTCGACCTGAATGGGTCGTCGTCAAGATTCACACCCACGGGACCCAGGAGCCGGATATGCCGACGCTTTTGGGTCAGCCTATGGCCGAAGCATTTTCATATCTTGAGAACAGGTACAACGACGGTGTCGACTGGAAATTGCACTATGTCAGCGCTCGAGAGACCTACAACATCATCAAGGCCGCCGAGTCAGGGCTTGATGGCGACCCAGGTGACTATCGCGACTTCTTGATCCAAAGAGCCACCTATAAGCCGCGTAATGCGCGTCAATGAGGTAGATGCGTTCAAGTTAGATCAGCTGCCAGCCGCTAAGCCGCTCAGCACAGCACAGCAACGCAAAGGTGCTGCCCTTCGCGAAAACGAATTTCATCACGCCACAATTGACACACCCGCAAATTCAGTTTCTCCGGCAAACACAGCGCAGTCCACTGAGGGAGCCGATCAAACTCCCGTACCTCGCGTTCGACTAACTTGGTCGGGTTCTTTACCACCATCGAACTCAAGGCAAGCCGGTCGAGGGAGTTTGTACTCGCTGAAAAACATCCGCTCTGCGTGGAGAAGGCGTACCGGTTGACCTCATGTCTGTGTCTGGAGCAGCCCCCATTCCTCCCCCGATGCGATGTCACCGACAACTCCAGCAACTCGACTCATGTAGAACACTGGCAAGTTCCCAGAGCCACTAACTGCGCTGACTGAACTTGCAGGTTAGGAAAAGCAGGCAGAAGGCGAGAACGACTGGATGTACAAATCCAAGAACATCCAATCTAGTGTCAGTGCCTTGCCTGCAATGAGGGCCCAAACTAATAATGCCTTGAGGCGGGTTGGCGAGATCACCCATGGGTACATTCGCAAGGGAAGACGATGGCGCAACAACGTTCTTCACCGGAACCAAATTGCGTAGCAACTTCTTTGTAGGCGAGACTGAACCAATCATCTTCAAGCCGGACGCGCTCTGCGAGATGGACCGTGAGTAGCGACGCGGGAGAAAACTTTTTCCTGTCATCGCACTGGCTGCGAGCCTGCGAACAGTCATGGAAGGGGCAGTGGCAATTTGAAAAGATCAAGATCTGCGACTCAAGCGGAGACCTCGGCCTCGCTCTACTTGGATTTGGTACGCAGACTCGACACAAGATTCTGAAATCAAGACTTATAGCCATCAATCAGTCCACCGATGCTGATTTCGACGAGGTGGCGATTGAACTGAACGGCTTTTTTGCCTCAGACAAAGCACGATTCAGCGAGTCGTTCGACTACCTGCTCCGGGATCTGGCAGAACGACCTGATTGGGATGAACTTCGATTCTCAGGCTTGATCGATACGCGGAGTCATGAGGCGCAATCACTCGCTGCCAAACACGGCTTGAAAGTCAGGATAGCAGGTCGCCGACCGACCTATTCGGTCAACCTCGAGTCAATCAGACAAGAGTACGCAGGCAATTATCTAGCAACCAGATCAGCCAATACCCGGCAGCAACTCCGCCGCTCATTGAGGGCTCTCGAAAAGCAATTTGGCGAAACAAGACTTACCGCCGCATCGTGCACAACTGAAGCACTGGAATGGTTCAATGAAATCGCGCCATTGCACCGCGCCAGATGGCCGAGCGACGTTAAGCCGACTCAATTCGACAATCCGAAGTTTGTTGCTTTCCATGAGACGCTGATCAACAGCAGCTTCGAAAGTGGATCGATTGATCTATTGCGTCTGGAGTCAGGAGGTGTGGCAATCGCCTACCTCTACAACCTGAAATTCAACGGGCATATCAGTTTTTATCTGAGCGGAATTGACTACGGTCTGGCGCGAGACTTTCACCCGGGAATGCTTGCGCATTGGCTTGCCATCGAACGGTACCTGTCAGATGGTGAGGACGTCTACGACTTTCTGATGGGGCAAAACCAATACAAGGAACGTCTAAGCACAGACCGCGCCGAAATGATTGATTTAGTCTTCTGGCGACCGAAATTGACTCTGGACCTGGAGGACTTTCTCAGGCGAGTCAGGCAACGCGTCTACAGGCATTTTGTTAAAAACAAGGCAGGCAACCACAACAGAAACGTCCTGAGCTCGAGCGGCTCAGGCAATCAATGATTCACCAAACCCACTGATATCGATACCGGCCGAGACGGATGAGGATATCTCGCGAAAAATTCAACACTATCGCGTACGCGTACTCAGCCCTATTGACATTGATATTTTTTATCAATCAGACAGGGCCAGAGAATAATATATTTGCATTTGCAAACCTGTACCTTCCGCAGAGCTATTGGGCAGCGCCAATTTTGGTATTGCTGGTTGCCGCACTGTTTATTGAAAGCCCAAGACTCCCGTCACTCATTCATTGCTCATTGATGCTGATCTTCGTAGCCACAGCACTTATGGACTTTCGATTTGCCGGCATAGTTTTGGATAAAGGCTCAAGCCGAAACGCCACGCCTATTCGCTTTATGACTTACAATATCAACGGAGGGAAAAACGCCCCGGCACTGGTTCGGATTATACTCGATGAAAGCCCTAGCGTTATTCTCTTTCAAGAGTCCTCGCCTGACTTTTTACGTGACTTTCGGACTTCATTTCCAGCATGGAACATCATCGCGAACGATGACCTGATGATCGCGAGTATTTACGAGATTTCTGATTTTGAACGGGTTGATTTGCCGAAACTATCAAATGATGAATGGAAGCGCCCGGCATATGTGCGCGCAGTATTGACTAACGGCAGGTCACAATTTGCGGTATACAACACGCATCTCAGCACACCAAGGGAAGCCCTCAATTCGATTAGGAGTCTCGAACCTGGCTTTTTCGAACTGACCAAGTTGAATATTCGGGACCGAGAAGAACAATCGAACTGGCTTGCCAAAGCTGTATCAAAGGAGAAGCTTCCATTTATTCTTGGCGGTGATTTCAATGCGCCTGAGAAGTCAATCATGATCTCCCCATTTATTAAACTTGGGCTGAAAAGCGCTTTCTCCGAGTGTGGATTCGGGTTTGGGTACACGAAAGGACATGACATCCAACTGGGTGTATCTTATGTCCGGATTGACCACATATTAATCTCTGATGGATGGTTACCCGTGTATTCGCGGGCCGGCAGCTCGCTAGGCTCTGACCACCGCCCCATGCTCGCCGATGCCTTGCTGCTTGAATGACCAAACTCTAATTCAACGAACACCTTCAATCCGAAAAGTCTGCCTTGGGGCGTTATCAACACTCCCAAAATAAGACTTTGATTAATAATCGCTTCGTGATATTGGATTATCTAGTAAATTGCAATAAAACACTCCGTGCCGGGTATGGGGGTCTAACGGTGGGATGCGCTGAAAGCTGAATCTATTTGGGGATCGTGCAAAAACAGCCACCCGCTTCTGAAAATCGATCACTCGGTCGGGAGCTTGATCAGTAAGCGAGCGCTTGAAGACCCTTGATAATAGGTCGCGCGGCCCTCTCAAGCCTTGATCGAGCTTCCTTGGTCTCCTCTGACAGCTCAAAGCTGGCTTTGCTATCTAGGGGTGTCGGTATTGGAGTTGAAACGACAGAAACGACTGAGTGGTCACCGCGTCCAGTCAACATGGTCCGGGCGATGAGCACCTTCGAAAGGGGCTCACTGGAAACCCGCTTCTCGCCGATTGTGAACCACGACCATACCAGCCTTTCGCTCGATCCCTTTCGCAGTCGCCATTCACGAATTGCTCCGGGCTTTCCATCATAAACGAGCGATCTATCGCTGACGGACAAGACACGCCATAAATTATCTTCACCCGCTACAACGCCGTTACCATAAGCAACCATTTCATTGCCAGGCTTTTGATCTGCAAAATAAGCCACGAATACTTCTGTGCCAGCGCTGTCGACTATGGTTCCCTGAATCGCTGATCTGGCACCTTTGTAGTGGGGTTGAAGATCAAGCGGCCCCGCTCTGACAAATCGAATCTCTGAAGCGAGAGCCTTCAATGCATCGGCTTTCATGTCGACAGTCTGAAACCGATCAGCAATGAGAAGTGTAGCGAATAACATGATGACCGCTACAAGGACGGGCGCCACATCGCGTAACTGAAAGCGGAGTTCGCTCCCCGAATTACTGACTGATGCATTAGAGCGAATCCGATTAGTGGCACCCGTATCTTGATTTGAATCCAGATCAACATCACGCCAGCGCGCCCCTAAAGCAAAAACAAAAAAAATGGTGACTCCAAAACAGACCCAGCCATAGATATAATGATCAAGACCGATGCCCCAACGCATTTCTGTCAAGTGCCCCAACATCACGATCAGGTACGCACGGATCCAGTTTGCAACGACGCCAAACGATAAGGTAACTGCGAGAAATATGAGCCGACGAGTCCAAGTCTTGAAGTTAAGATAGGCAAACAGCGCCCCAAGCACCACTGCCGCCAGGAGATAATGCAGTCCACTGCACTCCTCAATGACTGACCAATTCCCGGTGGGAAGCGAAAAATTCAATCCTTCGCCATGCACCGGGACACCACTGGCGCGAACAGCCCAAACTGTCACCCTGGCGGTGTAATCCATTAATGGAGGATTCAAGGGCCCATAGATCGGGAGCATCAGAAACGGGAAGCCAAGCGGGAACGCAATCAATCTTGCAATCTTTCTTCCAGCTATGGCAATCACAACCGAAACGATCATTCCAACGATTGACAGATAAACCAAAATATTTACGCTAGCAAGCGTGCCGAGCAACCATCCAAAGCAGCAAACTGAAAGAATGATAAAGCCGAGCCAAGAAGTTTCGGGCTTGATCTGCCGAAGCTCATCGCGTTTTCGCCAGACTAGCCACAATGAAATGAAAGGAATTAAGACTCCGTGCCCATAGGTTTCTGACGACCCCAGATAAGTCAGAAGCATTTTCCACGACGGATAAAAAACAAGAAGTACCGCGAGGAGCCCAATAGTGACTGCTACCAGGCTCGGCGAAAGAGGCTCGAGAGGTAGCTTTATAGATCGCGACGATGGGGTCACTTTAGTCTCGCAATGAGTCTGGAAAATAAGTATGAAAACGCGATACGCGCCTGGTTCTGAGGATACATCTCCAGAGAAGATTGCCCTGTGCAGTGGCTCACGGATTTTGAGGGAAATCGGTGTTGGCCATCTGCGACTTGCAGTTGCCTGGCTTGCTCAGGCTGCGGATTTGGTCTGTCGGCAACTGCAGGACAGCTAACGCTGTGGAAACATAGGTAAGGGTCGATCAAGCCCTAGGCGAGCCCTATTCAACCGTCCGGAGTTCTGCAGACCGCAGGATCATTCCCAGGTTCGACATTTAAGAGGGTCTGAAGCAGACCCGGTGGATGCGCCGATTGTCCAGATGAACTTTGAGCGAACAATGCGCTCGAAGTTGAACCACCGGATTGACTGGGAAGCAGGTCTGAGAGACGCGCGGCAGGCGATTCGGCTGTCGAAGATTGAGCTGGATTTTGCGTTGGGCCGGGCTGCGACAGCCCGACATCAGGAATCGGCTCACCCCCATCACCCGACTCACTGATCCCACCCTCCCCGCCCTGCCTCGCCGGCGACTGCATCCTGATCGTCGCGACAAGGCTCATCGGCAGTCGAGGGGTATCGGCCGCAACGCCCGATGCCGTCGCAATGCCGCTGCCATACATCGCACACGGAAAGGGTCGTGGCCCCAGGTTGATCTGAGGCGCATCCAGCCTGATGAGGCCAATCCGTTTGGGCGACCCAATCTCGCATCCGTTCCAGACCCTCACCGCTGACGAAATCAGGCGCCCCACGACAGGCACCACCAGCGGTACACCATAGTCGAGCCGCAATCGCAGCAGATTCGCATCCGCCAGGGTCTGGCCCGACACGGCACCCACCGCCGGCGCGCCGCTGGCTTCGGCTCGCGCCACCAGGTTGTCATTCGGGATTTCGCGCACATCGGCCAGCAAGCCGCCGTTGGCATCGCGTGCGGGTTCGGCCCAGTCGTCGAATGACGCGTTGGTGGGCGAAAGTTGTGCAAGTTGGATCCAGCCGATCGCCTCGCCCTGCCGGATGTGGACGGCCGCGCGCGCCAGACTGAGGGCGTACTCACCGAGATCACTCGCCCCATAGAGCCAGGGCACCAGCCCGCGCGACAGGCCCGATCGGATAGCGTTTGCCTCGGCATGGCCGACACTGCCTGACCGCGCTGCCTCGATCAACGCGAAGTTGAGTGCCTGGCGCGCGTGCATGACGAGTGCAAATTGCACTGCGCCAAGGCCCACGATGAAGAGCAGTGGGAGGGCGATCAACGACTCGACCATCGAGATGCCGCGACTGCGCGAGCCTGATCGTACGACGGGCGTCATTTGGCTATTGCGGCTGGCGGGGCCGGCATACCCCGCAGGGTCGGCACCGATGGCATCGGCGGCAACGGTGTCTCGGTGATTGGGTCAATCACCCCCGGGCGTGCAAGCTCGCGACGGACCGTGGTCCGCGGCGTGCGGGCGATCCACCGATCAACGGTGTAGGGCTCGAAAGCGGGTGGCGCCTCCACATCGAAAGACGCTTTCGCGCTGCGATAGGCACGATGCCGCTGGGCACCCACCTGAAGCGCGGTGTCGTCGCGCGCTGGCTTGAAGCCGCCAAGACCCATGGCATCAAGCTCGTCGATGGCACGACTGGCACGCGCGACATTCAGCAGCGCCACATTGAGCAAGGCCTTGCCGCGGGCCTCGCGCTGGGATGGGCCCTGGGGCGAAATCGCGATCGCTGTCTGATAGGCCGACAGCGCCTGATCGACGCGTGCGGCCTGCTGATGCAGATTGCCCAGGCGCAGCCAGGCCTGCACGTTTATGGGATCGAGCTCGACGACGGTTCGAAACCCCTGCAAGGCCTGATCGATGTCGCGCGCCTGATAGGCACGTTCGGCTTCGTCGGCCACGCGGGCGATTGTTATCGGATCGACCGGGCGCGTCATCGTCAGTGGGGATAAAGACTGCGACGATGAGGCCGATGTCGATGAGGGCGCAGACGAAGTCGTGGAGGCAAGCCCCACCTCCTGAGCTCGCGCCCTTTGCACGCCCACCGCACTCAGACACATCAATGCGGCCGCCAGCCACCACTTGTGAGTGATATTCATGCGCGGCGCTCCTGATCGATGAAAAGCACCCGACAGCCCTTCCACAGCCCCAGCCGCCAAGCATCGCCTGCCGCAAGCTCCAGCACACCGGCGGCCTCTCGGCACCAGGCCAGTCGCCCTGCCCCGACGCCGCGACGCAGCTCGAGCACCTGCCCGTTCGATCCGACGAAGATCACATCGATCGCGCGCCGCATGCCAACGGTATGCACCGCACGACACCGCTCGATCAGCAGGCCACTTCCCGCCGGAAGCGGCTCCTTGCCCAACAGACCTCTGAACCGCGCCCAGGGCGAACGCGCTCGAAACACCGGCACCATCACCGCATTCATCGCAAGAGACCCTCCTCGAGTAGTCGCACTGCCACCGGGAAAAGCAGCAGTACGAAAGTGCATGGAAAAATGAACACCAAAAGGGGAAAAAGCATCTTGACCGGGGCGCGCATTGCGAGCTTTTCGGCAAGCTGAAAGCGCTCCTGACGGCGTTGCTCGGCCTGCGCGCGCAGGATCGGCCCAAGGCTCGAGCCCTGACGCTCGGCACTCACCAGCGCCGCGACCCAGCTCGCTATCGCTGGCAGGTCGATGCGATCGGCCAGGGCGCGCAAGGCCTCGGCGCGCGTGCGCCCTGCTCTGACATCGCTCAGCACGCGCTCGAGCTCGGCCTGCAAGGGACCTGCTGGGCCCTTGGCCACCGCATGCGACAAGGCGCCAGTGAGGTTGGTCCCCGACTCGACGGACAAGGTCACGATGTCGAGGTAAAAGGGCAGCGCGCGAGAGATACGGCGCAGGCGTTTTGCGCGATGCTCGCGAATCCATGCCAGCGGCCAGAACGCACCCAGGCTTGCTGCAAGCAGCACCGCAGGCATCGACCAGGGGTTGTCCGCCGTGTTGCCAGATCGGCTTGGGTCAGCGTCGATCGGCGCATCGGGAATCACCCACCACACGAGAGCGGCAAGCACGATCGCGGCAAGCATTTGCCCCGCGATCAATTCGCCTGGCGTGATCGCAGCATCGAGCCCCGCCTGACGCAGCAGCGTGGTCGACCGACGCGACAGCCGCGCCGGCATCATTGGCTCGATCGACGCGCCCATGCCTCGCACAAGCGGCCCGCTCGCACGCCACAGCAGCGGCGGCTTGTCGCGCCAGCGTGCGTCTTTCACCGGCGCATGCAGCACGACCTGCCGAAGCCACAGCACACACAACACCGCCGCGCAGGCAAAAGCCACCAGCACGATAAGCAACTCGGGATCAGACATCGATGCTCACAATCTTTCGAATGAAAAACAGCCCCAGGCCTTCGAGCAGCACAACCCCGGCACACACGCACCAGCCTTGCCAGGTGGTCACCAGCGGACTCATCGCCTGCGGCTCGATGGCAAAGAGCGCTGCGCCCACCGCGAGTGGCAGCGCAGCCATCACCCATCCCTGCATGCGGCCTTGCGCGGTCAGGGCATCGATCTTTCCTTCGAGCGCCGCCTTGCGGCGAAGGGTGTCGGCCAGACGCTCGAGCGTCTCGGCCAAGTTGCCGCCGGTCTCCTGCGCGATGCGCACCGAGGCGGCAAAAAGCGTGACTGCTTCGAGCCGCACGCGGCGCTCAAGATGCGCCATCGCCTCGTCAAGACTCACGCCAAGGCGCTGCTCTCGCACCGCAAGGCCGAGTTCGAGTCCTGCTGGTGCAGG
Organism: Burkholderiales bacterium; assembly: GCA_026399875.1. Lineage (GTDB taxonomy): Bacteria > Pseudomonadota > Gammaproteobacteria > Burkholderiales > Burkholderiaceae_E > UBA4615. The sequence continues at coordinate 116,790 of JAPLQF010000021.1, read as the reverse complement.
CAATTCGCGGGCGGCCTGGCTTAGGCCCTGCGCAAGACTTGATCCCGCTCGCAGGGCGCTGGCCACCAGCATCACCGCATCCGGCCATTGCGCCGCAAGCTTGTTGAGTCGCTCCCGACGCAGCCAGGCGAGCGCCACACCCGGCACGGCACCGAGCGCCAGCAAGGCAATGAAGGCCGCCAGAGCCTGACCGGTCAGCCACAGCACGCCGCCTGCCGCCGCGCCCAGCGCCAGCAGGTTGACCATGAAGAGCCGATCGACGTCGAGATAGACGAAGGACTGCCGCAGGCCCAGGCCGAGATCTGCACCGAATCGCTCGCGCCATCGAGCCCCTTGCAGGCGAACCGCATTGACAAGCGAGGCGGCGCCCAGCGCGACCGAGATGAAAGCGCCGACAAGCACCAGGCCGAGGTGACCAAGGTCCAGCGGCGTGGTGCCGACATTCAGCAGACCCGTCTGAGCGGTGACCAGTTCACCGCCCATGCACCATCTCCTGAAAGGGGCGCAGATCGAGCAACAGGCCCGAGGCTCGCAGCGCCTCATAGAAGGTCGGCACGTTGCCGCAACCGATGAACTCACCCGTCGCAGCCACGCCGCGCGCGCCCACACGAGACCGATATTCGAAGAGCGGCTGCATCTGCACCCTGCCCGACTCGATGCCGGTGACCTCCATGATCGACGTGATGCGCCGGCTGCCATCGGCAAAGCGCGCCTGATGCACCACCACATCAATTGCAGCGGCCACCTGCTCGCGGATCGCCGAGACCGGCAGGTCCATACCGGCCATCAGCGTCATCACCTCAAGACGCGAGATCACATCGCGCGGACTGTTGGCGTGCACCGTGGTGAGCGAGCCGTCATGCCCGGTATTCATCGCCTGCAGCATGTCGAGGGTCTCGCCACCCCGGCACTCACCGACCACAATGCGGTCGGGGCGCATACGCAGGGCATTGCGCACCAGGTCGCGGATGGTGATTTCGCCGCGCTGCTCGAGATTGGGCGGGCGCCCCTCGAGTTGCACCAGATGCTCATGTCGCAGGCTGAGCTCGGCGGCATCTTCAATCGTGATGATCCGCTCGCCCGCCGGAATCAAATTGGACAGCACATTGAGCAGCGTGGTCTTGCCTGAACTCGTGCCACCCGAGATCACGATGTTGCGTCGCCGCTCGACGCAGACCTGCAAGAAGTCGAACATCTCGATCGATGCCGCGCCCGCATCGATCAGGTCTTGCGGACCCTTGAGGCTGCGGGCAAAACGCCGGATGGTGAGCGCCGGCCCGCGCAGCGCCAGCGGTGGAATGATCGCGTTGACCCGCGAACCATCGGCCAGCCGCGCATCGACCATCGGCGACGACTCATCGATTCGACGACCGAGCGGCGCGACGATGCGCTCGATCACGCTGCGGACCGCGGCATCATCAGTAAACGCGCTGGCATGGCGTTGCAGTCGCCCTGCCCGCTCGACCCAGATCTCATCCGGCGCATTGACCATGATCTCGCTGATCGAGCTGTCTTCGAGCAGACGCTCAAGCGGCCCCAGGCCAACCGACTCATCCAGCACATCGACGATCAGCTGCTCACGATCGATGGTCGCGGGCAGGCTGATCGACTCATCGAGCAGCTGATTGATCACGCCGCGAATCTCGGTTCGCAACACGTCGGTGTCGGCCAGGCGCAGATCGCGACGACGCAGATCGAGGGTCTGCAAGACCTGGCGATGCACCAGACGGCGCCAGCTCAGCGCGTCTTGCGACGAGGCAGGAAGCGAGTCCTCAGTCGGTGCATTTGGTTCGTCGGACGCGAGCTGCACCCGCAACCGATGCCCCGCAATCTCGATCAGATCGAGAGGCGAGAGCGGGCCGAAATCGGTGATGCGCTCGCCATTGACCAGTGTGCCGCTGAGCGTGCCAGCATCGGTGATGCGCACCGCGCGGCCCCTGGCGCTTGGCTCGATCTGCAACTGCGCATGCACCCGGCCGACCCGCCATCCGGCAAGCACCAGCTCGCAATCGCGGCTGCGCCCAATCCGACAGGGCAGTCGCTCGATGCGATGGATGAGCGCAGCTTGATCGGATTGCTCGATTGAAATCAGCAGCATGGTTTGGCTCCGCTTTCAGTCGACCATCCGCAGCCGCTCACGGCTTGCGCGATAGCGGGTGGGCGTGCCGCGGTCTTCTCCGGTGGTATCGAGCGGTGCTGGAGCCGGCACGGGCACCGTTGCCGGAGCGGCTTGCGGGCGCGGCGTGTCTTCCCAGGGCAGCGGCATCGGGACAGGGTCTTTGCGGGGCAACAGACGCATCGGCTCGGGCATCTGTGTCGGGCTGATCGCCGCGCCCTCCGGGGGCATCGGACCACCGGTCACGAATCGCGGTGTGATGAAGACCACCAGATCGGTTTGTCGATCACGAAACTGCCGCGATCGGAAAAGCGGCCCGAGCACCGGCAGCTCGGAAGCACCGGCCACCCGATCCATATTGCGTGTGCCCTCTTCGGAAAGCAGGCCAGCAATGACCAAGGTCTCGTTTTCGCGCAGATTGACGTCGGTCTCGGCACGTCGTTTGGTGAGCCCCGGGATCTGCTTGACCGCGATCTCGAAGTTGATCGACGAGATTTCGGTGGCCACGCGCGCAGCAATCACGCCGGTTTCGCTTGCCACCGGATTGACATCGAACTTGATGCCGTATTCCTTGAACGCCACTGACGCCGTGCCAAGCGCCCCGGTGATCGGGATCGGCAGCTCGCCACCGGCAATGAAACGCGCACTGCCTCCTGAGCGACACGACAGACGAGGCTCGGCGAGGATCACCGCATCGCCGTTTTGCACCAGCAGGTTGATCATCGAGGCCAGCGACGAGGCGATCGAGAGGCTGCTCGCAAAGGGCCAGATGCGCGGGCGAATCTCCAACGCGCTGCCGTCGGCCGCGCCTCCCGGCCGCAGGGCCGGGCTTCGCCAGGCATCGCCAATCACCTGAAAACTCGGGCCCTGTGCCGAGGTATTCCATTTGATGCCGATGTCCTGAAGCAACTCGCGGCGGATCTCGACGAACTTCACATCCATCGCAATCATGCGTTCCATGCCGATGCGCGGCAGCAAGTTGACCACCTGCGGGAAACGCTTGCCGATCTCGCTGATGCGCCCGGCAAGCGCCTCGGTCACCTCGCCGCCTTCGAGCACCACCTTGTCGCCCACCACGCGCGCGCTCACCCTGAGCGTATCGCCAAGCATCGACTGCACTTCGGCAAGGAGCCGGCCGGTGTCGGCCGCCATCACATTGAAGACGAAGCGCTTCTCGGGCCCGCTCTTGCCCCAGAGCACAAGCGTGCTCTGGCCGGGCGCTTCGGGCAGCACCAGCACCTGCCGATCATCCAGCGCTGTAGCCTGAATCACCTTGCCATTGCCAACCGCCATGCGGCGCACATCGCGCTCATTGAGCACATGCGCTTCGCCGACATAGAGGGTGATGGTCGCGGTGGTCGGTTCCAAAGACGGCGTTACCGGAAGGGATGAAGCCGGCGACGGCCTTGTCGACTGCGCTGCTGCCGGTATGGCAGCAAGCAACATGGCAAAGCACCCGGCAACCAGCGCGGCATGCCTGGTAGCAAGCCGGGTGCCCACCGACGCTGCAGTCGCTTGCATCAATCGAGCGTTGCAACCTGAGAAAGATGTCAAAAAGTCCATGAGAAGAGGTCCTGGGCGTGAGGGTCGATGACCCGCTCAGCGATAGAGCGGCACGACAGTGGGCGGCTCGAGCGCTCGCTCAAGTTGCTGAAGCGCAGAAGGATTGGTGGCGTCGGGTTGAACTGGCGTTGGTGCTGGGGGAGCCGATGTCGACGAACTCGGCAACGACGAACGCTGCCCGGCCGCATCAGTCGACAACACCCCACCTGCAGGCGACGTCCCGCTGTTCGCAGGCAAAGGCCCACGCCCGCCCACGATCACCTCGGTCGCAGGACGCGGTCCGGCGGCGACCTGTACCGCAGGCGCCTGCGGCGTGGGCAAGCCGAGCAGCATGTTGACGTCCAGACGCTTGTCACCCACCGGCATGCGGTCGTTCGGATTGCGCAGCACCGCAGTGAGCTTGCCGCTGCGCTGCGCGACCACCAGCTTTTGCGCGCGCTCGGGGTCGACCTCAACCGTAATCGAGGTATAGCCGCGGGGATTTGTGGGCTCGTCATTTGTGCTCGCCCGCGACTGACGGCCGACCGCCATCACCGCAACATCCTGCATCAGCGTGCGGGTGATCTCAGGCTGAATCACACCCGCCACTGGGGCAGGCCGAACCGAGAGCATGAGATCAATGTGATCGCCCGGCTGCAACATGCCGGAGAGCGAGTTGACCTCGTCGACCACGATGGTCATTGCGCGAATGCCCGGCTTGATGCGATTCGAGATCGGGCCGGCCTCGACGCTGACCAGGCTCGTCGCAAAGAGCGGCTCACCGGCTTTCATCGGCAGCTGCAATTTCGCGCCGGCCACGGTGTCGAAGCGGGCCGGCGTGATCGCACCCCCCGGCGCGAACTCGCGCGGCATCGATCGCGCGGCCATGGTCTCGGGCCCAACCAGATCGCCACGACGCAGATCGCGTCGGGCCACCACCACCTCGACCATCTCGCTCTTTGGCGCAAGGCGCGCTTTTTCAAGCGCCAGCCGATCGCCGATGTAGTTGCGCGCCCCCACCACCGCGATGCTGCCGAAGGCCAAGGCACCCAGCGCCATGGCGAGCGTGCGCCGGGCTTTGACCCAGCCCCAGAGTCGGCGGAAGGTTTCAATCGAAGGACGTCTCATGGTCTTGGCTTCGCGGGGTGGATGAAGTTGGTGGGATTGCGGGCTGCGATCAGGGTTGTGCTTATGGTTGTGCTCAGGGTTGTGATATCGCCCAGGTGAAGCGCTGGTAGTGCTCGGCCACCGCAGCGACAAGGTCGTTGACCGGCCCCTGCGCACCCAGACTCATCGCAAGTGCGACGAGTGCGAGCACAAGCAGGTAATCGGTGGCGGCCTGGCCGATCGATGACGAGCGCATCAGCAGGCGATGACACAGCCCATGGCGCGGGCGATGAATCGGACGAAGCAATGCCCACCTCATTGCCCCTGACTCCAATGCATCACCACCGCGGTCGCGCCGCGATGTGCCGACACCGTGGCCACCACGGTTTCACCGCCGCGCCGCAGCGCAAGCGCCTCACCCGACGCCGATGCCGCATCGCCACCGCGAAACCAGGCCGCGCGCTGCGCAGGCATGCCTGATGCCGGATCGGCGACGAAGCCTGCAGCTTGCGCACTGGCCCGCAGATGCGAGGCCGCCGCCGAAGGCGAGGCCTCGACCAGCGCCACCAGCGTTGCCGCCTCGCGCCCAGGATCGTGATGGTCGATGCGACGCAGCAGCCGCGATGCCGATGGCAGCCAATCGAGCAGGTGACTGGCTGCAGGCGCAGAGCCTTGCGAGTCGCGCACGGGCACCCACCGCGACCGCAGCCCCTCAGTGCCGGATGCGGTGGCCCGAACCTGCACGGTCTCGATACCCTGCCCCGAGCGCACAGACAACATCATCCAGTCGCCCGAACGCGCTTCAACCACCGGCACACCCTGATTGCGCCAACGCTCGCGCATCGGCGCCAGCACCTGATCGGGCGGTTCGTGGGAATGGAAACGATGGGTCGTCACCGCATGCTTGTCGACGGCAGCTGCAGACATGACCAGCTCGGACGGGTGGGCCTTAGGCAAGCGATTGGGCAGACTGTTGGGCAAGGTATCCATCGGTCATCGACTCAAGGGGCGTCGCCGCCAGCCAAAGGCGGCTCGGCTGGCAAGGACGGGGTGAGAGGATCGGCATTGGGATCGGTGTTGGGATCGGTGCTGCCAGCACCGCCCGATGACAGCCCGAGCCGATCGGGCGGCACCAGATCGACATCGATCTCGTAAGGTCTGAATTCGCTCGCTCGCGACTCGAAGCCCAGCAGCGAGCCAGTGCCAAGGAGCGCCCGCACCGGCAGCCATGCCGCGCGCAACGCCGGCTCGACGCCTGGCAAGCGCGCGCCGGCATCGACACGGGTCTGCACACTGTCGGGCGTACCGCCATAGGGCCCGGACGCGGTCCAGGCATCAGTCAGGATCGACAGATGGGCCTTGAGGGTGAGCGGCATCGCGGTCATGCGCCTGATCCAGCCATCGCCTGGGCGGCTTCGGGCCACCTCGACCTGTACCCGGGCATCGATGAAGCCTGCCTCCAGATCGAGGCCGAATCGTCCGGGGCCGCCCAACTCGGAGAGCAGCCGCACCGCACCCGGAAAGCTGCGCTCGCCCTGCCCGCCGGCAAATGCAAATGGACTGTTGAATCGCACCGGCGCAATTTCGATCGAGACGTCTTCGAAGCGCTCGAGCAGCGGCTTGCCGGTGCGATCAACCCACAGCACATTGCCACTGGCGGCAGTGACATTGCCGGCGGCGTTGTCATCGCTGCGCAGACCCGAGCGAGGTGCCGCAAACAGCCGCTGACGCAGCTCTTCAGCGAATTTCTCGGCGTGTGCAGACTGCCCATTTTCAGAACCGCCGCCCGGTTCGCTCTTGGCTTGTGCCGCAGCCGAGCACGCCTGGGGCCTGACCGTGCATTCAAAGGCCAGCGCTCGCGCAGCGGCAATCGTCGCCTGCTGCATGTCCTGCATCTTCGCCAGCCATGCAACGCCGAAGAACACCGGCACGATAGCCAGCATCGCAACCAGCAGCTCGAGCAGGGCCTGACCGCGCTGGCCGCGCTGATTCCGGGATGTCTCAATGCACATAAGCCTGCGCCACCCCGCGTTGAGCGACAGTCGGCGCCACCAGCCGCACTTGCCAGTAAGGATTGAAGAGGCTCGCGTATTCGGTGCGCGCTGGCGCGCCCGGCGGGCGACTGAAATAGACTTCTGCGGCCGATAGCGCCCACAGATGCGGATTGGTATCGCCAGCAAAATGATCGAGCGGCAACATGCGGCTGGAGGCCAGCGCACGATTGGCAGCAGTTGCTACATCAGCGCCGGCCTGACGAGCCACCACCGCCAGGCCACTGGTCGGAAAGGCCGCATTGGCGAGTTGCTCGTAATTGAGTTCGCGCACTCTGGCGATGCCGGCATAAGACGCCACACCGGTCATCGCACCACTCGCAAGCCCATTGGCACGCGGATTGGTCCAGACATCGTTGCCGGTCTGCACGATGCTGCGCATCTCGGTGCCGACCTCGGCTGCACCCCAGCCAAGTGGAATCGATTCGCGCTCACGGCATTTGAAAAAAGACAGGGTCTGCAGGTGAAACGAGAGCGTGTCGACCGCCTCCCATCGCTGCAGGTCGGGCGTGAGCGCGGTGCCGCCGCGCTTTCGCATGCGCATCAGCCTGAAACACAGGCTGGGGATGGGCGTGAGAATCTCGTCGGAGCGTGCTCCACCAGTAAAGCCATCGAGCGAGGCGACGACCAGATCGGCCAGGCGTTGGCGCTCGACCTCGGACTCGCCACGGCTGGTGAAGGTCTGCCAGCTCTGGCTGGGGTCGGGCAGCACCCAGGCGAAATAGCCGGGATCATTGGCGCGCGCCACTTCGGCAGTGACCATGCTCAGACCGAAGCTTTGCGTGGAGAGCTGCAGGATTTCCTGACTGGTCTGAAGGATCTCCTTGTAGCCCAGAGCCTCGGCGCCTCGGGCCGGCACCTCGATCTCGGCCGCGACCTGGGCGGCTTGGCTGGCAAGCGCCGCGGCCTGGGCCACCCCGGCGAACACCGCCTCGGCCGCCGGCAGATAGGTCGCGAATTGCGCCGCGTTACGAGTCAGGGTCTCGAAGTAGCGAGCCCAGGACACCAGCGTGACTGCCTGTGCAATCGCCACTTCGTTGGCGATGATCGCGCGGTTGGAATAGGCGTGATAGTTGAGCACCCGTGCTCGCCATAGACCCGCGCTGTAGGCCGCGGCATCGGCGGTGTCGGTCAGGCGCTGCTTGGATGCAGCCACCTGACCGGCACTGAACATCGCAAAGAGCACCGCGCCACCGGCCAGCAGCAGGCCGAGCGCCACGAAGAGCGACTGGCCGGCTTGCCTGCGACGGCCCTTGACGCCTGACTCGCCTGCAGATCCACGAGATCCACCAGCACCACGGACAGTCGGCCGGGCAGAGCACTTCGGCCTGAAGGCGGAAATCGGTAAGGCGATCGGCAACAACATGGCGCGATGCATGGCGAGCGGGCGCGAAGGCGGCGGCGGTGGTCGGCGGGCCGGGGCTTATCGGTTGTCGGCGTTGTAGTTGTCGAGCCCTTTGCGCGTGCCCGCCTGACTTTGCGCGGTGCTGGCCTGCGAGCGCGCGCCGTTGATCGCAGACGCCGCATCCTGACCAGAGACTTCGAGCGCAAGCCCTGCGGTCTGATTGCGGATGGTCTGGCCGAGCAGTGTGTAAACACCGATCGCGGCGACCGCGATCAATGCCACGACGATGAGGTACTCGGTCATGCCTTGGCCGCGATGCCGCAGGCGAGCAGAGCAGCGGGGTGTACGCAGGGAATTCGAGAGAGCAGCGATCGGGTTCAGCGGGTTCATGAGACGTTCCGAATCAGGGTGAAGGGGCACCCATGATCGGGAATCCGACCGCTTTCGAACATTGCACCGAAGGCCGAGAAAACCGGCCGATGGCTTAGGACTAAGGGCTTAGAGGGACAATCAGCTGATGGTTCAGCCGTTTATGCAGCAGCGGCAAGTTCGATATCCCAGCCCGGAAAGACAAGAACCCCAGGATGACATTGCAAGGCCCGCGCAAGAACCTTGGCTCGCTCGACACCCAGCCGCACTCTGTCGTTCTCAATGGCTGAAATCGTCGATTGGGGAATGCCCGTCAAGCTGGACAGATCATTCTGACTCATCTCCTGGAGCTCACGAAGCACCCTCACAGACTCCCCTACTGAGACCTCGACCCGCTTTCTGGCCAGTTGAAACTGCTTCATCGTGCCCTCCGATAGTCATGGGCAGTAACCGTGACAACCATGATCCTTACCTCAGTGACCTCGACCTGATAAATCACACGCCACTGGTTTCCCAGCCGCGACGAACGCTGCCCCAACCATTGCCCGGACAACGATTCGTCATGGAACCCTTTGATCAGCCGTAAGCCAATCGGACCAGACATCATGACGATGTCTTTCCACTTCTCATACCTGACCAGGACATCGCGCGGAGCCTTGCTGAGCTGACGATCGACCCGGCGATGCTCGAAGACGCTCCACATACGTAATAATGTCTATATCAATTAAGGTATGTCAAGAGCTGCAAAAACAAAAACCCGCAGAAGAATCGCTTCCTCTGCGGGCTGTCAACCGGCATCGCTTATCGCGACACCGGCCCTTGATACATCGATTCAGTAACGCGGATCAGGCCGCTTTCTTGGCGTGACCGTGGTCGTCGTCATGACCGTCAAAGAACTGCTCATCTTCGGTCGAACCCTTGAGCGCTGCCGTCGACGAATCGTTCTCGATGGTGGTGGTCACCGCATCGAAGTAGCCGGTACCGACTTCGCGCTGGTGCTTGACCGCGGTAAAGCCCTTGTCGGCAGCCGCGAATTCGGCTTCCTGCAGCTCGACGAACGCGGTCATGTTCTCGCGTGCATAGCCGTAGGCCAGGTTGAACATCGAGTAGTTAAGGCTGTGGAAGCCGGCCAGCGTGATGAACTGGAACTTGTAGCCCATCGCACCGAGTTCGCGCTGGAACTTGGCGATGGTCGAGGCGTCGAGGTTGCGCTTCCAGTTGAACGAGGGTGAGCAGTTGTAGGCCAGCATCTTGCCCGGGAACTGCTTCTGGATGGCTTCGGCAAACTGCTTGGCAAAGGCCAGATCAGGCTTGCCGGTCTCGCACCAGATCAGATCGGCATACGGCGCATAAGCCAGGCCGCGCGAGATCGACTGCTCGATACCAGGACGGGTCCGATAGAAGCCCTCGACCGTGCGCTCGCCGGTGATGAAGGGCTTGTCGTTGTCGTCGACATCCGAGGTGACCAGGTCGGCGGCTTCGGCATCGGTACGCGCCAGCAGCACGGTCGGCGTGCCCATCACATCGGCAGCCAGACGGGCTGCGGTGAGCTTGGCAACCGCTTCACGCGAGGGCACCAGCACCTTGCCACCCATGTGTCCGCATTTCTTGACAGCCGCCAGCTGGTCTTCGAAGTGAACGCCCGAGGCGCCGGCTTCGATCATGGCTTTCATCAGTTCGAAGGCATTGAGCACGCCGCCGAAACCGGCTTCGGCATCGGCCACGATCGGCGCGAAATAGTCGGTGTAGCCCTGCTCGCCGGGATTCTTGCCTTCCATCCACTGGATCTGGTCGCAGCGGGTCAGCGCGTTGTTGATCTTCTTGACGACCTGCGGCACCGAGTTGATCGGATACAGCGACTGGTCGGGATACATTTCACCGGCCAGATTGGCGTCGCCGGCGACCTGCCAGCCCGAAAGATAGATCGCCTTCAGGCCGGCCTTGACCTGCTGCATTGCCTGGTTGCCGGTGAGCGCTCCCAGCGAGTTCACGAAGGGCTCTTCGTTGATCAGCTTCCAGAGTTTTTCGGAGCCACGCTTGGCCAGCGTGTGCTCGACTGCAACCGAGCCGCGCAGACGCACGACGTCGGCAGCCGAGTAGCTGCGCTTGATACCGCGCCAGCGGGGGTTATCGGACCACTCCTTCTGGAGCTTCTGGGCTTCGAGTTCACGTGATGACATGGGAGGTACTCCTGCGTAATTGAAAACGGCGGTCAACCTGCGATGACCATCCCGCTACCATAGCAAGGCGGTGCTGCGTGGCAGCAGGCTTATGTCACGTCTGAGAAATCAGCGATTTCTTATTTCATTCAAAGACTTGATGACGTTATTTCACATTATGGAAGTTGTGCCGGCAGTATGAAATCGAGCGATGGTGCGATGCGCGACTTTTTTTCCACATTGCGAAATGATGTTTTTGCCCGTAGAAAATCGCGCAATGAGTGAGCCGAAGCAGTCTTTTCGCGGAAACAAGTCTGCTCTGCCCAGCAAACCCTGTCTGGCATGCGGCCGCCCGATGTCCTGGCGCAAGGCCTGGGCCAGGAACTGGGATGAGGTGAAGTACTGCTCGCAGCGCTGCCGCAGTGCCAAATCCGACCGGAGTAGTCAATAAGACTTAGGCAGCCCGAGAACCCGCTCAGCGATAAAGCACAGCACCAATTGCGGGCTGACCGGCGCAATGCGCGGGATCAGCACTTCGCGCAGATAGCGCTCGACATGGTATTCACGGGCATAGCCGAACCCGCCGTGGGTCATGACCGCGGTCTCGCAGGCATGAAAGCCGGCCTCGCCGGCCAGATACTTGGCGGCATTGGCCTCGGCGCCGCAGGGCTGGCCGCGGTCGTACTGCCAGGCAGCCTTCTGGATCATGAGGTTGGCTGCCTCGAGCTCCATCCAGCATTGCGCCAGGGGATGCTGGATACCCTGATTCTGGCCGATCGCGCGACCGAAGACCGTCCGCTCCTTGGCGTATTTGGTTGCACGGTCGAGTGCAACCTGGCCCAGCCCCACCGCTTCGGCGGCAATCAGGATGCGTTCGGGGTTCAGTCCTTCGATGATGTATTGAAAGCCCTTGCCCTCTTCGCCGATGCGGTCCTCGATCGGAATCTCGAGCCCCTCAATAAAGAGCTCGTTTGAATCGACCGCCTTGCGGCCCATCTTCTCGATCTCGCTCACGCGAATCCGGCTGCGATCGAAGCGGGTATAGAAGAGGCTCAGGCCTTCGGTCGAGCGCTTCACTTCTTCAAGCGGCGTGGTGCGGGCAAGCAGCAAAATGCGATCGGCGACCTGCGCGGTCGAGATCCAGACCTTCTGGCCATCGACCACATAGTGGTCGCCGTTACGCCGGGCGCGGGTTTTCAGATGCGTGGTGTTCAGACCGGCATCCGGCTCGGTGACGCCGAAGCAGGCCTTCTCCAGCCCCTGAACCATCGGCGGCAGCATGCGGCGCTTTTGCTCCTCGGTACCGAAGACCACCACCGGATTGAGTCCGAAGATGTTGATGTGAACCGCCGAGGCACCCGACATGCCGGCCCCGGAGCGGGAAATCGCCTGCGCCATGATTGCGGCCTCGGTGATGCCAAGGCCCGAGCCGCCATAAGCCTCAGGAATACAGATACCCAGCCAGCCGTCGTCGGCCAGCGCCCGGTAGAGCTCGTGCGGAAAGCCGCCCTCGCGATCCTTGTTGAGCCAGTAATCGTCGCCGAAACGATCGCAGATGCGCTCGATCGAGGATTTGATGGATTCCTGTTCGGGGCTGAGCGCAAAGTCCATTGACGACCTGTGGGTGATAGAGGGGTGATGGGAGATGGTGGCGGGGTGAGAGCGCCCCCGCGCGGACAATCGGATCAGGATGCCGTACACCTTCGGTCGCGACAAGCCGGGCGCACCGATTCGCGGAACCGGGCCTGAATCAGCAAGGCAGGACATCGCCCGAAAGGCAGACGTCAGCGGTTCGCAGGCCCTTGCCGGCATGCCGTTCAATTTCGGTCTGAATGACCCTCTGTCGCCGGCGACTACCGCAGCGGCAGGGCTTTCGATCGAGCGCGTTTCTGAAGGCACTCTGAGCGGCGACGGGTCGACGCAATGCTGCCCCGATCGTCGGGCATTCTCAAACCATACCGATCCGAAACGCTGAGGTCTCAGCTCATGCCGGCCTGGCAGCCTCAACGCCCCGCTGCGTCAGCATCCGGTCGATTTCAAGCTCGGCCTGCAGCCAGTCGTCATCGGCCCCACCGTCTGCGAAATCACGCCTCTCAGCAATGAAATAGGCCGCTTGCGAGATCATCTCGTGACGCTGCATCGGATCGAAGGGTGTCAGGCCGTTTCCATGCAGCTCGGGATGCCACTCGCCTTCCGACGACTCCCCAAGAAAGGTGCGCATCGGTTGCTGGGCTGCAGTGTTGGCTGAGGTGTTGGCTGCTGTATGCGCCAACGTGTTCACAGCGGGGTGCGCACCTGCGTTGCCGGCGGTGCCCGCCCCGATCGATGCGGCACCGACCTCGGGCCCTTGCCTGCCCCTGGCCGCTGCGCGTGATGAGCCATTGCCCGGATGATCGGTCGCCGATTGCCGGGCCGAGGCCGACTCATGCGAAGTGGAGCGGGCGGTTTTTGAAGTGCTGGTACCCATGAAAGATCGTCTCCGAATAAGGATCGTTGGTGATGCGATTGAACTCAAGCGGCCCAGTTGACCCGCAACTGGTCCTCGCCTTCCTGAAAGCCGTAATGCAGTGAACCGCCGAAGGCGCCATGCAAGGCGCGTCCGATCGCCTGCACCAGGTGAACATCGGTGGTGCTGATCACCAGCCGACCGTCAAAAGTCTCGATCGACATGATTCGTTCGAGCGGATGCTCGGATTCGACCTTCTCGGCCACATTGCGCGCGGTGGCCAGCACGTCTTCGCGCTTTTCAAAGGCAAAGGGGCCGTCGACGGTCAGGATGCCGGCGGGCAGCCTGTCGGCAATTCGCCGGCATGCAGGGCATGCCGCTGACTGCGCTTGCGGCGTGACCTGGGCACGCATCCATCGGCCACGCCGGTTGACCAGTCCGCAGTCGGGGCAGACCTGCTCGCCCTTCGGCTTGTTGCCGGCACGATAGGGATCATGCCGGGCGGGCATGACGAACTGGGGCGGGCGCCCCGGTGTATAGCCGTGCGCTCGCGCGCCTTCGTTCTGATGCTTCACGAGACCTCCTTGAGAGGTCAGATGCAACAGGCCCCGATCGCGTCGATGCGCTATTTCAGCCCGATGAGTCCGGCGAGGGGGCCAACACCTGATCCGATGGATCCTCGGCAAGCAACTCTCGTGCCCCGTGCTCAGGAAGCGACTCGACATCGCGCAGTCGGCGCACGATGGCGCGCGAGCGCATCTCGGCGGTATCGAGCGACTGACTGACCGTCTGTAATTGTTGCCGTGTGCGGGCCAGCGTATCGCCAAATTTGCCGAATTCGGTCTTGACCGCACCCAGCACCGCCCAGACCTCGCTGGTTCGACGTTCGACCGCAAGCGTGCGAAAGCCCATCTGCAGACTGTTGAGCAGTGCGGCCAGCGTGGTCGGGCCGGCGAGCACCACGCGGTGGGCGCGCTGCAAGTCGTCAACCAGGCCGGCTCGTCGCACCACCTCGGCGTAAAGCCCTTCGGTCGGCAAGAACAGGAGCGCGAAATCGGTGGTGTGCGGCGGCGCCAGGTACTTCTCGCGAATGCGCTTTGCCTCGGCACGGATGCGCGCTTCGAGTGCCCGCGAGGCCTCTTCAGCCGCAGGCGCATCGGCGCGGTCGTGGGCCTGCTGCAGCCGCTCCCAGTCTTCGCGCGGAAACTTGGCATCGACCGGCAGCCAGACCGGCGCATCATGGCCGGGCAGTCGGATCGCAAATTCGACCCGATCTTTCGACCCCGGGATGGTCGCGACATTCGCCTCGAACTGGCCGGGCGCGAGCATCTGCTCGAGCAGTGCGCCGAGCTGCACCTCGCCCCAGACGCCGCGCGTCTTCACATTGGTCAGCACGCGCTTGAGGTCACCCACATCACCGGCAAGCGCCTGCATCTCGCCCAGTCCGCGATGCACCTGCTCGAGCTTGTCCGAGACCAGCCGAAAGCTCTCGCCCAGCCGCTGCTCGAGCGTGGCATGCAGCTTTTCGTCGACCGTCTGACGCATCTGCTCGAGCTTGGCGGTGTTGTCGGTCTGAAGCTCACGCAGCCGGGCTTCGAGCACCTCGCGGATCTCGGTCAGCCTTCGGTCATTGGCGGCATTGAGCCCTGCGAGCTGCTGCGCGAATCCCTCGATGCGGGTGTTTTGCAGCGCGGCCACCGTGCCGATCTGCTCGGTCAGCTGGTGGCCAAAGCGGCCGATCGAATCAGCCATCTCGGTGCGATTGGCGCGGGCCTGCTCGAGGACCTCACCGCGCAGTTCGCGAAGCGTCTGCTCGGCGCCCTGCGCTTGCGACCGGGCAAGCGTCTCGAAAGCCTCGCGGGTTTCACGCGCATCGGCCGGCCGGCGCGCGAGCAGCACGCCGAGCAGGACCAGCACTGCAATCAGACCCACTGCAGCGATCGCGACAATAGCCACCAACACCGGCATCAGATCAACCGGAATCATGGTCGATCAGATATTGCGAAGTGTGGCCAGCGGCGGGCTGTCGACCACGCTTTTGAGGCTGAACCAGCCGGCGATCGTCGACAGCGCAGCCCCTGCGAGCATCGCCAGCGGCACCGAGCCCCAGCGGGCCGCAAACTCGAAATCGAAAACCTGATGGGCGAGCACCGCGCCGATGGCAATCGCGCCGAGCGCAGCCAGAAAGCCTGCCAGCGCGCCGGTTGCTGCCAGCTCGAAGAGCTGTGCCCGCTGCAACTGCCGGCGTGAGGCACCCAGCGCCCGCATCAGTGCGGCCTCGCGCACCCGTTCATCGCGCGAACTGGCCAGCGCGGCATAGAGCACCACCACGCCTGCGGCCAGCGTGAAGACGAAGAGAAACTGCACCGCACGAATCACATGATCGAGGATGGACTGCACCTGGCGCACGATCAGTCCGGTGTCGTAGACCGTCAGGTTCGGGAACCGTGCCAGCAGCCGATTGACGATCGCGGATTTCTCGTCGGGCAGCCTGAACGAGCTGATCCAGGTCTGTGGCCGATCGCCGAGCGCGGCCGGACTCAGGATCATGAAGAAGTTGACCTGCATCGAGTCCCAGGCCACTTTGCGCGCACCGACTGCGGTCACCTCGACCGACTCGCCGGCAATCTCGAAGCTCAGCGTGTCGCCAAGCGACAGGCCGAGCGTCTTCATGATGCCGACCTCCATTGAGGCTTCGGGACGCGCTGGATCGAGCCAGCGCCCGACCATGTTGCGGTTGTGCGGCTGCATCGCGCTCATGTACGACAGATTGAACTCGCGATCGACAAGGCGGCGGGCGCGCTCGTCCTCAAAGCGGGCCGGATCGACGGTCTTGCCGTTGATGGCGGTCAGGCGTGCGCGAATCATCGGCAAGAGATCGGCCTGCAGGATGCCGGCCTCGCGAAGCGCCTGCGCCACCGGCTCGCGCTGATCGGGCTGGATGTTGATGATGAAACGGTTGGGAGCATCGGGGGGTGTGGCGCGCTGCCAGCTGTCCAGCAGATCGCCACGGGTCACGGTGAGCAGAAGCAGCGCCATCATGCCGACCGAAAGTGCTGCGGTCTGGGCAATCGATGCCCCCTGGCGACGACTCCAGGAGGCAAGCGCCATGCGCAGCGCGGCATTGCCACCACTGGTGCCCACCAGATGACGCAAGGGCGCGATCAGTCTGATCGCAAGCCAGGCCACACCCACAAAAATCACGCCGCCTGCAGCAAAGCCGCCGATCGCGATGCCGGCGAGTTTGCGATCGCCCGAGACCCACAGGAGCAGCGCCGAAAACGCGAGCAAAGCGGTCAGGGCAGCCACCCAGGCTGCAATCGGTGGTGCGCCCAGATCACGGCGCAGCACCCGCAGCGGCGGTACACCTGCCAGTCGCATCAGCGGCACTGCGGCAAACCCAAGCAATAACAGCAGACCGGCGCAGACCGCCTGCACCGCCGGAACAAACGACGCGGCAGGCAACTCCAGGTTGATCATCGGCGCGGCCACCTGAGTCAGCGCCAGATGCCCTGCCCAGCCAAGCACGGCACCGACAATGCCCGCTGCCAGCCCGAGCCAGACCATCTCGAGCATGAGCGCGGTCAGAAGCCGCCCCTGCGTGATACCGATCGCCCGCATCACCGCGCAGCCATCGAGATGGCGCTGGGCAAAGCGGCGCGCAGCGACCGCGATCGCGACCGCCGCGATCAGCGCGGCCAGCAGCGAGACCAGCGCCAGGAACTGCTGGGCGCGATCGATGGTCGAGCGCATCTCCGGACGACCGTTCTCGAGCGTCTCGATGCGCTGGCCCGCGGCCAGGCGAGGCGTGACCCAGGCCTCGAAATCGGCCACCTTGCGGGCATCGCCCGCGAGCATGGTGCGATAGGTAACCCGGCTTGCCGGCTGTACGAGTTGTGTGGCCTCCAGATCGTCGAGCGCGATCATGGCGCGCGGCGCGAAATTCACGAAGGTGCTGCCGCGATCGGGCTCGACGATGATCAGCCGCTCGATGCGAAAGGTCTTGTCGCCCAGCATCAGTGAGCCACCCGGCTCCAGACCCAGGCCCTGCATCAGGGGCGGATCGACCCAGACCGAGCCGCGCGAGGGAACGCCGGTCGCGGGCGCATCCGGCCCGGTCACCGAGGTGCTGACTCTGACCGCACCGCGCAGCGGATAGCCCTCGGAGACCGCTTTGAGCGAGGCCAGAAGCGCGGCCGGCGGCTGCTCCGAGCCGGGCTTAGCTTCAACCAGGGCCATGCTCGGGAAGTTGAGCGTCCTGACCACCGACAACCCCTGCGCACCAGCCTGTTTGAATACCTCGGGCGAAAGCGGCAAGGTGCTGACGATCACCAGATCACCGCCCAGCAACTGGCGCGCCTGCAGGTTGAGGGCCGACTTGATCCGGTCGACAAAGAATCCGACGCTGGCAATTGCAGCAACCGCCACCACCAGCGCTGCCGCAAGCAACTGCAACTCGCCGGCCCGCCAGTCACGACGCAGAAGGTTCCAGGAAAGTTGTACCGGCTTCACCTCAGCATCTCCTTGATTGCATCGCGCACCGTACTCGCTGCAGGCGGCTGACCGACGCCGCCGAAGCTCGCACAGGGGCCATCGCCGCTGACCGCCAACTGAACCGAGTCGGAGTCGCAGAAGATACCAACGGTCGGGCGCCCGAGGGCGGCGGCCAGATGCGTGAAGCCGGTATCGAGTCCGACGACTACCTCGGCGCGTGCCAGCAGCCCGGCAGCATCGGCGACCGACAGGAAGGGTGGAATGATCGATTCGGCCTCGATCGGCGGCGCCGATGCCAGGGCATGGGCGGGCAGCCCACTGCCTGACAATGCGCCAGGAGTCGTCTCATCGTGAACACTGCCGCACTGGCCCGCCAGCGCCGCGACACGCGTGTATTCGGCCGCCCCACCCCACAGCCAGACCAGCGCCAGCCCGCGTGCCGACAGGTCGCGCGCCACCTCGAGCCAGTTCGTATCGGCCCAGAGCTTGCCTGGACGGCTCGCGCCGGGCGCCAGCACCGCATAACGTCGCCCAGACGCCAGGCCCGCAGGTCGGTAATCGGGGGCGACCAGTCCGAAGTGTGCGCGGCTGTCGGTGGCAAGCGAGTAGCCTAAGGCTGCCGCTGCAATGGCCCGGTTGCGGGCCACCACCGGCATCGTCCAGGGCACCAGGGCGCGTCGGCTATAGACCAGCGAGGCAATCGGTTCGCGAGCCGACGTCCAGGACGGTCCGGCCAGGCGATCATGGCGGCTGGCCAGTGCCACCGCTGCGCTCTTGATCAGCCCCTGGCAGTCGATCACCCAGTCGTAGCGAGTCTGGCGCAGTCTCGAGAAGAAGTCGGAGATCGCCGCTCGTACGCTCGCATCGCCGAGATTTTTTCGCCAGGCGCGCAGCGCGATCGGGATCACCCGGCTGACCCCGGGATTCATCGAAGGAATCGGGACGAAAGGCTTTTCGCAAACCCAATCGATGGTGACGCCAGGGACATTCGCATGCAGATCAGCCACCAGCGGCTGGGCGTGCACCACATCGCCCATCGAAGACATCTTGACGACCAGCACCCGCATGTCACCGCAGCCTGAGCCGCTGGCTCAGCCGCCCGAGCGCAACTGGCGCTCGGCAACCAGCGCCGGGTTCAGGTTCGGGTCGTTGTACATCTTGAACTGGCGATAGATCCGGAAATAACCGGTGCCCGCAGCCATCTCGTCGAGCAGCCGATCGAAGCAGGCCGCCAGATCGGTGCGCTGCTGCGACAGCGTCGCCTGGCGTGCAAGCGCGTTGTCGCGATGGGCCTGGTCGACATCGGCGCGAGTGGTCTGCAGGCCCATGTGGTGCACCTTGAGCGACAGGATCGAGAGTCGATCGATCATCGCGCCTGCGGTCTCGCTGGAGGCCCGTGCTGATGCCTCACGCGGCCAGTCGGCGGCAAGCTTGAGCAGGGTATCGTCGATTCGCTCCATCGCGTCGTTGCGGGCCTGGTTGAATCGATCGATGTTGCGCTTGTTGCCGGCAATTTCGGCGTCTCCCGCCTGGGTGCGGCGAGCAAGGTCTTCCTCATTCCAGAGGGAGCAGTTGAAGTGATGATTGACCAGCAGCCATTCCCAGGCCTTCGCAAGCGGCCCCTGAGGCAGGCTGCGGCTGATCTCGTGCATCGCGGGCGACGTGCCGGCCGAATCGACCGGTGAGGGCCAGTCGGCGCGCGCCAGGCAGGCGTCATGCAGGGCGAGGATGGCGTTGGCGCGAAAGTCGAGGCTCATGGGCGGCAAGGATACCTGCTTCCGCCGGTCAGCCTTCAAGCGGCGACCTAAGTCGCGTGACTGCCCGACTCAATAAGCCGGACGCCCCAGAAAGATGTACCAGAGACGGTTGCCTGACATGCCCGACGGGCTGGCATATCCGTAGCCGACATACACAGGGCCGATCGCGGTACTGGCGCCCAGAAAGGCAGTGGCCCCCGGCACCCAGCCCTGGGTGTTCGAGCCCAGGGTCGGGCCGGACATCTGCCCGCCTTCGAGCGCGAGGCCGGCATACACACCGCGGCCCAGCGGTTGAGGCAGCGTCAGCACCCGATACTGATAGCTCAGGCTGCCATAGCGCAGCGAGGTGCCGAGTGTCTGATTGACCTGAAAGCCGGACAGATTCATGAAACCGCCAAGGCTGAAAGCCTGATTGAGAGCGACGTTGCTGGTGGCTTCGCCCGCGCGCACCGAAGCGCCGATCGTGTGATTGCCCTCGCTGCCGACCCACTTGGCATTGACCTGCACCAGCCGCGTCAGGTATTCGCGGGAGGGCTGTTGCTGATTGTTCTGCTCGAGGCGATAGCTGGTGTTGAAGCGATAGCCGTGGCGCGGGAAGTCGGTCGAATCGAGCTGATCAATCGTGATTGACGCCTGGCTTGCAACAAAGGTGGTCTTGACAGACGGATCGCCGACCGCGCCAGTGACCGGCACCTGCCTGCGCAAGCCGCCAAAAAAGCCTAAACGGCCCTCACCCAGCAATCCCTGAATGCCGAAATCCAATCCGGCCTGTTCGGTCAGCACTGCATACTGGGCGACATTGGTATTGCCGAAAAAAATCCAGACTGGCACTTTCTCGGCCAGCAATTGCGGCGCCACAAAGAGATTGAACCTGCCGAAATCGAAAGGCTGGAAGAACTCGATGAAACCGCGGTTGGTCGTTCCGATCTGACCTTCAGCTTTGAATTCAGCGCCATAGCCGTTGGCATTGGGGCGACGGAACCCGCCCATGACATTGAACATGCTGGTGTTGCCCGAATCGGCCGAAGCGTTCATGCCGAAATGCAGAAAGTCGGGGCCCCAGGCTTTCTCGATGACATTGATCTGAAGCACCTGAGAAGGATTGCCGGGCTGCAGGGAGTAGCCGATGCGATCGAAATCGGCATTGGCATTCCAGCGATTGATCACGGTCTGCATACGAACCGGATCGAGCTCGCCCGAGGGCGGCACGGCAGCCTGATCGAGCAGCAGGCGCTCGACCGCAGGGGTCACCCCGACAATACGCACCGATCCATAGCTGTTGTCCCGGCGACCTCGTTCGGCACGGGCTGTCTGCCAGCCCGCATAGTCGGTCTCGGAAAGCATCAGACGCGACAGCTCACCCCGTGCGGCAAGCATGGCCGCCTCGCCGGCCGGTATGCCTCCGATGCCGCGGGTAAAGTTGGCAGCGCTGATATCACCGAGCTCAGGGCGTACCAGCACATCGATACCAGGCCTGATTTCAGCCCGCGAGTCGCGCATATTGCGCTCCATCAGGATGCTGATCATCTGGCCACCGATACCGAAAGGATTCGACAGCTCCTGTCTCGTGAGCAGCGGGCTGCCGATATCGACTGCGATCACGACATCGGCACACATCTTGCGGACGATATCGACCGGCATGTTGCGGGTCAGCCCGCCATCGACCAGCAGCTTGCCATCGCTATGCACCGGGGCGAATGCCGAGGGCACCGCCATGCTGGCGCGAACCGCCGTAACCAAACTGCCGCGGTCCTGAACCACCAGCTCGCCGGCCTCAAGGTCGGTTGCCATCGCGCGAAAAGGAATCGGCAGCTGATCGAATGAATCAAGGATGCCGCTCTCACCCAGCATGCCATGCAGGAAAAGCTCGATTTTCTGGCCCGAAATCAGGCCGGGCGGCAGCATGATCGAGCCGTCGCGCAGACCGACGGTCACATCGAACAGGTAGGATTTTTCCTCAGCCTTGCGGCGCGTCGAGAGGTCCTTGCGCGGCGGCAGATCGTCGAACATGTCGCGATCCCAGTCGGCCGACTTCAGGAACTTTTCGATCGCATCCGGCGACAATCCGCTGGCATAGGCGGCTGCCACGGCCGAGCCCGCACTGGTGCCGGCGATACAGTCGACCGGAATCTGCAGGGTCTCGAGGGCGCGCAGGACCCCGACATGGGCAAAGCCCCTGGCCCCACCGCCCGACAGGGCCAGGCCGATTCGGGGGCGGTTGGTGGGATAGACCGGCGGCAGTCGCTTCGTCAATGACGGACTGCTGGCCGGCGGACTGGCGGCAGGAGCCACCGCAATTGACTGGGCACCAGCGTCATGAGCGCCGAGTATCAATAAACCGAACAGACCCGCTGCGGCGATCAGGGCTCTTGCTTGCATGATGGTCTTGCGCTGTTTGCAGTCCAAAAAACAAAGGCTGTCAGTTGAGAGCCGACTTCAGAATCTCAGGGTCTGGTTGCCGGCTGCACCACACCGGCGCTGCCTGACGGTGCTGACGGTGCTGACGGGGCTCCAGGCACTGCAGGCGCACCAGACTGGCTGGGCATTGGCGCAGGCGCCGAAGGCAAGCCCGGCGTGGTCGTGACTGCAGGCGGTTGTACCGGCATCGGTGCGGGCTGCGCGGGCGGCGCGGGCGGCGCGGGCGGCGCGGGCTGCGCAGGTTGAACAGGGGTCACAGGGGCCGCAGGTTGCACAGGGGCCGCAGCCGGAGCAGGTGCCGGGTTCACCGGCACAGTGATTACCCCGGGGTAGTTCTGCGGTTCGTTGACCGGCAGCACCGCTGTCACGTAGTAGCGGGTATCACCGAAGCAGCTGGTCGGCAGCCCCACCTTTTGCGCGTAGGTCAGGGAAACGCGTTGCCCCATGTAGCGATTGATCTGGGCCGCCACCGCATCATCAAGCACGGTGAACTCGAACTTCTCGGGAATGGCACCCGGCATCGAGACAAGTGCGATCTCGCCCTCCCAGGTCTTGCACAGCCATCCCTTTTTCGAAAACTTCTGCACCCAACCGGCCCGCTCGCCTTCGGAATAATTCCATTGCCAGGCGATCACCATCCAGAGCGCCGCCAGAGCCAGAGTGGCGACTATCGCCCCAAGAAAGAACTTTCCGTAGGAGTGGCGACGGACGGTCTGAGCTGAATTGGCGTTGGTCGACATGTCTTCGAAAATTGGCTGGAACAGCGCCGATCCTACCATCGCCCCATGAAATCCACGCTGCAACGGACAGGTCGCAAAGGGAGGGGCGTTGTGCAACAAGCACGTCAAAAAAGCATCTTTTCAGCTTCCGGAGCGACCTCGAAGAAGATGCATCGAAAAAAGATTCTGCGAATCGGTCCAGACCGCCTGCGGCAGCCATCCGGCCTCGCGCGCCAGATGCCGGAAGCCCTCGACGGTATATTTGTAGGAGTTTTCAGTGTGTACGCTGTCGCCCTCGGCGAACTCGATCACCTCATCACCAACGCTGACGCGTTGTTGCACGCGACTGACCAGATGCATTTCGATGCGATGCAGCGGCGGATTGTAAAAGGCCGAATGCATCCAGTTGTCAATCACGAAATCAGCATTCGCTTCGCGATTGGCACGCGCCCAGAGGTTCAGATTGAAGCCTGCAGTCACGCCGGCGGCATCGTTATAGGCCGCATGCAGCAAGCGAGGGTCTTTCACCAGATCAACGCCGATCAACAGCCATCCGCCGTCGAGCAGTCGCTCAAAACGCTGCAACAGCGCGAGCGCCGCCTCTGGCTCGAAGTTGCCGATCGAGCTGCCCGGAAAGAAACCCGAGCGCCGGCCGATCGCGGGGGGCAACACCATGTCGCCAGTGAAATCGGCCACCAGCGGCTCGACGATCAGTCCGGTGTGATCGTCGCGCAAACGATCGACCGCACCGAGCAGATGCTCACCCGAGATGTCGACCGGCACGAAGCGCGCGGGCGAATCGAGCGCTGCCAGCAAAATGCGGGCTTTTCGTGTGGCGCCGGCACCGAATTCGACGAGATCGACCGCGGGCCCGATCAGGTCGGCGATCTCGCCGGCATGGCGCTTGAGCAGCGCGAGCTCAACCCGGGTCGGGTAATACTCGGGCAGGTCGCAGATCCGCTCGAACAGCATCGAGCCTGCCTCGTCATAGAACCACTTGGGCGAAATCGCCCGAGGCCGCCGAAGAAGCCCTTCTTTCAGTGAACGCACAAACTCGCTCATAGGTCGCGAGCCAGACGCAAACCCATGAACTGCCAGCGCGCTGCCGGCGCGAAAAAATTGCGGTAGGTCGGGCGGTGGTGTCCTGGCGGTGTGGCAAGGCTGCTGCCGCGCAGGACGATCTGCCCCACCATGAACTTGCCGTTGTATTCGCCCACTGCACCCGCCGGCGCGCGAAAGCGCGGATAGGGATCGTAGGACGAGCGCGTCCACTGCCAGAGTTCGCCGAACGCCTGCTCGGGGGCATTCGCCCCGGAAACCGCCGACTCCCACTCGAATTCGGTCGGCAGTCGTGCCTGTGCCCATTCGGCGAAAGCCACTGACTCATGGAAGCTCACATGCCGCACCGGCTGCTCTGCCTGCCTCGGATGTGCGCCATACATGCTGAATTCACGCTGATCGTCGAGCCAGTAGAGCGGTGCCCGCCAGCCCTGCGACTGCACCATCGCCCAGCCCTCCGACAGCCACAGTGACGGCGTCTGATAACCGCGATCGTCGATGAAGGCCTGATACTCGGCATTGGTCACCAGCCGGTTTGCCAGCGAATAAGGCTGAAGCAGCACCCGATGGACGGGTGTTTCATTGTCAAAACGAAAGCTGGGGCCGGTGTGACCAACCTCGGCCTGAACCGCGTCGTAATCGTGCCAACCACCGGCAACAGGCCGCACCGGGGGCGGCGCGCCCTCGCGAACCGCCGGCAGCATCGGATTGCAGGACATCAGATGCAGGATGTCGGTGAGCATCAGCTCCTGGTGCTGCTGTTCGTGATTCAGACCGAGCTCGACGAGCGGGCGAATCGGCGAATCGCGGCTTGCATCGAGCGTCTCCAGAAACCCATTCATCGCCTCGTCGACCGCCGCCCGATAGGCATGAACTCGTCCGATATCGGGACGCGTCAGCAGGCCGCGCTGCGGCCGCGGATAGCGAGGCCCCAGCGCTTCATAGTAGGAATTGAAGAGCATCGGAAACTGCTCATCGAACAGCCGATACCCGGCGACATGCGCGCGCAGCACCAGTGTCTCGAAGAACCAGGTGGTGTGCGCCAGATGCCATTTGGCAGGACTGGCATCGGGCATCGACTGGACGCACTGGTCTTCGGGCGAGAGCGACGCGGCAAGCGCAAGCGAGTGACTGCGGACTGCCCTGTATCGCTGCCCGAGCCCGGAGACCGTCGATTCGATCATCGGCGCTCAGTCAGCCACAACCTTGACGCCCTTCCAGAACGCGACCCTGCCTTTGATCTCACGCGCAGCCTCCTTGGGCTCGGCGTAGTACCAGACCGCGTCGGGGTTGGATTCGCCGTCGACGGTCAGGGTGTAGTAGTTCGCAAGCCCCTTCCAGCCGCAGGTGGTCTGGGTGCTGCTTGGGGAAATCAGGTCCTGACGCAGCGACTGCGCCGGAAAATAGTGATTGCCTTCGACCACCACGGTGTCGTTGCTCTGCGCAATCACGGTGCCTTGCCAGACGGCTTTCATCGATCAGTGCTCCTTTGAACGAACAGTAACAGGCTGCCATTGCAACAGGCTGCCATTGCAAGCTTGTTGAATGAGTCGGCGGCAGCCTACCCTATCAGTCCGATCATCTTGCCGCCATCAAAAAGCGCCAACGAAATCAGTCGGACTCCCGGCGGTACTCAGACTGACGCAGCCGACCGGCCTGTTATCCTCTGGCCGAATCATGTCAGTCATCTCCCAGCCCGCACTGCCGCAAAACGCCCCTCGCGCACCCGCCATGGGCTTCATCATGCTCACGGTCCTGATCGACATGATCTCGATCGGGATCATTGTCCCGGTCCTGCCGGGCTTCATCGGCAGTTTCACCGATGGCCCGGCCGACCAGGCCTACTGGCTGGGTGTCGTGGCGTTTGCCTTTGGCGCGGCCAACTTTTTCGGCGCACCGATTCTTGGCGCGCTGTCGGACCGATTCGGCCGCAGGCCGGTGCTGCTTTTGGGTTTTTGCGGACTGGCGCTGAATTTTTTCGCCACAGCGCTTGCCACCTCGATCGCCATGCTGATCGCAGCGCGTCTGGTGGGCGGTCTGATGCAGGCCAATGCCGCGATCGCCAACGCCTATGTTGCCGACATCACGCCGCCCGAGCAGCGCGCCAAGCGCTTCGGCATGCTCGGGGCGATGTTCGGCATCGGCTTCATCCTCGGGCCGATCATCGGCGGCCTGCTGGGCGCGATCAGCATCCACCTGCCCTTTTATGCCGCAGGCGTGCTCGCCCTGCTGAATCTGCTCTACGGCTTTGTCGTTCTGCCCGAATCGCTGCCACCCGAGCGGCGCCGTGCGCTGTCATGGTCGGCCGCCAATCCGCTGCGCTCGCTCAGAGAACTGGCCGGCCTCAAGGGCGTTGGATCCCTGATGGGTGCGATTGCCCTGACCGGCCTCGCGCAGTTCGTGATGTACACCATCTGGGTGCTCTACAACACGCTCAAGTTCGGCTGGGACACCGAGCACAACGGCTGGTCGCTCGCCGCGGTCGGTGTCATGGCAGTGATCGTTCAGGGGGCATTGCTTGGGCGGCTGCTCAAGCACTTCAGCGCACCGCGACTGGCTGTTCTCGGCATGGTGTCGCAAACCCTGGCCTATGCCATGTACGGACTGGTCCCGCAGGGCTGGATGATGTACGTGGTCATCGCCGCCAACATCTTCGGGCTGACGGTCACCGCGTCGATTCAAAGCATCGTGAGTCAGGCCGCAAGCGACACCCAGCAGGGCCAGACCATGGGATCGGTCAGTTCGCTCAACAGTCTGATGGCGGTTATCGCGCCGATTCTCGGTGCGCCGATCCTGGCTGGTGTGACCCATCTGGCGACCACCGACTGGCGTATGGGCGCGCCCTTTTTCCTGTGTGCCGCCTTGCAGGCCGGCGCACTGATCCTGGCCGTCAACCACTTCCGCCGCATTTCCGCCTGAGCTTGCCGGCGCGTCCTCAGTGGTGCTGTCCGTAACGAGCCATCCCGCTTGGGCTCATCTCGACATGACCTTGTGAAGCGCCTGTCGAATCGCCATCCATCAGCGTGGCGCTTGCGTTTGCGACCATTGCACTGCCGACCATCTGATCGGGCCTGACCCAGCGGTCGAAATCCTCGGCATCCACCTTCAGGGCGATCGCTGCGTCGCGAAGCGTGATCCCCTCGACATGCGCACGCCGGGCAATCTCGGCCGCACGGTCGTAGCCGATGTGCGGCGACAGCGCGGTCACCAGCATCAGTGAGCGCGACAGCAACTCGCGGATCCGCGCCTCATCGGCCTTGATGCCGCGCACGCAATGCACCTCGAAACTGCGCATCGAGTCGGCGAGCAGCCGGATGCTCTGCAAGAATGCATGGGCGATCAGCGGCCGGCTCACATTGAGCTCGAAGTTGCCGCTGCCACCGGCCAGCGATATCGCCACATCGTTGGCCATCACCTGACAGCAGACCATCATCAGCGCTTCGCACTGGGTCGGATTGACCTTGCCCGGCATGATCGAACTGCCGGGCTCGTTCTCGGGAATCCTGATCTCGCCGATACCCGATCGCGGCCCGGACGCCAGCCACCGGATGTCATTGGCAATCTTGTGCAAGGCCACCGCCAGCACCTTCAGGCTGGCATGCGCTGCCACGATCGCATCGCAGGCCGCGAGTGCTGCGAACTTGTTCGGAGCGCTCACAAACGGCATGGCATGCGACTGCGACAGCACCTCGGCCACCAGTTCACCAAAGCCCGGTGGCGTATTCAGGCCGGTGCCCACTGCCGTGCCGCCGATCGCCAGCGGATACAGGCAGGGCAAACACGCGGTGATGACGCTGCGGGCCTGCGACAGCTGCGCCACATAGCCCGAAAACTCCTGGCCGAGCGTGAGCGGCGTGGCGTCCTGCAGATGGGTGCGGCCGATCTTGACAATGCCGGCGAACTCGATCTGCCGCTCGCGCAGGCTGTCGTGCAGTGCAACCAGCGCAGGCAGCAGCGATTGCGTCATGCCGACCGCTCCGGCCAGATGCATTGCAGTCGGAATGACATCGTTGGAGGACTGCCCGAGGTTGACATCGTCATTAGGATGCACTCGGCGGCCCTCGCCGCGCGAGCCGCCGAGCAACTCCGAGCCGCGATTGGCGAGCACCTCATTGAGGTTCATGTTGGTCTGGGTGCCCGAACCGCTTTGCCAGACCGCGAGCATGAACTCGTGGGCATGCT
Source organism: Burkholderiales bacterium (assembly GCA_026399875.1). GTDB lineage: Bacteria > Pseudomonadota > Gammaproteobacteria > Burkholderiales > Burkholderiaceae_E > UBA4615. Next base: position 89,026 of record JAPLQF010000021.1, on the reverse strand, counting down.
CGCCCGCCAGAATCTCGTCGGCGGCCGCGATAATTGCCAGCGCCTTGTCATGCGGCAGGCGCCCAAGGCGGGCGTTGACCTGCGCACACGCGCGTTTGACCTCGGCCACCGCACGGATCAGTTCAGGGGCAATCCGTTCGGTCGAGATCGCGAAATGCTCAAGGGCTCGCTGGGTCTGCGCGCCCCACAGTCGCCCCTGGGCCACGCTGATCGCGCCAAAGGAATCGGCCTCACTGCGCATCTGGGTCATCTCACGCTCCCGCTGGCCGGCACGGGATGGCGGCCCGATGAAAGACGAAGCCAGACTCGTGCCCGGACTTGCGACGTCGTTCACGCTGATTGAGGTCGGCACGTTCCCAAAAAAAGCGCAGGCGACGGTATAGTCGAGCAGCGTGTCTGGACCAGCGCCTGCACGAACAACCCACCAGGAGACCTTTCATGGCTTATGCCAACGGCCGGCTGATTCACGACGCAGACAGCCATCTGATGGAGCAGGGTGATTGCCTTGACCGGTATTTCGAGGCGCGCCTGCTCAAGCGTTATCGCGAGTTGCCGGCGATGGCGGCCAAGGCCGAGTCGCATCGAAGCGGCGCCGAAGGCCGCAGGCTTCAGGACGATGCGCAGTTCAGAGCCGGTGTCGATGCCAATGTGCTGCTGCGCAAGAACTACGAAGCGCACGGATCGTTCATCGCCAAAGACCGACCGCATGCCCTCGATTTACTGGGCTTTGCGAGCCAGCTGGTCTTTACCACCTACTGCCTTGGCAACTTCGGTCTCGATCAGTCGGACGACCTCGAACTCTGTTATGCCGCAGCCAGCGCCCACAACCGGATGATGACCGACTTCTGTTCGGTCGATGCGCGCCTGCTGGCGACCGCCTATGTGCCGCTCGAAGACTTCGAGCGCAGCAAGACCGTGGCCAGCGAAGCCATCAGGCTCGGCGCACGGGCACTGATGATTCCGTCGGTCTGCCCGCAAAGGCATGCGCCAAGCCATGTCGCGCTCGACCCGATCTGGGCGATGGCACAGGAAGCCGGCATCCCGATTCTCTTTCATGTCGGCGGCGAAGAAAAACTCAACCCGGTCTACAAGGAAAACGGTCTGCCGCCAGTGCCCGACTTTCATGGTGGCGATGACAACTTCACCTCGGTCAGCTACATGCCGATCCCGGGCTCGGCCATGCAGACGCTGGCAACGCTGATCTTCGACGGCGTCTTCGATCGTTTCGAAAACCTCAAATGGGGCGCCATCGAACTCGGTGCAGCCTGGGTGCCGGGCTGGATGCGCTCGATGGATTCGGCCGCGCACGCCTTCTCGAGAAACGAAGAGCGACTTCGCAAGCTGTCGGCCAAGCCTTCAGAGATCGTGCAGCGCCAGCTTCGCGTGACGCCCTACCCTCACGAAGACGCCGCCTGGATCATCCGCAACGCGGGCGAGTCGGTCTGCCTCTTCTCATCCGACTATCCGCATGTCGAGGGCGGTCGCAACCCGCTCAAGCGTTTCGACGAGTCGCTGTCGGGCTGCACGCCGGATGAGATCCGGCGGTTCTACACCGACAATTTCATCGACATGATGGGCGAAGGCCTGGCGCCGGCACTGCGTTATCCGGCGCATCTGAAGGCGGCTTAGGCGATCGGACTCAGGAAGGGCTGATCAGCTAGCGGATTTGAGCTTGCGCCCGAACAGGGAAAACAGCCTCACCCAGTGACGCTCGGCGCTCGGCTTGTCGTAGATGCCCTCACGCTGGGGAAACGCAAAGCCGTGGTGCGCGCCGGGATACCACTCGATGCGGTAGGGGGTGCCGGCCTTTTTCAGCGCGGCCTCGAGGGTCTCGATATCGGCCTTGGGCGCCCATTTGTCGATTTCGGCGCAGGCAAAATAGCTGTCGCATTTCACCTTCTCGACCAGCCGGTGCGGTGAGTCGGGGCGGTCGTTGACCATGTTGGCGCCATAAATGGACGCAATGCAGGCGATTCGGGGATAAGCCGCCGCCACACCGACCACGAAGGGCCCGCTCATGCAGTAACCGACTGCGCCGATGCGCGAGGCATCGGCCGCCGGCAGCGCATCGACATAATCGAAGAGCGCCTGGGTATCGCTCACGATCATCGCAATCGAGAGCTTGCCCATCAGATCAAACATGTGTTTCATGCCGTCCTCATTGCGAACCAGCGTGAACTCACGGGTAGCGCGGTAGTAGAGGTTGGGCAGGACCACGCAATAGCCGACGGCAGCAATGCGACGGGCCATATCGTGGAGTTCTTCACGCTTGCCGGGCGCATCCATGTAAAAGAGCACAACCGGATGCGGGCCGCCTTCGTCGGGATAGACAACGAAGGTGTTCATCGCCCCATCGGGCGTTGCAATATCGAGGTGATGTTCGATCATGGAAGGTCTCCTGGTTGGTGCTTGTTTGCCGGGAAAAGTACACTGCACATAAAGCTGCTCAAGTTCGACCATAACAAATCAGGAGACCAGCATGACCCAAAGCCAGATTGATACCGGTACATCCGACCTGCTCGCAAGCCTTGACGCCGGTGTGCTGACCCTGACGCTCAACCGCCCCGATGCCCGCAACGCGATGTCGCGCGCCATGACCCAGGCCCTGGCCGACCAGCTCGCCGCAGCCGAACTCGACCCGGCGGTGCGCTGCATCGTGCTGACCGGCGCAGGCAAAGGCTTTTGCGCCGGCGGCGATGTCAAGGGCATGGCGGCTGCCGGCGACGGCACCGTCGGCAACAACACCATCGATGGCGCAATCCATCGCCAGCGTATCAATCAGCGTGCCACCGCCGGCAAGCTCTTCAAGATGCCCAAACCCACGATCGCCGCACTGCCCGGCCCGGCCGCGGGTGCCGGCCTGTCGCTGGCAATGGCCTGCGACCTGCGGATCATGTCGAGCACCGCGATCATGACGACCGCCTTTGCCAAGGTGGGGTTCTCCGGCGATTACGGCGGCACTTACTTCATGACCCAACTGGTCGGCGCCGCCAAGGCGCGCGAGCTCTATTTCCTGTCGGATCGCGTGAGCGCCGAAGAGGCCCTGCGCATCGGTCTGGCCAACTGGGTCTGCGAGCCCGATCAGCTGGCCGCCAAAACCCGTGAAATCGCTCTGCGCCTGGCAACCGGCGCCACGGTGGCCTATCGCTACATGAAAGAGAACCTCAATCGCGCCATGAACGGCGAGGTCGACGACTGCCTTGATCTGGAGGCCACCCATCATGTCCATTGCGGACAGACGCAGGACCATCGCGATGCGACCAAGGCTTTCGTGGAAAAGCGCGAACCGGTCTTTCACGGCCGATAAGCAGTGCCTGCCCTGCATCCCGCACCACATCCAGCTCCTTCTGTTCCGGTCATCGCCTTCATGACTCCTTCGACCCGCAATGACGCTCTGGCGCTGCTGACCGCGCCGGGCAAGCCCTTCGAACTCCAGACCCTGACAATCAATGGCCGGCCGCTGCGCGTGTTCACCAACGCACCGTCATCGTTGCGCGAGCTTTTTCTCCAGACCGCAAGCGACCTGCCTTTCCTGATCTATGAAGACGAGCGATTGAGCTTTCGCGAGGCCTGGCAGGCGTCCGCTCGCATTGCGCATGTGCTGACCCACGGCTACGGCGTGAGCAAGGGCGATCGGGTCGCGATTGCGATGCGCAATTATCCCGAGTGGATCCTGGCCTTTACCGCCGCGACCTCGCTCGGCGCGATTGCAGTCGCGATGAACGCCTGGTGGCAGCCCGATGAAATGGCCTATGGCCTCGCCGACAGCGGCGCGAAAGTCCTGCTCGCCGATCAGGAGCGCCTTGACCGGTTTGCGCAGTGCGAGCCGGGCCTGAGCACCAGGGCAATTGCGGTGAGGCCCACGCGCGAGAACCCTGGCATTGCCGTGCTCAGTGATCTGACCGCCGCAGTGGGTGAGGTGCCGATGCCGCAAGCCGAGATCGCACCCGATGACGACGCCACCATCCTCTACACCTCCGGCTCAACCGGGCATCCCAAGGGCGTGGTGTCGACCCATCGCAATGTGCTGTCGGCGCTGCTGTCGTGGGAGCTCGATGGACAAGCCGCGGTGCTGCAAAGCGGCATCGAGCCGGTGCCGCCGGCAACGCAGCCCGGCACATTGATGGCGGTGCCGCTCTTTCATGCAACCGGTTCGCATGCCGCTTATCTCAGCTCCTATCGCAGCCAGCGCAAGGTGGTCTGCATGTACAAGTGGGACCCGCAAGCCGCGGCCGCCCTCATCGAGCGCGAGCGAATCACCTCGGTGGTCGGCCCGGCGGCGGTCACCGGCGATCTGGTCAGAGAGGCCCTGCGCACCGGCCACGACCTGAGCTCGCTGCTGTCGGTGGGAGGGGGCGGCGCGCCGCGCGCACCCGAACAGGTCAAGCAGATCGAAGCGGTATTCAAGCAGGCGCTGCCTGCGACCGGCTGGGGCATGACCGAAACCAATGCGATCGGCACCGGCATCGGTGGGCTCGATTACCTCGAGCATCCGGCGAGCTCGGGCCGCTGCTCGGCGGTGATGGAGCTCAAAGTGGTCGATGACAATGGCCGCAGCCTGCCGGCCGGTGAGCGCGGCGAGCTGCTGGTTCGCGGCACGGCGCTGTTTCGCGAGTACTGGAATCGGCCGGACATCAACGCAAAGATCTTCGAGGACGGCTGGTTTCGAACCGGTGACGTGGCCTACCTCGATCAAGAGGGTTACCTTTTTATCGTCGATCGCATCAAGGACCTGATCATCCGTGGCGGCGAGAACATCGGATGCGGTCAGGTCGAAGCCGCGCTGGTGATGCACCCGGACGTGCACGAAGCGGCGGTCTATGCGATACCCGACGAGCGCCTGGGCGAAGAGGTCGGCGCCACGGTCTACGGCAGCCCCACGCTCGACATCGCCTCGGTGCGCAATTTCCTGCTGCAGCATCTGGCGAAGTTCGAAGTGCCACGTTATATCCGGGTGGCCGATGCGCCCCTGCCCCGAATCGCCTCGGGCAAGATTCTCAAGCGACAGCTGCGCGATGAGGCGATTGCCTCGCCCGGCAGCCATCATGATGCCCAGGCTCAGGCCTGACCATCTCACCCTCACGCCTTGACCGATGACCACTGCTGCCAATGATTCTCCTGCAATCGCAAGCGATCAGCCGCCGGGCTATGACACTCGGGCTGTCGAAGCCTGGATCAGTCGCCATGTCGAAGGGCTGACGCCGCCGCTCACCTGGACACGCCTGACCGGCGGGCACTCCAACCTGACCTTCCTGATTGAAGATGCCGCAGGCAATCGGGCAGTGATCCGGCGTCCGCCGCTGGGCGAGCTGCTGCCCAAGGCGCACGACATGGGTCGCGAATGGGCCCTGATCAAGGCGCTCGGCCCGACTGCGGTACCGGTGCCGCGGGCGCTCGGTTTTTGCGAGGACACCGCGGTGACCGGCGCGGCCTTCTATCTGATGAGCGTGATCGACGGCCAGCCGCTTTACACCGTTCATGACACCCTGCGTCTGGCGCCGCTCGACAAGCGCGAGCAAATCGCCCATTCCTTCGTCGATGTGCTGGCCGATCTGCATTCGATCGAGCCGGACGCGGTCGGCCTGGGCGATCTGGGCAAGAAGGACGACTACATCGGTCGCCAGCTCAAGGCCTGGTATCGGTCCTGGAATGCCTCGATCGGACCGGCATCGCTCGATGATCCGCGCGCTCACTCGCTGGAGCAGTTTCTGCGGGCCAATGTGCCCGAGCAGGGGCCGGCGCGCATCGTGCATGGCGACTATGGTCTGCACAACTGCCTGATCGGACCGCAAGGCACTGTGGCCGCGGTGGTCGACTGGGAGATCTCCACCCTCGGTGATCCGCTGGCCGATCTGGCCTATGCCCTCAACTGGTTTCCCGACCCGAGCGATCCCGAGCCCTGGGTCGGCGCCGATTCGCCGACCACTGTGCCGGGATTCCCGGGGCGTCATGCCCTGGCACGGCGCTATGGCGAGCGCACCGGGCGCGATCTGTCGAAGCTGGATTACTACGTTGCCTTCAACCGCTGGAAAACCGCCGCGATCGTGCATGGTGTGTATGCACGGTATATGGAAGGCAAGAAGAGCAGCGAAGGCATCGATCTGGACAATATGCGCTCGCGCATCCTGCTGGCGCTGGCGCAGTCGGAGCAGGCGGTCGAGCGGCTGATGAATGCCTGATGAATGCCTGATGAACGCCTGATGAACGCCTGATTGACAACAACATCAATGGAGACCCGCATGAAAACCGAATTCTGCATCGTTGAAAAAGCCGATCACATCATGACCGTTCGCCTCAATCGGCCCGACCGGATGAACGCCATGCATCCGCCGGGCAATATCGAGCTCGGCCATGTCTTCGACGAGTTCGCCGCCGACGACGACCTGTGGGTTGCGATCATCACCGGTGAAGGCCGGGGCTTCAGCGCCGGCAACGACTTGCGCTATCAGGCCGAAGGCGGCGAGCGCCCGCCGATGCCGCGCGGCTTCGGTGGCCTGACCTCGCGCTTCGATCTGACCAAGCCGGTCATTGCCGCGGTCAATGGCGTAGCAATGGGTGGCGGCTTCGAAATTGCGCTGGCCTGCGACCTGATCATTGCCTCCGAGAAGGCCATGTTCGCGCTGCCCGAGCCCAAGGTCGGTCTGGCCGCACTGGCAGGCGGCCTCAATCGCCTGCCCCGTCAGATCGGCTCCAAGCGCGCACTCGGCATGATCCTGACCGGCCGCCATGTGCCGGCCCAGGAAGGTTTCGAGCTCGGTTTCGTCAATGAAGTCGTGCCTCACGAACAGCTGATGTCACGTGCGCTCGACTGGGCCAAACAGATCCTTGCCTGCTCGCCGCTGTCGATCCGGGCCAGCAAGGATGTGGTCTATCGCAGCCTCGATACCGCCTCGCTGCAAGACGCGATGGCCGCGACCTACGACTCGGTGCTCAAGCTGCGGGCCAGCGAAGACTTCATCGAAGGACCGAAGGCGTTTGCCGAGAAGCGCGCGCCCAACTGGAAAGGCCGCTGAGAGACGGCTGGCGTAAGCGCAACGCTTGAACGAACGATTGAACGGAATCGACCATGAAGCTGATCAGCGCTACGCCCAGCCCCTATGCCCGCAAGGTCCGTATCCAGCTGATCGAAAAAGGCATCCCCTTCGAACTGGTGACCGAGGTGCCCTGGAACAGCGACACCACCGTGCCGCTGTACAACCCGCTCGAAAAAGTCCCGGTGCTGCTGCTCGACGATGGTCGGGCGGTCTATGAATCGGCCTTCATCCTCGAATGGATCGAGCGCACGCATCCGCAGCCGCCGCTGATGCCGACGGATGACGCCGCCTATCTCGAGGCACGCCGGTTCATGGTGCTGGCCGATGGCATCTGCGATGCCGGCCTGCTGCTGTTTTTCGAGCGGGCCCGTGAGCCTGCGCATCAGAGCCAGCCCTGGATGGCGCGGCAGCTTCGCAAGATCGAAGGCGGACTCGCCGCGCTCGAGCGCGACATCGGCGAGCGCGCCTTTGCGGTCGGCGACCGCCTCAGCCTGGCCGACATCTCGGTGGCAGCGCCACTCGGATGGCTGAAGGTTCGCGCCCCGGACCTCGACTGGCCGGGGCGTTTCCCCGGGCTGGCGGCTTATTACGAGCGACTCTCGCAGCGCGAGTCGTTCAAGGCCACCGTGCCCTATGCCCAGGTGCTGCGCGACAAGGTAGTCTGAGTTCAGTCAAGCACCCAGCGCCGCTCGCAGCGGCCAGAAGCGCCTGTCAGGGTCGGCCCTGTCCAGGCGGATCGTCAGGCGTAAAATCGACCCAAACCAATTCCGGGGACACACCATGAACAGCGATGTGAATCTTGCCGAGCGCGAAAAGGTCTGGTCGATGCCAATCGACCAGATCGATGTCAGCAAGGGTTATCTATTCGAGCAGGACATCGTCGAGCTTTACTTCCAGCGGCTGCGCAAGGAAGACCCGGTGCATTACTCGTTCAGCAAGCGCTATGGCCACTACTGGTCGGTGACCAGCTACCGCGACATCATGGCGGTGGATACCAACCATGCGAGCTTCTCGTCGGAGTCGGGCCTCGGCGGCATTGCGCTCGCCCAGCGGCCGCCTTCAGAGGTCTTTCCGAGCTTCATCGCGATGGACCCGCCGCGCCACGACGAGCAGCGCAAGACCGTGAGCCCGATCGTGGCACCCGGCAATCTCGCGATGCTTGAGTCGACCATCCGCAGCCGCGCCGCCAGCATCCTCGATTCGCTACCGATCGGCGAGGAGTTCGACTGGGTGCAGCGCGTGTCGGTCGAACTCACCACGCAGATGCTCGCCACGCTCTTCGACTTTCCCTTCGAGGACCGCCACCTTCTGACCTGGTGGTCCGACATGACCACCGGCGACCCGGACGGCAACGGCGCAGTCACCTCCTGGGAGATGCGGCTCGAAGAACTCGGCAAATGCCAGGACTACTTCACGCGGCTCTGGAACGAACGGGTCAACGCAGCGCCCGGCAACGACCTGATCTCGATGCTGGCGCACTCACCGGCCACCCGCAACATGTCGAAGACCGAGTTCCTCGGCAATCTGCTGCTGCTGATCGTGGGCGGCAACGACACCACCCGCAATTCGATCACTGGCGGCCTGCTGGCGCTCAACCGGCATCCGGAGCAATTCGAGAAGCTTCGCCGCAACCCGTCGCTGGTCGAGACGCTGGTGCCCGAGATCATCCGCTGGCAGACCCCGCTTGCGCATATGCGTCGCACCGCGGTCAAGGACACCGAGGTCGGCGGCAAGCTCATCCGCGCGGGCGACAAGGTGGTGATGTGGTACCTCTCGGGCAACCGCGACGACACCGCGATCGAGCGGGCCGACGAGTTCATCATCGACCGGGCCCGGCCGCGCCAGCATCTGTCGTTCGGGTTCGGTATCCACCGCTGCGTGGGCAACCGCCTGGCAGAGCTTCAGCTGAAAGTGCTGTGGGAAGAGATCCTCAAGCGCTTTGACCGGATCGATGTCACCGGCGAGCCGATCCGCACAAAGTCCAACTTCGTGCACGGCTTTGTCAGCATGCCGGTCAGGATCCCGGCGCGGGCTGCGTCGAGGTAACCAGGCCTGGCATGGCGGCGGCGCGCTTTTGCAGCCACCAGCCGCCCGCAGGCGGGATGATCGAGAAGTCGGTATCGACGCCCATCTTGCGGGCCGCATCGAGCGCCCAGTTGGGGTTGTAGAGCATCTCGCGGCCAATCGCGATCAGGTCGGCACGGCCTTCCTGCAGGATGGCCTCGGCATGCTCGTGATGCACGATCAAGCCGACTGCCATGGTCTGGATGCCCGCCTGCTCGCGCAGGGTCTGGGCAAAAGGCACCTGATAGCCATAGCCGATCGGCGCGCTGCTGACCGGCCTTGCCAGGATGCCGCCGGCGCTGCAGTCGATCACGTCGACGCCGACCGCCTTGAGCTCGCGGGCGAGCACGACGCTGTCGGCCGGGCTCCAGCCGGCATCGTCATCCACCGACAGACGCATGAAGACCGGTAGATCGGCCGGCCAGTTGGCCCGCACGCTTTCGGCAACTTCAAGCGCAAAGCGACGGCGGTTGGTCGGGCTGCCGCCGTATTGATCGGTGCGCTGATTGGCTTGCGGCGACAGAAACTCGTGAACCAGAAAACCATGGGCGCCATGAATTTCGACAGTATCGAATCCGGCGGCCCGGGCGCGGGCTGCCGCCCGCCCGAAGGATTGCGCCACCTCGCCGACTTCGGCGGTGGTCAGCGCACGAGGCACCGGGGCATTGGCATCGGCCGGCAAGCTACTTGGGGCGACCAGCTCCCAGGCGTCCCAGTCGTTGGCCACACCGGCTGCTGCCGACAGCTCGGCAAAACCCGCCTCGGTCAGGGGCTTGCCGCCCTCCCAGGGCCGGCTGGTGCGGGCCTTGCGACCGGAGTGCCCGAGCTGGATGCCGGCCTTGGTGCCACAGCCGTGGATGAAGTCGACGATCCGCTTGAAATGCGGCACGAAGGCGTCGTCCCATAAACCGAGGTCGCCCACCGTGCCGCAGCCTCGCCGCTCGACCTTGGTCGACTCCATCATCACCAGACCGACGCCACCCGCCGCATATCGACCGGCATTCATCAGATGCCAGTCGGTCGGAAAGCCGCTGATCGCCGCGTACTGATGCATCGGTGCGACGACCACGCGATTGCGCAGCGTCAGGCCGCGCAGGGACATTGGCGTAAACAGCAGGGGAGCGGTCATTGAGGTCGGCCTCAGACGGTCTTTGCGACCGCGCGCTTGGCAAGCACGGAGATCAGATGGGCGCGATAGGCCGCGCTGGCGTGAATATCGCTATTGAGACCGGCAGGCGAAATCGCCACGCCGTCGCAGGCCGACGGTGACCACTGCTTTTCGAGCGCCGCCTCAAGCGCCCTGGCACGGAAGGCGCAGGCCCCTGCACCGGTGACCGCCACCCGCACGCCGGCGGGCCCTTTACTCACGAAGACACCGACCATCGAGAAACGCGACGCCGGCTGCTTGAACTTCATCCAGGCCGCCTTCTCAGGAATCGGGAAGACCACCTCGGTGATCAGCTCGCCCGGCTCAAGCGCGGTTTCGTAAAGACCCTTGAAAAAGTCATCGACCGCGATCGTGCGCCGGTCGGTGGTGATGCTTGCACCCAGGCCGAGCACACCCGCCGGATAGCAGGCGGCCGGATCATTCAAACCGAGGCTGCCGCCGATCGTGCCGCGGGCGCGCACCGCACTGTCGCCGATGCCGTCGGCCAGCATGGCCAGCGCCGGGATCAACCGGATGACGTCGGCGTTGGCAGCAACGCTTGCATGGGTGGTCATGGCGCCAATGTGCAGGGCCGGCTTGCCGGCACCGGGTGCGCTGGTGCAGATGCCTTTGATCTGCGCAATCTTGTCGAGCCCGACAAGATCGGTCGGCATCGACAGGCCGGTTTTCATGGCTGGCAGCAGCGACTGGCCGCCGGCAAGAAAGCGACCATCGTCGCCGGCACCAATCGCCTTGATCGCATCGGCCACCGATGCAGGGCTGTGAAAGTCGAAGTTGTTCATCGTGTCGGTCTCGAAAAATGGGTTCAGCGCTTGGCGACCAGGGCTTGCCAGACTTTCTCGGCAGTCAGCGGCATCTGCATTGCCAGCGCGGCCTCGGGTGAGCCATGACGCCAGACCGCATCGACCACCGCATTGACCACCGCAGGGGTGGCGCCGATCGTGCCGAGTTCGCCCACACCCTTGACGCCGAGCGGGTTGGTCTTGCAGGGCACCGACTGGTCAAGGCGCGTCTTGAAGCTGCGGACCATATCGACCCGTGGCAGGGCATAGTCGCTCAGCGACCCGGTGACCAGCTGGCCAGACTGGCGGTCGTAGACCACCTCTTCGCACAGCGCCTGACCGATGCCCTGAATCGCGCCGCCATCGAGCTGACCGACCACGATCATCGGATTGACCACCCGGCCGACATCGTTGACCGATGCATAGGCGCTGACCTCGACCTCGCCGGTCTCGGGGTCGACTTCGACCTCGCAGATGTGGCAGCCGTTGGGCCAGCTCGGGCCATCAACCTTGGTGGTCGAATCGACGAAGACCTGATGGGCGGGCTGACGCGCTGCCAGCTCGAATAGCCCGATGCTGCGGTCGGTTCCGACGATGTTGAAAGACCCCTCGCGGTACTCGATGTCGGAGGGCGCCACCTCAAGCGCGTCGCCAGCCAGTTGCCTGGCAAGGTCGACCGTCTTTTTCGCGGCGACTTCGACCGCCGAACCGGCGGTAAAGAGCGAACGCGATCCGGCGCTGCCGAATCCCACGCCACGGTCGGTATCGCCCTGGATGATGCGGACCTTGTCGATCGGCACACCGAAAGTGTCGACCGCAAGCTGCGCATAGCAGGTGGCAATGCCCTGCCCCATCGCCTGGGTCGAGGTGAAGATTTCGATGTAACCGTCACCCGCCACCTTGACCGTGACCCGCTCCTCGAAGGCATTGCCGCTGGTCCACTCGAGGAAGGAGGCGATGCCGCGTCCGCGCAGCTTGCCACGCGACTTCGATTCGGCCAGTCGGGCATCGAAGCCGGCCCAGTCGGCGAGCTCGACCGCCTGCGTCGTCATCTTTTCGAAGGCGCCGGTGTCATAGGTCTGGCCCATCGGATTCTTGAAGGGCATCTGGTCGGGGCGAATCATGTTGCGCCGGCGCAGATCGGCCTGGTCGATGCCCAGGCGGCGTGCGGCCGCATCCATCAGACGCTCGACGATGTAGATCGCCTCGGGACGACCGGCACCCCGATAGGCACCGGTGGGTGCGGTATTGGTCAGCACTGCACGCAGGCGGAAGTCGATCACCGGGATGTCATAGATGCTGGTGGTGACCCACGGGCCGATCAGCAGTTGAATCGCGACGCCGGTGGGCGTGGCATAGGCACCGACATTGGCATGCGACCTGACGCGAAAGCCGAGCACCTTTCCTTGCGCATCAAGCGCGAGCGAGGCATTGCTGATCAGATCGCGCCCGTGAGTTGTCGCCAGAAACTCGTCGCTGCGATCGGCGGTCCATTTGACCGGCTGACCCAGCTTGAGCGCACACCATGCCACCACCGCGTCCTCGGGATAGAGGCCGGTTTTCATGCCGAAGCCACCGCCGACATCGCCGACCACCACCCGCACCCTGTCCTGCGGGATGCCGAGAATGGCATCGCACAGCGTGGCACGGGCGCCCGAGGGCATCTGGGTGGACATGCGCATCGTGAGGCGACCGGTCTGGGCGTCGGGAACCGCCAGCACGGCCCGCGGCTCCATCGGATTGGCGACCAGACGCTGGTTGACCAGATCGAGCGTGACCACATGGGCTGCAGCAGCGAACGCGGCATCGCAGGCGGCAACGTTGCCATACAGGGTTTCGTTGCAGACATTGCCGGTGGCCTCGGGCCAGACCAGGGCTGCGCCAGGTTCGATTGCGGCGTCGGTGGCCACCACCATCGGCAGTTCGTCATAGTCGACCATGACCGCATCGCGGGCGGAGTAGGCCTCATCGCGAGTTTTCGCGACGATGGCGGCAACCGCCTCGCCGACGAAACGCGCGGTGCCATCTGCCAGGCACAGTCGCGGCGGCGAAGCATGCGGCTCACCGCCCGGACGCTTGAAGCCCGCCGCGTTCGGGAAGGCCTTGACGCCGGCTGCGGTCAGCTCGGCACCGGTGACAACCGACACGACGCCCGGCATCGCCAGGGCCGCCGAGGTGTCGATCGAGACAATGCGCGCATGCGGATAGGGCGAGCGCAAAAAGCACAGAAAGAGCTGGCCGGGCACCGAGACATCATCGACAAAGACACCCTTGCCGGTGACCAGGGTCGGATCTTCGATCCGTTGGACCGAGTGGCCGCTGCCGAAGCGGCCGTAGTTGGTTTCAGCGTTCACGATCGATTCCTTGCAATGAGGTCAGCGAGTCTTGTTGATCTCGGCGGCCGCCTGGCGCACCGAGGCCACGATGTTCACGTAGCCGGTGCAGCGGCACAGATTGCCTTCGAGCGCATGCTCGATCTGGGCATCGGTGGGATCGGGATGCTCGGCCAGCAAGGCGGCGGTCGACATGATCATGCCGGGCGTGCAGTAGCCGCACTGCAGGCCGTGGCATTCGACGAAGGCCTGCTGGATCGGATGCAGATTGCCGGGGGTGCCCATCGATTCGATGGTCGAGACCTTGCTGCCGTTGGCCTGGACCGCCAGCATGGTGCAGGCCTTGACGGTCTGGCTGTCGACCAGCACGGTGCAGCATCCGCACTGGCTGCTGTCGCAGCCGACATGCGAGCCTGTCAGGCCCAGACCTTCGCGCAGCAGTTCGATCAGCAGGGTACGGTTTTCGACCTCATGGCTGACCGCCTGGCCGTTGACATTCAGATTGATTCGCGTCATTCGAGCCTTCCTGGACATTCCCGGTGGTGGATCCGGTCGAGTTTAGCCCGGATCACCCCCATCGGCTGCCGCAACAATGTGGCAGCCGATTCGAAAAATCGTCAGTTGGCAGTGCCGCCCGCATCCAGGGCGGCGAGTCGGGCCGCCATGGCCTTGCGGGTGGCCTCGGGCAGACCCGTCGGATCGATCAGCATGCCGAAAACCTTGAGGTTGTGGGTATGGGCAAGCTGGTGCAGATGGAAGGCGTTTTTCATCGCGATGTCGCGACCCGAGGCATCGGCCACACCGTTGATCGCAAGCTTGGTCATCTTGAGCGCAAAGCGCGACTTGACCGCAATCTTGCGAGCCAGGGCCAGTGTGGCTTCCGACAACTGCTCGCGCGGCACCACCTGATTGACCATGCCGAGCTTGAGGGCATCTTCTGCACCGATCGCCTCCCCGGTGAACAGCATTTCCTTGGCCTTGCGCGCGCCGAGTTCCTGCACATGCTGGAACCACTCGACGCCACCGACGCCGAAGCTCACCACCGGGTCGGCAAAAGACGCGTCGTCGCTGGCCACGATCAGGTCGCAAGGCCATGCCAGCATCAGACCGCCGGCGATGCACTTGCCCTGCACCGCCGCAATGGTCGGCTTGGGGATGTTGCGCCAGCGCTCGCAAAAACCGGTGTAGATCTCCTCTTCGCGGGCCATCTGCGCCTCGGCCCCGGCACAACCGAAGCCGCACATGGTGCCGACTGTCTGATGGCGCCGCATCGCACCGGCCGAGTCGGTCTCGGAAAGATCATGCCCGGCCGAGAAATGCTTGCCCTCGGCCGCCAGAATGATCACCCGCACCTCATCGTCATGGGCAGCCCGATCGAAGGCGGCATTGAGCTCATAGAGCAGTTCGGTGTCCTGTGCGTTGGCGCGGTCGGGACGATTGAGCCGGATGCGGGCAATGTGGGGCTCGGGAATCTCGTAAATCAGGGTCTTGAAGTCGGATTCGGTCATGGGGTGTCTCCCTGTGATGAGTCTTGTTATCGGTATCAGACGATCCGCCCTGCGCGACCGGCCCAATACGTCTCACGAAGCGGCTTTTTATAGAGTTTGCCGGTCGGCAGCCGCGGCAAGGCCTCCAGAAAATCGATGGAACGCGGACATTTCGGTCGGGCGAGGTGCTGCTGACAGAAGGCGATCAGTTCGGCCGCCAGGGCGGCGTCGGCAGTGATGCCCGGCATGACCTGTACCACCGCCTTGACCTCCTCGCCGAGGTCGTCGTTAGGCACACCGAAGACCGCCGCATCGCTCACCTTGGGATGGGTGATCAGCAGGTTCTCGCATTCCTGGGGATAGATGTTCACACCGCCGGAAATGATCATGAAGGTCGAGCGGTCGGTGAGATAGAGATAGCCCTGCGCATCGAGAAAGCCGACATCACCGACGGTGGTCAGCACACCATCGGCCGATCGCGACTCGGCGGTGCGCTGCGCATCATTGAAATACTCGAAGGGCGCAGGCGGCTTGAACCAGAGCGTGCCGGAGGTGCCGGCCGGACAAGGCTGCATGGCTTCATCGAGCACATGCAGTTCTCCCAGCACCACTCGGCCTACCGTGCCCTTGTGGGCCAGCCACTCATGGCTGTCGCAGGAGGCAAAGCCCATGCCTTCGGTGGCGCCGTAATACTCGCGGATGATCGGCCCCCACCAGGCGATCATCTGCTCCTTGACCGGCACCGGGCAGGGCGCCGCCGCATGGACCACCACCTCGAGCGACGAGACGTCGTAGCGGCCGCGGACCTCGGGCGCGAGCTTGAGGATGCGCGAGAACATCGTCGGCACCAGCTGGCTGTGGGTGACCTTGTAACGCTCGACCAGGGCGAGGTACTCCTGCGGGTCGAAGCGCTCCATGATGATCACCGTGCCGCCACGGCGAATCGTCAGACTCACCGCCGAATTCGGCGCCGAGTGATAGAGCGGCGCCGGCGACAGATAGACCATGTCGTCGCGATAGCCCCACAGACGGTCTGAAAACGCCAGCTGGGGCGTGTCTTGAGACGGCGGCACATCGGGCAGCGCCTTGAGGATGCCCTTGGGACGACCGGTGGTGCCCGAGGAGTAGAGCATCGGGATGCCGAAGGATTCAGTGGCCAGCGGCGTCGCCGGATGGGGCGCGGTGGCCTCATCCAGACTCATCACCCCCTTGCCGCCTGCCATGTCTCGATCGGCGTCGACCACCAGACAGGCCACGACCTGGGGGCACTGCTGCAAGGCCTCGCGGGCCACCTCGAGCTTTGCGAGCGAGGTGATCAGCACCACCGACTCGCTGTTGTTGACGATGTAGGCGAGCTCGCTCGCGGTCAGAAAGGAATTGACGCAGGTGTAATAGAGACCCGATCGCGACCCGGCGCTGCAGCACTCGATATAGCGGTCGTTGTTCTCCATGAAGATCGCATAGTGCCCGCCCTTTTTCAGGCCGAGCGCGCCCAGCAGATGGGCCAGGCGGTTGCTGCGTGCTTCGAGTTCGCGGTAGCTCACCGCGGCACCGGTGCGGGCCATGATGAAGGCCGGCCGATCGGGATGCAGGTGCGCCTGCTTGCCGCTGTACATCGTCAGAAGTCTCCTGTGTGGTCGCGATGAGTCGTGTTGGGATGAGTCGTGATCAGTCGGGTCAGCCTGCGCCGCGAATCAGGGCGTAGACGAATCAGGCAGTCCGGGGTCGGACCGCCTCCGGCAGGAAGCGCACACCCGGACGCGCCATGCCACCCGATACACCGATCGGGGTGCCGTCGGCGCGCCAGCAGGCGGCCCCTTCCATGTCGCCATCGTCGGCAAAGCCGATGGCGCACATCCCGCCGCCCACATTGGCCACCCGCGAGATGTCATGGCCGCGCGCGCCGAGCGCATCGGCCACGGTCGGGCTGATGGCTGGCTCGAGTTCGAGCGAATAGCCTTGCGTCCAGACCCTTGGCGCTTCGACCGCCTCCTGCAGGCTCATGCCATGGTCGATCAGATTGACCACCGCCTGCATTGCCGAAGAGAAGATGCGCAACCCGCCGGGCAGTCCGAGGGCAAAGCGCGGCCTGCCGTCTTTCAGCACGATCAGGGGCGCCATCGACGAGGTCACCCGCTTGCCGGGCGCAAGCGAATTGGCCAGACCCGGGCGCGGATTAAACACATAAAGATAGTTGTTCGGGATCATGCCGGTGCCGGGCACCATATAGCGCGCACCGAAAAGCGAATTGATGGTCTGGGTCGCGCTCACGATGCGTCCGTCGCGATCGGCCACCGTCAGATGCGTGGTGTGGGCGCCCTCGCCCTGCCCCGCAGTCAAGCCCCCAGGCAGCCCGGCGGCAACGCCCGCCGACCAGACCTGCGCCCGCGTGGCATCGATCAGGGCGCGTCGCTCGGCGGCATAGTCGGCCGACAGCAGCCGTGTCACCGGCACCGCCACGAAGTCGGGATCGGCGGTGGCAGCAGCCCGATCGGCAAAGGCGATCTTGAGCACCTCGGCCAGCAGATGGACGCCTTCGGTGCTGGCAAAGCCCAGCGAGGCCACATCAAAGCCTTCGAGAATATTGAGCATCTGGCCGATATGAAGCGGCCCGCTGCAGGGCGGCGGCGGCCCGATGATCTCGAAGCCGCGATACATCGAGCGCAGGACCGCCATGTCGTTGGTGCGGTACTGGCGCAGATCATCGACACCCAGATAGGCCTGGTGACGACGCATGTCGTCGGCCAGCGCGGCACCGAGCTCGCCGTGATAGAGGGCGCCCGGCCCTTGCCTGACGATCAGGCGCAGGGTCTCGGCATAGGCGGCGTTGACCACCCGCGTGCCGGCGACCAGTGGCGCGCCTGCGGGCATGAAGACCCGTGAAATCTCGGGATCGAGCGCCAGGTCGGCGGCGCAGTCGGCCACACAATCTGCCAGGTAGTGGGTCGCCGCAAAGCCGCGATGGGCATGGCGGATCGCAGGTTCGGTGACATCGGCCAGCGACATCGTGCCGTAGCGCTCAAGCAACTGGCACCAGGCCATCAGATTGCCGGGCGTGGCCACCGCAGCACGCCCCACGCTGTTGCGACGCCCGATCGCATCGAGCGATCCGGGTGCGGCATCGGGGTCGGGGGTGAAACTGGTCGGGCCGGCCGCAATCGGGCAGCGCCCCTGCCCTTCGAGCACGGTGTGCGAGCCGTCGGGCAGGCGCAGATGCGCAAAGCCGCCGCCCAGGATGCCGACCATCATCGGCTCGACCACGGTGAGGGTAAAGAGTGCGGCAATCGCGGCATCGACCGCATTGCCGCCGGCGGCCATCATCTCGGCGCCGGCCGCCGAGGCCAGCGGATGATTGGTGACCACCATCCCGCGCGAACCTCGCGCAGCGCGCTTTTCGGGGACAAAAGGCAATGCGCTGGCGCGGGGGCTGGTCATGGTGGTCGTCTCGTCGAAAGGTTATCGCCTGCGAAGCTGCATGCTCAGTCCGACCGGCATCATCGTGAAAGACAGCAGTTCCTGAGCCGGCTGGCCGTCAGGCGTATCGACCGACACGATATCGAATCGGCCGAGCAATGTCGCCATCGCCATTTTCATTTCGAGCATTGCGAGGTATCGACCGGGGCAAACCCGCGGCCCGGCACCGAAAGGCATCGAGATCCGCTTGGCGGCATTGGCCACCTTGCCCGGACCGCCTTCGGCAAGCCAGCGCTCGGGCATGAATTTCGCCGCCTGCGGCACGAAGGTGTCGCTCACGCTGTCGCGACGCAGCAGGCTGATCACCACCGTGCCTTTCGGAACCGCCACATCGCCCACGACGGTATCGCGCAGCGCCTCCAGCGGCAATTGCGGAGCCACCGGCTTCAGTCGCATGGTCTCGTGGGTACAGGCTTCGACATAGTCGAGCGCATCGATCTCTTCGAGCGTCGGATTCAGGGGATCGCTCACGACGCTGCGAACTTCGGCTGTTGCGCGCTCTAGCGCCTGCGGATTACGCCAAAGGGCTTCGATCATCCAGGCAATCGTGTTGGCGGTGGTGTCTTCGCCGGCCAACAGCATGGTCAGCACATTGCCCGCCACCTGCCTGTCGTCAATGCCGCTGTCGGGCTGATCGGCCGCGGCAATCATCGCCTCGAGCAGGTTGGACGGATGCTCGCGAAGCCCCGGGTCGGCGGCCATGCGGGTCCGCGCCTGCGTGATGAAACCGTCGACCGCGGCATTGACCGCGATCATGCTCTGCTCGAGTTCGCGGTCGGCCTTGGAAGGCAGATAACGCCAGATCGGAAACGGCGCGAGAATTCGACGGGCAAGCGCCGGAAAGATCTTGTCGAGATGCTGCTGAATGATGTCGTCATCAGATTCGAGCGTGCGAACCTCAGCACCGAAGGCCAGTCCGGCGATGGTATCGACGGTGTAGCGCATCAGGTCGGCCTGCAGATCGATGGAGGCGCCCTGCTGCGCGGCCACCTGCCAGCGGGCATCAAGCCGCTGCGCGACCGCGCTCATCGAGGGAAAGTAGCGCTTGACATGAGCCGGGTCGAAGCCGGCCATCACCATGCGCCGCTGCCTGCGCCAGACCTCGCCGCTGGCGTTGAATACGCCCGGTGCCAGTCCGATTTCGGCGCCGACCTGCTCAAGACGCGAGGTCCTGCGAAAGCCATCGGGCCGATCGCGAAGGGTGGCTGCGACCACTTCATGGTCGGCCACCACCAGCATTCGCCGGCGACCGATCTTCAGCTGATAGTAGGGACCAAGTTCACGACACCAGGCGTCGAGCTGCTCGTGAAAATGACCAGCCTTGAACTGCAGCATATTGCCGAGCCAGGGCAGACCGCGCGGGGCAGGCAGATCAGCGATTTGCCGCAGCGACGCGGCGGCGGACGCCGGCTTGTCGGTCAGGGTTGTTGCGGGGGTTTCGAGCGCCATGGGGTTGCCTTCATTCCTTGACTTCAGTCGATCCTTGCAGAATACCCGACAGCTTCGCCGCCACGTCTGCCGACAGCGCATTCGACACCGCAAGCGGGCATTCGGTGACGCGACCGACACACAGGGGCCAAGGACCGCCAGATCAAAGCGCAATCACCGACGACCGGTCGCGGCAACTCGCCTATTAAAGGGGCACGACAGGCGATCAAGTTGGTGTAGGGTGACGGGATGCGGAGAATGGCGCCTCGACAGCATTCCGACCTTAGGCCCGAACCGAACCCGGTAGCGCCCGAGCACCCCGCCAACGCCATCGAGCCTGACCTGCCCTGGCTTCTCAACGAGATCATCCAGCAGTCGCCGGTCGGTATCGCGGTCATCGACGTCGATGGCCTTTATCGCAATGTCAATGCGGCCTACAGCAATCTCTACGGCTACGCCGAGAGCGAACTGATCGGCCGGTCGTTCACGATGGTCTTTTCGCCTGAAAATCGCCAACGCGCCCTCCAACGACACAAGGCCTTCCTGAGCGGCAGCAATGAAACCAGCGGCGAACTCGAGGTCGTCTGTCGTGACGGCAGCACCAAGACCATCATCAGCAACTCGGTTCGCGTCGAGGCGACTGTTGGCGGCAGCCCGATGCGACTGGCGTATGTGGTCGACATCACCGAGCGCAAGCTCGCCGAACGAAAACTCGAATCGGCCAGGGCGTTTACCCAGTCGGTGCTCGATGGCCTGAGCACCCAGATCTGCGTGATCGATGCGCACGGCATCATCGTCTCGGTCAATCGGGCATGGCGCGCGTTCAATCGGGCCAACGGCGGTGAGCGCTTCGATTTGAACGAAGGGGCCGATTATCTCGAGGTCTGCCGCCATTTCAGCCTGGCCGGCACTCCCGACATCGCTGCCTCGCCCGAGTTTGTCAAAGGCCTGAAAGCGGTCATGGCCGGCGACCTGGCAAGCTTCGAGTTCGAGTATCCCTGCCACGGGCTCACCGAGCAACGCTGGTTCATCGTCCGGATGGCGCGCCTTGCCGCGAGCGACCCGCCTCGAATCGTGCTGTCGCACTACAACATCACGTCGGTCAAACGGTTGCAGCAGGACCTCGCCGGACGCGAATCACTGCTGGCCGATCTGGCTGCGTCGATACCCGGGGCGATGTTTCGCAGTGTCAAGCCGCCCGGGGCTGAAGCGCGGTTCAGTTTCGTGAGCGCCGGCATCGAGGACCTGGTCGGCCTCACCCCGCAGGCGATCTATGCCCGCAAGCATCTCGCTTTCGATCGGATTCTCGACGAGGACCGTGCCGAGTATTACGACACGATACGCATCGCCACGCTGCTGCAAAGCGAGTGGCGGCATGAGTTTCGGGTCAAAGGCAAGGACGATGCCATCAAGTGGCTCTCGGCCCAGGCGCAGGCGCGTATCGGCGACGACGGCAGCCTGACCTGGACCGGCATCATCCTCGACATCACCGCGCGCAAGAAGGCCGAAGCCGCACTGAGCGCCAGCGAAGCCCGCTATCGCACGCTCTTCGAGACCGTACCGCAGGGTGTGGTCTATCACGACAAAAGCCTGCGGATCACCTCGGCCAACCCGACCGCGCAGCGCATCCTCGGGCTCACGCTCGAGCAACTGGAGGGGCGCCAGTCAATCGACCCGCGCTGGAAATCGATACGCGAAGACGGCAGCGACTTTCCCGGCACAGAGCATCCCGCCATGATCGCCGCCCGCACGCTCAAGCCGGTCAACGATGTGGTCATGGGCGTGGCAGTACCCGATCGGGGCTTTGCCTGGCTCAGGGTCAACGCGATTCCGCTGCTCGAAGACGGCGAGCTCCAGGAGGTCTATGCCACCTTCGAAGACATCACCGCGCAGGTGCTGCTCACCCATGAGCTGCGCGCCAAGGCCACCACCGACGAGCTGACGCGCCTGGCCAACCGGCGCACCCTCTTTGAGCGCCTGGCAATCGAATACGAGCGCGTGCAGCGCAATCCGGGCCTGCGCTGCTGCCTGCTGGCCATCGATATCGATCACTTCAAGCGGGTCAATGACGCCAGGGGTCATGCCGCCGGCGATGTGGTGTTGAAGCATGTCGCGCAGACGATGAAGCAGCAGACGCGGCGCATCGACATCGCGGCCAGGATCGGCGGGGAGGAATTCATCATTCTGCTGCCCGACACAACGGTCGAGAATGCACAGGCGCTTGCCGAACGCATTCGAGCCAGTGTCGCAAACACGCCCGCAAACAGCGGCGGCCAGCAGATCGCGGTCACCATCAGCATCGGGCTGAGCGCGATCCACCCCGAGGACCGCAATGATCAGGCGGCGCTCGAGCGGGCTGACCTCGCACTCTATGAGGCAAAACACAGCGGCAGGAACCGGGTCAGGCTTGACCCGTCGCTGGCTGGCGACAGCGCTCAGCCGTAAGTTCTCAGCCGTAAGTTCTCAGCCTTAAGTTCTCAGCCGTAAGTTCTCAGCGGTAAGGTCAGCCGGCCGAACAGTCGGCCGGACCGCTCAGCCCGGATTGACCGCTCGGCGGCGCAGGAGATAGCGCTGCGTGCCCTCAAGCACCAGCTGGCTGCGCTGGTTGTGCACGGTCGAGCGCATGGTGAGCACACCGGTCGAGCGGCCCGGCTCGAGCGCGGTGACCTGCAAGGCCGAGTAGAGCGTGTCGCCGGCATAGACCGGTGCCACGAAGCGGCTGCTTTGGTCGAGAAAGGCCTTGAGCGAATCGCTCACCACATGTGGAAACTGACCGGCACCGGCCGCAGTCTGGATCAGCACCTGCAAGCCATGTGCCAGCAGGTGCGGCATGCCATGGCGGCGGCAGAACTCGACGTCGTAGTGAATCGGATGATTGTCGCCGCTGGCCATCGCAAACGCAGCAAACAGCGCTTCTGTCATGGTGCGCGAGGGCAGCAGGAAACGCTCGCCGACGACGAAATCATCGAACCAGCGCTGCGGGCACATGTTGTGGCTGGCCGGATCGAAGGCGGTCTCGCCGCCAGCGCCAGGCGCTTGCGGCTGACTGGCCGGCAATGAACGGTCAGCCGTGCCGCTCAAAGCTGCACGCCCTTGGTGAGCGCACCGTCGACAACCAGATTGGTGCCGGTGATGAAACTGGCCGCCGGGCTGGTGAGAAAGACGACAGCGTTCGCCATCTCCTGGGGCGTGCCCATGCGACCGGTCGGGTTCATGTCGAGCGCCATCTTGTAGAGCGCCGGATTGCCATGCTCGATCTGATTCCAGACGCCACCCGGGAAATAGGTATTGCCAGGCGACACCGAATTGGCACGGATGTGCTTGCCGGCCAGGTGATAGGCCAGGCCCTGCGTGTAATGAATGATCGCGGCCTTGAGCGCCCCATAGGAGCCGGAGGCGAAATCGACTTCGCGACCCGACACACTCGAGATGGTCACAATCGAGGCAGCCTTGCTTTTTTCCAGCCAGGGCATGGCGGCATTAACCAGCCTGACCGTACCCATCATGTCGACATTGAAGGTCTTTTGCCACGACGCTTCATCGTTGCCGATGGCCAGTGCGCTCACATTGGCCACCACGATATCCAGACCGCCAAGATCGGCAGCCGCCTTGTCGACCCAGGCCGCCAGCGCGGGCGCGTCGCCGATGTCGAGAACCGTGCCGAAGGCACGCGCCCCGAGAGCCGCGAAATCTTTGGCCGACTGGGTCACCTCGTCGGCATTGCGCGCACAGAACGCCACATCGGCGCCTTCTGCCGCAAGGGTCTGTACGATTGCCCGACCGATGCCCTTGGTGCCGCCGGTGACCAGCGCCTTCTTGCCTTTGAGTCCGAGATCCATGGTCCAGCTCCTTATTTGAGGTAGTTTTTACTGATGCCGGCGCCCACGGTGTATTTGGGGTCGACGAAATTACCGAGCCTGACCTTGCCGCACTGGCTGAGCATCATGTAGGCATCCCAGCGGTCGTAGCCATACTCGGCTTCCATCCAGAGGATCAGTTCCTTGTAGGCGATGCGGGTGGCATCTTCGAGCGGGCGCGCGCTGCCGATCGCCATGATCAGCGACTCGTTTTCGAGGCGCGGCCATTCGAGCTGCCAGCCTTTGATCAGATCGACATGGATGGTGGTCGTGCTGGCGTACTCGACTGCCGTGCCACAGACCTCGCCATCACCCTGGCAGGCATGGGCGTCGCCGATGAACAGCCGCGCCCCGGCGGTGCGCACCGGCAGATAGGTGATGCTGCCCGGGCCCATGTCGGGCAGATCCATGTTGCCGCCATGGGAGTCGGGCGGGAGGGTATTGATCGAATCGATCTCGGGCGAACAGCTGAGCGTGCCGATATGCGGGCAGTAGGGCAGAGTGACCCGCTTGCTCCAGTAGACGCCTTTCTCGTCGAGATCGATCTTGCGCACGATCTCGGGCAGCGAATCGGCCAGCAGCGCGGTCATCGAGGTGCCGCTCATGGCGCCGAACTGCGGAATCATGGCGCAGGTGCCGCGGGGGTTGGGGCCGCGCGGCGCCATCGATTCGATGTAGACCGCCACCACATCGCCCTTTTCGGCGCCCTCGACCATGATCGGGCCGTTCTGAGGATTGACGAAGGGCATGTTCAGGACCCGCGACGGCAGGTCGGCTTCGGTCTTGACCTTGCCCTCAAAGGCATCGCGGGTCTCGACCACCACCCGGTCGCCCGGGCGGATCGAGAGCACCGGATCCGAATATGGGCCGATGGTGTAGTGGTATTTGCCCTGCCGCGCTTCGGTCAGCAGATGGGTATCGGGGGTGCGGCCCTGGGCCACGCCGCGGGTTCGCATGATCGAATGGTCGAGCCACTGCATCGTCGGCCTCGTTTGCGTTGGGTGTTTCAGATGACGGAGTGCTGTCGCACCACTGATGCGGCGCCGGGCAGCCGTCAGGAGTGTACCCACTCCGCCTGACCGGGTCATCCGGGCACGGTCATTGCCCCCACTGACACAGGACCAATCGCTTGTTCAGGAGCCCATCATGTTGAATCAGGTCGAACAGCTTCGCGCTCAGTTATCGCGTTTTCTCGAACTTCACAATGAGGACGCCCCCGAGGTCGAGCACCTGCGCTGGCATATCGCGAGCCTGGAGCGGCTGGCGAGGTGGCAGCAGGGGGCGGTCAGTCTGACCAATCCCCAGCGGGAAGTGGAGACCGCCTAGTCGGTGCAGCCTGGGCGAGGCGCCGAGAAGCAGAACCGCCCGGGGACACCGGGCGGCTTTGTCATCCGCATCGTCGCTCAGAACGGCGTCAGCTTGACCTCGATGCGGCCGTGGCCGCTCTCGGCAGCGCTCGCCGGCTCGAGGCCGGCATGCAGCGCTTGCCCGACTCCCGGACCAAAGTCAGCCCGCAGAGTGCGAGCGGTCATGCGCTCCTGCAGCGTTGTCTCGACCTTGGTCAGCACCAGCCGCATGAAGGCCGCCTGATTCGGGTCGCAGGGCTGGACCTGCTCATTGAGATGGGCATACTCGGTAATCACGAAACGGTGCTCGAACCAGCCGAGGTACCAGAACCAGTCGGTGTAGTAGAGCCAGGAGTTGTCGTTCATCGCCCGGACATGGGTTGGATCCTGCCAGGCGGTGCGGGCCCGCTCATGCGGCACCTCGATGACGAATTCGCCGCCGACCTTGAGCAGGTCGAGGCAGTTTCGCATCAGCATCGGTAAATCCGGCACATGCTCGAGCACGTTGTTGGCATAGATCGTCTCGACCTCGCCGGCGGCCAGGCGCATCGAGCCGACCTGGATCGAATCGATGTCATGCGGGAAACTCAGAGGCTTGCCCAGATCGAGCACGACATCGGGCAAGGCGCTCGCCAGCACGTCGAGGTTGAGCCAGCCCGGCTTGTAGTCCTTGCCCGAACCGATATGCACCCGCTTGACCAGGCTGCGCTGCGCGGGCATTGAATCGCGCCCGCGTCCCCTGCGGTAACCCACGGCAAAAGCCAGCAGATCGGCGTATTCCTCGATCGGATCGGTCTTGCGGAAGGCCTCGAGTCGGGCGCGCGAGGCGGCAAACCAGGCCGGCGTGGCGAATGACTCGGTGAAAAAGTGCTCGAGACCGGCGTCCTCGACCCAGCTGACCGATTCGGCAAAGGCCGCCGGCACCTGGGTCGCAGCACCGATCTCGGAGATCAGTGGCGTGCCGAGCGACAGGCAGGTGAAAGCCCGAGCCTGCTCGAAGCGGCTGCTGTCATAGAAATGGAAATTCAGGACCGCCTTGGACTGGGCGATGAAGTGATCTCGCTCAGGACCATACAGCGGGCCGTCAAAGGTCGAGACGCTCAGCCCGCAGGCTTCGATGCGATTGATCCATTGCTGGCGGCGAGGATTGACGCTGCCGAAAAACAGCAGATCGATCGGACGCTCCTCCAGTGGAATCGCGGAGCTCTCGAGATAAGGCGCGTACTGGAAGGAGACCAGCGGCACGTCGCTCGGATAGTTTGAATAGGCCCGAGCATTGCGCAGGTCATAGTCGACAACCGGGCCCATCGAGATCAGCTTCAGATAGTCGGCGGACAGCTTGGCACCGCCCTCACCGATCTGTTCGAGGTTCACGAAAAAGCAGTCGTACTTGCGCAGCAGCGCCTGGTCGAACCCGAGATGCGCACCAAAGACAAAGTTGAGCGCGTCGTTGTGCAGGCGGTTCTTGCCCAGGGTCACGGTCGCACCGAGCCGCTCGAACTGGTATCGAAAGAAATTGGCCTGATCGAGCAGGCCAAGAGAATGCACATAGCCGACAGGCTGGACGATGCACAGGTGGACGGCAGGTAAGGCATTCATGCTGATGCATCTCCGCAAAGCGTGGCGGCGTCGGATGGACGTTGCGCGTAAAGGTGATCGGGGGGCTGGCCGGCACGCCATCGGCTGGCCATGCGCAGGTAAAGATCCTCGAGCGCGCGCGTGGTGCGCAGGCTGTCAAAGAGCGGGGCCGTCTCGCGTGCCGCGTGCAGATGCGTCTTGAGCGCGGCATGCCGCGTCGGATCGCTGGCGATCGAGCGGGCGAGCGCCTCGTAATCCTCGAGCGAGTCGGTGACGAGCTCGGGCAAGCCGACCGCATGCAAGAGGCTGGCGGCCACACGGCCGACGAAACTGTTGCCGCGACAGGTCACCAGCGGCACGCCAACCCACAGGGCATCGCTGGCGGTGGTGTGGGCGTTGATCGGCAGGGTGTCGAGAAAGAGGTCCGCCAGTCCGATTCGGGCCAGATTGTGTTCAGGCTGCACCGGCCTGGCGAAAACCAGCCGACCCGGATCGATGCCGCGAGCCAGCGCTTCACGGCGAAGATTGGCCTTGGACGCTTCGCTATCCGACAACTGCCACAGCACGCTGCCCGGTGTGCTCGCCAGCAGACGGCACCACACATCAAACACCTCGGGCCGGATCTTGTAGGTCTGATTGAAGCTGCAAAAGACGAAGCCGGACTCGGGCAGCCCGACGTCGGCGCGGCTTGGCATGGTCGCGACCGGACGAAGCCGATCATTGGCCTGGTAGGAATCAGGCAACCAGGCGAGTCGCTCGGTGAACTCATCGGCCTTTTCAGGCGGCAGGACGATCGGATCGACGACGGCGTAATCGATGAAGGTTGCACCCATGGTGGCCGGAAAGCCGAGATAGGCCACCTGGATCGGGGCGGGCCGCATCGCCATGACGCGGGTGCGCGCATTCAGCGTGAAGCCCTTCAGATCGATCAGCACATCGATGCGATCAGCGCGGATCCGCTGGGCGGTTTCGCGGTCGCTCAGTCCCGACACGTCGATGAAGGCATCACCCGAAGCCTCGATACGACGGCGCAATGCCGATCCGTCATCGCGACCATAGGAATAGAGCCGTGTCTCGAAACGATCGCGATCGTGCAACTCGAACACCCGAGCGATCAGCATCGAGGTGGCGTGATTGTGATAATCGTTCGAGAGATACCCGATTCTCAGACGCTCGCCTGCCGGACGATCCGCAGGCAGGACCAGCGGCATCGCTTCGATCGCGCCGAAATTGATGCTGGCAAACTCGGTGAAGATGCGCCGCTGAATCGCGGCATCCACACCGGCGGACAGGAACATGAACGGCACATAGGCCTGCGGATCAGGCTTTGCGATGACCTCGTCGAGTGCAGCCAGATCGGCTTTCAGCAAGGACCAGTCGCAGGCCTGCAGGCTGTGATAAATCGCCCCGACCAGGCCCGAGCCCCAACCCGGATGCAGCGCCAGAGCGGTGCGAATGCACTCGAGCCCCTCAACATTCATGGCGAGTCGCGCAAAGGCATTGCACATGATCGGGTAGGGCTCGAAATAATCGGGCTTGCGGGCGACCGACTGCAAAAGCGCCGAAATCGCCTCGAGATGGCGGTCGGCCTGCTCCAGCGCTTGCCCATACTCAAACCATGCGGTGTGGTCGGCACCGGGAAGGTGAGCCACGCGTCGGGCGTCATCGACCGCATCTTCGTAGCGATGACGCTCCATGCGGATCGCCACCCGCAGCTGAGTCGCCAGCGTATCGCCCGGGGCAACCTGCAAGGCCGACTCGACCGCCGCACTGGCGCCGTCGAGGTCTCCGAGCTTGCGGCGAGACTGACCGAGATTGACCCAATAGAGCGACTCGCCGGGGGCGATCTTGGTGGCACGCGAATAGGCCTTCTCGGCATCCTTCCAGCGACCCGCCAGGGCATGGGCGATACCACCACGCCAGTGGCGCTCGGCCTCCTGGTTCACGACGGCCTTGGCCGGTGAACGCAGGCTCATGGTCGTGGATTGCATTGTCGAGCCACCCCTGATTGCGTCATTGGCGAAATCTTGAGGGGACAAGGGGGTCGGCAAGGCCGGGAAAAGCGGCACCTTATCCCGACAGTTCGATTGTCAGAGGGCGGTGCAGGACATTGCCTTGCCGCGATGTCGGACGTCGGCCAAGCCGACCTGCGATCGGACCGGGCCGGCAAAGGCAATACAGACCCTGCGGCAATCGACATGAGAGGACGGCTATAATCGCGCCAATCAACCGGCCCACTTCAGGAGCGCGCCATGACCTCTTCCGCCGAAACCACCCGCTCACGCCTTGCCGACGAGTTGTCTCATGCCGTTGCCGAGGCCCACACCATCCTGCAACACGCGAGCACCGAAACCGGTGACCGTGCCCATGACCTGCGACTGCAAGTCGAAGAAAAGCTGCGCCACGCCCGCCACAAGCTGCAGGACCTCAACAGCACGGCACGCGATCAGGCAGTTGAAGCCGCACGGGCCGCCGATGACTTCGTCCATGCACGGCCCTGGCAGTCGGTGGGCATCGCGGCTGCCGCCGGCATCGTGATCGGTCTTCTGCTGAACCGTCGCTGAAATCCGATATTTCAGCCGAGCGCCACGCTGTGCCAATCGAATCCGGATCTGCCGACCCTCAGGCAGGTGCGACGCAGGACACTGATCAGCCGGCCGAAAGCAAAGTCGGGATGGTCGGCTCGCTGTCGCGCTTTGGCGCGGCGCTGAGCGAAGCGCTCGACACGCGGGCAAATCTCGCCGCGCTGGAGTTAGGCGAACAGACCCGGAGCATCGAACAGCGCGTCGTCCTGCTGCTGATTCTCGCGATTGGCGCAGGCTTTGCGCTGCTTGCGCTCCAGGCCCTGGTGGTTGCGATGCTGTGGGATCGAATGGGCGGTCAGTCGCTTGCGATCCTGGCAGGCATCTGGATTGTGGTTTGCCTGATCGTTGGATGGCGACTGTCGCTGCTTGCTCAGCGCAGCACTCGACCGTTCGGGGCAACGATCGAGACCCTGCGTCGCGATCGGGAATTGCTGGCAGCCACACTCAGGCCACGAAAACCATGAGCCAGGATCGCGAGAGAACGACTGAACAGCGCAAAGCGCTGCTGATGGCCAAGGCCGGTATCGACCGGGTGCAACTGGCATCGGCGCTGCATGAACTCGGTGGTCAGTTCAGACCGAAAGCGGTACTGCAAAGCACGGGCGGGCGCTCGGGGCTGCTGGCCTCGGCGGTGCTGGCACTGGGCATCCCGCTGCTCGGGAAAACCAGGCTTGCGCGAACCCTGAAGACCGTCTCGATCGGGATGACCGCGCTCCGGGTGCTCAAGAACTGGCGAACCCTGCGCGACTGAACAAACCGACCTTGCAGGCGCAGGGCCTCCGGCCCTCAAGCATTGACGCATTGACCCACTGACCCACTGGCGCCCTCACGCCAGCGAGAGTCGGCGCTTCAACTGCCGGTTCTGGCTCGCTCCAGGACGATCAGTTCGAGACCCGCAGCATCCGACAGCCGCAGCCGACTGCCATCGATCTTCCAGGCAGAGACCGCCTGCAGACGCACCAGAAACTCCGACTCGAGCGCCATCAGCTCGGGGGGGCCGGCCATTCGGGTCGAGATCGGGCTGACGAAACGCAGTTGGCTGGCGTCGGCGTTGACTTGTGCGCTGAAGCGATTGACGCCTGAGTTCCCGGCTGCACGCGCCGGTTCTTCGAAGCGCAGCGTGAGACTGGCAAGCGACAGGGATGTGCCGGGCGCAAGTGAAAACCGGGGCAAGGCAACAACTTGCCAGGCGGTACCGGCAAGCGTCTGAGGCAAAGGCGTGGTCATGGGGATGGGGATGGGCATCGGTTTGGTGCCGGGGCTGGACCCGGCACTCGAGGTCGAGGCGCTCGTGCAGCCCGCCGCGAGCACGATTCCCAGACCCAGGACGCTGATCAGTGCTCGCCGCATCGGCGATCAGCCCGGTCGACGCTGGGCCGGTCGCGACGGGCCGCGAGGCCCGGCACCCGATCCTGCGATGCGGGGCGCCGCACCGGTGCGCGCACCACCGCCTGTCGAGGGGCGCTTGGCCGGACCGCCACGATGGGCATCACCCGACGCAGGCGGCCTGCCGGTACGCCGGGGCGCGAAGGTGCGCGGCGGACGGTCATCTTCGTGCGAGTCGCGCTGCGACACCGGCGGCGGCACGAAATCGTCGATCCGGACTCGCGGGATCTGGACCTTGAGCATGCGCTCGATGTCGGTCAGAAAGCGCATTTCCTCGCGGTCGACCAACGACACCGCGGCACCGGGGCTGCCGGCGCGGCCGGTGCGACCGATCCGGTGGACATAGTCTTCCGGCACATTGGGCAGCTCGAAATTCACAACATGCGGCAGCTGATCGATGTCGAGCCCGCGTGCGGCGATGTCGGTGGCCACCAGCACATGCAGCTTGCCGTCCTTGAAATTGGCCAGCGCGCGCATGCGGGCATTCTGGCTCTTGTTGCCATGAATCGCATCAGCGCCGATACCGTCCTTGGCGAGTTGCTCGGCCAGCCGATTGGCGCCGTGCTTGGTCCGGCAAAAGACCAGCACCTGAAACCAGCCCTTGCTGCGGATGAGGTGGGCAAGCAGGTGGCGCTTGACGGTCTTGTCGACCAGATGCACCGACTGATCGACCAGTTCGGAGGTGGTATTGCGACGGGCGACTTCGACGCTGGCCGGTTCGCGCAGCATGCTGTCGGCCAGTTCGCGGATCTCGCCCGAGAAAGTCGCCGAAAACATCAGGTTCTGGCGCTGACGGGGCAGCAGAGCGATCACCTTGCGGATATCGCGGATGAAGCCCATGTCGAGCATGCGGTCGGCTTCATCCAGGACGAAGACCTGCACTTCCGACAGATCGACGGTGCGCTGGCTGACATGATCGAGCAGCCGGCCGGGGGTGGCGACCAGTACGTCGATGCGACCCTTGAGCATGCTGATCTGCGGATTGATGTTGACGCCACCGAAGACCGCAAGCGATTTCAGCGGCAGATGCTTGCCGTAGGTGCGAACCGACTCTTCGACCTGCGCCGCGAGTTCGCGGGTCGGCACCAGCACCAGGGCACGCGGGCGCCCCTGGCGGGACTGCCCGGGTCGGCCATCGGGGCCGGGCGCCGACAGGCGCTGAAGGATCGGCAGGGTAAAACCGGCGGTCTTGCCGGTACCGGTTTGAGCGGCGGCGCGCAGGTCACGGCCCGCAAGCACGACCGGGATGGCCTGCAACTGGATCGGGGTCGGGGTTTCGTAGCCGGCGTCGGAGAGCGCACGCAACAGCGGTTCGGCCAGCCCAAGGCTGGCAAAGTTTACTTCAGAGGTCATGAGGAGGGTTCCGGCGGCAGCCCATCGCTCATTCGAGTGACACCAATCGAGGCGTTCGTCCAAGAAGAAAAGGATGGTTCACCAGACATGACGCGTGATTGGCTGATCGCATCAAGCCTCACACTATAGCAGGATATGTAGTGATTCGCCGCTTTCCTATACTCTGAGCTCATGAAACCGATCGCAGACCTTCGCAAGACCTATGAACTCGACGAACTTGTCGAGGCGCGCGCCAGCACATCGCCCTTCGTTCAATTCGGGCAATGGCTGCAGCAGGCCCTCGACGGCGGCATCGAGGAACCCAATGCCATGACCCTGGCGACCGTCGATGCCAGCGGCCGGCCTTCAACGCGCATTGTCCTGATCAAGGACTTCGACGAGCGCGGCGTCGTCTGGTACACCAACTACGACAGCCGAAAAGGCCAGGAAATCGCGGCCAATCCGCTGGCAGCCCTTCAGTTTCATTGGGTCGCCCAGGAGCGGGTGGTGCGAATCGAGGGCCGGGTCAGCCGCGTGTCGGCGGACGAATCGGATACCTACTTCGCGTCGCGCCCGCTGGGTTCGCGTATTGGCGCCTGGGCCTCGGCTCAGAGCCGCCCGATCGACTCGCGACAGACGCTCGAGGCACAGGCCGCGCAGTGCGAAGCCCGTTTCGGCGACTCGCCGCCGCGACCGCCGCACTGGGGCGGCTATCGGCTTGAACCCGACTACTGGGAGTTCTGGCAGGGCCGTCCTTCGCGTCTGCACGATCGGCTCGCCTATCGCCTTCAGACCAACGGCGGCTGGCATCGCGAACGTCTTTCGCCCTGACGCCTGACGCCCGGCTCGCCTGGATCCAGCCTAGACCTTGACCTCGTCGCTGCGCTTGTCGCCGCGATTGTCGATCCAGGAAATCGTGATGGTGTCACCGGCCTTGGCACCCCTGATGCGAAAACCCAGGAAAGGGTTCTTGCTGATCCCGGGACCCCAGAGGGCCTTGAGCACCGGTTTGCCGTTAAGCGCCGCCACCACCTCGGTGATATGCCAGGCCGGCACGAGCTTGCCGGCGGCGTCACGTCGCTGGCCGCTTTCCATTTCGTGAGCCATCAGCACACGGACCTCAGCCACGCCGTCCTTGAGTGTGCCGCGAATCTTTGTCGGATCTGCCATGTCGTGTCCTCGCCGGATGATCAGCCGCCGCAGCCGCCGATGGTGACCTTGACTTCCTTGCGAGCCAAATGAAAACGCCCGTCTGCCTTGACCAGCGCGATCACATCGGAAGTCTGGCTCATTTTGACGCGCATGTTCAGGTCGGGCTCGACGCCCTCAAGAAGCTGGTAGCTGGCCACCAGCGGGTCGGGATTTTTCTCGACCAGCAGCGAGATCTGTTCGGTACGGGGCAACTGGCTGCGGATCGCCACCGGCACGACTGCGCCGTTTTCAGCGATATCCGGGGTGGTGATCAGGATCTCCTTCGAATCGGCTGCGCTGGTTGCGCCGAGCATCCTGAGCAGCTCAGTCAGATTCCTGGCCTGAAAGAGCGTGGCGTTGAAGGTCTGAGCGCTGACCGGGCGGCCCTCGAAAAGGCCGATGCCAGCCAGTGCTGCATAAAGACCCAGGCTGCCTGCGGCGCGCAGGCCGGTGCGGCGGGAAGGATTCATGGCGGCTCCTGTTGTCAATGAAAGTGCGTGGCCTCTGGCTCGGCATCAGCCGGCATCTCGGCATGCACCACTTCGCCTTCATGGTTGGGAAAGAGCGGCGCGCCGCAATCCTCGCAGTATTCAGGCTCGGTCACCTCGGCCCAGGTGCGCATCTCGGTCACGCCGGCTTCGCGAAGGGTTTCACGGATCCGCTCGAGCGGCGTCGGATCGTCGATCTCGGACTCGGCGCCCAGCAAAGGCCAGACCACACCCTGCGCGACTTCCTCGCTGTCGCCGATCGACAGACCCACCCGGTACTCGTCGATACGGCCTTCACCGAAGGGCGCGACGGTGGCTTTGACACCCTCCGGCTCGAGATCGAGCGCATGGGTGAGAAAGTGCACCCCGGCCTTGATGGCGTAAGGCCGAACCCGGCGGTCGGCTTCGCGCAGGTTGATGTGATAGGCGTCGGGCAGCAGACATTCGAAGCCGCAACCTGCCAGGAGGGATTCGAGCGTCGGGCGAGCCTGGGCAATCCACTGCTCCAGACAATGCACGCGCGAGGCATGCTCGGGAGAATCAACGCTTTGCCAGCGAAAGAGCGCTCCGCCTGCCGGTGCCGCCACCGCGGCCAGCAGGAAACGACTGTCGGCGAGCATCTCGGCGGTTTCCGGCAGCGATTTGAGATCGAGCTTTGAGGCTTGTGCGCCATTGCCGATCGCCGATTGACCGAGCTTTCGCGCGAGCTTGCGCAATTCGCTGAAATCGCGGGGCAGCTGATCAACACTGTAAAGATAGGGCGCCAACCGGAACCGGACGTCTGCCGCCAGCACATGAGCCTGCCAGTGGGCCGACAGCGTGGTCGCGACATCGGCTGGAATCGGCCCCGACGGGATTCGAAAGCGCGTCCAGGCGACCACCGGCGCGGCCACCAGCAGGACATCCCAGCGCTGGCCATCAAGCTCGAGCACCAGCGATTCGGAGGCGGTTTCGACCGACTCGATCAGCGCGCCATAGGCCTCTGTGTCGGTCTGGTGAAGACGATCGAGCGAGTCGTAGATCGACTGCGGATGCCCGGTGTCGAGCAGGCGCTCGATCCGATGCGCCAGTTGGGCGTCCCAGAAGGCGTCCTCGACGCGGCTGCCGGAGTTGGCCAGGCCGAGCGCCGCAGCGACGAGTCGCTCGGCATCGGCGGACAGATGGGACTTTCGGTCGCGCCCGGAGCGCGGATGACGAGTTGCTTTCAAGGACGGCCTTCCGGTCTGTGCCGACGATAAGTCGCTGATTTTAGCGGATCGCTCCGGTCAAGCCGACCCGGGGCGCGAAGATGAGAAAAACCCTGACCGCTAAGCGGGGCTCGATGTGCCCCACAAAGTCGGCTTTCGCCTGTCTTTTTCGATCGCCGCCAAGGCGGCCTGATGGTCGGACAACTCGAGCGCTGTGGGCGCCACGACACGCAGGCCCCTGGGTGGCCACTGAAGCTGCAGCGCATCGGCCTTGCCTGCAGGCTGATCGTCGAGCGCCATCGCAAAACTGTCCTGACCGCGGGTCATGGCGAGATAAACCTCGGCCAGCAGCTCGGAATCGAGCAGCGCGCCATGCAGCGCGCGGTGACTATTCGAGACGCCATAGCGATCGCAAAGCGCATCGAGCGAATTGCGCTTGCCGGGATGAAGCTCGCGGGCCATCAGCAGGGTATCGAGCACACCGGCGCAGCTCGCCCGGAACCGTCCGCCGCCGACGCGGGCGAGTTCGGCATCGAGAAAGGACAGGTCGAAAGCCGCGTTGTGGATCAGCACCTGAGCGCCATCGACGAAGGCGAGCAGCTGATCGGCCACCTCGGCGAAACGCGGCTTGTCGCGCAGGTCATCCCAGGTCATGCCGTGCACCTCGGTCGCCGCGTCGTCGATCTCGCGTTCGGGGTTCAGATAGACATGCAGGGTGCGGCCGGTCAGGCGCCTGGCGACGATCTCGAGGCAGCCGATCTCGATGATCCGATGGCCCTGATCGGCCGCCAGCCCGGTGGTCTCGGTATCGAGAACGACCTGCCTCATGAACCGGCAGCAGGGCTCGGACCGGGGGCCGGCGCACGCGGCGACTCAGGCGACTGAGGCATCTCGGGCACCCCGGTCGCCATTGGTGCAGTCGCAGAGGACGTCACGGAGGACGTCACGGAGGACGTCACGGAGGGCGTCGCGGAGGGCGTCGCGGTCGATTCGGCCATCGCGAGGTCGGACTTTTCGCTGCTGTCTCGATGCCGGCTGGTGAGCAGGGTGTAGAAGGTCGGCACGACGAAGAGGGTGAGGATCGTGCCGAGCGTCATGCCGCCGACGATCACCATACCGATCTGGATGCGGCTCTCGGAACCTGCGCCATGTGCCAAGGCCAGCGGCAGCGCACCCAGCACCATCGCGCCAGTGGTCATCAGAATCGGGCGCAGCCGCAGAGCAGCGCCCTCGACCACCGAGTCGCGGATCGATTTGCCCTGGTCGCGCAGCTGATTGGCGAACTCGACGATCAGGATGCCGTGCTTGGTGATCAGCCCGACCAGCGTGATCAGACCGATCTGGCTGTAGACATTGAGCGTGCCGCCGGTCCATTGCAAAAGGCCGAGCGCGCCGGTCATGGCCAGTGGCACGGTCAGCATGATGATGAAGGGATCGATGAAGCTCTCGAACTGGGCGGCGAGTACCAGATAGATGAAGCCCAGCGCGAGGATGAAGGTGAGTGCAAGTGCCGACGACGACTCCTTGAACTCACGGGTCTGGCCGTTGTAGTCGATGGCATAGCCACCCGGTAGGTGCTTCTTGGCGCTGGCCTCGAGATACTCGACCGCTTCACCGAGCGAAGTGCCCGGTGCAAGATTGGCGGTGATCGTGACCGCCCGGCGCTGCGCGAAGTGATTGAGCTCGCGCGGACTGACCGACTCTTTCCATTCGACCAGGCTGGAGAGCGGCACCATCGTGTCGTTGCGGCCGCGCACGAAGATCGCAGCGATGTCCTGAGGCGAGTTCCGGGCAGAAGGCTCGAGCTGAACGATCACGTCGTACTGCTCGCCGCCGCGCTTGTAGCGGGTGACTTGCCGTCCGCCGAGCATGGTCTCGACCGCGCGCCCAATGGCTTCGACCTGGATGCCGGCATCGGCCGCGCGATCTCGATCGATGGTCAGGCGAAGTTCGGGCTTGTTCAGGCGAAGATCGCTGTCGACGCCCTGCAGCCCCTGCCATTGCTGCAGCTCACGGAGCATCGGCCCGACAGTGCGGGCAAGCTTTTCGGGCGGATCGGTGGACATGATGACAAAGTTGATCGGGCGTTCACGCGCCGGCTGACCGAGCGAGGGCGGCGCGACCGCAAAGGCCAGTACTCCCGGCACCGCCAGCAGCTTGGGCTGCAGCTCTTTAAGGATCTCGGGGACTTTGCGGGTCCGCTCGTCCCAGTCGGTCAGACGCCAGAAGGCAATACCCTGAGCGACTGTGGGATTGCCGGCCACCACGAAGGCCCGATCAATCTCGGGAATGGTCTTGGCGATCGCCTCGAGCTGCTTGCCGTATTTGAGTGTGTAGCCGATGGAGGCACCATCAGGGCCATTGATGATCGACAGGATCGTGCCGCGATCTTCGGTCGGCGACAGCTCGCGTTTCATGGTGGAGGCAAGCTGGTAACAGGCCACCGCGATCGCGGCATAGATGATCAGGATCAGCCAGCGATGGCGAAGCGTAAACCGCAGAGCCGCAGCATAGCCGCGGGTGATGCCGTCGAGGGCGCCTTCGATGGTGGCGCTGATGACGTTGCGCTTGGTATGGGGCTTGAGGAGCTTGGCGCACATCATTGGCGACAGCGTCAGCGCCACGAACCCGGACACGATCACCGCCCCGGCCAGCGTCAGAGCAAACTCGATGAACAGTCGCCCGGTACGCCCCGGTGTGAAGGCCACCGGTGCATAGACCGCCGCCAGCGTCAGGGTCATGGCAACCACCGCGAAGCCCACTTCCCGGATGCCCTTGAAGGCTGCTGCGGTCGGTGACATGCCTTCTTCGATATGCCGGTAGATGTTTTCGAGCACCACGATCGCATCATCGACCACCAGGCCGATTGCCAGCACCAGCGCCAGCAGCGTGAGGGTGTTGATCGTGAAGCCAGCCGCGTACATCAAACCGAAAGTGGTCACCAGACAGACCGGAATCGTGATCAGCGGAATGAGGCTTGCCCGGAAGGAGTGCAAAAAGACGATGATGACCAGGGCGACCAGCGCGACCGCCTCGAGAATGGTCCGGAAGACCGACTTGATCGAGCGGTCGATGAACACCGAATTGTCATTGGCGATCTGGACGGTCACACCCGGGGGCAGATCGGCCTGGATACTGGGCAATTGCGCCCGCACGGCGCTTGAGAGCACCAGCG
Source organism: Burkholderiales bacterium (assembly GCA_026399875.1). GTDB lineage: Bacteria > Pseudomonadota > Gammaproteobacteria > Burkholderiales > Burkholderiaceae_E > UBA4615. The sequence goes on along the minus strand of JAPLQF010000021.1, from coordinate 51,131 downwards.
GATTGGCGGTCGCCTGCTTGATGATGCCGACCGAAATCGCATCGCGGCCGTTGAGCCGCACGATGCTGCGCTCGTCCTGGGGTGCGATGCGCACTTTGGCGACATCGCCGATGCGCACCGCATAGTTGTTGACGGTCTTGACGATGACCTGCTCGAACTCCTGAGCCCGCTGCAGATCGGTACGTGACACCACCGTAAATTCACGTTGGGCGCTTTCGATGCGCCCCGAGGGAATCTCGACATTCTGGCGACGCAAGGCGTCTTCGACATCGAGCGGCGTCAGGCGAAAGGCCGCCAGGCGCTCAGGATCGAGCCAGATGCGCATGGCATAACGGCGTTCACCGAAAATACGGACGTCGGCTGCACCCGGCAGAGTCTGGATCTTGGGCTTGATATTGCGGCTGACAAAGTCGGTGATGTCGAGCGTGCTCATCGTGTCGCTCGAAAACGCCAGCCAGATGACCGGGGTGGCGTCGGCTTCGACCTTGGCGATCACCGGTTCGTTGACATCCTGCGGCAAACGCTGGCGGACCCGCGAGACACGGTCTCGCACATCGGCAGCCGCCGAATCGGGTTCGCGATCGAGGCGGAATCGCACCGTGATCTGACTTTGCTCGGGTCGCGAGATCGAGGTCAGGACATCGACACCCTCGATACCGGCAATCGAGTCCTCCATGACCTTGGTGACCTGGGTCTCGACGATCTCGGCCGAGGCACCCAGATACTTGGTATCGACCGTGACCACCGGCAGGTCGATCTTGGGATATTCGCGCACCGACAGCCGGTCGTAGCAGACCGCGCCCAGCAGCATCAGCACCAGGGACAGGACGGTCGCGAAGACCGGGCGGCGAATGCAGATCTCTGACAGGGACATGTCGAAACTCCGCGAGATTTACTTGGCAGCGGCCGGCGGTGCGGCAGCCGGCGGTGCGGCAGCGGCCGGCGGTGCGGCAGCCGGCGGTGCGGCAGCGGCCGGCGGCGTGGCAGCGGCGCCGCCTGCGGGTGCGCCCGGTGCTCCCGGTGCTCCCGGTGCTCCCGGTGCTCCCGGTGCGCCCGGTGCACCCGGTGCAGCAGCGGCAGCCGCCGGTGCTGTCGCATTCGCGCCCTGCTGCGGCGCAGCCGCAGGCGTTCCGGGCGGTCCGCCAGACGAGCCGCCTGCGGGTCCACCGGGCGCAGCACCTGCCCCGGCGTTCGGCCCCGCGCCGGGCGGCCCGCCACCCGGGCGCCTGGACGGATCGATGATCCGTACTTCCTGGCCGTCGCGCTGCAGGCGCAACTGGCCGGCTGTCACCACCTGATCGCCTTCAGACAGGCCGCTCAGGATTTCAACCTTGCCGTCGCTGCGCAGGCCCGGCTTGACCGCGATGCGCTGCGCCTTGCCGGCGTCGACCCGATAGACGAAGACCTCGGCGCCTTGCGGAATCAGGGCTTCTTCGGGGATCACCAGCGCCGCAGGGTTTTCGCGCAGGACCAGCCTCGCGCGGGCGAACATGCCGGCTCGCAGTGCGCCATCGGGATTGGCGAGTTGTCCGCGGGCCAGAAGCGAGCGTCCGTTGGCATCGATCTGGGCATCAACCGCCGAAAGTTTCGCCTTGAAAGTCTTGACCTTCATGGTGGAAATGTCTTCAATGATCGCGAGGTCGGCGCCATCCTTGACGAAATCACCCGGGCTGAGATTGCGCAAGCCCATCACACCGTTGAAGGGCGCACGGATATCGCTCTTGGAAAGCTTGGCCTCGGCCAGTTTGAGCTTGGCCTCCTGCACCTTCAGGTTGGCTGCTGCCTGGTCCTTGGCGCTGGCCGACACAAAATTACGCTGCGCCAGTTCGGATGTCCGATCGAAATTGGCCCGGGACAAAGACAGTTCGGCGCGGGCCTGCTCGGCTTCGGCCGATGCAAGCGACGAGTCGAGCGCGACCAGAATGACGCCCTTGCTGACGCGCGCGCCGTCGGTAAATCCGAGACGCACCACCCGCCCGGCCACCTCCGAACGCAGGGTGACGGTTTCGTTGGCCCGCAGCGTGCCGGAGGCAACCGCCTCGTCGGTGACCAGAGTCTTGGCGACCTTCGCCACTTCGACGCCCACCGGGCCACCTGGCCTGCCGGGTCCACCGGGTCCACCGGGTCCACCGGGTCCACCCGCTGCGCCTGGTCCACCGGCAGGCGGCTTGCCATCGGGGCCGGCTTTGGCGCCATCGCCACCCTTGGCGGTGGCTGCTGCGCCATCAGCCGCAGGCGCCGATCCTTTCAGCTCGAATCCGAACGATCCGGGATTTTTCTGGTTTGTGTAGGCATACCACCCAAGACCACCAAGCCCGAGCGCGGCCAGAACGAGATAAACAAATCTTGATTTCATAGGAGGAACGGCCGAGTCGACCGGACAATCTAGCACACGGGCCTGCAAGGCCGGGGCCCCGTGCGGACTAGAATGGAAGGTTGCCTCCAACAATGAAGCATCTTCTCCCATGCCCCACCCTGCCCTGGCCAGAGACTCCCTTCGTGCAATCGCCGGCTCCCGGATCCGCGAGGTCGCCAATGCCGCGATGGGCTCCGCCGACCTGCTCGCCTTCTGGTTCGGCGAACCGGCAACCCCTGCCCCCGCCTTCGTCGTCGAAGCAGCCAAAGCCGCGCTCGATGCCAATGACACCTTCTACCTGCCCAATCTCGGCATCACCGAGCTGCGCAGCGAACTGGCGGGCTATGTCGATCGCCTGCATCCGCCTTCGGCAGCCGCCACAGACCGCATCGCGGTGACCAGTTCAGGCGTCGCCGCACTGATGCTGGCCTCCCAGGCCCTGCTGTCGCCCGGCGACCGGGTGGTGGCGGTCGTGCCACTGTGGCCCAACCTGACCTCGATCGCTGCGGTCCTTGGCGCACGCGTCGAGACGGTTGCCCTGACGGTCGATGCGAAAAACGGCGGCTGGACGCTCGACCTTGATCGGCTGCTCGCGGCACTCACATCCGACACCCGCCTGTTGATGATCAACTCACCCGGCAACCCGACCGGCTGGGTCATGCCGGCCTTTGCCCAGAAAGTGGTGATTGAACACTGCCGGCGTCTGGGTATCTGGGTGGTCTCGGATGAGGCCTATGAGCGGCTGGTCTTCAATGGCAACCAGTGCGCACCCTCATTTCTCGATGTTGCCGACCCGGACGATCGGCTGGTGGTGGCCAATACCTTCAGCAAGACCTGGCAGATGACCGGCTGGCGACTCGGCTGGCTGGTGACGCCGAAGGCACTGTTGCCCGACATCGAAAAGCTGATCGAGTTCAATACCTCGTGTGCACCGGGTTTCGTGCAGCGCGCAGGCCTGGCCGCAGTTCGCCATGGCGAGGCAGCCACCCGGTCCTTCGTGGCCACCGTGCGTGAGGGCGCCGACACACTGATGACCGCACTGTCTGCGCTGCCACGGGTGCAGGCCGTCAGACCCGACGGCGCCATGTATGTGCTCTTGCGTGTCGAGGGCGAGCTCGACAGTCTGGAGCTGGCCAAAGCGCTCGCCCGCCAGGCGCGACTCGGGCTGGCACCCGGTATCGCCTTCGGTCCGGAATGCGAGGGGTATCTGCGCTGGTGTATCGCCCGTCCGCCGGCAACCGTTCACGAAGGCGTCGAGCGGCTGGCGGGGTTTCTGGCCACCCGCTGATCGATCGCAGACCGGCGCGCGGGCCGGCACCCGGTTGCGCGGCTGGCTCAGCGACGGGCTGCGGCCAGTCTCAGGGCCTCGTTGGCCAGCGAATCGGCGCGTTCGTTGAGCGGATCACCGTTATGGCCCCTCACCCATCGCACCGTCACTCGACGCGCATCGGCGGTCACAAAAAGCTTCTTCCACAGATCGAGATTGGCCACCGGCTCATTGCGCGAATTGCGAAAGCCCTTGCGCTCCCAGCCGGTGCGCCACTCGCTGAGCCCCTTGAGCACGTACTGACTGTCGGACACCAGTTCGACCGGCACGCCCTCCGGCACCCGCAGCAGGCCTTCGATGGCCGCGGTGAGCTCGGCGATCTGATTGGTGCCATGACCGATGAAGCCATGCACCTCCTCGGCGACCAGACCGTCAGGGCCGACAATCACCGCGCCCCAGGCCGAAGGCCCGGGATTGCTCGGCGCACAGGCGCCGTCGGTGCAGGCGAGCCAGCGCTGGCTCGAGACAGGGGGAGTTGTGACAGGCGACATCGGCAGGACTCGGCAGCAAGTGGGATCGGACGGGGACAGAGTGTATTGGGATGTTGCGAGGGACCAGGCGGACGCCCCGGTAGCGGCCCGCAGCGAGAGAGCCCCCTGCTGCGAACCTGCGAACCTGCGCATTCATCTACCGGCCGCGTTGATCCATCGTTCCGCGCCGACGGGCGAGCGGCAAGACGGTGGCACCGGCCCGCGCAGGCCGTCGCCATGTCCGGCCCACCATTCGCATGGCCTTGACCCGCTTGACCGCGCACAGCATGTACATCGCCCCGCAGACCGGCCACCAGCGGTCGCCCGCCCGCTCCATGAACTCGGTGCGATCGAGCCAGGCACTGGTGCGGCACGGCGGACGAAAGCCACCGTAGCGGGTTCGCTCGAGCTCGAAACCGAGCAGCTTGCACCAGTCGCGAAGACGCGGCAGGCCGATCAGATGACCGGCACGCGGCATGAAGGGCGCAAGCACCGAGGGCGGCGCAAGTTGGCGCAGACCCCACAGGCTGGCCGGATTAAAGCCGCACACAATCATCCGTCCTTCTGGGCGCAGCACCCGGTCGACCTCACGCAGTACCTGATGGGGATCCTGGGCGAACTCCAGGACATGCGGCAGCACGACCAGGTCGATCGACTGACTCTCGAAGGGCAGCTCCTCGAAATGACTCACACGCAGCAGCGGGCTGCGATCAGCCGGCAAGGGGTCGTCTGCGAGCAGCACGCCCACCCGATTGGCGATCCGATTGTTGCGAAGCGCGTCGATCGCCGATTCGCCAAGCTGCAAGGCATGAAACCCGAAGACGTCGCCGACCGACTCGTCAAACTGGGCCTGCTCCCAGTCGAGGACATAGCGCCCGGGCGGCGATTCGAGCCAGGCCTGCCAGTCGGAGCGCACGCCACGCAGGTCGGGGCGAGGCGTCTGCCCCGGGTCGCCGCCCTCGGGCTGACCACCCGCAGGCCTGCGATCGAAGGCCGCCGGCGGCTGATCGGCCGGCACGGAATGGCTCAGGCTCGAGCCAACCAGCGACAATCTGTCCCGCGACTTCGATGTCATGACACCCCTTTGCCTAGCTCGTGCTTCAATTTGGCCACTCTCTCGGTATTCCGTCACTGTGCCCCCGACTGCGAAAACCGGCAAGGTGATGACTCCCCCGGCACTGGCGCCGATCGGTAAAGGGTCGCCACCGGCCAATTGTGTCTTGACCGCGACGGCTTCGTCTCGTAGCATCGCCGGCAGCCGTGAAGACGAATCTGATTAAAAAACAGTCATTTAGAGGTATGCGTTGAAGCAGACTGCCCGATCTATTCTGCGCCCATGCGCCCGCCTCCTCCCCGCCGCCCTGCTTCTGATGGTCGTTGGCTGCGCCTCGACGGGCCCGCAAGCACCCACCCCACCGGCGACGGCTCAGGTGGTGCCTCAGTTGGCGTCTCAGTTGGTGGCTCCGGCGGTGGTCCCCGACGCGGGCCCGCGCATCGCGCAATTACCGCAGGCCTTGCAGCCCTCGGCAAGCAGTGTGCTCAGGTCTGCTCCGTCGAGCACTACACGGCCCCAGTACGACGACGTCTGGTCGCGCATGCGGGCCGGCTTTTCGATGCCGGAGCTGAACACCCCGCTGGTGGGTGAGAAAGAACGCTACTACCTGGCCCATCGCGAAAGCCTGCAGCGGATGTTCAGCCGCGGTGGCCGCTATCTTTATTTCATCATCGAGGAAGTCGAGCGCCGCGGCATGCCGACCGAACTCGCACTGCTGCCCTTCGTCGAAAGCGCGATGAACCCGGTCGCTGTGTCGTCCGCCCAGGCCGCCGGCCTTTGGCAGTTCATCCCTTCCACCGGCAAGCAATACGACCTCTCGCAGAACTGGTGGGTCGACAACCGTCGCGATGTGGCCCAGTCGACCCGGGCCGCACTCGATTATCTGCAGAAGATCTACGAAATGAACGAGCGCGACTGGTTCCTCGCGCTGGCCTCCTACAACTGGGGCGAAAACGCAGTGGCCCGCGCGGTGAAGAACAACCGGGCACGCGGCCTGCCGGTCGACTATCTCAGCCTCTCGATGCCCAACGAGACCCGCAACTACGTCCCGAAACTGATTGCTCTGAAGCACATCGTTCAGAACGCGAGTGCGCTCGGTATCGTGCTGCCGAATGTGCCCAACCGCCCCTACTTCGCGACCATCGAGAAAACCAGGCCGATCGACCTCAAACTGGCTGCGCAGTTCGCCGGCATGAGTGTCGAGGACTTCGTGGCGATCAACCCTGCCCACAATCGGCCGGTGATCGCGGCCAGCCGCAACAACCAGATCCGCATCCCGGCTGATCGGATCGACAGCTTCCTGTCGGCGGTTGAAATTCACAGCATGAACGACAAGCCGCTCGCGTCCTGGCAGCCCTACACCCTCAAGCCCGGCGAAACCCTCGACGATGTCGCCCGGCAGTCGGGAGTGTCGACCGCTGAGCTGCTGCGCGCCAATGGCCTGAAACCCGGCGGTCGGATCATGCCCGGGACCCAGCTGATCGCACCGCAAACCCTGGTCAAGGACCAGTTACAGATCGAGTCGTTTCAGGGGCCACGGGTCTATGAGCAGATCACGATCACCGCAAGCTATCACCAGGTCGGACGGCGTGAGTCAATGGCCAGCGTGGCATCGCGATACGGGGTCAGCGTGACCCAGCTGAGCGCCTGGAACGGCGGCGCCAAGTCCGCCCGTGCCGGTACCCGGCTGCTCGTGCGCCCTGCCAGCAACCAGACCGTGCTCACGACTGTCGGTGGTGCACGCCAGGTGGTGGCAAGAGCCGACCTCACGCCGCCCTTGTCTGCCGCCCCGGAGGCGATCGATCCGCCGCCCTCAGCGGCCAGATCGGCGCAGGCGCGCCCCTCGAAGGCCAAGGTCGGCAGCGCCAAATCGGGTAGTGCCAGTGCGAAAAACCCGCCGCGTTCGTCCGGCCCGGTGGCCAAATCGGCACCGAACAGCCGAACCGGCAGTGCGTCGAGTACCGTCAAAACGGTCTACAAGGCACCGCCCAAGCCTGCGCCGGCAAAAGCCCCGACCAAGGTCGCCCGTACCTGAGACCGATTCAGCCGTTGATCGCCGAGATCAGCTGGCGGGTGTAGTCGGCCCGGGGCGCCGCAAAGAGCGCCTCGGTTTCGCCGGTTTCGACCACCCGCCCGTCCTTCATCACCAGCACCCGATGCGCCATGGCGCGGATGACCGCAAGGTCGTGGGTGATGAAGAGATAGCTCAAGCCCAATCGTCGCTGCAATGCGCCAAGCAGCTCGAGCACCTGCTGCTGCACCGACACATCGAGGGCCGAGGTCGGCTCATCGAGCAGCATCAGTTCGGGGTTCAGAATGGCGGCTCTGGCAATCGCAATTCGCTGGCGTTGGCCGCCGGAGAACTCATGCGGATAGCGCGTCAGTGCGTTCGCATCCAGCCCCACTTCATGCAGCATCTGGACGATCGAATCTCGTCGCTGTGCCTGTGAGAGCTCGGGCTGATGCAGTGACACGCCCTCGCCCACGATCTGCTCGATCGTCATGCGCGGTGACAGCGAGTTGTAGGGATCCTGAAAGACCACCTGCATTCGACGCCGCACCGGCCGCAGCGCCGATTGCGACAGGGTGTCGAGCCGCTGGCCACCGAAATGAATCTGCCCCGACGGATCGCCCGAAGCCAGCCGCAGCAGTGTCATGCCGAGCGTGGTCTTGCCCGAGCCGGATTCGCCGACGATGCCCAGGGTTTCGCCGCGGGCCAGGCTGAGATCGACCTCGCGCACTGCATCGAAAGGCTTGCGACCGAACCAGCCCGACTTGAACCAGAACCGGCAGCCGACGCCCTCACCTCGCAGCAGTTCGGGCGCGTCAGTGGCAACCGGCGCCAGCGAACGACGCGGCCGGCTGTCGATCAGGCGGCGGGTATAGGGGTCGACCGGCGCATCGAAGAGTTGACCGGTGGGAGCGATCTCGACCAGCTTGCCGGCGCGCATCACACCGACCCGATCGGCAAAGCGGCGCACCAGCGGCAGGTCATGGCTGATCAGCAGCACTGCCATACCGATGCGCCGCTGAAGATCGTCGAGCAACTCGACAATCTGCCGCTGGATGGTCACATCGAGCGCGGTGGTGGGCTCATCGGCCACCAGCAGCGAGGGCTGGCAGGCGAGCGCCATCGCAATCATGGCCCGCTGGCGCTGGCCGCCCGAGAGCTCATGCGGATAGCTATGCACCCGCCGCTGCGGTTCGGGCACGCCGGTGAGCTCGAGCAGTTCGACCGCGCGCGCTCGCGCGGCAATGCGACTGAGCCCCTCATGCAGCACCAGGGTTTCACCGATCTGGTCACCGATTGCAAAGAGCGGATTGAGGGCGGTCATCGGCTCCTGGAAGATCATGGCGATCTCCTTGCCGCGCACACCGCGCATCTGCTGCTGCGACAGGCTGGAGAGGTCGCGCCCGGCAAGCGTCACGCGCCCCTCGACACCGGCATCGCCGGCCAGGCCGAGCAAGGCCAGCGCGGTCAGGGTCTTGCCCGACCCAGACTCGCCGACCAGCGCAAATTTTTCGCCACGCCGGATCTCGAAGGACACCCCGTCGACCGCCTTGAACCGGCCGGTGGGCGTCTCGAAGCTCACGCTCAGGCCCTCGACCTCGAGCAGCCGCTCGGCGCGGCCATCGACGCCCGCCGGTGTCGGCACGGGTGACATCGGTGTGTCAGCCACGACGGGTATCCAGCGCGTTGCGAAGTGCCTCGCCGATGAAGATCAGCAGCATCAGGGTGCCAACCAGCACGGTGAAAGTGGTCAGCGTGATCCACCAGGCATCGAGATTGGCCTTGCCCTGCGCGAGCAGCTCGCCAAGGCTGGCGGTCGATGGGGGCACGCCCAGCCCGAGGAAGTCGAGACTGGTCAGCGCGAGAATGGCGCCACTCATGCGAAACGGCAGGAAAGCGATCACCGGGGTGAGGCTGTTGGGCAGCACATGGCGCCGGATGATCTGCGAGTTGGACAGGCCGAGCGCGCGCGCCGCGGTGACATATTCGAGATTGCGGTTGCGCAGGAACTCGGCCCGGACATAGTCGGACAGCCCCATCCAGCCAAAGAGCGACAGGATCACCAGCAGGATCAGCACCCCCGGTTCGAAGAGCGAGGCGAAGATCAGCAGCAGATAGAGCTCGGGCATCGAGCCCCAGACCTCGATGAAGCGCTGCAGGATCAGGTCGGTCTTTCCGCCGAAATAGCCCTGAATCGCGCCGGTGATCAGGCCGATCGCGACGCCAATGGCAGTCAGTGCCAGCCCGAAGAGCACCGACACCCGAAAGCCGTAGATGAGGCGGGCGAGCACATCGCGGCCGCGATCATCGGTGCCAAGCCAGTTGACCGCCGACGGCGGCGCCGGGTTGGGGCTGGGCGAGAAATAGTTGATGGTGTCGAAACGATAGGCGTTGAGCGGATAGATCGCCCAATTGCCTGGCCGGGCGAGCTGCTCGCGGATGAAAGGGTCCAGATAGTCGGTCTGGGTGGCGAAATCGCCGCCGAAACTCGTCTCGGGATAATTCTTGAACAGCGGAAAAAATGTTTTTCCGCTGTAGTGCGCGACGATCGGCCGATCGTTGGAGATGAGTTCGGCGCAAAGACTCAGGGCCACCAGCACCACGAAGATCCAAAGACTCCACCAGCCGCGCCGATCGGTGCGAAAGCGGCGCCAGGCGCGGCGCCTGGGGGAGACCGAAGGCGGCAGCACGGCTGCCGTGGCTGATGCCGCCGCGGGCGCGGATGCCGGCACTGATGTCGGCATTGATGTCGGCACTGACCCGCTCATCGATTGCCCTCGAACTTGACCCGCGGGTCGACCCAGACATAGGCCAGATCGGTGACCAGCTTGGTGACCAGACCGATCAGGGTAAAGAGAAAGAGCGTGCCCATCACCACCGGATAGTCGCGCTTCATGACCGACTCGTAAGACAGCAGACCCAGACCGTCGAGCGAAAACAGGGTCTCGATCAGCAGCGAGCCGGTGAAAAACGCACCCACGAAAGCCGCCGGAAATCCGGTCACCAGCGGAATCAGCGCGTTGCGAAACACATGCTTGTAGAGCACCGTGGTCTCGGACAGCCCTTTGGCTCGCGCGGTGAGCACGTATTGCCGCCTGATCTCTTCGAGAAAGGTGTTCTTGGTGAGCATGGTGGTGACCGCGAAGCTGCCGACCACCATCGCGGTGACCGGCATCGCGATATGCCAGAGATAGTCCATCACCTTGCCGGCCATCGACAGTTGCGCGAAGTTGTCGGAGGTCAGCCCGCGCAGCGGAAAGACCTGCCAGAAGCTGCCGCCGCCAAAGAGCACCAGCAGAACGACGCCCAGCACGAAGCTCGGTATCGCATAGCCGGCCAGCACCAGGGTCGAGGTGACCAGATCGAACCTGCTGCCGTGGCGCACCGCCTTGGCGATGCCGAGTGGAATCGAGACCAGGTAGGAAATGAAGAAGGTCCATAGCCCGAGGCTGATCGATACCGGCAGCTTCTCCTTGATCAGGTTCCAGACACTTTTCTGCTGGAAATAACTGGTGCCGAGATCGAAGCGGGCAAAGCGTTTGATCATCTCCCAGAAGCGGACATGGGCCGGCTTGTCGAAACCATAGAGCTTGCGGATCTCCTCGAGCTTGGCTTCATCGACACCCTGCCGACCGCGATAGGTGTTGTCACTGGTGGCCACCTCGCCGGGCGCGCCCCGGCCGCGCAGCTCCTGCAGCAGCTGCTCGACCGGGCCGCCCGGCACGAACTGCATGACCGCGAAGGTAATCAGCAGAATGCCGAAGAGCGTCGGCACCATCAGCAGGATACGTTTGACGAGATAGGCGAGCATCGGTCAGCGGGCCACAGCAGTCTGACCCTCGGGCTTTCGCCACCAGGTCTTGAGCGCCCAGCTCGGTGCGGTGTAGTACTTGGGCAGGGTGGCCGGAATGCCGAAGACATCGCGATAGGCCACCCGATGGCTGGCGGCATAAAAATGCGGCACCAGATACCAGCCATTGCGCAGCACCCGGTCGAGGGCGCGTGCGCCGGTCACCAGTGAGGCGCGGCTGTCGCTGCGAAGGATCTGCGCGATCAGTGCATCGACTGCCGGATCCTTGATGCCAGGCGCATTGTCGGAGCCCTTCTCATCGGCCGCTGCACTGGAGAAGCGCTCGAGCAGCTCGTTACCGGGCGTCTGGCTCGCCGGCAGCGAGATGACGGTGACATCGAAATCAAACTCGTCCATGCGTTTCTGGAAGAGCACCGGATCGGTGACACGCAGCCTGGCCTGGATGCCGAGCTTCTCGAGATTTCGGGCCCAGGGCACCGCGATGCGCTCGAGCGCCTTGGAGTAGGACAGTACCTCGAAGGCGAAGGGCTCGCCGCGGGCATTGCGCAGCAGGCCGTCTGGGGCGACCGTCCAGCCTGCTTCCTTGAGGAGCGCAAGCGCGGTGCGCAGGTTGTCGCGCAGCGTATGGGGCGCGATCGTGTCGGGCGGCATCGGCGCCTCGCCGAACACCGCCGGGTCGAGCTTGCTGCGCAGCGGCTCGAGCAGCGCGAGCTCGTCGGCATCGGGCAGGCCGGTGGCCTGCATGTCGGAATTGGTGAAGTAGCTCGGCGTGCGGGCGTACTGGTCGTAGAAGACCTGGCGGTTCATCCACTCGAAGTCGAAGGCCTGGGCGAGCGCCTTTCGCACCCGGACATCGGCGAAAGGCGGCCGGCGGGTGTTCATCACAAAGCCCTGGATGCCGGCGCTGTTGGCATGCACGAACTGCTGCTTGCGCAACTCGCCCGAGCGGTATCGCGGCCCGACATGACCACGAGCCCAGTTCTTGGCGGAATTTTCGAAGATCCAGTCGAACTGGCCGGCCTTGAATCCCTCCAGACGCGCGACTTCATCCTTGAAGTAGGTGTAACCGACGCGATCGAAATTGAACATGCCGCGGCGCACCGGTTCGCGATCGGCCCAGTAATCGGCGCGCCGCGCATAGACAATCGACTTGCCCCAGTCGACGGTGTCGATGCGATAGGGGCCGCTGGCAATCGGCGGATCCTGGACGATCTGATCGAAGGGTTTGCCGTTACCCCATTTGCGCGAGAACACCGGCAGCGAGCCCAGGATCATGTGCAGCTCGTGGTTGCGACGCTTGAATTCGAAACGCACCGTGCGTTCATCGGGCGTGGCGACCGACTTCACATCGGCAAAGAGATTGCGGTAGCGCGGATGCGCCAGCTTGCTCATCAGCGTCTCGTAGGAATGCCGCACATCGGCCGCCAGCACCGGGTCGCCATTTGAAAAGCGTGCCCTGGCATTGAGCCGGAAGGTCATCGAGAGGCCATCGGGTGCGAAGCGCATCGACTCGGCCAGCAGCCCGTAAACAGAGAAGGGCTCGTCTTCGCTTTGTTCGGTGAGGGAGTCGAACATCAATGGACCGACGCCGGCGGCCACCACGCCCTTGAGGGTAAAGGGATTGACCTTGTCGAAGGAGCCGAAACCATCGAGCGAAAGCGTGCCGCCCCGAGGCGCATCCGGGTTGACATAGTTGAAGTGGGTGAATCCTGGCTGATAGCGGGGCTGCGCCCCCCAGGCCATGGCGGCGACAAAGCCGTCCGAATCGCTGGACGGGGATAGCACTGGAGACGCAGTGGAAGACGCCACTGACGACGAAACTGAGGACGACACTGACGACGAAACTGAGGCAGTGCCCGCCGACGACCCCGGCCCGGCAGCCAGCACGCCGCCGGCTGCCGCCAGGAGGAGCCCCGCGCCCGCGATGACCCGGGCAATCCAGCGTGCGACAATCGACATGACAAAATTCTATCGGAGAAACCGGATGTTCCTGGCCGGCAAACGCATTCTTATCATGGGCTTGTTGTCGAACCGCTCGATTGCTTATGGCGTGGCGCAGGCCTGCCGCAAGCAGGGCGCCGAACTCGCCTTCACTTACCAGACCGAGCGCTTTCGCGACCGGATCACCGAAATGGCCGCCGAATTCGGCTCCGACAAGGTCTTTGCCTGCGATGTGGCCGAGGACGCCCAGATCGAGGCGCTCTTTGCCGACCTGGGCAAGGTCTGGGACGGGCTCGACGGCGTGGTCCATGCGGTGGCCTTTGCGCCACGCGAGGCGATCACCGGCGATCTCTATGACGGCCTGTCACGTGAGGCCTTCCGGGTCGCGCACGATATCTCGGCCTACAGTTTTGCCGCAGTCGGCGGGGCGGCCAGACCACTGATGGCCGGACGAAATGGTGCGCTGATCACGCTGTCTTATCTCGGCGCGGTGCGCGCAGTGCCCAACTACAACATCATGGGCATGGCCAAGGCCTCGCTCGAAGCCAGCGTGCGCTATATGGCCACCAGCCTCGGGCCTCACGGCACGCGGGTCAACGCTATCTCGGCCGGCCCGATTAAGACGCTGGCTGCTTCGGGCATCAAGGGCTTCTCAAAGCTGCTCGATTTCGCCGAGCAGCACTCGCCGATGCGCCGCAACGTGACCACCGAAGAAGTCGGCAATGTGGCCGCCTTCATGCTGTCGGACATGGCCTCGGGCATCACTGGCGAGATCACTTATGTCGATGCCGGTTTCTCGATCGGTGTGCCGGGCATGGGCGAGCCCTCATGAAACCGGTTGGCGCCGGGTGGCTCGCGCTGCTGATCGCGGCGTGTCTGTCTGCCTGCGCCAGCCGCCAACCCGATCCGCCAACCTGCCCCGACGATGCTGCGATCGCGGAAATCACCCGCGCCTATGCCGCGCTCGAGCCCCTGCCCAATCCGTCGGACGCCCTGAGCCTGGCCGGTGCGGTCTGCGGTCGCGACAAGTTCGTGCGGCTTCTGGGCGAGCGCTACGGCAAGGTGGTCGGCTACAAGGCCGCACTCACCAATCCGGCGGTGCAAAAGCGCTTCAACTATTCGGCGCCGGTGCGAGGCACGCTGCTCGATGCCATGATCGTGGCCGACGGCGCCGAGGTGCCGGCCCGATTCGGCGCCCTGCCGGTGTTTGAAGCAGACCTGGTGGTGGTGGTCCGTGATGCCTCGATCCATGAGGCGCGCACGCCCGAACAGGTGCTGGCCTCGATCGCGTCAATCAGGCCGTTCATCGAATTGCCCGATCTGATTGTCAAGGACCCCACGCGCATCAACGGCCCGACGATCACCCTGATCAATGCCGGCGCGCGGCTTGGCGTGCTCGGCGCACCGATCGCGGTCACGCCCTCATCGGCACAGTCGGCAGCGCTGTCGGCAGCACTTCGCGACATGACGGTTCGGGTCATCGACGGCAACGGCAAGGAGCTCGACAGCGGCAAGGGCTCGGCGATCCTCGATCATCCGCTGAACGCGGTCATCTGGCTGGCCGACGACCTGAAGAAGTCGGGCATCACCCTCAAACCGGGCGACCTGCTGTCGCTCGGCTCGTTCTCGCGCCCTTTGCCGCCCCAGGCCGGGCAGACGGTGCGGGTGGTCTATGAAGGGCTGCCGGGCAATCCGTCGGTATCGGTGCGGTTTCGGTGAGCCATTCGGTCGCGCTGGTGGTCATCGCCCGCGACGAAGCGCCGCGTATCGGCCGACTGCTCGCCAGCGTGGCACCCTGGGTCGACCGGGTCTGCGTGCTTGATACCGGCTCGCTCGATGCCACGATCGACATTGCGCGGGCGAACGGTGCGACCGTCGGCCAGTTCACCTGGTGCGACGACTTTTCGGCGGCCCGCAATGCCGCACTGGCAATGGCCGACGCCGACTGGCATCTTGTGCTCGATGCGGATGAGTGGCTGGTGAGCGGCGGCGAATCGATACGCGATCTCGCCGGCACAGCCCCCGAATTCGTGGGCGCGGTGCGCATGGAAGAGCGCTTCGGCGAGCGCGGCGAAGAACGCGCCGACAGCTGGCTGAGTCGCGTGCTGCCTGGCTCGGTGCGCTATGCCGGGCGCATTCACGAGCAGCCCTCTCACAGCCTGGCGGTTCGACGCCTGCCGATTCACATCGGCCATGACGGCTATTCACCCGCGGCGCTCGCCGCCAAGCGCGGGCGCAACCGCCGGCTGCTCGAGGCCGACCTGGCCGAGCATCCGGACGATGCCTACCTGTGCTACCAGATCGGCAAGGATGCCGCGGTCTATGACGAGCACGAGCTTGCAGAACACTTCTTTTCTCGCGCGCTGACGCTTGCCGAGCCGGATGCGCCATGGCGCTCCGACCTCGTCGCCCGCAGGCTCTTCGTGCTCAAGCGGCTCGGCCAGCACGCCGAGGCCTTGAAGCTGGCAACCCTCGAGCAGATCCACTGCGCCGAGTCGCCCGACGTCTTTTTTGCCCTCGGGGATGTGCTGCTCGACTGGGCGGTCAACAACCCGGCGCAGGCCGCGCCATTGCTGGCAAAGGCCGAGACCGCCTGGCTCAGATGCCTGGCAATCGGCGAGCGGCCTGATATCGCCGGTGCGGTGCAGGGTCGCGGCGGGCGCCTTGCCGCCCACAACCTCGCGCTGGTCTACGAGTTCAGCGCACGACCCGGGATGGCCGCCAGGCTGCGCGCGCAGTTCGGTCTGGATACCCGCCAACTGCTTGGCTGAGCGGCTACATTGAGCCGCTACATTGAGCCGCTACACTGCGGGCCATGCATACCGACCTTCCTTCCGGCACCCGCATCGAGTATTCGGTCCTTGGCGCCCCCAGTGCACCCGCCATCGTGCTCATCACCGGTCTGGGCCTGCAGATGACCGCCTGGCCGGCGTCCTTTCTCGAGGGGCTGGTGGCGCGCGGCTTTCGCGTGGTGATCTTCGATAACCGCGATTCGGGTCTGTCGAGCCGCGCCACATCGACCAAACGGATCGATCTGCGGGCTGCGGCCTTCAAGGGCGTGATGGGTTTTCCGGTCAAGCCGCCCTACACCCTCGAGGATATGGGCCTGGACGCGATCGGTCTGATGGATGTTCTCAAGATCGACCAGGCCCATGTGCTTGGCATCTCGATGGGCGGCATGATTGGCCAGGTGCTGGCTGCAAAGCATCGGCAGCGACTGCGCACGCTGACCTCGATCATGTCGTCGAGCGGGGCGATGCGGTTCAGCTTTCATATGTCGCCGGCCACCCGCGCCCTGCTCAGCCCGCCGCCGCGCGATGCCACCGAAGAACAGATCCTCGATCACACCGAGCACATCTGGATGCTGATCGGCAGCCCCGGCCTGCAGCCGCCGCGCAACATCCTGCGCGAGCGCCTGCGCCAGAGCATGCAGCGCGCCTACAACCCGGCAGGCGTTGCCCGCCAGATGCTCGCGATCATGGCCAGCGGTGATCGCAGGCCGCTGTTGCGCACGATCACGACACCGACTCTGGTGATCCACGGCGACCGAGATACGCTGGTGCCGATCGGGGCCGGGCGCGACACCGCGGCCAGCATTCCTGGTGCTTCTTTCCATGAAGTCGCCGGCATGGGCCACGACCTGCCCGAGCCGCTGGTCCCCTTGCTGGTCGATCTGGTGGCCGGGCACTGCGAGCAGGCCGACCGTGCCAATGCCTCCCGCGACGCTTGAGCTGATCGACCTGCACAAGCGGTTCGGGCCGCAACGCGAGGTGCTCGCCGGTATCTCGATGCGTCTGGAGGCCGGTGAGCGGGTTGCACTGCTGGGCGAATCGGGCGTTGGCAAGTCGACCCTGCTCAATCTGATCGCCGGGCTCGAGCGCGCGGATGCCGGCGAGATCTGGCTCGATGGACAGGCGGTGCACACCCTGAGCGACGATCAGGCGGCGGCCATCCGGGCCCGCGACATCGGTTTCGTCTTTCAGGCCTTTCACCTGCTCGCGCATCTGCGGCTCTGGCAAAACGTCGCGATTCCGATGCTGCTCGGTGCCTGCGGGATCGGGCAGGCTCGTGCTGCGGCCGAGTCGATGCTCGATCGGGTCGGGCTGGGCTCACGGGTTGATGCGCTGCCGCGGGAACTCTCCGGCGGCGAGCAGCAGCGCGTGGCGCTGGCCCGCGCACTGGTCCATTCGCCGCGACTGATCCTGGCCGATGAACCCACCGGCAACCTCGACCCGCGCACCGCTGCCCAGGCGCTGGAGCTGATCGACGAGCAGGTGCGCGAACGCGGTGCGGCGCTGCTGATGGTGACCCATTCGGCGCAGGCTGCCGCCATCGCCGGGCGACGCCTGCGATTGACCCCGGCCGGTCTGGTCGACGACGAATGAAGGCGACGGTCGCGACCCTGCGCTGGTGGATCTGGCTCGCGCTCGGACAGTGGCGCGCCGCACCCGGTCGCACGCTGGTGTCGATCGTGGCGGTCGCCATTGGTGTCGCACTGGCGCTGGCGATCCATCTGGTCAACGCCTCGGCCCTCGAGGAGTTTCGCCAGGCGATTGCCACGATCAACGGCGAGGCTCATGCGCAGGTCCGAGCACGCCGCGAGGGCTTCGATGAAGCACTGCTGGCGCAGCTCGCCGATCCGCCGATCGACGGGGTCGCCGGTCTCAGTCCGGTGATCGAAACCGATGTGGTGGTGCTGCCGCAGCAGCGTTCGTTGCGACTGATCGCCATCGATCCGTTTGCGGCGCTCGCGGTCACGCCGGCACTGATACCGGTGACGCAGGGCGACGCCGTCTCGCTCTTTGAGGCCGATGCGATCTTCCTGTCGCAGCCCGCGCTGGAGGCCTTCGGCCTGAAGGTGGGCGATCCGATCAGCCTGCGCGTCGGGCTCGAACGGCTGGTGCTGCGTGTCGCCGGGACGGTGCCGGGCGCGGCACCCGGCCAGCGGCTGGCGGTGATGGATCTTGGGACGGCGCAATGGCGCCTGTCGCCGCTCGGTCTGCTCGGACGCCTGTCGCGAATCGACCTGCGGCTGAGCGAAGGCGCCGATCCGCAGACGGTCCAGCGGGCGGTCTCGGCGCGGCTGCCGGCCGATGCCGTCTGGACAACACCTGGGACTGACGAGCAGCGCATGTCGAATGTCTCGCGAGCCTACCGGGTCAATCTCAATGTGCTGGCCCTGGTAGCGCTCTTTACCGGCGCCTTCCTGGTCTTTGCAACCATGGCGCTGGCGGTTGTGCGCCAGCAGGGCGAACTCGCGCTGCTGGG
This sequence comes from Burkholderiales bacterium, assembly GCA_026399875.1. Classification (GTDB taxonomy): domain Bacteria; phylum Pseudomonadota; class Gammaproteobacteria; order Burkholderiales; family Burkholderiaceae_E; genus UBA4615. The sequence continues at coordinate 32,893 of JAPLQF010000021.1, read as the reverse complement.
CGTGCTCGGTGCCACGCCACGCGCTCGGCTCGGTGCGGTGCTGGCGCAGGGCGCGATCCTAGGCGCACTGGGCGCGCTGTTGGGCACCGCCGCCGGTATCGGGCTGGCCGCCCTGCTGCTGGCGGCAGTCGGCGGCGACCTGGGCGGCGGCTATTTCAGCGGATCGCGCCCGCGCGTGGTGCTTGAGCCGCTGGCGCTCGGCGGATTCGCCCTGCTTGGCCTTGCGGTCGGCATGCTGGGATCGGCAGTGCCGGCCTGGGCCGCCTCGCGCGCCGCCCCGGCCCGCGCATTGCGCAGCGGCAGCGCCGAAGACTCGCTGGCCGGGCTCGCCCGCGGGCGCTGGGCGCTGGCGCTTGCCGCAGCCGGTGCGCTGCTGGTCGCCCTGCCACCAATCGCAGGACTGCCGATCGGCGCTTATGTCGCGATCGCACTGTGGCTGGTGGCTGGCATCGCCTGCGTGCCGCTGCTCACCCGCACGCTTGGCCGGCTGCTGGCAAGACTGGCCGGACGCACACTGTGGCGCTGGCCCGCCGCCTGGCTGGCCACCACCCGCATCGCCCAGTCGCCGGGCACGGTCGCCGCGGGCCTCGCCGGTGTGGTGGCAAGCTTCGCCCTGAGCTCGGCGATGGCGATCATGGTGAGCAGCTTTCGGACCTCGGTGGCCGAATGGCTCGATGCGGTGCTGCCGGCCGATGTCTACGCCCGGGTCTCGGCCGGGCGGGACGCACCGCTCGACCCGGCATTGCAGCGCCTGATCGCCGCAGCGCCCGGCGTGGTGCGGGCCGATTTCCTGCGCACCATCGAACTCAACCTCGAGCCGCAGCGCCCGGCCGTCGCCCTGCTGGTGCGCGACCTCGACCCCCGCCATCCGCAGCAGCAGCTGCCGATGACCGGCGAGTCGCTGCCGGTGCCACCCGATGCCATCGCGGTCTGGATTTCAGAGCCGATGCTCGACCAGTACCGCATGCGCCCGGGCGATCGCATCGAATTGCCGATCGGTGCCAATCTGCCGGTCCCGGTACCGGGGCAATCACAGGAACGGGCAGCGGGGCCGCGACAGGGCGCGCCGCCGCGATTTTTCGTGGCCGGGGTGTGGCGCGACTATGCCCGCCAGCATGGCGCGTTGTCGATCGCTGCCGCCGACTGGCAGCGGCTCACCGTCGAAAGCGCAGCGAGCGACGTCGCCCTGTGGCTCGCACCGGGCGTGACGCCGGATGCGGTGATCGCCGGGCTTGCCCGGACGACGCCGTCGCTGGCAGCCCTCGAATGGCGCAGCGCGGCCGACATCCGCGCCCTGTCGCTGCGAATCTTCGATCGCAGCTTCGCGGTGACCTATGCGCTCGAGGCGATCGCAATCCTGGTCGGACTTTTCGGGGTGGCCGCGGCCTGCGCCGGTGAAGCCCTGGCGCGAGCGCGCGAGTTCGGCATGCTGCGCCATATCGGCGTGCAGCGTCGCCAGATCGTCGCTCAGCTGGCAATCGAAGCCATGCTCGGGGTGAGCGTGGCGGTCGCCTGGGGCGGCGTGATCGGCGCGGCAATCGGACTCGTCCTGATCGAGCGGGTCAATCCGCAGTCGTTTCACTGGACGATGCAGGTTCACTGGCCGCTGGGTCTGCTCGCGCTGAGCGCCGCCGCCCTGATTGCGGCCGCCCTGATCGCCGCACTGCTGGCGGCTCGCAGTGCGCTGGGCACTGGGCCGCTGGCCGCGGTCCGCCAGGACTGGTGATCGGCCGTGATGAGATCCCGCCGCCGCCAACTGCTCAAAGTGCTTGCCCTGCGGCTGTCGGCGCCTGGCCTGAGCGGCCCGGCGATCCCCGGTTCAATGCGGGTCTGCAGCGCGATGGCGGCCGCCGGCCAGTTTGCAGCGACTGCCGCGACTGCCGCCACCCCTGCCCTGGCATCGGGCGACCCGGCCGCCGCATTGCCGTCGTCTGCCTCTCCAGCCTGGGACATCGTCGAATCGGGCACGGTCCTGCGCTTTCCGCAGGACCATGGCGCGCACCCCGGTTTTCGCACCGAGTGGTGGTATGTCACCGGCTGGCTGCAGCGTGATGGCGCGGCCGATGCCGGCTTTCAGATCACCTTCTTTCGAAGCCGTACCGCGCATCCCGACGCCAATCCGAGCCGCTTTGCGCCGACCCAGCTGGTGCTCGCCCATGCCGCGCTCGCACTGCCCGAAAACGGCCGGCTGCTCCACGCTCAGCGTGCGGCACGCGCCGGATTCGGTCTGGCCACGACGGCCACCGGCGATACCCGAGCGATCATCGGCTCCGGACCCGAAGCCTGGTCACTCACCCGCGATCCGGCCACCGATCGCTATCGGGCTCATGCCAGCGGCAGCGACTTCGCTTTCACGCTCGAACTCGCCCCGGATGCCCCGCCCCTGCTGCAAGGCCAGTCCGGCTATTCGCGCAAGGGCCCGAGCCCCTCCCAGGCGAGCCACTATTACAGCCGGCCGCAGATGGTGGTGACCGGCTCGATCCGGTCCCGCCGATCGGCCTCGAGCAATGCACCCGGAACCGCGGTGCGCGGACGCGCCTGGTTCGACCATGAATGGTCGAGCGACTATCTCGGCAGTCAGTCGAGCGGCTGGGACTGGATCGGCATCAATCTGGATGACGGCGGCGCCCTGATGGCCTTTCAGATCCGCAGCACCGACGGCAAACCGACCTGGCGCGATGCCACCCTGCGGCGCGGCGCAAACGGGCCAGTGCGAACCGGCCTGTCGCCGGTCTTCGAGACCCTTCGCAGCTGGCGATCGGTGCGCAGCGGCGCGCAGTGGCCGGTGTCCCAGCGCGTTCGCATCGATGATCTGGTGATCGAGCTCGAGCCGCTCTTCGATGACCAGGAACTCGACGCACGCGGCAGCACCGGCATCACTTACTGGGAAGGCGCGGTCACCGCCAGCGTGTCGGGTCGGCGCATCGGGCGCGGCTATCTCGAGCTGACCGGCTATGCCGGCGCGCTTCGGTTCTAGCGCCCGCCGGCTTCTGGAATCCATGCAACACCGCGGCGCGTAGAATCAGCCGGATGATCGATCGCAAAAAGCTCGGCCGCTCAGGCCTGACGGTTCCCGGCATCTGCCTCGGCACGATGACATTCGGGCAGCAGAACGACACCGCGCAGTCGCATGCGCAACTCGACTACGCGCTTGAGCGCGGCGTCGACTTCATCGATACCGCCGAGATGTACTCGATGCCGATCCGGGCCGAAACCTTCGGTGCGACCGAAAAGATCGTGGGAGAGTGGCTGGCCAAGGGCAAACGTGACCGCGTGACCCTGGCCTCCAAGGTGTCCGGACCGGGGCGCGGCATGAACTGGATCCGCACCGGTGATCGCGACGGCGTCGAGCCGCTCTCCAAGCGCGACGTGCTGCTCGCCTGCGAGGCCAGCCTCAAGCGGCTGCGCACCGACTATCTCGACCTCTATCAGATCCACTGGCCGACCCGCAATGTGCCGCTCTTTGGTGCCAGCCGCTTCGACCCGAGCAAAGACCGCGAATGCGCCTCGATCCGCGAGACCCTCGAGGGCCTGGCCCAGCTGGTCAAGGACGGCAAGGTGCGGGCGGTGGGCGTGTCCAATGAGACGCCCTGGGGCGTGTGCGAATGGACCAAGGTCGCCGAGCAGTATTCCCTGCCCCGCATCGCCAGCATCCAGAATGTCTACAACCTGCTTTCACGGGAGTTCGACGCCGGTGTGGCTGAAGCCTGCCATCGCGAAGACGTCGGACTGCTGGTCTACAGCGCGCTCGCCTTCGGTCACCTCACCGGCAAATACCTGCGAGGTGGCAAGCCCTCTGACGCCAGACTGGTCAAGTTCGGACCCCTGTGGCCGCGCTATGCCCGCCCGCAGATCGAACCGGCCGTGCTCAGGTACGAAGCCCTGGCCAAAGACGCCGGCCTGACGCTCACGCAGCTCGCGCTCGCCTTTTGCTATCGCAGTCCTTATGTCGCCTCGACCATTCTGGGCGCGACCAGCGTCGAGCAGCTTCGCGAGCAGATCGACGCCTGGTCGGTTCCGTTGTCAGATGATCTGGTCAAGGCGATCGACGCGGTTCACGAGCAGATGACCAACCCGGCACGCTGAGTCGGCCCGGCTCGCCCGGGCCTTTCAGGGATCGCCTTGGACCGGGCTTCGCCTTGAATTCAGGCCCGCCACAAGCTCAGGTGCGACGCGGATTCAGGCGCGCGATCAGCCGATCGGCCTGTTCGAAGGCACGGTGCGAAACCCCGAGCGGCAGCCGACGGGTCAGAAACGGGATTCCGAGCGCCAGCAGCGCCAGATCGTCGGTCCAGCCGACCAGAAACGCAATGTCGGGCAGCAGGTCGATCGGGCTGATCACATAAAACGCCAGCGCGACGGTGGCCAGCTTCAGCGCGCGTGGCGTTTGCGGATCACGCAAGGCAAACAGCAGCGCCAGCCCATCACGGCCAACGGTTTTGGCAAATCTCCAGAAACGGTCGATCCACATCGTCAGGGTCCTTAAAAAATGGGCGGGGGCGCAGCGGTCGAGTCATCAAGCTCGCACGGCGCTCGGAATGGAATGAGGGCGCCGGTCAGATTATCAAGAGCGACGAAGACCGATGCTACTCTCGGAACTGTCGCAAGGCGCATGAAGGGTCTTCATCGCCGATACAGTCCGCTCCCCCTTGCATCACCGACTTTCCGCCAACCCCTGTCGCACTTTCGTCGAGCCTGCGTCCATGTACCCCTTTACCTATGAACGCGCCAGTTCCCTGCAAGACAGCGTGCAGGGATTGCGCAACGATGCCGAGGCCAAGCTGCTGGCCGGTGGCATGACCCTGCTGCCCACCATGAAGATGCGTCTGGCAGCGCCGTCCAGGCTGATCGACATCACGCGGCTCGCCGATCTGCGCGGCATCACCCGCGAGGGCAATTCAGTCCTGATCGGCGCGGCGCAGCGTCATGGCGAAGTCGCCACCGACCCGACGGTGTGCGACGCGATTCCGGCACTGGCCGATCTGGCAGGCCGCATCGGTGACCCACAGGTGCGCGCACGCGGCACGCTTGGCGGGTCGATCGCCAACTACGACCCGGCCGCCGACTATCCGGCCGCACTGCTCGGACTTGACGCCACCGTCATCACCGACCGGCGTTCGGTCGCGGCCGCCGACTTCTTCCTCGGCCTGTTCACCACCGCGCTCGAGCCCGACGAGATCATCCGCGCCGTGCGCTTTACCCTGCCCCGACGTGCGGCTTATGCCAAGTTCGCGCAGCCGGCCTCGGGCTATGCCATGGCCGGCGTGATGGTGGCGCAACTCGATGCCGGCATCCGCGTTGCGGTGACCGGCGCGGGCCCGGGCGTGTTTCGCTGGCACGAGGCCGAAGCCGCGCTCGGGCGCAAGTGGTCGACTGATGCGATCGCTGATTGCGCGCTCGATGCCGGCACGCTGAATACCGACCTGCACGGCAGCGCCGCCTATCGCGCCCAGCTGGTCCGGGTCATGGCCGCGCAAGCCATCAGCCGACTCAACTGAACGTTTCAACTGAACGACAAAAACCGCTAATACCGCGCGCCTTGCCCCTCACACTGAAGACTCGGATATCCCCATGAACGTCGAACTCACCGTCAACGGCAAGACCCAATCGGTGCAATGCGAAGACCGGACCCTGCTGGTCGACCTGCTGCGCGAGCAACTCGGCCTGACCGGCACGCACTTCGGGTGCGACACCAGCCAGTGCGGCTGCTGCACCGTGCATCTCGACGGCCAGGCCGTCAAATCCTGCACCGTCCTGGCGGCTCAAGCCGACGGCTCGAGCATCACCACCATCGAAGGTCTGTCGCAGGGCGACGCCCTGCATCCGGTCCAGCAGGCGTTTTCGGCCTGCCACGGACTGCAGTGCGGCTACTGCACGCCCGGCATGATCATGGCCAGCACCGACCTGCTGCGCCGCCATCCCGACCCGACCGACGAGCAGATCCGCGAAGGCCTTGCCGGCAATCTGTGCCGCTGCACCGGCTATGTGAACATCGTCGCCGCCGTGAAGCAGGCCGCCAGCCTGATGCGCGACGCCGCCAGCCAATCTGCCTGAATTGGCCTGAATCGAGACGACACCATGAACACTGCCACCTTCACCCCTTCCCGCGTCGAAGACCTGCGCCTGGTCACTGGCCGTGGCCGCTATACCGCCGACTGGAACCTGCCCGGCCAGCTGCATGCCCACATGGTCCGCTCCGACCGCGCCCATGCGCTGATCCGTGGCATCGACACCGCCGCCGCGAAAGCCGCCCCCGGCGTGGTCGCCATCCTGACTGCCGACGACGTCAAAGCCGCCGGTTTCACCGACATTCCGACCGGCGCGCCGGTCAAGACCGCCGACGGCTCGATGCAGGTGAAGTGCGCCATGCCGGTGCTGGCCACCGATCGCGTGCGCTTCGTCGGCCAGCCGATTGCCATGGTGATTGCCGACTCGGCACGCGCCGCCCAGGATGCCGCCGAACTGGTCGCGATCGATTACCAGGATCTGGCCTCGGTCACCAGCATGCCCGCCGCCCGCCGGCCAGGCGCGCCCGAGCTGCATGAGGTCGCACCGGGCAATCTCTCAGCGCTTGTAAAAGCCGGCGACGAAGCCGCCGTGGCAGCCGCCTTTGCGCGCGCCACTTTCATCACCACGCTCGGCATGGAAAGCCAGCGACTGGCGGTGGCCCCGATGGAGCTGCGCGCCTGCCTGGTGGCCTACGATGCCACCGCCGATCGCTACACGGTCTATACGCCGACCCAGGGCATGCTCGGCATGCGCAGCTCGCTGTCGCAGATCAGCGGCATAGCCGGCGACAAGATCCAGGTCATTGCCGAAGATGTGGGCGGATCCTTCGGTCTGCGCGGCGGCAGTGCGTCGGAGCAGGCGCTGCTGATGCTGGCCGCGCGCCGGCTCGGCAAGCCGGTGAAATGGGTCAGCTCGCGCTCTGAGCACTTCACCTCCGAATGGCACGGCCGCGCCCTGCGCCTGACCGGTCATATCGCCCTCGATGCGCAACACAATATCCTGGCCATCCGCTGGGATCATCAGGCCGACCTCGGCGCCTACACCTGCTACTTCCAGGCCTTCATCGGCACGCGCAACCTCTCGGTCACCATGGGCGGGGTCTACCGCGTCCCGGCGCTTTTCGCCCATCAGGAGCTGATCTACACCAACACCGTGCCGGTCTCGGCCTATCGCGGTGCCGGCCGCCCAGATATCGCCTATGCAGTCGAGCGCCTGATCGATCAGGCTGCCGCCGAACACGGCATCGATCCGGTCGAGCTGCGGCGGCGCAATTTCATCCCCAACGATGCCTTCCCGTACACCACCGCAAACGGCACGGTCTATGACAGCGGCGACTTCGACGGCACGATGAGCAAGGCGCTTGCGATGGCCGATTACGCGGGCTTTGCGGCACGCCGGGATGACGCTGCCCGGCGCGGCAAGTTGCGCGGCATCGGCTTTGGCTGCTACCTCGAAGCCTCGGGCGCGGGTGGCGCGCCGAAAGACGTGGTGCGCGCGCGATTTACTCCCGATGGTCACATCGATGTCTTCGGCGTCACCGGCTCCTCGGGTCAGGGTCACGAGACCTCGTTTGCACAGATCGTTGCAGACGGCCTGGGCCTGCCGCCAGCGGCCATCCGATACCGTGCGAGCGACCCGTCACAGGAGCTGGTGGGCAACGGCACTGGCGGCTCGCGATCGCTCTATGGCGCGGGCAGCGCCTGCAAGATGCTGGCAGCCCGAATCCTCGAGCTGGCCCGCCCGGTGGCAGCGAGTGCCCTCGGTGCCGCACCCGAATCGCTTCAGTACATCGACGGCGCTTTCCAGACCGGCTCGGCCGCCACAAGCACGCGCCTTGGTCTGCTCGAGCTCGCAGGCCGCCTGACCCGCAGCGCAGACGGCGGCCATCCGCTCGATTGCGAGGGAGAGGCGGTGTCGGGTGCCACCTTCCCCAACGGCTGCCATGTGGCCGAGGTCGAGATCGACCCGCAGACCGGCGTCACCGAAGTCATCGCCTACAACGCGGTCGACGATCTCGGCACGGTGATCTCGCCGCAGCTGGTGCAGGGACAGGTCCATGGCGGCGTGCTTCAGGGCGCGGGCCAAGTTTTCGGCGAGCAGATCATCTATGACGAAGAGACCGGCCAGCTGCTTACCGGCAGCTTCATGGACTATCCGATGCCGCGTGCGGGCTGGGTAGCATCCATTCGCAACGACTACAACCCGGTGCCGACCACGCTCAATGCACTCGGCGCCAAGGGCGTGGGCGAATCGGGCTGTTCGGGCTCGCTGCCGGCGCTGGTCAACGCGATGAGCGCCGCGCTGCGCAGCCGCGGCGTGCCGCCGATGGATATGCCCTTCACCCCCGCCCGGGTCTGGGAGGCGCTCAGCGAACGAGCTGGTTGATCTCGATGATCGGCAGCAGCACTGCCAGCACGATCATCAGCACGATCGCGCCCATCACCAGGATCAGCAAGGGTTCGAGCAGGCTGGTGAGCGCAAGCGTGCGGCGCTCGACTTCACCCGACAGGGTTTTTGCGGTGCGCTCGAGCATGTCGGGCAGCTCGCCGGTGGCCTCGCCGCTGGCGATCATGTGGATCATGACCGGCGGAAAATAGCCGCCGGCAGCCAGCGCGCGCGAAAGCGGAGCCCCTTCGCGCACCCGTGACACCGCATCGACCACATTGGCCCGCATCGCCTCATTGGTGAGCGTCTGGGCACCGGCATCTAGCGCACGGATCAGCGGCACGCCGCTGGCGGTCAGGATGGCAAGGGTCGAGGCAAAGCGTGCGGTGTTCACTCCCCGGATCAGCCGGCCAAAGAGCGGCAGATTGAGCAGACGCTTGTGCCAGGCCAGCTGCAGGCTCGGCGTCTTGAGCAATGACTTGGCGCCCACCGCAGCGCCTGCCAGAAGCAATGCCACCAGCCAACCCCAATTCCGAACGAAAGCCGACAGTTCGACGAGGATGACGGTCAATAGCGGCAGTTTCTGCTTGGTTTGCGTGAAGACACCGACCACCTGCGGGACCACATAAGTCAGCAGGGCAATGATCACGCCGGCGGCCACGATGGTCACGATCACCGGATAGGTAAAGGCCATCGTGACCCGCTGGGCGAGTGCGGTTCGCGACTCGACATAGTCGGCCAGCCGCGACATCACCAGCCCGAGATCGCCCGACTGCTCGCCTGCAGCCACCAGCGCCCGATAGACATCCGGAAAGTCGCGCGGATACTTGCCCATCGCCGCCGCAAGCGTCTGACCGGCGACCACCTCGCTTCTCACCGCTGCAAAGCGGTCGCGCACCACCGGCCGCTCGGCCTGCTCGACAATCGCCGCCAGGGCGCGCTCGAGCGGCAGACGCGCCGACAGCAGACTCGCCAGCTGTCGGGTCGCCATCGCCAGATCGGCATCCTTCAGCCGACCGCCGATCACCATCGACCCGGCACCACCTGCCGCCCGGTCCTCGACCGTGGCCACCGAAATTGGGGTCAGACCCCGATCGCGAAGTACGCCTCGCGCCTGGCGCGGGCTGTCGGCATCAACGATGCCGCGTTCGATGCGCCCGGCGGCCGAGGCGGCCTCGAAGCGATAGGCCGGCATCAGTCGCGCGTCACACGCACCACCTCGTCGAAGGAGGTCGTGCCGTCGTGAACCCAGCGATAACCATCGTCGCGCATGGTCTGCATGCCACTTTTCTGTGCACTCGCCCGGATCTCGCCCTCGCTGGCATTGCGATGGATCATGGCGCGAATGGATTCATCGACCTGCAGCAGTTCATAGATGCCGGTGCGACCTGAATAACCGGTGCGGTTGCAGGCAACACAACCGACCGCACGCCAGCCCTTGGCCACCGGATCGGGTTGACGACACTGTGTGCACAGCCGGCGCACCAGCCGCTGCGCGCCAACGCCCAACAGGCTCGACGACAGCAAGAAGGGCTCGACGCCCATGTCGATCAGGCGGGTGACCGCCGAGACCGCATCGTTGGTGTGCAGGGTGGCCAGCACCAGGTGGCCGGTGAGCGAGGCCTGCACCGCGATCTGCGCGGTCTCGAGGTCGCGGATCTCGCCGATCATGATGACGTCCGGGTCCTGACGCAGGATCGAGCGCAGAGCCTTGGCAAAGGTCATGTCGATCCGGGCATTGACCTGGGTCTGACCGATGCCTTCCAGGTCGTATTCGATCGGATCCTCGACCGTCATGACATTGACCGTGCTTGCATCGATGCGGTTGAGCGCCGAATAAAGCGTGGTGGTCTTGCCCGAACCAGTCGGGCCGGTCACCAGCACGATGCCATGCGGCTGATGAACCAGCCGATCGAAGTTGACCAGGGTCGCATCGGCCATGCCGAGCTTGGCCAGATCGAGCCGGCCGGCCTCCTTCTCGAGCAGACGCAGCACCGCGCGCTCGCCGTGCCCGGTTGGGAGGGTCGAGACCCGAACATCAACCGCACGCCCGCCGATGCGCAGCGTGATGCGGCCGTCCTGGGGCAGGCGCTTCTCGGCAATATCAAGGCTCGCCATGATCTTGATCCGCGAGACCAGCGCGGCGTGCAACTCGCGCTTGGGTCGCACCACATCGCGCAGCGCACCATCTACCCGAAAGCGCACCATCGAATAGGACTCGAAGGGCTCGATATGGATGTCGGAGGCGCCGTCGCGCGCAGCCTGGGTAAGCAGCGCATTGATCATGCGGATGATCGGCGCGTCATCCTCGGTCTCGAGCAGATCCTCGATCTTGGGGATGTCCTGCAGCAGCCGCGACAAGTCGAGGTCGCTTTCGACCTCATCGACCACCGAGGCGGCCGAGCCCTCTTGCTGCGAGTAGGCCCGGGCAATCGCCGCCGACAGCTCGGGGGCGTCCTTGCGCACCGCCACCACCCGCAGCGGCAGCGTGCGTGCGAGCTCGGCCAGCGCATGGGAGGGGGTCGCTTCGCCGACCCAGACCTCGATTGAATCACCCGACACGCCCGAGACCAGCATCTGATTCTGGCGGGCGAAACCATAGGGGACGTAGCGGGCAGGCGAGACCTGGCTCATGGGAGCGGCCTTATTTCAACGAAATGCGAAGCAAAGAATTGCGAAGCGACATCGGACAAAAGCGCCGGCGCCAGGGGCCGCAGGCTCACTTGGACGGACTGCCGGAGATCGGCGCACTCAGATTGCGCTGAATGATGACCTCATTGGGCGCGGTTTGCATCACCCGCCCGTCGGCACCGGCATCGGAACTTCCGGGCAAACTCGATGAAGCCGGGGCAAATCCGGATGCAGCACCCGGTGGCGCTTGTACCGGGGCCGGGCCGGGTGCCGGCGAGGTGGAAGCCGGCTGAGCTGGCACCGGCGGCATCACCGCCCTCCAGCGATCAGCCATCGCATCGTTGAAGGCCGGCGAGACGCCAGGAGGGGCGGATCCTGCGGTACCAGGGCGCGGTGGCATCGGCGAAAGCACCGGCGGGCGCAGTTGCGACTCCGGCATGATCTCGCTCGGCGTCACCCGCGCATCGCCCTGCAGCATGCGGATGTAGTCGTATCGATCGGCGGTCAGGCTGTAGGAACTGTCGGGGTTGCGCAGCACGACCGGGCGCAGGAACACCAGCAGATTGGTCTTGACCCGCTTGCGGGTGTCATAGCGAAACAGATTGCCGACGATCGGCAGGCGCCCGAGCCCCGGGACCATGCTGACGCTGCCCTCGACCTTCTCTTCAATCAGGCCGCCCAGCACCACCAGCTGACCATCGTCAACCAGCACATTCGATTCGATCGCCCGCTTGTTGGTGATCAGACCCGCAGCGAGCGTCGCGTCCTGCACGCTCGAGACCTCCTGAAAGATCTGCATGCGCACGGTTCCGCCCTCAGCCACCTGCGGCCGTACCCTCAGCGTCGTGCCGACGTCCCGTCGCTCGATGGTCTGGAAGGGGTTGATCGCCCCCGCACCGCCGGTGGCGGTAAACGAGCCGGTGATGAAGGGCACGTTCTGGCCGATGATGATCCGCGCCTCTTCGTTGTCGAGCGTGACCAGATTGGGCGTCGCCAGGATATTGGCACCGGCTTCGGTCTCGAGCGCACGTGCCAGAAAACCAAGGTTGATCGGGCCGATGGTCGCGGTGCCGTTGGCCGATGTGCCGCCGAGCAGGGGCGCCGCACGGACGATACCGACGTTCAGGCCTCGACCCAGACTGCCGATGTTAGCCGCCGCGTCGATGATATTGGAGCCGCCGCCCCGGGGCGGCAGGTTGGTGCCACCAATCACCTGGTTCGCGCCATTGGTGGGCTGCGACAGGAACTGCCACTGCACACCGAGTTCAAGCGCGCGGTCGGCACTGACCTCGACGATCAGCGACTCGATATAGACCTGTACCCGACGCGCATCGAGCTTTTCGATCACCGCGCGCAGATTGCGGTAGACCGGCTCGGGCGCGGTGATGATGAGGGAGTTGGTGGCCGGATCTGCCGCGATCACCGCGCCGCCCGCCGACACGGCGGTCGAGGCAACGCCCAGGCCGGTTTGCGACAGAGCGGAGGTTGCCGGCGACGCGCCGAGCTGCTGCTGACCGAGCATGCCACCGGCCTGCATGCCCTGAGCACCCGCACCCTGCTGGATATTGGTACCGAAACCCGTCGACCCGGCGCCGCCGGTGCCGCCATCGCCGGCCAGTACCGAGCGCAGCACACCCACCAGCCGCACCGCCTCGGCATTGCGCAGATAGACCACTCGGATGTTGCCCGACTCGCTCGAGGGCTGATCGAGGCGGGCGATCAGCCCTTTCGCCAGATTCATGCGGGCGCTGCTGGACGAGCGCAGCAGGATCGCGTTGATGCGGGTGTCGGCCAGCACAGTTACTCGTTGCCCGGGGTCGACCACCGCGCCAGGTGTGCCGCCGGCGCGACTGGGGTCATCGAGCAGCCGCGACACCTGCAGCGCCACATCGCTGGCCAGCGCATGACGCATGGCCACCACCTCGACCTCGCCGGCCACCGGGCTGTCGAGGGTGGCGATGATCCGGGCAAGCCGCTGCAGATTCGAGGCGTAATCGGTGATGACCAGCGAATTGTTGTTGGGATAGGCAACGATGGTGTTGTTCGGTGCGATCAGGGGCCTGAGCACCGGCACCAGATTGCTCGCCGATTCGTAAACCATCCGGAAGACCTGGGTAACGATCTGCTCGCCACCTGCCGTCGGGCTGCGCCCGGCATTGACCGGACCCGACTGCAGCTTGGCGTCGGCCTCGGGCACCACCCGGGAGATCGATCCGGTCTCGACAATGGCAAAACCCTGCAGCCGCAGCGCCGATTGAAGCAGCTCGTAGGCGGCCTGCGGCGACAAGGGCCGCGCGGTCTCGACGGTGATCTTGCCGCGCACACGCGGGTCGATGATGAAGGTGCGGTTCAGGAGATGGCCGAATGCACCGACCACAGAATCGATATCGGCGTCCTTGAAGTTGAGCGTGATCGGTTGCGAACCACCGCCATCGGCCGACTTGATGTCGGCAGCCGACACCATGCCGGGCCCTGCGGCCATCGGTCCGAAACAAAACAGGGCGAACGCAAGCAGCCGCACCATGAAGTGCGCGAGGCGGCTGAATGCCGGACGCTGCTGCTCGACAGAATTCAATCAGGCTCCAATCTTGATGATGGTCCGCTCACCTTCACGGCGACCCAACAATCCCAGCAGCGGCAGCAATCGCGCCCGCTCGGGTTCATCGGCCAGCGCTTCCGCAGTAAATCGCATACCCGAACGCGCATTCCAGACCCCGCTGCCATCAAGGCGCAACGGACCTGACAGTGTAGACATAGTGACCTTGGCCTGCTCGCCGGATCCGACCACCTCGATCCGGTAGGCGCCCAACGGGCGGACTGGCGTGAGCGCAGACGCCATCTGGGACAACTCGATCGCGGCACGCCCATCAAATCGACCACCGCGAAGTGTCACGTTTTCCCAGGATACCGTCAGCGAGCCCGTCGGACGGATTGTATTCCAGGGAGAACCCAACCGGTCCAGCGCAACCTGCGGCAGGCGCAACACGCCGGGGGTCGCCCGCAACTCGCCCGAGCGGCCGGTCAGAATCACCGGTTCGCGCATGCTTTCGTGTTCGATCCGGGCATCGAGGACGCCCACCAGCAGCGACCACGGCGAGACTCGCCAGTCAAAAAAGCCGGGGATGACCACACCAGGGACACTCGCCGCGCGATCGGGCAGCGACTCGGCGCTCGCCTCCCGGACATCGGCCAGCACCAGCCGCCCCCTTCCCTGCCAGATCGTGCCGCTGGCATCGGCCAGCCGGACACGACCGGCGGTGAACCGCTCGAGTGCCAGATCGGCGAAGCTGGCCGGCGCCTGCCACAGCACCACACCCGCCACCGTGAGCAGACCGGCCAGTGCCATGGCAATGCGCCAGCCGGTGCCCAGGCCAAGGCTCATGCCCCTGCCCGCCAACCCGCGGGTTCGCCAGGATGCCTTGCGGGAAAGACTCGCGCCCGGCCGACTCACGGGCCGCGCTTCGGCACTTCGAGCGTGACTCGGGCACTCACCAGCCCGGGAGCCGATTCGCGTTCGAGCGCGACATCGACCGCTCGCAGCCGAGTCTCACGCAAGGCCGAGTCGAACCAGCCGAGCCAGCCCGCAAACGGCACACCCTTGAAACGCAGATCGATCAGTTCGCCGGCAACCGTCAGCTGGGTCATCGATCCCTTGAGCCCGGCCGCAGCAATCGACTGCTCGAGCGCCAGCTTGAGCTGCTGAGGCGACTCGGCGGCCTGGCTGGTCTGGCCGGCGAGTCGCTGCGCCTCGCCGGCCAGCCCTTCCATCTGGGCAAGCTGGCCGCGCAACTGCGGCAATTCGGCCTGCAGACGCTGGCGCCCGACCCAGGCAGGCTCGAAGGCCAGCAGATATCCGAGCACCAGGAGCACTCCCGCACTGCCATAGCCGAGCACGCGCCGCTCGCGACTCTGCAGCGAAGACCACCATTGCAGGAGCTTTTCAATCATGGCATTCGCCGCTCACCGCTGCACGCCGACCACAGCGGTCGGATCGCGTTCATTGTCGAACTGCAGCTTCAGCCCCGACTTGGCACAGGCCTCGCGCAGCGCTTCGCGCGCGGCACGGCCATCGACCCGCTGCGTCTGAAAACGCACCTTCAGGCGCCCTTCGCGAAACTCTGCGCCGGCAATCGCATCAATGCCGGCCGGCCCCAGCGCCTGGCCGAGCTGAGCCATCAGCGGCACAAAATCGTCAGGACCGCTCTGGCCGCTGCTCGCCCGCAGGTCGGCGATCTGGCGGTTCATCTGCAGCAGCGGGTCGACCACCACCTGCGCGGTCGGAAATGCACTGCGAAACGTCGATTCGAGACTTCGCCGCAGGGCATCCTTTTCGCGCCCCATCTGGATCCAGTGCAGGTTCAGGCCGATCAGCCAGGCCAGCAGACAGGCACCGGCAAGGGCCATCGGCAGGCGCCAAGCCCGGCCATCGAAGGCCGCCAGCATGCGCCGCGACGCCGCCGCCCGGCCCGACAGCAGGTCGATTCCGCCCTCCTCGGGCGGCAGGATCGACGCCATCTCGAGCGGCAACTCCAGGCGCGCGGCAGCCCGCTCGATCGGCGCACGCCAGGATGGGTTGTCGAGCCATGCCGACAGACGGTCGGGGCGATCGCCCCCTGCCATCGCCGCCTGCAGCAGCGCCACCACCGACTCGGTGCGAAGATCGATGTCGTCCGAGGCGCCCCAGCCGAGTCCCTGCAAGGGGCCGGTTCGCAAGGCGATGCCGCCTCGCACGCAGCCGATCGACCAGCCACCCGGGCGCCAGGGCAGCGTCAGCTGCGCCGGCCAGGCGGCGCGCACCTTCATGCCGCGGCGCTCGAAGGCGCCCACCGTGAACTCGAGCCAGGCCCTGTCGATGACCGCAATCAGACGTCGCCCTGAATCGAGCGGCGGACCGATCACGAAGGCGCAGGACGCCGCATCCTGCAACAGCGAATCCTCGACGATATTCGGAACCGCCTGAGCCAGCCGCGCCCCGGAGAGCATCGGCACCTCGGGCATCAGCAGTGTGACGTCGCGGGCATCGAATACCAGCTGCACCTGCGTCGTACCGGTCAGCCCATCGAGCGAGACCTTCTCGATCGCGCTGCCTGCAGCCTGGCCACCCCGAAACGCGAGCAGATGTGCCTCGCTGCCGAAGGCGCGTTCGCCGTCGCTTCGCGGCGGCAGCCAGACGACCGCCCTACCTCGCTTCATCGGCGCAACTGCCATACCACCTCGACACGGTCGCTTCCACGCTCCAACAGGGTCTCGCTCTGCGATTCGACTCGGTCGTAGCGTATCACCCCGGTCACAATGAAATAGGACGAGCCGACCGCCAGCATCTGCGGGCTCAGCACCGGTTGCCCCTCGATATCCGCCGACACGTCGCCCAGCGTTCGGTAGAAGGTTCGCTCACGGCGCGCGACGAATCGGCGCGCCCCCGACAATTCCATCGTCGGAATCGCCGCGGCGATCACTTCGGGCGGCGCGGTATTGATATTGATGGTGGTTGCCCGCGGCAGCACGGTCACGAAAGGCTCGAGTGCCTTGATCGTCACCAGGTCCACCCCGGGAATATCGAGCAGGTCGGCCAGCCGCAGCACCGGCTCGCGCTGCGGCGGCACAACCCGGCCCTCGAGCACCCGCGGCGCCGACTGCAGAACCCGATCGACCACCAGATCAGCGGCCGACTCGGGTCGGCCCACCAGCGACAGAAGCTTTCGCAGGGCGGCCACATGCGGCTCCGATGCCGTCCCGTTGCCACCGACCAGCGAATTCAGGTTCAACAGCGCCTGGGCATCGGCGATCTGTCCGGCGAGCATCGCCTTGCGCGCGCCTTCATCGAGCTTGGCACCGGCGGTCACGGTTTCATCGAGACGGGTGTCGACCACCGGCACCGCCCAGGGCTCACCCAGATGATCGACTGCGCCGGCGCGCTGATCCGCCCGCAGGATGACCTTCGCCCAATCGACCGCAGCCCGCTCGATCCAGCGGCTTTGCGACAGCGCGAGTCGATTTTCGATCGATCGGACCGCCACGTTCTCGCGCCAGAACAGCCCCGACACCACAATCGCCGCAAGCGTCACCACCAGCATCGCGGTGATGATCGCCGCGCCGCCCTGGCGCTTCGGGTGCCAACGCATGCTCAGTCCTTCACCGGGAAGATCCGCTCAAGGACCTTGCCGTCACTGCGCACGACCACAACCTGCAGGCCGGTGACCATGGCTACCGGCGGTGGCGGTGGCGCAGCGCCAGGCGGTGCGGTGCCGCCAGACGCAGACGGCGCACCGCTCTGGCCGCCTGCCGGCGGGGCAGCCGCGGCTGCCGCAGCCTTGAGCTGACCGGCGAGCGCCTCGGCCACCACCCAGCCCTGACCCTGCACCCAACCCTGCATTTTGAGCCCCGACACGCCGCCCAGCACCGGCTGCCAGACCAGTCCGCCCCCGGCTGCATCGGCGTCTCCGCCGGCGGGTTTCGCCGACGGCGATGCCGATGAGACCACCAGCGGACCGAAGCCGCGTTCGAGCACATCTCCGCGCAGGCGCCAGGCCACCCGCTGGATCTTGGTCGGCTCCAGCGCGCCGGTCGACTCGCGCAGCAGCTCGAGCGTTGTGGTTGCCTGTTCGCCTGAGACCGAAAAGGCAATCGACGGCACCGGCAGCTTGAGCAGGCGAACCGGCCAGGACTTGCGCAGGTCTTCATCCAGCTGCGCAAAGGCGATCGTCAGAAAGCGCAATTCGTCAGAGGCCTTGGCAATCCGATCGCGCGAGGTCAGCACAGTATCGAGTCCGCGCCACGACAGCAGCGCGAGCACGGCCAGCAGCGTTGCCGCAATCAGCAGTTCGATCAGCGTAAAGCCGCGCAGGCCTCGCCGCCGGCCGGCGCGCACTCGCCGGGCATCACGGTCAGCGAAGGACCCGCTCATGGCAGATTGGTGGCAAAACCGACCAGCCGCGCCAGTCGCACCCGCTGCCCCTCGACCGGGAACACACTGAGCTCGACCCGCCTGAACTGCGGATTGGGCGTGACAAATACTTCTTCCTCGCAGGTCATCGCCACATCGGCCTGCGTGCAGTCGTAGCTGCGCTTGCCCTGCTCGGGCCACTCGCCCTGGATCCGGATTCGGCCGAGCCGGTTTTCAGCGCTCCACTGCGCGAGCGTGCGCTGACGCAACTCGCCGGCGCTGATGGCCAGCGAGCCGGTTGCCCGCAACGAGGCCATCAGGGCCACCGCGACGATGGTCAGGGCCACCAGCACCTCGACCAGGGTGAAGCCGCCGATCGGCCTGCGCGACCCGGCACCCAAGATGCGCTCAGTCGACGACATCAAAGCTGCCCAGGCCGTTGGCGACAATCGTGACGCTTGCGCCCGGTCGCTGCATCCTGACCCGATAAGGCGCCTCGACCATGTCGCGCCCAAACTCGAGCGCCGAGGTGCCGTCGGCCCGTTCGATCAGAAGCCGGGTTTCGGTACCCCAGGGGCGCGGGCGCAAATCGCCATCGTCGGCCACTGTTCGCCACTGCCGATCGCGAAAGATCACGAATCGATAACCGCTCGAATCGCTCTCGAAGCGGATCGGCGCACCACGCACCTGCGCCTCCTCACGCGCGAGCGACAGCAGCAGCGCCAGGCGTTCGGCGTCCTGGCGCAGCACGCGGTCGGGGCTTGGTGACCCGGACAGCGTGACCATGCCGGTGATGACCGCCGCCACGATCAGCACGACCAGCAACTCGATCAGGGTAAAGCCGCGCTGGCTGCTTGAGGCGCTGATGCGCTGACCAGCCATGCCCGGCCCGCCAGGCTGGCGTTCGGAGGATGAGGACGCCGGGGCCATCTGGCACCGGGTTCGCTCAAGCGGGTCGGGTTGCCGGATCAGAGATTCCACGAACCGATGTCGGCCTCGACACCGGTGCCGCCGGCCTGGCCATCGGCTCCCAGACTGAAGACATCAATCTCGCCGCGCACGCCCGGACTGAGATATTGGTAAGGACGCCCCCACGGGTCGTTCGGGAGCTTCTCGAGATAGGACTTCCAGTTGGTCGGCAGCGGACCGCCGGTCGGCCGCACGACCAGCGCCTGCAGGCCCTGCTCGGTCGTGGGGTAACGCGAATTGTCGAGGCGATAGAGCTTGAGCGCCTGCATCACCTGGGCGATGTCCTGGCGTGCGGCGACCACGCGCGCCTCATCCGGACGGTTCATGACGCGAGGCACGACCAGCGCGGCGAGCACACCGAGAATCATGATCACGACCATCAGCTCGATGAGCGTGAAGCCCGCCTGCCGGAGTGGGCGACGACCGCGCCCGAAGGGTTGTTGCATGACCATCGATTTCCTGCCCATAAACTGAACGATTACTGACCGATTGCCGGATGATTCATTTCGCCGATCGCGAAAGTGCCACCGGCTTCAGCCTGATGACACCGGGGAGAAGGACGCCGCCACCTGACGGACGACTGACGGGTGACTGACGGGTGAGCCTGTCTTTGCCGGTCGTCTATGATAGCAGCGGGTCCTGCGTCTCATCCCTGAGCAGCCCGTCAACGATCGGCCGGTTTCGACCATGCGTATCCGTCTCCCTGTGGCCAGGCTTGTCTCGGTACTGCTCTTTGCAGGACTGTGCGGCGTCATTGCGTCCTGGGCGCTCGAACTGCTCAAGCCGCAGGCCCCGATCGCACCCGCCAGTGCGATCGGCCAGGCGCAACCGCCGACCAACCTCGGCCCGGCTGGCGCTCTGTTCGGCGCCACACCGCAGGCCACGTCCGCCACTGCGGTTCAGGCGCCCTCCAACGTCCAGGTGGCTGGTGTGCTCGCCGGCGGCCCGAATGCGGTTGCTCTGCTCGCGGTCGACGGCAAACCGGCCAAGCCCTTCGGCATTGGCGAAACCGTGGCTGAAGGCCTGAAAGTGACCGCCATCGGTGCCGACAGCGTCACCCTCGATCGGCGTGGCCAGGCGGTCCAATTGCCGACGCCCGCACGGTCCTCGCTCGCCGTGCTCAACAGCGCGCCGCCCACGCCCGCTCCCGGCATGCCGGCGTCCAATGGCACCGGCATACCGACCCTGCCTGGAAGCAGCGCGCCAATGTCGCCAATTCCTCCGGCGGGCGCATCCAATCGCCCTTTGCCGCCGTCCGGTGCCGCGGCCGCGCCGCCCGAGCCGCAGGCAGCCCCACCCGGAATGCCTGGCGTTGGCGTGCCGATCCCGCAGGGCAACCCGCCGCTGGGCGCGGTGCTGCCGCCGGTGATGATGAATGCGCCGATGCCGGGGCAGCAGTCTCAACCCTGATCTCATCTCAAACGAAAGCCAACCATGCGGCCCTATCACGATCTGATGCGACATGTTCTCGAGCACGGCGTCCAGAAAGCCGATCGCACCGGCACCGGCACCCGATCGGTCTTCGGCTGGCAGATGCGCTTCGACCTTGCGCAGGGATTTCCGCTGGTCACCACCAAGAAGCTGCATCTCAAATCGATCGTCCACGAGTTGCTGTGGTTTCTGTCGGGCTCGACCAATGTCGCCTATCTGCGCGACAACGGTGTCTCGATCTGGGATGAATGGGCCGATGCCGACGGCGAACTCGGGCCGGTCTATGGCCACCAGTGGCGCTCATGGCCCACGCCCGAGGGCGCTCACATCGACCAGATCAGCGAGCTGATGGAGCGTCTCAAGCGCGATCCCGATTCCCGTCGCCTGATCATCTCGGCCTGGAACGTGGCCGAGCTGCCCAAGATGGCGCTTGCGCCCTGCCATGCGCTGTTCCAGTTCTATGTCGCCGACGGCAGGCTGTCTTGCCAGCTCTATCAGCGCAGCGCCGATATCTTTCTCGGCGTGCCCTTCAACATCGCGTCCTATGCGCTGCTGACCGAGATGGTGGCGCAGCAGTGCGATCTGACACCCGGCGATTTCGTCTGGACCGGCGGCGACTGCCACCTCTATCTCAATCACCTCGACCAGGCCCGCGAGCAGCTCGCCCGCGAGCCCTTTGCATTGCCGCGCCTCGAATTCAAGCGCCGGCCGGCGTCGATCTTCGACTATCACTACGACGACATCGCGATCACCGGCTATCAGGCGCATCCGCACATCAAGGCACCGGTTGCAATCTGAGGCTGCCATGGCCCGCGCAATGCCGCGCCTGACCATCGTGGTCGCACGTGCCCGCAATGGCGCCATCGGCCGCAACAATGCCATGGCATGGCATCTGCCCGAAGACCTGCAGCACTTCAAGGCAACGACGCTTGGGCATCCGATGATCATGGGGCGCCTCACATTCGACTCGATCGGTCGACCCCTGCCCGGACGCCGCACGATCGTGGTCACCCGCAATCCGCAGTGGTCGCACGACGGCTGCGAGCGCGCTGGCTCGCTCGATGACGCCATCGCCCTGTGCCACGGTGCCACCGACATCTTCATCGTGGGGGGTGCGCAGCTTTATTCGCAGGCGTTGCCGCTGGTCGACCGTATCATCGTGACCGAAGTCGATCTTGAGATCGACGGCGACGCTTTCTTCCCGGCACTCGACACGATGAACTGGACCCGTATCAGCACTGCCCCCGCAGTGAGTCGAACCGGCCTGCACTACGCCATCGATGTCTGGGAGCCGGCGCGCGATACCCGCTGAGCGGCCGCTCACACAGCGGCTGCCCTGTCTCGAGGCACACACAAGCTTTCCGGCAACCTCCCCCGGCCCGATACCTTCTCGCTTTCCGAGCAACGCCATGAACGAATCGATTCCAAGCGTTGCAAGGGTGTCGACCCGCCAGCTCGACGAATTCACCGCCCTGTATCGGATGTTCGATGTGTCGGGTAATGGTCGACTGACACGACAGCAGACCGACGAAGCACTGCAGGTCCTCGGCTTGGGATTGAGCGAGCAGGACCGCCGGAAGCTGCTCGACGCAGTCGATACCGCCGGCGAGATCACCCAGTCGGCATTCATCGACTGGCTCTGCCAGCGCAGCGACTTCGACCTGGAGCGAGAGATGCGATCGCTCTTTTCGCTGATGGACACCTCCGGCGATGGTCTTGTTTCCTGCGATGAGATGCTCACGCTTGCACGCTGCCTCGATCCGGACTTCAACGAGATCGCTCTCGAGGTCCTGATCAGAGGGCACGACACCGACAATGACGGGATGGTCAGCTTCGATGACTTCATGGCGATGCAGCAATCGGGCGGCCATCTGCAGGTCACGATCGCCGGCATCCGACGCTTTCGAAAACTGCTGGGCCGCTATGCGCTGGCAGCGCGCAATCCGCGCATCGCATTGGTCGAAGTCGACTCGGATCTTGGCGCCGGGCGCGCCGGTGCAGGCGGCGGCATCGCGCTGCTGCGCCAGAGCGCCCTGCAACGCGCACTCGCCACCCGCTCGACCGCCCTGCGCGGCCGACAGCAGGGTCGCGACAGCACGAGGCCACATGCACGCAATATCGATGCGATCCGCGCGCTGCTCGAACAGGCCAGCACGCTGGTCTGCGAGACGCTGCAGCACCATGAGTTCCCGGTGGTACTGGCCGGCGATCATTCGACCGCCGCAGGAACAATCGCCGGCATCGCGAAGGCGTTTCCCGACAAGCGTCTGGGTGTGGTCTGGATCGATGCCCACGCCGACATTCACTCACCCTACACATCGCTGTCGGGCAATATGCACGGCATGCCGATTGCGATTGCCGGGCGTTTTGACAACACGGCGAATGCGGTCAACACACTCGATGAGGGCACCCGGGCGCACTGGGAAGCCTGCAAGGCACTCGGTCGACAAGGCAGGGCGAACCTTGATCTGCATGATCTGGCGTATGTGAGCGTGCGCGACACCGAGCCTGCCGAGGACGCCGCGATCGCTCAGTTCGCCATACCGATCTTTCGCACCGACGATGTTCGACGCATGGGCCCTGAAGCGGTGGCTCAGGCCTGCCTCGACCATCTGAGTGAGGTCGACATCATCTATGTCTCCTTCGATGTCGACAGCATGGACGCCGCCATCTGCATGGGGACCGGCACACCGGTCGCGGGCGGCATCACGGCCGATGAAGCCGCACGAATCAATCGGCGACTGGTGAGTGACCCGCGGGTTGTTTGCTGGGAGATCTGCGAGATCAACCCGGCGCTCGACCTGCGCAACTCCACCGGCCAGGTGTCGATGATGGTCTACGAACAAACCCTCGATGCGCTACAGATGCGCCTGGCGACCGCTGCAGCGATTCACGCCCGACATGACGGCACCCGACCCCTGTAAAAAATAATTTATTTTTTAAAAAATGGAAATCTGTCGGTCAGCGCAAAAAATAGCTTCCGGATTGTGGGTTATTACACGAATTTCGCCCCAGGAGTCAGGGCCATGGCGTCGCCGATTTTTTAGAATCGCGCGGCAGCACGCCGGATGTCCGACCGACTCGGACCCAACAGAAGGAGAAACCGCCATGAACCGTCGTCACTTCATTTTTGCCACCTGCTCGGCAACTGTCGCCCTGACCGCCTGCTCAGGCCTGCCGATGGGCATGGGCTCGTCGGGCAGCAGCACCGCCGCCATGCTGAGCGGCCTGCAAAGCGCCACCGGACTGTCGGCCAACCAGAGCACCGCGAGCGCCGGCGCACTGATGGGCCTGGCCCAGAACAAACTGTCGCCGACCGATTTTTCGAGCATCAGCAAAAGCCTGCCCGGCATGTCCGACATGATCAGCAAAGGCACATCGCTCGCCGGCGTCTCGCCGTCGTCACTCACCTCGATGAGCTCGGTCGCCAACGCCGTCTCGGGCCTGGGCGTGAGCCCGGCGCAACTGAACTCGGTTGCAAGCTATATCGGCAAGTATCTGGGCGGCGCAGGCAACAACTCGGCCGCCTCGCTTCTGTCTGGCGTGCTTCGCTGAGCCATTTCACGAAAGGCTGACGGCGCAACAGAGCAGCGCACAGCAGTGCGTGTGCTCGGTTGCCTGTCAGCCTTTCAGATAAACACCGAGGCGGCCTTTGATCCCGGGCTGCACCCGGCGAATGTTTGACGGCGGCACGCCATTCGCCACGAATCTGACCAGCCGTAGAGAGCTTTTCGCCCGCACTTTCGCAGAGCTTGCGCCGGCGAATGTCCGGGAATCTCGTCCCTGTTGAGCAAGCCTTACACCCTCGTGAGGCCTTGAACGCAAGCTTTACCTGAAACCCGCCTGCCGGTCGGATCACCCCGATCTTGGATGGATCACATCTTCTGTCGCTAGTCGCTGATCAGCGCGCAGCGTGTGGTGGGCGACTCGCGGCGCATGACTTTGGAATCCCTCCGGGTTCGGCATCAGGCACGGAATCTGCCACTCAGCTTGGATGCCTGGTGCGCCGAGCGCGCTTGTGACGACCAGCGACATCCTGAGGGAGCTGAAAAATGAAAATGATCGCAGCGATTGCCGGGCTGGTACTGGGACTGATGTTTGATGGCGCGACGGCCTCGGCGTTCCAAGGGCGCAATGGGATCAATAAAGTCGATCTGACTTGTACGGTATCGGGTGAAGCAAAGTGCACTTCGTTCTATCACACCACGCTTGACATCACGATCTTGAACAACTGGAACATTGGCAAAGGCGTCTGGGACGGCAGTGCAAAACCGGCCGCCAACTCAGCCCAAGGCATCGCGGCTGCGGCAGGCCTGATTGCGACCGGCTTGAGCGGCTGGGTTCTGCCGACTGGCGGAGACGAAAGCGGATACAACATCGGCGGCCCAGAGAACCAGTTTTTTTCGATCTGGGATGACACCGGGCGCACGCTGAGCGGCCTGGAGAACCAGTTCGACGGTGTGCAAAATTTTTATTACTGGTCGTCGAGCGAGTTCAATCTCGAGCCTCCTTTCAGCCTTGCTTATGTTTTCGATACCTTCAGCGGCCACAAAGCCGGCCACGGCAAGACTGAACCTTTGTTTGCGGTCGCCGTGCGCGCCGGGGATGTCGCTTTGCCCGAGCCGCAGACAATATTGCTGCTGGCTTTGTCCCTGGGCGCGATGGGGCTTGTGAGCAAATGGCGGCCGCACCAGCCGGGCAAGCCCCGCTCAATCGCCAGCGACACCTGAGCTCGACGCATCTCTGCAAGCTCGTCACTTTCGTGCTGATCGGTGTCGGCAGTGGATCTGCCTGAGGCCGTCTGTTGCCTTCTCGCGCTGGCACCGAAGCAAAAGCTGATGTCCCTTCGGTCGGATCTGAACCCGTTATCACTTTAGGGTTTAAAATCCACCCGCCGCCTCCGTAGCTCAGTGGATAGAGCATCCCCCTCCTAAGGGGAGGGTCGCACGTTCGATTCGTGCCGGGGGCACCAGGCCCTTCATGCTGCAGCAGCCTCGAGCCTGGGGCAAGCAGCGCCGGCGATCCACGAGGAGACTGCGATGCAGGAACGCGTCATCGACATTCCCACCCGCGACGGCCAGATGAACAGTTGGGCGTTTCACCCCGACAAGCCCGGCCCGCATCCGGTGGTGATCCTGTACATGGACTCCGTGGGTATCCGCGAAGAGCTCTGCGACATGGCCCGTCGAATTGCCACGGTGGGCTATTACGTTCTGATGCCCAACCTCTACTACCGGATGGTCCGATCGGTGGACCTTGATGCCGATCGGCTGTCGGATCCTGCCTATGCCGAAAAGCGCGAGCTGATGTGGACGCTCAACCGCGCGCTGTCGAACACGATGATCGAGCAGGACACCGAAGCCATGTTCAGCTTCCTCGATGCCGAACCGCAGGCGCGAAGCGCCAGGGTCGGTGTGGTGGGCTACTGTCTGAGCGGGCGTTTCGTGTTTCGGGTCGCCGGCAAGTTTCCCGAGCGCGTTGCAGCATCGGCCTCCATCTACGGGGCGCGTCTGGTCACCGACCTGCCTGATTCAGCGCATCTGCTGGCCGAGCATATCCGTGGCGAGATGTACTTTGCCTGCGCGCAGTTTGACCAGTACATCACGCCTGAAGCACTGACGCTCATCCAGGGGCAGATCGACCGGCACAATCTCAATGCCCGCATCGAGATGTACCCCGAGGCGCACCACGGCTTCGCCTTTCCTCAGCGCCGCGTCTATGACAAGCCCTCATCTGAACGGCATTGGGAGCGTCTGTTCGACCTGTTTTCCCGCACGCTATGACTCACTGCCACCGTTTGTTCATCGCGCTGGTCGCGCTGATCTCACTGGGCACCACCGCCATCTCCGCCCCTCATGTCCGATCTGCTTGAAAACCTCAAGAAGACCTATATCGATGGCACGCCTCACATGCGCGACATCGGCCTGCAGATTGTGTCGGTCGATGCATCACGGGGCACCATGCTGCTGCCGCCAAGGGCCGACTGGGAGGGAGATCCGCAGCGCGGGCGGATGCATCCCGGGCCGCTCATTGTTCTGGCTGACTCGGCCTGCGGTATCGCGGTCGGGGCAGCTTTGCAGTCGCGCAATATCACCTACGCAACACTTGACCTTCGCCTGGACTGGCTGCGACCGGCGAACACCCACCAGCCGGTCTACAGCGAGGCCCACTGCTACCGGCTCACCCGCAGCGTGGCCTTCATTCGAGCCGAAGTCTGGCAGGACGATCGCTCGCAGCCGGTCGCTTCGGCACAGTCGGCGTTCATGCTCGGCACGCCCTCACGGGCCCGCGCAGAGCCGATTGACCCGAATGCCACCGCAGCAACCGCAGTTTCTGCAAACGCGTCACCCGATCCAGCCTGGCATGCCCCCAGCGAGAGTGAGCCGACCCTGCCCGGTCAGTCGATTCCTTATGTGGAATACCTCGGCATTCGGGTGGCGCCGCATCGCGAGCATCCAGTGTTTCGCATGCCCTTTCACCCGCGCCTGATCGGCAACCCCAATCTGCCGGCCCTGCATGGTGGCGTGGTCGCAGGCTTTGCCGAAACTGCCGCCCTGCTCCAGCTCATGCAGTCCCTGCAGGGCGCCAAACAGCCCAAGGGCATCGACTTTTCTGTCGATTACCTGCGCAGCGGCCGCCCCGAGGAGTGCTTCGCGCAATGCGATGTCGTCAGACTCGGCGGACGGGTAGCGCTGGTCACGGTACGCGTCTGGCAGCGCAGCCCCGAACTGCCGATCGCGGTGGCGCGCGGTCATTTCCTGCTCGCGACCCGAGAGTCGGCACTGCAAACCGTTTCGTAATTTTGGGCAGCGACGTTGCAGGCGTCGCGCCACTCAAGCGGCGGCGCACTCTCTGTCTCTTTGCGGGGTATCTCGAACCCGGTTGACAGTGTCTACAAGTGTCAGGACAATAGTAGACAGCGTCAACTCCGATAGTCACTCCGATCATCGGGTTGATGTGCTGACACCAGGACGGAGTGCTCGCAGTGTCCCCACACCCTTCACCACCCGACGGAGCACCGGCTCTTGCCTGGCGAACGTTCTGGATCGCCAGCGCGGCAGTGTTTCTGGTGCTCCTCGACACCACAGCGGTCGTGGCGGCTTATTCGCCGCTGAGGGAGCACTTCAGCGCAGTGTCGGTGGCCGACCTGTCATGGACCCTCAACGCTTACACGGTGCTGTACGCCGCCCTGCTGGTCCCTGCGGGCCGACTGGCCGACCTGAATGGCCGCAAACGTGTCTTCCTCCAGGGACTGGCCCTGTTTTCGTTCGCGTCGGCCTTATGCGCCTGGGCGCCCGACATCGCTACCCTGATTGCTGCCCGTGCGCTGCAGGCGGTAGGCGCGGCACTGCTGACGCCGGCCTCGCTCGCCCTCGTCCTTGGCGCTTTCCCGAGAGAAAAGCGCGCAGCAGCCGTCGGGCTCTTCAGTGCTGTCGGCGCACTGGCTGCTGCCGTCGGGCCGGCCTTCGGCTCCTGGATCATCGAGCTGACGTCCTGGCGCTGGGTGTTCCTCATCAACGTGCCATTGGGCCTGCTGGCCTGGGTGCTGGCCCGGCAGCAACTGCAGGAGTCAACCAGCCCCGAGACCGGTGCGCGCCCCGACTGGCCAGGCATCGCGCTCCTCACCTTGGGTGCAGGTGCCGTCGCCTGGGGCATCGTACGCAGTGAATCTGCCGGTTGGGCGCAGCCCTTGGCTGCCCTGGCTGCGGGCACGGTGCTGCTCGTGGCATTTGGCTTCTGGGCGCGTGGGCGCCCCGGGGCGGCTCTGGACCTGACGCTGTTCGAGGATCGCAGCTTCCTCTTCGTCAACCTGGCAACAGCAGTGTTCGGCATCGCCTTCACAGCCATGTTCCTGAGTTCCTTTCTCTTCCTGATGGGCATCTGGGGCTATTCGCAAGGGCTCGCCGGATGGGCGGTGTCGCCCGGTCCGTTGATGGTCACCCCGGTGGCCATCCTGTCGGGCCGACTGGCAGGGCGCATCGGCCACCGGCCCTTGCTGGTCGTGGGTGGGGTGCTGTATGCGGTCACACAGGCGTGGCTGAGCCTGAGTATCGGGAAGGCGCCGAACTATCTGTCGATCTGGCTGCCCGCACAGTTGCTGACTGGGACGGCCATCGGCCTGGTGCTGCCCGCCCTCAGCGGCGCGGCAGTCGCGAATTTGGGGCCCACGCGGTTCGGCGTCGGGGGCGGAGTGAACAATGCAATGCGTCAGTTCGGAGGAGCCGCTGGTGCAGCCCTGGCTGTCGCACTCGTCGGACATGCCGGCGCCAGCCTGCAGCAGTTCCAGTACCTGTACGCCTTGCTCGGCGGCCTGGGGCTGTTGACCGCGCTGTTGTCCCTGCCTGTTCAGACTCGAATGACAGCGGTTGCCGCGCCAAAGCCGACGCCCTCGGGGACGACATGAATCGCTGCACCATCACTCTGCGATCGGCCGTTCATGCAGCCTTCGCCACCCTGACGGCGCTGCTTGCTGGCTGCGGGTCGTTCAATTACACCGGACCCGACAGCCCGCGCGCCTTGACCGCAGTGGCACCTCTTGATCCAGTGCCACGCATCGCACTGGTGCTCAGCAGCGGCGGCCCCCGCGGCTACGCGCACATCGGCGTAATGCGGGTACTGGAGGAAGCCGGCATTGAAGTCGATCTGCTTGTCGGCACCAGCGTCGGTTCACTGCTGGGCGCCTTCTGGGCCGATGGGCGATCGGCTGCCGAGCTCGACGCGCTGTCCCAGACCGGCGGCCCTTTCACGCTTTTCGACTTGTCACCGTTCGCCGACCGCGGCTGGATCCACGGGCAGCGCCTGCAGGACTACGTCAATACGCGCCTGGGTAACAAGTCGATCGAGCAACTGCAGCGCCGGCTGGTGGTGGGCGCGACGCGACGCGACGACAAGACGCCGGTGTTCTTCAGTAGCGGCAATGCGGGAGTGTCGGTACGTGCCTCCAGTGCTGTGCCCGGCATCCTGTCGCCAGTGGGCATCGAGCACATCGAGTACGAGGATGGCGACGAGTCCTTGCCGCTGGCGGTGCGGGCGGCGCGGCAGGCCGGCGCCCGCTACATCATTGCGGTCGATGTCACGCCAAGGCCCGAAACCGCACCCGACGATGCATCACCGGCCCAGCGCGAACGCGTCGCCAAGCGGCGGGCACGCATTGCGCCCGAGGCCATGCAAGCGGACTACGTCATCCATGCCGATCTGGCGTTTGACGCCTCTCCACTGCCCAGCTATTTCCAGTATGCACGGGCTGCAGGCGAACGCAGCGGCCGCCTGCATTTGCCGATGCTGATGGCCAGCCTGCAGCGTGCTGGATTGCTTGCCGAGCGACCCGCGCGGTGAAACCCTTCGCTGTTAAACCGGAGCGCCATCGGGAGGACGCCAGGCCCGCGAGGGCGTGATGTTGATGATCATTCTCGCGGGTCTGGCGTCCTTCGAGCATCGCCCGGTCAACTCAGGTGCTGGCGCCCCAGGTCGAAAGCCCCACGATGAATCGTTCAGTTGCTATTGCTTTCGTCGTGCTGCGCAGGCTGCCAAGACGGCGAGCTGATGTTTCGCTGTTGGCTGTGGGACGCCGCTCAGTAGGATGTCCTCGACATCCTCGCCTGGCCTGAACTCGTCGCGAGCGTTAGATCCTGGCGTCTGCGACTGAGCCGAGAGCTGGCGGCTACGAACAGCTGCTTCGGACATCTGGAACCGGAAAGAAGTCGGCCCGAGCGTCGGGCACGCTATCGTGTCGCTCGCACCTGAGCTGCGCCAGGCGACGAGGTGCGACCATTGGCCTGATCTGGCGTCATCAACTTGGGCGCTCGATCCACATTGACGTGTACAGCCGAACCGACCCTAGCCATGAACGCATCGTTCCTGACACCGCACGCACTATCCGCCCAGCCAGGTCCACAGTTACCGCGGCTCTACACGTTTCGCCGCTGCCCTTATGCGATGCGCGCACGCATGGCCCTGCTGCAGGCAGGCCGGGCCTTCGAGGCGGTGGAGGTCAGTTTGGGCAATAAGCCCGCAATCTTGCTGGCCATATCGCCCAAGGCGACGGTACCAGTGCTGCAGTTGCCCGATGGCAGTGTGATTGAGGAGAGTTGGGACATCCTGCGTTGGGCACTTGCCGTGCCCGATGTGCATGGCTGGTGGGCACGGGCGCAGTCGCCTGCCAATCTGGATTTACTGCTGCGCAACGACGGCGACTTCAAGCATCACCTGGACCGCTGGAAGTACCCCCAGCGCTACGCGACGGAGTCTCTCGCGCCAGACTCACACCGCGACAGGGCGATGGATGTGCTGCTGCAACCGCTGGAGGCCCGGCTTAACAGCGCGCCTTACCTGGGCGGCGCCACGCCCTGCGCCACCGACTTGGCAGTGATGCCCTTCGTGCGCCAATTCGCCGCGGTAGACCCGATATGGTTTGCAAGGCAAAACCTGCCATCGGTACGGGCCTGGCTGGACGGCTGGCTCGTCAGCCCGCTATTCGTGACGTGCATGGTCAAGTTGCCCGCGGCAGGTGTAATTCGCTTTCCGTCGCTCTAGCGATGGCCTTGCTATAGACCGGTTCTCGATCTGAGAACAAGCGATTCAAACGATCTTTTTCCTCCCCCAGTGGTCTTGAGGCAAGGCCTGCGCTCGCAGCGCTGCACGCCATCGGTCAAGAGGGAGACCAGAAAGCGCTCCGGGACGGTTGATCGCTTTCGCCGCTGCGGGACTGACCCGTGCCGTCATCTCAGCCTTTGCCCTGGAAGAGTCACGACGTACGCTGGCGCCGCGGCGCACTGAGTCCGGCACCCAGCAACGCAACACTCGAGTGGCCAGCCGCGCAGATCGTGGCCAAAGACGCTCCGATCCTGGCTGCATCCATCGATGCAGGGTGCGATTGGTTCGTAACCGGTGACCGACGCGACTTCGGCCAGATATTGGGCAACATCCAGCGCGGCGTGCGGGTCATCTCGCCATCCGGGGCCTTGCAAGGCCTTGCGAGGCCTCATCGATCTGCTTCAGATCGAGGGGTAAATCACACCCAGATGGGGTCGCTGATCGCGCTGACCTGACAGGCGGCTTTCGACCCATTGCAGACCTTCAGATCTCTCCAAAGCAGCCCGACGCTCGGGCCGCCTTCCTTCTGTTTCTGCATCTCCGAAGCAGCCGCTCATGGCTACCGGCTCCCGGCCAGAAGCAGCGGCACGGCCCGCCTCTTCCAGGTTACCCCGGAGCGGACGTTTGTTAGAGGCGTGAGTCGTCGAGGCGGCTCAGTACGCCCGTTCCCCACGCTGAGCAGGTGTCCGTGGTCTATGCCCCCGCGAACGACGCGTTGGGCACGCCATGTCGTGCGTCCTGGCCCAGGGGCCGGCGTCTGCTCGCCGTGGCCACGCCCGCAGAGAACAGCCTGCCCCCCTCAGTCCAGCGCCCCTTGTACCTTGTACCCAGAGCCAAGTGACACCCAGTGCGGTTCTGATGGATACTTCGCACTGTCGTGCTGGAGCTTGATCTGGTGGTCGCGCTTTCTCGACAATCAATCCTGCCAACGCAGGTCACGTGGGGGGATCGATGCCCAACTGGCTGATTGTTTCGATTGTCGGTTCTGTCGTGCTGACAGTGCTGCTTAACCTGTTGCCGATGCTGTTTCCGAAGACGGCGCGCCGCGCTCAGGAGCGCATGATCGAGGAGATCCATAAGCAGCATGACTGGGAAGACGATGCCACCCGGCCCGGTCCGTCGGTGAAAGTCTTCTTTCCGTGGAAGGCCATGCTGATTGGCTCGCTGGTGCTGACTGTGCTCGTCAATCTCATTGGCTGGTTTGCGCGCTAGGACCCGCCGGCCTGAACCGTGAAGCACTTGAAGCTGTAAGCCGCCGCTGAACCGGCGTACTGAACCGCTGCTTTCGGGCACTCTGACTGTCGCGTCAAGGTCGTTCAGCGAAATCTGCGAACGTCAGCTTTATGGCAGCCCAACTCGACTGGCAGGTGTCGGGCAACGAGTTCAGGGGATTGGCCGGCAGCACCCGGCCCCGGGCCTCGCTCTGCCGAGATCGACCGCCGCGCAGGCGACCCACTCCGGGGCTGCCTCAGCCATGCGAACCTGGCCTTGCCAAAGGGACATCGGGATGAGCCTACCGTTCCAGGGGCCGTCATACTTGCGGTGAGGCGGTTGAATTTCCTGTCCGTTCTGTACCCACCCCGGAGACACCGATGCCCGACGCTGCCCTGCTGAAACCGCTTTGTGAAGACTTGGCGCTTGCGCTGCGCGCGGCCGCCCATCACGGTCTGAGCGAAGGCGTGTGTAACCATTTCAGCGTGGCGCTGCCCGACGACAGCCGCAGCTTCCTGATCAACCCGCGCGGGCTGCACTGGAGCGAGATCGGCCCCGACGACATCGTGCTGGTCGACGAACACGGCACCGTGCTGCAGGGCCGCCACCGCGTCGAGCCGACCGCCATGTTCATCCATGCCGCAGCGCACCGCATCACCGGTCATGCGGTGGTGCTGCACACCCACATGCCCTATGCCACCGCGCTGACGCTGACCACCGACCGCGCGCTCGACACCTGTTCCAGCCAGGGCGCGATGCGCTTTCATGGCCGCATCGGCA
>JAPLQF010000039.1 GCA_026399875.1 Burkholderiales bacterium | reverse complement strand
GTGTCCTACTTGCCACCCTAATCAAATCCGCATTAAACAAAGGCTAAAGAGTGATAGAGATTTAGATACCATGCTCAAAAACATAAGTGAGTACGATCTAGATACGGCACTAAGTAGTTTTACGGGGTGGAAACTGCCCAATTAGTGCGTAACTTAATTCCCTTAATGCCTCGCATAACTCGCATAATGTAAATGCGTTTTTTTATTAGGTTAGGCGACCCCCCTATTCTTTATAGGGATCTCTGTCCCCAATTGTCCCTATTTCGCACAATGGCGGACGATCTAAACCAATAAGTGCTAGCGCTCTAGGCAAGTGTGCCAATGTGTGCCAAGTTAATCCGGGGGTGGCCGACTACTTTCCATCTCGGCTATCCCCACTTAATAATTGGAATTGTTGGACACGCTCACACCTATTGAGCCGGGTTAGAAAAGACCATGAAAGTCGGGGGTGTTCATGAGCCCTAAAAACACCACCCCTGTATCTGTCTAACACTTGTCTAACATGCGCCATAGTTCGCCATCGTTCGCTACGCTTGATTACAACATAAGCGATCAATAAAGTACGCCTACGGTTAAATTATCTAGGCCTCTTAATCACCGGGTCGGGGGTTCGAGTCCCTCACAACCCACTTACCTTTTTACAAACAAATCCATTACCGCATCCACCCGAGTGGCAGATAACTTTTCGTAATTTAAAGTTAACTCCTCAATCTTTGCCTTCTGGGATGCGTCAAAAATACGAGCAAGATTTGTTTGATACTTCTGCTTTAGAAGTGGAATACCTTCATCCCGCCTTCTCTTATGCCCTACTGGATACGCAACTACTACCTCATCAAGCACTGTTCCATCACTTAAAGTAATTGTCATTGCATTGGCAATAGATCGCTTTTTTGAATCATGATAATCAGCAGAAAAGCTTTTATCTTCTGTGCAAGTAATCTTGGCACGCAGGGCATCAATTCTTGGATCTGCAGCAATATCATCCTCATAATCTCTGGCGGTTAATCTGCCAAAAATCAATGGAATTGCCACCATGTATTGAATGGTGTGATCACGATCTGCTGGAACTATCCTCCGCACGGCAGCCGCAGCAACGGTCCGATCCGTCATGGCACTTACGGCGTACCCGGCAACTATCAGAAAATCGCCAACGACGAGATCCTGGTGATCCCGATGATCGAGACTCAGCAGGCGCTGGATAATCTCGAGGCGATCCTGGATGTCAAAGGCATCGACGGCATCTATGTCGGCCCAAGCGATCTGGCGTTTTCGATGGGCAAGACACCCAGGCTCGACCATGAAGACCCCGAGATCCTCACGATTTACCAGCGCTTGATTGCTGAGTGCAGCAAGCGCGGCATCTACCCCGGCATCCACTGCGGCAGTGCCGAGTACGCCGCGCGAATGATCAGGATGGGTTTTCGGCTGACGACTGTCTCCAGCGACAGCGGCTTGATGGCCAAGGCAGCGATGGAAGCGGTTGCCGGCGTCTGGAAGGAAGCCGGCAGCCCGCGCTGACGGTCATCCCTGCACGCGCCCTGAGGTCGCGGTCGTTCCGGCATCCACCGGCAGCACTGCGCCCGTGATCCAGCGTGCAGCGTCGCTGGCCAGAAAGACCACCGCCTCGCCGACATCCCATCCGCTGCCCTCAACCTGCAGCAGCGAACGCTTGCGGCGCGACTCTCGCAGTTCGGGCGACATGCCGCGCGCATAGACCATCGGGGTGTACACCATGCCCGGTGCCACGCAGTTGGCGCGGATGCCTTGCGCCGCGTGTTGCGTCGCCATGGCCCGAGTCATGTTGACGATGGCACCCTTGGAGGTCTGATACAGCAGGCCGGTTTGAAGGCTGCCAAGCAAGCCCGCGACCGAGGAAAGGTTGACGATCGCGCCGCGCCCCTGACGCGCCATCTCGGGAATGGCGTGGCGCGCCATCAGCACCATGGAGGTGACATTGACCGCCATGCCGGTCTCCCATGCGGCCAGATCAAGGTCGACCGCGCTGCCCGTCGGTCCACCGATACCGACATTGTTTACCAGCACATCCACCCGACCCCAGGCGGCCACCGCCGCAGCCACGGCGGCCTTGCAGTCGGCTTCACGCGAGACGTCGGCTTCAAAGGCCAGCGCCGTACCGCCCTCTCTGGAGATCATCGCAACCGTGTCCTGAGCGGCCTTGAGCAACCGGTCGATCACCAGCACTTTCGCGCCTCGCCGCGCCAGCAGCACCGCGGCTGCCCGGCCATTGCCGATCCCATCGGTTTGCGAACCACCGCCGGTGACCAGCGCTACGCGGCCATCAAAGCGCGTCGCGTCATAGCCGGGGGTATCGTGTGGGTCGCTCATGCCGGGTCTCCTTGTCGGCGCGATAGGCCGAGTGTCTGGTGAGGAAATTATGCGCCCGGCATCGATTGCTCGCCGGATCCTCGCGGCGCCCCGAACTCCCGTTCAAACTTGCATGTCGTCGTCTGCAAGAAACCGGGGCAAGCGAACCAGCTCTGGTCAATCAATTGATCTACCAGAGCTGCTTGATGTCGGATGCGGTTCGGACTCGGCAAGCGCGACGATTCCTTTCGGGTTGATCCGCTACCGATCGATCGTGACCTGGTTGCGACCGGCCTGCTTGGAGGCATACAGCGCACGGTCGGCCCGCGCGGTCAGCGAGGTCGGATCCTCGCCACGAGCGAACTCGGCAACACCTGCCGAGATGGTGATGTTGCCCACAGACTCGGTGCCACTGCCTTTGATCTGGCCACGTGAAATCGCCCGGCGAATCCTGTCGGCCACCTCGCGTGCTTCGATCGCAGAGGTATCGGGAAGCAGCAGCGCGAACTCCTCCCCGCCATAGCGGGCCGCGACGTCCTTGCGTTGCGTGAGCTGTGAAATCGCCTGGCCAACCGCACGGATGACCTTGTCCCCGAAGGGATGGCCATAGGTATCGTTGACTTTCTTGAAGTGGTCGATGTCGACCATTACCAGGCACAACGAGGTTGCGGTGTCGCTCGATTCGCGACAGTGGCGAGCGAGCTCGAGGTCGAATCCGCGCCGGTTCAGGATCCCGGTCAGGGCATCGAGTGAGGCCTCCTCGCGCGCCAGCTTGAGCGCGTTCTGCAGCGAAGCCACCGTGCGGTGGCTGGCCTCGAGCCGGGCATTGAGCGTGCTCATCGACTTGTTCATCCTGTCGACATCGGAGCGCATCGTGTCGACCCGCAGGGTCAGATCTTCGGCGGACGAGACCGATGAGAGGTCTTCGCCGAATGCAGCCAGCTTGGCATCGAACATGTTGGCGTCCGAGCTTGCGTCCTCCATCGAGCTGCGCATCGTCGTCATGACTTCAAGCAGGCCTGCGCCCGCTCTGCGCACCGAGTCCTCTGCACGCTCCGAGAGGTGCTTTCGGTGCAGATCGAAGGTGACCTGGACCGACAGGCGTTCGCAGTCGTTCACCAGCGCGTCGATCTCTGCCCGCAACGCAGGCTTGCTGCCGAGCACGTATTCGTACCAGAGCGCGTAGGAGTCGGGCGTATAGCCTGCGGCGTGCCGCGACATCAGTGCCAGTGTGCGCCTGAGCAGATCTGAACTGCTTTCGATCCCGGTCTTGTTAGCGGCTGACTGGTTGGCAAGGATGCCGGATGCAGCGGTCTGTGTGGATGACATCATCGTGCCCTGTCGACGGAGAATGAGATTTGTTCCCAGATGAGGCCTGATTGAACGGCAATAAGTCATGGCTGATTGAGGCGAGAGCGACAGGCGGTCGTTCTGTTGAGCGGGGCGCGGGGCACGGGTCGGATATGTGTCGTCAGTACTGTGATAGTGCGTCGGACGACTTGCAAACACGACAAAAAGTCGACATAAATCAGCTGAAATCAGTCGATCCGCATTCGACGCCAAGTCGAGATCGAAGGCATCTGCAGCGCGATGCGAAAGCAGGGCAATCGACCGAGTTGGCTGGCGCTATTCACAGGCGGTCATCGACTTGATCCTCGATGTGAAGAAATACCTCGATCGCCAGCTCGGCTCACCTTAGCAACAGTCAGGCTCGACATCGATGTCCTCACAGACGCCCGACGCTTGTGAGTGAGCCATGTTCGATCGGTCTGCTGTCAATGACAAACCACTAAGACAAACCACTAAACGGGAGCCGTAAGCCATGGGTTCAGCACTGATGCACTGTGATCGACTTGCCGCGCCAAGGACAATGTCCCTCTTTCAGCGCGTACTCGTATTGTTTGGGATGGCCGTCACTGCCTTGCCGGCGTTCGCAGTCCCGACGTTCTACTCGACCGAATGGACCGCGACCGACAAATCAAATCTCACGAGTTGGTCTGTTGCCACCAATAAATCCGGTCTGGACGCCGGTCGCTCCGGTGGCTTCAGCGATTTCCCGACCGGTGGCCCGTTCACAGCGGTATCGGCATGCGACAACATTCCGACGGGCTGGGGCTCGTCCACAAACACTCGGGCGAACTGGATCGCGAACCAATCGAATTGCAGCAATGGGACCAACATTGGCAATGGGTACTGGACCCAGTTCATTTTCCGCCAGAGCTTCACGCTGACCAAGGCAGAGGCATCGAGTTTGCAGCTGACCTTCCAGTGGGCTGCCGACGACTCCGGACGGGGGAACTGGGTCCAGGGCACCTGGATCCCGAAGTGGTCGCTGAACAGCCTGGTGCAGACGGCCCTCGTCGACGGCATCTGGGATGCGACGACGACGTGGCCAGGGCCGACCTATTCCCTTGGCCCTGCGGTCACCATCTCGGGCTTCGTGGAAGGCATCAACACCATGTACTTCTGGGTGCAGGGCAATGGCATCACCGACGGCATGTCGCTGATGAATGCGCAGTTCTCGAACCGGGACATTCCGGAGCCGGCGACCTTCGGTCTTTTGGGGCTGGGGCTGCTGGGAGTGACGATGTCCCGGCGGCGCGCCCTGGCAAGAGCCTGAGCGCCCCGCTGCAGGCGCATACCAGTTCAGTTGGTCTCGCTCGCTCTCCGGTCTGCTGAGTGCAACCGGAACGGGTCGCCCTGCCATCTTCCGAATGCACGGGTCTGCGAATACGCCATCCACGCGTCGAGCCGAGCCGCCGCAGCCGCTTGGCTTGCGCTCGGGTTCAGACCTTACTGCGCGCCCATTGCCGACTTCGGCAGACCAAAGACCTTGTCGAAGGCCCAGGTGTAGCCAATGGCGTAAAGAAAAAAGAAAGCCAGGAGGCCAAGGTTTGTCACAAAGGCAGTGAGAAAACTTGTGTCAAGCCACACGGCCATGACAGGCACGAGGATGAGCGTGAGCCCGCCTTCGAAGCCGGCTCCATGCGCCAGTCGCCGAGCGAAGCTTCTGCCCTTCACAGCCTGTCCTGACTCCCAACGCTCGAAGGCCGCGTTGAAGACGTAGTTCCAGCAAAGGGCGATGGTGGAAAGCACCAATGCCAGCAAGAAGCTTGAGCTGGCGGGCTTCCCGAAGGCAAAGCCCAGCACCGGGCCCACAACCGCGATGGCACCGACTTCATACAGCACTGCCTGGAGAATGCGTCGGGATCTGGGCGTCATGTGTCGAGGAGCGAAGGAGAGGTTTGGCATCTCCTGGCAGCAGATCTGCAAAAGCCTGGAGAGTATTGCGAGACGTTCTGGTCTGACGCCAGCTTAATCCGATTCAAGCAACCCGCCGGCAATGAGGATAATGCTGATCAACTGAACTGGAGACTTCCGTGCAATTCAAGAATCAGCTTCACCTCACTGCCGATCAGGCCAAGGCCTTTTTCGATGCGCCGGAAGACGGCCCCTTCGTCATGGTCAATCTGTTGAAGTTCAAGCCCAAGGCCGAGTATCCCGATGGGTCGGATGCTGATATGTCGGGCGTCGATGCCTATGGGCGCTATGGCCGCAAGGTCCGTCATCTCATTCTCAAGGTCGGTGGCACACCGGGTTATGCAGGACCGGTGACCGGCTTGAGGCTGGGCGAGGTCGAAGAGCTCTGGGACATGATCGCGTTGGCGGAGTATCCCTCGCTCGCGGCCATGAAGGAGATGGTGGAGAGTTCGGAGTATCGAGAGATCGCAAGACATCGCGACGCAGGACTGGCTGGTCAGTTGAACATCAAGACCAAAGGGACACTTGGATCAGTCCGTCGGACTTGAGCGATATCGGTCAGTGTTTTTGAATTTCCTGGTGGCGGCTCTTTGTCTTTGGGCTTGGGATTGATTTGATCAATACCGAGCCTGAGGCGAAGCGCGGGCTGTCTTTAGATTGTCATATTTGGGATCCACTATCGCCGGCCGACACCCAGTCGTCCATCCTGCGCTCATGAAACCCCATCTTTTCCCACGCCTTTTTCCCACACGGATGGCTGCAGCGCTGGTTGGCTCGCTGATGCTCGCCGCTTGCGGAGGAGCAGGCGGAGGCGCAGGAGCAGGCGGTGTCGGTGTTGGTGTTGGTGCCGAAAGTGCGGCGCCTGGCGGGCAGATGGCAGCAGCTCCGACACCTGTCGACTCGGGTGCACCAAGCGCTCCCGGTCCAATGGGTCCTCCTGGCAAGGTGGTGCTCCCTAAACCAGTCCTCAGCTTCAACGACACCGGTGTGAGCGTCTCCGATGGTCTGACCTTCAACGGCAAATGGTCAGTGGCTTCGCTGTTTGATGGGCTGGGCTGGGAATGGTCGGTCGATCAGGGGCGCACCTGGATTCGAGGCGAAGGCGATAGTTTTGTCGTTGCCGGCGACGGCACCAAGCTCATCTGGGCACGAACCTTCGATGGGAAGGGGAACTTCTCCGAGATCGTAATGGTCTCATGCACGCTCGACACGACTGTGCCAATGCAACCGCAGGTCAGCCTGATTGCCGGGGCGCTGCCGGCGATCCAGATCCAGAGCCTGGAGCCCATGGCAAGCTGGGAGTACTCGGTGGACGAGCAGCGCACCTGGGTCCGTGGCTCGGGACTGTCCGTGTCGCTCGCAGGCAACCTCGTGCGACGGATATGGTCGCGCCAGATCGATGCGGCGGGCAATGCATCCCAGGCGGTCGCGACCGTGCTCGACGGTCCCGACGCCTTCAACAGCTGGGTCGAGGCCTCGAATGACCCCATGGGTCCCACCGTGCTGCCCCGATGGGAGGGCACTTTGCTGCTGCACGGTGAGGTCACGCGGGGCGATGCGGATTTCGTCCGCTTCGACGTGCCACCTGGCTACAGCTTGCGTTCGATGCGACTGGTCTACTACGACTCACCCGATCCGATCGCGTTCTATGCGCTGCAACAAGCGCCGGTCTTTGATGCGGGCACAAACGTGCAGCGGATGCTGTCATGGAAGCATCTCGGCCCTCCAGACCTGCTGGCCGAGTTGCTCGGCGGCATTGCCGCGACGGCCCGTGGCGAGGGCGCCTACACCCTCTGGGTTCAGCAGACTGGGACTGACCGCACCGCGTACGCGATAGAAATCGCGATCGGGCTGCAATAGCGAGCGTCCGAGTCGCCAGCAAGACTGACCAAAAGCGCCAGCAGGCGCTAGCATGGGCACTCGTGCATGCTGGAACCGCCATGGCAGATAACGCCCTCTCTGAAAGCCTCGAAATCGTCGTTGAGCGGGTTGGCAATCCGGCGCCCCAGATCTACGAGCGAATGTTCAAACTATCGCCTGAACTCGAATCGATGTTCGTGCTCGATCGCGACGGCTCTGTGCGGGCCGAGATGATCCGTCTGAGCTTTGATGCCTTGCTCGATCTCGAACAGGACGGCCAGTATGCGCGCGGCCTGATCGCCACCGAGTTGACCACCCATGGCAACAATGGCATCACAGCGGATCAGTTTGTCTCCTTGTTCGACACCATCCGGGATGTCGTGCGCGAGATCGTCGCCGGGCAATGGCAGCCTCGCCATGAGCAGGCCTGGAATCAGGTTCTGTCCAGGGTGGGCGATCTCGTTGCGCGTGGCTGACTGCGGGGCAGGGCGGCGATGCACTTGACCATTCTTGAGACGGGTCGTCCCCCGGAATTGATCCGCGGGCAATTCCCTGACTACCCTGCGATGTTTGAGTCACTGCTGCGACCTTTCATACCAGGGCTGAGCTGTCGTGTTGTTGCTGTCCTGGACGGTGATGTCTTGCCCGATCCAGAGACGACCGATGCAGCGCTGATTACCGGTTCGCCGGCAGGCGTGTACGACGATCTGGCCTGGATTTCCCCTCTGAAAAACTGGATTCAACGCGCTGCAGACTGCGGCGTTCCGCAAGTCGGGATCTGCTTTGGTCATCAGCTGATGGCTGAGGCCTTTGGCGGGCGCGTCCATAAGGCACCCCAAGGCTGGGGCTTAGGCCGTCATTCCTATCGGATCAACAGTACTGAGCCCTGGATGGGATCCGCCAGGAAGACACTGCACTTGGCAGCCAGTCATCAGGACCAGGTCCTGGACATGCCGGCAACAGCCCGCATCCTCGCGCATTCGACGTTCACGCCCCATGCGGCCCTGATTTACGATCACGCGCCGGCGATTTCTTTTCAGGGTCACCCTGAATTCAGTCCACACTTTGCCGATGCCTTGATCCGATCACGTCGGGGAATACGGGTTTCGCAGGCGCTGGCCGATGAAGCGCTCGACACCCTGCAAGCGCCTTTGGATGGTGATGTGGTGGCCGCCTGGATTGCAGGTTTTCTGGCCGAGGCGAGCCGGTCGCGCACAGGGTAGGTCATCAGAGCCTCTTGCGGCTGCGCGGCGCTCTCCTACAACGCATCCCCGGTGCTGATGCCCGGACCGCAGGCAACGATGCGCCGGTGCGACGCTTGAATTACCATGCCCTATGCCGGGATTACCTCGAGCGCGCACTGCGCCCACCTCCTTGATCAGCGCAGTGGCCTATGAAGAGAGGTCTCAAGGGCTGCGCGAACCCCACCACAATCTGCTGTCGGACGTCTGGTTCGGCAGGTCCGAAGCCGCTGAGGGCTGATGGTGGCCGAGTCGTCAGCGCCGCGCTGTTGCGCCCCAGGCCCTGCCCGGGCGATAAGCAGTGGCGTGGGTGCTCAGGCGCCGGCGGCGATCACTCG
Source organism: Burkholderiales bacterium (assembly GCA_026399875.1). Taxonomy (GTDB): domain Bacteria; phylum Pseudomonadota; class Gammaproteobacteria; order Burkholderiales; family Burkholderiaceae_E; genus UBA4615. Next base: position 8,118 of record JAPLQF010000039.1, on the reverse strand, counting down.
GGTCGATGCAGACGGTCTGCCCGACCGGATACGCCTGCCTGGCGCAGTGTTCCGGATGGGCTGCGACCGCGACGAGGGTGAACCCGGCGATGGTGAGGGCCCCTCGCGGCTGGTGAAGCTGTCGCCCTTCCTGATCGCCCGCACCGCGGTCAGCAACCGCGATTTCGCACGATTCGTCGCGGCGACCGGCCATGTCACCGTGGCCGAGGAGACCGGCGCGAGCTTCGTGTTCGCCGGCCTGCTGCCCGACGATTTCGCGCCGACCCGCGGCGTGGCCGATGCGCCCTGGTGGCGCGAGGTTCCCGGCGCCTGCTGGCAGCGTCCCGAGGGCGCTGGCTCGGACATCGCGTCGCGCCTGGATCACCCGGTCGTCCATGTGTCCTGGCACGACGCAAACGCCTATTGCGTCTGGGCCGGTGGCTGTCTGCCCACCGAGGCTCAGTGGGAGTTCGCCGCGCGCGGCGGCCTGGCGGGCCATCGCTATCCCTGGGGCGACGAACTCATGCCCGATGGCGAGCCGCGCTGCAACATCTGGCAGGGCCGGTTTCCGGTCGACAACACCTTGCAGGACGGCTTCTATGGCACCGCGCCGGTCGATGCGTTCGCGCCAAATGGTCACGGACTGCACAATGTGTGCGGTAACGTCTGGGAGTGGTGCGCCGACTGGTTCGGGGTCGAACCCGATCCGAAGCCGCCGGCCGATCCGACAGGTCCGGTCGCGGGCACGCGCCGGGTGATGCGCGGCGGCAGTTTCCTGTGCCACGAGAGTTACTGCTTTCGTTACCGGGTCGCAGCCCGCAGTTCGAACGACCCGCTGGCCACTGCCAGTCACGTGGGCTTTCGCTGCGCGGGTGCCGACCCGACAATTTCGAACAACCTGGAGATGTCATGAGTCAAGACAAGAGCCGCGCCACCATCGGCCACACCACCGCCGAGTCGACACCGCACTGGCCCGCGCCGGTCAGCGCCCCGGCGGGTGCTCCCAATGTGATCTACATCGTGTTCGACGATCTGGGCTTCGCCGATCTGGGCTGCTACGGCTCGGAGATCGAGACACCGCACATCGACGCGCTGGCCGCAGGCGGGCTGCGTTACACCAACTTCCACACCACCGCCTTGTGTTCGCCGACGCGGGCCGCCCTGCTCACCGGGCGCAACCACCACTCGGTCGGCATGGGCGGGTTGGCCGACTGGGACCTGGGCTTTCCGGGTATGCGCGGGCGCATCTCGCGCAGTGCCGGCACGCTGGCCGAGATGCTGCGGCTGCAGGGCTACAACACTTTCGCGACCGGCAAGTGGCACCTGACCCCGACCTTCGAAACCTCGCCCGCGGGCCCCTTCGACCAGTGGCCGCTGCAGCGCGGCTTCGATCGCTTCTATGGTTTCCTGGAGGGCGAGACCAGCCAGTGGCATCCGGAGCTCACCCTGGACAACCACCACATCGAGGCCCCGGACCGCGAGGGTTATCACCTGTCCGAGGACATTGTCGACACCTCGATCGACTTCATCCGCGCCCAGCAGATGATCACTCCCGACAAGCCTTTCTTTCTGTACATGTGCCTGGGAGCGCAGCACGCACCGCATCACGCGCCGCCCGCTTTCGTGGACAAGTATGTGCCGGTGTTCGAGAAAGGCTGGGATGTGACCCGCGCCGAACGTCTGGCCCGACAAAAGGCGATGGGTATCGTGCCGGCCGACACGGTTCTCCCTGAGCGCAATTCAGGGGTCAAGGCCTGGGATGCGCTGTCCGATGACGAGCGCCGGCTGGCAGTGCGGCTGCAGGCGGCCTTCGCCGGCATGCTCGAGCACGCCGATCTGCAGGTCGGCCGGCTGGTGAACTATCTGGCGCAGGCCGGGCGGCTCGAGAACACGGTGATCGCGCTGATCTCCGACAACGGCGCGAGCCAGGAGGGCTCGCCCTTCGGCACCGTCAACGCGCTGCGCTACTTCAATGGCGTGCGTGACACACTCGAGGAAAACCTCGCGCATATCGACGAGATCGGCCAGGCGCACCTGAACAACAACTATCCGCTGGGCTGGGCGATGGCGGGCAACACGCCGCTCAAGCGCTACAAGCAGAACACCCACGGCGGGGGCGTGCGTGATCCGCTGATCGTGCACTACCCGCGGGGCATCGCCGAACGCGGGGGCATCCGCCATCAGTTCCATCATGTCTGCGACATCACCCCGACCGTGCTCGAACTGACCGGGGTCGCGCCGCCCGAGTCCATCGCGGGGGTGGCGCAGCAGCCGATCGAGGGCACGAGTCTGGCCTACAGTTTTTCTGCTCCGGCTGAGCCCACCCGCAAGCGCACCCAGTATTTCGAGATGCTCGGCCACCGCGGCATCTGGCATGAGGGCTGGAAAGCGGTCACCTGGCACCGACCGGGCACCCCTTTCGATGCCGACCAGTGGGAGCTCTATCACCTGGCCACCGATTTCAACGAGATGCACGACCTGGCCGCCGAGCAGCCGGCGCGCTTGCAGGAGATGGTGCGGCGCTGGTTCTCGGAGGCGGGCGCCTGTCAGGTGCTGCCGATGAATGACACCCTGAACCGCTTCGTGAGCTCCAACCCCTACAGCGTGGCGGCGCGCCGCCACTGGGAGCTTCAGCCCGGCGCGGGGCGTATCGCGCAGGCGGCCGCGCCTGACATCCGCAACCGGTCCTACACAATCACCGCCCATGTCGAGATCCCGGTGGGCGGTGCGAGCGGCGTGCTGATTGCCCAGGGTGACTGGTGCGGCGGCTATGCGCTCTACATTCAGGACGGCCACCTGCTGCACGACTACAACTTCGTCAACCGGCACTATCTGGTGCGCTCGGCACAGCCGGTACCGGCGGGCGTCTGTGAACTGTCCTACCGGATGACCAAGACCGGCGAGTATCGGGGCGAGGGCACGCTGTTCATCAATGGCGAGCCGTGTGGCAGCGTTGCGCTGCCGCAGACCTACCGTGCGCAGTCCTCCTTCATCGGGCTGGAAGTCGGTCGGGCGCCCAAGCCGTCAGTGGGGGCGTTCGAGGCGCCATTTCCGTTCACCGGCGTGCTTCACAAGGTGGTGTTCGAACTGGACGACGATCAGGTCATCGACGGCGCGGGCGAACTGCGGGCTGCGCTGCGTCAGCAGTAGGCCGGATGTTGGGAGAACGGCCAGGCGTTCGCCTGGCCGACGAAGCGCCTTGCGGTCATCAGCGCTCGTCGATCAGACACCCCAGTTGTTTCAGCGTCGCATCGATCCAGGCGATATCGACCGGTCCGGCAAGCCGTTTCCTGGCCGCGACGAATGCGTTTCGCAGTTCAGTTTTTCGATTCATGCCGATTCCGCAAGCCCTGAGCGTTGCCACCCTCGAGCGCAGCGGCTAGGGTGATGGCATTGCTCCATTTCGAGACTGCCAACATGTCTGATGTCCCTGGCCGCGTGCACATACAAATCGACGGCCCGATCGGCTGGGTCATCTTTGATAATCCCGATCGCCATAATGCGATGTCGGTTGCGATGTGGGAGGCGTTGCCGCAGGCGGTCAAGGCGCTCGAGGACGACCCGCAGGTTCGCGTCGTGGTGCTGCGAGGCGCAGGTGATCAGGCCTTCGTGTCTGGTGCCGACATCTCGCAGTTTGATCAGGTACGCGATTCGCTTGAGGCCAATCAGCGCTATGAGGCAATCGGCAATGCCGGTATGAGCCGGATTGCCGATTGCGCGAAACCCACGATCGCGATGCTGAAGGGCTGGTGCCTGGGCGGCGGCATGGCCATTACCCTCAACTGCGACATGCGGATTGCCGACGAAACACTGCGCTATGGGATTCCTGCGGCGCGCCTTGGCATCGGCTATCGCTGGCCCGGCATCAAGAAGCTGGTTGACACCGTGGGTGCGCCTAATGCACGCGAGATTTTTCTCACCGCCCGCCGCTTCAACGCTCAGGACGCACTGCGCATGGGCTTTGTGAGCCGCGTGCTTGCGCGGGGTGAACTTGAACAGTCGGTGCGCGCCGAATGCGAATTGCTCGCCGCCAACGCCCCGCTCACCATGGCCTCGGTCAAGATCGCGATTGACGAAATTACCCGTGCCGGCGGGCATATCGATGCCGCGCGAATCGAAGCAGCAACGCAGCGCGCCTATGAGAGCGCCGATTTCATCGAAGGGCGGCATGCCTTCATGGAAAAGCGTGCGCCGGTGTTTCGCGGCCGTTGAAGCGACATGTACAGACCCACTCCCGGCGGCGCTTTCGAAGGACTGCGCGTCATCGACCTGGCTCAGGTGCGATCAGGCCCGACCTGCGTCAAGCAGTTCGCCGACTTTGGCGCCGATGTCATCCGGATCGAGCCGCCCGCCCATTCCGGTCGCACCGAACTGATGACCGGTGCGCGCGATGGCGCCGACATGCTCAACCTGCATCGCAACAAGCGATTGATCACGCTGGACCTCAAGGCGCTTGGTGCAAAAGAGGTGCTGCACCGTCTGGTGCGCTCGGCCGATGTGGTGGTCGAAAACTACCGACCTGATGTGAAGGCTCGGTTGGGCATCGATTACGACAGCCTCGCAGCGATCAATCCGCGCATCATCCTGGCCAGCATTTCAGGCTTCGGGCAGGAAGGGCCTTACAAGGTGAGGCCGGGCTTCGATCAGATTGCGCAGGGCATGTCCGGCATGATGTCGGTGACCGGCAAGCCCGGCGAAGGGCCGATGCGGGTGGGTGCTGCAGTGGTTGATGTGGCAACCGGTTTATACGCGGCACTCGGCGTCATGACCGCGCTCTACGAACGCGAGCGCAGCGGGCGAGGGCAGTGGGTGCAATCGTCGCTGCTGCAATCGGGCTTGGGGCTGATGGATTTCCAGGCCGCGCGTTTTCTGGTCGATGGCGAGGTGCCGGGGCAGGTCGGCAACGATCATCCGACCGGCATGCCGACCTCGGCTTATGCCACCTCGGATGGCTATGTGAATCTGGGCGCGGGCGGCGAAGCCATGTGGGTGAAGGTCTGCGAGGTCATCGGGCAGCCGGCCTTGGCGATCGATCCGCGATTTGCACATGGCCCTGATCGGTCACGCAACCGGCAGGCCCTCAATATCGAGCTGGGTGCGGTCTTTCGAACCCGTACCAGTGCCGAGTGGATTGACTTGCTCAATGCAGCCGGTGTGCCATGTGGCCCGATCTACAGCATGGATCAGGTCTTCAGCGACCCGCAGGTCGTGGCCACCGGTATGGCGGCGACGGTGCAGCATGAAACCCGTGGCCCGATTCGCGTGCTGGCGCCCACGGCAACCCTGTCGCGCACGCCCGGGCGCCTTGAACGTTCTCTGGTGTCGGTGGGCAAAGACACTGATGATGTGCTGGGTGAACTGGGCTTCAGCCAGAGTGAGATTGCCGGCATGCGTCGCGATGGCGTGCTCTGAGACAATTGATTTGCACCTGATACCCTCGGGCTGATAACGAAAAGCAGAAAGGAGACTCCCACCATGAACAGCAGTAATCGAACCGATAAAGCGCGGCGTGAGGCCATCAAGCGAATGGGTGCGGTGGCAACGCTCGGTGTGGCACTGCCTGGCACGGGTATCGCACAAAGCTTTCCGGAAAAGCCGATCAGGATGATCGTGCCTTATCCGCCCGGAGGCGGCGCCGACTCCTGGGCCCGCACGGTGGCGGGAAAGCTGGAGAAAGTGATTGGTCAGCCGGTCATCTTCGACTACAAGCCGGGTGGCAGCACCACGATCGGCGCCGATGCTGCGGCCCGCTCGCCGGCCGACGGCTATACCCTGTTCATGATCGACAGCACTGCATTCGCCTATGTGCCGAACATGCGCAAGGTGAGTTACGACCCGATTCGCTCCTTTGTGCCGGTGGGCCTGTTGGGGGTGGGCCCGATGCTGCTGGTGGCGGGGCCTAATGTGCCGGTGCGCTCGGTGCCCGAACTGATCACTTATGCCAAGGCCAATCCGGGCAAGCTCACGATTGCCAGCGCCGGGGTGGGCTCGCCGCACCACCTGATCGGTGAGTTCTTCTGTGATCGCGCCGGGATTTCACTGACCCATGTGCCCTACAAGGGTGCGGTGCAGTACATCGCCGATCTGCTGGGCGGTCAGGTTGACCTGGCCGTGTCGACCATCACGCCTGCCTTGCCGCATATGCAATCAGGGCGTCTGCGCCCGCTTGGGGTGTCGAGCGCGGTCCGATCGTCTGCACTGCCGGATGTTCCCACCATCGCTGAGCAAGGCCTGTCGGGCTTCGACGAAAAGCCCTGGACCTGTTTCGTGACCAACGCCGGAGTGCCGCCTGCCGTGCTCGAGAGATTGCGCTCGGCCTATCGCACCACCATCGAAGATCCGGAAGTCTCCAACGCCCTGCGCAAGGCCGGCATCGAGGAGGTGGGTGCCTGGAGCCCGGCTCGTATCGGCGAGCAGATGCAGGCTGATTATGTGAAGTGGGGCGAGATCATCCGCAAGGCGAACATCAGGCTGGACGGTTGACGCAATCCCCCTGTATGCCCCATGCTTTAATGCTTATCTAGGTTCGAGTCGTTTCGCGCCTATTAACAGGTTTTTCCTGCGCTTTTCGGCTCCGAAGCAGTAAAACACACGGCTCGGGGCGCGTGAAGGCCTGCATCGAAGCCGCTTGAGCGCGGCTCATCCGTGGGCCGGGCGACAGGGTTCAAGCGGTCTGCCATGTCCCTTACCAAAGTTTCTCTGCCCGACGGTTCCGTCCGGGAATTCTCCCAAGCCCCCACCGTTGCCGAGGTTGCTGCCTCGATCGGCCCGGGGCTTGCCAAGGCGGCTCTCGCCGGCAAGGTCGATGGCATTCTGGTCGATACCTCCTATCGCATCGAGGCTGATGCAGCAGTCGCGATCATCACCGATCGCGATCCGGAAGGTCTGGAGGTGATTCGCCACTCCACCGCCCACCTGCTGGCCTATGCGGTCAAGGATCTTTACCCCGATGCCCAGGTCACGATCGGCCCGGTGATCGATGACGGCTTTTTCTACGACTTTTCCTACAAGCGCCCCTTCACACCGGAAGACCTGCAGGCGATCGAGTTGCGCATGACCGAACTGGCGCGCAAGGACGAACCGGTGACCCGGGAAGTCTGGGGCCGCGACGAGGCAGTGGCCTTTTTCGAATCGATCGGCGAGCGCTACAAGGCCGAGATCATCGCCTCGATTCCGGCGACCGACGACATCGGCCTCTATCGGGAGGGCGCTTTTGTCGATCTTTGTCGTGGGCCCCACGTGCCGTCTACCGGCAAGCTGAAGGTCTTCAAGCTGATGAAGCTTGCCGGCGCCTACTGGCGAGGCGATTCGCGTAACGAGATGCTGCAGAGGATCTACGGCACGGCCTGGGCCCGCAAGGAAGATCAGGACGCCTATCTGCACATGCTTGAAGAGGCCGAAAAGCGCGACCATCGCAAACTCGGTCGCAGCCTCGACCTCTTCCATCTGCAGGACGACGCACCGGGCATGGTGTTCTGGCATCCCAAGGGCTGGGTGCTCTGGCAGCAGATCGAGCAGTACATGCGGGCTGTTTACCAGGACAACGGTTATCAGGAAATCCGTTGCCCGCAGATTCTTGACCGCTCGCTCTGGGAAAGGTCGGGGCACTGGGAAAACTACAAGGAAAACATGTTCGCCACGGCCTCCGAGAACCGCGATTACGCGGTCAAGCCGATGAACTGTCCCGGGCATGTCCAGGTCTTCAATTCGAGTCTGCGCAGCTATCGCGACCTGCCGCTGCGATACGGCGAATTCGGCGCCTGTCACCGCAACGAGCCGTCGGGTGCCCTGCACGGCATCATGCGGGTGCGCGGATTCGTGCAGGACGATGGTCATATCTTCTGTACCGAAGACCAGATCCTGGCCGAGTGCACCGCCTATACCGACCTGCTGCATCGGGTTTATCGTGATTTCGGCTTTACCGAGATCCTCTACAAGGTGGCGACTCGTCCGGTCGCGCGGGTGGGTTCGGATGAGAGCTGGGATCAGGCCGAATATGCGCTGATGGAATCCCTCCGACGTTCGGGTTGCGAATTCACGATCGCAGTGGGCGATGGCGCGTTCTACGGCCCCAAGATCGAATACACCCTCAAGGATGCCCTGGGGCGCCACTGGCAGTGCGGCACCATGCAGGTCGAC
>JAPLQF010000038.1 GCA_026399875.1 Burkholderiales bacterium | reverse complement strand
GAAATATCTGCCGCATGTGGCCAGCGGTGAGTCCATCGGTACGCTGGCGCTGGTCGAAGGCACCGGTCGGGTGACGGCGGCGTCCATCGAGGCCAGTATCGTCAGGGCAGGTGAGCCGGTGAGCCTGTCGGGCAGCAAGACCGCAGTGGCCGATGGCGACATCGCCGACTTCGCGGTGGTCGCGGCGCGTGATGCGTCGGTGTCGACCTCAGGTTCGCACGGAATCTCGCTGTTTCTGGTCGACCTGCAGCAAGCCGGCGTCAAACGAAGCCCGCTGGCCACGATCGACCCCACCCGCAGCCATGCCCAGCTCGAATTCGCGAATGCGTCGGCCGAACCGCTCGGCGAGCCGGGCGCTGGCCTGTCGATCATCGAAAACATCTTTGACCGCGCGGCCATCCTGACCGCCTTCGAACAGCTCGGCGGTGCCGATCGCGCGCTCGAAATGGCCCGTGACTATGCGCTCGAGCGTTTTGCCTTCGGTCGCCCGATCGGTTCGCTGCAGGCGATCAAGCACATGCTGGCCGACATGTATGTCTCGGCCACGCTGGCCCGATCCAACTGCTATTACGGTGCCTGGGCGCTCTCGACCGATGCCCCCGAACTGCCCACGGCTGCGGCCACCGCCCGTGTCAGTGCCACGCAGGCCTACCAGCACTGCTCGCGCAACAACATCCAGGTCCATGGCGGCATGGGCTTTACCTGGCAGTTCGATTGCCATCTCTACTATCGTCGATCGAATCTGCTGGCGGTCTCGCTCGGCCCGCTGTCCGGCTGGGAAGACCGACTCGTCGAGCGCCTGCGTGAACAGCGCGCCGCCTGATCTTTGACGCGACGACCATCGCCATCTGACGGCCCCCTCTGACGGCCATTCGAGGAGTAAAAAATGAATTTTTCCGATACCCCCCAGGAAGCCACTTTCAGGGCTCAGGCGCGCGAGTGGATCGCGGCTAACGCTCCCCACGAACTGCGCGAGCAACTGGCCACCGCCGGACTCGGCCAGCCGGTGCTGCGTACCGGCGATGTGCTGCAAGCCGGCAAGGCCTGGCAAAAGCGCAAGCAGGAAGGCGGCTGGGCCTGCCTTCACTGGCCGACCGAATTCGGCGGACGCGGCGCCACGCCGATTGAACGCGTGATCTGGCAGCAGGAAGAAGGCGTCTTTTCGAAGCTGTCGGCACCCTTTGGCATCGGTCAGGGCATGTGCGGCCCGACCTTGATGGCCCACGCCATGGAGCGCCACAAGCTGCGCTACCTCCCGCCGCTGGCTTCGGGCGAAGAAGTCTGGTGCCAGCTGTTCTCCGAGCCGGTCGCAGGCTCCGACCTTGCCGGTTTGAGAACGCGTGCCGTGCGTAATGGCGACGAGTGGATCATCAATGGCCAGAAGATCTGGACCAGCGGTGCTCATTACAGCAACTTTGGCATTTTGCTGACCCGCACCGATTCGACGGTGGCCAAGCACGACGGTCTGACCATGTTCTTCATCGACATGAAGAGCCCCGGTGTCGAGATCCGTCCGATCAAGCAGGTCAACGGTCAGTCGGGCTTCAACGAGGTCTTCTTCACCGACCTGCGCGTGCCCGACCATCAGCGCCTGGGCGAAGTCGGACAAGGCTGGAAGGTCTCGCTCACCACGCTGATGAACGAGCGCCTCTCGATCGGTGCCGGCATGTCGACCGGCTTTGCCGAGTTGCTCGATTTTTGCTGCAGCTTCGAGACCGGCGACGGCCTGGCGATCGAGGATCCGGCGGTGCGCTCAAAGCTTGCCACCTGGGCGGTGCGCACCAGCGGCCTGCGCTATACCGGCTATCGGGCAATTTCGGCGCTGTCGCGCGGCGAGACGCCTGGTCCCGAGAACTCGATCGGAAAGCTGGTTGCGGGTCAGACCCTGCAGGAAATCGCAATGTTTGCCCTCGATCTGCAGGGGCAAGCCGGCATCATGATGGATCCGGCTCGCGTCGAGGCGTCGGCGCGTTTTCAGGCGATGCTGCTGCGTTCGCCTGCCACCCGGATTGAGGGCGGCACCGACGAGATCCTGCGCAACATCATTGCCGAGCGCGTTCTGGGTCTGCCTGCCGACATGCGGGCCGACCGCGGCATGCCTTTTGACAAGATCCCGACCCGCACCAGCCGTTGACGCTCGACCCCAGCGCTGAGTAGATCAAGCTCAGCGCTGACGTCGATTCGGTCGCAGTCGATTGCCCTCAGATATGCGACGCGGTTTTGCGTCGCGGCCCGCGCCTATCGGATTCGCTTGAAGCGCTGCAGGCTTTTTGCAGCACCCGCCAGTAGCTGGTCTCGACCTCCATGCGCTCGAGCAGACCTGCAGCGCGCAGCAGGCGATGCGCGCGGGGCAGCTTCCAGCACGGTGTGAACACGAAGAGATGATGCTCGAGGTGATAGTTCACCCAGTAAGGGGCCAGCACCAGCCGCATCAAGGGGTTGGCGATTGTGGTGCGGGTATTGCGCAGCGGATCATCGGCGGGGCCGACCACCGCATGCTCGGCGATGTTTCGCAGTCGGCTGATGAGCTGGTACCAGGTCAACAGCGGCAGCAGCCACAAGAGAAAGTAAGCCCACCAGAGGCCGGCTGCGCTCAGGCCCGCCAGAAGGAGGAGGTTGGTCAGCAAAAAGGCGCCTTCATTGCGGATGATTGTGATCAGCCTGGCGCTTAACCCGATTGACTCGCCCATCGCCCGCTCGAACTGCTCCTTGCGACGCTGATAACCGGTGATGCCGAACAGGTCGCGCACCAGCTTGCGTCGCAGGCTTTTGCGGGTGATCGGAAAGACTGCCGACAGGGGCAGGTCGGGGTCCTCGGCCTGCTGCGTGTGGCGATGGTGAAGGAGGTGATAGGGCCGGTACTGTTGCAGGCTTGTTCCGACCGGTGCACCGCACAGCCAGGCACCGACCCGGTCGTTGGCCTTCGCGCTGGCAAACAGCAGGCGATGCGAGGCGTCGTGCATCAGGATCGCCAGCCCGAGTTGCCGGTTGCCGATTACCACGACCGCGATCAGAAAGGTCAAAGGATTCGGCCAGAGCGCGACCAGCGCGATCGATCCGAGAATCAGTGCCCAGGCATGGGCAACCAGATAAGCGCCCATGAGATTCGAGCGCGATCGCAGGCTCGCATCGTCTTGCGGGCTGAGCTGGTAAGGCAGCGAGTTCATGCTCATTGCCCGGGCTTCACTCGTGTCGTGCAGTGGGGCCGGCACGAGCCGAATCGGCGGCCCTCAGGCATTGCGAATCGTCAGCCCGCCATCGACAGGCAGGGCAACGCCGGTGGTGTAGCCCGCGCTCGGCAGGCACAGCGACAGCGTCATGTGCGCGACTTCTTCCGGCTCGGCATAGCGGCGCAAAGCGGTACGTCGGCGAGCGAATTCGGCCTTCTGCTCGGGGGCGATGCGTTGGGTCATGCCGGTGTTGATCGGACCCGGGCAGATGCAGTTCACGGTGATGCCTTCCGGCCCGAGTTCTACCGCAAGCGAGCGGGTCAGTCCGATCACGCCGGTCTTGGCCGCGGTATAGGGGCTGATGAACCGCGTGGCGCCCAGGGCTTCGGTCGAGGCGATGTTGACGATCCGGGCGCCGGTGGCCTTGCGCAGATGAGGCAGGCTTGCACGGATCATCCGTACCTGCCCGGTCAGCAGCACATCGAGGCTGCGCGCCCAGCGCGATTCGAAGTCTTCGGTGTCGACCGCGCCATGCAGCGAGATGCCGGCGTTATTGATCAGGATGTCGATGAGGCCGAAGTGTGCGGCGATCTCTGCCACCACCCGGTCGATGTCGGCACGGTTCGAGACATCGAGCTGCCAGCCCCGGGCCGTGCCGCCGGCCCCCGTGATCTCGTCGATGACCGGCCCGATCGGGCTGATATCGGTCGCCGCCACCAGCGCGCCTTCATCGGCAAACAGATGTGCGGTTGCGCGGCCCATGCCGCTGGCCGCACCGGTGACGATGACAACCTTGCCTGCCACCGAACGTGACAGTTTGCTCAGACGGGTCATGATGAGAGCATTCCTTGAGAGATGGGACGGGTGTCGGGCAAGCGATCAGTCAGGACTTCGCCAGCACGATTTCCGACGAGATTTTCAACGTGATTTTCAACGTGATACTCAGCGCAATGCTCAGCGATTCGGCACAAGCCGCACTGCCTCGACAAAGGCCGGCTCATAGGCATTCTCCGGGTCCTTGCGCACGGCGGCATCAAGGCGCTGTGCATCCTCTCCGACCAGAATCCGCCAGCGCCCTGCGCTCACGCCGTCGAGAATGATGCCAGCAGCCTGCTCGGCGGTGGTCGGCGCCTTGTCGCGAAAGTCGACTCCGCGCTGATACAGCATCTGTTTGACGGCCTCATCGCTCAGGCCGGCAACCGGCGCTCCGGCTGAGACCATGCGCTTTCGCACCGCCGCCACCTCATCCGGCGTCATCTCGAGTTCGGAATGGTTGCGCAGCACCTGCATGGTGTTGAGTGCAATCGAGGTGCCGATATGGCCGGGCATGACGACCGAGCAGGTCACATTCGGCGCATTCAGGCGCAGGTCGGTGATCAGGGCTTCGGTGAAGCCCTTGACCGCAAATTTGGCCGCCGAATAGGCGGTATGCGACACGCCGGTGCCAAGACAGGCCCAAAAGCCGTTGACGCTGCTGACGTTCACCAGATGGCTGCGCGGGCTGGCCACCAGCATCGGCATGAAGGTGCGTGACCCGTAATACACGCCGAACCAGACCACATTGAAGGTCCGCTCCCACTCGTTGCGATCACCGGCCACAAAACCGCCACCGCCGCCGATGCCGGCGTTATTGAAGAGCAGATCGATGTGCTTTGTCTGATGCTCGACCATCACCTGCTCGCGAAAGGCGATCAGATCGGTCTCCTTGCCAACGTCGGCCACACAGGTGGTGACCCGCGTGCCGGCCGGCGCTTCGGCCAGACACAGCTTGCGGGTCTGCGCCATATTGGAGGCGGACAGGTCGCAGATTGCGATATGCACACCCTTTGCGCTGAGCTGTCGGGCCAGCGCGCGTCCGATGCCGGTGCCGCCGCCGGTAATGACTGCGATCTGATTGGCCTTGATGTCCATGTGTTGCTCCGTCAATGTTGAATTCATCGAAAAAAGATTCGTTCAGGCGCAGGCCGGCGGCGGCACGAAGGCAAAGCCGTGCTGCTCCAGCCGCTGGGCAAGCTGGATGGTGCGCAGGTCGCCATAGGCCGGGCCGATGATCTGCACGCCAATCGGCAGGCCATCAGGCCCCGCGCCCCCAGGAATGACGGTGCCCGGCAGATAGGCCACACCGGCCAGGCCGGCCCAGAAGGTCTGGCTGAAATAGGGGTGTTTCGTGCCGTCGATCTCGATGCTGCGTTCGCCCAAAGGCGCCTGGTTGTGCGCAAAAGCCGTGGTCGGCATGATCGGCGCAATCAGGAAGTCATGCTGCTCGAAAAAGCGGTGCCAGGCCCAGCGGATGCGGGTACGGGCCTCGTTCAGCTGGCCTCGTTCACGAGCCCTCATGGTCTGCCAGCGAATCTGCTGCGCACCGGCGCTGCGATCGGCGGCATCGAGCTGATCGGCACGCGCAACCATCCGGGCATAGTCGTCGTCGGGCAGGCGGGCCGACATCGCTGACGACAGCAATGCTGAAAAGACCTCGTGGCTGTGCTCGGCGCTGAAGTCCGGTCGCGCAGATTCGTCAATTGCCGCGCCCATCGAGGCCAGTGCTTTGGCGACCGCATCGACCCGTGCTGCCACCGCGGACGAGCTCGGGCAGATCGACTCGGTCTTCCAGACCGCAATGCGCAGATCCGAGATCGGCTGATCGAGCGGCCTGAGCCTGACGGTGAGGCCTGCGGCGTCCATCTCGTCGGGCACCGCCATCAGCGACATTGCGAGCTCCAGATCGAAGGCCGAGCGCGCAAGCGGCCCGATCACCGAGATGTCGGTCGGGGTGAGGATGCCGCCCAGCGCATGGCCGAGCATCGGCACCAGGTTCCAGGTGGGCTTGTGCCCGAACACCCCGCAAAAATGCGCCGGATTTCGGATCGAACCGCCGATGTCGCTGCCGATCTCAAGCCCGGTGAGTCCGGCTGCGAGCGCTGCGGCCGAACCGCCCGACGAGCCGCCCGGTGTGCGGCCGCTATCCCAGGGGTTGTTGGTCGTGCCATAGATCTCGTTGTAGCTCTGGAAGTCGGCGAGCCTGATCGGGATGTTGGTCTTGCCGAAGATGTTTGCCCCGGCTGCCGTCAGGCGCTGCACCGCCAGCGCATCCTGGTCGGCGATGTTGTTGCGCAGCTCCGGGATGCCCCAGGTAGTCGGCATGCCGCGAAGCTTGTAGCTTTCCTTGATGGTCATCGGCACACCGTGCAGCGGGCCCATTGCCTGCCCGCGTTTGCGAGCGGCATCGGCCGCATCGGCGCGTGCGCGGGCGCCTTCGCGGTCCTGCTGGATGATGGCGTTGAGCGTTGGATTGAAGCGATCGACGCGGGCCAGGAAATGTTCGAGCAGTTCGCGTGCGCCGATTCGCCCCTGGCGCAATTCTCCGGCCAGTGTGCTTGCCGAGCGGAAATGCAGATCGGTCACGGTGGTCTCCTCAGTATCGGTGCGTTGCACCGGGTGGCTGGCATCCTAGCCGATAGTGGTCGATGCTGCCTTCACCGACCCCATGCAATGGCTTCAATGGCTCCAGGTCGCAGGCGATTGCAGCGCGCTTGACCTGTATCAAATCGCAGGCCCGAAATGGCGATGCTCCGATCGACCGATGTCGTTCACCGGCATACGATCGATGGTGATGAAACACGCCTCCTTAAACGGGAATCCTCATGAGCTTTGACACACCGCTGGTCCTGCGGGGCCCGCTT
>JAPLQF010000040.1 GCA_026399875.1 Burkholderiales bacterium | reverse complement strand
GTCTGGTCGATGGTCTCGAATTCGCGTGTGGTCCGTTCGCGGCGTAGTCGGCGTTCACCGGCCAGCACGTTCTCGACATAACTGATCTCTCCCTCGGTGTAGCCGATCACCTGTTCTTGAACCTTGATGAGATCGGCTGAACCGAGCAGTTCAACCCGGTCGTGCATCGCCACGGCGGTGCGGTCCAGTTCGGGCAATGTCCGGGCACGGCCCGCATAACGCTCGGGCATTTCGCGTTCGATCCGGCTTTCGGCCTTTTCATAAACCACGCAGAAGCTGCTGCGGTCATCGGGCAGTACGAGGCCGAGATCCTTCAGTCGGTCGCGTAAGCGGTCGATCGCCTCGATGGTCCAGCCGCGCCCGACCTTGTCGGCAATCTCTGCAGATGGCACTGCCATGAACGAGGCGGCGGATAGGTTGGTGGCAAAGGTGGCGACGGCTTTGAGCGTGGCCTTGCGTGCCTCCTGCCGTTCGCGCAGCGCCTTGAAATGGGCGAGGGCCTGGGTGCGGCGCTGGTCTCGCAGCAGCATCTCGCTACGGCCGAGCCCGGGCGATTCGGCTGCCTTCGCCTTGCCGGCATTGGCGGCCTTGCCCTTGATCTTCCGCGTCGCGCTTACAGCCTTGGCGATAGGCGTTGCGGTAGCCTCGGCTTGCGTTGAGAGGGCCGGCGCGGGAAGCTTGCGCTCCAGTTCCGCCGAGAGCGTCTCGACACGCTCCCGCAGGCTTCGGGCATAAAGGTTGCGCAACTGCCAAGCCGCGGCAATCGTATCGCGCTGCTTGGTTGGATCAACCGGCTCGACGGGGGCGACGGACGTGCTGGGTTGCCCGGGTACGAGCTCGGCGGGGGTGGGTCTAGCGGTCGGTTTCTGCGCGAAGCGTTCCACCACCAGCGGGGCCAGCAAGACCCGCGCAGGGGGCAGATCGGTGAGCGCCTCGATCAGCTGAAGCAGCGCCCCACAGCGCGCCGCGCCCGGCTTGCCAGAAGCGTGCAGCGCGCTCGCCGCGCCCAGCAGCCGTTTGCGATCCTTCTTGGCTGTGCCGTCTAATGCCAGCTTCGCTGCGATGGCCGCGCCTTCCTCGGTCAGGTCGCGCCGCGAGGGAACGTGCGTTGCAAAGGGCACATCGTCCCGGAACGGACTGCGGTAGCGCGCTTCGAGTGAGGTTAGCTGATCATCTGACCAATCGGCCAGCACCGCCTTGATCGCCGCGTTACGCTCGCGCGCGGTACCGCCCAGCAGCGGTTTCAGCTCTTCAAGGTCGCGGGCGCGAGCGCCCAGATCGAAGACGCGCGGGCTGTTCAGTCTGACAAACCGGAACAATGTGCTGGTCGAAGACGCGGATGAAGCCATCGATCACCCCCCATGAGCTGAGCCAATGTCATGCCGAACGCGAATTCGCGGGCAGAGCAATTCTGCACGTAGGCTCGCCAAGGTCAAGCGATCATCGAAGCGCACGTGAGTCTGCATCCGCACCGCACCGCGAGCGCTGCCTAAATGCCGGAGTGCCTACCGGAACGCATCGCTGCTCGAATTGACTTCGGGCTTGCGATAGACCGCCTTTACATGGGTGCCCATGGTGTGCAGTGAAACGCCCAGCACGCGGGCTGCTTATTTGTGGCTGTTGCATCGGCAAAGGCGCGCAGTAGCTCGATTTCGCCACCGGTCCGCCGATCCTGCGGTGGCCTGCAGCTTGCCTTTCGGCGCGGCGGCGGGCGGGCGCAGCGGGTCGAGCAGATTGCCCGTCGTCGCAAGGCTCACCGGCGCGCCGCCATCCATCGCGATCGCTATGCCACCGATGAGCGGCTGGGGGAGACTGTCTTTGAACAGGTATCCATTCGCCCCCCACCCAGCGCCTTAACCACCCCTTGTCCCGGTCCCCGAAGGAGCTGATGATCTGCAGAAAACAGCCCGCATCGCCGACTCGTCCTCGATGATCGCGATGCGCAAGCTGGCGGGGGGTCGGGATCAATCACGGGAGCCAGCCCAAAAGAGCGGCGGCCCGCAGCGCATTTCCTGTAACGGGGGCGACCGATGCCGCACTGGATGGCTTCGCGACTGCACGGTTGCCTTGTCGTGATTTGGCCGGCTGCCGCCGTTTAGCTTCGGGCTCGTTGGGGCTCGACTTCAGGGTTGCAGTTTGGTGTCAGGCAGATTGGGGGCATCGTCGCATCCGGCCCCAGCATGGAAACGCTTAAAGCATTCCATGACGGATCGGATCGAATAGTCAGTTGATGCCGTCGTCAGCGACGATGCGCTACAGGCAGGGCTCAATGGCCTGGACGCTTTCGAGTCGATCGATGCGTGGCTGGGCTACTCGCCCAAGCGCGTGCTGATCACAGGGGCAGACTTGACCGGCAACCCTCGGATTCTTGCATCGCCTTCGATCACGGTATTGCGCAAGCCCTTTGCGCCGTCGGCAGTCGCAAGCCACTTGCTTGCCGCGGTCGATTCGAACAGAAGGTTGGAGGCGGGTTGACCTGCGCATATTGTGGCCAGCGATGGGGGCGAGCAGCATGCCACGCAGCAGAATTACAGGTCGGCTTTTTCAACACCTGCTTGAAACCGGCGCTTTCTTTCGCGCTTCCCGATCGACCGACTGCTCCTGTCTGAGTCTCATAAACAACTCTTGGAGTAAACCTACACGGATTCGATCTGGCGTTTGAGAGGCTCTAGGCGTTGCTTGCTGAGTGTTGTGTCGCCGGTTGAGTTTTCCCCTTACGATTGAGCTCAATGAGCTTCCCTGCGATTTTCGGATACCGACGGTAGAGCAAAATATGGCGATACCGGAGGTGATGGATGAAGCGGATTGCGAAGGCGAGATACACCGAGGAGTTCAAGGTGGCGGCGGTGCAGTTGATCGCTGCGGGTCGT
>JAPLQF010000031.1 GCA_026399875.1 Burkholderiales bacterium | reverse complement strand
CTCGCCCTTGCAGGCGATGAAGTCGTTGTAGGCGATGGTCTCGGCGCGGATGAAGCCCTTCTCGAAGTCGGTGTGGATGACCGCAGCCGCCTGCGGTGCGGTGGCGCCGACGCGAACCGTCCAGGCACGGACTTCCTTGGGGCCGCAGGTGAAGTAGGTCTGCAGACCAAGCAGGGTGTAGGCCGCACGAATCACGCGATTGAGGCCCGGTTCGGTCATGCCCATGTCGGCCAGAAAGACCGCCTTGTCCTCGTCTTCCATGTCGCCCATCTCGGCCTCGATGGCCGCGCACACCGGCACGACCACTGATTTTTCGTCCTGCGCCATGTTGCGCACCGCATCGAGGTGCGGGTTGTTTTCGAAGCCGTCTTCGCGCACGTTGGCGACATACATGGTCGGCTTGGCGGTGATCAGGCACAGCGGCTTGATCAGCGCGCGTTCGTCGGCATCGAAATCGATCGATCGCACCGGCCGGGCTTCATTGAGCACGGCCAGGCAGCGCTCGAGCAGGGGCAGCATGCGAGCGGCTTCCTTGTCGCCGCCCGAGCGGGCCTGCTTGGTGTATTTCGAGTGGGCCTTCTCGACGCTGGCCATATCGGCGAGGGCCAGTTCGGTGTTGATCACTTCGATGTCGGACAGCGGGTCGACCTTGCCCGAGACATGCACCACGTTTTCGTCGACGAAGCAGCGCACCACATGAACGATCGCATCGGTCTCACGGATATTGGCCAGGAACTGGTTGCCCAGCCCCTCGCCTTTGGACGCACCGGCCACCAGGCCGGCGATGTCGACGAATTCGACCGCCGCCGGCAGGACCCGCTCGGGTTTGGCGATGGCCGCAAGCAGCGCCAGGCGCGGGTCGGGCACCTCGACGATGCCGACATTCGGCTCGATCGTGCAGAACGGATAGTTCTCGGCCGCAATCCCGGCCTTGGTCAGGGCGTTGAAGAGGGTGGACTTGCCGACATTAGGCAGTCCGACGATGCCGCATTGAAGACTCATTGAGATACTGTCCGCACACCGGTTAAAGGTCGATTGTATCGCCGCAGAGGATGCGGCCCGAATCGCAGCGGATCCGGAAAAAGCAAACCGCCGACTTTCGTGATGAAAGCCGGCGGTCGCTCAAGGCTTGGATCGGCAGGTGCCGATCGCGATCCGTCGAGGTTCGACTGAGACTTACTTGGCGACGCGGGTGACCGCAACCGCCACTGCCTCGACATACTTCAGTTCGACCTGATCGCCGACCTGAACCGCGGCCATCTTGGCCGGATCCTTGACCTTGAATTCCTTCAGGCCATCGCGGGCGCCACGCAGGGTCACGATCTGGCGCTTCTTGTCGACCGACCAGACGTTGGCGATGATGATCGTCTCACGGCCGGCCATCGCGCCAGGCATGCCGCCCCTCGGGGAAATCGCAACGCCGTCGCGCACAACCATTTCGCGGATGCCGTCGCTGCCCGGGCTCTTGATCAGATCAACCGCCAGCGCCTGGAAGTGCTTGAGCACGACCGTGTCGCCGACCATGATCTGATCGAAGTTGCGCACCTCGGGGCCGGCGACCACTGACATCGAGCGGCCTTCGGGTCCGGTCAGGACGATGCGGCGGGTGGCCTTGTCGATCGAGTCGACACGCGCCTTGACGGTCACGACTTCAGCGGCGCCACGGCCTTCGACCATGGTGCTGGTGGTTTGCGCAGCCAGCGGCAGCGCGGTGGAGAACAAGGCAGCGACCACGAGAAGTTGCATTGGGACTTTGCGCATGGGAGATCCTCTTTGATTGAATGCAGGGTTGACAGGCTAAAGACTCGAAAAACAGCGTGGGCGAGTATACCCGCGGGCTCATGACGCAATGCGTGGGGTTCCCGGAGCGTCTGTTGCAGCGTTGTCCTGTTGTGCCGGGACCGCCCGGCCTGCGCTCAACATGCCGGCGGCAAGGCCGGCACCGGCCAGCGCCATGAAGGTCGGCGACAGGTCGGGCGTGCGCCCCGGAATCATGGTCTGGCACCATTCGAGCAAGGCGGTGATGGCGCCTGCAGTCACGACCCAAGCCAGCGTCCGGCGGTTGACCACCTTGCCTGCCGCAACCACGGTCATCCCGAACCATCCGAAAAAGGCGGCAAGCTGAATGCCCGCAATCGGATTGCCCTGCAGAAAATGGATGCGCCAATGGAAGGGCATCATCAGGCCAGATCCCGGCTTGAGCTGGTAGGCGCTGACCGCCACGATGGCTGCGATGATGGTCAGGGCGGCGCGAGTGCGAAAGTTCGCGCGCAATATCACCAGCACCAGCAGCAGGGCGGCCGGCAGCGTGACCAGGCTCTCCGGCCCAAGCGGCATCGTGCCCGGCAGCATCAGCCGCCATCCCATCGCCAGTACGGCGAGCACCGACAGGCCCACGACCGGCAGCCATGCATCGCGCCGGGGCAGCGACAGCGCCAGACCCAGAGCCAGCCATTCGCCGCCATGGCCGATCAGGCGCCATGCGTTGAGGTGGCCGGTGGCAAAGGCGATCCAGGTGGCCTTGAGGTTGGCATGCATCAGCGTTGCATCGAAGCGAGGCAACCAGGGGGCGGTGTCTTCGATCAGCCAGCCGAGTGCGGCCACCATCACCACCGCGAGCAGCCTGACCTGCTGCGGACGCATGAACGCGCGTTTTTCAATCAGGTTCCAGACCGGCAACAGGGCACCTGCGCCGAACCAGCCGAGCGCAGCACCGCTGGTGTTGTAAAAGAGATCCCAGGCTGAGGAGAGTCGCTCGCTCAGGCAGGTCTGAGCAGCCTCCATCGAGAATGACAGCAGCATGCAGGCGCCGATTGCCCAGGCTGCCGCGGCGAGTTCGCGGCCTGCGCCATGCGGGCGCCGGGCATCGTCGTTTGCGGATGCACGGCGCTGCGCACGAGCAAAAGCCATCGCCGCGCCCAGCAGCAGGTAGGCAAAGACATTGCCCAGCGCGTCCGACCCCGAGATGGCCTGCGATTCACGCAATAGCGATGCCGGCGCATTGCTGCAGTTGATGCGGCCGTAGCGTGCAAGGCTGGCGTACAGGATGCCGAAGACCAGCATCAGGACAGCGCCGTCCATCCAGTGGATGACCGGCCGGCGCGGGCTCATGTCGCCGATGGCTTGGGTGGCACGGTATGCAGCTTTTGTCCGGCCCGCTCCCAGTGCCCCTGCACCAGCAGCGGCACCAGTTCGAGTGCGGCGTTCGTGCGGTCATCGATCAGCTGCTGCTCGGCGCGCGAGGGGCGGGCAAGCACGAAGTCGATCACCTCGCGGCCAGGATAGAGATCGCGCGGATGACCGATGCCGATGCGAAGCCGCCCGTAGTCGGGGCTGCCCATGGCGGCGCTGATGTCTTTCAGGCCATTGTGTCCACCGCTGCCGCCGCCGCGTTTCAGGCGCAGTGTGCCGGGGGCGAGGTCGAGTTCGTCATGGGCGACCAGCATCTCGCCGACGCTGATCCGATAAAAGCGGGCCAGCGCAGACACCGACTGCCCCGAGCGGTTCATGTAGGTCTGAGGCTTGAGCAGCAGCAGGTCGTGTTCGCCGATTTTCAGACGGGCCAGCTCGCCGTGAAAGCGCGACTCGCTGCGCCAGGCGGCGCCACCTTGACGCGCGAGCGCCTCCACCAGCCAGAAGCCGGCGTTATGGCGGTCGGTTTCGTGTTCGGGGCCGGGATTGCCCAGGCCCACGATCAGGCGGATCGGGGTCATGCCGGGTCAGTGTCCTGCGGGGCGCGATCCGAGACTCTCGGACCGCGCATGGCCAGACTTACTTCTTGGCCGGTGCCTTGGCGGCCGGCTTGGCGGCCGGTGCGGCTGCAGCCGCAGCCGGAGCCTCTTCGGCGTCGCCGCCGCCCTTGACGGTGGCGACCACCAGGACCGGATTGTCATTGCCGTGCAGCACCGCGGTCACGCCTTCAGGCAGCGTGATGTCGGACAGATGCAGCGGGTGGCCGGCGCTCAGGCCTGACAGATCGACCGCGATGAACCTCGGCAAGTTGGCCGGCAGGCAGCTCACATCGATCTCGGTCAGGATGTGGCTGACGATGGCAGCGGACTGCTTGACCGCCGGCGACAGCTCCTGGTTGGAGAAGTGCAGCGGCACTTTCATGTGGATCTTGCGATCGGTGGCCACGCGCTGGAAGTCGATGTGCATGACCTGCTGCTTGAAGGCATGCCATTGCACGTCGCGCAGCAGCACCTGCTCGGACTTGCCGTCGAGTTCCATCTCGAGAATCGACGAATGGAAGGCCTCGACCCGCATCGAGTGATAGAGCGGGTTGTGGTCGATTTCGATGGCGGAGGGTTCACCGTTGCCGCCATAGATGATGCCGGGCACTTTGCCCGAAAGGCGCAGTCGGCGGCTCGCACCCGAACCATGCACCGTACGTGTTTTCGCGACGACTTTCATCGCAACTCCTTATAAATCCCGGCCTCCGCGACCAGAGTGCCGGGTTTGCACAACCCGCCGGTATGGCGGGAACCTCCCGCAAAACGCGGGTTTTCGATTGCCGGGCCGCAGGGCGGTCCGGAGAAACTCAGAAATCTTCGTCGTTGAACAGCGACGACACCGAATCGGCGCGGTTGATGCGCAGAATCGTTTCGGCCAGCAGCGGCGCACAGCTGATGACGCGGATCTTGGAGCAGGCCCGCGCGGCCTCGTTGAGCGGAATCGAATCGGTGACGACCAGCTCGTCGAGCGCGGACTTGGTCACGCGTTCGACCGCCTGGCCGGACAGTACCGGGTGGGTGCAATAGGCCAGCACGCGAGTGGCGCCTTCAGCCTTGAGTGCATCAGCCGCCTTGGTGAGCGTGCCGGCGGTATCGACCATGTCGTCCATGATGATGCAGGTGCGGTCGCGGACTTCGCCGATCAGATTCATGACCTCGGACAGATTGGCCTTGGGACGGCGCTTGTCGATGATGGCCAGATCGGTGCCGAGCTGTTTGGCCAGGGCGCGCGCGCGCACCACGCCGCCGACGTCGGGCGAGACCACGATGCAGTCGTCGAGATTGCGCTTGGCCACGTCGGCCAGCAGCAGCGGCGAGGCATAGATATTGTCGACCGGGATATCGAAGAAGCCCTGCACCTGGTCGGCATGCAGGTCCATGGTCAGGACCCGGTCGACGCCTGCGACCTCGAGCATATTGGCCACCACCTTGGCGCTGATCGCCACTCGGGAGGAGCGCACGCGGCGATCCTGGCGGGCATAGCCGAAATAGGGAAGGGCGGCGGTGATGCGGCTGGCCGAGGCGCGCTTGAGCGCGTCGACCATGACCATCACTTCCATCAGGTTGTCATTGGTGGGCGCGCAGGTTGACTGCAGCACGAAGACGTCCTTGCCGCGGACGTTCTCGAGGATCTCGACCATGACTTCGCCATCGGAGAAGCGACCCACGGTGGCTTTGCCGAGCTGGA
This sequence comes from Burkholderiales bacterium, assembly GCA_026399875.1. Taxonomy (GTDB): domain Bacteria; phylum Pseudomonadota; class Gammaproteobacteria; order Burkholderiales; family Burkholderiaceae_E; genus UBA4615. Next base: position 121,261 of record JAPLQF010000031.1, on the reverse strand, counting down.
TGCCGAGACTGTCTGCGACCGCAGCGGCCAGTTGAGGAATGGCATTGCCGGTGAAGACCATCAGGCCTTCAGGGCGCAGGGTCTCGGGGGAACTCGCTATGGGCCGCTGCATCATCGTCATCCGTAACTATCGGGCTGGGGAGGAAGGACTCGAACCCTCGCATGCCGGAATCAAAATCCGGTGCCTTGACCAACTTGGCGACTCCCCAACGGGTGCCGGACCAGACCATGACAGACACGGACCACTCCAACCTCGCTGCGCAGCAACGCTCCGGCCATCTGCCCAGCAAGGGCCTCGGTCGAAGCGGGGTAAAACACGCACGCACCTGATCCGGACATCCGGGCCAGCGTGGGGTCGAGCCCCAGCGCGCGGGCGGCTTCCTGCAAAGACGCCAATGCTGACGCCACTTCCGGAAACCGCCGGACCACAACCGACTGGAGGTCATTTCTGCCCTGCCAGACGCGTGTGACCCGCGAAAGACCGTCGATTTTGAGGGGTTCGGTATGACGTGTCAAATCGGGAGCAGCGAAGATCTCGCCGGTGGCGACCGCGACCGGCGGTGCGACCACCACGAACCAGAAGGGCGGCAGGTCCAGGGGCTGCAGTTGCTCGCCCACGCCGCGGGCGTAGGCAGTGCGCCCGAAAATGAAGAACGGGACGTCGGCACCGAGCGCCAGACCGAGGGCGGCAAGCTGGTCGGACGGCCAGTCGAGCCCCCACAGGCGGTTGAGCGTGATCAGGACGGTGGCGGCGTCCGAGCTGCCACCCCCCAGTCCGCCACCCATCGGGATGTGTTTTTCAAGCCCGATGTCGACCCCGAGCGGGCTGCCGCTGGCTTGCTGCAACAGCCTCGCCGCCCGGACCACCAGGTCGGATTCGACCGGCACGCCGGGGATCGAGCCGATCCGGCGGATCTGGCCGTCCTCACGACGATGCAGATGCACCCGGTCGCACAGATCGATCAGTTGAAAGACGGTTTCGAGCTCGTGATAGCCGTCGGCGCGTCGACCGGTGACATGAAGGAAAAGGTTGAGCTTGGCCGGAGCGGGTGCGTAGCGGATGTCGGTCAGCATGGCGGCGGTCAGCGGTCGAGGACCAGCACGACGCGCAACTCGCCGTCGGGGCGTGGTCTGACCAGGATCCAGCGGTTCGGCTCGCGGCTGATCTGCCAGCCACTGTCGGTGGCCGATGTGATCTGCCCGGTGCTGTCGCGCGTCAGCACCCGCTCGAAGCGGTCGTCGAGCCAGTCGGTCAGGCGCTCGACCGGCAGCGGCCAGCCGATGGCCTGCTCGAGCAGAGCATCGAGGCTGCCTGCGGTCAGCGTGCGGCCATTGGCCATCACCAGCGAGGCCGTGCGGTCGGGCAAACGGCGGGCAGTGGCCAGCGTCTGTCCGAAGGGCGACTGCAGCATCAGATCGAGGGTTCGTCCGCCGGAGCTTGGCACGCTGGTGAGCAGGAATCGCCCGACGGCGGCGTCCTGACGCGTGTCGACACCACTCGATTGGGAAGACACCGAGAAGCGGCCTGTCCATTCACGCGGCGCCAGTTCGGGCGCCAGAGTGTTGTCGGCGCCGGGCAGGCGTGGCGGCGTGACTGCGCAGCCCGAGGCGAGCGCACAGCTGACCAGAAGCAGCGTCAGCGGATTGAGCAGTCCGGTGAGCAGCGGTGGGCGCCGCCGCTCAGAGCGTGACATTCAGGCGAACGAGCGTTTCGCGAAGCGTGGTGTTGTTGGGTTCGCGAGAGCGGCCCTCACGCCATACCTGCGCGCTTCGTCCTGTTTGCCTTCGGTCCAGAGCACTTCGCCCAGGTGCGCGGCGATGTCAACCTCCGGAAGAATCGCGTAGGCCTGGCGCAGGTAGCGCAAGGCTCCAGCACTGTCTTTTTGCCGGTAGAGCACCCAGCCCATGCTGTCGAGAATGTGGGCGTCGTTCGGTGCGATCGACAGGGCTTTTTCGATCAGCGTGCGGGCTTCATCGAGCCGGATACCCCGATCGGCCATGGTGTAGCCGAGTGCGTTGTAGGCATTCGGCTGATCGGGGCGCAAGTCGATCAGTCGGCGCAGCGAGGTTTCCATCACCGCGAAGCGGTCGATCTTCTCGGCGGCCATCGCATAGTCGTAGAGCAGGTCGGTATTGTCGGGCGACTTGGCGAGCGCGGCACCCAGGACGTCGAAGGATTCCTGATTGCGGCCGGCTTCGCGCAGCAACTGGGCCTCGGCGGACACCAGCAGGGTCTGATCGCGCGCCGACCCCGCCGGGGCGGTGCGAAGCAGTTCGCGGCCTTCATCGATTCGGCCGGCTTTGCCCAGCAGCATCGCGCGACGCACGGTTGCCGGCATGAAGTCGTCGCCGGGTGGCACCTTGGCCAGCCAGGCGACCGCCTCGTCGGTCTTGCCGGCGTCTTCCGCGATCTGGGCCATCAGGAAGGTGGCGGTTGAGCGGTCGCGCGTTGTGGCGGGGGGCAGGGCGAGATAGCGTTCGAGATAGCGCCTGGATTCGGCAGGCTGTTTGGCCTGGTAGGCGGCCTGCGCAACCGACAGCAGCAGAGCGGGATTGTCTGGGCTCTGGGCCAGTGCGGCATCGAACTGCGCGCGTGCGGCGTCGATCTTGCCCTCGCCAAGCAGCATCCGGGCATAGAGATAGCGGGCCTCAAGCGACTTGGGCGAACGTTTGACGAAACCGTCGAGCAAATCGAGTGCGGCTTGCTTGCTGTCGGGCAACTGCCACATGCTGCGGGCGGCCACCAGGATGGCTTCTTCGTCATCGGGCGCCAGGCGCATCGCCTGTCGTGCCTCCTCGACTGCGGCCGGGTAATCCTCGGCAGCAGCAGCGAGCGTGGCGCGTGCGATCCGGGCGGCGGGGAGCTTGAGATCGGGTTCGCTCAGGCGCTGGATCATCTGCCAGGCGGCTTTGCGATCGGCAGTGCGGGCAAGCGAGCGTTGCAACTGGTTATAGACATCCGGCAGCGTGCCGTCAGTGCGCGCACGAGCAAGGCGCTCGCGCAGCAGGGGCTCGACCTCGGTCAGTCGGCCGGTATTGAGCCACAGCGCTTCGAGAGCCTGGGCGGCTTCGGCTGACTGCGGTGCCAGTTCGCGCCAGAGGGTCGCCGATTGGGTGGCTTCGCCGAGCGCCCTGGCCGAAAACGCGGTCTCGGTCGCCCGGCGAGCCAGGCGCGGGTCGCGTGTCTGTCGGGCGAGCGACATGTAGGTGTTCCAGGCGGCACCGAATTCGCCGCGCTGCACCGCGATGTCGGCCGCCAGGATCTGAAAGAGGATCTCGGGCGAGAGCCGGACCGAGGGCAGGTCTGCTGCAGGGGCGGAGGCGCCGGTCTGAGCCGTTGCGGCTGCGGGTGCGGCCGCAGCGGTCCTGGAGCCGCTCGGGGTGCCGGCCGCGGAGCCGCCTGACGGGGCCGGTGATTCGGCCCCCGCAGGAGAGGAGAGGCCGGGTGCGTTGGGGCCCGCACATCCGGAAAGGGTTACCGCGACGACAAGTGCGGCCAGTGCGAAGGGGACATTCATCATGGGATAGTAGGCTAGCTTAAACTCACCGGCAACCGAGCCCAAGCCGTCCGATGCCTGAACTCCCCGAGGTCGAAGTTGTTCGCAGCGGACTCGCCGCGACAGCGGTCGGACGCCGCATCACCGGCGTCGTCAGGCGCGCGCCGGCACTTCGATGGCCGATTCCCGACGGGCTGCCCGAGCAGCTGACCGGCCGGGTGCTGCGGGCGGTTGAGCGCCGCGGCAAGTATCTGCTCTTTGCGGTCGAGCCCGGATGGCTGATCGTCCACCTGGGCATGTCGGGAACGATCGCCTGGACGCCCCCCGATCGGCCGCTGCGCGCCCACGATCACTTCGATCTGCAGTTCGCCGGTGGCGTGCTGCGGCTCAACGATCCGCGGCGATTCGGCGCGGTGCTCTGGCACGACGCATTGCAGGGCCCGCCCGAGCATCATCCCCTGCTCGCCTCGCTCGGTATCGAACCGTTTTCGCCTGCCTTTGATGGCGATCTGCTCTATCAGGCGACCCGCGGCCGCAGGCTGGCGATCAAACAGCTGCTGCTGTCGGGAACGGTCGTCGTCGGTGTGGGCAACATCTATGCTTCCGAGAGTCTGTTTCGGGCGGGGATTCGGCCGACCACCGCGGCCGGCCGCATCAGCCGGACACGTTGCCATCAGCTGGCGCAGGCGATCCGTCAGACACTGGCGGCGGCGATTCAGGCAGGTGGCAGTACGCTGCGCGATTTTGTCGCCAGCGACGGGGCAAGCGGCTACTTCCAGAACGAATGCTTTGTTTACGACCGCGCGGGTCAGCCCTGCCGCGTCTGCGCTACCCCAGTGCGAGCGATGCGCCAGCAGCAGCGTTCGACTTTCTGGTGCCCGCGCTGCCAGACCTGAGCTGAGGGCCGCCAGGGTCGGCAACCATTCGGTTCAGAGTCGGCCAAGGAGTCACCGTTGGTCGGGCCGCCCTGCCGAAGCGCACTGTGCGCGCAGCCGGATGCCGGCCTGTGCTAGCCTCACCGGCACTGGCGCGCCTGCACTGCCCGGGCCGACCATCCACTCCATTCAAGTTTCCCGATGACCGGTTTCAATGATCGGATCCAGGCCTACGGTGCCTGGCGCGCGGCGCTAAACGAAGCGCTTACCCGCTACGCCCGCTGGCTTGCAGAGGCAGGCCTTGCAGATGGATCCATGCAGCAGCGCTTTGCCCGCAGCCTGGAGCGCCTGGCCGGCGACCGCATGTCGATCGCCTTCGTCGCGGAGTTCTCGCGCGGCAAGTCCGAACTCATCAATGCACTCTTCTTTGCCGACTATGGCCAGCGGGTGCTGCCGACCTCGGCCGGACGCACGACCATGTGCCCGACCGAGCTGATGTACGACGCGGCCGAGCCACCCGGCATCCGGCTGCTGCCGATCGAGACCCGCATGCACGACATGACGGTTACCGAGCTGCGCAAGTCGCCCCGCGAATGGGTCACTGTCCCGTTCGAGCCGGGCAATCTCGACAGCCTGCGTGCCGCTTTCGACTGCGTGCGCGAGACCAAGCGGGTGCCGGTTCATGAAGCCGTCCTGCTCGGCATGGTCGACGAAACCGAGAGCGATTCGCCGTTGCACCCCGATGCCGATGGCCTTATCGAGGTCTCACGCTGGCGCCATGCGATCGCCAATCTGCCGCATCCGCTGCTCGAAACCGGGCTGGTCATTATCGATACGCCCGGTCTGAATTCGATCGGCGCCGAGCCTGAGCTGACGCTGAGCGTGATTCCGAGCGCGCAGGCGGTGCTGTTCCTGCTGTCGGCCGACGCCGGCGTGACCCGGTCAGACATCGAGGTCTGGCGCGATCGGATCAGCCCGGCGCATCAGTCGGGCCGCTTCGTGGTGCTCAACAAGATCGACGGCTTGTGGGACGGCATGCGCTCGGACGCCGATATCGACGCCGAGATCGGGCTGCAGATTGATTCGGTTACGCGGGTTTTGCAGTTGCCGCACGAGAACGTCTTTGCGGTCTCGGCGCAAAAGGGCCTGCTTGCCAAGGTGATCGGTGACGACGCGCTGCTGGCCCGCAGCCGCCTGCCCGAGCTTGAACAGGCGCTGGCGCTCGAGATCGTTCCGCGCCAGAAGTCGATCATGAGCGATCAGTTGCGCCGTGAATTCGACGAGGCCCGCTCGCTCATCCACGCCCTGCTCGCCACCCGCCGGCGCAATCTGGTCGAGCAGGTTTTCGAGCTCAACGGGCTGCGTGGCAAGAACCGCGCAGCGCTTGAGCAGATCGCCCGGCGCGTCAAACTCGAGCGCGCCGAGTTCGAGGGCACCCTGCGTCAGACGCAGGCGCTTCGCATGGTGCTCGGTCGCCACGAGCAGTCGATCCGCAACACGATCCGCATCGACCAGCTCAAGCGTCATGTGCGCGAGGCGCGCCAGCAGATGCGCTCAAGCTCGCTGTCGATCGGGCTGAGCCAGGGCATGAACAACTTGCTGATGGCGGCGCAGGCCGACTTCCGCACGCTCTCGGACCATGTCGTCGAAGTCCAGGCCATGATGGCTGCGATGTACGCCAGCTTCAATCGCGAGCACGGGCTGGCGCTCGGCACACCGGCCCCCTTCTCGATCAGGCCACTGATCGACGAGCTGGAGCAGATCGAGGCACTGCACCGTCAGCAGTTTGGTGCGCTCAGCCTCGTGACGACCGAGAAATGGTCACTGACCCGGCGCTTTTTCGAATCGGTGGCGGTACGCATTCGGGATGTCTACGAGCGGGCCGGTGAAGACATCCAGAACTGGCTGCGTGCGTTGATGGCGCCGATCGACAGTCAGGTGCGCGAGCATCAGGCGCAGCTGCGCCGACGCGTCGAGTCGGTACGGCGGGTGATGGAGGCCAGCGGTCAACTGAAGGAGCGTATCGCGCAGCTCGAGGAAGACCGTGCCCGGGTCGACGCCGAGCTTGATCGCAGCGCGGTGCTCGCAGCGCAGGTCACGGCGCTGCTCGCCCATGAGGCGCCGGCGCTCGCCGAGACGGTGTCGGCCTGAGTCGGCCGGCAGTGGTCGGTCGCCCCGATCTGCAAGACAGTGAAGGCTCAGACGAGTCTTTTGCGCACCGGCTGATCGCCTGGCAGCGCCGCAGCGGCCGGCATGCCTTGCCCTGGCAAAAGACTCGCGATCCTTATCGCATCTGGGTCTCCGAGATCATGCTGCAGCAGACTCAGGTTCAAACCGTGCTCGGCTACTACGCGCGCTTCATCGAACGGTTTCCTGATGTGTCGACGCTGGCAGCCGCCGAACCGGACGAGGTGCTTGCCCTCTGGAGTGGCCTTGGCTACTACAGCCGCGCGCGCAATCTGCATGCCTGCGCCCGACTGGTGATGTCGCGCCACGGTGGCGTGTTTCCGGACGATGCGCCGGCGCTCGAGGCCTTGCCCGGTATCGGCCGCTCGACTGCGGCAGCGATTGCAGCCTTTGCCTGGGGCCGACGCGAAGCGATCCTCGATGGCAATGTCAAACGCGTGCTGTGCCGCGTCTTCGGCATCGAGGGCTTTCCCGGCGAGCGGGCGGTCGAGCAGCGCTTGTGGAAACTGGCCTGCGGCCTGCTGCCGGCGGTTGATGAGCACAAGGCGGGTGATCGTCAGGCCGACGATTCTCCCGACGCTGGTGGCATCGAGGCCTACACTCAGGGGCTGATGGACCTCGGCGCCACTGTCTGTCTGCGCGCCCGTCCGCGCTGCGAGCTGTGCCCGATGAACCAACGATGCGAGGCGCGGCGCCAGGAGCGTGTGGCCGAGTTGCCGACCCGACGGCCGGCCCGCACGGTCGATGTGCGCCATGCCGAACTGGTGCTCCTGCGCGCCGATGCCAGGGTGCTGCTCGAGCGCAGGCCCCCGCGCGGCATCTGGGGCGGGTTGTGGAGCCTGCCCGAGTTCAGGGCGCCTCATCGAGTTGCCGGAGATCGCGATTCCAGAGATCGCGACACCGAAGATCGCGACATCGGAGATCGCGAGAAGGGCGATGGGCAAGCGGGCGATGTCGGCACCGGCGCGAAGGTCGCGGCCCAGGTCATCGAATGGGCCAGTAACCGGTTTGGTCTGGGCGCGAGCACCATCACCGGGCAGACCGAGATCCGCCATGTCTTCACCCATTTCAGATTGCAGGCGCGCGTCTGGCAGCTGGACTGCCGCGGCGGTGAGGCCCCTTCAGGACATACCTGGCTCGCGCTGAGCGAAGCCGGCAGCGCGCCCTTGCCGCAGCCGGTCCGGACCCTGCTTGCCACCCTCGACACGCTCGACTGAGTCGAACCGGGCGCGGCTCAGATGACCTGATGCTGCTGCAGCCAGCCGTGCACGATCGACAGACGCACGACCGGCTCATCGAGGACCATCAGCTTGTGCTTGGCCGGCGCCGGAATCGGCATGAATTCGGCGATCCGGTTGGCGACCCAGGCGGCCGACTCGAAGTCGCAGGGTTCGGCGATCATGCGCCGCTCAGGGTCGGGCTCGCGCGTGCGCAGCTCGTCGACGATGCGCCGGATCAGCACCACGCAATCCCTCATTTCATCCGGAATCGGCATCGGCGGATCGTCGGGCAGCAATTCGACTTTCGCCCTGATCAGACCATTGGCGCCGATGTCGCGTTCGAGTACGCGCAGGCGCTGTCCGCCCACCGCGCGCAGCTGCAGCACGCCGAGCTGCTCCATGTCCCAGCCTCGGATGTGGGCCAGGCAGCCGACCGGTTCATGTTCGGCCGCCTCGCCGACTTCGCCACCGCGGGTGATCAGGCAGATGCCGAAGGGCGCTTCGCGCTGCATGCGCTCGCGCACCATATCCATGTAGCGCGCCTCGAAGATCCGCAAGGGCAGTACGCCGCCAGGAAAGAGGACACTCGAGAGCGGAAAGATCGGCAGGTCGTCGAGCATCGGATTCGCTCGCGGGGTTCAGGCGGTTTGCGACGCGTTCTGGCGCACCGCCAGCGCTCGATGGCGGGTCAGCACGGTTTCGGCCGATTCGAAGCGGCGCGCCAGCTGCTCGACGACATACACCGATCGATGCTGGCCGCCGGTGCAGCCGATGGCCACCGTCAGGTAACTGCGGTTTTCCTGGACATAGGACGGCAGCCATGTCTGCAGGAAGTCGCCGATGTGATCGATCATCCGCTGCACAGTCGGGATTTCAGCGAGAAAGCTCGCGACGTCGGTATCCAGGCCGTTGAGCGGCCGCAATGACGGCGTGTAGAAGGGGTTGGGCAGGCAGCGCACATCGAAGACCAGATCGGCATCAAGCGGCACGCCGTACTTGAAGGCAAACGACTCGAAGAGGATGGTGACATCGGCCTGATCGAGACCGACCACATCGCGCACCCAGTGGCGCAGAACATTCGGATGCAGATCGCTGGTGTCGATCGCCACGCCGAGGTCCTCGACCGCGCTCATCAGCTCACGCTCGCGCTCGATCGCTTCGATCAGCGTCGGCGCCTGGCCCGGCAGGCTGTTGCCGTGCATGGCCATCGGATGGCGGCGGCGGGTTTCGGAATAACGCTGCACGAGCGCGTCGGTGCGGGCATTGAGAAAGAGCACCTTCACGTCGTGGCCGAAGCGTCCGAGCCCGTCGATGATCTGGCGCAGCTCGGAGACGGTCGTGCCGCTGCGGGCATCGATCGAGACCGCGACCCGGGTATAGCTCTGGGTCTGCAGCGAGGCGATCACTTCGAGCAGGAAACGGGCGGGCAGATTGTCGATGCAGAAATAGCCGTCATCCTCAAGCACGTTGATGGCAATCGATTTGCCCGATCCAGAGATGCCGGTGACCACGACGATGCGCATGCTCAGTCCAGTGCGCCGTCGATGGCAAGGCGCTGACGCGCCATGAACTCGATCTGGCTGTCGATGCCGCGCAGCTGCAGGATGGTATTGCGCACCGCCGCTTCAGTGAGCACGGCGAGATTGCGTCCGGCCGCCACCGGGATCACCACTTTGCGGATGTCCAGGCCGAGTACGTTCTCGGTCAGGTCTTCGAGCGGCAGGCGCTCGTATTCGTCGTCATGCGTACTTCGCCTGATCAATTGCACGATCAGTTTCAGGCGCATCTTGCGACGCACGGCGGTCTCGCCGAAGATGGTCTTGATGTCGAGCAGGCCCAGGCCGCGGACCTCCAGCATGCCCTGCAGCAGCGCCGGGCACCGCCCTTCGATGGTCGAGTGTCCGATCCGATGTACCTCGACGGCGTCGTCGGCGACCAGCCCATGACCCCGGCTGATCAGCTCGAGTGCCAGTTCGCTCTTGCCCAGTCCGGACGCACCTGAAATCAGGACGCCTACGCCAAGGACATCCATCAGGACGCCGTGCAGCAGCAGGGTCGGCGCGAGTGCCTTCGAGATCATCGTGCGCAACTGTTCAATCGCCCGCGCGCTGTTCTGGCTGCAGGACAGCAGGGCGATGGCGTGGGTATTGCAGGCTCGCACCAGTTCGACGGGCGGTTCGCAGTCGACGGCCATGACCAGTGCCGGTGGTGCGCCGGCCGCTAGCTCCTCGAGAATCTGCTCGCGCCGATGCGGGCTGACTCGCCCGAAGTAGGCGATCTCGGCCTCGCCGACCACCTGCAACCGATGCGGATGGAATAGATTGAGGTAGCCGACCTGATCGACCGTGTCGGCCGCTCTTGCGGCCGCCTGCCGATCGGCGCCCGACTGCCCGGCGATCCAGGCCAGATCGAGAATGCCCGCCGACCTGGCGACGAGTTCGCCCACCGTCAGACCGCGCGCAGTCGAGTCGAATTCGATGTGAGAGTCGGCGGCGGGGGAGTCGAGCTCGGCCGTTGTGATGCTTGCGCTGTCGGCGGAAGTCGGGATGGTCATCGAATGACTTTACACCCGCAGCGATGTCGCGCGTAAGTCAGGCAGCAGGTCGGTAGGGTTCCCAGGCCGCCAGCATCGTCCGGATCGGCGCGCTGTCGGGCGCGGTCATCAGGGTGTCGCGCACGCTGGCGTCAGACAGCAGTTCGGCCAGTTCGGAGAGGATCTCGAGGTGCTCTTCGGTGGCATGCTCGGGAACCAGAAGGAAAACCAGCAGGCTGACCGGCAAGCCATCGGGCGCATCGAAAGGAATCGCCTCGCTCACCCGGACCACGGCGGCCATCGATTCCTTGAGTCCCTTGATGCGTCCATGCGGAATCGCCACGCCCTGACCCAGACCGGTCGAGCCAAGCCGCTCGCGGGCAAACAGCGAATCGAACACCTTGCCTCGCTCGATGCCGTGTTCGTTTTCGAACATCAGTGCGAGCTGTTCAAACAGTCGCTTCTTGCTGGTGCTCGCCACGTTCAACAGAATGTTTCTGGCTGGCAGGAGCTTGGCAATTCGGTTCATCAGTCTGGAGCCTGAGACGGCCGGTTGTTGCGGTGCAAGTGACACAACAGACGTGCCTGGATCACACGCCTCGCGCAAGTATAGTCACGAACCTGACTTCTGGACCGTGACGGATATTGCGTTGCGCAAAACAACACTGCACCGCAACAAGCTCTCGTCAGTCGATGTCCTGATGCTTGATCGCTTCGTGCTGGTGGTCCTGACGCTTGTTCTTGTACTTCAGGACCTGCCGGTCGAGGCGGTCGGCAACGATGTCTATTGCCGCATAAAGATCGGTATCGACCGCTTCGGCAAACAGATCCTTTCCCTTGACATGCAGCGTGACCTCGGCCTTTTGCTGGAGCTTTTCGACCCCGAGAACCGCACTGACATCGATGACCTGATCGAAGTGACGCCTGATCCGGTCAAGCTTGGTCTTGACGTATTCGCGCAACGCCGGGGTGACGTCGATGTGATGCCCTTGGATGGAGAGATTCATGAATGCTCCTGACGATGGCATGACGTGTTGCAAAGGCGGCAAAGCAGGCGAGGCTGACGCCTCCCGACGGGCACTAGAGCGTTTTTCGCTGCGAGACCGGCGGGATTTTCATCGCTTCGCGGTATTTGGCCACGGTGCGACGGGCGACGACGATGCCCTGCTCGCCGAGGACTTCGGCGATTCGGCTGTCGGGTAGGGGGTTCTTGGCTTCCTCCGCGGAAATGAGTTGACGGATCAGCGCCCGGATGGCGGTGCTCGATGCCGAGCCGCCGGTGTCGGTGGAGACATGGCTGCCGAAGAAGTACTTCAGCTCGAGGGTGCCAAAGGGCGTCAGCATGTATTTCTGTGTCGTGACTCGTGAAATCGTTGATTCGTGCAGGCCCAGCTCATCGGCGATTTCCCGCAGGACCAGAGGGCGCATCGCCACAGCGCCATGGGTGAAGAAGGCCCGTTGCCTGTCGACGATCGCCTGAGCGACGCGCTCGATGGTTTCGAACCGCTGTTGGACATTCTTGATCAGCCAGCGTGCTTCCTGCAACTGCGAAGTCATGCTGTTTGCTGCCGTTGATCGGTTGCGTTTGAGGATTTGGGCGTAGGCGTCGTTGACCTTGAGCCTGGGCATGACATCGGGGTTGATCGCGGCCTCCCAGCCGTTGCGGCGCTGCCGCACGATGACGTCGGGTACGACATAGGCGGCAGCTTGCGTGGCAAAGCTGTTGCCGGGGCGGGGATTGAGGCTCTGGATGAGCGCCTGGGCCGCGCGCAGTTCGTCGTCGTCGCAGCGGATCACCCGCTTGAGGCGCACGAAATCGCGGGCCGCCAGCAATTCGAGCTGGTCGCGCACGATCAGCCCGGCCAGCCGGGTGATCGGATCGATCGCTGTGCCGCGGCCGATCCGGTCGGCCAGTTGCAGCATCAGGCATTCGGTCAGTGACCGGGCGGCGACGCCGCTCGGATCGAAGCTCTGCAGCAGCGTCAGCGCCCCTGAGAGCTCGTCCGGGTCGATCTCGAGCTCGGCGGGCAAGGCCTCGAGCACTTCTTTCAGGCTGATCCTGAGGTAGCCGTCGGGGTCGAGTTCTTCGATCAGCAGGGTGACGAGGGCCCGGTCGCGTTGCGAGCAGCCGGTGCCGGCCAGCTGCTGCAGCAGATGGTCGCGCAGGGTTTCGTCGCCGCCCGACACCTGGGCAAAGTCGCGATCGTCGTCATCGCCGTCGGCACGGTTCGATCGGCCTTCGCTGCTCCAGTCAAGGCTTTCGCCATAGCCGCCATCGGCGCCGTCATAGTCGTTGCTCGAGCTGCCCTCAAGGGCTTCGGCGCTGCTGTCGGCCGTCGGTTGGCCGGCCGAGGCGGCTTCGTCGGCAGCACTTTGGTTCTGGCTGCCTTCGGCCGGGCCCAGGCGGTCGAGCGAGCCGTTCGGTGAAATCCGGGCGCAATCGGCAAGCGGATCGTCGAGGCGTTCGAGCAGGGGGTTGTCGGACAGGATCTGCTCAAGCTCCTGGTTGAGTTCGAGCGTGGAAAGCTGCAGCAGCCTGATCGACTGCTGCAGTTGCGGCGTCAGGGCGAGGTGCTGGGTGAGTCTGAGCTGGAGCGATTGCTTCATCGCGTGAAAAGCTGCCGCCAGCCTGCCTCGAAGCTACATTCTGAATTCTTCGCCGAGATAGGCCTTACGAACTCGCTCATCCTGAATCAGATCATCGGGTCGACCGGAAGCAAGAACAATACCATCATTAATGATATAGGCGCGATCGCAGATGCCGAGGGTCTCGCGGACATTGTGATCGGTGATCAGTACCCCGATACCGCGCTCTTTCAGGAAGCGCACGATGCGCTGGATCTCGATTACGGCGATCGGGTCGACACCGGCAAAGGGTTCATCCAGAAGGATGAAGCGCGGTGCGGTCGCCAGCGCGCGGGCGATCTCGACCCGACGCCGCTCGCCGCCCGACAGTGATTGCGCCGGGTTCGAGCGGATGTGGCTGATCTGCAGTTCGTCGAGCAGCGTGTCGAGCCGCTCGAGCATCGTGCTTCTGGCCAGTGGGCGGCCGTCCGGGTCGACCTGCAGCTCAAGCACCGCCCGGACGTTCTCCTCGACGGTCATCTTGCGAAACACCGAGGCTTCCTGAGGCAGGTAGGACAGCCCGAGGCGGGCGCGCTTGTGAATCGGCAGGCGACTGATCGATGTTTCGTCGAGTTCGATGCGCCCGGCGTCGGTCGGTACCAGGCCGGCGATCATGTAAAAGCAGGTGGTCTTGCCGGCGCCATTGCGCCCGAGCAGGCCGACGACTTCGCCGCTGCAGACTTCGATGGTGACGTCGCGCACCACGGCTCGGCCGCCGAAAGACTTGCGCAGGTGACTGGCGAGCAGCCGGCTCGGGGGCGACCCGACCGATGGCGTGCCGGCGTCCATCAGCGCGTCGGCGCCGGTTTCGAGCCGGCGGCCGGCGCTGCGGCGCCCAGCGGCAAGGCAGGTTTGCCGGGCGCCGGGGCTGGTGAGGGCGCTGAAGGCGCTGAGCCCGGTTCGCCCAGGCGCGGCTGGATCACCACCCGCACCCGCCCGGTCCCCGGCGCTGGCGGGCCGGTCGGCGTGCGGCCGTCGACTTCGAACTGCTCGGTGAGGCTGTCATAGACGATGACCGCGCCATCGATTTCATCGACCACGCGGGTGCCTTCCAGTCGGCGTACCTTGGCCTTGCGGGTCAGACGAACCTTTTCGGTCTTGCCGTCGTATTCGATGTCCTCGGCATAACCCTCGACCCACTCATCAACCCCATCGCGCTTCTGACGAAAACTCGCCAGACGTCCGGTGACGGTGCCGCGCTGGTAGCCCTCGGGATCCTGGGACAGGATCAGCCGATCGCCTTTCAGGGTAATGGTGCCGCGGGTGAGGACGACCGCGCCGGTGAAGATGCTGATCTGCTTGAGATCGTCATATTGCAACTTGTCGGACTCGACATTCGTCGGCCGGAAGCGGTCGGCCCGTTCACCGAGCGCCGGCGCGGCGGCCAGCGCCGCCATCCCGAGCAGGAGGCCGGCTGCGAAAAGACGATTGGGCGGACCGGCGTGGCAAGGCATGACGACAATCGGGGTCAGGGACGCTCAGGGAGCCGCAGGCGCCTGCAGCACGGCCTGGACGCTGGAGTCTAACCGCAATTGCCGGGTCCGGCTGTTCAGTTCCATGCCGGTGCCGGCAAGCCGGTTGCCACCCATGATGATGTTGACCGGCCGGTCGGTGAGCACGATGTCCTGATCGGCGAGCACGATCGCGAAGTCGGTGGTGGCCGCCATTGGCGGGCGCCCGGCCGCCCCGGCGCGGGTCACCACCACATTGCCCGAGAGCTGGGTCTCGTCGCTGCCACGGATCGTGCGGCCTTGGTCGGCGACGATGGTGATGCGCGGCTGCTGTGGATCGAGGCTGACCAGCACCGGTGATTCGAAGAGAATCACATCGTCGGCGGGCAGGTGCTTCATCGACCTGGCTTCGATTCGCAGCGACGGCTCGCCGCGGGCGTTCATGGTCAGAAGGCCAAGGTTTTCGACGAAATAGTCGGGGTCGTTCGAGACGACCTTCGCGCGGGGCGTGCGCGCCATGTCACGTTCGGCAATCTGCGACAGGTAATACGTGAACAGAGCGAGCGTCGTCAGCAGCACCAGCGAGAGGGCCGCCGCCGCCCGCTCCTGCAGTTGTGCCTTGATTCGGACTGCCATCGGGGGCGGGCGGCGCGGTCGGTGAGGCTCAGGCCGTGCGGCCGTCGAAGCGTCCGAGCGACGACTCGAAGCGGTTCTGGGCGCGCAGGACAAATTCGGCGAGCTCGCGGGCGGCGCCCGCACCGGCTGGCGCGCCGGCGACGAAATGCGCGATGCGCCGCACTTCGGCGTCGGCATCGGGCACGGTGGCCGCAAAGCCGACCGCCTGCATCGCCGGCAGATCGGGCCAGTCGTCGCCCATGAAACCGGCCTGCTCGAGGGTCAAGCCCTCCTGGTCGCACAGATCACGCATGGCCTGCGCCTTGTCGGCAACGCCCTGCAGCACGGTCTCGATTTTGAGTTCGCGTGCCCGCTGGCTGACGATCTCGGAATTGCGCCCGGTGACCAGCGCCACCCGGATGCCGGCCTGCTGCAGCAGCACCAGTCCCAGACCGTCGCGCACCGAAAATCGCTTGAAGAGCTCGCCGCCAGGGCCGATCACGATGCCGCCGTCGGTGAGCGTGCCATCGACATCGAAGGCCATCAGCCTGACCCGGGCCGCCAGGGCGTGTGCCCGGGCGTTGCGCAAGAGCGCCGAGTCGGCAGTCTGCGTTTTTTCGTGGTCGGGTTCGTGGTCGGTTTCGTGATCGGTCATTGGCAGGATCGTGCGCGGCTCGTGGGCGGATCGACAAAAAAAATCAGAGCAATTCAGGCCAGATCAGTCAGCCGATCGATCAGCCGCTCAGACCACCCGGGCGATCAGCAGATCATGAATATGCAGCGCACCGACCATGCTGCCATCGGCATCGACCACCGGCAGCTGGCTGATGCGCCGTTCTTCCATGCGCCGCACCGCCTCGACCGCGAGCGCATCCGGCGCGATCGCGGTTGGCGAACGGGTCATGACCTCATCGACGGTGAGGCTGCCGAATTCGGAGGTGCGCTCGAGAACCCGGCGCAGGTCGCCGTCGGTGAACAGACCCGCCAGTCGCCCGTCGGGGGCGACAACCGCGGTCATGCCCATGCGTTTGCGGGTGACTTCGAGGATGGCTGCGGGCAGGCTCGCGCCGCTGGGCACCGTGGGCAGGGCGTCGCCGGTCCGCATGACATCGGACACCAGGGTCAGCAGGCGGCGCCCGAGCGAGCCGCCGGGATGCGAGCGGGCGAAGTCGTCGGCATCGAAGCCCCTGGCATCGAGCAGCGCCACCGCCAGCGCATCGCCGAGCGCGAGCGCTGCGGTGGTGCTGGCGGTCGGTGCCAGGTTGAGCGGGCAGGCTTCGCGGTCGATGTGGCCATCAAGATGGACGTCGGACTGGCGTGCCAGCGGCGAGTCGGGGTCGCCGGTGATCGAGATCAGCTGCGCGCCCTGGCGCTTGAGCGGCACGATGATCGCCAGCAGCTCGTCGGTATGGCCGGAGTAGGACAGGGCTATCACCACATCGTCGCGGGTGACCATGCCGAGGTCGCCGTGGCTGGCCTCGGCCGGATGCACGAAAAAGGCCGGTGTGCCGGTGGAAGCCAGTGTGGCCGCGAGCTTGCGCGCCACATGCCCCGACTTGCCGATGCCGCTCACCACGACCCGACCCTTGCAGTCGAGAATCAGGCGGCAGGCCGCCACAAAAGGCTCACCGATGCGATCGATGAGCGAGGCCACCGCGTCAGCCTCGATGCGCAGCACCTGACGGGCCTGATCGATCATCCGGGTGTCGGCGCAGGGGCTTGACTGGGCAGATACAATGACAGCGGTCATCGGGCCAGTATATCTTGGGCCTGAGCGCGGGCCTGCGTGTGAACCTGAGCACGAACCTGAGCATGAACCTGAGCGCTCGCCCGCGCCCGACAGTGCTTGTGGTCAAGGCTGTATTCCCGTGCCACCCGTACTCCCGCGACGCCACCGCAGTTGCCCAGTCGGCTTCCCCATTAGCCCCACCTTAGACATTAGCCCCATCCTGGCCGCCCTCCCATGCTGACCGCCCTCGAGGTGACCCTGCTCCTGCTGGCTGCAAGCATCCTGTCGGTGCTGGTGCTGCGTCGGCTCGGCATGCCGCCGCTGGTCGCCTATCTGCTGGTCGGTGTGGTGCTGGGGCCGTTTGCCGCCAACCTGTCGGGCAGCTCCGGTGCGATGCACACCCTCGCCGAGCTGGGCGTGGTTTTCCTGATGTTCACTCTGGGTCTTGAATTCAACCTGCCCAAGCTGAGCGCGATGCGTCATTTCGTGTTCGGACTGGGCTCGGCGCAAGTGATCGCCACGATCGCTGCGGTCGTGCTTGGCTGGAAGCTGCTGATCCTGCTCGGGCTGTCGGCGCTGGTGCCGTCAGAGCTCGACTGGCGCGGTGCGCTGGCCCTTGGCGGTGCGCTTGCGATGTCCTCGACCGCGCTGGTGAGCAAGATGCTCGCCGAGCGCCATGAACTCGAATCGGAGCATGGCAAGCGAGTTTTCGCCGTGCTGCTGTTCCAGGATCTCGCCCTGATCCCGCTGCTGATCGTGATTCCGGCGCTCGGTGGCGGACAGAGCGACTGGTGGTGGTCGATCGGCTGGGCGATCGCCAAGGCGGCGGTCCTGCTGGTGGTTCTGCTGCGCTTCGGTCCGCCGCTGATGCAGGGCTGGTTCCTGCGGGTGGCCAGGCAGCGGTCGCATGAGCTCTTCACCCTGAACATGCTGCTGGCGGCGCTCTTTTTCGCCTGGCTCACCGCCAAGGCCGGGCTGTCGATGGAGCTGGGTGCCTTTGTGGCTGGCATGCTGATCTCCGAAACCGAGTATCGCCATCAGGTCGAAGAGGACATCAAGCCGTTTCGCGACATCCTGCTCGGGCTTTTTTTCATCACGATTGGCATGAAGCTCGACCTGGGGGTGGTCCTGCACTCCTGGCCGACCGTGCTGCTCTATGCCACCCTGCCGATTCTCCTGAAATTCGCGCTGGTGGCCGGGCTGGTTCGTGCCATGCGCGACTCCGGGCCAGTGGCGATCCGTACCGGTATCTGGCTGGCGCAGGCCGGCGAGTTTGGATTCGTGCTGCTCGCGCTGGCTGATCAGTCGAAGCTGATCGCACCGGCCACCCTGCAGCCGATGCTGGCGGCGATGCTGCTGTCGATGCTGCTCAGCCCGTGGCTGATCGGACGCGCCGACTGGCTCGCGATGCGGGTATCCAGTCAGGAGTGGATGATGCGATCGCTGCAGCTGTCGACGATCGCGGCGCGCAGCCTGTCGCGGGATCGCCACATCATCATCTGCGGCTATGGTCGCAGCGGCCAGAGCCTGGCCCATATTCTGGAGGCCGAAAGCGTCTCCTTCGTGGCGCTCGATCTCGACCCCGACCGTGTTCGCGAGGCGGCTTCCGCAGGCGAGGCGGTGGTCTATGGTGATGCGACCCGGCGCGAGACCCTGCTGGCCGCCGGTGTGCACCGGGCGTCGGTGCTGGTGGTCACTTACGACGATACCGCGAGTGCGCTTCGCCTGCTGCGGCTGGTCAAGGTGCTCGCGCCCGAGCTGCCGGTCGTGGTGCGCACCGCCACCGATGCCGATCTCGAAGGGCTGCGCGACGCTGGCGCGGCCGAGGTCGTGCCGGAGGTGGTCGAGGGCAGTCTGATGCTGGCTTCGCATGCGCTGGTGCTCAACGGCCTGCCGCTCGCCCGGGTCCTGCGACGCATCCGTGCGATCCGGGACGATCGCTACAGCCTGATGCGCGGCTATTTTCATGGTGCCGACGACGTCGAGATCGAATCGATCGAGGAGGAGCATCTGCGCCTGCATGCGGTCACGCTGCCGGCGACCGCCGCGGCCGTGGGCCAGCCGATGTCGTCGCTGGCGCTGTCAGGCTGCAGCGTGAGTGCTCTGGTGCGCGGCGGCCACCGCCGCCTGACCTGGTCTGCCGATCTGACGCTCGAGCCCGGCGACACACTGGTACTGGTCGGTACCGTCGAGCAGGTCAATGCCGCCGAGGCACGGCTGACCAGTCGCTGACTGATTTGTCGCTGCAGACGCCTTCTGTCACGTCGGGTAACACATCAGCCTGACGTTTGACGCATTGGCCTTGGTACACTGCCTGCAGACTTTCCATGCATTGATGTCTCCTCCCGCTTCCGAATCCCCCTTTGTTTCAATCGACGCAGTGAGCTTTGGCTACAACGCCAAGCCCTTGCTGCGCGAGGTGTCAATGACCGCGCCGCGAGGCGCGGTGGTCGCCCTGATGGGCGGATCGGGCTCGGGCAAGACCACACTGCTGCGCCTGATCAGCGGTCAGTTGCGCCCCGACGCCGGTCGTGTCGTGGTCGAAGGCCAGGACGTCGCCACGCTCGATCGCCCCAGCCTCTACCGGTTTCGCCGCCGCACCGGAATGCTGTTCCAGTTCGGCGCCCTCTTTACCGACCTGAGCGTCTTCGACAACGTGGCATTTCCGCTGCGTGAAAACACCGATCTGCCCGAGTCGATGATCCGTGACCTGGTGATGATGAAGCTCGAGGCGGTGGGATTGCGCGGCAGCGCCGGGCTGATGCCGGCTCAGATTTCCGGTGGCATGGCGCGGCGTGTTGCACTGGCCCGTGCCATTGCGCTCGACCCGCCGCTGCTGATGTATGACGAACCTTTTGCCGGTCTCGATCCGATCTCCCTGGGCACGATTGCCCACCTGATTCGCAGCCTCAACGATGCGCTGGGTGCCACCTCGATCGTCGTGACCCACGATGTGCCCGAGACCTTCGCGATTGCCGACCGGGTCTTCCTGCTTGGTGGCGGGCGGGTGGTGGCCAGCGGGACGCCGGCCGAACTCAGGGCCTCCGACGATCCCTTTGTCACGCAGTTTCTGCATGGATCGCGCGACGGGCCGGTGGCTTTTCATCAGCCGGCGCCTCCGATGGCCACTCAGCTCGGATTCGGCGGGCCGGCGCGATGATCGGTCTGCTCGAGCGCTGGGGCAGACGGGTGCGTCTCGGCATGGCCGAGGTCGGCTATGGCGCGCGCTTTTTCCTGCGCTTGTGCGCTTTGATACCGGCCGCGCTGGCTCGCCCGCGTCTGGTCATCGATCAGCTCCACTTCATCGGCAACCGGTCGCTCTCGATCATTCTGGTGTCGGGCCTTTTCGTGGGTTTCGTTCTTGGACTGCAGGGCTATTACACGCTGCAGCGTTACGGTTCGGCCGAGGCGCTCGGGCTGCTGGTGGCACTGTCGCTGGTGCGCGAACTCGGCCCTGTCGTGGCTGCGCTGCTTTTTGCCGGGCGAGCCGGCACCTCGCTCACCGCCGAGGTCGGCCTGATGAAGGCCGGCGAGCAGCTGGTGGCGATGGAAATGATGGCGGTCGACCCTGTGGCCAGGGTGCTGGCGCCACGCTTTGTCGCGGCAATCATCGCAATGCCCCTGCTGGCGGCGCTTTTTTCCGCAGTTGGTATCCTTGGTGGATGGGGCGTCGGCGTCGTCCTGATCGGTGTCGACGACGGATCGTTCTGGTCCCAGATGCAAACCGGGGTCGATGTCTTCAAGGATGTCGGCAACGGCATCGTCAAGAGCGTTGTGTTTGGTGTCATCTGCGCATTCACCGCACTTTTCGTCGGCTACGAGGCGCAGCCCACACCCGAAGGCGTCGCGCGTGCCACCACCACAACCGTCGTGGCCTCATCGCTGGCCGTACTGGGGTTCGATTTCATCCTGACCGCCCTGATGTTTGGCACAACCTGAGTTCGGCACAACCTGATGAGGGCTCGAACCATGACATCGTTTCAACACTTCCCCATCGAGGGTCTGAACAATGACTGATCGCCGTGCGGTCGATGTAATGGTGGGCGCCTTTGTGCTGCTGGGCCTGGGCGCGCTCCTCTTTTTGGCGCTGAAGTCGGCCAATCTCGGCAGTTTCTCGACCGGCCCCACCTATTCGATGCAGGCCCGCTTTGACAATATCGGTGGCCTGAAGGTGCGCGCGCCGGTCAAGAGCGCCGGCGTGGTGGTCGGGCGGGTGACCTCGATTTCCTTCGACGACAAGTCCTACCAGGCGACTGTCGTGGTGTCGATGGATCAGCGCTACAAGTTTCCGACCGACAGCTCTGCCAAGATCCTCACCTCGGGTCTGCTCGGCGAGCAGTACCTCGGGCTGGAAGCCGGAGCCGAGGAAAAGACACTTGGCGAGGGCGATCGCATCAGGATGACCCAGTCGGCAGTGGTACTCGAAAACCTGATCAGCCAGTTCCTGTTCAGCAAGGCCGAGCAGGGTGTGAAAAAGGAATGAGCCGCCTGATCGATAGGCTGCGCGCCTGCGCAGTTGCGGTGTTTGTGGTGCTCGCCCTCGGCGCCTGCGCAAGCACGTCCGGGCCAGGCGCCCCGGCGGGCGCGTCGTCCTCAGTCGACCCGCTGGAGCCGCTCAACCGGGGTGTCTACGCCTTCAACGATGTTGTCGACGAGTTTTTCATGCGTCCGTTGGCGGTGGCCTACGATAAATACATGCCCGATACCCTGCAGTTCATCGCGCGCAACTTTCTCTCCAATCTGTATGACCCCTATGTCGGTCTGAACAATCTGCTGCAGGGCAAGCCCAGGGACGCGATTTCCGATCTCGGCCGTTTTCTGGTCAACAGCACCATCGGTTTCCTGGGCTTCGGCGATCCGGCAAGCGATCTCGGCATGCAGAAGCATCGCGAGGATTTCGGTCAGACGCTGGGCGTCTGGGGTCTGCCGACCGGACCCTATCTGGTCCTGCCGATTTTCGGACCATCCAATGTTCGCGACGGGGTCGGCTTGGGCGTTGACGCCTGGGCGGGGCTGGTCAATCGGTTCGACAATGTGCCGTTTCGCAACAGCATGGCCGGGCTGACCGTGGTGCAGGCGCGAGCACAACTGCTCAGCACCGATCGACTGCTTGCCGACGCGCTCGACCCGTATCTTCTGGTGCGAGACGTCTATCTTCAGCGTCGCCGCAACCTGGTTTATGACGGCATTCTGCCGCAAGCTGACTGACTCTTGCTGACCCTTTTTCATCGGCGGTTTGCCGGTCAAGCTCTCTCGATCTCGATTTCACGGAAATCAACCCTGCGGATCTCAAGCACCATGACTCGACTTTTTTCTTCTCTCTCTTGGCTTCGTCTGACGAGGGCCTTTGCCGGTGGTCTGATCGCGGCGGCATTGTCGCTGGGGGCGGTGCTGCCGGCCGCAGCCCAGGTCAATGCCAAGGCGCCCGATGAATTCATCCGGATCCTCAGCACTCAGGTGCTCGACCAGATCAAGCAGGACAAGACCCTGCGCAGCGGCGACATCCACAAGCTGGCGGCCTTCGTCGACGAATCGGTCATGCCCAACGTCGACTTCGAACGCATGACCGCGCTGTCGGTCGGGCGCAACTGGCGCGAAGCCACGCCCGAGCAGCAAAAGCAGCTGATGACCGAGTTCCGGACGCTGCTGCTGCGTACCTACGCTGGCGCCCTGACCGCGGTGAACGATCAGCAGATCCGCGTCAAGCCGCTTCGCGCCGCGCCCGAAGACACCGAGGTGGTGGTGCGCAGCGAGATCGTCCAGGCGCGCGGCGAGCCGATCCAGCTCGATTACCGCCTCGAAAAGAAGGGCGATACCTGGCGCATCTTCAACCTGAACATCGGGGGAGTCTGGCTGGTCGAGACCTATCGCAACCAGTTCACCCAGGAAATCACCGCCAAGGGCATGGATGGCCTGATCCAGAGCCTGGCCGAGCGCAACCGCAAATTTGCCCAGGCCGCCAAGGCGTCCTGACCGATCGTGCCAGGCGACACCTTCCCCAGCGAGATCCGGCTGACCAACGCGGTCGCCGCGCTCGAGCAGGCTCGCGTTGCGCTGGGCTCGGTCACTGCGTCGGCCACCGCGTCAATCGATCTTGCAGGCCTCACGGCTTTCGATTCGTCTGCGCTCGCTGTTCTCGCGGCGCTTCGTCGAGAGGCCGGCGGAACGCTGCACTTTGCCAATCCGCATGCCAATCTGCGCCAGCTCGCCGCCCTCTACGGCGTCGATGCACTGCTGTTCGATCCTGCAGTGGAGTGATGCCGAACCAATGACCGCCGCCATCGAGATCCGCGCCGTGCACAAGCGCTACGGCAGCTTCGAGGCGCTCAGTGGCGTGTCGCTGCAGGTCGCACAAGGCGAATTCTTCGGGTTGCTCGGGCCCAACGGCGCCGGCAAGACCTCGCTGATCGCCCTGATCGCGGGCCTGAACCATCCCACCTCCGGCAGCGTCTCGGTCATGGGTCATGACGTGGTCAGCGATTACCGGCAGGCGCGCCGGGCGCTCGGGGTCGTGCCGCAGGAGCTGGTCTACGACCCCTTCTTCACGGTGCGCGAGACGCTGCGTCTGACCTCGGGTTATTACGGACTGCGTCGCAACGACGACTGGATCGACGAGATCCTTGCCAACCTCGACCTGACCGGCAAGGCCGACGCGAATATGCGAGCGCTGTCGGGCGGCATGAAACGGCGGGTGCTGGTGGCCCAGGCCCTGGTGCACCGCCCGCCGGTGATTGTGCTCGACGAGCCGACCGCCGGTGTCGACGTCGAGCTGCGCCAGACCTTGTGGCAATTCGTCAAGCGGCTCAACCGCGAAGGCCACACCATCGTCCTGACCACCCACTACCTCGAAGAAGCGCAGGAGCTGTGCGGGCGCATCGCGATGCTCAAGCGCGGCAAGGTGGTGGCCCTCGACGAGACCGCGACCCTGCTCGGGCGCTTTGGCGGCGGCACGGTGTCGATGCGACTGAGCGGGGCGCCTCTGCCGGCGGCGCTGCATGGTGCGCTGGTCGCCGAGCCCGGCCCCGACCGGCGATGCAGCCTGCGGCTGGGCGACTGGCAGCAGCTTGAGCCGGTGCTCGCGAAGCTGCGCGAGGCGGGCTGCCACATCGACGAGATGGAAGTGCAGCACACCGATCTTGAGGACGTCTTTTTGCGCATCATGGCCTACACCGGGGCGGAGCAGTCGTGACCGGTTTCCTCACCCTGCTGCACAAGGAAATCCTGCGGTTCTGGAAAGTCGCGGTGCAGACCGTCGGCGCGCCCATCCTCACCGCGATCCTCTATCTGCTGGTGTTCTCGCAGGCCCTGGCCGAGCATGTCCCGGTCTTTCCGGGGGTGAGCTACGGCGCCTTCCTGATTCCGGGGCTGGTGATGATGTCGATGCTCCAGAACGCGTTTGCCAACCCCTCGTCATCGCTGATCCAGTCGAAGGTCACCGGCAATGTGGTCTTTATCCTGCTGCCGCCGCTGTCCTATTTCGAACTCTTCGCCGCCTATGTGCTGGCCTCGGTGGCGCGAGGCCTGCTGGTCGGGCTGGGCGTTTTCCTGGCCACCGTCTGGTTTGCACCACCGAGCTTCGTGGCGCCCGGCTGGGCGCTGGTCTTCGCGATCCTCGGCTGCGCGATTCTCGGTACAATGGGCCTGATTGCCGGCATCTGCGCCGAAAAGTTCGACCAGATCGCCGCATTTCAAAGCTTCCTGATCATGCCGGCCACGTTTCTTGCCGGCGTTTTTTATTCCATCAAGACTTTGCCGCCGTTCTGGCTGGTCGTCTCGCACTTCAATCCGTTCTTCTATATGGTCGACGGCTTTCGCTACGGCTT
The DNA here is from genome assembly GCA_026399875.1 of Burkholderiales bacterium. Classification (GTDB taxonomy): domain Bacteria; phylum Pseudomonadota; class Gammaproteobacteria; order Burkholderiales; family Burkholderiaceae_E; genus UBA4615. The sequence goes on along the minus strand of JAPLQF010000031.1, from coordinate 96,706 downwards.
TTTCGGCCAGTCCGATGTGCCGCCCACCACCAGTCTGGCGGTGGCGCTGGTGACCCTGGCGGTGGTGTCCGGCGTGGCGATGCAACTGCTGAGAACCGGCTTCCGGATCCGCCATTGAAAGGCACTGCGCTTCATGACCACACCTGAAAACATCCACCAGTACATCAGCGACGGCATGGCCTGCGAGCATCTGACCGTCGACGGCGACGGCCATCATTTCGAGGCTGTCATTGTGTCGCGTGCGTTCGAAGGCAAGCGTCCGATCCAGCGCCATCAGCTGGTCTATGCGGTGCTCGGCGACCGGATGCGCCAGGAAATCCACGCGCTCTCGATGTCCACGCTCACGCCTGAAGAGTGGGCCGCCCGCGGGCAGAAATAAACGCGCCATGGACAAACTGCTGATTCACGGCGGGCATTCGCTCAAGGGCGAGGTGCCGATTTCCGGCGCCAAGAATGCCGCGCTGCCGATCCTGTGCGCGGCCATTCTGGTGCCCGGCACGCTCGAACTCGACAACGTGCCCAATCTGCAGGATGTCGGAACGACATTGCGTCTGCTCGAGCGCATGGGCGTGAAGTCTGACCGAGACGGCAGCAAGGTCGCGCTCGATGCCTCGCAGATCACCCATCTCGAAGCCGCCTACGATCTGGTCAAGACGATGCGCGCGTCAATCCTGGTGCTCGGACCGCTTCTTGCCCGCTTCGGCGAGGCCCGCGTGTCGCTGCCCGGCGGCTGTGCGATCGGTCAGCGTCCGGTCGATCAGCACATCAAGGGTCTGCAGGCGCTTGGCGCCCGGATCGAGATCGAACACGGCTATGTCGTGGCGCGAGCAAAGCGCCTGCGCGGCGCCCGCATCGTGACCGACATGGTGACGGTCACCGGTACCGAAAATCTCATGATGGCGGCCACGCTGGCCGACGGCGAGACCATCATCGAGAATGCCGCGCGCGAGCCCGAGGTGGTCGACCTGGCGGCCGCGCTCACCGCGCTGGGTGCCCGCATCCGCGGTGCCGGCACCGATCGCATCGTCATCGAGGGTGTCCAGGCCCTGCATTCGGGTGCCTATCGCGTCATGCCCGACCGCATCGAGACCGGCACCTTCCTGTGCGCGGTGGCTGCCGCCGGCGGCAGTCTGCGCCTGACCGGTTGCGACACCGCCGCGCTCGATGCCACCCTCGACAAATTGCGCGAGACCGGTCTGGTGATCGAGTCGGGTACCGACTGGCTGCAGGCCACCATGTCCGGGCGGCCGCGTTCGGTCGACATCCGCACCGCGCCCTATCCGGGTTTTGCCACCGACATGCAGGCCCAGATCATGGCGGTCAACTGCGTCGCCCAGGGCACCGCGGTGATCACCGAAACCATCTTCGAAAACCGCTTCATGCATGTCCAGGAGATGGTCCGGCTCGGTGCCGACATCAGCATCCAGGGCAATACCGCAGTCGTTCGCGGCGCCCCCGGGCTGTCGGGCGCGATCGTCATGGCCACCGATCTGCGCGCCTCGGCCGGGCTGGTGATCGCCGGGCTGGTCGCCGAGGGCGACACGCTGGTCGATCGCATCTATCACCTCGATCGGGGCTACGACCGCATGGAGCGCAAGCTCGCCGCGGCAGGCGCCCAGATCGAGCGGGTGCGCACGGTGGTCGACGCATGATCACGCTGGCGCTCTCCAAGGGCCGCATCCTCGATGAGACCCTGCCGCTGCTGGCTCAGGCCGGTATCGCCGTCGATCCGGCGGTGCTCGATTCGCGCAAACTGATTCTGCCGACCGCCGACCCGGGGCTGCGCCTGATCATCGTGCGAGCAAGCGACGTGCCGACCTATGTCCAGTACGGCGCAGCCGATATCGGTGTGGCCGGCAAGGACGTGCTGCTCGAGCACGGCGGCGAAGGGCTCTATCAGCCGATCGATCTGCGCATCGGTCGCTGTCGGCTGTGCGTGGCGGTGCGTCGCGGATTCGATTACACCGCCTCGGTTCGCAGCGGCGCCCGACTGCGCGTGGCGACCAAATACACCCTGGTCGCGCGCGAGCACTTTGCGGCCAAGGGCGTACATGTCGACCCGATCAAGCTCTATGGATCGATGGAACTCGCGCCGCTGGTGGGCCTGGCCGACGCGATCGTCGACGTGGTCTCGACCGGCAGCACGCTCAAGGCCAATGATCTGGTCGAGGTCGAGGACATCATGCCGATCTCGGCCCGCCTGGTGGTCAATCAGGCTGCGTTCAAGACAAGGCGGGAGGCGCTTGCACCCCTGCTGGCCGCGCTCGAGCGTGCGGTCGGGCCCTCCGGTGCGCCTGCCGCCAGTGCCAATCGCAAGGCCGGATCGTCGTCATGAATACGCCGCCGTCGCGCCCGATCATCAGCCGGCTCGACACCGCGCAGCCCGATTTCGATGCGCGGCTCGCCACGCTGCTGGCCTGGGAGGCCTCGCAGGATGCCGCCATCGAGCAGACGGTGGCCCAGATCGTTCGCGATGTCCGGGTGCGCGGCGACGCAGCGCTCCTTGATTTCACGAGTCGCTTCGATCGCCTGAGCCTTTCTGATGCCGCCGCGCTCGAGTTGCCCCGTGCCGAGCTCGATGCAGCACTCGCCGCCCTGCCGGCGGCCCCGCGTGCCGCGCTTGAGTCCGCGGCCGCCCGGGTAAGGTCCTATCACGAGCATCAGCGCGCCGAGTCCTGGTCCTATGTCGAGGCCGACGGTACGCGCCTTGGCCAGAAAATCGGCCCGATCGACCGGGTCGGCCTCTATGTGCCCGGTGGCAAGGCCGCCTATCCCTCCTCGGTGCTCATGAATGCCCTGCCGGCCAAGGTGGCCGGTGTGCCCGAGCTGATCATGGTCTGCCCGACACCCGACGGCGTTCGCAACCAGATGGTGCTGGCCGCTGCCGCGATTGCCGGCGTCGACCGGGTCTTTACCATCGGCGGCGCGCAGGCAATTGCCGCACTCGCCTGGGGCACCGCCACCATTCCGGCGGTCGACAAGATCGTCGGGCCGGGCAATGCCTATGTGGCCGAAGCCAAGCGTCGGGTCTTCGGGACGGTCGGCATCGACATGATCGCCGGCCCGAGCGAAATCCTGATCATCTGCGACGGCCATACCGATCCCGACTGGATCGCGATGGACCTTTTTTCTCAGGCTGAGCACGACGAGCTCGCCCAGTCGATCCTGCTGTGCCCCGACGCCGCCTTTCTCGATGCGGTGCAGTCAGCCATCGAGCGGCTGCTGCCCACCATGCCGCGCCGTGATGTGATTGCCGCATCGCTCGCCGATCGCGGTGCGCTGATCAAGGTGACCAGCCTCGAGCAGGCCTGCGAGATCACCGATCGCATCGCGCCCGAGCATCTCGAGATCTCCACCCGCGACCCCGGCCAGTGGGCCGATCGCATCCGCCATGCCGGTGCAATGTTTCTCGGCCCCTATTCGTCCGAGTCGCTTGGCGATTATTGCGCCGGCCCCAACCATGTCCTGCCGACCATGCGAACCGCACGCTTTTCGTCGCCACTGGGCGTCTACGATTTCCAGAAGCGCTCGAGTCTGATCGAGGTTTCGGCTGCCGGTGCGGCGGTGCTTGGCCCGATTGCCGCCGAACTGGCCTATGGCGAGGGGCTGCAGGCGCATGCCCGCAGTGCCGAGATGCGACTGCCGGGGGCCCGGTCATGAGCCTTCGCACGCCGGCTGGCCTTGTGCGGCCCGAGGTGCTCGCCATGTCGAGCTATCACGTGCCTGCTGCCTCGGGGCTGCTCAAGCTCGACGCCATGGAAAACCCCTATCGTCTGCCGCCCGAACTGCAGCGCGCGCTCGGCGAGCGGCTGGGGGCCATCGCCATCAACCGCTATCCGGCGCCGTCCTACAGCCGCCTGAAGGCCATGATCCGCGACAAGTTCGGCGTGCCCGCCGATGCCGGGCTGCTGCTTGGCAACGGTTCGGACGAACTCATCACCATCATGTCGGTGGCCGCTGCCCGCCCGGGCGCGACGATTGTCGCGCCGGTGCCCAGCTTCGTGATGTACGACGTCTCGACCCGCCTGGCCGGCAGCCGCTTCGTGCCGGTGCCGCTGGCATCCGACTTCTCGCTCGATGTGCCGGCGATGCTGGCTGCCATCGCCGAGCATCAGCCGGCGATCGTCTGGATCGCCTATCCCAACAACCCCACCGGCAACGCTTTCGACCGCGGTGGCATCGAGCAGATCATCGCGGCCGCCCCCGGCCTGGTGGTGCTCGACGAGGCCTATCAGCCCTTTGCCCCCGACAGCTGGATGTCCGAGCTCGCACGCCACGACAATCTGGTGGTGATGCGCACGGCCAGCAAGCTCGGACTGGCCGGCGTTCGCATTGGCTACATGGCCGCAGCACCCCACTGGATCGACGAGTTCGACAAGGTGCGACCGCCCTACAACATCAGTTCGCTCGACGAGGCGGCCACCGAATTTGCGCTGGAGCACCTCGATGTGCTGCTCGATCAGGCGGCGCGTGTACGCACCGACCGCGGCCATCTGCTGGCCGCGCTGCGCGCCATGCCGGGTGTGGTGGCCTTCGATTCAGCGGCCAACTTCGTGCTGGTGCGGGTGGCCGACGGTCCGGCGACCGCTGCCGCCATGCGGGCGCAGGGCGTGCTGATCAAGGATGTCGGTAGAATGCATCCGTTACTGGCTAATTGCCTGCGGTTCACGGTGGGTTCGCCCGACGAGAACACCACCTTGCTTGCGGCGCTGTCTTCGGCTCTGTCGACCTCGCGCTAGCACCGTCTTCTTCACGCTTTCGTCCCGGTCCCTTTTTCAGCCCACGCCATGCGATCCGCCGAAGTCCGCCGCGATACCGCCGAAACCAGGATCCGGGTGCGCATCGATCTCGATGGCACCGGCCGCCAGCAACTGGCCACCGGCGTCCCGTTTCTCGATCACATGCTCGACCAGATCGCCCGTCACGGTCTGATCGACCTCGATGTGCATGCCGATGGCGATCTGCATATCGACGGCCATCACACCGTCGAGGACATCGGCATCACGCTCGGTCAGGCCATGGCCCAGGCGGTTGGCAACAAGCAGGGCATCCGCCGCTATGGCCATGCCTATGTGCCGCTCGATGAGGCGCTGTCGCGGGTGGTGGTCGATTTCTCGGGTCGCCCGGGGCTGGTCTGGAATGTCGATTTCAAGCGCGCCATGATCGGCGGTTTCGATGTCGACCTGGCGCACGAGTTCTTCCAGGGCTTCGTCAATCACGCGCAGATGACCGTCCATGTCGACAATCTTCGCGGCGATAACGCCCATCACCAGTGCGAGACCATCTTCAAGGCCTTTGCGCGAGCCCTGCGCATGGCACTCGAAATCGACCCGCGAGCGGCCGGCCAGATTCCGTCCACCAAGGGCACGCTGCAGGGCTGAGCGGCGCAGGCACCAATGACGACGATCGTGGTGGTCGACTACGGAATGGGCAATCTTCGATCGGTCGCCCGGGCGCTCGAGCATGTCGCCCCCGATGCCAGCGTCATCATCTCGTCCGATCCGGACGATCTGCGCAGCGCCGATCGCGTCGTGCTGCCCGGCCAGGGCGCGATGCCCGACTGCATGCGCCATCTCGATGAGTCCGGCCTGCGGCCTGCGCTTCTCGAGGCGGCCCGCAACAAACCGCTCTTCGGCGTTTGCGTCGGTGAGCAGATGCTCTTTGACCGCAGCGACGAGGGTGACACGCCCGGTCTGGGCTGGCTGCCCGGCGAGGTGGTCCGCTTTCCGGCCAGTGCCATGACCGCCCCCGACGGCAGTCGGCTGAAGGTGCCGCACATGGGCTGGAATCGCGTTCACCAGGACCGGTCTCATCCCTTGTGGGCCGGCGTCGAGGACGAGTCCTACTTCTATTTCGTTCACAGTTACTACGCGCAGCCGGCCGATTGCGCCCTGAGCGTCGGCAGTTCTGAGCACGGTCTGCGCTTTACCTGCGCCGTGGCGAGGGATAATATTTTCGCTACGCAATTTCATCCTGAGAAAAGCGCCGCCAACGGGTTGCGTCTGTATGCCAACTTCGTTGCCTGGCAGCCCTGACCGGCACCCACCCTCTTCCGACGCGTCCGGCGTCGGCCCTCGATCCCGCCTGCGTCCAATGCCTGCCCCATGCTGCTGATCCCCGCCATCGACCTCAAGGATGGCCGTTGCGTTCGCCTTCGCCAGGGCGACATGAACGATGCGACCGTATTCTCCGAAGACCCCGCCGCGATGGCGCGCAAGTGGGTCGATCTCGGTGCAAGGCGGCTGCATCTGGTCGACCTCAATGGCGCCTTCGCCGGCAAGCCGCGCAATGAGGCGGCCATCAAGGCCATCCTCAATGAGATTGGTGCAGAGGTGCCGATCCAGATCGGCGGTGGCATCCGCGATCTCGACACCATCGAGCGCTACCTCGATGCCGGGATCGCTTACGTCATCATCGGTACCGCTGCGGTCAAGAACCCCGGCCTGCTGCACGATGCCTGCGGTGCGTTTCCGGGGCAGATCATCGTCGGCCTCGATGCCCGCGACGGCAAGGTGGCGACCGACGGCTGGAGCAAGCTCACCGGCCACGATGTGCTCGACCTCGGCCGCAAGTTCGAAGGCTATGGCGTCGAGGCCATCATCTACACCGACATCGGCCGCGACGGCATGCTTGGCGGCGTGAATATCGAGGCCACCGTGCGCCTGGCGCGCGGTCTCACCGTCCCGGTCATCGCTTCGGGCGGCGTGTCCGCCCTGGAAGACATCGATCGCCTGTGCGAGGTCGAAGGCGAAGGCATCGAGGCCGCCATCGTCGGGCGCGCCATCTACGACGGCACACTCGACTTCAGCGCAGCGCAGGCCCGTGCCGACGAGCTCGGCGGCTCGACCTGATGCTGACTCGCCGCATCATCCCGTGCCTCGATGTCACGGCCGGGCGGGTGGTCAAGGGCGTCAATTTCGTCGGGCTGCGCGATGCCGGTGATCCGGTCGAGATCGCCCGCCGCTACGACGGCGAGGGCGCCGACGAACTCACCTTTCTCGACATCACCGCCTCGAGCGATCAGCGCGACATCATCCTGCACATCATCGAAGCGGTCGCCGCGCAGGTTTTCATACCGCTCACCGTCGGTGGAGGCGTGCGCAGCGTCGAGGACGTTCGTCGACTGCTCAATGCCGGCGCCGACAAGATCTCGATCAATACCGCAGGCCTGCAAAACCCGGCGCTGATCGCGCAAGCCTCGTCCTATTTCGGCGCCCAGTGCATCGTCTGCGCCATCGACGCCAAGCAGGTGGCGCCCGGGCGCTGGAATGTCTTCACCCACGGCGGGCGCAATGACACCGGCCGCGACGCGCTCGAATGGGCGGTGGAGGTCGAGCGGCTTGGTGCGGGTGAAATCCTGCTGACCAGCATGGATCGCGACGGCACTCGCCAGGGCTTCGATCTGCCGCTGACCCGCGCGGTGGCCGATGCGGTGGGCATTCCGGTGATCGCCTCGGGCGGCGTCGGCAATCTGCAGCATCTGGCAGACGGTGTCGTGCAGGGCCGCGCCGATGCGGTGCTGGCGGCCAGCATCTTTCATTTCGGCGAGTACACCGTCGGGCAGGCCAAGCAGTTCATGGCCGACCAGGGCGTCGCGGTGCGGCTGCAATGAGTCCCCCCGACTGGCTGGATGCGGTGCATTTCGATGCCAATGGTCTGGTCGCAGCGATCGCCCAGGAAAGCGGCACCGGCGACATCCTCATGGTCGCCTGGATGAATCGTGAGGCGCTCGAGCAGACTGTGCTCACCGGTCAGGCCACCTACTGGTCGCGATCGCGCCAGCGCCTGTGGCGCAAAGGCGAGGAGTCGGGTCACACCCAGGCGGTCGGCGAGATCCGCCTCGACTGCGACGGCGATGCCATTTTGCTCACGGTCACGCAGGCAGGCGGCGTGGCCTGTCATACCGGGCGCCATTCGTGTTTCTACAGCCGTCTCGAAGGCGGGCAATGGGTGGTGACCGATCCGGTGGTGCGTGATCCCGCGCTGGTCTATGCCCCGAAAGGTGACGGTCATGACAGCCATTCCTGACGATCTGCTGGCGCGCCTGGCGGCCACCATCGAAGCGCGTCGCGGCACCGACCCTGAGCGCTCTTACGTTGCGCGGCTGCTGCACAAGGGCGAAGACGCCATCCTCAAGAAGATCGGCGAGGAAGCCACCGAAACCGTCATGGCGGCCAAGGATGGCGATCGGCACAAGATCATCGCCGAGACCGCCGACCTGTGGTTCCACACGCTGGTCATGCTGGCCCATTACAATCTGTCGCCCGGGGATGTGCTCGCCGAGCTGGCCCGGCGCGAGGGGCTGTCGGGCATCGACGAAAAAGCGCGGCGCAGCCCCGATTGACGAGGAACCCGAGTGAAACACGATTGCATTTTCTGCCGCATCATCCGCGGCGAGATTCCCAGCCGCAAGGTCTACGAGGACGACGACATCCTCGCGTTTCACGATATCAATCCGGCCACGCCAGTCCATTTCCTGATCATCCCCAAGGTCCACGTCGAAAATCTCTACGATGCCGATATGGGCCATCAGGCGGTGCTCGGCAAGATCCTCGGCATGGCCGGCGAACTCGCCCGTCAACAGGGTCTGGACGACGGTTTTCGGACGGTCATCAACACCGGCAGGGTCGGTCGGCAGGAGGTGTATCATCTCCATCTGCATGTTCTGGGCGGTCCCGACCCCCTCAACCTGGGCCTCAAGGGCGCCTGACCAAGGAGTGTCACCATGGGTTCACTGAGTATCTGGCATTGGCTGATCGTACTGGTCATCATCATGCTGGTCTTCGGCACCAAAAAGCTTCGCAACATCGGGTCTGACCTGGGTGGCGCAGTCAAAGGGTTCAAGGAAGGCGTGAAAGATGGCGCCGATTCGGCAACTGCCGACGCGAATGCTTCCAAGACCATCGACGTCGAAGCCCGTCCCAAGTCCTGATTCACTGAGGGCAGGGCCCTGACGGGTCGGCCCACGGCCAGACCCGTCGACCAAGCGGCTTCGGGCCGCTTTTCTGTTTTATCCGTCTGTTGTGTTGCGGTTTGCTTGACTCGTTCGCCTTTTTCCTGACACCCGAGCATGTTCGATATCGGTCTCTCCGAGATGGCTGTCCTGGCGGTCGTGGCACTGGTTGTGCTGGGGCCCGAGCGTTTGCCCAAGGTCGCACGCCAGGCGGGTCTCTGGATGAGCAAACTGCGCCGCTATGTCGACGATGTGAAGTCGGACATCAATCGCCAGATGGAACTGACCGAGTTGCGCAATCTGCAGACCCAGGTCACCGACGCCGCCCGCGACCTCAAGAATTCGGTTGAGTCCGGTGTGGCCGAGGCACAGTCGCAGTTCAATGAGGTCCAGCAGTCGCTCGAGTCGGGGCCCACGCCGCCGCCGACCGACTGGGATGCGATCTACAAGACCCGCCGTCAGCGTGAAAAGATCAAGGATCGGCGCATCGAGCGTGAAAAAGAGCTCGGCATCAAGCGGCCGCGCCGCGCCTTCCACCGCTAGGCCGACGTCTTGGCTCTGAACCCTTTTACTCGCAAGAAGCCGGCAGTCGACGCCGCCCAGGACGAAAACTTCGTCTCTCACCTGGTCGAGCTGCGCGATCGCATGATCCGCAGCCTGATCGTTGTGCTGATCCTGTTTGCAGTGTGCTTCTATTTCAGCGGCGACATCATGAAGTTCCTGTCGCAGCCGCTCTACGAGGCGCTGCCGGCGGGCAGCAAACCGATCTTCACCGATCAGGCCGGCGCGTTTTTTACCCTGACCAAGGTCGCGTTTCTCACCGCGTTTCTGATTTCGATGCCCTGGGTGCTCTATCAGGCCTGGGCTTTCGTGGCGCCCGGCCTCTACGAACACGAAAAGCGCTTTGCGCTGCCCCTGATCGTCTCGAGCGTGTTTTTCATGCTGTTGGGCATCGCCTTCGCCTACCTCTTCGTTCTGCCGGCGGCCTACAAGTTCTTTATTTCCTTTTCGGCTCAGACCGGCGCCGAGACGCTGCAGGATCTCTCGAAATACTGGGATTTCACCCTGTCGATCTTTTTTGGCTTCGGGCTGACTTTCGAGGTGCCGGTGGTCGAGATGCTGCTGGTCAAGCTCGGTATGGTGACCACCACGCAGCTGCGCGAAGCGCGCCGCTATGTGATCGTCGGTGCCTTTGTGGTGGCGGCGGTGCTCACGCCGCCCGATGTGCTGTCGCAGTTCATGCTGGCGATCCCGCTCATCCTGCTCTATGAGCTCGGCATCTGGTTGTCGGGATTTATCACCGCCCGCAGCAAGGCGCCGGTGGACCAAGACGAGGCCGCCGCAGCGGCCAGCGCCGGCGACTCATCCTCAGGCAAGGCCTCCTGAGCCTCGATTCGCTGCGCCAGACAATTTTCTAGCGCTCGATTTTGCCGCTAAGGCGCGAAGCAAAGCGGCGCATGCCGTCCAGCCAGCGATCGTAGTCCTTGGCTTTGCGCTCAACATAGGTCAGCACCTGCGGATGCGGCAGGATCAGGAAGGTCTCGGCATCCATGCCCTCGACCACACAGTCGGCCAGCGCCTGCGCCGAGATGACGCCGTCGTTGGCGGCGGCAGCCGACCCGGTGCGACCCGCGATCATCGGCGTGTCGACCGCCTGCGGGCACAGCACCGACACCCGGATACCGTCGTCGCCATGTCGGATCGACAGGTATTCCGCGAGCGCGATCGCGGCATGCTTGCTGACTGCATAGGTGGCCGACGGCAGCGAGGTCAGCAGGCCGGCAGCCGAGGCGGTATTGAGCAGATAGCCTGAACCGCGCGCCTTCATGCCCGGCACGACCGCACGGGCGGCATAGACATGCGCCATCACATGGACCTGCCAGTTGAGGGTCCAGTGGGCATCCGGCGAGAATTCGTCGCCGTCGCGGATCAGCCCGGCATTCGAGCAGAAGACATCGATCGGCCCGAAGCGCTCCTCGGCGGCGGCCACCAGTGCCTGCACCTGCGCCTCGTCGCCGACATCACAGGCAAAGGCCATGGCAGGCACGGCCGGCCGGCCGGCTTCGCCGCTGTTCAGGCGGGCCGCCAGCGCATCGAGCGCGCCGGACTGCGCCGGCAGATCGGCCAGAACCAGCGCGCTCGGGCGCTCTGTTGCAAAACGCAGCGCCAGGGCCGCCCCGATGCCGCTGGCTGCACCGGTAATCACGATTCGCCTATCGGTCAGTTTCATGTTGTCTCCTGCGCGGGGCCGCGCCTGCGGTGGCGCGGCTCATTGTGAAACTGCGCAGCTTAGCCGATCGGCTCAGCGCTGCTGAAGCGTCGACAGGTAGTCGGTCAGCGCCAGGATGCGTCCACGCACGCTCCACTCGCTCGGAAACGGCATGCCGCGCATCTGGTGGTTCGCCTGCTCGCGATAGACATTGCCCCAGATCGGCATCTCGCGTGTGCCGTGCGGACCCGGCTCGACGGTGGCGCGTCCGTCAATGAGTTCGGCGACCGCGTCCTTCGGAAACACCCCGCCGTTGCGCCGGGCAAGGCTGGTCAGATCGGTCGGCACGCGCGCCAGAAAGGGCCGCATCGGGCCTCCGCCGCGCGCGTCGATGCCATGGCAGATCGCGCAATTCGTTTCGAACTCATGGCGACCGAGCTCGGCGCCGGTGACGGTCTGCGCCGATGCGTTGCACGGCAGGCTCGTCGCAAGCACTGCCGAAACAATGGCCAGTGCGAGCACCGGCGCTCGGTAGCCCACGCCTGCAAGCGCGCGAGCGGGTGAGAACGAAGAGGCGGGCGAGGCGATGAACAGGGTGATCATGGTGGTCTCAGTTCCGGTTCAGGTCGGTGTCAGGACAGCTCAGGCTCGAATGAGGGGCGATGAACTCTCGTTTGACGACGGATCGCGGACCCCCTGATCCGCGAACCATCGTGCAAGTTCAGTCGAGTCTGCCGTGGCGACGATCCTGCGTATTGACCCCGATCAAACACGGGCCGACTCGGGCTGCGGGGTAAGATCATGCGATCGATCCGTCGCTTGCCTGATCGACACTTCAACCATCCGGCAGACCGTTCCACCCGCTGCGGGTCTGCTGCAGGAGATTGCCCGATGAACGCGCCCACAGAAGGCCTGCGCCTGATCACCAGCCTGAACGATCGCTACCTTGCGACCGAAGGCTGGCTCTACATGACCGGCATTCAGGCTCTGGTGCGATTGCCGATTCAGCAGCGCCTGCGCGATGCAGCGGCAGGTCTCAATACCGGGGGCTACATTTCGGGTTATCGCGGCTCGCCGATGGGTCGCTACGACCTCGAGCTGTGGGGCGCGCAGGCGCAGCTCGATGCGCACAATGTGGTGTTCCGTCCGGCGGTCAACGAAGACCTTGCCGCGACTGCGATCTGGGGTGCGCAATACGTCGGCGTGTTTCCGGGAGCCAAGGTCGATGGCGTCTTCGGCATCTGGTACGGCAAGGGCCCGGGCGTCGACCGCTCGGGTGATCCGTTTCGGCATGCCAATCTGGCCGGCACTTCGCCCCACGGCGGCGTGCTCGCGATTGCCGGTGACGACCATGGCGCCAAGTCCTCAACCGTCGCCAATTATTCCGACCTGAACTTCGTGGCGGCCGGCATTCCGCTGCTCTATCCGAGCAATGCGCAGGAGTTGCTCGACTTCGGTCTGCACGGCATTGCGATGAGCCGCTATTCCGGCTGCTGGTCGGGCATGAAGGTGGTGACCGATGTGGTCGAAGGCGGCGGCTCGGTGCATGTCTCGCCCGATTCGCCGAAAATCGTCGAGCCGCCCGAGCAGCCGATGCCCGACGGCGGTGTACACACCCGGTCCTATGACGCGGCGCTGCCCCAGGAAGACCGGCTTTATCACCACAAACTGCATCGCGCGGTGGCCTATGCGCGGGCCAATCGGCTCAATCTCATCGGCGGTGCCGGGCAGGGCGCCCGGATCGGCGTGGTGGCAGCCGGCAAAGCCTGGCAGGATCTTCAGCAGGCCTTCGTGGCACTCGGGCTCGATGCGGCGCGCCTCGATCAGCTCGGCATCCGCACCCTGAAGGTCGGCATGGTCTGGCCGCTCGAGCCGGGCATTGCGCGCGAGTTTGCAGCCGGCCTGTCGCAGGTGCTGGTGGTCGAGGAAAAGCGCCCGCTGCTCGAAGACCAGCTGCGCTCGGTGCTCTACCGGATGGCCGATGCCCCGGCGATCATCGGCAAGCATGCCGGGGGTCCGCAGTTTTCCGCCGAGCGCGGCGACGCGGTGTTTCCGAATGCCGGCGAGATCACGCCGGCGATGGTGGCGCGCGCGCTGGTCGCTTGCTTGCGCCGCGACGATGCAAGCTGCCCGATCGGCCAGCCCGAGCCGGTGGCCGGTGCTCAGTTGCGTGCTCAGTTGGCTGCTCAGTTGGCTGCCCAGCCCGGCGCTCCCTCGCTCATCCGTGCGCCGAGCTTCTGTTCCGGCTGTCCGCATGGCCGCTCCACCAAGGTGCCCGACGGCAGCCGTGCGCTGGCCGGCATCGGCTGCCACACCATGGCGATGTTCCTCGATCCGACCACCACCACCACGGTCTCGCACATGGGCGGCGAGGGCGCGATGTGGCTCGGCCAGCAGCCGTTTACCACCGAGAAGCATGTCTTTGCCAACATGGGCGACGGCACCTATTTCCATTCGGGTTTCCTGGCGGTCAGGCAGGCGGTGGCGGCTCATGCGCCGATCACCTACAAGCTGCTCTACAACGGCTTTGTGTCGATGACCGGCGGCCAGGCGATCGACGGCGAATTGACCATCCCGGGCACGATCGGCGAACTGGCTGCCGAGGGGGTGAAGAAGATCGCGCTGGTGAGCGACGATCCCGGCAAGTGGCAGGACACGACCTTCCCGGCCGGCGTGAGCGTGCACCACCGCTCCGAACTCGATGCGGTCCAGCGCGAGCTGCGCGAATACCCCGATGTGTCGGTGATCGTCTATGACCAGCCCTGCGCGACCGAGCGCAGGCGGCTGCGCAAGCGCGGCAAGTGGGCCGACCCCGACCGTCGCGCCTTCATCAACAGTGCGGTCTGCGAGGGATGCGGCGATTGCGGCAAGGTCACCAACTGCATGTCGATCGAGCCGCTCGAAACCGAGCTCGGTCGCAAGCGCAAGATCAACCAGTCCTCCTGCAACAAGGACTTTTCCTGCACCGAGGGCTTTTGCCCGAGCTTCGTGACGGTCGAGGGTGGCACCCTGCGCAAGTCGGTTGCGCCTGCAGCCGCGGCCGTTGCCGATCCGCGAGCGGCCGCTGATAAGGCGGCACAAGCAGCCTTCGCCACGCTGCCCGAGCCCGCGATTCCCCGCATCGATCGCTCTTTCAGCATTCTGGTGGCCGGCATCGGTGGCACCGGCGTGGTCACCATCGGCCAGACCCTGGCGGTCGCGGCGCATCTGGAGGGCTATTTCAGCTCCAACCTCGATGTGACCGGCCTGGCGCAGAAATACGGCGCGGTCCTGTCGCATGTGAAGATTGCGCCCGATCCGGCGCTGCTGCATGCCACCCGCGTGGCCGCCGGAGAGTGCGACACCCTGATCGGTTGCGACCTGATCGTTTCGGCCGGCGACGAGACGGTCGGCAAACTGCGCCCTGGCAGCAGCGGTGGCGTGATCTGTACCGATATGGTTCCGACCTCCGAGTTCTCGCGCAACCCCGACTGGAATCCGGATGCCGATGCGCTGGTTGCGCGCCTCACCGCTGCGCTGGGCGAACGCGGACTCGGCCTTGAGGCGCTGCGCCTGGCCGGTGCGCTGATGGGTGACGCGATCACCGCCAACATGTTCCTGTTGGGCGCTGCCTGGCAGCGCGGCCTGGTGCCGCTGTCGATGGCGGCCCTCGATCGTGCAATCGAGCTCAATGGCGTGGCGGTCGATTCGAATCGGCGTGCCTTTCTGTGGGGGCGGCGCGCGGCCCACGATCTGCCGGCGCTGGAAAAAATCGCCGTCGGCGCCACGATCCAGGCGGTGCAGGTGGTGCGTTTTGATCCGCGCAAACCGGCCACGCTCGATCAGAGCCTGGCCCATCGCATCGCCTTCCTCGCCGACTACCAGGATGCCGATTACGCTCGCCGATACAGCGAGTTCGTCGATCGGGTGGTGCAGGCCGAAACCGCTGCCGGCCTGGGGGATTCGCTGTCGCGGGCGGTGGCTCGAAATCTGTTCAAACTGATGGCCCACAAGGACGAATGGGAGGTCGCACGCCTCTACACCCGTCCCGAATTCAAGGCCGACCTGCAGCGCACCTTCGACGGCGACTTCACGTTGCGCTTTCATGTGGCCGGCGGCCCTTTCGGACGGCGCGATCCGGCGACCGGTCGGCTCATCAAGCGCGAGGTCGGCCCCTGGCTGATGACCGCTTTCCGTCTGATGGCGCCGCTTCGCACGCTGCGCGGCAGCCTGCTCGACCCGTTTCGCAAGTCCGATGAACGTCGCCTGGCGCGCGAACTCCTCGACGGCTATCGGGCCGATATCGAGCGTCTGCTGCCCGAGCTGACATCGGCCAACCATGCCCTTGCGGTGCGGATCGCCTCGCTGCCTGACAAGGTTCGCGGCTATGGTCATGTCCGGCAAGCCAGTGCGACCGCTGTCAGCACCGAACGTGACCAGTTGCTCGCGCAGTGGCGTCAACCGCAGGCGCAGGCCGAGACCGCCTGGGCCACCGAGCTGGCACGATGATTCGTATCGACTCGCATGACTGCAGGCCGGTTCCATGGCTCAACGGCGGTGGACTGACCCGCGAGCTCGCCCGCGGTCCGGGCAGTGCTGCGCAGGCCGATTTCGGCTGGCGCCTCAGTCTGGCCGATATCGAGCGCGACGGTCCCTTTTCCAGCATGGCGGGCTGCGATCGCAGCTTCGCGCTGGTCGACGGTGCGATCTCGCTCGAGTTCAACGATGGTCGGGTCGCGCTCGATGCCCGAAGCGATCCGGTGCAATTTGCCGGCGAGGCCCCGCCGATGGCCGAGTTGCGGGGCGATTCGATCTGCCGGGCCTTCAACCTGATTCTTGCGCGCGGTCGCTGGACCGGGCGGATGCGGCGCGTGCGGCTGGCCGACGGCCAATTGCTTGCGCCCGACTGGGAGAGTGTGAATCAGGCCGGCGGCGGTGCTTGGGCGCAGTCGGTGCGCGCAGCCACACCAGCCGGCAATGACCCGCAGCCGGTGCATGGCTGTTTTGTCTGCCGCGGCCGCCTGATGGTGCAGGGCACCCAGGTCGAAGCGGGCGAATACCTGCAGTTCGGCCCCGCCGACGCGATGCCGAGTGCCATCGGGACGGTCAGTCTTCTGCAGATCCTGATCATGCCGATCGCGGCGCGACCCGACACCGCGCCATCAAGCGCCGGCTGACATATCGATCCCAATCACCCCCACCGACCGACCTGAGGCACCGATGCCGCAACAACCCGCTGTTTCCGCTGCCGATGTCAGCCACCCTGCCTTCAATCTCTTTCGCGGCGACTCCCCGCTGATGGTCTCGATGCCGCATGTCGGCACCGGCCTGCCTCCCGATCTGGCCGCCCGGATCAACCCGGCGGCCCTGTCGCTGGCCGACACCGACTGGCATCTGCCGCTGGTCTACGATTTCGTGCGCGAGATGGGTGCCACGCTGCTGGTGGCCACGCAGTCGCGGTATGTCATCGACCTCAATCGACCGCCCGACGGCGCGAGCCTGTATCCCGGCATGACAACCACCAGCCTGGTGCCGACCGAGACCTTCCGGGGCGAGCTGATCTATCCGGATGGCGCGCCCGATGAGGCCGAGATCGCCCGGCGTCGCGAGCAATGGTGGCAGCCCTATCACGCTGCCCTGGCAGCCGAACTTGCCCGGCTGCGGGCGATGCATCCGCGCGTCGTGCTCTGGGACGCGCATTCAATCGCGTCGGTGCTGCCGCGGTTTTTCGAGGGGCGTCTGCCCGACCTCAATTTCGGGACGGCCGACGGCCACTCCTGCGACCCGGCCCTGACCGAGGCGATCCTGGCGCCGGTGCGTGCGCAGTCCGATTACTCCTGGGTGCTCAACGGGCGTTACAAGGGCGGGCATATCACCCGATCCAATGGTCTGGGAGCCGGTGGCGTGCATGCCATCCAGCTCGAGAAGGTCCAGGACATCTATATGGACGAGTCGGCACCCTTCGCTTTGCTTGAAGACCGGGCCGCGCGACTTCGCCCTCTGCTCAAACGCTGTCTGCAGGCGGCGACCGACTGGGCTGAGGCCGGCTGAGCTGTGCCCGGCTGAGGCAGTGAGGCGGGTGCTGAGGCCGAGGCAGATTCGGCGGCCTATTTGCCGCTGCGTGCGCCCGGCTTCGGTCGCTGTCCGATCGTAATCGGCAACTCGGTCTCGCGCCCGTCGCGGATGAACATGAACTTGCTGGTCGAGCCCGGCTTGAGCATTGCGATGGCATTGAGCATGGCTGCGGTGTTGGGGATCGGCTGGCCATCGATCTGAAAGAGGATGTCGCCGGCGAGCACGCCTGCCTTGTCGGCCGGACCGCTTCGCATCACCCCTGCGATGATCGCGCCGTCCTGGCGCGGCAGCTTGAAGGCCTGCGCCAGTTCGGGCGTGACATCCTGCGGCTCGACGCCGATATAGCCTCGCACCACGCTGCCGTTGCGAACGATCTGGTCCATCACGCTGCGAGCGGTCGAGGTCGGGATTGCAAAGCCGATGCCGAGCGATCCGCCGGTACGTGAATAGATGGCGGTGTTGATGCCGATCAGTCGGCCATCGGTATCGACCAGGGCGCCGCCCGAATTGCCCGGGTTGATCGCGGCATCGGTCTGGATGAAGTTCTCGAAGGTGTTGATGCCGAGCTGCGTGCGCCCAAGCGCCGACACGATGCCCATGGTCACCGTCTGACCGACGCCGAACGGATTGCCGATCGCAAGCACCACATCGCCGATCCGGGCATGTTCCGGGTCGCCGAAGACAATCGCCGGGACATTCGGCAGATCGATTCGCAGCACCGCCAGGTCGCTCTCCGGGTCGGATCCGATCAGCACAGCCTTGCCCCGGCGCCCATCCGACAGCAGCACTTCGATGCCGTCGGCGCCGTCGATGACATGGTGGTTCGTCAGGATGGTCCCATCGTTGGAGACCACCACGCCCGAGCCCAGACTGGAGGTCGGCTGGCTGCGCTGCTGCTCGCCCAGGAAGCGCTTGTAGAGCGGGTCGTTCAGGAAGGGGTGATCGGGTGGAATCCGGCTTTCCTTGGTGGTGTAGATATTGACCACCGCGGGCGTGGCCCGGGCCGCCGCGTCGCTGTATGACAGAATCGGATTGGTGCGGGCGGCATTGGTGCCGCTCTCGCCGGTCTGGCCACCCTGACCGGTCGGTCGGGTCGCGATGCCGGGCATCGCGCCACCCGGCGAGACGAGTTTAGCCGGCAGCCACTCCGGCCGCAGGGTAGCCACCACGAAGACCACGGCCAGTCCGATCGCCACGGCCTGTGCGAATGTCAACCAGAGCTTCTTGAGCATGACGGTAACCGGGAAAGAAATCGGAAGGCAGCAGGCGGGCAGTTCGGCGCCGCTCGGTCGGGGCGAGCTCGCCGCGTTTCTCGATGATCTGCTCGACGCCAGGCGATTCGCCGATTATTGCCCAAACGGTCTGCAGGTGGAAGGCGCGCCGCAGATCACCAAGGTCGTCTGCGGCGTCACTGCGAGCCTGGCGCTGGTCGAGGCAGCCGTGCGCGAGGGCGCGCAGGCGATGCTGGTCCATCACGGCTGGTTCTGGCGCGGCGACGATCCTCGCGTGATCGGACCCCGCCGCCGCCGCCTCGCCACCCTGCTGGCCCACGACATCAGTCTGTTTGCCTACCACCTGCCGCTCGACGTCCATCCGGATTTCGGCAATAACGTGCAGCTTGCCCGCCGGATGGGCTGGCCGGACGGTGAAGCGCTCGGCAAGGACGGCCTTGTCCGGATGGCCGAGCTCGATGCGCCGGGCGCCGAGCCGCTCAGCGCAGCCGACCTGGCGGCTTCATTGCGCGCGACGCTGGGTCGAGAGCCGCTGCTGGTGGGCGAGTTATCTCGGCCGATCAGGCGCATCGCCTGGTGCACCGGCGCGGCTCAAGACAGCCTTCAGCAGGCGATCGATGCCGGCGCCGATGCCTACGTGAGCGGTGAGATCGCAGAACGCACCACCCACCTCGCCCGTGAAGCCGGGGTGATCTATGCGGCAGCCGGGCATCACGCCACCGAGCGCTATGGTGTGCAGGCGCTCGGCGAGCTACTGAGAACACGCTTCGGACTCGAGGTCGTCTTTGTCGACGACCCGAATCCTGTCTGACCGGTCCGACCTGTTTCAGGCAGGGCGGCGGCGCAGCTCGTCGCGGATCTCGGAGAGCAGCTTTTCGGCGGCGGGGACTTCAGGCGGCGCCTCGGCCGCTTCGTGCGTCTCAGTCAGCTTCTTCAACTGGCGAATCAGCATGAAGATCACGAAGGCCATCAGAATGAAATTGATCAGGATGGTGATGAAGTTGCCATAGGCGAACACCGGCACCCCGGCCTTCTTGATCGCGTCCAGGTTGTTGGCCACGCCGGGCGGAACCGTTCCGAGAACGGTATACAGGCTGGAGAAGTCGAACTTTCCGCCGAGCAGCGCCGACAGGAAGGGCATGATCACATCGCCCACAAGCGAATCGACGATCTTGCCGAACGCGGCGCCGATGATCACACCGACTGCCAGGTCGATGGCATTGCCCTTGACGGCAAATTCCTTGAATTCAGAAAACAGGCTCATGAAACGATCACTCCGTAATAGGTCCAGTCGGTCAACATGACTGAAATGTAGGGCCACGCCAGGGTTTATTGCGCGAATGGCCCGGGGGCGTGATAAGTATCACGGGTGTCGCCCATCTGCCAAGCTTCGGGCGGCGAGATTTCTATACTGCGCCGCAATAAGCTAGAATTGGAATCTGCGTCCTCCAGGCGTGCGTCAGCACTGCCCCCTTTCGTCTCCACGAGGTTTTCATGGCCGATCACCCCTCGAACGTGTCCTTCGGGCACGACGAGTCCAACGATTCATCACGCCGCAACGCGCTCGTGACCGCCTCGGCTGTCGGCGCCATCGGTGCCGCTGCCTGTGCCATCCCGTTTGTCTCGACCTTCCAGCCCTCCGAGCGCGCCAAGGCCGCCGGCGCGCCTGTCGAAGCCGACATCTCCGGCATGGCGCCGGGCGAGTTGCGCCGGGTCGAGTGGCGCGGCAACCCGGTCTGGATTGTCCGTCGCACGCCCGAAATGCTCGAGTCGCTCAAGGCCACCGAGAACGAAGTCCTCGATCCCAAGTCGCTCAAGCCCTACCAGATTCCGACGCCGGCCTATGCCCAGAACCAGGCCCGCTCTATCAAACCCGAATACCTGGTGGTAGTCGGTATCTGTTCGCACCTCGGCTGCTCGCCGAGCGACAAATTTACCCCGGGCGCCCAGCCCTCGCTGCCCGGTGACTGGCAGGGCGGCTTCCTGTGCCCCTGCCACGGTTCCACCTTCGACATGGCCGGCCGGGTCTTCAAGAACAAGCCGGCCAACGCCAATCTCGATGTGCCGCCGCATACCTATCTCACCGACACGCGCCTGCTGATTGGCGAAGACAAAAAAGCCTGACGATCAAGGATCTTCACATGGCATCTGCTGACAAGAAAATCGATACCACCGGTGTGCTCGGCTGGGTAGACCAGCGCTTTCCGCTGACCTCGACCTGGAAGGCGCACCTCTCCGAATACTACGCGCCCAAAAACTTCAATTTTTTCTACTTTTTTGGTGCATTGGCCACGCTGGTTCTTGTGCTCCAGATTGTCACCGGCATCTTCCTCACGATGCACTACAAGCCTGACTCGGCCAAGGCCTTCGAGTCGGTCGAATACATCATGCGCGATGTGCCCTGGGGCTGGCTGGTGCGCTACATGCACTCGACCGGCGCCTCGGCCTTCTTCGTCGTCATCTACCTTCACATGTTCCGGGGCCTGATTTACGGCTCCTACCGCAAGCCGCGCGAACTGATCTGGATCTTCGGCTGCCTGATCTTTCTGGTCCTGATGGCCGAAGCCTTCTTCGGCTACCTGCTTCCCTGGGGTCAGATGTCCTACTGGGGCGCGCAGGTCATCGTGAATCTGTTTTCCGCGATCCCCTTCATCGGCCCGGAACTCTCGCTCTGGATTCGCGGCGACTATGTGGTCGGTGATGCCACGCTCAACCGCTTCTTTGCCTTCCATGTGATCGCGATCCCGCTGGTGCTGCTCGGCCTGGTCGCCGCTCACATCGTCGCGCTGCACGAGGTCGGCTCCAACAACCCCGACGGTGTCGAGATCAAGGCAAAGAAAAATGCCGACGGCATCCCGCTTGACGGCATTCCTTTTCACCCCTACTACACCGTGCACGACATCATGGGCGTCTCGGTGTTCCTGCTCGTCTTCTCGGCGGTGATCTTCTTCGCCCCGGAGATGGGCGGCTATTTCCTCGAATACAACAACTTCGTCCCGGCCGACCCGCTCAAGACGCCTGCCCACATCGCACCCGTCTGGTACTTCACGCCCTACTACTCGATTCTGCG
The DNA here is from genome assembly GCA_026399875.1 of Burkholderiales bacterium. GTDB lineage: Bacteria > Pseudomonadota > Gammaproteobacteria > Burkholderiales > Burkholderiaceae_E > UBA4615. The sequence goes on along the minus strand of JAPLQF010000031.1, from coordinate 75,188 downwards.
TGCCATTACCTCCGACTTCATGCTGTGGGGCCTGACCCCCTTCCTGCTGATCTTCCTGGCAGTCGTCTGGATGAGCCGCGGCACGAGATCGCTGTCCAAGCTGATCGCCACGCTGGCGGTCGGCGCGATGCTGGTCGGCTTTCTGGTGCTCGATGCCAAGTTCTGGGGCGTGGTCGCCATGGGCGCCTCGGTCATGATCTTCTTTGCGATGCCCTGGATCGACAACAGCGAGGTCAAATCGATCCGCTACCGGCCGGGCTGGCACAAGTATGTTTATGCCGCTTTTGTCATCGTGTTCCTGGTGCTGGGTTACACCGGCGTGCAGCCGCCGTCGCCGGTGGGCCAGATCATCTCGCAGGTCGGAACGCTCCTCTACTTCGGGTTCTTCCTGTTCATGCCGTGGTGGAGCGCAATGGGTGAATTCAAGCCCGTGCCCGATCGCGTCACGTTTGCGGCTCATTGAGTCCGCGCACCAAGACAAGACCCGCCTGAACTGGACCGTGCCATGACGTACCCGATTTTCCGATTTGCTGCCCGTCTCGCCCCCGCACTGATTGCGGCAACGCTGGGCCTGTGTGCCCTGAGCGTCCAGGCCGCCGGCGGTGGCGTCGCGCTCGATCGCTTCCCGACCGAGAAACTCAAGGACCTGCCCTCGCTGCAAAACGGGGCCAAGACCTTCGTGAACTACTGCCTCAATTGTCACGGTGCGTCGCTCATGCGCTACAACCGCTTGACCGACCTCGGCCTGACCGAAGCCCAGATCAGAGACAACCTGATCCCGACCGACGCAAAGGTCGGTGACACGATGAAGGTGTCGATGTCGGCCAAGGATGCCAAGGAATGGTTCGGCGCGATGCCTCCAGACCTCTCGGTGACCGCCCGATCGCGGTCGTCGCATGACGGCAGCGGTTCCGACTGGCTCTACACCTACCTGCGTGGCTTTTATCGCGACTCGTCACGGGCGACCGGCTGGAACAACACCGTCTACCCGAATGTCGGCATGCCGCATGTGCTCTGGGAGCTCCAGGGCTCGCGCGGCGCAAGCATCGAGGAAGTCAAAGCCGCAGCCGATGCCAAACCGGGCCAGCATGCGCTAGCAAAAACCCTTATCACGATCGATGCCCTGACCGGTCAGCGTACCGAGACGGTCGAAGCGATCAAGGATGGCCATGCTCATGAGGGCTCGATTGTGACGCTCACCCCGGCGGTTGGTGGCACGCTGACCCAGTCTCAGTACGATGGCCAGATCGCCGATCTGGTCGCGTTTCTGACCTATGTTTCCGACCCGTCCGCGCAGACCCGGACTCGCCTTGGCACCGGCGTGCTGCTGTTTCTGTCCCTGTTTTCAGTTCTGGCCTGGTGGCTTAATCGCGAGTACTGGAAAGACATCAAGTAATCGCAGTCTCCGCTTCCCGAGACAGCGCGAACCGACAAGGGCTTGCGCCGTCTCTTTCAGTCTTAATCTTTTCTGAACCGGTGTCAGCCGGTCTGTCTCCTGAGGAGCGAAGCCCATGATGGTCCTGTATTCGGGCACGACCTGCCCATTCAGCCAACGCTGCCGCTTCGTGCTGTTTGAAAAGGGCATGGATTTCGAGATTCGTGATGTTGACCTTTACAACAAGCCCGAAGATATCTCGATCATGAATCCCTATGGCCAGGTGCCCATCCTGGTCGAGCGCGATCTGATTCTCTACGAATCGAACATCATCAATGAATACATTGATGAGCGATTCCCGCATCCGCAGCTGATGCCTGCCGATCCGGTCATGCGTGCCCGGGCTCGCCTCTTTCTGTTCAACTTCGAGCGTGAGCTCTTTGTTCATGTGCAGCAGATCGAGCGTCGCGATCACAGCAAGGAAACGGCCAAGCTGATGGAGCGAGCGCGCCTGCAGATCCGCGATCGCCTGACCCAGCTCACACCGATCTTCATCAAGAACAAATTCATGCTCGGTGAAGATTTCTCGATGCTCGACGTGGCGATTGCGCCGCTGCTCTGGCGCCTTGATCACTATGCGATCGAGATGCCCAAGAGCGCCGCCCCGCTGATGAAATATGCCGAGCGCATCTTCTCGCGTCCGGCTTACATCGAAGCGCTGACGCCTTCGGAAAAGGTCATGCGGCGCTGAGGCGGTCATTACCGTGTCCGAGACCTCCACCAAGCCCTATCTGATCAGGGCCATTCACGAATGGTGCGGCGATAACGGCTTTACGCCGTATCTCGCGGTGGCGGTCGATCACCGCACCGAGGTGCCGATGGAATACGTCAAGGCCGGCGAGATCGTGCTGAACGTGTCGCTTGGCGCGACCAATCGGCTTTCACTCGGCAATGAGCTGATCAGTTTCCAGGCAAGGTTTGGCGGCGTCGCCCGCGAGATCTCGGTGCCGATCGATTGCATCAGCGCGATCTATGCTCGCGAAAATGGTCATGGCATGGCGTTCGATGTGCCCAAGGCCATGGCAAACCCTGATGCCGCCAGTGACGGTCCTGCGTCGACGGCAACTGCCGAAGCGGCGGCCTCGCCGTTTTCGCTGGTGAATTCGGCGACCCCTGAGCCAGAACCCTCGGCGCCAGCGCAAGGCTTGACGCCTGTTTCAGGTGCCGGGAATGCCGGCAGCGGGAATGCCGGGACTGTCCCGCCTCCGGACGATTCGCCCCCTGGTGGCAGTCCGCGGCCCGGCCGTCCTCACCTGACTCGTATCAAGTAGGTCCGTGCGTTCAATGGCCGGGTCAGCCTACAATGTCGCACCTGCGAAGGCGTGTCGGCAACGATGACGCCTGAGCGGCAGAAGTTTCAAGAGATGCCCCTGTAGCTCAATCGGTAGAGCAGCGGTTTTGTAAACCGAAGGTTGTGGGTTCGATTCCTATCGGGGGCACCACTCAGGGCAGAGGCTTGCGTCGCTCGAAGCGCTTGGCGTGATCCTTCAACTGCTCGGACAACTCGGTCAGCCGGTCGGTCATCTGTTTTGCCGAGGCCACCATGGCGAGCAGCGACAGGCGAGCCCGTTCTGCATCCGACTTCCCTTCGAGCTGGCTGTCGAGCCGCTCGATCATCGCTTTGGCAGCGCCGGCATGCCGGCCGCCGCGGGCGATCTCGATGGCCAGGAGTGCCTTGCGTCGAGCTTCGAAGGCAGCGGGGTCGCGCTGATAAAGCGTCGCCCATTCATCGAAGTCGAATTTCGGGGCGGCGTTGAACTTGATCATTGAGGGCACCTGCCGTTTGTCGGCCGAGAATAGCCGCTCACCGGCATTGTCGGTCCTTGCAGGCCGCCGACGGGTGACGTGCGTCACGCTTGATTCCCGTATCATCCGGGGGGTTTCGAAAATCTGAAACAGCGGGTTGCCTGGTGTCGACGACAGACCAACGAAGAGTCTTCTCCTGGAAGCGTCCGGTTCTTACTGACAGGCGACCCGCACTCCGACTGACCGCGTCGGGGCGCAAGTGGGACGTCCGCCTTGTCGGACAGATCTCCAGGACCCGCTTTCTCGTGACCCACCCGTCTGACGACGGCATGCTGGTGTTCGTCAAGGAAGGCGAGACATTCGGCGTGAGCAATTTCGATGGCGCGTATCTCTCGACCTTCGACAGCACGGTGACGCGGGTGATCCTGGGTGAGTCGCCCGGCCTCGAATTCTCATTGCCGCCCCTCGAGCAGCGGCGGCGCGAAATCGTTCGCAAGCTTCGCCGGGCAGGTGTCATGTTGCCGTGCGCAGTGCGCTACGGCTCGGGTGACAACGAGTTTCGTGCCGGGTTTACCGCTGATCTGAGCGTGCGGGGCATGCAGGTGGCCATTGAAAACCCGCTGCCTGTCGGTATCACCGAGCTCGATGTGTCAGTCCGACTGATGGTGCTTGGGTCGGCCATGACGGTTCAGGTCAAAGCGGTTATCCGCTCCACGACCCGAGATCATCGGCCAGACTTTCCGGCCACTTTGCTCGGTCTGGAGTTTAACGATCTCGATCCCGCCCATCAGCTGGCCGTCAGCCAGTATGTCGGCGAAAAACTGCTCGCAGAGCAGGACGACGTCTTCGGAATGGTTCGCTGAATCAGGCGTTCTTGCGCAGTACCACCGCACTGACCGCCCAGCTGACCGCGCTGTAGACCAGCGCGGCGACGATCGACCAGGCGAAGCTGTCGATGTGAAAACCGGAGAACAGTCGCGACGCCAGCCAGAACATCAGGCCGTTGATCACGAACAGGAAGAGCCCGAGCGTGAGCAGGGTGATCGGCAGCGTCAGGATCACCAGCAGCGGGCGAACGATGGCGTTGAGCAGCCCGAGCACCAGCGCGACCATCAGCGCGGTCACAAAGTCGTCGATATGCACTGCCGGGATCAGATAGGGCAGCAGCAGCAGCACACCGGCATTGATTGCCCATCCAAGCAGCAGTCGCATGATCGAGAAGTCCTGGTAGTGAGTCGACCGGAAATTGGCGGGCTTACTTGACGAGCACGACCGGGGTTTTTGCGAGCGAGGCGACCCGCTGCGCAACCGACCCGATCATCAGATCCTTGATCGCGCTGCGGCCTTTGGAGCCAAGCACGATCAGGTCGCATTGACTGGCGTCGGCCGACTCTGCGATCGCCTGAGCCACCCTGCCGCGAAGCACCCGCGACTCGAAGGTCACCCCCGACTTGCGCGCGTGCTCGATGGCCGGCTTGAGCTCCGACTCGGCGAGTTCCTCGAGATAGCGGTCGACAGCCTGCTTGCCGACGAACTGGCTGGCACCGCGCAGCGCTATGTCGTCGTGGGCATTGGCGATGATGAGATGCGAGGGAGCGGACAGCTTTCCGGCGAGCTTGATGGCGTATTTGAGCCCGCGCAGCGAGTTTTTCGAACCGTCAATGGCGACAAAGAATTTCATGGACTGTCCTGTCAACGTCGGGCGCCCGGATTATTGCATGGCGGCTGGTGGGTCGGACTTGGGAGATGGGCTCTCATCATCCTGGCCTGCGGCGGCGTCGCCTGTTTCAGAGGCATTGGCAATCGCGTGCTCATCGACTGGCGGTGGGGCGCGTGACGCTGAAATCGCGGCGGACAAGGCTTGAAGAACCTGCAGTGATCGCCGGGCAATTCGCTGTCGACCGTGCGGGCGTGGCGCAGAAAAAACTCGCCAGGCGTCGATCAGGGCGGTCGCTCTGACAGCCGCTTCGGAGGGAACGCCCGGGCGGGCCATCGCCTGCGCGGCCACATCGCGGGCCACCGCCAGGTCCTGGCCGGCACCAAGTTCGTCCTGCCAGCGTGCCAGCGCAGCGGTCACGCGCGGCACGTCGGCGCTTCGTGTGAGGGCCAGCGCGGCGAACTCGAGCGCATAGCGCAGGTTCTTGACCGCGATCCGCGCCCGGTGCCAATCGGCTTCGGTTCTGGCCTGACGGGCCCGTCGGCGAACCCTGGCCATGAGCGCCGGCAGACGCACCGCAGCGAAGGCGCCGAAGTCATCACCCGGCAAGCCTGCCGGATTGCCGGTGTCGGCGAGCCGCTCGGCCATTGCGGTCACCTGCAGGACGAACTGCGATGCATCGGGACCCGACAGGGTTCGTCGCAGATCCATGCGTGCTGATTCGCGGGCATGGCCGACCGCGCGCGACAGGGCCTCGAGCGCAGCGTCGCCCTTGAAGCGGCTTCGCAGCTCGGGCAGGAGCCCCGATTCGAAGACATCGAAGTCGCGGACCCTGCCTGCGGCATCGGCCAGACTCGAGGCTGTCCGGTCGAGGGTCTCCCAGACAGGATCGATTTCGCGCAGCCCGAAGAATCGCAAGGCAGCCCGAAACCGTCTGAGCGCGACCCGGAACTGATGCGGGCCTTCCGGGGCATCCGATGACAGGATTGGCTCGATGTTTGAGCAGGCATGCGCGATACAGGCCGACAGAATTTGCGCGGCCGCAGCGCCAGGCCGCTGGCCGCGCCCAGGTACGGTTGCAGGCGCCTTGAGCGGACTGGCGATCAGCGGCAGACGGGCCGCCAGCCGGAGGCCGCGTTCGTTTTTCGTGGGGATCAGCAGGCAGGCCTGAAGCGTTTTCGCCCAGTCGAGCGCCCATTCAAAGAATTCTGCACGCCCACCCTGCAGGCATTCGAGCTCGACCTCGCGGATCGCCTCGGTGCGATCGCCACACCGCAATTCGCCGATGTCTTGCGCGATCTCGATCACCAGACCCGGCGAGGGCTCGATCGAGCGGCTGCGTCGTTCGAAGTCGGTCTCGAAGAGCGGGCGCCACAGGCCGAAGCTGCGGTGCGCAATCGCGCCCAGCTCGGTATCGGCGGGCGGCAGTGCGTCGCGATGGGGTTCCGGGCCGTCGATGGCGCGTTCCCATTCATAGCGTTCGAACTGGCCGGCGCCCTCGGCCTTGACGGTCTGCAGCCAGCGCTCGCCATGCCGTCGTACCCGCACCGCCATCCGGGCGCGCGTCAGCTCGCCATCCGGCGTGTCGTAGTAGCAGGACCAGACCCGCTTCCGATCCCAGGCATTGGCGGCATCGTCATCGAGTTTGTCCTGCAGCACCAGCGGCAGCGAGAACTTCAACTCGAGTTCGCGGTGGCTCATGGCGCTTCCTCGTTGGCAGCGGCCCGCGCCGAGGCAAGCCCCGGCCAGGCCGGCGAAAGTGTCTGCGACACATCGAGCAGATCGAGCACCCGGCCGACGGTGTGGTCGATCAGTTCGTCAACCGACTGCGGCCGGTTGTAGAAGGCCGGTACCGGTGGAAACACGATGCCGCCCATCTCGGTCACGGCGGTCATATTGCGAAGGTGGGCCAGGTTCAGGGGTGTTTCTCGGACCATCAGCACCAGCCGGCGCCGCTCCTTGAGCACCACATCGGCCGCGCGCGTGATGAGATTGTCCGACATGCCCTGTGCGATGGCCGCGAGCGTGCGCATCGAGCAGGGTGCAACCACCATGCCGTCACTGCGAAACGACCCGGAGGCGATGCTCGCGCCGACGTCGCGAACGTTGTGCACGACATCGGCGAGCGCCTCGATTTCGCGGCGTCCCCGTCCGAGCTCCTGTTCGATGTTCAGCCATCCGGCAGCCGAGACCAGCAGATGGGTCTGCACCTCCGGCAGATCGCGAAGGGCCTGCAGCAGGCGTACACCGTATACCGCACCCGATGCGCCGGTGATGGCAACGATCAGTCTTCGGGTCATCGGCAGGCTCCGGGAGAGGTCAGCACGTCGGCACAAGACCGTACGTCGATCCGATTGATTGTACCGACCTCGCGTTAGCCGCAATGTCGCGGTGGCTTGGCCGCAAAAGCGGCAATTGATGTCCGTCGCAAGCTTGACGCCATGGCGACTCGGCGGCAACGGTGGTCAAATGCTCGCTGACCACCCGGTTTCGCAACCACAAGAGGCAAACGCTGATGGGAATTCTGCTCGGTTTGGTGTCGCTGGCGCTGTTGACGATCCCGCTGTGGCGGATCATGCAGCGTGCGGGTTTTTCGCCCTGGCTGTCGCTGCTGGCGCTGGTGCCGGTTGTGAACGTGATCGCGCTGTGGCTGTTCGCCTTTGGCCGGTGGCCAGCGGTTGACGGTGACCGATGAGGTCACGGTCAGGCTGGCGGTCTTCGATGCGCTGAAAGCGGAGACAACGCCGGCCGAGCCTGCGTTGCGATGCGCTGGCCCTGGCGCGTCAGGGCGCGCGCTGACGATCAGGCAGCGGGTGTTTCGCCCGGGAAGAGCTTCTGGAGTTCGCCGCTGTCGAACATTTCCTGGACGATGTCGGCGCCGCCGATGAATTCGCCACCGACGTAGAGCTGTGGAATCGTCGGCCAGTTCGAGAAGGTCTTGATCGCCTGGCGGACCTCGTCATCGTCGAGGACATTGACAGTGACCATGCTGGTGACGCCGCAAGCCTTGAGCAGTTGCACCGCACGGCCCGAAAAACCGCATTGGGGGAACTGCGCGGTTCCCTTCATGAAGAGCACGACCGGATGGTCTTCGACCGTCTTTTTGATGAATTCGCTGGCGTCCATGACATTGAGTCCTTGAAAGAGGGCGCTGTGCGCCGCTGACAGGGGACCGAGTCTAGGCAGCCCCGCGGCCCGCGTCAAACGGCAGGGTATCGCCGGGGTATCGCCGGGGTATCGCCGGGGTATCGCCGGCCGACCGCTCAGACCGGGACAGGTTCGGGCCAAACCGGGATGCAGGGACGCCGACCCAGGCTGATCCGATCGAGTCCCTGCAGGTCGGCCAGCGTGACCACCTCCGACAGGCCCGCCTGCGTGAGCCGGTCCCGCACGTCCAGGCCTTGTTTGAAGCCATGCTCAAGCAGCAACCAGCCGCCGGGCAGCAGGTGGGCAAGGATCGGCGCGACGATCTGTTCGATCGCTTCCAGCCCTTGGGGGCCGCAGGCCAGGGCGCCGGTCGGCTCATGTCGCAGCGCCGGATCGTCCAGATGCGGATCGTCGTCGGCCAGATAGGGCGGGTTGGAGACCACCATGTCAAAGCGGGGCGTACCCGGCGGCAGGGCTGCCCACCAGTCGCCCTGATACCAGTCGATCGGCGGTGCCGACAGGCGCTCGGCATTGGCCTGCGCGCAGACCAGCGCCTGCGCCGAGGCGTCGGTGGCGGTCAGGCACAGATCGGATCGGGCCAGTGCCAGGGTGATCGCAATAATGCCGCTGCCGGTGCCCAGATCGAGCACGCGCAAGGGCGCCGCGATGTCGACTGCTGCGCGTGAGCCGGGCGCCTGTGCCGCAATCTGCCGCGCCGGCAGGTGCTTGAGCGCCGCCTCGACCAGTCCTTCGGTTTCGGGGCGTGGCACCAGCACATGCCGATTGACCGTAAAGCGTCGACCAAAGAATTCACGGTATCCGGTCAGGTAGGCCAGCGGCTCGCCGGCGCGACGCCTGGCCGCCAGGGCATCGAATTGCTCTGCGACCGGCGCGATTGCCGGCTCATCGCCATGGGCCACCAGCCACTCCCGGGGGCGTCCGCTGACATGCTCGAGCAGCGCGCGGGCATCGAGCCGCGGCAGTCCGGCTGCCGCCTGCAGCGCGTCCCACGACCGGGCGGGCTGGCCGCTCATTGCGGCGCGGTCGCTTCCTCGGCCAGGGCGGCGAGCTTTTCGGCCTGATGCTCGGTCATCAGTGGCCCGAGGAGGTCGTCGAGATCGCCATCCATCACCGCCTGCAGCTTGTAGAGCGTGAGGTTGATGCGATGGTCAGTGACGCGACCCTGCGGAAAGTTGTAGGTGCGGATCCGCTCCGAGCGGTCGCCCGAGCCGACCAGCGACTTGCGCGTGGCGGCTTCCCTGGCTTGCGCCGCCCGCACCTGCAGGTCGCGGATGCGCGTGGCCAGCACCTTCATCGCCTTGTCCTTGTTGCGATGCTGCGAGCGGTCGTCCTGGCATTCGGCCACGATGCCGGTCGGAAGGTGGGTGATACGCACTGCCGACTCGGTCTTGTTGACATGCTGACCGCCGGCCCCCGAGGCCCGGAAGACATCGATGCGCAGCTCGTCCGGTGAGATCACCACATCCGAGATATCGTCGGCTTCGGGCATGACCGCTACGGTGCAGGCCGACGTATGGATTCGGCCCTGCGCCTCGGTCGCGGGAACCCTTTGCACCCGATGGCCGCCCGACTCGAACTTCATGCGCGCGAAGACCGAATTGCCGGCGATGCGCACGATCACTTCCTTGTAGCCGCCGAGCTCGGCGGCACTCTCCGAGAGCAGCTCGGTCTGCCAGTGCTGTCGCTCGGCATAGCGCAGATACATCCGCAGAAGGTCGCCGGCAAAGAGCGCGCTCTCGTCACCGCCGGTGCCGGCGCGGATTTCGAGGATGACGTCGCGCCCGTCGTCCGGATCGCGCGGCACCAGGAGCTGTTCGAGCATCGCGCCTTCTTCGGCGAGCCGCTGGTTCGCGGCAGCCGCTTCGTCGTCCGCGAAGTCGCGCATCTCGGGATCGGCGCGCAGCTGCTCGGCGGTCTCGAGGTCGCGGCGGGCCTGTCGCCAGGCGACGAAATGCTCGACCACGTCGGCCAGCTCGGCATGCTCGCGGTTGAGGCGGCGGTATTCGGTGATATCGCGGGTGGCCTCTTCGGTCGAGAGCAGGGCCGAGACCTCGGCCAGCCGCTCTTCGAGTCGCGACAGCTTGTCGAGCATCGAGGGGTTCATGGCCATGTCAGACAGCGCCCGGCGGGCAGGAGTGCGCCGGCGCGACCCTCAGGACGATGATTTGTCGTCGGGCAGCAGCCGGTCGATCAGTGCGCCGATCTGCTGCTGCGCCGGTCCCGGCTGTTGCAGCAGGGTGGTGGGGCCATGAAGGAATTTGCCGGTCAGACTGCTCGCGAGCGCCTCGAGGACGGCCTGTGGGTCGTCGCCGCGAGCCAGCATGCGTCGTGCACGCTCGAGTTCGCCTTGCTTGAGCGACTCGCCACGGGCATGCAGCGCCCTGATCGCCGGTACGGCCTGGCGGGCCGACAGCCAGTGCATGAAGGCATCGACCCGGGTCTCGATGATATTTTCGGCCTGGGCAACCGCCGACTGGCGATTTTCCATGCCGGTCTGGACCAGCTTGCCGAGATCGTCGACGGTATAGAGGAAGACGTCGTCAAGACGCGCGACTTCCGGCTCGATATCGCGCGGCACGGCCAGGTCGATCATGAACATCGGCCGGCGCCTGCGCTGGCGAAGTGCTCGCTCGACCATGCCCAGGCCGATGATCGGCAGCGAGCTGGCGGTGCAGGACACGATGATGTCGTGGTCGCCGAGCGTCTCGGGCAGATCGGACAGCCTGACCGACTGCGCGCCGAAGCGCTGCGCGAGTTTCTGGGCGCGTTCGGCGGTGCGATTGGCCACGGCGATACGCTTTGGCTGCTGTGCCACGAAATGGGTGGCGGCCAGCTCGATCATCTCGCCGGCGCCCACGAAGAGGATCGATGTCTCGCGCAGATCTTCGAAAAGCCGCTGCGCCAGTCGCACACCGGCTGCCGCCATCGATACCGAATGCGCACCGATCTCGGTCTGGCTGCGGACCTCCTTGGCGACCGCAAAGGTGCGCTGAAAGAGCTGATGCAGATGGGTGCCGAGCGCATCGGCTTCCTGGGCGACGCGTGCAGCGTCCTTCATCTGGCCGAGGATCTGCGGCTCGCCGAGCACCATCGAATCAAGGCCTGATGCCACCCGGAAGGCATGGCGCACGGCTTCGTTGTTGGGCAGGGCGTAGAGGTGCTCGTCGAGTCCGGGTGAGGCGCCCAGCCCGTTGAAGTCGGCCATCCAGCGGGTGATCGCCGAGCGCGCCTGCGCAGGTTCGGGCGTCGCGCAGTAGATCTCGGTCCGGTTGCAGGTCGACAGAATCGCGGTTTCGGGCAGGACGCTGCGCAGTTCGCCCCTCAGGTTGGCGACCGCATCACGCAGGGCTTCGCCCGGAAACGCCACCTTCTCGCGCAGCGCCAGAGGCGCGGTGGTGTGGTTCAAGCCGAGGGTGAGGAGTTGCATGGGGCAGCCCGTTAAATCGCCTGGAAGTCAGTCAACTGCGGCAGTCAACCGTGGCAGTCAGTTGCGACAGTCAACTAAAGTTTACAGTCAGTTTACCTGTTGCGGTGCTCGCGGTCAGCATGATCATGAAGCGCCGGTTTCAGGATCGATCGGATTCGCCCCCGGCAGCCAGAAACAGCCGGTAGGCAGGGTGCTGGCTTTCATCCCACCAGCGATAGCCCAGGCCCGACAGAAAGGCGTCGAAAGCGGCCTTGTCGGCGCCCGGCACCTGCAGTCCGACCAGGATCCGGCCGTAGTCGGCACCATGGTTGCGGTAATGAAAGAGCGAGATATTCCAGTTTGGGCTCATGCTGGTCAGAAAGCGCATCAGCGCGCCCGGGCGCTCCGGAAACTCGAAGCGATAGAGCAGTTCATCCCGGGCCAGCGGCGAATGCCCGCCCACCAGGTGGCGGACATGCGATTTGGCGAGTTCGTCATCTGACAGGTCGAGTGCTGCGAACCCGTTGGCCTCGAAGTTGCGGGCGGTCTCGCGGGCCTGCTCCCGGTTGGCGACCTGCAGGCCGACAAAGACATGGGCCACGCTGGCATCGGCGATCCGGTAGTTGAACTCGGTCACGTTGCGCGGGCCGATCAGTTCGCAAAACCGCCGGAAGCTGCCGCGTTCTTCCGGGATGGTCACTGCGAACACCGCTTCGCGCTGCTCGCCGATTTCGGCGCGCTCGGACACGAAGCGCAGCCGGTCGAAGTTCATGTTGGCACCGCAGGTCAGCGCCACCAGGGTCAGCCCGGTGGGCGCGCTGCCGCCGCGTGCCAGCGCCTCGCGCTCCAGCCAGGCCTTGGCGCCGGCCACCGCCAGCGCACCGGCCGGCTCGAGGATCGAGCGGGTGTCCTGAAAGACATCCTTGATGGCGGCGCAGATTTCATCGGTATCGACCAGGATGACATCGTCCAGGCAGGCCTGGCACAGCCGGAAGGTCTCGACGCCGACCTGTTTGACCGCCGTGCCATCGGAAAAAAGGCCGACTTCGGACAACTCGATGCGCCGACCGGCTTTCAGTGAGCGGGCCATCGCGTCGGAGTCGATGGTCTGAACGCCGATCAGCCTGATCTCGGGTCGAAGCTGCTTCACATAAGCCGAGACGCCTGCCGCCAGGCCGCCCCCGCCGATGGGAATGAAGATCGCGTCGATCGGTCCGGGATGCTGGCGCAGCACTTCCATGCCGATCGTGCCCTGGCCGGCGATGACATCGGGGTCATCGAAGGGATGCACGAAGGTCAGTTGATCGCGGGCCTGCAGCTCGAGCGCATGGGCATAGGCATCGGAGTAGGAGTCGCCATGCAGCACCACCCGCGCGCCCCGCGCCAGCACCGCATCAATCTTGACCTGCGGCGTGGTCACCGGCATCACGATGACCGCGCGGCAACCGAGCCGGCTGGCGGCCAGTGCCACGCCCTGCGCGTGGTTTCCGGCCGAGGCGGCGATCACGCCGGCGCCAAGCTGCTGTGCCGACAGATGCGCCATCTTGTTGTAGGCGCCCCGCAGCTTGAAGGAGAAGACCGACTGCAGGTCTTCGCGCTTGAGCATCACCGTGTTGCCGAGTCGGGCGGACAGCGTTTCGGCGCGCTCCAGCGGCGATTCGAAGGCGACGTCGTAGACGCGCGCGGTCAGGATGCGTTTGAGATATTCGGCAGGCATAAGGCGACCGATTCTACCTGCCGGCATAAACTGTCCGGATGCAAGCGATCGTCGACCATCTGCTGGCCTGGTATGCCGTGCCCGAAAACGGCCTGCTGAGCGTTGCGCTCATCGCCTTCATTTCGGCGACCCTCCTGCCGATGGGGTCGGCGCCGGCGGTTTTCGGTTTCGTCAAGCTCAACCCCGATCAGTTCTGGCTCACGGTCTGTGTGGCGACGCTGGCCAACACCCTTGGCGGACTGACCAGTTTCTGGCTGGGCCTGGGGGCCAAGAAAGCGCTGGCTGACCGCCGCAGCACCCGTTATCTCACCTGGCTGGAGCGTTTCGGCCCAAAAATGCTGCTGCTGGCCTGGTTGCCGGTGGTCGGCGATCCGCTGTGCGCGGTGGCGGGCTGGCTCAAACTGCCCTTCTGGCCGAGCGCGGTCTACATGACGATCGGCAAATTCATCCGCTATGTGAGCTTTACCGGGGCGTTGCTCTGGATTCCCGACGCCTGGTGGATGAAGTTTGCCGCGCCGTTCATGACCGGCTGAGTCCCTGGCGGGTGATCGGCGGGTGATTCCCGGGTTGTCTGCCCGAGGCCGCTGTCGCACCCCTCTCTGTCGCACCCCTTTCTGTCGCATTCCCCCGCTGTCAGGTGGGGAACCGCTTGGCGGTCTACAATTCACTGATGAATGCGCCCATCCCGCTGGCTTTAGCCGGCCATGCAACCCAAGACGACGCGCGTCTGCGCGAGATTCCCTACAACTACACCTCGTTCTCCGACCGCGAGATCGTGCTGCGGGTGCTCGGAACCGAAGCCTGGGACATTGTCGGGTCGCTGCGCGCCGAACGTCGCACCGGCCGCTCGGCGCGCATGCTCTATGAAGTGCTGGGCGACATCTGGGTCGTGCAGCGCAACCCCTTCCTGCAGGACGATCTGCTCGACAATCCGCGCAGGCGCACCGCGCTGATCGAGGCACTGACCCATCGGCTGACCGAGATCGAGCGGCGTCGCGAACCCGATGCCCTGCCGGTCGATACCTCAGCGCTCGCGCCGGTGCGCTCCGAGCGAGTGGCCCGCCTGCTCGAGCTCGCCCATGCCGCGATCGAGCGCTTTCGCGAAACCTTCGATCAGACCGCCGACCTGCGCGCCCGCACCCTGCGTCTGCTGTCGAAAGTGACCGCCCGCGACAATATCCGCTTCGATGGCATGTCACGGGTGTCGCATGTAACCGACGCCACCGACTGGCGTGTCGAATATCCCTTCGTCGTGCTGATGCCCGACTCCGAGGCGCAGATCGCGCAACTGGTGGCCGGCTGCATCGAGCTTGGTCTGACCATCATTCCGCGCGGCGGCGGCACCGGCTACACCGGCGGCGCGATTCCGCTCACGCCGATGTCGGCGGTCATCAATACCGAAAAGCTCATCGGGATTGGCGCCGTGGCTCAGCAGCAGCTGCCCGAAGTCGATGGCCCGGTCGCCACGATTTTCTCCGAGGCCGGCGTGGTCACCAAGCGCGTGACCGAAGCGGCCGATGCCGCCGGGCTGGTCTTTGCGGTCGATCCGACATCGCTCGAGGCTTCGTGCATTGGCGGCAACATCGCCATGAATGCCGGCGGCAAGAAGGCGGTGCTCTGGGGCACCGCGCTCGACAACCTCGCCTGGTGGCGAATGGTCGATCCGCAGGGCAACTGGCTCGAAGTCACCCGCATCGGTCACAACCTCGGCAAGATTCATGACGCGCCCACGGCGCGCTTTCGCCTCGACTGGTACGCACCCGACCGGCTCGGTGCCGACGGCACCATGCGCGGCGAGCCGATGCGCACCGAGCTGCTCGAGATCCCGGGTGCCCGCTTTCGCAAGCAGGGTCTGGGCAAGGATGTCACCGACAAGTTTCTGGCCGGTCTGCCCGGCATCCAGAAAGAAGGCTGCGACGGCCTGATCACCTCGGCGCGATGGGTTCTGCATCGCATGCCGCGTCATGTCCGCACGGTGTGTCTGGAGTTTTTCGGACAGGCCAAGGATGCCGTGCCCTCGATCGTCGAGATCAAGAGTTATCTCGATGCCCGCCCGCATGGCGCCATCCTCGCCGGTCTTGAGCATCTCGATGAGCGCTATCTGCGCGCGGTCGGCTATGCCACCAAGTCGCGTCGAGGCAGCCTGCCCAAGATGGCGCTGTTCGGCGACATCGTGGGCGATGACGAAGAGGGCGTGGCGCGCGCCACCTCCGAAGTCGTGCGCATGGCCAATGCCCGCAGCGGCGAGGGCTTCGTGGCGGTTTCGCCCGAGTCGCGCAAGACTTTCTGGCTCGACCGCGCCCGCACTGCGGCCATCGCGCGTCACACCAACGCCTTCAAGATCAACGAAGACGTCGTGATCCCCTTGCCGCGCATGGCCGAATACACCGACGGCATCGAGCACATCAACATTGAGCTTTCGATCCGCAACAAGCTGCGGCTGGTCGACGAGCTCCAGACGCTGCTGTCGGCTGACCCGGCGGCTTTGCCGCTTGGCAAGTCCGACGAGGGCGGCGCCAATGCCCGGGTACCGCTCGAGATGCTGCTCGAGCGGGTGGCACAGGCAAACGAGCTGCTCACGCAGGTCAGGGCCCGCTGGGAGTTCCTGCTGCACGAGATCGATTCGCCGCTGGCCGCAGCGTTCGCCCACTTTGCCAAACTCGGGCTGGCGGCGGCCCTGCCGACCGCGCAGGGCCGCTCGGGCGCCGATGCCGGCCAGCGCCTCTTTCATCTTCTGCAGGACCGCACGATCAGGGTGTCCTGGAAGGCCGAGCTGCTCGCCCCGCTGTCGGCGGTGTTTTCCGGGCAGGCCTTCGGACCGATCCTCGAGCGCTGCATCGAGCTGCACCGCAAGGTGCTGCGCGGGCGGGTGTTCGTGGCGCTGCACATGCATGCCGGCGACGGCAACGTTCACACCAATCTGCCGGTCAATTCCGACGACTACGCGATGCTGCAGGAGGCCAATCAGGCGGTCGCCCGCATCATGGCGCTGGCCCGCTCGCTCGATGGCGTCATCTCCGGCGAGCACGGCATCGGCATTACCAAGCTCGAGTTCCTGACGACCGATGAGTTGAGCGAGTTTCGCGACTACAAGCAACGCGTCGATCCCGAGGGGCGCTTCAACCGCGGCAAGCTGCTGGCCGATGGCGATCTGCGTAATGCCTACACCCCGAGTTTCGGGCTGATGGGTGCCGAGTCGCTGATCCTGCAGCAGTCCGACATCGGCTCGATCGCCGACTCGATCAAGGACTGCCTGCGTTGCGGCAAGTGCAAGCCGGTCTGCTCGACCCATGTGCCCCGTGCCAATCTGCTCTACAGCCCGCGCGACAAGATCCTGGCCACGTCGCTCCTCATCGAGGCCTTCCTCTATGAAGAGCAGACCCGTCGCGGTGTGTCCATCCGACACTGGGATGAGTTCGGCGATGTCGCCGATCACTGCACCATCTGCCACAAGTGCGCCACGCCTTGCCCGGTCGACATCGACTTCGGCGATGTCTCGATGGCAATGCGCAACCTGCTGCGCAAGATGGGTCAGAAGCGCTTCAACCCGGGCACCGCGGCCTCGATGTTTTTTCTGAACGCGACCAGTCCGAGCACGATCAATCTGGCCCGCAAGGTCATGATCGACTGGGGCTACAAGGCGCAGCGCATCGCGCACGATGTGCTCAAGGCGCCGGCCAAGGCACAAACCGCGCAGCCGCCGGCCACCGTGGGGCGCCCGAAGCTTACCGAGCAGGTGATTCACTTCGTCAACAAGAAGATGCCGGGCAATCTGCCCAAGAAGGCGGCTCGCGCGCTGCTCGACATCGAGGATGCCCGCTATGTCCCGATCATCCGCGATCCGCGCGCGATGGCGGTCGATGCCGAGGCGGTCTTCTATTTTCCGGGCTGCGGCTCCGAGCGGCTGTTCTCGCAGGTCGGCCTGGCCACGCAGGCGATGCTCTGGCATGTCGGCGTACAAACCGTGCTGCCACCGGGCTATCTGTGCTGCGGCTATCCGCAGCGCGGCTCGGGCGATTTCGACAAGGCCGACAAGATCATCACCGACAACCGGGTGCTCTTTCACCGGGTCGCCAACACGCTCAACTACCTCGATATCAAGACCGTGGTGGTGTCGTGCGGCACCTGCTACGACCAGCTCCAGAAGTACGAATTCGATCGCATCTTCCCGGGCTGCCGCATCCTCGACATCCATGAATTCCTGATGGAAAAGGGCGTGCGCCTCGAAGGCGTGACCGGCACCCGCTACATGTATCACGACCCCTGCCACAGCCCGATGAAGGCGCATGCGCCGCTCAAGGTGGTCAATGCGCTGATGAACGAGGACGTCAACGGGCGCATCGTCAACAACGACCGTTGCTGCGGCGAGTCGGGCACGCTTGCGGTCGCGCGCCCCGACATCTCGACCCAGGTGCGTTTTCGCAAGGAGTCGGAAATGACGCGGGCCAGCCAGGCGATCCGCGAGGGTCGCCAGGCAGCGCCGGCCGGCAGCAGCGGCGAGGCCTTCGACGGGCCGGTCAAGGTGCTCACCTCCTGCCCGTCCTGCCTGCAGGGTCTGTCGCGTTACGAAGGCGATGTCGCGGTCGAGGCCGACTACATCGTGGTCGAGATCGCCCGCCATGTGCTGGGGGCCGACTGGATGCCCGACTATGTCCGGCGGGCCAACGATGGGGGCATCGAGCGCGTGCTGGTCTGATCACTCGCGAGCATGCCGCACCCGGTCTGTCCGATCGATGATCACGCCACCTGGAGTCCCTGACGATGGACCTCTCCCGCTTTCCCCGCCGCGTCTATACCCATGGCGCCACGGCGCTCGAATTCATGCCGCGCTTTACGCAGGCACTGGGTGGCCCGCAGGTCTGGATCAAGCGCGATGACCAGCTCGGCCTGACTCCCGGCGGCAACAAGACCCGCAAGCTCGAGTTCCTGGTGGCCGATGCGCTGGCCCAGGGTGCCGACACGCTGGTGACCTGCGGCGCGCCGCAGTCGAACCACTGCCGCATCACCCTGGCCGCAGCGGTTCGGGAGGGTCTGAAATGCCGCTTCGTCATCGAGGAGCGGGTGCCCGATTCCTTCAGCGATGAGGCCAGCGGCAATCACTTCATGTTCCGGCTGATGGGCGTCGAGCACATCGAGGTCGTGCCGGCCGGCACCGACATGGCTGCCGCGATGAAGCGGGTCGCCGACCAGCTCGCTGCAGTAGGCCGCAAGGCCTACATCATCGCCGGTGGCGGCTCCAATGCCCTGGGCGGTCTGGGCTATGTTGCCTGCGCGCAGGAGTTGCAGCAGCAGTTCTTTGAGCAGGGCGTGAAGATCGACCGCGTGGTGGTCGGCTCGGGCAGCTCGGGCACCCATGGCGGTCTGCTCGCCGGCTTTCTGGGCAACCGCATCAATCTTCCGATTGTTGGCATCGGCGTCAGCCGAGATCCGGCCGATCAGGATCCGCTGGTGCATCGCGAGGCGCAGGCGGTGTGCGATCTGCTGGGCATCGACCTGACAGTGCCGCGCGAGGCGGTGCTGAGTTTCGGCGACTACTGGCGGCCGAAATACTCGGTCCCCAACAAGCGGATGGTCGAGGCGGTGCAGATGCTTGCTCGCACCGAGGGCATCCTGCTCGACCCGGTCTATACCGGCAAGGTGATGGCCGGCCTGATCGACCTCTCGCGAAAGGGCTATTTCCGCAAGGACGAAAATATTCTTTTTCTGCATACCGGCGGCGCGACGTCGCTGCATGCCTTTGAGCAGGTGGTGCTGGGCAAGGTGCCGGTCGCCGACTAGGACTAGGGAAGGGCCTGGTCGCAGCGCCTGCGGGCGCGATCGGGACGAGCCCGGCCTGTCAGCCGTTATCATTGCCGATTGGATCATGTCGTTCACCGATCCCATTCAGCCGCGGCAAGCGCCCTCGACAAGGAGACCCTCTCATGTACAAACCCTTCGACCTCACCGGGCATGGCTCGGTCATCACCGGCGGCAACGGCGGCATCGGCTACGGCATGGCGCGCGCCCTGCTGGCCTCAGGCGCGTCGGTCGCGATCTGGGGCTCGCGTGCCGAAAAGACCGAAAATGCCCGCGCGGCGCTGGCCAAAGAGTGCGGCGACGCCAAGCGGGTACATGCCTTCGTGTGCGACGTCGGTGACGAGGATCAGGTCGGCGATACCTTTGCCGCCTCGGTGGCAGCGCTCGGGCGTGTCGATTCATGCTTTGCCAATGCCGGCATCGGCGGCAAGGGCAAGACCGTGCTCGACATGACGCTCGAAGAATTCCGTCGCATTCAGCGCATCAACGTCGAAGGCGTGTTTCTGACCTTCCGCGCGGCGGCGCGCCATATGGCCGAGCATGGCCAGGGCGGCTCGCTGGTGGCCACTGCCAGCACGGCGGCGGTCGAGGGCGCGGCCCGCAACAGCCATTACGGCGCGTCCAAGGGCGCGGTCACCGCCTATGTGCGCGCACTCGCCGTCGAACTTGCCCGGCATCGCATCCGCGTCAATTCGATCCTGCCCGGCTGGATCGAGACCTAGATGACCGAGCCGTCCTTCAACAACGACAAGTTCGCCGGCAATGTCATGCCGCGCATCCCGATGCGCCGCTGGGGCAGCATCGATGACTTCGGTGGCATCGCGGTCTATCTGGCGGGAGGCGGGGCGGCCTACACCACCGGCGAGCAGTTCATCATTGACGGCGGCTACACCAAGTTCTGAGTCAGGGTCTCAATCCCATGCGCCTGCTCGTGCTCTCCGATCTGCATGTCGAGCATGCCGCCTTCGTGCCGAGCGCGCCGCGCGATGCCTTCGATCTGGTCGTGCTCGCCGGCGACATCGGCCAGGCCACGCTTGCCCTGCAGTGGGCGCGCGAGACCTTTCCCGATCACCCGATCGTGCAGATCGCCGGCAATCACGAGTACTTCGACACCCGTCGCGAGCAGGCGCTGGCCGCGATGCGCCAGACGGCTAACCGGCTGGGCATTCATCTGCTCGAACGCGATGCGGTGACCATCGCCGGTGTCGAGTTCCTGGGCTGCACGCTCTGGACCGACTTTCACCTCTATGAGCGTGCCGGCCGCCCGATCCGGATGACTGCCGCCGAGGTAATGGCGGGTGCGCGTCGGGTGATGGTCGATTACCGGGCAATCGAAGTCGCTGACGCGCAGGCACAAGGCGGTGTGCGTCGCTTCGATCCCGATGATTCAGTCGCCCTCCATTTTCAATCGCGCGACTGGCTGGCCGACCGGCTGGCGGCGCCGTCAGCCGGCCCCCGGGTGGTGATCACCCACCATCTGCCGAGCTGGCGTTCGGTGGCGCCGTCCTTCATGCGGGCCCTGTCCAATCCGGCCTTTGCCAGCGATCTCGACGAACTCTTTGCAGGCGTCGACCTCTGGATCCACGGCCATGCCCACACCTCACACGACTATCTTGCGGCCGGTTGCCGGGTGGTCTGCAATCCGCGGGGTTATCCGATGCGCGCCGGCGGCTTCGAAAATCCGCGTTTCAATCCGCTGCGCATTCTGACCGTCTGACTCGCAGCCGATCGTGAACAATGCCCGCGCAGACATGCGCGGCGCACGGCACGATCGGCTCCATGTCGATCATTCAACGCCTTCTCCCCGCGCAACGCCGGCCCGCCCAGCGCAAGGCCTGGCTGCCGGCGCGATCCCGGGCCGAGCCCGATGCCGATCTGGCACTTATCGCGAGCGGTATCGAGTCCATCACCACCGGCGGTCTTGCGCCCGAGGCGAGAATGCTGGCGCTCGAGACAATGCGCGCCGAAATGCTGACCGCTGCCGAGCCGGTGATTTCGCGTCTTCGGGATCAGCCGATTCCGCTGGCGCTCTCCGAGACGGCAACATTTCAAAGTCTGGTGTCGGTGCTGACCGCCGGACGCGACGCCTTCAAGCGGGTCCATGTCGACCTGTGCGAGCCGGGCGTCGATTCTTCGCAGTCGGCCAATCCGGTGCCCCGTGCGCTGCTTGCGCTGGCCTGGGCTCTCGAGATGCAGTCGCGCCTGTTGACCACTGCCGCGCGCCTGCGGGTGACGATGCCGCGCAAGGAGTGGGACGAGCTATGCCAGCTGGCCTATCCGCTGTGGCAATCGCAGACCTTTCAGGTGGCCTTCCCCGACTCGTCTGCGCTGGGCGGTGATGCCGAAGGCATGCGCACCGGCTCACCGGCAGCCGGGCTGGCCCTGCCGCTGCTGATGCGGCTGGTCGAGCCGCTCGGGCTGGACAACGATGAACTGTCGATGGCCCACCGGCTGGCCTGGATGGTCGCGCGCCGCGTCGGACTTCGCATCGAGCTCGACGGTCTGCCGCATGTGAGTTCGGCCGGCCCCTGCCTGATGCTGTCGCCCAACCACACCGTGCAGATCGATTCGTCCGAGGCACTCACTGTGCTGCTTCGATGTACTGACGGGCTCTCGAAGGGCCTGACGCCCGAAGCGGTCGGACTGCGCACGCTGCTGTCGGTCGAGCGGCTCACCGCCTTGCTCGGCAGGCTGCGCGTGGTCTGGGGCCCCTGCCATGTGCCCACACCGCTGGTGAAATCCCCGGTGCCCAGGGCATCGCTGCGAATCGGCTTGCCCAGGCTCGACAGTGGCTCCGACACCGCCCCCGACACCGGCCCCGAAATCGGCGAGGAAGTCGGCTGGCGAGGCATGGATGCCTACCGCTCGGTGTTTACCCGGTCTGCCAACACGCCGCGTCTTCGACTCGGCTGCCTGGTCGCGCTGCAGGCCTGGCAGCAGGGCGTGCATGCCGATCACCGGCGTGCCTCCCGGCCTGGCGCCGGCCCGCGCCAGATCATGGTGGGGCAGGTGGTGTCGTTGGCCCATACCGGCTGGGGCGACAGGCACAATCCGTTTGCTCATGACCTCGGCGTGCGCTTCTGGCCCGGATCCCCCCGGATGGTGCGGGTTCGTCGCCCCGGCGGCCAGGGCTTCGAGGCCGGCTGGAGCTTCATCGGAGTAGGCTGCGGCAATCCACCGTCGGTGGTCGTGCGGCGCGACGCCTTTGCGCCCTCGCGGATCATGACCCTGCTCGACGGCACGACCGAGCAGCGACTGCGGATGATCGGACTGCTCGAGCGTGGAGTTGATTTCGATCGGATCGCGGTCGCGCCGGCCGACTGAGCCGAGCCGACCCGTCGCCGGTTGCACAGCTTGCAGCCCCCCGCCTGAAGGCTTCGTGTTCCGGGTTCGTGTTGCCGCTTGCCGATTCGCGTTACCATCGGCCCCCACTTGCTGGAATACCCTCCGATGTCAGGCATCGATCCGAATACGCTCAGGCCGACCGAGATCGTCGTGCACAAACGTTCGCGCATCCTCGAACTCGCATTTGATGACGGAATGCGCTTCCAGTTGCCCTTCGAATTGCTGCGGGTCTATTCGCCTTCGGCCGAGGTGCGCGGTCATGGGCCCGGTCAGGAGGTCCTGCAGGTCGGCAAGCGCGACATCGATGTCGACTCGCTCGAGCAGGTGGGTCATTACGCTGTCCAGCCCCACTTCTCGGACGGTCACAACACCGGTATTTTCTCCTGGGACTACCTGCACTGGCTTGGCGCCAACCAGCTTCAGTTGTGGCGGGACTATGACGAACGACTGCGGGCTGCTGGCCAGAGCCGCGATCCGGTCCAGGGCCCGCAGTCTGATCAGCCTGCAGGGGCGCCTTTGACGACTGACCAGCGCGCGGTCAAGCCGGCTGCCGGTCTCACTTCGGTTGCTCTCACCCGACCACGTTCATGACATCTGCGCATCCTTCTCCCGACACTGATCCTTCCGCTCAGAGCACCCATTTCGGCTTCGAGTCGGTCGCCGCGGGCGACAAGGCAGGCAAGGTGGCGGAAGTCTTTGATTCGGTGGCGCCCCGCTACGACCTGATGAACGATGTCCTGTCGGGCGGGCTGCATCGTGTCTGGAAGGCCTTCACCGTCGGACAGGCCGCCTTGCGCCCGGGCATGAAGGTGCTCGACATCGCTGGCGGGACCGGCGACCTGGCGAGGGCCTTTGCCCGCAAGGTCGGTGCCGGTGGCGAGGTCTGGCTCACCGACATCAACGGGTCGATGCTGACCATTGGCCGCGATCGGATGCTCGATGACGGCTTTTCGCAGCCGGTCACTCTGTGTGATGCCGAGAAGCTGCCCTTTCCCGATTGCTATTTCGATCGCGTCAGTGTCGCTTTCGGTTTGCGCAACATGACCCGCAAGGAAGTCGCTCTGCGCGAGATGCATCGGGTGCTCAAGCCCGGCGGCAAACTGCTGGTGCTCGAGTTCTCCCGCATCTGGAAGCCGCTTGCACCGATCTACGATGCTTACTCGTTCAAACTGCTGCCGCGCATCGGTCAGGCGGTCGCGGGCGATGGCGAAAGCTATCGTTATCTGGCAGAGTCGATCCGCGTTCATCCCGATCAGCCGACCCTGAGCGCGATGCTCGAAGACGCGGGTTTTGCGCGGGTTCGGCACTTTAACCTTACCCTCGGTGTGGTCGCGCTGCACGAGGGTGTGAAAATATAATTTTTTCCTCACCGGACTTTCACGGAGATTCCCGATGAAGACCTCGCTTCTGGCTCTGATTGCAGTGATTGCCCTCGCGACGATCGGCGTGGCCGACGCGCAGGCCAAACGAATGGGCAACGGCGGTAACGTCGGCCGCCAGGCGCCGAGCGGCACCATGCAGCGCGACAGTGCTGGCGCGACTGGCGCGGCCCCCCGTCAGGCGCAGCCGGCCCAGCCGGCAGCGCCCGCCGCCGCACCGGCTGCCGCACCGCGCCCTGCCGCCGCGCCGCCGGCTTCACCCCGCAGCCGCTGGATGGCGCCGCTTGCCGGTCTGGCTGCCGGCCTCGGTCTGGCTGCCCTTGCCAGTCACTTCGGTTTCGGCGAAGCGCTGGCCTCGGCCATGACGGCCGGCCTGCTGATCATGGTGGTGCTGGCGGTGGTCGGCTTTTTCCTGGCGCGTCGTGCGGCAGCCGCCCGTCAGCCGCAGCCGGCCTATGCCGGCGGTTATGGTCTGTCCGGGCTTGGTCAGGAGGCCTCGGTGCCCAACTACCGGCCGGTCACGACACCCGCCTCGGTGCGAGATCAGCCGATTGACATGGTCCATCCGGCATCGCAGCCGGTCCTGGGGTCGCGTTTGCCGGAAGGCTTCGATGCCGATGTCTTCCTGCATACCGCCAAGGTCTGCTTCATTCGGCTGCAGTCGGCCTACGACGCGGGCAATGCCAGCGATCTGCGTGAATTCACCAGTCCCGAGATGTTCGCCGAGCTCAAGCTCGAAATCGACGCTCGCAATGGTGCTCTCAACCAGACCGATGTCGTCACCCTCGACGCCGAGTTGCTGGGGGTCGAGTCGGGCAGCGTCGATCAGCTTGCCAGCGTGCGCTTCTCGGGCATGCTGCGCGAGGAAGCGGATGCTGCGGCTGCGCCTTTCGATGAGGTCTGGAACTTCACCCGTCCGCTGCAGGCCCAGGGCGGTTGGGTGCTTGGCGGCATCCAGCAGCTCAGCCGCGCCTGATCTGCTTGGTTCAGCCCTCTCGGCCAGCCGGATATGGTCGCTCTTGCCCTGCCGCTGGCCCAGGTCGCAATCAGTGCCCTGAACCATGTACTGCGTCAGCAGTCATGGGCCCGCGACCGGCTGCGCACCCACTGCGGCCGCACGGTGCGGATGGTGGTGGTTGCGCCGCTGGGTGCGGTGTCGGCTGATGCCCGCATCGCCGACGATGGCACGCTTGAACTCGCCAGCATCGACTCGCCAAGCGTGACCCTGTCTCTCACCCCCACCTTCAGCGCGTTGCTCGGCGCGATGCGCGAGGGTGCGGTCGGGCTGACCGGCCATCTCAAGGTTGAAGGCGACGTCATGGTCGCGGCCGCGGTCGGCGAGATTGCGCAGCATCTGCGCTGGGATATCGAGGAGGACCTGAGCAGGCTGGTCGGCGATGTCGTCGCTCACCGGATGGCCGGCGCAGCACGAGCCGGTGTACTCCAGGCGCAGGCCATCGGCGATCGCGCCCAAAGTGGCCTGCGCCAGTTCCTGATCGACGAAGACCGGCAACTGCTCGAGCGCCGCCGGTTCGATCAGTTTGGCCAGGAACTGAGCGATCTCGAGGCGCGTCTGGATCGCCTCGCACACCGCGCGCAGACGCCGGCTCGCGGCTGAGCATCGCCCGGTCGGACCCCGGGGTACTGCGGCCCTAGAAGGTATTGCTGCCCTAGAAGCTTGCGAACACCGCCCGCGCGGCCTCGCGATCGAGACCTGCAGCAATCAGCAGCGACAGCAGAAGTCGGGACTTGTGGGGTGTCACGAAGCCGGCCGCAATGAATCCGAAGCGATCGTCGTCGACGCTTGCGCCATGCATGACCGGTCCGTCGCTGATCCGGCTGGCCCTGACCACCAGGCAGCCCTTGTCGGACGCCTTTCCGAGCGCCGCCTCGATCGGATGTGACAACGATCCGTGACCGGTGCCGGCCACCACGATGCCGCGGGCGCCCTGTTGCAGGCACCAGTCGATGATCGCCGGATCGGCATCGACCTGCTGGGCGAGCAGATCAACCCTGGGCAGTGCGGCCGGCAAGCTGGCGAAGTGCGCGGCCAGCGACGGGCGCCGTGCGGCCGCGATCGCGGCGGGCACCTGCCAGACCGGCTGGCCATTGAGCATCAGCGCCAGCGGCATCGCGCTGCGAGCAATGAAGGCATCCACGCGGGAGGTGTGAACCTTGGCAGCCCGGTCCGGTCCGAAGGCCTGGTCGTTCATGAGCACGATGGCGCCTGCGCCTCGCGACGCCGGGTTGACTGCCAGAGCCGCGGCTGCGTAAAGGTTCATCGGACCGTCGGCGCCCAGTGCGGTGGCCGGGCGCATCGCGCCGGTCAGCACCACCGCCTTGTCGCGCGGGCAGGTCAGATCGAGAAAGAGCGCGGTTTCTTCGAGAGTGTCGGTGCCATGGGTGATGACGACTGCGTCGATCGTCGGGTCGACGATGGCCTGGCGCACCCGCGCGGCCAGCGTGAGCCAGTAGGCACTGGTCATATGCTGGCTGCCGGTCGAAAAGGGTGTCTCGGTCGTGATGTCGGCAAGATCGCCGAGCGCGGGCACCGAGGCGATCAGGCTGTCGGCGCCGAGCGAGGCCGGCGCATACGACAGGGTGCTGGCCGCGGTCGGCGCGACGCCGGCGATCGTCCCGCCGGTGGCAAGTAACAGCAGTCTGGGTCTGGTCATGGCGAATGGTAACGAGAAAGCACTATGATCAGTCTTTCGGTTCCAGGATTCGAAAACCTTTCCCATGCATGACATTCTCGCCCTCGATGTCGCCGGTACACCGGTCCGCTGGATCGACCATGAAAGTGCTGCCGGCTACTACGCCAGCAGCAAGGTTCGCTGGGAATTGGGCTCGACTCGCACTGTCCTGCACGGGGGCATCAGCCGCTTGCATGGACGACAGTCGACGCTCGAGATCGCTGCGATCATTGCCATCGACGGGCCGCGCTGGCGATTTCGCGGCGTCGCCGACCGCACGCCGCTCAACCGCGCCATGGTGTTTGCCCGTGATCGCCATATCTGCGCCTATTGCGGTGGCCGCTACTCGGGCGCGGCCCTCGAGATGGAGCATGTCACACCGAGTTCGCGTGGCGGCAGCACTGTCTGGCAGAACGTGGTCTCGGCCTGTCGGGCCTGTAATCAGCGCAAGGGCAACCGAACGCCCGAGTCGGCCGGCATGCCCTTGCTCTATGTGCCCTACGTGCCCAATCGCCATGAGGCCTTCATCCTTGCCAATCGACGCATCGTCGCCGACCAGATGAATTTTCTGCTGGCTGGTGTGCCGCGCCATTCGCGTCTCTGGGCCGACGACGCCGGCAACCGACAGGCCTGACCGCAGGCCGTCAGTCTTGCGATCGCCGGTTCGATCCTGCCCCGGCCTGATCGCCTGCCTCACCCTCTTCGTGCCGCGGCGCTTGCGCTTCGGTGGTTCCTGGCAGCGGCGGACGCATCTCGGGGTTGGCATCGAGCATCGCTTTGGCCATCTGATGCGCCGAGATCGGAGCCGTCATGAAGACAAACATCGCGATCAGCACCTGATGGATAACCGCCAGGTTCGAGATCCAGCTGAGGTAGACGATCGAGCCGAGCAACACCCCACCGATCCCCAGGGTGCTGGTTTTGGTCGGCGCATGCAGGCGGGTGAAAAACGTTCTGAACCGTACCAGTCCGAGGGCGCCGAGCACTGCGGTGAAGCCGCCCAGCAGCAGCATGCCGCTGATGAGGATCTCGAGCCAGCGGGGCAGTTCAGCGGCAGTCATGGTGATCGCTTTCCGGAGTCATCGCTTGAGGTCTGGCAGGGATGTCGCGCTCAGTCATGGTCGATCAGGTCGCCCCGGCCCACAAAACGCGCAGTCACCACCGTGCCAATGAAGCCCAGCATTGCCATCAGCAGCGCGGCCTCGAAATAGAGTTGCGTGGCGAATTTCAGGCCGAGCAGGATCACGACTGCGATCGCATTGGTGTAGAGCGTCTCGAGTGCGAGCACCCGGTCGAGGATGTCGGGCCCTTGCAGCAGTCGCCAGGTGGCCAGCAGCATGGCCACCGCAAACAGCAACAGCGCGATTGAAATCGCCATGCCGATCATTCGAAGATCTCCCGGACAGGGGTTTCGTAGCGAGCCTTGATGAGTGCGGCCAGCGCCGGCGGATCGCCGACATCAAGACCATGGACCAGCAGCCACTTGCGGTCGTCCGACAGCTCGGCCGAGACGGTTCCGGGCGTCATTGTGACGATTGCGCACAGCAGGTTGATTGCGCCGGGTTGCTGAAGGTCGAGTCTGACCCAGACGAAACCGGGCTTGAGTTGATCGGTGCGACCGAGGATCAGCCTGGCCACCTGACGGTTGGAGGTGACGATATCGGCGAACACGGTCGCGACAAGCCGCGCGGCCATGGCAATGCGCCGCCCAAGCGGGGCTCGGCCCGAACGGTGTGCAAGACGGTGGTGGGTGCTCGCCCAGCGGGCCAGTGCAATCGCCAGCACGCCGCCCAGCAACAGCTGCGCGGGCGCCACTGACTGGTTGAGCAGCAGCCAGGTCAGCCACAGCCACAGCGCCGTCCAGGGGCGAGGCAGCAGATTCCTGAGCAGACCGGTGAATGTCATCGATAGGTTTGCGGTGAGGGTTGATGCGGCCCGGGTCGAGGTACGGTGGTCAGCACGTCGTCGATCAGGGCATCGGTCTGCAGCAGATCCTGGGCGGTGGCTTGAGCGTAGCGTTGCAGGGGTGC
Organism: Burkholderiales bacterium; assembly: GCA_026399875.1. Classification (GTDB taxonomy): domain Bacteria; phylum Pseudomonadota; class Gammaproteobacteria; order Burkholderiales; family Burkholderiaceae_E; genus UBA4615. The sequence continues at coordinate 46,816 of JAPLQF010000031.1, read as the reverse complement.
CGAGCCGATCGCCAATGCCGCAATCACCGCCAGTGTGATGGCTGCCGGCAGCGCATCGCGCCAGCTGACGCTGCCGGCATCAGGTGCAGCCGGCCCGTCCGATTTCCAGAACAGCGTACTGCCGGCGCGCGCCAGCGCGATCAGCCCCAGCAGGCTGCCGGCCAGGATGATGAACCAGAGCCAGCCGATTGTGCCGATCGTGCCCGACAGGCCATCGTCCGGCAGGATCGCCAGCAGCAGCATTGCTTTGCCGATGAAGCCGCCGAAGGGCGGCATCCCGGCGACCGCCACCGCGCTCAGAAAAAAGAGGCCGCCGACCAGCGCCGGGCTCAGCGGCGCAGGGCCCGCCACCAGTCGGTCGCCCGCGCGTTCGCCGCGACTGCGCACGACCAGGCCTGCGACCAGGAAAAGGGCTGCTGCAGACAGCGTGGTGTGAGGCAGGTAATAGACCGCCGCCGCGATCGAGGCCTCGCTTGCCCGCCCGATGCCGATCAGCAGGAAGGCGGCCGATGCCATCACCAGCACTGACGCGAGTTTGCGCAGATCGGTGCCGGCCAGCGCGCAGGTCATGGCCAGCAGATAGCCTGCCGCTGCCGGCGCCACGATCCAGGGGAAGGCGACTTCGGCCAACGCGCCGGCCGAGGCGCCAAAGACAAGCGTGAACAGGCGCAACACCGCATAGATCCCGACCTTGGTCATCACCGCAAAGAAGGCAGCGACCGCCGGCCCTGCAGGGCCGTAGGTGCCTGGCAACCAGAAGCCCAGCGGCAGGATCGCTGCCTTCAGGCAAAAGACTGTCAGCAGCAGCAGGGCGCCGGTGTGGGCCAGGGTGACGCCCGCGCTGTCGAGTTGCGCCACCCGCAGCGCCAGATCGGCGAAATTGAGGGTTCCGGTTACACCATAGAGCAGGCTCGCGGCGATCAGAAACAGTGCCGATCCGACCAGATTGAGGGTGACCGTGGTCAGTCCGGCGCGGATGCGTTCCGAGCCGTCGCCATGAACCAGCAGACCGTAGGAGGCAATCAGCAGCGCTTCGAAGAAGACGAAAAGATTGAACAGGTCGCCGGTCAGAAAGGCGCCGTTAAGGCCCATCAGCTGGATCTGCATCAGCGGATGAAAATGCTCGCCGCGTCGGTCCCAGCCGCTTTGAACTGTCGCCAGCGTAATCAGCGCCAACAGGCTGGTCAGGGCCACCATCAGCACCGACAGCCGATCGGCAACCAGCACGATGCCCCAGGGCGCAGCCCAGTTGCCCACCAGATAGACACTTCGCCAGCCGTCAGCGGCCAGCGTCAGCATCCAGACCGCGCAGCCGGCCACCAGCACTGCCGACAGCCAGGCCAGTGCCCGCTGCGAGCCGATCCGCCGGTCGATCAGCATCAGCGCGGCAACCAGCGCCGGCAGAATCACCGGGACGATCGGGGCGTGGTTCATCCGACGTCCGGTCGATCGAGGGGGGCGGTTTCGCGTGGCGCCGGCGCATCGATCAGGTCGTTGCCGCCGGCAGCATGCTGGCGCACCGCGAGAACCAGCAGCAGGGCGGTCATCGCAAAGCCGATCACGATGGCGGTCAGTACCAGTGCCTGCGGCAGCGGATCGGCCAGGGTGGCGAGCCTGTCGGCGCTGCCCTCGGTCACGATCGGTGCGCCACCGACAGTGAGGCGCCCCATCGAGAAGATGAAGAGATTGACCGCATACGAGATCAGGGTCAGGCCGAGTACGACATCGAAGCTGCGCGGGCGCAGCACCAGGTAGATGCCGCCCGCCATCATCACGCCGATGCCGCTGGCCATCAGAAGTTCCATGATCAGGCTCCTCGCGCCAGTCGACCGATGCCGGCCAGCGCCAGCACGGTGGCGCCCACCACGCTCAGATAGACGCCGAGGTCAAAGGCGGCGGCGCTCGCGAGCGGCAACTCGCCCAGGATCGGCAGATGGGGATGAATGAAGCTCGAGGTCAGGAAGGGGTAGCCCAGCAGCCAGCTGCCCAGTCCGGTCAGGCAGGCGACCAGCAAGCCCAGGCCGATCGTGGTGTGCAGCCAGCTCAGCTTCCTGGCAAGGGCCCGGTCGCTCATTCCCTGCCCCGGCGCAAGCGCCTGCGCGCCATTGGAAACTGTCTGCAGCATCAGCACGATCGCGGTGATCAGCCCGGCGATGAAGCCACCGCCCGGCAGGTTGTGGCCGCGCAGAAAGAAATAGACCGAGACCATCAGCGCAAAGGGCAGCAGCATCCGGGCGGTGGTCGCCAGCATCAGAGGATTGCGCTGCTCGAAGGCAGCCAGTTGGCCGGTGCGGGCCGGTCCGGTCACCGGCGCGAGCGACAGTCGGGCGATCAGGTCATGGATCACCAGGCCGGCGGCCGCCATGACAAAGGACTCACCGAAAGTGTCGAAGCCGCGAAAGTCAACGATGATCACATTGGTGGCGTTCGTGCCGCCGCCCTCCGGCAGAGCCCTTGTCAGGAAGAACTCCGACAGACTGCTCGCCGGTCTGAGCATCGCCGCCCAGGCGATCACGCCAATGCCGATGCCGGCGGTTGCCGCGATCACGCCGTCGCGCAGCTTGCGCCGATCGTCGAGTTCACGCGGCGATCGTGAGGGCAGATAGCGCAGCGCGAGCATCATGACCAGCATGGTGGCCACCTCGACCAGCAACTGGGTGAGCGCCAGATCGGGCGCCGAAAACCAGACGAAGGTCAGGCTCACCACCAGGCCGAGCGCCCCGACCGTCACCAGTGCGGGCAGTCGGGCCCGTGCCAGGATGACGCTGGCCACGGTCGCTGCCACACCGATCGTCCACATGGCGAGTGCGACGAGGTTGATGCCCTCGAAGGGACTGGTCGTGATGCCGGCGAGCGGCGACGGGCCGAGCAGCCAGGGCAGGGCCCCGGGCGCAATCGCCACACACACCGTCAGAAACAGGTTGGTCCGGGTACCGATGCCATCGAGCCATGCATCCACCCGGCGGGCGAAGGCGATCAGGGTCGCCATCGTCTGCTCGAACAGCCGTTTGCCGGTGCCTTCGTCGTCATCGGTGGTGTGCAGACTGTATTGGCGCTGCAGCCAGCCATAGAGCAGTGCTCCGGCAATCAGCGCTGCAGCGCTCATCGCCAGCGGCTCATTGAACCCGTGCCAGATCGCCAGCGAAAACTCAGGCGGCGGGCCGCCCAGCATGTCGCGCGCGCCCATGATCAGCAACGGCCCGACCGTCAGTTGCGGCAACAGGCCGACCACCAGGCAGACCACGACCAGCAGTTCGACCGGCACGCGCATGAAGCGCGGCGGCTCATGCGGTGTGTGGGGCAGATCGACCGGCTCGCCGTTGAAAAACACATCGTGGATGAAGCGCGCCGAATAGGCGACCGACAGCGCGGCGGCCAGGGCTGCGACGGCCGGCACCAGAAAGCGCACCGTTCGTGATCCCTCGACTGAGAGAGCCTCTGCGAAAAACATTTCTTTCGAGAGAAACCCGTTGAGCAGCGGCACGCCGGCCATTGCGGCTGCGGCAATGATCGCCAGGGTTGCGGTGATCGGCATCGAGCGCCACAGGCCGTTGATGCGACGCATGTCGCGGGTGCCGGTCTCGTGGTCAATGATGCCCGCCGCCATGAAGAGCGAGGCCTTGAAGGCCGCGTGGTTGAGCAGGTGAAAGAGCGCGGCCACTGCGGCAAGCGGCGAGTTCAGCCCGAGCAGCATGGTGATCAGACCGAGCTGGCTGATGGTGGAATAGGCCAGCAGGCCTTTGAGGTCGTGCTTGAAGATCGCGTTCCAGGCGCCCACCAGCAGCGTGATGCCGCCTGCGATCGTGACGCTGTAGAACCACAGGTCGGTGCCCGATAGCACCGGATAGAGCCTGGCGAGCAGGAAGATGCCGGCCTTGACCATGGTGGCCGAGTGCAGATAGGCCGAGGCGGGGGTGGGTGCCGCCATGGCTTGCGGCAGCCAGAAGTGAAAGGGAAATTGCGCTGATTTGGTGAAGGCGCCGATCAGGATCAGGCCCAGGCAGACCGGATACATCGGATGTGCGCGCACGGTGTCGCCTGCGCCAAGGACCGTGTCGAGATCGAAGCCACCGGCGATCGAGCCGAGCATCAGCAGGCCGGCCAGCAGCGCCAGCCCGCCGAGACCGGTGACGGTGAGTGCCATGCGTGCCCCCTGACGGGCATCGCGGCGGTGCTGCCAGAAGCCGATCAGCAAAAAGGAGATCAGGCTGGTCAGCTCCCAGGCCATCGCCAGGACGATCAGGTTGTCGGCCAGCGCAATCCCGAGCATCGCCCCCATGAAGGCCATCAGCAGCGCGTAAAAGCGCGCGGTGCGATCGTCAGGCGACAGGTAGTAGCGCGCATAGAGCACCACCAGCAGACCGATGCCGACGATCAGGCCGCAAAAAAGCAGGGCCAGGCCGTCCAGGCGCAGACCGAAGCCCACACCAAGCGCTGGCAGCCAGGCCCAGTTTGCGCGAGCAGGCGTGCCGGCGATGACGTCGGCGGCGAGTGCCAGCAGGGCCAGCGCCGACAGGCCTCCTGCTGCGCCGGCGATCCAGGCCGATTGCTGCAGTTGTGCCTTCTCGGCGGCCAGGGCGTGCGACAGCTCGACCGGACGTGGCCTCGAGGCCAGCGCCATCAGGATCAGCGCGCCGGCGAAGGGACTGACCAGCAGCAGGAGCAGTAGGTTGGCCATTCGGGATTCCAGCCTGCCGCTCAGCCTGGTCTGGCGCAACGGTCGCGGATGCTTGAAGGAATTGAGGCGATGTTCGAACCGACGAGTATAGCGAGCCGCCGTGACGCAACGAAGTTCCGGTATCGTGCGGCCAATGAGTGCCTCCTCCCTGCTGACCCTGGTCGACGCCCAACTGGCGTTCGGCGACCTGCCCCTGCTCGATTCCGCGGGATTTTCCTTGCTCTCGGGCGAACGGATCGGCCTTATCGGGCGCAATGGCACCGGCAAGTCCTCGCTGCTGTCGGTCATTGCCGGTCGATTGCCGCTTGACGACGGGCTGATGCAGCGTCGCGACGGTCTGAAGATCGGCGCGGTCGAGCAGGAGCCGGTCCTGCCGGTGGCCGAGACATTGCACGACAGTCTGCTCGAGCGCGGCCAGCTCGAGGCCTTTGACGACGAGCGCGAGCGCTGGCGGGTGCAGGCCCGGCTGTCCGAATATCTGCAGCGCTTCGGTCTGAACGAAGCCGCTGATCCGGCGACCGCTTCGGGCGGCGAACGCAAGCGGGCGGCACTGGCGCTCGCCTTTGCGCTGGAGCCCGATCTGCTGCTGCTCGACGAGCCGACCAACCATCTCGATATTGCCGGTATCGAGTTGCTCGAAGAACTGCTCAAGCGCGTGCCGGCAGCGATCATCATTACCCATGACCGCTTCTTTCTCGATTCGGTAGTCACCCGAATCGTCGAACTCGATCGCGGCGTGCTGCGCTCGTTTCCCGGCAATTTCACCGCCTATCAGCGCCTTCGAGCCGAGCAGCTCGCCGCCGAGCGTACCGCTGCCCAGAAGTTCGACAAGTTCTGGGCGCAGGAGGAAGTCTGGATCCGCAAGGGTGTCGAGGCTCGCCGCACCCGCAACGAAGGCCGTGTTCGCCGACTCGAGCAGTTGCGCCGCGACCGCGATGCCCGTCGCGACAAGATGGGCACGGTGCGCATGGCAATCGACCCGGGCGAGCGCAGCGGCAAGCTGGTGGCCGAGCTCGAAGGCATCAGCAAGTCCTTTGCCGGACGCCCGGTGGTCAACGACCTCTCACTCAACCTGATGCGAGGCGACCATCTCGGCCTGATCGGGCCCAACGGTGCCGGCAAGTCGACCATCCTGAAGCTGATCCTGGGCACGCTCGAGCCTGATGCCGGCAAGCGCCGCCTGGGCACGCAGTTGCAGGTGGCTTATTTTGACCAGATGCGCGAGCAGCTCGATCCTGAAAAGACCGTGGCCGAAACCATCAGCCCCGGTTCCGAATGGGTCGAGATCGGTGGCGAACGCAAGCATGTCATGAGCTATCTCGGCGACTTCCTGTTTCCGCCGCGCCGCGCCCAGTCGCCTGTGCGCATGTTGTCGGGCGGCGAACGCAACCGCCTGCTGCTGGCTCGCCTCTTTGCCCGTCCGGCCAATCTGCTGGTGCTCGACGAACCGACCAACGACCTTGATATCGAGTCGCTCGAGCTGCTCGAGGACACGCTGCAAAGCTACAAGGGCACGCTGCTGCTGGTGAGCCACGACCGCGCCTTTCTCGACAACGTTGCCACCCAGGTGCTGGTCGCCGAGGGCGATGGCCACTGGCGCGAGTATGTGGGCGGCTATTCCGACTGGCTGCGCATGCGCGCTGCACCCGCGCCGCAGGCCAATTCGAACGATCAGTCGCGGGGCGGCCGGGGGCGCGACGGCGGGCCCGCCGCTGCACCGATTCCGGCGGCACCGGTCGTGCGCCCGCGCAAGCTCGGCTTCAAGGAGCAGCGCGAGCTGCAGGAACTGCCGGCCCGAATCGCCGCGCTCGAAACCGAGCAGGCGTTGCTGGCTGCCGCGATTGCCGACCCGGCGTACTACAGCCGTGATGTGAAGGCTCAGCGGACCGACCAGGATCGACTGCAGTCGATCGAGACCGAACTGTTCGCGCTGCTCGAAAAGTGGGAGTCGCTCGAACAGCGTTCCGGGTCCGCCGGATAGCGGGCCGCCAAGTGAATCACCAAGTGAGTCACCAACTGAACCGCCCGGGGAATCCCTCAAGTCGTTGCCAGGTCAGCCGCCCGGCCGGTCTTGTCGGCCTGATCGCCATGGTGCAACTCACCGTGGCGCTTTGGGGCCCCCCGGCTCATGCCGCCGAGGGCCGTCTGCTTGGCCTCGAAGTCCAGCTCGACAACGATCAGTTCGCTTTCACGCCCGGCTCGCAGGAGCGCTGGTACACCAGTGGCGTCTTTGCCCGCTGGGCACTCGCTTCTGACCCGACCGACCTCGATGCCCGACTGTCGGCAGCCTGGTGTGCCAATGTCATCGGCTGCGACGCCGGCGCACGTACGGCCCGGGTCTGGCGCATCGGCCAGGCGATGTACACGCCGGCCTATCTCGGCACGACCGCACCGCAACCCTATGACTGGCCCTATGCCGCCGCGCTCTCGGCGACGCTCTCAAGCGTGGTCTATGGCGAGCGCACCCGTCAGAGTCTCGGTCTGTCGCTCGGCGTCATCGGACCGGCAGCCCTTGGCGAACCGGTCCAGAACGCGGTCCATCAGATCATCAACAATCCCCCGCCGCTGGGTTGGGGCTTGCAGGTCCGGGCCCAGCCGGTGCTTGAGTTCAACTGGTCGGGGATGATGGCAACACCGATTTCGCCCGGTCGCACCGATCTGGTCAGCCGAGCCCTGGTGCAGCTCGGCAATCCGGTGACGCAGGCCGGTGTGGGTGCGATGGTGCGCGCCGGTGCCTTGCCGCAGGGCCCCGAATGGCCGGGCGAGATGGCCCTGTCGCGCCGTCCGCAGGGGCTTCATGTTTATGCCGGTGCGCAAGTGCGCGGTGTCGCCCGCAACATCCTGATCGATGGCGCCACCTATGGCTACGACTCGCTCATCCAGCATCGACCGTGGGTCGCCGAGGCGATTGGCGGTGCCTCCTGGGCCTTCGACAAGGCCTGGTCGGTCGACTATTCGCTGTCTGTCAGGACGGTCGAGTTCACCGCGCCCCTTGAGCCGCGCCCGCTCACCCCGCAGCGCATCGGCATGATCCTGCTGCGCTGGACGCCGCACTGAGTTGGCTGCACTGAGCCGGCTGAACTGAGCCGGCTGCACTGATTGGCTGCACTGATTGGCTGCACTGATTGGCTGCACTGATTGGCTGCAACTGAGCCGCCGGTCTCGGGCGCTGTCAGCCCCGCTCCCTCAGTCGCGCGATCTCGCGCTTGAAAAAGGGATAGACCAGCGGCGCAGCCACCAGCCCCTGGACGCCGAACAGCGCCTCGCCGGTCAGCATCGCCGCCAGGATCTCCCAGGAGGCCACCTGCACCTGCGAGCCGACCGTGCGGGCATTGATGAAGTATTCGGCCTTGTGGATCGCGATCAGAAAAACCAGGGAGGCGACCGCCACCGCCGGTGCCACCGCCAGCGAGATCAGCGTCATCAGGATATTGGCGAGCAGATTGCCGGCCACCGGCAGGATGCCGGTCACCAGCGTGAACAGGCAGAGCAGCCCGCGAAAGGGCAGCACATGGCCGAATGCCGGCAGCACTGCGAAGAGATAGATCGCGGTCATCAAGGTGTTGAAAACCGCGATGCGCCCCTGCGCCAGCACCACCCTTTCAAGCACCAGCAGCAGCCGGCCGAGGAAACGGTCTTCGGCCATCAGCATGCCCGGGCGCCAGGTGGCGGCCGCAGCCATCGCCCCGACCAGGATTGCAAAGATGCCCTGCGCCAGCGCATGGGTGACTTTGCCGCCCAGCCCGCCGATGCTGGCCGCGTGCTGGCGCAGCCAGTCGAAGACCCGGGTTCGCAGTTCGATCAGGTCGTTGGGAATCGACTCGGCAAGGTTTGCGGGCAGGGCGACCCGCAGGGCGTCGAGCGAATCCTCGATGCGCATCAGAAAGGTTCGCAGTTCTTCGCCCGAGGAGAGCGCCACTGTCCAGGTGACCAGCCCCGCGAAGGCGGCGCACACCAGCGTGCCGACGATTGCACCACTGACGGCGGAGACCCTGCGGCTGACGCCGAACCGCCCGGCGAGACGGTCGGCCAGCAGGCAGCTCCAGGCATAGACCAGCATGCCGAGCAGTACCGGCACCAGGAGCCGCTGCCAGAGGATCAGCAGCGCAACCAGTCCGGTCAGGGCCAGACGCAGGTAATCAGGACGCAGAATGAAGGGATTCAAGGCGGGCTGCTGCGCTCAGACGGTCCAGCGCATCAGGCGGCTGACCTTGTGAAGGCCGACCCGCTTGTCGGGCGCGACCACTTCGACCGTGCGCTCGGGAAGCCAGTTGCCCATGTCCCAGTCGTGGGAGACGATGCGCGTTCCGGCGGGCAGGCTGCGCAGCTTCGAGCGCAGCAGCAGGTTGACATCGGGCAACAGGTACATCGTGATGACGTTGAAGCGGCTGAGATCGGCGGTCAGCAGGTCGGCAACGATGAAGCGGGCCTGTTGGGCCACCCCCTGGCGGCTGGCATTCCTGCGCGAGAGTTCGACCAGTGTCGGATCAATCTCGATCCCCAGCCCGACTGTGCCGAAGCGACGCGCCGCGGTGATGACAATGCGTCCGTCGCCCGAGCCGAGATCGAGCAGACGGTCGTTCGGCCCCACTTCGGCGAGTTCGAGCATTGCATCGACCACGTTCTGAGGCGTGGTCACATACGGGACATCGAGCTCGCCATCGGGCTGCGCTCGGGCAGTCCCGGGCCGTGTCGCCAGAATGCTGCCCATGAGAGTGGTCGCGAGGCCGCCCATCAGGCTTCCCGTCAGACTGCCTATCAGGGAGCGTCGGTTCATGACCGGTATTGTAGCCACGCCGCAGCGTTTGGCGTCAGTCGGTCACGCTTGCTGCCAGAGACCAGGTGGTGCGGGCTTGCTCATAAGCTGATTCGAGCCGCGCCATCGTGGCGCCAGCCAGGGTCGGTTCGCATTGCTCGAGGATGGCTGCCAGCGCGGCGATTGTCTCGAAGCCCAGGCTCGAGGAAGCGCCCTTGAGACTGTGCGCCGCGCTGCGACGCGCGGCCGCATCCTGCGTCATGACCGCGGCGCGGCAGGCGGCGAGATCGGTATCGCTTTGCGGCCAATAGATCTCGGCGACCGCCTTCCAGACATCGAGCCCGAGTTCATCGCGCACCCGCGCGACGCCGGCGGCATCAATCGGGGCAGCATCCTCGCGGGCCTGCTCGGTCACCGGTTCCCGGGATTGCTGATGGACATGCACAGACACGGGTGAGGCCATCTGGCCCGCCGTGGCGTCTGCCGCAGCCCAGGGCAGGTTGCGAAGGATGGCGGCATCGAGTTCGACCCAGTCGATCGGTTTGGTCTGGTAGTCGTCCAGCCCGCTGGCCATGTATTCATCGCGCAACTCGGGCAGGGCGTCGGCCGTCAGAGCGATGATCGGAATCCGGCTGCGCTTGGCATCAGGGAGCGCGCGGATGGCGCGGGTCGCGCCCATGCCGTCGAGCACCGGCATCTGCATGTCCATCAGGATCAGATCGAAATCACCGGTCGATGCCGCTTCAAGCGCCTGCTTTCCGTCATCGACCAGATCGAGCTGGTGCCCGGCGCGGCTCAGGCGGGTCTCGATCAGCAGTCGATTGGTCGGGTTGTCTTCGGCGACCAGAATGCGCAGGCTGCGCACCCGCCCAGTGGTATCCGAGGCGAGGGTCTTCGGGACGGTTGCCATCACGCCATTGGCCCGGGCAAGTTCGAGTTCGACGCGAAAGACCGAGCCCTTCCCGACTTCGCTTTCTACGCTGATCCTGCCATCCATCGCATCGACCAGATGCCGGCAGATCGCCAGCCCAAGGCCGGTTCCGCCGAAGCGTCGCGTGGTCGAGGTATCGGCCTGCTGGAAGGGCTGAAAGAGGGTCTGCTGCACCTCGGGCGCGATGCCGATGCCAGTGTCGCGGACCTCGATCTGAATCGCCACCTGACCGTCGGCCCGAGGCGGCTGCGCCGCCACATGAACCACGATCGAACCGTGTTCGGTGAACTTGACCGCATTGCCGACCAGGTTGAAGAGCACCTGCTTGACCCGTGTCGGATCGCCATGCAAGAGCGGCAGCGGTGTGTCGCCCCAGTGGGCCTGCAGGGTGTTCTGGCGTCGAGTCGCCGCATGGGCAAGCGCGTCGATCACCTCGCGAACGATCTGAGCCGGATCGAAGTCGATCTGTTCGAGTTCGAGGCGACCGGCCTCGATCTTCGAATAATCGAGAATGTCGTTGAGCACCGACATCAGCGCGCTGGCCGATTTGTTGAGGATCCCGACCTGGCGCTGCTGCACCGCGGGAAGCGAGGTTTCTTCCAGCAGTTCGATCATCCCCAGGATGCCGGTCATCGGCGTGCGTAATTCATGGCTCATGACCGCGAGAAAGCGTGACTTGGCTTTCGCGGCGGCTTCGGCGGCGTCGCGCGCCTGACGCAGGCCATCCTCGTAGCGTTGCCGTTCGGTGATGTCCGAGCAGGTGAACAGCATCGCTTCGCCACTGTCCAGATAGATCGGCGTCATGGTGATCTCGAGCGGGACTTCGCGGCCGTCGAGCGTACGGGCCGCCCAGTTCATGCGGCAGGCGCCGCGCTCGCGGGCGATCTGCCTGACCTTGTCGAGCTCCTCGGCCAGGCGCACTCCGTTCATTTCCTTGACTGCCAGGTCCTCGATCCGCAGGCCGAGCAATATCCCCCTGACCTCGGCGCCGAACAGCTTGGTCGCCGCCTGATTGCAGTCGATGAGTCCGCTATCGGAAAACAGCAGGGTGGGCTGGCCCGAGCGCTGAAACAGCGTTCTGAATCGCGCACTGGCCTGCTGTTCGTTAGTGATGTCCCGAAAGATGCAGGTGAGCAGCCGCTCGTCCTTGATGGTGACTTCGCTGATGGCATAAGACAGCACCATCTCGGTGCCATCACGGCGCCTGGTCTTGATTTTCTGGCCATCGGCAAACCTGGGGGCCGTACCGGTTCGCAGGTAATAGTCGACCAGTGACTGATAACCGACCGACTCGTCCGGAGAGAGCAGCGCCGAGGCATGCCGGCCGATTGCCTGATCGGCCGGAATTCGAAAGACCTGTTCGGCCGCACGGTTGTATTCGTGCACGATGCTGTTCACATCCACCGTGACGATGGCGTCAGCGGCTGAATCGAGGATATTGCGCAGGCGCCGCGCCTGACTGGCCGACTCCTCCTGCGAGTTTGCGCGCTGGCGCAAGGCCTGCTGCGCCGTTCGGGTAAAGATGAACAATGCGATCAGCGTGGCTGCCAGGATCGACAGCGGTGCCACCAGTTCTTTTTGCCAGCGTGCAACCACCAGCGCCTCGGGCAAGCAGACTTCGACCACGACCGGGAACTCGGCGGTGGTGGCGAAATGCGCCAGCCAGTGGTTGCCGTCGCTGGTGGTGTGATTGAAACTGCCGGTCTCGAGATTGGGCAGAAAGTCCCGGAAGATCGGATGCGCCAGCGTGTCCTGCATGCCTGGCGCCGCACTGGAGGCCAGCGACTTGCCGTCATAACGGTAGAGGTTCAGGACCTCCGACCCCATCGATGCCATGAATCGCAGATCGCCGATCAGGCTGTCTGCCCCGATGACCGCCACTGCCAGAAAACCTGCAGTTTTGCCGCCAAGCGGACGCGACACCGTGATGAAGCCGTCGACCGCATGAGCCGGGCCCTCGAGTCCCGAGGCACTGCGCGAGAAGCTGCGTCCGGCCTTCGGTTGCCCGATGAACAGGCGCTGGCGGGCCTCGGTTGCAGCAAAGTCATAGCCTGAGACATCGAGACCGATGCTGCGGGAGTTTGAAGACGCGACGATGCGGCCATTGCTGTCGACGATCGCCACCTCGCGCAGCAGGAAGTGCAGGCGGGTCATTGCGTCGAGTCTGGCGGTGAAGTCGGCAGACTCGATCGCCATTGGGCCGCCATTCAGCTCATCGACCTGTTCGAGCAGCCCGCGGGTTCGCATCAGGCTGCGGTTGACCTCCTGCGTCAGGATCCGGGAGACCGTCTTCACTCTGTCCTGCGCGTCGAGACGCATCTCGTCGCGCAGCTGCAGGCTGTGCGAGAGGGTGGCGCCGATGATCACCACGGCGCACAGGATGCCGGCCAGCACGATCAGCCGCTCGAGGCGGCTGGTGCGTTCCGTCGGATGAAGGTCAGGCGTGGTCACTGGTTGAGGACGATTGGTTCCAGTTTGAAGGCCTTGGCGGCACTCAGGAGTCGCCCGTCGCGCTTGATGTCGACCACGAACTTGTCGATGCGCGCCAGCCAGGCTTCATCCCCCGGGGCGACCGCATAGGCGTAGGAGACCGGGTTGACCGGACGATCAGGGGGAATGACGCGCGCCCAGTCGGCATTGTCGAGCACCCGGCGGCTGTAGGGATAGTCGGTCATGAAGACATCGGCGCGGCCCGATTGCACCTCGCGCTCACGGGTATTGGGCAGCTTGACCGCCATCAGTTCGGCCTGCTTCAGGTTGCCTTTCATGACCGGCTCCATGAAGGTGCCTGCCTGTACCGCGACCACGCGTCCCGGTTTGTCGATGTCGTCCCAGGTCTTGAGCGAGGGATGGCTCTTGGTGGTCACCGCGTAGATGTCGCTGCGCAGATAGGGCTGGGAAAACTTCACCAGGGCAGCGCGTGAGGGCGTGATACCCACCCCGAACATCGCGATGTCGCATCGGTCGGCGAGCAGGTCGTCGGTAAAGGTTGCAAAGGTGGTGTCGACATAGACCGGCTTGACACCGAGTTCGCGGGCAAACTGCGCCGACAGCATTTCGTCGACACCGGATAACTCACCGTTCTTGGGGTTGCGAAACGAGATGCCGTAATAGTCGGGCCAGATGCACACTCGCAGGGTGCCGCTTGCCTTGATGCGCTCGAGGCGACCGCTGCCGGCTGTTGCGCCGGGGGGGCCCGAGGAAGTAGCCGAGGCCGGTTGGGCCTGGGCTGTTGCCGCGAACAGCCCCGTGATGAGCGCCAGGGCGCTGCGTCGATTCGAACTGTGCATTGTTGAAGCTCCCGTTTGTCGCCGAAAGATGCGTTTCCTGATCCGGACACGATGGCCCACCACGATTGGATGCCGAACTGACCGATGTGCGTCAGCACGTGCCTTCCAAACGGCAGCACGGGCGGATGGTCGGCAAGTGACTGTCGAAGAAGGCTTGCCTGCTAATCTCCCGATTGCTGACCGAGGCCCCACGACCGACGCCCTGCGTCCAGGATTCCCCGACATGACCCCCGACTCCGCTGCTTCGCCGAAACCGCCCGCTCCGACTTCCCGGGGCGACGCCCTGACCCTGCCACGGCGTGTCGAGCGCCTGGTGGCCGGTCAGCCGACCTCCGATGGGGCTGGCGTCAAACTCGACCGGGTGCTGACCCAGTCGCTGCAGCGCCGGCTTGACCCCTTCCTGATGCTTGATGCCTTTCACAGTGACAACCCCGACGACTATCTTGCCGGGTTTCCCGATCATCCGCACCGAGGATTCGAGACCGTCACCTTCATGATCGAAGGCCGTATGCGTCATCGCGACAGTGCCGGCAACGAGGGCCTGATCGAAAACGGCGGCGTGCAATGGATGACTGCCGGGAGTGGGGTGATTCATTCCGAGTTACCCGAACAGCAGGATGGCCTGATGGAGGGCTTTCAGCTCTGGCTCAACCTGCCGTCTGCCGACAAGATGCGCCCGCCCTGGTACCGCGATTTCACCGCCGCCGACCTGCCGGGTTTTCAGACCGACGCAGGCGTCAGGGTGGTCGTGATTGCGGGTCGCAGCCATGGCATCGATGGCGCTGTCCTGCGCGCCGGCACCGAGCCCCTCTATCTCGATCTCGAGATGCCTGCGGGCAGCCGGTTCACGCAGTCTTTGCCGGCGTCGCGCAATGCCTTCGTCTATGTCTATCGCGGTTCGCTCGAGATCGAAGGCACAACCATACCCGCCGGCCGCATGGCGATTCTGGCCAATGCGGCCGATGCCGATGGGGTGGCGATCCGGGCAACCGAGGATGCGCGTGCCCTGCTGATTGCCGGTGAGCCCCTGCGCGAGCCGATCGTCCAGTACGGCCCCTTCGTGATGAACACCACCGACCAGATCCGCCAGGCGGTGGCCGACTTCCAGGCCGGCCGGCTCGCCTGAAACAGGTCTGAGCGCCTATAATCGGCCCCCCACGGGCCGACCGGCTCACTCATTGTTGGAGTTCGTCCATGTCATCACGTCGTGAATTTGTCGTTCAGTTCAGCCTTGGTTGCGCCGCTCTGGCTGCCGGCACGGCAGCCAGAGCCCAGCCTGCCATGCTCAAGGAATCCGATGCGATCGCCACCAGCCTTGGCTACAAGGAAAAGGCGGCCACTTCCAAAGATCCGAAATACAAGGCCGGTGCTGCGTGCAGCAGCTGCGCGCTTTATCAAGGAAAAGCCGGCGATGCCTCGGGCGGCTGCCCTCTGTTTGCCGGCAAGCTGGTGGCTGCAGGAGCCTGGTGCACCGCTTACGCTAGAAAAGGCTGATCGTCAGGCCCGGGTGATTCGCAACCCGGCATCGACCAGCAAGACTTCACCGGTGGTCTTGGTCGCTTCCACGCCCAGATACCAGGCTGTCCTGGCGATGTCTTCCGGGTCGATGACCTGGGCCAGCGCGGATCGCGATTTATAGGATTTCACCGACGCATCGAAACGGTCGGCGCCCAGCCCGGTGCGCAGCCAGTCTGAATCGACCAGTCCGGGCGCGATCGCATTGACCCGCACATCCGGGCCCAGCGCGCGCGCCAGACCGAAGGTCATGGCATTGAGAGCGCCCTTCGATGCCATATAGGCGATTGACGAGCCGGTGCCCATCATCGAGGCGATCGAGGAGACATTGACCACGCCGGTCACAGGATGGCGCTTGAGCATCGGCAAGAGCGCGCGGGTCATCTGATAGGCGCCGATCACATTGACGTCGTAGATCGAATGGAAGTCTTCAGCCGACAGGCCGTCGAGGTTCTTGATGTCGACGAAGCGGGTGGTGCCGGCATTGTTGACCAGCACGTCGACCCGACCCCAGCGCTTTTCGACTTCCTGTGCCAGGGCGCGGCAGCCTTCGTCGCTTGCGACATTGCACTTGACCGTCATGGTTTCGGCGCCGAGTGCCTGGCAGGCCTTGGCCACTTCCTGAGCCGGAACCGGGTCGCGCGAATAGTTGATCACCACGCGCCAGCCCTTGCTCGCGAAAAGGCGGGCGGTGGCCGCACCGATACCGGCTGATGAACCGGTCACAACGCAAACCCTTGGATCACTCATCGTTCAATTCCTTATGGCGGCCGGTGCGTGGCACTGGCTAAGTCTGTTGGGGTAGCCGCCAAGGGTGTGACTGATCGGGATAAATTGCAAGATTCCGGATCGGTTCTGACCCGAGCCCCACTCGTGTAATCATTTGTGAATCCCAGTTCTGTGTCCTGTTGAAATCGGTCGGATCATGAGCCTGCCAGTGTCGGTATTGGTGTCGGTCTACAAAAAGCGCGAAAACCTCGAGCTGATTCTCGATGCCTTCAATCGGCAGACCGATACCCACTTTGAAGTCGTCGTATGCGAAGACGATCAGGACCCATCGATCAGCGACTGCGTGGCCGCCTGGCTCAACCGGGCAAAGTTTGTCCTGAGGCATGTGTCGCAGCCTGATGAGGGTTTTCGAAAGAACAAGGTGCTGAACGAAGGCATTCGTGCGTCGCGAGGCGATTTCATCGTCTTCATCGACGGCGACTGCATTCCCCATCCCTGGTTCATCGAAGCCTATCGACGCCATGCTGCCCCGCGCGTGGCGCTGCATGGTCGGCGGGTGATGCTGTCGGCGTCGATCAGCCGCAGGCTGCTTGAGGGTCGCTGTCCCAATCCGCCGACGCTGATCGACATCATGCTGTCGGGTTCAAAGAAGATCGAGTGCGCGCTCTATCTGCCCTGGCTGAAGAAGGCGCCTCGCGAGTCTGCGATCTGGGGATGCAACTGGGGCATCCTGAAAGCCCATCTTCTCGAACTCAACGGCTTTGACGAAGACTATGTGCGGGCCGGGATCGGTGAGGACACCGATATCGAGTGGCGACTGCTCAAACATGGCCTCGAACTGCGCAACGTAAAGCACGCCTGTCTGCTCTACCACCTGCACCACAGGCAGGTCTATCTGGAATCCGAGGTGGCGGTCAATATCGGTCTGATGAAGGCCAAGATGGCGCAGGGCAACATCAGGTGCCTGAACGGGCTCGAGAAGCCGAGGGCAGTCGAGGGCATCGCGGTCTGAGACGCTGCTCGCAGCGGTCGATCGCTTGCCGCGAATCCGCGGCGTTCAGGCCGACCTGGCCAACCTGAATCCGATGTGCGACATCGGGTTGTAGGGATCGGTGCCTCGCCGGGCACTCGGCCGATACGACATGCAGTAGTCCTCGTTGCACAGGAACGATCCGCCGCGGATCACGCGTTTGGGCGCGTTCGGCGGCACGCCCGGGTCGGCCGGATCGAAGGAGTCCTGCGGCCCCTTCGGATCGGTGATCGGCCGGTTGCCGGCACTGCTTGCCTGTTGCGTGAAGTAATCGGCGCGATACCAGTCGGCAACCCATTGCCAGGCATTGCCGGTCATATCGAAGAGGCCATAGCCGTTCTGGGGAAAGGTCGCGACCGGTGTGGTGCCGGTGGCGCCGCCTGCCTTGGCGCTGATCACCGGGAAGGGCTTGGCCTTCACATCCCAGATATTGGCGAGCATCTTGCCTTCGGGCTCAAACTGATCACCCCAGGCATAGGTGGCCTGATCGAGGCCGCCACGCGCGGCAAACTCCCATTCGGCTTCGGTCGGCAGCCGCTTGCCGGCCCATTTGGCATAGGCCAGCGCGTCTTCATAACTCACCTGTACGACCGGATGGTCCCCCTTGCCGGTGATGTTGCTATCCGGGCCGAAGGGCCGCTGCCAGTTGGCGCCGGGCACATAGGCCCACCACTGCGAGTAGTCATCGAGCCTGACCGGCCGGCTGGTCCCGGTGAAGACCATCGCGCCGGGCACCAGCGCCGATGCCGGCGGCTGTGGTGTGCCCGGGGGCAACTGCACCTTCAGGGTCTCCCAGTCGGGTGCCTTCTCGGCGGTCGTGCGGTAAGCGGTGGCCTTGATGAATTCGGCAAACTGGTCATTGGTGACATGCGTGGTGTCCATCCAGAAGCCGGCCACTGTCACCCGGTGCGTGGGCCGCTCATTGGCCTGAGCAAGCTTGTGATCGCTGCCCATCAGGAATTCGCCGCCGGGTACCCAGGCCATGCCTTTCGGGCCGTCGCTGCCGTTGCCCAGACGCACCGCCGGCCTGGTGGACGCGGGCTTTACCTGACGAGATGTCCAGGCGAAATAGCCACCTGCGGCCGCCGCCGCCGCAGCGGCGCCGCCGATGATCAAACCGCGACGATGACTCAGGCCCATGCTCGCCTCCCGCGTGGAAAAGGGCCCGATGTTAACCGTGCCCGACAGGCGCGGGGACAAATCCCCTGGCTGCGACTCAAACCGGCGTGAACATCGGCAGATGGTTGCCGTCTTCGGTGGGTTTGAAAACCAGCTTCACACGCTGACCGATTTTCAGGGCATCGAGATCGCAATCGGTGATGTTGGTCAGCATGGTCACGCCCTCGTCAAGCCTGACATAGGCGATCGCATAGGGGATAGGGCCTGCCCGGCGAGTCACGCTCACGCTGTAGATCTCGCCGGTGCCTTTGCTGGCTTCCCAGTCGGTGTCGCCGAAGCAATAGGGGCAGACCGCGCGCGGATACCAGTTGGGTTTGGCACATGCGCTGCAGCGTCTAAATTTCAGCACGCCTTCTTTTGCCGCTGCCCAGAAGGGTTCGGTCGCGGCATCGGTGATGGTTGCGCCCAGCGGGCGGTCCTGGCTCATCGTGCTCATGGTCATGCCCTCTCGAGGATCAGGGTTCCGGAACCGTGGCGCGAGCCGAGCAATCCGCCGATGCCCTGCGCCAGTGCCAGCGTGCAATTCGGCACCTGCACCTTGGCATGGGCTTCGCCGCGCAGCTGACGCACCGCTTCGATCACCTTGGTGATGCCGCCACGATTGGCGGGATGGTTGTTGCACAGACCGCCGCCGTCGGTATTGAAGGGCAGCTTGCCGACACCCGAGATCAGGTTGCCGTCGGCGACGAACTTGCCGCCCTGGCCTTTCGCGCAAAAGCCCAGGTCTTCAAGCTGCATCAGCACGGTGATTGTGAAGCTGTCGTAGATCGAGGCGTATTGAATGTCGGCGGGCTTGACGCCGGCTTCTTCGAAGGCCTTGGGGCCCGACAATGCTGCGGCCGACCAGCTCAGATCGACCTGCCCGCCGAGCTGGCCTTTGACCGCTTCGCCTGCGCCCAAAAGGTTGATGACCGGGCGCTTGAGGGACCGCGCGATCTCGGGTCGCGTGACCACCAGCGCGCCGCCGCCGTCGCTGACCACGCAGCAGTCGAGCTTGTGCAGCGGATCGGAAATCATCGGCGAATCGAGCACTTCCTGCACCGTGACCGGATCGCGCAGCATCGCGTGCGGATTGTGCTGGGCGTGGGCTGCAGCGGCGACCTTGATCCAGGCGAGCTGCTCGGAGGTGGTGCCGAACTGATACATGTGGCGCGCGGCAACCAGCGCATACATGTTGACGGTGACCGGGCTGAAGAGCGACTCCCAGGGCGCATCGGGCACATTCGGGACCACCGCGCGCGGTGCGACACCGCTCGAGCCCTCGCTGCGCGGCCGACCGGCCAGGGTAATGAGCGCGACATTGCACTTGCCGGCGGCAATCGCGGCAGCGGCATGAGCGACATGCAGCAGGTAGGACGAGCCGCCGGTTTCGGTCGAGTCGACATAACGCACGTTGATCAGCCCGAGGTAATCGAGCATGTTGACCGCGCCCATGCCGGGGGCATCGCCGGCGCAGAAATAGCCGTCGACATCTGCCATGGTCAGGCCGGCGTCAGCGAGCGCGCCGCGTGCGCACTCGGCATGCAGTTGGGCGACGGTCTTGTCGGGTGCCTTTCGGGTCGGGTGTTCATAGGCACCTGCAATGCAGGCCTTGCGACGCAGGGTCATCGTCGTCTCCAGAGGGTCGGTTGTGTGGCTGTCAGTGTGACATGGTCAGGTATGCGACCTTACCGTTGGTTCGCCATGCCGCAAAACCGATGCGGTTCGAATTCGGGATGGTGCCTCAGGTCGCCACCTCAGGTCGCCACGATAGAATCGTCACAGCCGTCATTGGCGCATTCGCCGATCGACAGGTTTTCAGCGGTATTCACAGAACTCACAAGGCAGGAGACAAAGCGATGAAAGTCGATGCATCAACCCCCGCAGTCGTGACCGGCGGTGCTTCAGGTCTGGGCCAGGCCACCGCGCAGGCGCTGGCCGCAGCCGGTGTCAAGGTGGCGATCTTTGATGTCAACGAAGCCCGCGGTGCAGAAGTCGCGAAGGCCATCGGTGGCCTGTTCTGCCGAGTCGACATCAACAGCGAAGAAAGCGTGATCGAAGGCTTTGCGAAAGCCCGTGCCGCTCATGGTCAGGAGCGCATTCTGGTGCATTGCGCGATGACCTCGCGGCGCGGCAAGACGCTCGCCTTTGACAAGGCGTCCGGCAGTCTCAAGCGACTGTCCACCACCGATTACGAGGCCGGCGTGCAGGGCGTGCTGATTGCAAGCTATCGCCTGGCCTCGTTGTCGGCCGAGGGCATGGCCACACTGGCGCCGCTTGAAGACGGTGAGCGCGGAAGCATCACGCTGACGGCCTCGGTGGCCGCGCAGGACGGTCAGATCGGTCAGGTGATCTATGCCTCAGCCAAAGCAGGCGTTAATGGACTGGTGCTGCCGATGGCCCGTGATTTTTCGGACATCGGCATCCGTGTCAATTCGATCATGCCTGGCATCTTTGCCACGCCATTGATGATGGGCGCCACGCCACAGGTCCTCAACAGCCTGAGTGCCTCGGTGCCTTTCCCCAAGCGGCTGGGCAAGCCCGAGGAATTCGCGAGCCTGGCGATGGAGCTGGCACGCAATTCCTACTTCAACGGCCAGTGCATCCGCCTGGACGGCGCGATTCGCATGGCACCTCGCTGAGGCGTTTTCAGAGCGGGTCGGGGTGCAAACCACGATCCGCTTGCGCCCTGGGTCGAATCAGGCCTTGGCCACCGCTGCGCGTTTGGGCCATAAACCAGCGATCAGAATGACCGCCGCGGCCAGCGCAAAGCCAATCGACAATTTGCTGTGAAGAAAGATCATCGGGTCGCCATCGGAGATCGACAGCGCCTGTCGTACCGAGCGTTCAAAAATCGGCCCCAGCACATAGGCCAGAATGACGATGCCCAGGTCAAAACCGTGTCGGCGCAAGTAGTAGCCAACGAACCCGAAGACCACGGCCACCACGACATCGGCCGGGTTCCCGCTGTTTGAATACACGCCGATCAGGCACACCAGCAGGATCATCGGCGTCAGATAGACCCTCGGAATGTCGAGAATCTTCACGAACATGCCGATCAGCGGCAGGTTCAGCACCAGCAGCATGATGTTGCCGATATACATGCTGGCCACAACCCCCCAGAACACTTCCGGCGCGCGTTCCAGGATTTGCGGGCCCGGCGCGACGCCGTGAATCATGAAAGCGCCAAGCAGCAGGGCGGTAATCGCATTGGCAGGAATGCCCATGCAAAGAAGCGGCACGAAGGCGCCGGTGGTCCCGGCGTTATTGGCTGCTTCGGGTCCTGCGAGACCTTCGACCGCACCCTTGCCGAATTCTTCCGGGTTGCGTGACAGCTTGCGTTCCACCGCATACGACAGAAAGGACGCGATGACCGCGCCGCCGCCAGGCAGCAGCCCGACCAGAAACCCCAGGACCGTGCCCCGCCCCACAGGGCCGACCGATCGACGCGCTTCCTCGGCGGTCGGCAAAAAAGCCGCCATGCCCTTGGGTGGCGCGAGGATCTTCAGTTCGCTTTCATCCCGACGTGCCATGAACAGCACCTCGGACAGGCCGAAGAGGCCAATCGCCAGCGGCACCAGATTGACCCCATCGGACAGCGTGAGAATGTCGAAGGTCAGTCGCGGCGTCATGTTCATCGGATCCAGTCCGATGGTGCCCAGCAACAGACCGAACGCGGCCATCAGCAATGCCCGCGGCAGCGAGCCGCCTGACATGTAGGTGACCATCGACAGGCCCGCCAGCATCATCATGGCGTATTCGGAAGGCCCGAAGGCCAGCACCATTTTGGCCAGCGGCGGCGACAGAAAAGTGATCGCGATCACACCCAGCGTGCCGGCCACGAAAGAGCCCACGGCTGCGATGAAGAGTGCCGGCCCGGCTCTGCCCTTGCGTGCCATCTCGTAGCCATCGAGGCAGGTGACCACCGAGGACGCCTCGCCCGGAATGCGCATCAGGACAGAGGTGACCGTCCCACCGTAGGCGACGCCGTAGTAGATGCCCGAGAGCATGATGATTGCCGAGGTCACATCCATCTTGAATGTGATCGGCAACAGGATGGCGATGGTGGTGAGCGGCCCGAGTCCCGGCAAAATGCCCACGACCGTGCCCAGGAAAGCCCCGATGAAGCAATACATCAGGTTCTCGCCGGACAGGACGATCGAAAAGCCGTTCAGCAGCGCGTCCATCGGGGCAGCCGCTCAGCGCACGAGCGCAAGGAAAGCGCGTTCGATGGGGCCGGTTGGCAGATCGACACGCAAGAGCCAGGCAAAACACACCAGGCCGATGAGGGAGGCACCCACGCCGTAGAGCAGGGCGGCGCCCCATGATCGGCCCTCTGCAAAGCGCACCAGCAGGATCGAGACGGTCAGCGAAGTCAGCACAAATCCGCCGTAAGCCGCACCCAGGGCCAGCACAATGAGCGCGAGGCAATACAGGTTGAAGGTTGATCGCGTGCGCACCAGTTCGCGCGTGTCGATCGTGTCGGTGTCGCCCTCTTCTGTTGTCCCGGCAGGGCCAGGCCAGATCAGTACGATGACCGCCAGGGCCACGCACACACTGGCCACAATCATCGGCCACAGGCCGGCGCCCGGGCCGTCGATGGCCCAGCGCTCCAGCCCCCAGGCCTGCCAAAGCCCGACCAGCGCCGCGGCGAGCAAGGCGAGCGTTGCCAGTCGAGTGCCCTGACCGGCCCGCGTCTTGCCGGGCAGGGTCACCGCAGCACCCTGATCCGCGTCGTTAGACATCAGCGCTTTTTGGCCATGCCGGTTTCCAGAAGGATCGGCATCAGGTCGCTCTCAATGCTTTTGAGGTAGGCCTTGTAGTCGGGGCCGCTTCGCCAGGTCGGCTCGATGCCAAGCTTTGCAATCTGATCGGTCACCGATGCGTCTTTCATGCAGTCGGCCAGCGCGGCATCCACGCGGCTCTTGATCGCCGGGTCCACGCCGACCGGATAGGCGTAGCCAAAGGGGCCGCGGGTCATGGCGTTATAGCCCAACTCCTTGAGGTTCTTCACATCCGGATAGTCGGGCCAGCGTGCCGGGCCGGCTGCCGCCAGAAAACGCAGCTTGCCGGCATCGATCTGCGGGCGCATCTCGGCCACGGTCTGGATCACCGCGTCCACGTGGCCGCCCACGCACTGGCTCACCGCCTCGAGACCACCACTGAAGACAACCCAGCGAAAGCGTGCGCCAGTGATCTTGGCCAGTTGAAACATCGCGACGACATTGGTGATGTTGTTCGAGCCGTAGGTCACAAGTCGCTTCTTGCCTTCAGCGACCAGATCGTCAATCGACTTGATCGAGGAGCCCTCGCCGACAGCAATGCCGTAGCGCAGCTCCGCCACCTGGCCGATGATGTCAAAGCCATCCCAGGCGTTGTACTTGACCTCCATGGCAGCAGGCACAGTGATGTGGCTGGAGATGGCGGCCATGCCCATGGTGTAGCCGTCAGGCGCAGCGCTGGCCAGCGTGCTGGCGCCCAATGCGCCTGCCCCGCCCACGACGTTCTTGACGATCACCGTGCCTTGCAGGCGCTTCTCAAGGGCCTGCGCGATGATGCGCGCGGTGAGGTCGGTGGACGCCCCGGCTGCGTTCGGGTTGATCAGCGTGATTTCACGTGCGGGCCATTTGCCCTGGGCATTGGCTGCTGGCAGGCTCGCGGCGGCCGCAGCAGCGGCAATCGCGCGAAGAGCGGTTCTGCGTTGCATCTGGGAGTCTCCTTGTCTTGACACGGTTTGTGTGTCTGAACCCCGATCGTTCGGGTGTGGCGCGAGTGTACTGGATCGCCGGCCTTCTGGGATCGCCGGCCTTCTGTTCACCTCGATGTTCACGCTGACCCTGAACCGCTGGCGCATCGACGACGTGCTCGGCCTGAGGCTCGATCGGGAAGAGGAATTCAACGGCGCCGATTTGTCGATCCACAGAATCGGCTCGACACCGGAGCGCCAGTCGGGCTGCCAAGCGCAGGATCAGGGCAGCAGCCCGGCTGCGCGTGGGCCATACTTGCGCTGCCGCATTTGCCTGTCACCAACATCGGTGACCTCGACTTCATCGGCCATGAACCGTACCGCCTCCGACTCAGGTCAACCCGATTCGCCCGCATCCGAGCGGTCCCTCACGGCTCGCCTGGCAATCGCTGCGGCACCGCAACGCGTTCAGTTGCAGGCCTGCGGCGACGCGTGGGTGATGGTCGACTGGGGCACTCATGCCAAGGCAAATACCGCCGCCCGGGCCCTGGCCGCGCGTTTGCGCGAATCGCCCGAACCTTTCGCGATCGAGGTGGTTGCCGGTGTCCGCACGCTTGCGATTCGGCTTGCCACGGGTGCGGCGTTTGAGCATCGTGCGAAATACCGTGCCGAGGCGCTGCGCTGGCTTGATCAGATTGCACCGCAGGCGCTTGACTGGGAGGCGCCCGCCGGTCGCGAGGTGGTGTTTCCAGCCTGCTACGACCCATCGATGGCGCCCGATCTGGACGAGGTGGCTGCAGCCACCGGCCTGACGACCGCCGAGGTGGTGCAGCGGCACAGCGCCCGTCCCTACACTGCGGAGGTGGTCGGTTTCATGCCTGGCTTTGCCTATCTCGGTGGCCTGGATCCGCGACTCAAACTCGATCGCAGAACCGTGCCCCGGCCGCGTGTGCCTGAAGGCGGTATCGCCATCGCAGGCCTGCAGTCTGCGATCTATCCCAGCCCCACCGCAGGTGGCTGGCACCTGATTGGCCGCTGCCCCTTGCGCCTGTTCAATCCCGATCGGTCGCCGCCTGCGCTCATGACCGAGGGTGACACGATCCGTTTCGAACCCATCGACAAAGCGCAGTTCGATCGCCTCTGGGCTCGGCGATGAGCCGCGGGCAAGCAGGGGCCTCAATCATTGAGGTGATCAAACCCGGCCTGCTCGACAGCGTGCAGGATGGGGGACGCCCCGGCCAGGCTGCGATGGCACTGTCGCGTGGCGGGGCGATGGATCGCGATGCCATGGCCCTGGCCAACGCCCTGGTCGGCAATGCGATTGATGAGGCGGTGCTGGAGTTGACCGGGCCGGGCCCTGAACTGCGGTTTTTCTGTGATGCCTGGATTGCCTGCGTCGGGGCGCACCACCGCATCATCCGGCGCGAGGCCAAGGCCAGCACCAAGGCCAGCGCCAGCGATAGGGGCGTGTCGGTGCCCACCCACCGTCCGGTTTTTGTCGCAGCAGGAAGCGTGTTGCGATGGCAGGCCCCGGAGTTGGGCTGGCGCAGCTGGCTCGCGGTGGCAGGCGGTCTGTCGCTGCCGCAGGTGCTGGGCAGTCGCAGCGCGCATCTGGCCGCAAACCTCGGGCCCGGTCGAATGCTGGCAGGCGACCGGCTTGCGCTGGTTGATGATGCCGAATCACTGGCGCGGCAACGCGCTGAAAAGGTTCTTGGCACCGCGCCGGCCTTGTCGCGGCGCGCATGGCCGGGCTGGTTGATTGCCGACACCCTGCCTCGCGGGTGGCCGATCATCGAGCTGCCGGTGCTTGCCGGCCGCCATTTCGGCGCCTTGTCGAGCCAGGCGCGCGACGCTTTGCTGGGCCAGACCTGGACCGTCGGTCCCCAGAGCAACCGGCAGGGGCTGCGTCTGCATGGTCAGCCGCTAGACACCCGAGCCTTGCCGCAAATGGCCAGCGAGCCGGTCAGTGTCGGGACGGTGCAGTTGCCACCTGCCGGTGAGCCGGTGATCCTGCTGGCAGAGCACCAGACCACCGGCGGCTATCCTCGGGTGCTGGAAGTGGCCAGTGCGGCCGCGCCACTGCTGGCTCAGGCTGGTGCGGGCTGTCGGGTCCGCCTGCATCTCATCGGCCTGGAGGAGGCCGACCGCCTGGCGCAGCAGCAGGTCCGTGAGTTCACGCTGCGCCTGCGAGCAGTTCGGCAAGCGTGCGGCGACCCGTCCGACCCTGTGCAAGTCACTCACCCAAGCGAACAAGGAAGGCCGCAATGACCGTTCACTCGATTGATCTCAACGCCGACATGGGCGAAAGCTTTGGCGCCTGGCATATGGGCAGCGACGAGGCCCTGATGCCATGGATCACGTCAGCGAACATTGCCTGTGGGTTTCATGCAGGCGACCCGGGCACGATCGCCGCCACCGTCGGTCTGGCTCTGAGGCATGGTGTGGCCATTGGCGCTCACCCCGGCCTGCCCGACCTCCAGGGCTTCGGCCGCCGCAGCATGCAGGTCACCGAAGAGGAGGTCTATCAGATGGCGCTGTATCAGGCGGGCGCCGTGCGGGCCTTTGCCGATGCGGCCGGCGGGCGACTGCACCACCTGAAGGCGCATGGCGCGCTCTACAACATGGCGGCCAAGGACGCGGCGCTGTCTCGCGGTCTGGTTCGGGCGGTCAAGGCGCTGGGCGATGAGGTGCAGATCTATGTGCTTGCGGGCAGCATCATGGAGACACTGGCACGCGAGGCGGGCCTTATCGTGCGCTGCGAAGTGTTTGCTGACCGCCGCTATATGCCCGACGGCAGCCTGTCGCCGCGCACCCGGCCGGATGCACTCATCACCGATGAGTCCGAATCGGTGGCGCAAGTCCTGAGCATGGTGGGCCAGGGCACACTGGTGGCGGTCGATGGCACAACGGTGAAGGTGCAGGCAGACACGGTCTGCATCCACGGCGACAAGCCAACCGCCGTGCCCTTTGTGCAAGCCCTGCGGCAGGCGCTGTCCAGAGCGTCGGTGCAGATCAAGCCGGCCTGATGCCTGCTGAATTACTGCCCTTGCGCCGCTTGCACGAGGACGACCGCTTGCTCGTCATCGACAAGCCCGCGGGGCTGCTGGTTCATCGCAGTGCGCTCGATGCTCATGAGTCGGATACCGTGCATGCGCGTTTGCTGCAGGAAACCGGTCTGCGCCTGTTTCCGGTCCATCGGCTCGATAAAGGCACCTCGGGCGCGCTGGTCATGGCGAGAGACGCCCAGGCGGCTCGCTTGCTGGGCGCCGCATTCGAGTCAGGTGCGGTCATCAAACAGTATCTGGCGCTGGTGCGTGGCTGGCCGCCGGCCAACGGCCTGATCGAGCATCCCCTGGCACGCGACCCGGAACGTCCGTCTGCCGGTCAGCTCATGCGGGCCGCGCGGACCCGCTGGAGCCTGCGCACCTGTTTTGAATGGCCATTCAGCGTCGACACCCGCCATGCGAGTGCTCGCTATGCCCTGGTCGAGATGACACCCGAGACCGGACGCCGCCATCAGATCCGCCGTCACTTCAAGCACATCGGCCATCCGCTGGTCGGTGACAGCACCTACGGTAAGGGCGCACACAATCGCGCCGTGGCGGCGTGGTTGGGGATGACGCGCTTATGGCTGCATGCGGCCACACTGACCGTGCCGCATCCCGACGGCGGCGCATCGCTGACGGTTCAGGCACCCTTGGGCCCCGAGTGGCAGCCACTGGCGCCCGGTGCACCGTCCTGAGAAGGGGTGATGTTTTCGGTCGCAGGCATCGCTACCGTGCTGACGGAAGACGCATCGACGGGACTAATTGGAACGCCTGCTCTATGCAATCTGAGTATCGTTCGAACATCATTTTCGTCGCAGCCGTCAGCGCTGCCTGAAAACTGCAGCGAAAAGGGCCACCCTGGAGGAAATGTGATCTCAACCTGCACGAAGCCAGCAATCAGTCAGACCCGACGTCGAAGCCTGATCGCATCGAGCGCTGCTGCGGCAGCACTGATTCTGCCAACCCAAGCGCGAGCCGATTGGAAGCCGACACGACCCATCACCTGGACACTGGGCGTTTCACCAGGCGGCTCGGTAGACCTGTATGCCCGAACGATCGCGCGCAATCTTGAAGCAATGGGACTGCTCAACGGGCAGACGATCATCGTGGAAAACAAGCCGGGCGCAGCCGGTCTGCTGGCTCTGCAGACCCTCATGCGCAACCGTGGCGATGCACACTGGCTGACCACATTTCACACCGGCAGTATTGCGGCTGCCGCCGGCGGCGCGCTCAAAGCGGACGTGCGGGATTTCCCGCCGGTCGCGACGCTCGTGGAGGAAAGTACCTTCGTCGTCGTCAATGCTTCGTCCCGATATCGTCGTGTGCGGGATCTGGTCGATGTGCTCAAACAGGACCCCGCCCTGCTGCGCATCGGGGTCGCGTCAGCGCCCGGATCAAGCACCCATCTGGCGATCGCCAAGCCGCTTCGCACGGCGGGCGTCGATGTCAAGGGACTGACGATCGTGCCGTTTCGCTCGTCAGCCGACTCGATGGCTGCGCTGGTGGGTGAGCACATCGACCTCGTCTCAGCGACCGCCCCGGCAATTCAGCCGCATCGCGAAAAAATCCGCGCACTGGCGGTCGTCAGTCCCGAGAGGGCATCTGGGGGCTGGCTTTCCGAGGTGCCGACCTGGCGCGAACAAGGGGTGGCAGCAGACTATGTTTCCTACAATGGGGTCTGCCTGCCGCAGGGCGTGACGGTCGACCAGATTCGCTACTGGGAGGCGGCGCTGCGAAAAGTGTCGGACTCGGCGGGATGGCAGGAACTGGTCGTGAAATCCGGCAACCGCGCAGCTTTTCGCGGCTATGTTGATGCCAAGCGATATCTGGATCGCGAATGGACCGATACCCTTGCCTTGCTGGGCGAACTCGGCCTGCCGCGGGTATCCTCGAGCTGAACCCCTACAAAGGAGACAAGCATGCTGGCGAACAGTCTTGAATTACGAAAAAAGGGCCCGCGCATTCGCCATCTGGTTGAGGCCGCAGAGCCCTACAGGACAATCACGGTCGAGCCGCTCACGCCGGTGATCGGGGCCGAGATCAGTGGCGTGGATCTGGCTGCGCCCACGCCCCTTCAGCTGGAGGAAATCGAACGTGCGCTGGTCACACACTGCGTGGTCTTTTTTCGCGACCAGCACATGACTCCTGCACAGCACCTGAACTTTGGCCGCCACTTCGGCCCGCTGCACTTGCACCCGGCTGCGCCTCACGAGCCAGGCATGCCCGAACTCATGATCATCACGGCTGACAAGGACAGCCCTCGCGCCAACGGCGAAGGCTGGCATTCGGACGTCTCATGCGACGACGAGCCCCCTCTGGGGAGCATCCTTTACATCAAGGAATGCCCCGCGCAGGGCGGCGACACGCTGTTTGCCAATATGTTTGCGGCTTACGAAGCGCTGTCAGATCGCATGAAAACCTACCTTGATGGTCTGGTCGCCGTGCATGACGGCGAGCTCAACTATCGCGGCACCTACGCCAATTTCGGTGTGCAGGACAAGCCGGCCTATCCTCGGGCGGCTCATCCGGTCATCCGGACTCATCCGGTGAGCGGAAAAAAAGCGCTTTTCGTCAATCGGGGTTTTACCCGCGGCATTCAGGGCATTCCGGTCGATGAGAGTGACGCGATCCTCGCCTACCTCTTCGAGCATGCGGCCAACCCGCTCTTTCAATGCCGTTTTCGCTGGCAGCCCAACAGCGTGGCCTTCTGGGATAACCGAAGTGCACAGCACCGAGCCATGTGGGACTACTGGCCACAGCGGCGCTATGGCAACCGGGTGACGGTCAAGGGTGACCGGCCGCGCTGAGGTCGCGCAATCAGACAGGAACCACACGAAGCAAAACGGCCTGCAGTGAGCGAACACATGCAAGCCGTTGATATAAATTGATATATATGGTGGCCAAGGGCGGAATCGAACCACCGACACGCGGATTTTCAATCCGCTGCTCTACCGACTGAGCTACTTGGCCACGTCGTATCGACAGGACAGGCGACATCCGCATGCCAGACACGAGCCGGCGATCATAGCCGATCCCTGTATGCTCGACAAACCATGCGTAGCCGGCATCCCGCACATCCCTTGCTGAAAACCTGATCGTGAGCGCCAGCGGACCCTTCGATGTCGTCGTGGCCGGCCGCGGTGCGGTCGGCGCCGCTGCCGCGCTCGGGCTGTCGCAGGCTGGCCTGCGGGTTGCCTGGGTCGGACCTGCGTCGGCAACGCCAACCAGGCACACCGACTGGGACAGCCGGGTTTTCGCCCTGTCGCCCGGCACCCGCGACCTGCTGCGCAGCCTGCGCATCTGGGATGCGCTGCCCCAAGAACGCATCACGCCGGTCTACGACATGCGCGTTTACGCCGGACAACAGGCCGATGCCCCCGAACTGCATCTCGATGCCTATCGCGGACAGGTCGAAGCGCTGGCCTTCATCATCGAAAACCGCACGCTGATGACAACGCTCGAGGCTGCGCTGCGATTTGCCGGCGTGGCCACGATCGACGACACGGTCACCGACATGAGTTGCGAAGGCAAGGGCCCCGCCGGCCGAATCCGGCTCGGCCTGGGCTCTGGCCAGTCGCTGGTTGCGAAGCTGGCGGTGGCCGCCGATGGCGCCGACTCCACCTTGCGTACGCTCGCCGGCATCGAGGCCAGGGTGTCTGACTATCCCCAGCGCGCGGTGGTCGCCAATTTCGAGTCCAGCCTGCCTCATGCCGACACCGCCTATCAGTGGTTCGGCCCAGATCTGGGCGTGCTGGCACTCCTGCCCCTGCCCCCCGTCTCGCCCGATCGGGGGCGCACCAGCATGGTCTGGTCGGCCCCCACCGGTCTTGCAGATGAGTTGTCGGCGATGACCGGCGAGCAGCTTGCCGCGCGGGTGACCGATGAATCGAATCAGATGCTGGGTGAACTGAATCTGATCACGCCCGCCCATTCGTTTGCGCTTCGCCTGATTAAGGTGCCGCGCCTGATTGCGCCCAGGCTGGTGCTGATCGGCGATGCCGCGCATGCGATTCATCCGCTGGCAGGGCAGGGCATGAACATCGGCTTCGGTGATGTCAGGCAACTGCTCGACGTGCTCAAGGGTCGCGAGTTTTACCGTGATCTCGCCGATGAACTGCTGTGGCGACGCTATGAGCGCGCCCGAGTCGAAGCGGTTTCGCTGGTTCAGACCACAACCGATGCGCTGCAGCGTGCGTTCGGGCCGCTGCCCGCGCCGCTCGTCGGATTGCGCGATCTCGGTTGGCGGGCTGTGGCAAGTTCGGGTCTGGCTCGGCGCTTGCTGATCGCTCGCGCTGTGCAATGATCACGCAGAAAATCAAGCCGAATCAGGAACCTTCATGACCATCATGTCTGTGCTTTGTGCATTCCGTTTCTCGCGCTTCAGCCATTTGCTGTCGCGCAGTGTGCCGGTGATTGCGCTCGTGCTGATGCTGTCAGGCGTCGCACCGATCGCCGCCGCGTCCGACGCCGATCCGGCACCGCAGATCAAGGCAGCGGTCGAGACCTGGCTGCAGGGCCGCTACAAGGTCGAGAACACGCGCCGCTCGCCGGTTCCCGGCATCTGGGAAGTGCAGGTCAACACCGATCTGATCTATGTCGATGAAAAAGCGATGCATGCCTTTGTCGAGGGCCAGCTCATCGACCTCAAGACCAGCCGCAACCTGACCCAGGAACGCATCGATGAGCTCACCGCCATCAAGTTCAAGGATCTGCCGCTCGCCATTGCGATCAAGCAGGTCAATGGCAAGGGGACTCGCCGCGTCGCGGTCTTCGAGGATCCCAACTGCGGCTATTGCCGCAGTCTGCGCAAGGATCTGGTCAGCATGCCGGACGTGACCATCTACACCTTCACGCTGCCGATCCTGTCGGCCGATTCCGATCTCAAGGTGCGCCAGGCCTGGTGTGCCTCTGATAAATCCAGGGCTTGGAACGATCTGATGATCTCGGGCAAGGTGCCCGACAACAAGGGCGCCTGCACCACGCCGGTCGACAAGATCACCGAGCTTGGTCGCAAGCTCAAGATCACCGGCACGCCGACCATTTTCTTCAACAACGGCAAGCGCGTGCCGGGTGGTATTCCTGCCGATCGCCTTGCCAAACTGCTTGAAGAGAACTCCTGACAACCTGCTTCGCGAGGCCCTCGCCGAGTCAGGCGAAAGCGTCGGTCTGAACAATTCCAGCCGCTGAACCCTTGTTCAGCGGGCTGAATCTCCGCTGGCGGGCAGTGCCTCGCCTGCCGGCCACAGCACCCACATTCGTCCGCGTGAGCGCATCAAACCGGCGGCCCGTTCGGCCTCGGCACCGTAGCCCCAGAAGACATCGCCTCTGATTGCGCCTGTGATGGCGCCGCCGGTATCCTGCGCCGCCATGGCGCGCCGCATCGGTTTGCCGTCGACCGGGTGCGTGGTGTCGAGCCATACCAGACTGCCGAGTGCCACTTTCGAACGGTCGACTGCCAGCGATCGCAAGGCGGTGA
This sequence comes from Burkholderiales bacterium, assembly GCA_026399875.1. Lineage (GTDB taxonomy): Bacteria > Pseudomonadota > Gammaproteobacteria > Burkholderiales > Burkholderiaceae_E > UBA4615. The sequence continues at coordinate 14,520 of JAPLQF010000031.1, read as the reverse complement.
GCGGCACGCCGAGCGAGCCCGCAGGGCCGGCCTCAGGGTCGCCCGGAGCGGGCGTCGGGGGTGGCGGGGCTTCACGGAAAAACACCACGCTCGGGTTGGTGCGCATCACCTCGGCGGCCTGGGCGGGATTGGCCTGCAGCCAGCTTCTGATGGACGGTGCACTCACCTCGTCGCTGCGCAAAGCGCCCCGATCGATCAGGGTGCGTCCGATGGCCCGATAGGGATGACCGTTCTGATCGGCATAGACCACTCTCACCGTTGCACCGTCGCGCAGCGTCACCCGTCCAGAGCCCTGGATCTCGAGAAAGAAAGCGCCGACACGGTCATCGACCCACAGCAGTTCATTGCCGGTGAGCGGTCCTTTCGTCTCGATGTCGGCGCGACTGTAGAACGGTACGACGCGTTGTCCCTGCAGGCGTCCGCGCAAGCGCATGCCCGCGAGCCGCGGCTCGACCTCGGCCAGGTCGATGGTGAGCAGGTCAGCAGGCCGCGAATAGAGGGGTGTCTGCTGACTCGACTCGCGCTTGCGACTGCCGGTGAGCTGGGGCTCGTAATAGCCGGTCAATAGCCCCTCGGCGCCGCCGCTGGCATCACGCAGCGGCCAGGCTGCAAAGCGCGTCTCGAGCCAGCGCCGCAATGCGATCGGCGTGGGGCGCGAACCATTGGACCCTGCTTTGGCCTGTGGTAATGCGTTGAATTCGATGCACAGTTTCGGCCAGCTGCCGGGCGGTGTTCGCATTGCACATTGACGGCTGATGGCCGCAGACAGGCCATCGAGGTCATCGCCGGCCCAGCCTGGCAGGAAGGCGGGTGAGACCGGCACGGCGGCCTGCTGGCCCGGGACGCTCGGCGGTGTCGGCTGCGGTGCGACGCCCGGGCGTTGCGCCGGCGGCGGCGCGGTGCATCCGAGCGCCATCACCATCGCCATCACACAGGCGATAATGGCGCCGACTTGCGAGGATCGGATCATGTGGGTGATTTATCTCGAGGCGCTGCTGGCGGTATCGCTGGTGCTGTTGATCGTCTGGTGGACGATGCGTGGCAAGTAGTCACGGCAGCAGCATTGCGGATGCGCTGGACGGATGGTGGCGTCAGTGAAGGGTGCGGGGCATCGACAGGTCGAACGCCGGGATCGGCGCTTCGAACCGTGTGCCGTCTTCGGCGACGAAGAAGTAGGTGCCGTGCATCCGGCCTGACGGGGTTTCGAGCTGGCTGCCACTCGAATACTCGAAAGACTGACCGGGACGGAGCAGCGGCTGATGGCCGACGACACCCAGCCCATCGACTTTCTGCATCCGGCCGTTGCTGTCCTCGATCACCCAGTGACGGCTGATCAGCTGCGACGGCACAGCGCCGGTGTTGGTGATCGTGATGGTGTAAGCGAAGGCATAAAGACCCGCTTGCGGGTTCGACTGGTCGCCGAGGTAGCGGCACTGCGATGCGACGCGGATGTCATACTTGTTTTCGGTAGCCAAAGCATCTCCTTAGATAACCGACGCATTCTAGAGAATCATCCCGGGATCATGACTCGACCTCTCCGGATTGCCCCCAGTATCCTGTCTGCCGACTTTGCCCGGCTTGGCGAAGAGGTTCGCGCCATACAGGATGCCGGAGCCGATCTCATCCATTTTGACGTGATGGACAATCATTACGTGCCCAACTTGACCATCGGACCGATGGTCTGCGCCGCGATCCGCCCGCACGTCACGATACCGATCGACGTTCATCTGATGGTTGCGCCGGTTGACCGTCTTGCGCTCGACTTCGCCAAGGCCGGGGCAAACCTCATCACCTTTCACCCCGAGGCGTCATCGCACATCGACCGCTCTTTGCAGGCGATCCGCGATGCTGGCTGCAAGGCCGGTCTGGTGTTCAACCCTGGCACGCCACTGCATTTTCTCGACCATGTCATGGACCGCCTCGACATCATCCTGCTGATGTCGGTCAACCCGGGTTTCGGCGGCCAGAGTTTCATCCCATCTGCGCTGCCAAAACTGCGCGCGGTGCGCGATCGCATCGACCGGCACATGGCGCAGGGCGGCCAGCCGATCTGGCTCGAGGTCGACGGCGGCGTGAAAGTCGACAACATCGGCGAGATTGCTGCGGCGGGTGCCGATACCTTTGTTTCCGGCTCGGCGGTGTTCGGCGCTCCCGATCCGGGTGGCGGCTATCGCGGCATCATGAACCGGCTGCGCGACGCCGCAGGCTCGAAATGACCGCTGCGAAAACCTCACGGGTGAGTGCCCGCGCTGTCATCATCGATCTCGACGGCACCTTGCTCGATACCGCCGCCGATCTGGCTGCGGCCACCAATCTGATGATGCTTGAACTCGGCCGTGAGCCATTGCCGCAAGCCACCGTGGCGTCCTACATCGGCAAGGGTGTCGAGGTTCTGGTGCATCGCGCGCTCGGTGGTTCGCTCGATGCGCGGGTCGATCACGATCTGCACGCCAGGGGCCACGATGCCTTCATGCGCCATTACCAGGTCGAGAACGGCCGTCATTCGCGTCCCTACGATGGTGTGGTTGACGGACTGGCCGCAATGCGTGCCAAGGGTCTGCGACTGGCCTGTGTGACCAACAAACCGCAGTCGTTTACCGATCCGCTGCTTGAGCGCTTCGGTCTGGCGCAGGCCTTCGAGCTGATTGTGGGCGGCGATGCCTTGCCTCGGCGCAAACCCGACCCGATGCCGATGCTCCATGTGGCGCAGCGCTTCGAGATCGACCCGCCTGAGATTGTCGCCATCGGCGACTCGCTGAACGACGCGCTGGCCGCGCGGGCAGCAGGTATGCCGGTGTTCGCGGTTCCGTATGGCTACAACGAAGGTCGCGATGTGCGCACGCTCGATGTCGACGCGGTCTTCGATTCGCTGCTCAGTGCAGCCCATCACATCGATCTGTCCGACTGAGGCTGCGCGTATTCATGACCGAAATCGAATTTCGCGCGCTTGCCGCGCAGGGCTATAACCGGATTCCGCTGCTCGTCGAATGCCTGGCCGACCTTGATACGCCCTTGTCGCTTTACGTAAAGCTCATCGATCGCCAGCGGCGTGCCAACAGTTTCCTGCTCGAGTCGGTGGTGGGAGGCGAGCGTTTCGGGCGCTATTCCTTTATCGGGTTGCCGTCCCGAACGCTGCTGCGCGCCCGGGGCGATGCGATCGAGGTGGTGCGTGACAATCAGGTCATCGAGTCGTCGCGCGGCGACCCGCTCGAATTCGTGCGGCAGTTCCAGGCCCGCTTTCGGGTGGCATTGCGCCCCGGTCTGCCGCGTTTTTGCGGTGGCCTCGCCGGCTATTTCGGCTATGACGCGGTGCGCTTCATCGAGCCGCGCCTGGGCCCATCGATCAAGCCCGACCCGATCGGTACGCCCGATGTCCTCATGCTGCTCGTCGATGAGCTCGCCATTGTCGACAACCTGCGCGGCAAGCTCTACCTGATCGTCTATGCCGACCCGACGGTGCCCGATGCCTACACGCTCGCCCGCCGCCGTTTGCGCGAACTGCAGGCGCGCCTGGCCCAGCCGGCCATCGAACCCGAAGACGCGTCGCTGCCAGCCGGCGAGACCCGCCGCGAATTTGCCCGCGACGACTACCTCGCGGCCGTGGCGCGTGCCAAGGAGTACATCGTCGCCGGTGATGTCATGCAGGTGCAGGTCGGCCAGTGTCTGCGAAAGCCCTTCCTGCATTCGCCGCTGTCGCTGTATCGGGCGCTGCGCTCGATCAACCCGTCGCCCTACATGTACTACTACGATTTCGATGGTTTCCAGGTGATCGGCGCATCGCCTGAGATCCTGGTCCGTCAGGAGACGGTCGAGTCACCGACTCTCGACGCTGCAGGCTCCGCTGCGAAGGTCGCCGCCAAGCGCATCACGATTCGCCCGCTCGCCGGCACGCGCAAGCGCGGCCTCACGCCTGCCGAAGACGCTGCTCTGGCAACCGAACTGCTCGCCGATCCCAAGGAGCGCGCCGAGCATCTGATGCTGATCGACCTCGCTCGCAACGATCTCGGGCGCATCGCCCAGATCGGCAGCGTCAAGGTCACCGACCAGATGGTCATCGAGAAGTACTCGCATGTTCAGCACATTGTCTCAAACGTCGAGGCGCTGTTGCTGCCAGGCCTCGATGCCATCGATGTGCTGCGCGCGACCTTTCCGGCCGGCACCCTGACCGGTGCGCCCAAGGTGCGCGCGATGGAGATCATCGATGAGCTCGAGCCGGTCAAGCGCGGCATCTATGGCGGCGCGTGTGGATACTTGAGCTGGTCGGGCGAGATGGACGTGGCGATCGCGATCCGCACCGGGGTGCTCAAGGACGGCATCCTCAATGTCCAGGCTGCGGCTGGCGTGGTGTTCGATTCCATCCCGGAAGCCGAGTTTCAGGAGACCGAAGCCAAGGCGCGGGCTGTCCTGCGTGCTGCAGAGCTGGTCGAGGAAGGCTTTACCCGCGAGATCTGATGTGCCTGAAACGGTCTGCCATCGACTTATTGCGGCCGCGCCAGCACCATGCCCCAGTAGGTCTTGTACGAGTTCGTCGAGCTGCCCAGCACGCCAGCGACACCGAGGTCTGTAAACGCCGCATTCATCAGGTTGGCGCAATGTCCCTCGCTGTCGAACCAGCCTTTGACGGTCGTCTCGAGATCCGGAAAACCGGCGGCGATGTTTTCACCCACCGACTGCCAGACATAGCCGGTCGCGGTCAGTCGGCTGCCAACAGTCGATCCGCCTGCGCCGTCGTGCGTGAACAGATTGTTCTGCTGCAGGTACTGAGCCTGAGTGAGCGCGGCCTGCTCGGCCTGCGCCTGCCATTTGAGCGCGCCGACTGCCGGATAGTTGGTCGTGCCGCACTTGCGCGCGACGCTGCGGCCGGCATTGACCAGCGCGATCGCCTTGTCGATGAAGTCCTTGCTGGTGACCGTCGTGCCAATAGCGCCGCTGCCGGCCACTGTCGGCGAACTGGTCGCAATCGTGTTGGCTGCAGAGTTCGCCGCTGAAGCAACCGCGGTCGTGGCCGCACTGTTCAGTGATGCCGCCGCTGAATCGACCTGCCTGGCGACCGCGGCTTCGATGGCGTTCTGCACGCCACCGCAGCCGGTTTGGGCTGCGGCCAGGACTGTGATGGCGAAGATTCGATTGACCCTGATGCCTGCGCGTGCCATGGTTTTTGCCACCCGTGTTTCGACAGGGCTAACGGTATGACGGTCGACGAAAGCCTCCGAGTCCATGGCCGATCGACGGACAGGCGATCACGTTGAACGGCAAGCGTCCATAAGCGAAGCCACACGTCCATGAGCGAAGCACTGCGTCGACACAAGCGGGTCTTCACTGCCCTCGATCGATGGCGCATTGCGCTCGCCCTGATCGTCGTTGCGCTGCATGCAGAGCAGCTGGGCTTCCTGCCGTTTGGCACAGGCGGCGCCCTGCACTACATGGCTCATGACGCGGTCATTGGTTTTTTCGTGATCTCGGGCTACAGCGTCATGCAGTCGGGGTCAGAGCACCGTGGCAACCCGACCGCTTTTCTTGCCGCACGCTATTCCCGGCTCTATAGCCTGGTTGTGCCTGCGCTGCTGATCACGCTCTGTCTGGACCTGATCGGCAAGACATTGCGCCCAGACCTTTATCCGCTCTGGATCTACCGGAAATGGTGGTTGCATCTTGGGTTTCATGGTGTTTTCCTGGGCGAGACCTGGACCAACTCGTTTGCGGCCTTCTCGAACATCCCCTATTGGTCACTGGGCTATGAGGCCTGGTTCTATCTGCTGCTCGCGGCGACCCTGGGCACCTCCCGCTATCGATCCTTTCAGATCGGGCTGGTTCTGCTGCTGATGGGGCCGCGAGTGATGCTGCTTCTACCCTGCTGGGCGCTCGGCGCATGGGCCTGGCAGCGGGTCGATGCCAGGCGAGTGCACCCTGGTGTCAACTCATGGCCGCCCTGGTTGTCGCCTGCTGTGGTGCTGCTGGCGGCATATGGCCTGTGGTTCATCTCGCCGATTTATGAGTGGCTGCATCAGGCGGGGCAGGGGTTGTCCGGTGCCATCGTGCAGGCGACTGACGTCTCGATGCGTCTTTCCAATTCGCGCTATTTTCTTTCCGATTGGGTAATTGCCGCGGGGTTCACCGCCATGATTCTGACGATAGCTGCCGGTGATGCCGAGAATTCGCCACCGTCGCCACCGTGGGTTCGCTCGCTCGCCTTCCATTCCTTTGGAATCTATCTTTTTCACTACCCGATCCTTCTGCTGGCGGCAGCCTGCGGCTTGTCGGCGCGTGGCCGGTTTGTCGACACGCTGTGCATCCTTGCGACCGTGGCGATCTGTGTCGGGCTGTCGGCGTTGTTCTCGCCGACGCGAAGAGCCTGGCAGTCCTTGCTGATGGTTCGAGCCCGAGCCTGATCGTCACATGCCCGCTTGTTTTGTGGATTCGGAGCGACCGCCCCGGATCGACCGGTTAAACTGCCCGCTGGTCGTCAATCTGATCGATAAGTTTGGGCCGTTATGCTGCTGATGATCGATAACTACGATTCCTTCACCTACAACCTCGTGCAGTACTTCGGCGAGCTCGGTGAGCAGGTGGTCACTGTGCGCAACGATGCGCTGAGCGTCGCTGATATCGATGCGATGAAGCCCGAGCGCATCGTCATTTCGCCAGGGCCCTGCACGCCCACCGAGGCCGGTGTGTCGCTGGGCGTGCTCGAACATTTCGCAGGCCGCATTCCGATGCTTGGCGTCTGTCTGGGTCATCAGGCCATCGGCCAGGCTTTTGGCGGGCGCGTGGTGCGAGCCGACAAGGTCATGCATGGCAAGACCGATACCATCCATACCACCCGAGTGGGCGTGTTTCGAGACCTGCCCGCCGCGTTCGATGTGGCGCGCTATCACTCGCTGGTGGTCGAGCTCGAGACGCTGCCGGAATGCCTCGAAGTCACCGCCACCAGCAGCGATGGTCAGATCATGGGGCTGCGTCATCGCACGCTCCCGATCGAGGGCGTTCAGTTTCATCCCGAATCGGTCGCGAGCGAACACGGACACGCGCTGCTGCGCAATTTTCTGCGCGCCTGAGCGCGCGGATCCTCACTTGAACGCTACCGGGCCAATGATGGCGCCAACATGTCGATAACCCCCCAGGAAGCCCTCCAGCGAACCGTCGAGCACCGCGAGATCTTTCACGACGAGATGCTCACGCTGATGCGCATGATCATGAACGGCGAGATGTCGCCGCTCATGACCTCGGCCATCCTGACCGGTTTGCGGGTCAAGAAAGAAACCATCGGCGAGATCTCGGCGGCAGCGCAAGTCATGCGCGAGTTCGCCAATCGGGTCGAGGTGCCTGCGCTGCCGCACTTTGTCGACATTGTCGGCACGGGCGGCGACGGCTCGCATACCTTCAACATTTCTACTGCCTCGATGTTCGTGGCGGCTGCGGCCGGCGCCCGAGTCGCCAAGCACGGCAATCGGGGCGTGTCGTCGAAATCCGGTGCGGCCGACGTGCTTGAAGCCCTGGGTGCCAACATCACGCTCGACTCAGTCAAGGTTGCCCGATGCCTCGAGGCGACCGGCATCGGCTTCATGTTTGCCCCCAATCATCATCCCGCCATGAAAAACGTGGCGCCAGTGCGCCGCGAACTCGGCATGCGCACGATCTTCAATATTCTCGGGCCGCTCACCAACCCGGCCGGCGCGCCCAATACCCTGATGGGTGTCTTTCACCCCGATCTGGTCGGTATTCAGGTGCGGGTCATGCAAAGGCTGGGCGCCGATCATGTGCTGGTGGTGCACGGCCGCGACGGGATGGACGAGATTTCGCTTGGTGCAGCCACCATGGTCGGCGAACTGAAAGATGGCGAGATCCGTGAGTACGAGATCCACCCTGAAGATTTCGGCCTGTCGATGATCTCCAATCGCACGCTTCGCGTGGCCGACGCCGCCGAATCACGGCTGATGCTGCTGGCCGCACTTGACGACACGCCAGGGGCGGCGCGCGAGATTGTCGTGTTCAATGCGGGTGCTGCGCTCTATGCGGCCAATATCGCCGCGTCCATCTCCGATGGCATCGTTTTGGCCCGCAAGGCGATTGCCAGCGGCGCTGCTCGCGCCAAGCTCGATGAATTCGTCGCTGTCACCCAGCGCCTTGCCACTGCCGGCTGATCAGGCCACGACACCATGTCCGATGTTTTGCAGAAAATCATGAAGGTCAAGGCGGTCGAGGTTGCGCAGGCGCTCACCGAGCGTCCGCTGACGGATGTGCGCCGCAAGGCCGAGGCCACGCTGATCGATCCGGCCGATCCGCTGCGACCCCGCGGATTCGAGGCGGCGATGCGCTCATCAATCTCGCAGGGCCGCGCGGCAGTGATCGCCGAGGTGAAAAAGGCCAGTCCGAGCAAGGGTGTGCTGCGAGAGCATTTCCAACCGGCCGAGATTGCGGCGTCCTATCAGCGGGGCGGTGCGTCATGCCTGTCGGTGCTGACCGACGTGTCCTTCTTTCAGGGCTCGCCAGCGTTTCTCGAAGCGGCGCGTGTCGCCTGCAGTCTGCCGGTCCTGCGAAAGGATTTTCTGTTCGACCCCTATCAGGTCTATGAGGCGCGCAGCTGGGGCGCCGACTGCATCTTGCTGATCGTCGCGGTTTTGGACGATGCCCAGCTTGCCGATCTCGAAGCCTGCGCCCTGTCGCTTGGCATGGATGTGCTGGTCGAGGTTCACGATGCCGCCGAACTCGATCGCGCCTTGCGGCTGCGCACACCGCTGGTGGGTGTAAACAACCGCAATCTGCGCACCTTCGAAGTCAGCCTCGACACCACGCTGTCTCAGCTGGATCGAATCCCTGCCGATCGTTTGCCGGTGACCGAGAGCGGCATCCTGTCGCGCGGTGATGTGCTGACGATGCGCGCCGCCGGTGTCGACGCCTTTCTGGTGGGCGAAGCCTTCATGCGCGCGCCCGAGCCGGGCGAGGCCTTGCGCGCGCTTTTCGACTGACCACGCTCAGCCAGTCTTCGCGCAGGGTGTTCGGCCCGTCGGTGGCCACAAGGGAGGCCTCGCTTGCGGCAGGCGCATCAAGCTTGACTTCGAAGCGCATCAGCTCATCGCGCCGGAAGGCGTGCAGCACGACCGTCTCGCCAGGCTTGCGGCGCAACAACAGACCCTTGAGCGCTTTTTCGTCGACCCGCAGGCCATCGCAGGCCACCAGCAGATCGCCTGCCGACAATCCTGCGCGCTGCGCGGCGCCTCCGCTGTAAGCGCTTGCAATCGCCAGATCGCCCGACCGTGTCGCAAGCCGTACGCCAAGTGAGGGCGAGAGATCGGGCGCTGCCAGCTTGAGCGTCACTCCCAGGGGGGCCAGCAACTTTGCCAGCGGCAGATCGTCGGTGCCCTCGACCCATCGATTCAGGGCTGCGCCCAGCGATACGCCGGTCGCCTCGCGCAGCACCGCAGCAAACCCGTCTTCGGCCAAGCCGCTTTGCGCCGGCCCGGGGCCGCCCTGTGACGAATAGAAGCCCGTGCCATGGCGCTGCCAGAGCAGTCGCATCGCATCATCGAGGCTCGCCTGGCCGTTGGTGCGCGCCCTGACCGCGAGGTCGATCGCCAGCGCCACCAGCGCGCCTTTGGCGTAATAGCTCACCACCGAGTTCGGTGAGTTCTCATCCTGGCGGTAGTACTTGACCCAGGCATCGAAGCTTGACTCGGCAACACTCTGAACCTGTCGGCCCGGGCCCCGCAGCACACCCGAGATGGTCCTAGCGAGCAGCGTCAGGTAATCATCCTGGCCGATTAGGCCGCTGCGAACCAGCATCAGGTCATCGTAATAGGAGGTGAAGCCCTCGAAGATCCAGAGCAGCCGTGTATAGACCTCCTGATCGAGGTCATATCGAACGAAGGCTGCCGGTTTGATCCGTTTGACATGCCAGGCATGGAAGTACTCGTGGCTCGCCAACCCGAGAAAACCGCGATACCCCTCGCTCTGATTGCGCATGCCGGCAAAGGGCAGGTCGCTGCGCCCGCACAGCAGGGCCGTGCTGTCGCGATGTTCAAGTCCACCGTATCCCTCGCCGACCGCCGTGGTCAGAAACAGATAACGGTCAAACGGTGCCCGCTGGGTGATCGGCTCGAAAAGCGCCGCCTGAGCGGCACACAGCGGTGCGAGGTCCCTGGTCAGCCGTTCCAGATCGACATCGCTTCGACCGGTGACCGCGATTTCGTGTTCGGCGCCACCGGCCTCAAATGAAGCGATCGCGAAGCGACCCATCTCGATCGGATGATCGATCAGCGCGTCATAGTCAGCGGCCCGATACCGGCCGAACCCGTGTCGTTTCGCTCCGTCTTCGGGCAGGGTCGTGGCAACTCGCCAGTCGCGCCCGATCGACGCCGGTGGCGCAACCAGATCGACCGTACAAGGCCGCGCTTCCTGGCCGATGACCCGCAGGCAAACGCTCGACGCATTCAGAAATCCGTGGGTGGCATCCAGATGAGCCGCTCGGACTGACAGATCCCAGGCGTAGACGGTGTATTCGACGATCAGCGGTTCAGCCACTGCTTCGGCAAGCCAGGTGTGCTTGTCGATCTTGCTGATCCGTACCGGTCGAGTGCCGCAGCGCGCCGAGATCGAGACGATATGGCGTGCAAACTCTCGAATCATGTAGCTGCCGGGAATCCACGCCGGCAGCGCCAGTCGCTGCCCATCGGCGTCGGGTTCCCTGACGCGCAGGGTGACCTCGAACAGATGGGCATGCGGATCTGCGGCGGCGATCCGGTAACTGATCGGCTCGCCTGCGGCTGCCCGATTGTTAACGCGCGACATCCACCACCAGTCTTCCGCGGACTTCGCCTGCCAGAATCTTCGGCGCCTGCGCGATCGCATCGGCCAGACCGATCTCGGTGGTCATCGCATCGAGCTTCGACAGGTCCAGATCACGCGCCAGACGCTCCCAGGCGACGCGGCGCTCGGCCTGCGGACACATCACCGAATCGATGCCGATCAGGCGCACGCCGCGCAGGATGAAGGGCGCCACGCTCGACGGGAAATCCATGCCCTGAGCCAGTCCGCAGGCAGCCACCACGCCACGGTATCGCGACTGCGCGCAGGCATTGGCCAGCGTATGCGAGCCGACCGCGTCAACCACCCCCGCCCAGCGCTCCTTCTGCAGCGGCTTGCCCGGTGCCGACAGGGTCGCCCGGTCGATGATGTCGCTCGCACCGAGTGCCTTGAGATAGTCGGCTTCGGATGCGCGCCCGGTCGAGGCGACTACCTTGTAGCCCAGACCCGACAGCAGGGCGATGGCAACGCTGCCCACGCCGCCGGCTGCACCGGTCACCAGCACTTCGCCATCGCCCGGCTTGACACCCTGCGACTCAAGCGCCATCACGCAAAGCATTGCGGTATAGCCGGCTGTACCGATCGCCATCGCCTGTCGCGTCGACAGCGCCTTGGGCAGCGGCACCAGCCACTGTCCCTTCAGACGCGCCTTGCCGCCCAGGCAGCCCCAGTGGCTTTCGCCGACGCCCCAGCCGTTGAGCACCACGCGATCGCCTGCCGAGATCCCGGCGAAACTGCTCGATTCAACCGTGCCTGCACCATCGATGCCCGGCACCATCGGCCATTTTCGGACCACTGGTGAGCGGTTGGCGATTGCCAGTCCGTCCTTGTAGTTGATCGTCGAATGGGCAATTTGCACGACGACATCGCCATCGCCTGCTTGGGTTTCAAGGTCCTGATCGCTCAGGTCCCTGATCGATACACTGAAGGCGTCGCCGTTCTTTTCGAGCAGGATTGCCCTGAAGCTTGAAGTCATTGTTTTCTCCGGTCGATAACTCGTTTCGCTTTGCCCACCGAACGCTCGATCGCGCCGGTCGGTTCAATTTGCACCCTGCAGCTCACGCCGATCAGGGCTTTGATGTCGTATTCAAGTGACGTCTGCTCGCTTGCCGTATCGGCGCCGCCCACCTGCGGCTTGAGCTCCACGCGCACGGTGAGCGCATCCAGCGGCCCGTCCTTCTCCAGTTCGCAGACGTAATGCGGCGCGAGCATCTCACGCTTGAGGATCAGTTCTTCGATCTGCGACGGAAAGACATTGACCCCACGGATGATCATCATGTCATCCGATCTGCCAGTGATTTTCTGCATCCGACGCATCGTTCGCGCTGTTCCGGGCAGCAGACAGGTCAAATCGCGCGTCCGGTAGCGGATGATTGGCAGCGCTTCCTTGGTCAGCGACGTGAACACCAGTTCACCCGGCTGACCGTCGGGCACGACCGCGCCGGTCACCGGATCGATGACTTCAGGGAAAAAGTGGTCCTCCCAGATCGTCGGTCCATCCTTGGTCTCGACGCATTCGCTGGCAACACCCGGCCCCATCACTTCCGACAGCCCATAGATGTCGACCGCGTCGATACCCATACGGGCTTCGATTTCACGCCGCATCTCATTCGTCCAGGGCTCTGCGCCGAAGATGCCCAATCGCAGACTCGACCGCGCCGGGTCCATCCCCTGTCGCTCGAACTCATCGGCGATTGCCAGCATGTAGCTCGGCGTCACCATGATGATGTCGGGTCGAAAATCGGTGATCAGCTGCACCTGGCGCTCGGTCTGTCCGCCACCGAATGGCACGACCGTCAGGCCCAGTCGCTCGGCGCCGTAGTGAGCGCCCAGGCCGCCTGTAAACAGTCCATAGCCATAGCTCACATGCACCAGATCGCCACGGCGCGCACCTGCTGCGCGAATCGAGCGCGCCACGAGATTCGCCCAGTTGTCGATATCGCGCGCGGTGTAGCCCACCACCGTCGGTTTGCCTGTGGTTCCGCTTGACGCATGAATCCGAACAACCTGCTCACGCGGCACCGCGAACATGCCGAAGGGATAGTTCGCCCTGAGTTCCGCTTTGGTCGTGAACGGATAACGACTCAGATCCTCAAGGCTGCGCAAATCGCGCGGATGAACCCCCGCGACATCGAAAGCCTGCCGATAGTGCGGAACATTCGCATAGGCATGCTCGAGCGTTGCGCGCAGCCGCTCGAGCTGCAAAGCGCGCAGTTCATCGATGCTGGCGGTCTCGATCGGATCAAGTTTCAAATCGCTCACTGGCTCATCCTCTTGGCTGGCCTGCCTTGCCGTCAGCCGTTCGGCCTTGCTCGACTGCCGGATCCGAGCCGGCATCCTCTACGAGAAGTCCTTTGATCGTCGCGCTGCGGCCGCGAAAAAGTGCAATCAGCGCACCGTGCTGATCGGTGACTCGCACATCATAAAAACCGCTTCGACCTTCACGGTGCTGCTCAGTTGCCTGAGCGGTCAGTACATCGCCGACCTTGGCAGGCGCCACGAAATGGATTTCCGCTCCGGCAGCCACCGCACGCTGGTTGTGACTGTTGCAGGCGAATGCAAACGCGCTGTCTGCAAGGAGAAACATGAATCCGCCGTGGCACATGCCGTGACCGTTCGCCATGTCGGCGCGAACAGTCATCGATAGCACTGCGAAGCCTGGCCCGATGTCGGCCAGGGTCATGCCGAGTGCCTGGGACGCCTTGTCTTCATCCCACATGCGGCGTGCAGCCAGCTGGGCGACCCGGAGGGACTCCGACTCAGGTCCCGAATGCGTTTGTGACATCAGATCCGCCGCCGCGTGTGTTGTCTGTCTTTCGTGCATGCCCAAGGCGGGCTAGCTATCGCCGAATTCTAGCGGCTTGCCACCTCTTTCATGACCGCGGTGCCAAAACCTGAAGCGGCGGCTTGCGCTCAGGACGCCCGGGAATCTACAGAAAGCGCGCTTGCAGCAGACTTGCGCCGCACCGTGCAGCGCGCCGCAAATGGCCCAGTCTCAACGAATTCCGTCTGGCAACTTGCATGCCCTCGAACTCGCTGCTATAGTCGAGGGCTTCGCTGCTTCAAACGCTCAGCGAGATCGGTCAGCGACTGACCGTCGAGGCGAGCAAAAAAGACGCGACGTTGTCACAGATCTCCAGCAGAAACCGAGACCGAGTTGACAAGCTGAAAAGGAAGCGTCATAATTCCGCTTCTGTGCTGATCGAAAGACAGCGTGCTCTTTAAAAACTAAACAGCCGATAAGCGTGGGCGTTTGGGCGGAAACGCCAACACCGCGAAGCAGGCAGGAAAGCGCAAGCCAGACTGCAAGCCGAGTGGAAAATATCAAACGCTCATGCGAATGATCAAGGTAACCGTAATTTATTACGGTCATTACGATCAATTCCATTGAGCAGCGACTTATTTAGGTAAGTTGCCAACGATTAAACTGAAGAGTTTGATCCTGGCTCAGATTGAACGCTAGCGGCATGCCTTACACATGCAAGTCGAACGGCAGCACGGGGGCAACCCTGGTGGCGAGTGGCGAACGGGTGAGTAATACATCGGAACGTACCCAGTAGTGGGGGATAACGTAGCGAAAGCTACGCTAATACCGCATACGAACTACGGTTGAAAGCGGGGGATCGCAAGACCTCGCGCTATTGGAGCGGCCGATGGCAGATTAGCTAGTTGGTAGGGTAAAAGCCTACCAAGGCGACGATCTGTAGCTGGTCTGAGAGG